>NZ_LMCS01000002.1:1165554-1493559 GCF_001425645.1 Microbacterium sp. Root322 | reverse complement strand
CGCTCGCGAGTTCGACCTGCATCCGCTCGCCGTCGAGGATGCGCTCTCCGGGCACCAGCGCTCGAAGGTGGAGCGCTACGGCGACACCCTGTTCGCCGTGCTGCGCCCCGCGCGCTACCGCGATGAGCAGGAGTCGATCGAGTTCGGCGAGCTGCACCTGTTCGTCGGCCCCGACTTCGTGGTGACGATCCGGCATGCCGAGTCGCCCAACCTCGCCGCCGTGCGCGCCCGCATGGAGGCGAACCCCGCGCTGCTCGCGATGGGCCCCGAGGCCGTGCTGTACGCGATCCTCGACGAGGTCGTCGACGGGTACGAGCCGATCGTGGCGGGGCTCCTCAACGACATCGACGAGATCGAGGACCAGCTCTTCGGCGACGGCGACGACGACAGCGCTCTCTCCCGCCGCATCTACGAGCTGTCCCGCGAGGTCATCAACTTCCAGCGCGCCGTGCACCCCCTGAACGGGATGCTGGAGTGGCTGCGCCGCGGTTCCGAGAAGTACCGCATCGACGAGGAGCTGCAGCGCTCCCTGCGTGACGTGCTCGACCACACGATCCGCGTGAACGAGAAGATCGACTCCTTCCGCGCGATCCTCGAGAACGCGCTGACCGTGCACTCCGCGCTCGTCGCCCGCCGGCAGACCGAGGCCGGGCTCGCGCAGAACGACGAGATCAAGAAGATCTCCTCCTGGGCCGCGATCATCTTCGCGCCGACGCTGGTCGGCACGGTGTACGGCATGAACTTCGATGTGATGCCCGAGCTGCACTGGGCGTTCGGCTACCCGATGGCCATCGGTGCGATGGTCGCCTTCGCCGTCGGTCTGTTCGGGGTGTTCAAGTACAAGAAGTGGCTCTGATCGCCAGGGCGGAGTCCGTCGTGGGGTTCGTCACCGCCGCACGGAAACGGCGGTGACGGCCTGCTGCTTCCGGCAGCAGACCTGATGGAGACTGGGTTCACGCAGAGGGATTCCGAGGGGTTGTCAGTGATCACCGCCACGTACAGGCAGCAGTACATGAAGGCCTATGCCGACGACAGCGCGAAGGGTCGAGGCCACTACCGGGATGTGACCGCGTATCTGGATGCCTGCCGCAAGATCTTCGACGACTACTGCGACGGCAAGCCGGCAGATCAACAGGTCCACACGTGGCGCGGGCTGCTGCGGGTGCCGTGGAAGCTGGCCGCGCACGACGCGCTTCTGGCTGAGGACATGCCTGCCCTGAACGATTCCCTGTTCCACTTCGCCGTCGCCGAGGGCTGCCGGAACTGGACCGGTTCCACCCCCGACTACGCCTACCCCACGGTCAAACGCGTCTTGGCGGCGGGGATGTTCGATCGCGTGCCGCTTCTGCTGCCCGAGGAGTTCCTGGACCGCGGCACGTGGGCACCCATGGCCTCCGTGGTCATGGTCCTCTGGCACGGGCGTGAAGACCTCGCACCGTCGGTGCGGGTGCGCGCTCACCGCCACCTGGAGCGAAAGCAGCCGAAGCTGTACGAGGCGGAGTTGAGGTACCTGCTCGCGCTGCTCGACGAAGACCCGGAGGAGGCTTCCACGCAGCTGAACAACTACGTCAACGCGGTCTCGCGTGTCTCCGAATCGGGCGTCGGAGCGTTGGAGAAGCTGTTCTGGCCCTTCGCCCACGGACTGTACAACCTGGCGTGGAAGGTCTGGCCGGAAGACCGGGCCCGTTCGATCCGGCTCCCCGAGCACGAGCGCTTCTGCGACGACCTGGCTCTCTGGCAGAGCGAGAACGGCTTCCCGGCCGGCACCGTGCGCATCAGCTACCCCGAGCCGCTCGGGCTCGTCAACACACTGCTGGCCATCACCCCGCCGCCGCTGCATCTGCTCCCCCACGAGGATGCGTTCGACGAGGCCCGGTATCGCGCCGAGCTGACCGCGGCGGTCCTCGCCTCGCACGGCCGGAGCTGAGCGACGCGGGCGCACCGTCGTTCCCCATCACGAAGCGGGCGCGATCGGCAGCATCACTCGAGTGGCTCGCCCGTGCTGGCGAACCGAGGATCGTTCCGTCTGGCGAAGCTCCGGGCGCTCTGCGCCGACAGGGCGAGCAGGACGAGGATGTCGAGGGCGACGCTGGCGAGCGAGGTCTGGAACGTGACGGGGATCCCGGCGTTCCACCAGTCCAAGAAGACGACGATGATGCTGAGCGAGGCGAAGCTCATCGCCACGATGCGGGCCCAGTTCGCCCCCGCGAAGACGAGGCCGGCGAGCACGCCGTAGAACACGTACCAGACGCCGAGCGCGCTCAAACCGATGACGAGGAGGAGATCGGCGACGTCTGCGGGCACCAGCAGGCCACCATCGGCGGAGGCGAAGACATCCTCCCTGATCGCGCTCCAGTTCAGCACGTAGATGAGGATCGAGATGAACCCCCAGATCACGCGGAGCGACATCAGCACGGCACCGAGCCCGGTGGCCAGCGGACGCCTCACGACAGCCCCCGCAGCTCAGTGACCGGCGCCTGGTCGTCGGGCTCCGTCATGGCGGCTGTCGGCTGCGCCTTCGTGACGTGGCGGAGATCGATGACCGGCAGGTCGCCGTCGGTGTGGATGCTGTCACCACCCCCGTTTCGGGAGTGATAGCCCGTGGAGAAGTCGCGGATGATGACGATGCGCACCCCGGCGTGGGCGTCCCGCAGCGTGCGGACGATGTGATCGCGTTCGATGTCGATGTCCGCATCGATCTTGTGCGTGACCTGCAGGGTGAACAGCGAGAACCCGACAGCACGGTCGAAGGTGCCGGCGGCCACCCAGTCCACGCGGTGCCCGCCGGGCAGCATCCACCCCTCGGGACAGCGCCAGAACCTCACGTGGTGCCGCTTGGCCGGGTTGCCCTCGACCTCCTGCTGATACGCGAGATCCTGTCGACGACCGAACAGGAAGAGCGGGCTGACGGGCGCCTCGTCGTAGCTGCGCCGCAGCACGGTCGACTGCACGATGCGCCAGGTCGACGCGGCGGTGATCTCGTCGGCGCGCGTCCATCCGGCCTCGGCCATGCATCGGGTGAGCTGCTCCTGCGTGCCGAGGACCGCGAGGTTCACCGGATCGCCGAGCAGGCCGTCGCTGGTTCGGGCGCGCCCGATGAAGTAGCTTGGCACGTAGATGCGCGTGAGGATGGAGTGCAGTCTCGGCAGCACGAGGTAGGCGAGGAGCAGCCAGAAAGCGATCGCGAAGGCGATGGCCCACCAGCCCCACGAGAACGCCTCGGTGATGAGGAGGTAGGCGAGCCAGATCGCGGCGACACCGGCGAAGACGAAGAAGGCATCGTCGAGAGCCGCGTTGACGGAGAACCGCCGACGCTGGACCAGAGGATCCCGCCTCTTGACTGGTTCCGCCATGTCCACATCCTAGGAAGTGCCCGCACCGGTGAGAAGACGCTGATCGCGCACCGCTCGACGCGGCTGTTCAGCGCGTCCGGGATTCCGTCATGGCCAGGGCATCGGCGGCGCGCACGAGCGCGAGATGGGAGAACGCCTGCGGGGTGTTGCCGAGCTGCCGCTGCGCCACCGGGTCGTACTCCTCGGAGAGCATCCCCACGTCGTTCGCCAGGCCGCACAACCTCTCCATGAGGTCAGCCGCCTCCCCGCGCCGTCCGGTCAGGGCATACTGCTCGACGAGCCAGAACGAGCAGGCGAGGAACGCCCCCTCGGTTCCGGCGAGCCCATCCACTCCCGTCGCGGTGCGATACCGACGTACCAGCCCGCCCGAAATCAGTGTCTGCTCGATGCGCTCGACCGTCGCCAGCATCCGCGGGTCGTCCGGTGGGCAGTAGCCCACCTGCGGAAGAAGCAGCAGCGAGGCGTCGACCTCGGTCGTCGCGTAGTGCTGCACGAAGTGGCCGTCGACGACGCCGTCGCGATCGATCTCCTCGCGCATCCGATCGCGCAGCCCACGCCAGCGCTCCACGGGGCCTTCGAGGCCGTACTCCTCGACCGCGAGCACCGCGCGGTCGAACGCCGCCCACATCATCACCCGAGAGTGGGTGAAGAGACGGGGCTCACCACGGATCTCCCACAGCCCCTGATCGGGGCGATCGAGCTGCTCGGAGGCGAACCGCAGCAGCTCGCGCTCCAACGGCCAGGAGAAGCCCGACTCGTTGAGCCCCGCCGCCCGCGCCGCCGACAGCGTCACCAGCACCTCGCCGACGACATCCGCCTGATACTGGTCCGCCGCGCCGTTGCCGATCCGCACCGGCGTCGACCCCTCGTATCCGGGGAGATTCGGCAGAGCCCGCTCCGGAAGGTCTCGCTCGCCCGCCGGGCCGTACATGATCTGGAGATCGGCGGGGTCTCCGGCGACGGCCCGCAGCAACCATTCCCGCCACTGCCCGGCCACACCGAGGAAGCCGTGGGCGAGCAGCGCCTCGAGCGTGAGGGCGGCATCGCGCAGCCAGACGTAGCGGTAGTCCCAGTTGCGCACGCCCCCGATCTCCTCGGGCAGCGCCATCGTCGCCGCGGCGGCGATACCGCCGGTCTCGTGGTTGGTCAGCGCCCGCAGGATCAGCAGCGACCTGACCACCTCGTCGCGGTGCGGACCGTCGTGCGAGATCCGATCCGCCCAGTCCTGCCACCAGGCCTTGGTGTCGCCGAGCTCCTTCTCCACCTCGAGCGCCGGCGGGACCTCGAGGTGCGAGGGGAACCAGGTCAGCTGCAGGTCGCGCACCTCTCCGGCGGCCACCGTCAGCTCACCCCGGTGCTGATGGTCGATCGGCTTCAGGGGTGCACCGCGCAACGCGACGGCATCGGGTCCGCCCATCGCGACCAGACACGGCTCGCCGGGCGATCCGACCTGACGCACCCACGGCATGACCCTGGCGTAGTCGAAGCGGATGCTCAGCCGCTGCTCGAAGCGCATCGACCCCTGCACGCCGACGACCCTGCGGATCAGGTCGGTGCGCCGGATCGCGGTATCGGGGTCGAGTCCGATCGGCATGAAGTCGTGCACCTCCGCCACTGCTCCCGCGCTCTCCCAACGGGTCACGAGAACGAAGGTGTCCTCGTCGTATCGCCGGGTGCTCACGGCAGCAGGGTCGGTCGGGCGCAACAGCCATCGCCCATGGGACTCGTCTCCGAGCACGGCCGCGAACGTCGACGCCGAGTCGAGCCGCGGCAGGCACAGCCAATCGATGCTCCCCGCGCGGGAGACGAGCGCCGCCGTGCGGCAGTTGCTCAGCAGGGCATAGTCCTCGATGCGTGCGCGCACCTCGAGGTCGGGGGTGTCCGTCCTGTCCATCGCCTGCTCGTCCTCCTCCGTGTCCGACTCAGCGTTCCTGCCCGCGGATCGCCCTGACCAGTGCGGGGATCCCGACCATCGCGATCACCCAGAACACGCCACCCCAGATCAGCGCGTCACCGGCGAACGAGGTCCAGTCGTACTCCGTCGGATAGCTGATCCCGGTGCGGCCGGTCAGGCGCAGCGCCACCTCTTGCGGATACGCGACGAACGGGTTGGACGAATGATCCTGTGTGATCCAGGGAAGAGGGAAGCCGAAGCGGACGGAGGCGAGGTCGGCGTCGGCGTGCACCGGGACACGCTGGCCGACACTGATCCACCACGTCACCACGACGCCGACCGCGGCGGACCCGAGCACCGACAGCACGGTGCTCGGGTTCGCCGCTCTGCGCCGCTTCGGCGGATCGGAACGAGGGCTCGCGGTCTCCACGGGAGCGGACTTACGCCGGCGCTGCGCTCTCGTCGGGACCGCTGATGTGGTCGAGCAGGTCGTCGAGCGTGTCGAACGCGATGGTCTCCGAACCGTCGAGCTCTCGCACCTCGACGCCGTCGACCTCGAGATCGTCGTCCAGCTGCACGAGGATCCGTGAGTCGGGGAACTGCTTCGGTGCGAGGAAGGCGAGCAGCACGGCGTCTGCGAACACCACGACCGACGTGGCCTCGAGGTCGTCGCGCAGGTCGATCTGCTCGACCACGGGCTCGTCGTCCACCGCGTCGTCGATGTCGGCGGCCACCTCGTCGATGATCGCGCGCCAGCGCGACTCCCCCACCGAGAGGATGCGCGAGACCGCGGCGATCAACGCATCGTGATCGACGTCGTCGCCCTGTTCATCATCGTCTTCGAGCTCCGGGTCGACGTTGACGTTGACCACGGTGCCCGCCGCGTCGATGCTCGCGCGCCCGTAGACCAGGCCGTTCTCGGCGAGGGGATCTTCGAGCAGTCCGCTCTCGACGATGCGGGCCAGGAGGGTGTCGAGCGCAGGCGAAGTCATGCCTCCAGTCTTTCGCATCGAGCGCGGGCGTGGGCGGTCATCGCGCACGGAGCAGCGGAGCCAGGAGCACCCCGATGGCCGCCAGGCTCGCAGCCACCACCAGCACCCCGGCCGCCCCGTTCTGTGCGTAGGCCATGCCGGCGACCACAGGACCGGCGAAGGCTCCGAGATTCAGTGCCGCGGTGGCGTAGGCGCCCCCGAGCACCGGAGCACCCGACGCCTGCCCGACGATGCGAGCGATCAGCGCCGAGCCGACGGCGAACGACAGCATGCCGCCGGCCGCCGCACCGATGAAGACGCCGGGCACCGCATCGACGCACGCGGCGAAGACGATCCACACCGCGGTCGTCGCCACGGCGCCGACCCGGATCCAGGTGCGCTCGATGCCGGCGGCCCACCGACCGGTCGCGGACACCCCGAGGAAGGCCCCCACACCGAAGGCGGCGAGGAGCGGAGGGATCCAGGAATCACCGACGCCGGCATCGGTGCCGATGACCGCGAGGAATGTGAAGACGCCGAAGGTCGCGGCGTTCACCACGACGGCCATCACCACGGCGACGAGCACCGGACGACGCCGAAGCTCGGCGAGCTCCCCGCGCACAGCGATCCGCGGCGAGCGCGCGACGGCGACGAGGGTGCGATCACGCAGCAGGGCCACCACGGCGGGCAGACACAGCAGCACGACGGCCCAGAAGGTCGAACGCCATCCGTGGGCGTTCGCCAGCACCGCGCCGGCAGGAACTCCGACGATCGTGGCCAGAGTCGTGCCGGCGAGCAGCACCGCGACGGCACGTGTCGTCTGCGCCGGCTCGACGATGACCCGCACGGTCGCCAATGCGATCGCGAGGAACCCGGCATAGGCCAGCGCCGCGAACACCCGGCTGACGAGCAGCACCCAGAAGGACGAGACGAGGGCGCCGACCGCATGCGCGGCGATGAAGGCGAGGAGCAGCAGCACGAGAGTGCGCCGCGGTGCCCATCGGCTGGCGAACACCGCCATGATCGGGGCGCCGATCACCATGCCGACCGCGAATGCCGACGTCAGCAGCGCAGCGGTGGACGGATCGACGTCGAGGTCGGCCGAGAGGGGAAGGAGAAGGCCGGCGAGCATGAACTCGCTGGTGCCCTGGGCGAAGATCGCCAGGGCCAGGACAGGGACGAGCAAGGGCATGGAGCATCCAGACACGAAGACGCCGCTCGAATCGCTCAGGGCGAGGAACAGCGGGCGAGAGAAGGGTCGACAGGGATGCGGGGAGCGCACGACGTACACTCGACCCGCGATCTACGGTCTGTCGGACTCAGGGCTCACCCCTCCACGGTAACCCACGCCACGCGGCCGATAGGCTCGGAGCCGTGTCGAACGCCGATTCCCCCGCCTCCGCCTCCGCCGCATCCGACCTCCGCCGCATCGCCGCGTCGCTCGCAGCACCCGCACCGCTGAACTGGGTCATCACGGGCGACTCGATCACGCACGGCCTGGTGCACACCCAGGGCGGGCGCAGCTATCCGGAGCACCTGCACGAGCTGATCCGCGGTGAACTGGAGCGCGTGCGCGATGTCGTGCTCAACACCGCGATCAGCGGCAACCGCATCGTCGACCTCCTCGACGACTGGGATCGCCGCGTCGCGTCATGGCGGCCCGACGTCGTCACCCTCATGATCGGCACGAACGACGCCTCCGACGGCGGACCGCGCGAGGTCATCACCGCCGACGACTACGCGGCTTCACTGCGTGACTTCGTCGCTCGGGTGCGCGAGCTCGGCGCCGTTCCCGTCCTGCAGACACCGCCGGCCATCGACGTCCGCAACGCCCCGGAGCGGGCCCGCATCGGAGAGTTCGCCGAGGCCGTGCGTCAGGTGGCCGCCGGCGAAGACGTCATCCTCGTCGACCAGTACGCCCGCTTCGCCGAGCTCGGCGCCGGCGGAGTGCCGTGGGGACTCATGAACGACCCGTTCCACCCGAACGCCGAAGGCCACGCGGCCCTCGCGCTCGAACTCGCCCACGCCATCGGGATCCGCCCCGAAGGCCCTCGCGCACGCACCTTCGCGCTGCTCGAAGGACTCGTGGCGACCGCTCGACAGAACGCATAGGCGGCCCAGACCCCCTCACCCGTCGTGGACGAAAGACCTCTGGACGCAGCCGCAGGCCCGCAACTAGGTTGAGCGCATTCACACTCGTCGGAGAGGTGGGGGCATGTCTCACGTGGTGGCAACAGGGGCCGGCAAGGCCATGATGGAGCGGCGGAACGATCCGACGCACGACTACATCCTCGGACTCACCGGCAAGGAGCGACCCCGGGTGCTCTTCGTCGGCACCGCCACGGGTGACGACGCCGCGTACATCGTGAGCTTCTACGCCACCTACGACTCCGACAGGTGCGCGCCGCATCACCTGCCCCTCTTCCACCGAGCGGTCGACGACCTCGCCGGTTTCGTGAAGGGCTTCGACGTGATCCACGTCGGCGGGGGCAACACTGCGAACATGCTCGACGTGTGGAAGCGCCAGGGTCTCGACGAGATCATGCGCGAGATGTGGGAGGACCCCGACTCGAACGTGGTCTTCACCGGGGGCAGCGCCGGCGGTATCTGCTGGTTCGAAGGCGGGACCACCGACAGCTACGGCCCGACGCTTCAGGTGATGCCCGAGGGACTCGGGTTCCTGCACGGCAGCTTCTGCCCGCACTACGACGCCGAGGACCAGCGCCGCCCGCTCTTCCACGCCTCCCTGTTGAGCGGTGAGCTCTCCACCGGGTACGCGGTCGGCAACCTCCAGTCGCTGCACTTCGAGAACTCCGCGTTCGTCACCGCGGTCAGCCCGGTCGAGAACCCCCTCGCCCTGCGCGTCGAGGCCGTCGACGGGAAGATCGTCGAGACCGAGCTTCCCACCACCCTGCTCACCGGGAGCGCCCCGATCGTGAAGGGGCCCTCGTCATGAACGACAACGTGTGGATCCTCATCGCCGAGCTGCTCGTCGTCATCGGCGCCATCTACATGGGCACCCGCACGAGCGGGATCGGACTGGGCGTCTGGGGACTGGTCGGCGTGGCCGTGCTCATCTTCTTCTTCGGAGAGGCCCCGGGCAACGCCCCGGTCGATGCGGTCTTCATCGTCATCACGGTGATCACCGCGGCCTCGACCATGCAGGCGGCCGGCGGCATCGACTGGATGGTGTCGGTGGCGGCGAAGGTCATCAGGCGCCGGCCGAGGTCGGTGGTCTTCCTCGCCCCGGCGATGTCGTTCCTGTTCACGGTCGGCGCCGGCACGGGCAACATCTTCTACCCGCTGCTTCCCGTCATCTACGACGTCTCGTATCAGCAGAAGATCCGCCCGGAGCGGGCACTCTCGGTCTCGGCCGTCGCCTCGCAGGTCGGCATCCTCTGCTCTCCCGTCTCGGCCGCGACCGCCTCGATGGTGGTGCTGCTGGCCCCGCAGGGCGTCGATCTCGGCGGGCTGCTGCTCATCATGTGGCCGGCGTCGATCGTCGGACTGTTCGTCGCGGCGCTCGTCATGATGCGCCACGGCAAGGACCTGGAAGACGACCCCGAGTTCCAGCGGCGTCTCGCCGAGCACCAGATCACGCCGCCCGAGACCGACGCGCACGAGAAGAAGCTGCCCCCCACCGCCGTGCTCTCGGCATCGCTGTTCCTCGCCGGCGTCGGCGTGATCGTGCTCTTCGGCCTGTTCGAGAACCTGCGTCCGGTCATCGGCACCGACGACGCGGGCGATCCGGTGCGCCTCAGCGTCACGGTCATCATCGAGGTCGTGATGGGCATCATCGCCGCCCTCATCTTCGTCTTCTGCAAGGTGAAGGCGGCAGATGTGCCCAAGCAGCCCACCTTCCCCGCCGGTATCGTCGGCGCCATCGCCCTCTTCGGCATCGCCTGGTTGGCCAACACCTTCGTCGCCGCGAACCAGACCCTCATCGTCGATGGGCTCGGAGCCGTGGTCTCCGGGTCGTCGGCGTTCCTGGGTGCACTGCTGTTCGCGCTGGCCCTCTTCGCGGTCGCGATGCTCACCACCAGCCAGTCGAGCGCGACGAACGCGATCGTGCCGATCGGCATCACGATCGGCCTGCCCGCCCCGCTCCTGGTGGGCCTGTGGCCGGCCGCGATGGGCATCTACACGCTGCCGGCCAACGGCAGTCAGGTCGCCACCGTGGCCTTCGACCAGACCGGCACGACCAAGATGGGGAAGTTCGTCTTCGACCACTCGTTCCAGCTGCCGAACCTCATCTACGTGGCCGTCGCAATCATCATCGGCGTGCCTCTGTCGTTCCTGTTCGCCTGAGCCGCCCCCGAAGACGTCACCTCGACGAGCCGCCGGGCGATATCGTAGGGACGGGACCTGGGGAGGTGCAGTGTCGTCTTTTGCCGTGCAACGGGACGGGTATCTGCCGCGGGTGTCGGCGCATGCGGTCAGCCGCCCCCGCCTGACGGCCGCGCTCGAGACCGCGTCACCGCTGACGCTGATGCGCTCCGCATCCGGGTCGGGCAAGACGACCGCCCTCGTGGAATGGGCGTCCGCCACCGCGTCCCACGTCGTGTGGATCACCGTCACCCCCGCCATCGCGACCGAAGACGCCCTCGCCGGCGCCCTGCTACGGGCCCTGCCGGAGGCGGATCCCGCGCACACCGCCGCCGGAGAGGAAGGCTGGGCCGCCGTGACGGCACGGCTGCGCGCCGTCGATGCTCCTCTGGCCCTGGTGCTCGATGACGCGGCCGCGGTCGACCGCGAGGGCGTGTTCGCCCTGTGCCGTGCCGTGGCCACCGCCGCGATGACCCGGCTGATCGTCGCCACCAACCGCCCCAGTCCCTTCGACAGCGAGGGCCTCGACCTCGTGATCGACACGACGCTCATCACCCCGGAACAGCTCATGTTCGACACCGACGAGATCCGTCGTGCTCTCGACGTCGACGAGCACACGGCCGCCGCCACGCGAGAGGCGACGGGCGGCTTCCCCGCCCTCATCCGGGCTCTCGCGCTGCGCGGCGCCGCGGTGGATGCCTCATCGTTGCGCGCCGCGACCACCGTGATCGAGGACTACCTGCAGGATCGGCTCGCCGAATGCGCCTTCGATCCTCAGGCCCTGCAGGGACTGCTGCGGATCAGCGTCACCGACTCGGTCGACCTTCCCCTCGCGGTGGCGCTCACCGGCGACTCCGAGATCGCGAAGGCCCTCGACCAGGCCGAGATGTTCGGCTTCGGCCGCTGGTCTGCCGACGGACGCAGCAGCTTCGCCCTCACCCCCCTCACCCGAGGCATGCTGCGCCGTGAACTGCGCCGGACCTTTCCGGACGAGGTCCCTCAGCTGCGACGCGTCGCGGCGGAGGGGGCGGTGCGCCGCGACATGCCCCTCGAGGGGCTGCGCCTCGCGATGGACGACGACCTGCGCCTCGCCACGCATGTGACGATGTCGGGGTGGAACCGCCTGCTCCACCGCGACCGGCATGCCGTCGTCGACCTGCTCGGCGACGTGCCGGTGTCACGGCTCAAGGAGGAGCCTCTCGTGGCCATGCTGCTCGGGATGTGCCTCAAGCCCAATCGCCTCCGCCGCCAGCGCGGGCTCCAGCTCCTGCGCATCGCGGTGGCAGCGGCGGATGCCCGTCGGACCACGCTCTCGGCGACGGAGCGGATCTTCATCTGGGCCGCCGAGAGCGCATCGCTGCGAGCCATCGGCCGACCCGAGCGCGCCGCCCAGGTGGCCGCACGCGCACTGGCCCTGTTCACCGAGACGCCCGAGTCGCAGTGGCAGCAGTACGCCTGCGACATGCCCCTCCTGTGCACCCACCTCGGCATCTCGCTCTACGACGGTGGACGACGAGACGACGCCGTTCACATCTGGGAGCAGGCGACGGCGCTCGCCGCAGCGCACGGCAACAAGAACGCCTTCCACGGCATCTGCCTCCTGGCCGGGGTCCACGCGCTGAACGGTGACCTGCCGGAGGCCAGGCACTATGTCGCTCTCATCCGCGACGGTGACTGGGACCCGGCGCTCCTCGACAGCTATCGGAGCACGTTCTACCATGTCGCCGAGGCGATGCTCGCGGTGGAGGACGGCGATGTCACCGCAGCCAAGCGGCACATCCGCTTCTTCGAGCCGTACCGGGCGACCAGCGAGCACTGGACCACGATGGCCGCCGTCGAGGCGTGGGTCGCTCTGCACGACGGAGAACCCGCAGCCGGACTGGAGCGTCTGGAATCGTTCGTGCGCCTCCGAGGGAAGGAGGCGGGTGCAGCCCACGTGCGCCAAGCATTGGCTCAGCCGCGCGTTCTGCTGCACCTCGCCCTCGGTGACGTGAGCTCGGCCCGGAGCGTCCTGCAGCGGGATGCGGTCGCCGATCGCTTCGGCACGGTCCTCAAGCGTGCCCGCCTGGCCCTCATCGACGGCAAGGCCGCCGACGTGGTCCGACTTCTGGGACAGACCCGCCTGCGCCCCTCGACGGCCAGAGAACGCGCAGAGGCGGCGGCGGTGCACAGTGCCGCCCTGCACCGCGTCTCCTCCGCGGCCGCGCAACCCTCGAGCGAGGCGCTGAGCGTGCAGCTCATCGACCGGGGACTCACCACCCCGCTCGTGCTCCTGAGCGCCGAGGACTTCGGCGCCGTGCGGGCCGACCTCGACCCGACGGGCCGTGGGACCTTCCCCCTGCGATCCGCGTTGCCGTCGTTCGCGACGCGGCCACGGCTGTCGTCCCGCGAGCAGATCGTGCTGCGGGCCCTGACATCGGGCGCGTCTCTGCCGGTGATCGCGGACGAGCTGAACGTCTCGCAGAACACCCTCAAGACCCAGCTCCGCAGCATCTACCGCAAGCTGGGCGCCCACAACCGCACCGAGGCGATGGAGCAGGCAGCGCGCCACGGTCTGCTCCCCGAGTGAGAGGGCGACCGGGCGAGACACCGCCCGGGAGACGCGGAAGGCCTCGTCCGTCGCACGCGACAGACGAGGCCTTTCCTGTGACCGCTAGGCCTGCGACCGGCGTCGACGCACGATCAGCAGCACGGCACCGCCGAGCAGCAGAGCGATCGCGAGCGCCAGCACCCACGGCGCCAGCAGTCCGCCGGTGAGGGCGAGCGGCGTCAGCACCGGGTTCTCGGTCGAGCTCTTCGGCGGCGTGATCGTCTCACCGCCGGGAGGTGTCGCCGAGCCCACCGCCGCGTTGCGCAGCGTCGCCCCTGCCGCGTCGGCGTGCACCGTCACGGAGTACGTGATCGTGACGCTCTCGCCCTCGGCGAGGCTGCCGGACCAGCGCAGCTGCGTTCCGTCCACGACGGGTGCGGCCACCGTGCGGTCGCCGATGACGGCGGTCGCACCGGGACGGAGGTCGGCGTGCCGCAGCACTCCGGAGAGGTCATCCGCGATGGCGACGTCGTCCAGGCCCGTCTCACCGGTGTTGGTGCCGACGAGCGTGTAGGTGACGACGCTTCCCGTGGCGACGGCCGTGCCCGAGCCGGGATCGGCGGTCTTCGCGAACGTGAAGCCCGGGGTGCCGACCGGGTTCTCGGTCGTCACGGGCGGGGGCGTGATCTCCGCGCCACCGGGCGGGGTGGCGATTCCGGCGACCGTGTTCGCGATCGTCGCACCACCGGCGTCGCCGTTCACCGTCACCGAGTAGGTGATCGTGACGCGCTGA
Source organism: Microbacterium sp. Root322 (assembly GCF_001425645.1). Taxonomy (NCBI): domain Bacteria; kingdom Bacillati; phylum Actinomycetota; class Actinomycetes; order Micrococcales; family Microbacteriaceae; genus Microbacterium; species Microbacterium sp. Root322. Next base: position 1,479,692 of record NZ_LMCS01000002.1, on the reverse strand, counting down.
CCCACGGCGAGCGCGCCGGACCAGGTGAGCTCGTCACCCTCCACGACAGGCTCCAGAGCGGGTCCGTCGACCACGGTCGCTGCGGCATCGTCGTTGTAGGCGGCGTGGGCGAGAACACCCGACAGGTCGTCGGTGATGCGCACCGGCGCCAACGCCGTCTCACCGGTGTTCACACCGGTCACCGTGTAGGTGATGACGCTGCCGGGGTCGACCCGGGTCCCCGAGGCGGGGTCTGCCGTCTTGCGCAGCTCGAAGCCGGGCTCGTTGACCGGGTTCTCGGTCGTCGCGGGAGGCGTCTCGATCGGAGGCACCCCACCCGGCGGGGTCGCCGAGCCGGAAGCCGAGTTCTCGAGGATCGTCCCCCCGGCATCCGCGTGCACGGTCACCGAGTAGGTGACGGTGACGGTCTCGCCGACCTGGAGGACGCCCGTCCACGAGAGGCGATCGCCGGCCACCGCAGGGGCGGTCGTCGCGGCGGCACCGATCGTCGCGGTCGCGTCGCCGTTGTAGTCGGCATGAGCGAGGACGCCGGAGAGGTCGTCCGTGAGCACGACAGGATCGAGGGCCGTCTCGCCCGTGTTCACACCGGTCACCGTGTAGGTGATGACGCTGCCGGGGTCGACCGCCGTACCCGCTGCCGGGTCGGCGCTCTTCGACACCGAGAATCCGGGCACGTTGACGGCGTTCGTCGTGGTGCCGGGCGGCGGGGTGATGACCGAGCCTCCGGGCGGGGTCGCGGTCGCACTCGCACTGTTCTCGATCACGGAGCCGACGCCGTCGGCGCCGACCGTCACGGAGTACGTGACGATGACGGTCTGACCGACCGCGAGTGCGCCGGACCAGCCGAGCTTCGCGCCGTCGACGGTCACCGCACCGGCGGGCTGCCCGCCGATCACGGCCGCGGCATCGTCGTTGTACGACGCGTACGGCAGCACCTTCGAGAGGTCGTCCGTGATCTCGACCGGGTCGAGAACGGTCTGGCCGGTGTTGACGGCGGTCAACGTGTAGGTGAGCACGTCACCGGGATCCACGGCCGTGCCCGCTTCCGGGTCGACCGTCTTCGCGAACGTGAAGCCGGGCTCGTTGACCGGGTGCTCCGTGGTCGACGGCGGCGGCGTGATCGGCGTGCCCGGCGTGGTGGGGCTGTCCGGGTCGCTCGGGTCCGTCGGGATCAGCGGAGTCGCCGAACCGGTCGCGGTGTTGGCGATCATCTCACCGCCGGCGGTGGCGTCGACCGTCACCGAGTAGGTGATGACGACGTCCTGGCCGGGAAGCAGCACGCCGCTCCACGCGAGGGCACCGTCTGCCACGCTGACGTCGCCGCGAGTGGCCGTCACGTCGTCGTTGTACGACGCATGCGCCAGCGCGCCGCGCAGGTCATCGGCGATCGACGCCGGGTCGAGCACGGTGTCACCCGTGTTGCGACCGGTGACGGTGTAGGTGATCACGCTGCCGGGGTCGACGCGCGAACCCGTCTCGGGGTCGGCCGACTTCGTGACCGTGAAGCCGGGGGTGGCCACCGGGTGCTCCGTGGTCGAAGGCGGCGTCGTCACCGGGGTGCCGGGCGTGGTGGGGCTGTCCGGGTCCGTCGGGTCGGTCGGGATGAGGGGCGTTCCCTCTCCCGTGACGGTGTTGCGCAGCAGCACGCCGGTCGCGTCCTCGTCGACCGTCACCGTGTAGGTGATGTCGACGCGGGCGCCGGGCGCGAGCGCTCCTGTCCAGGTGAGCGTGGTGCCGGTGAGATCGACCGCACCGGTCGAGGCCGACACATCGCCGCCGTACTGGGCGTGTGCGAGCACCGCCGACAGGTCGTCAACGATCGTCGCCGGGTCGAGTGTCGTGTTGCCGGTGTTGACGCCCGAGATCGTGTACGTGATCGTGTCACCCGCGCGCACGGCGGTGCCGGAGGCGGGGTCGGCGGACTTCGTCACCTCGAAGCCGTTGTCGACGACCGGGTGGTTCGTCTCCACGGCCGGCGGGACGATCGGCGTTCCGGGGGTCGTGGGGCTGTCGGGGTCGCTCGGGTCGACCGGGATCCGAGGAGTGGCCGTACCGGTGGCGACGTTGTTCAGCAGCGCCTGCTTCACGCCCGCGTCGACGGTCACCGTGTAGCGGATGGTGACCGACTCGCCCCGGGGCACATCGCCGGTCCAGGTCAGCGTGTTGGCGGTGACGGCGACCGAGCCGCGGTCGGCGGTGACGTCGTCGTTGTAGGCGGCACTGTCGAGCACGCCGGAGAGGTCGTCCACGATCCGGGCCGGGTCGAGGTCGGTGTCGCCGGTGTTGGTGCCGGTGATCGTGTACGTGACGGTGTCTCCGGCGGAGACGGCCGTGCCCGAGGCGGGATCAGCGGACTTGCTGATCGTGAAGCCCGACCCGATGACCGGGTGCTCGGTGGTCGCGGTCGGCGGGACGATCGGCTCGCCCGGCACCTGCGGCCCGGTGGGGTCGCCCGGGTTCGGGGTCGTCGGAGTGGCCGTGCCGCTGACGGTGTTCTGCAGAACCTCGCCAGAAGACGCCGCATCCACGGTCACGGAGTAGGTGATGGTCACGGTCTGCCCGGGCTGGAGCGCGCCGGTCCAGGCGAGGTCGTCACCGGTGATGGTGGCCGCCCCCGTGGTGACGGGCGTGCCGCCGATCGAGGTGGTGACGTCGGAGTTGTACGCGGCGTGCGCGAGCACACCCGACAGGTCGTCGGCGATCGAGGCCGGGTTCAGCACGGTGGCGCCGGTGTTGGTCCCGGTCACCGTGTACTCGATGGTCTGTCCCGGCTCCACGACGGTGCCGGCGGCGGGGCTGGAGCTCTTGGCGACGGTGTAGCCCGCGACAGGGTGCTCGGTCGTGACGGCGGGGGGATCGATCGGGGGGAGACCGCCCGGAGGGGTTCCCGAGGCGGTGACGCTGTTGGCGATCCGCTCTCCTTCGACACCGGCGTCGACGATCACCGAGTAGGTGACGGTGAGTACCTGCCCGGGCTCGAGTGCGCCGGTCCAGGCGAGGTCGTCGCCCGTGACGGTCGCAGCGCCCGAGGCGACGGGCTTTCCATCGATCTTCGTGGCGACATCACCCTGGTACTCGGCGAACGCGAGCACGCCGGACAGGTCGTCGGTCACGCTGACGGGGTCGAGGCGCGTGTTGCCCGTGTTCTCCGCCTCGACGGTGTAGGTGAGGCGCTGACCGGCGTGCACGGCGACGCCGGCTGCGGGGTCGGACGTCTTGCGCAGCGCCAGGTCGGGCGCGAGGCGCACGTTCGTGAACGTGCAGGTGACATCCGTGCCGAGCGAACCGGCAGGCTGCTTCACCTCACCCGATGCCGTCACGGCCACCGGGATCGTGGAGCCGTCGGAATTGACCTGCACGCAATCCAGGGACTCGGCGTAGCGGGTGCGGTCCGTGGTTCCGGATGCGGCCTCGGAGAGGCGGAAGGTGTCGCCCTGGTTGGTGAACACCGGTCCCGCGTAGTCGGGCTGCAGCCCCGCGCGCTCACCGCGCGTGGTGGCGTCGGTCTGCGCGACCTGGTATCCGGCCGGCGACTGCACGCGCAGCGCGAACTGGTCGGTGGCGGCGTGACGCCCCTCGGGAAGGTCCTTCTTCAGGGTGAGGGTGTTCGGGAAGGTGCAGCTCGCCATGTCGGTGGGCGAGAAGCCGGGGGTCGACGTCGAGTTGACGGTCAGCCCGCGCGGAAGATCGACCTCGATGATCCTCGGATCGCTACCGGCGACCGACACGAAGATGTGCCCGAGGTTACCGAAGGCGATGCCGTTGCCCTGCACACCGGCACCCATGTTGTGGACCTGCTTGGCCTCGATGGTCGCGTTGCTCGGCACGAGCGAGGTGGGAAGGTCGGACGAGTAGATGACGTTGTCCGCCACGAGCACGAGCTGACCCGAAGCGCTGAAGGCCATGTCGCCGTTGGCGCCGAACGCGGTGCTGTCAGCGGTCGGGCGGAGCGTGCCGACCTGCACGTAGGCCTGCGGCGTGACGCTCTCGTTCCAGGCGTACAGGTTGATGGCCCCGTCGACGGAAGTACCGCTGGCGAAGTAGTAGACGCCGGTCACCGGGTGCACAGCACCACGGAGCACAGAAGAGTTGAGCGTGAACGTCGTGCGGCTCGTGGAGTCGGTCACGCGATCGTGCTTGGCGAGCACCTTCGAGCCGGCGGCGTTGGTGACCGTGTACGCGTACTGACCGCTGGACGAGATGCCGAGGGCGTTGTTGGAGTAGTCGAGGCCGACCGTGGAGGAGCCCAGCGTGCCGCCGTCGCCCGGTGCACCCTGCTCCTTCACCGTGAACTCGCGCACCTCGGTGGCGTTCTGCACGTACACCGCGCCCGGTGTGCACAGGAACGGACTAGCCGCGGCCGCAGGCGCGGCCGTCAGCGTCCCGCCGACGAACACCATCGACGACGCGACGAGCGCCGTACTCACGGCGCCGCCGATCAGTTTCCTTGCACGGCCCCGCCAGCGGCTCTGCCGCTCGGACGGAAGGCCATCGGCTGTGTGGTCCTTGCGGGCAACACGAAACCCCATGACTGTCTCCCCATTCATCGCTTCACCGCTGCGCGTTCGCACGCGGAAGCCCCCGCCCCCTCAGGCGACCGCCGAGCGTCATTCGGGCATGACGAACTCGATCCGGGACAAGTCCAGCCTGCCCGGCCCCCGACACGCGGCCCCGCCGATCCCGGAGAATTCACCCCGCCTTTTCACCCCACGCAGAAGGGGCGCACCGATGACTCGATACGCCCCCGGCCCCGAGGGGCCTACTGGCGCGAGCCGATCTCGTCTATCGGACGCGTGCGCATGGTCGCCGTGGTCCCGATCCACATCGCCACGAGGGCCAGCGCGCCCATCCCTGCGATGATCGCCAGTGATCCGAGCCCGGGCAGCACGGGCAGCGGCTGCCCTGAGATGCCCATGCTCATGCCGATCAGCGGAGGCAGGGCGACGACCACCCCGAACACCATGGCGATCACCGCGACGAGCACGGCTTCGATCCGCATCATCGAGCGCACCTGCCCTCGCGACGACCCGATCAGCTGCAGCAGTGCCAGTTCGCGCGAGCGCTCGCCCGTCGCCATCACGAGGGTGTTCACCACGGCGATCGCGATGTACCCGAGGATCACCAGCAGCGCGATGAGACCCGTCCACCCGTTCTGGGACTGCGTGGCCGCACCGGCGGCCTCCTGCCCCGACCGGTCGCTCACCAGCAGGCCGCGCGCGCCCAGCGCAGCACGCACCTCGTCCGATGCGCCCTCTTCGACCGTGACGAGTGCGAAGGAATCGAGACCGGTGGTGGTGTGCGCCCTGACCGCGTCGGCGGCCATGGCGAGGTCGCCGAATCCGAGACCCCGCTCGTACACCGCGACGACCGTCGCCGCGAAGGGCGAGCCGTCGCCGAGATGTCCGACGACCGCGCCGCCGATGCCGACCCCGAGCACCTGCGCGGCATCCGTGCTCACCGCGACCGTGGTGGTGCCGTCGAGTTCCGCCAGCGACCCCTCCCGCACGCGCAGATCCAGGGCGTGCGCGACGCTTCGGGGATCCAGGCCCTGCAGCACGTGCTCCGTGCGCTCGAGCTTGCCCTCCAGGTCGTGCGAGTCGAGCACCGCCGTGCTCAGCGCGACCCCCGATGCCTCGCCCACCCCCGGGGTCTCGCGGATCGCGTCGACGGCCTCAGGCGAGAGACCCGTGGGTGCCGTCACGCGCAGGTCGGCGATGACACCGGCACTGGCCTGCGTCGCCGCCTCCGCCGCGATGATCGACGGCGCACCGATCTGCACGAGCCCCAGCCCGATGCCGAGGGCGATCGGCAGGATAGCGGAGGCGAGGCGCCTGCTGTTCGCCGCAGCGTTCGCGGAGGCGAGGAATCCCGCGGATGACATCCGGCGCAGCACGGTTCCGATCAGTCGGACGCTCAGCGACACCAGCCACGGTCCGAGCACCGCGAGCGCGATGATCAGCAGCATGACAGCGCCACCGGCAGCACCGGCGGCGATCTGCCCGCGCACCACGAGCGGCACGGTCGACACCGAGATCCCGGCGGCGGCCAGCACGATTCCGATGATGATGCGCGGCAGGCCGATCGCCGGAGCACCCGTCGTCGACTCCCGCAGAGCCTCGACGGGATCGAGCTTCGCCACCCGAGACGCCGCGATGCGCGCGGCGCCCCAGGCGGAGGCGAGCACGAGCAGCACGGCTCCGACCGCGGGGAGCGGGCCGACGGCCAGCGCGAAATCGCCGGGGATCACGCCGGCTGCCACGAAGGCCGACTGCAGCACGCTCGAGAGCAGGTATCCCGGCGCGATGCCCAGCAGCACGGCGACCACCGAGACCCACAGCACCTCACGGGCGACGAGCGCATGCACCTGGGACGGACTCGCCCCGACCGCCCGCAGCAGCGCGTAGTCACGACGTCGCGACTGCACCGACAGCGACAGGGTGCCCGCCACGATGAACATCGCCACGAGGATGCACGTGCCGACGAATGCGCTGCCGATGGACACGAGCGTCGACCGAGCGGCACCGGAGTCGAGGAACTCGACGTCTCCTCGGGCGTCGCCGGTGCGGGCGCTCAGGCCGGGGAATGCCTCGCGGATCGCGGTCGCCGTCTGCTCGGCATCTGCCCCGGAGACGAAGACGCCGAGCGCCTGTGCAGCGCCCTCGTGCGGGTCGAGCTCGTCGATGCGATTCTCGCTGAGGAACACGTGCGAGGCCCGCTCCGGCGCCTGGGAAGCGACGACCTCGCCGACGACGCGATACTCCGACGGCACGCCGCCGTGAGCCAGGACGACCGTGTCGCCCACGGCATGCCCGCTTCCGGCGGTGACGACGACCTCGTCCGCTGCGGCGGGTTCCTGCCCTTCTCGCAGCTCGAAGCCCGTCAGTGCAGTGGCCGGCCAGGGGTGCGCCTCGATCACGGCGGATCCGGCATCCGCGGCACCGGCTCCCGCATCCTGCCGCACGAGCGGGATGGTGACATCGACCACGACGCGGTCGACTCCGGGGAGGGCGGCGATGCCGCGCACCGCGTCAGCGGGCAGCGGCACGCGCTCCCGCAGCGGAACCGGCAGATCCTCCGGCACATCCACCTGCTGCGGTGCACCGACCACCACGTCGACCGCGGCGTAGCGCTCGGGTGCCAGTCCTCCACGCATGCCGGACTCGACGAGCACGCCGAGCCCCGTCACGAGCGCGCTCGCGACGAACACGGCCACCGCCACCCCGACGAAGCTGTCACGGTGGTGACGAAGGTCAGCACCGACGAGTCGACCCAAGCCCAGAGACGCCGACATCACCATTCCCCCAATGCGCTCATGCGGTCGTTGATCTGGGCCGGGTCGGCGCCGTCGAGGTATCCGGCGAAGGCTCCGTCGGCGAGGAAGATCACCCGATCGGCGTGCGAGGCGACCACCGGGTCGTGCGTCACGACCACGACCGTCTGGTCCAGCTCCCTCGCGGTGTGGGCGAGCAGGTCGAGAACCTGCTTGCCGGAGCGCGAGTCGAGCGCGCCGGTCGGCTCGTCGCCGAACACCACGTGGGGCCGGGTGATGAGCGCGCGTGCGATCGCCACCCGCTGCTGCTGACCGCCGGAGAGCTCGGAAGGACGGCGACGACGGTACTCGGTGAGGCCCACGGCGTCGAGGAGGAAGTCGAGCCACCGGGCTTCGAGCCGGCGACCGCCGAGCCGCAACGGCAGGGTGATGTTGTCCTCGACGTCGAGGGCCGGCAGCAGGTTGTACGCCTGGAACACGAAGCCCACGTGATCGCGCCGGAAGGCTGTGAGCTGTCGCGCCTTCAGCCCCGAGATCTCGGTCCCGCCGAGGTGCACGGTGCCGCTGCTCGGTCGGTCGAGTCCGGCGGCACTGTGCAGCAGCGTGCTCTTGCCCGACCCTGAGGGGCCCATGATCGCCGTGAACGTGCCCTTCGCGATGGCGAGGTCGACGCCCCGCAGAGCCGTGACGCGGCTGGCGCCTGAGCCGTAGGTCTTGACGACGGACTGCAGCCGCAGCGCTTCGGAGGGCCGCGCGTCGACGGCGGGGGCGAGTGGTGTGAAGGTCATGATTCGACGCTAGGGACGGCCGATGCGGCACCCCATCCCGCCCGCTGCCGCATCGATGGTGGTGCTGGCTATACCGTGCCGCCACGAGCCCTCGGGCAGACTGTGAGAGTGAAGGACGGATGGATGCGCCGCTGGCTGCGTGCGTGGGGGTATCTGGCCGTCGAGGCCGGAGTCTCGATCGCCTCGGTGGTGTTCCTCTGCCTGGGGATCGTCCTGCTTCCCTTCATGGCCCTCACCGGCGGCGTGCTGGTGGTGCCCGAGGCCGTGCAGGGCCTGCACCGATGGACGGATCTGAACCGTCGCCGCGTCGGCGCCTACCGGGGCGTGGAGCTGGCACCGATCGGCCATGTGCTTCCGCCGGGGTCGACCATCGACGATCGTCTGCGCTTCGCGTTCTCGCGCGCCACCGGCCGCGACGTGCTGTGGCTCGCGGTGCAGGGGCTGCCCGTGCTGTTCGTGTCGCTGCTGACGATCTCGCTCCCCATCGCCGCGGTCAACACCCTCGCCATCACCTACTACTGGCAGTTCGCACCCGCCGATGATCCGGTCGGTTCGGTCTATCCGGTCACATCGTGGGAACTCGCGGCGACGCAGCCTCTGCTCGCGCTCGGGTATGCGATCGTCGCGGCGTTCCTGATCCCCGCGGTCGCACGGCTGGTGTCGTTCGTGTCGGCGAAGCTCCTCGCGACCCCCGAGAAGTCGCGCCTCGCCGCCCGTGTCGATGCCCTGACCCTCAGCCGTGCCGCGGCGCTCGATGCCCACGCGGCCGAGCTGCGCCGCATCGAGCGCGACCTGCACGACGGCGCGCAGAACCGCCTGGTGAACGTGGTGATGATGCTCGGGATCGCCGAGCGCGCCCAGGAGACCGGGGGCGACGTGCTCGAACCGCTGCGGCGAGCGCAGGATGCGGCGACCGATGCGCTCGCCGGGCTCCGCCGCACGGTGCATGACATCTACCCGCCGATCCTCGACGAGCTGGGTCTGGAAGGGGCGCTGACCTCGCTCGCCGGGCGCAGCGTCGTGCCGTGCACGATCGAGGCGGACGAGGTAGGACGCGTGCCCGCGGCCGTCGAATCGGCCAGCTACTTCGTGGTGGCCGAGGCCCTCACGAACGTCAGCAAGTACAGCGAGGCGACGCGCGCCGCGGTGCGGGTCGTGCGCGAGGGCGAGATCCTGCGCATCACGGTCGAGGACGACGGCGTGGGCGGAGCCGTCGAGCGTCCCGGTGGCGGGGTGGCCGGCATCCGTCGCCGCATCGAGGCCTTCGAGGGTGCGCTGGAGCTGACGAGCCCGGTAGGCGGACCCACCATCCTGAGAGCGGAGCTTCCATGCGGATCGTGATCGCCGAAGACGACACCCTGCTGCGCGAAGGGTTGGCCCTGCTGCTGCGCAGCGAGGGGTTCGAGGTGGTGGCGGCCGTCGACAACGCCGAGGCGTTCCTCGCACGGCTCGACGAGGCGGATGCCGCGGTGGTCGATGTGCGCATGCCGCCCACCTTCACGAGCGAGGGGCTCAAGGCCGCCGCCGAAGCCCGTGCCCGCCGCCCCGGCTTCCCCGTGCTGGTGCTGTCGGCGTATGTCGAGGACCGCTACGCCGGTGAGCTGCTGGCGGCCGGAGCCGACGGACTCGGCTACCTGCTCAAGGAGCGCGTGGGCAAGGTCGCCTCCTTCGTCGACGCCCTGCATCGCGTGGCGGCCGGCGGCACGGTGATGGATCCCGAGGTCATCTCGCAGCTGATGAGCAGGCGTCGCGCCGACGACCCGGTGCAGACGCTCACCCCCCGCGAGCGCGAGGTGCTCGGGCTCATGGCCGAAGGCCTCGACAACGGCACCATCGCCGGGCGACTCTTCGTGACCGAGACCGCGGTGAGCAAGCACATCGGCAACATCTTCGCCAAGCTCGGCCTCGCCTCCAGCGACAGTGGCCACCGGCGCGTGCTCGCCGTGCTCGCCTACCTGCGCAGCTGACCGCGTCCCGCGCCCAGCCCCCCAGCGTCGAGACCCACGCCCATCGCCGATACCCACCGGCGCGGACGCACGCGGGCGTGGGTCTCGACGCGCGCGATGGGTCTCGATGCTTGCTCTCGGAAAAACAAGCCCAGTAATCGGTGTTGCTAAGTACCGGTACTCGGTGTTACTTTGTACCGGTACTCGGCAACACTGAGTACCAACCGACACGAAAGGGGAACCCGATGGGCAAGCAGATGACCGAGATGCTCAAGGGCACTCTGGAGGGCATCGTCCTGGCCCTCCTCGCCGAGCAGCCCGCGTACGGGTACGAGATCACCACACGGCTGCGCGCGCACGGGTTCACCGACACCGCCGAGGGCACCACCTACGCGCTCCTCGTGCGCATCGAGCAGAAGAACCTCGTCGACGTTGAGAAGGTCCCGAGCGAGAAGGGGCCGCCCCGCAAGGTGTACACCCTGAACGCGCAGGGCCGGCAGGAGCTCGAGGAGTTCTGGAAGACCTGGGACTTCCTCGCGCAGCGCATCGCGCAGCTGAAGCAGACCCACACCGACAACAAGAGCAACACCCAGAGCAAGGAGAACTGATCATGGCCGCGAAGTGGATCGAAGCGCTCACCGGATCGCTCGAGGAGAAGAAGCAGTACAAGCAGGCCCAGGCCCGCATCAACGCCCTGCCCGAGCCCTATCGCGAGGTCGCGAAGGCCCAGCAGCGCTACAACATGTACTACGGCGGCGTCACCGACGGCGACATCATCGTGCAGATGTTCCTCGACATCGCCGACCTGTGGGAGCGCGCCGCGATCGACGGCACCCCCGTCAGCGCGATCGTCGGCGACGACCCGGTCGAGTTCGCCGAGAACTACGCGGCGGCCTACGGCGGGCGGCAGTGGATCGACAAGGAGCGCACGCGTCTCATCAAGGCGTTCGACGACGCGAAGAAGAAGGAGCAATCATGACGGATGCAGCCATCTCGGTGCGCGGCATCGAGAAGTCGTACAAAGATCTGCACGTGCTGCGCGGCGTCGACTTCGAGGTGGAGAAGGGCAGCATCTTCGCCCTCCTCGGCTCGAACGGCGCCGGCAAGACCACCGTGGTGCGCATCCTCTCCACCCTGCTGAAGTCGGATGCCGGAACCGCGACCGTGCAGGGCATCGATGTCGCCGCGAACCCGGTGGGCGTGCGTGAGCGCATCAGCCTCACCGGACAGTTCGCCGCGGTCGACGAGATCCTCACCGGACGCGAGAACCTCGTGCTGGTCGCGAAGCTGCGGCACCTGCCAGACGCCGGGAAGGTCGCCGACGACCTGCTGGCGACCTTCCGCCTGACGGATGCCGGCGCCCGCAAGGTCGGCACCTACTCCGGCGGCATGCGTCGCCGCCTCGACATCGCGATGAGCCTGGTCGGACACCCCGAGGTCATCTACCTCGACGAGCCGACCACGGGCCTCGACCCCGAAGCCCGCATCGAAGTGTGGGGCGTGGTCAAGGAACTCGCGAACACGGGCACGACCGTGCTGCTGACCACGCAGTACCTCGACGAGGCCGAACATCTGGCCGACCGCATCGCGATCCTGCACGAGGGCCGCATCATCGCCGGCGGCACACTCGCCGAGCTGAAGAAGCTGCTCCCGGCCGCGAAGGTCGAGTACGTCGAGAAGCAGCCCACTCTGGAGGAGATCTTCCTCACCCTCGTCGGCACCACTTCCAAGAAGGAGGATGCGGCATGACCATGCACTTCGCCGCCGACACGGCGACACTCACCGGCCGCTCCATGCGGCACATCTTCCGCAGCCCCGACACGATCATCACCACGGCGGTCACCCCGATCGCGCTGATGCTCCTCTTCGTCTACGTCTTCGGCGGTGCGCTCCAGCAGAGCACCGGCACCGACAACTACGTGAACTACCTGCTCCCCGGCATCCTGCTCATCGCGATCGCCTCGGGCATCGCGTACACGGCGTTCCGGCTGTTCACCGACATGCAGAGCGGCATCTTCGAGCGGTTCCACTCCATGCCGATCGCCCGATCGAGCGTGCTGTGGGCACACGTGCTCACGTCGCTGACGGCGAACGCCATCACCCTGGCGATCATCTTCGGCGTCGGATTCCTGATGGGTTTCCGCACCGGGGCGAGCTTGTGGGCCTGGCTCGGAGTGATCGGCATCCTGATGCTGTTCACCCTGGCACTCACCTGGCTGGCGATCATCGCGGGTCTGAACGCCAAGACGGTCGACGGCGCGAGTGCGTTCTCGTACCCGCTGATCTTCCTGCCGTTCATCAGCTCGGCGTTCGTGCCGACCGACACCATGCCGGCTCCGGTGCAGTGGTTCGCCGACAACCAGCCCGTCACCTCGATCGTCAACACCGTCCAGGCGTTGTTCGCCGAGAAGCCCGTCGGCTCCGACATCTGGGTGGCCCTCGCCTGGTGCGTCGGCATTCTCGTGGTCGCCTACGTGTTCGCGATCATCTCCTACCGGAAGAAGGTCAGCTGATCTTCACCCAGCGAGACGGGACGCTCCGACCGGGTCACTCGACCCGGCCGGGGCGTTTCGCCGCGCTCGGACGCTCCTCCCGACGCCGAGAGCTCCGCTCCGGAGTGCGCTGACGGTCAGACCGTGCGCAACGCCGAGGTGGGCGACAGCCGCGCGGCACTGATCGCCGGATACAGCCCCGCGATCACGCCGACCACCAGCGCCACGAGCGGGCCGCCGACGAGCACGACGAGGGGTATCGTCGCTGCCTGCCCCTGGATGCCGGCGTAGACGAACACACCCGCGGCACCGAGCAGCAGCCCGGCCAGGCCCCCCAGGCCGCCGAGCACGATCGCCTCCGCCACGAACTGACCCGCGATCTGACCCGAACGCGCGCCGAGCGCCCGTCGGAGTCCGATCTCGCCGCGCCGCTCCAGCACCGCCACCACCATGGTGTTCGCGATGCCGATCCCTCCGACCAGCAGAGCGATCGCCGCAAGTCCGACCGCGAGGCCGGACAGCGAGTCATCCGCGGTGTCCCGCGCCCCGGCGAGGTCGCCGAGTCCGGTCACCTGCACATACGGGGACGACGGATTCGCCGCACGGGCGATCGCATCACGGACCTTCTCGCCCGTGCCCCCGTCGGTCATGCGCACGTAGATCGAGGCGATCGTGTCATCGCCCTCAGCCGACACGTGCTCGGCCGCCCAGTGATCGCCGAGGAACGCGCTCGCGTCGATCGATTCGGCGAGTCCCGCCGAATCGAGGATCCCGATCACGGTGTACCACTGCTCGCCGATCCACACCCGCACACCCGGCTCCGTGATGCCCATGCGCGCAGCCGCAGCCGCCCCCAGCACGGTCACCGGCAGCGAGCGGTCGGTCTCGTCGAACCACGACCCCTTCGCCACCGATCCCTCCACCGACGACAGGAAGTCGGGACTCGCCGCGTACGCGGTCAGTCCGTTGCCCTGGCTCTTCGGCATGAGGTCGTTGCGGTACACACCGGTGCCGTCCGGCACCTTCTCGAGCACCCCGACCTGCTCGACCCCCTTCACCCGTTCGATCATGCCCGCGGCCGTCTCCGGCAGCGCGACTGGCTTGTTGTCCGGCCCGTAGCCCGGCTGCACCACGATCATGTTGGCGCCGAGCGCATCGAGCTTCGCCAGCAGCTCGGCCTGATTCGAGGCGGCGATGCCGGTGATCGCGGTGAGTGCCGCGATCCCCACAGCGACACCGAGCGCCGACAGCGCCGTACGCATCTTGCGGCTGCGCGGTCCGATGAGCGCCGTGCGGATGCTGTCCGCAGCGCTCAGTCGCGGCATCCGCTCTCCCCTCCGCCTCATGCCGCGACCTCTTCCATCTCCGGTGAGCCGGTGTCGCTCACGATGCGCCCGTCGTGGATGCTGACCTGCCGCTGCGTGCGCTCGGCGATGTGCGGATCATGCGTGATGATCACGACCGCGGTACCGGCGCCCGCGATCGAGGTGAGCAGCTCGAGGATGTGCTCGCCCGTCGTCGAGTCGAGCGCGCCCGTGGGCTCATCGGCGAAGAGCACCGACGGGTTCCCGACGATCGCCCGGGCGATCGCGACCCGCTGCTGCTCGCCGCCCGAGAGCTGACCCGGCCGGTGCTTCATCCGAGCGCCGAGGCCGACCCGCTCCAGGGCCGCAGCCGCCCGCACCGAGCGCTCCGTCGCGGGGACTCCCGAATAGAGGAGCCCGAGTGCGACGTTGTCGAGCGCACTGAGCGCCGGCAGCAGGAAGAACTGCTGGAACACGAATCCGATGCGGCGAGCGCGCAGGACCGCCCGGTCTCGTTCGGCGAGGACTGCGGCATCCGTCCCATCGATCAGCACGGTGCCACTGGTGGGGTCGTCGAGGGTTCCCATGATCGAGAGCATCGTGCTCTTTCCCGATCCGGATGCTCCGACCACGGCCACCAGCTCGCCGCTCTCGATCGCGAGGCTCATGCCGTGCAGCACGCGCAGCGGCGGGCTGCCCGGGTACTCCTTGATCACGTCGACCAGCTCGACCACGGTGTCCGGCGTCATCGCGCCACCACCACGGCATCGCCGGCGGCGAGGTCGCCGCCCGTGACCTGCACCTTGGTGTCGGCGATCAGTCCGACCTCCACGGCGACGCGCACGATCTTGCCGCCCTTGCGCAGCACGTCGACCGCGTAGCCTCCGTCGGTCGTCGCGACCAGGGCGGTCACCGGCACGACCAGGGCGTCCTTCACCTCGGAGGTGGCGAACACGACCTTGACCGCACGCAGCCCGATCCCCTCCGCCACAGCGGGATCGTCGAACTCGACGTTCGCGGTGGCCGGCGTGGTCTCCCCCTCCTTCTCGGTCGGCTGACCGCCCGGGTCGACGGCGGTCACCGTCGCCGGCACCTCCGTGCCGTCCGGGAGGACCACGGTCACCCGGGTCGCGGGCAGGATCTCACGCGCTTGCGCATCGGTGAGCTTGGCGACGACCCGCAAAGTGGTGCTGGTGTACTTCAGCGGACTCGTGCCCGCCGGGTCGCCCAGCTGCGCCGTGACCGACTCGACACGCACCGAAGAGGCGGTGATCGCGACGACGTCGCCCAACTTCACGATGCCGTCCTGCGGCACGCCGAGCGACTTCTGCCAGGCCTTGACGTTGGTCTCGGTGACCGCGGTGAACTCGTCGTCCACCGTCAGGTTCCTGCCGAAGCCGAGGTCGGCGAGAGCCTGCTCGAGCTGTCGGACATCGGGACCCTTGTCGACGCCGACGCCGAGGTCGCGCCAGAATGGGCGGTCGCCGCGCATCGCGATCACGGGCCTCCCGTCGACCTCGTAGATCGCCTGGCCGACACCGATCACATCTCCCGCGGTCGGCAGGCGCGTGATCGTTCCGCCACGACCCGGCAGGGCGATCGACGCGCCGTAGCTCAGGGTTCCGTTCAGTCGCAGATCGGACGTGAGCGTCGTGAGCTCGGCCTTCGCGGTGATCGGCTTCTTGCCGTCATCCGGAGACTCGGCGACCGAGCTCCACGGCTGCAGCACCGCCAGCGCCACTGCGGCGGCCACGAGCAGGACCCCGACCGGCACCAGCACCTTCGTCAGTCGGCGGCTCATTCGTCGCCTCCCGAGGGGAGGGTGGACGCCGCCGCGAACATGCCGTCGAAGAACTCCCCCATCAGCGCGAACCAGTCGAAGTCGGCCGCCTCGATGCTCTCCTGCGTGAACATGGGCGGCATCTCTCCCGTGGTCTCCGCGCACGCCTCGAGAAGGGTGCGCGCCTCGTCTTCGGTGATCCCCGTGGGCAACGTGAGCATGCCGTCGGCGTCGGGATCGGCGAAGTCGGTGAAGCCGTTCTCCCTGGCGCACGAGGCGAACGCGAGTCCTGCCTCGGCGAGCTCCTCGGGAGAGATCATCTGGGTCTGCGCCCCTTCCTTCATCGAGACGTCGGGCTCCGGCTGGGTGAACTCGGGGACCTCCTGCTCGCAGGTCTCCCAGGCGGCGCGCTGGCCTCCCTCCTCCGGATAGCCGGATGCCGCGGTCGAGGCGAGCCACGCGCCGTCGTCGTCGGAGAAGAACATCGTCATGGGCATCTCCTCGCCCTCGCCGACACTGATCGATGCGGAGCTGTCGCTGAGCGTGCCCATGGATCCCCCGCCGTCGACATCCGGCATCAGCAGACCCACCTGGCCGCCTTCGAGGATCTTCGCCGTCTGGCCTTCGTCGGTCAGGCAGGTCACGAACCGGGCAGCGGCCGCATCGTTCGCGCCATCCTTCGCCTTGTCGTCTCCGGAGGGGGCGCTGCAGGCCGAGAGCGCGAAGAGCGCGAAGACAGCGGGCATCACCACCATGGAACGGCGTGCTTTCGAGTCGAACATGACTTTCCCTTTCTCGCGGTCGCAGTTCATCCGCGACGTGCAGTCAGTTCTACGGATGCGCTGGTTTGCTGGGGGTATGACGCCGCCTAACCGGAAACTAACCGTGCAGCGCGCACCCTCGGAGACGGGAGGTGCCATGCGACTGCTGCTGGTGGAAGACGAGGTCGATCTGGCCGATACCCTCGCCGATGGCCTGCGCCGCGAGGGCTACCTGGTGGATGTCGCACGCGACGGGGCGAGCGCCCTGACCGCCGCCGCGTCGAACGATGTGGACGTGATCGTGCTCGACCGCGACCTACCGGTGCTGAGCGGCGATGCCGTATGCCGCACACTCGTGGCGCAGGAGTATCCGGCGCGCATCCTCATGCTCACCGCGGCCGGCACTCTCAACGACCGCGTCGAGGGTCTCGATCTCGGCGCCGACGACTACCTCGCCAAGCCGTTCGCGTACGTCGAGCTGCTGGCCCGCCTGCGCGCTCTCGGTCGCCGCGGACAGTCGACGCGGGCGAGTGCGGTCCTGGAGTTCGCGGGCGTGCGCCTCGACGTCGTGCGCCGCATCGTGGAGCGGGACGGCAGCCCGATCCGGCTCACGCTCAAGGAGTTCGGGGTGCTCGAGACGCTGCTCGCCGCGGAGGGCGGCTACGTCAGCGCCGACGATCTGCTCGACGAGGTGTGGGACGAACCTCTCGAGCGCACCCGTGGCGTGGTCAAGATCGTGGTGCACACGCTGCGACGCAAACTCGGCTCACCCGCGGTCATCCACTCCGCGGCGGGGCACGGCTATCGAGTGGGGACGCAATGAGACGCATGAGCTTCCGCACCCGACTGGTGATCATCATCGCCGGAGTCTTCATCGCCGCGGGCGCCGCCCTGCTCACGGTGCAGTATCTGGTGGTGCAGTCGCTGTTCGCCTCCGCGATCAACACGACCGCAGCGACCTGCGTGCCGTCGATGTCGATCACTCAGATCTCGCAGGAGGCAAGCGCGACCGACCCCGAGGGCGTCTCGCCCTTCACCGACAGCAGCGCTCTCCTCTACGGGGACAGCAGCACCGGATGCGCGTACTTCGCAGAGACCGCCGATGCCGCCGGGCTCCCGGCGGCCACTCCGATGCAGACGGTGACGATCGACGCCGTCGAGGGCGCGGTGCTGCAACAGTCGACGTTCCTCGCGGATGAGGTCGGCGGCGGGCTGCTGTTGTGGTCGGTCGTGGTGCTCGTGGCCTTCACCGGTGTCGCCGCCGCGATCGCGTTCTGGCTCGCGCGACGCTCCCTCGACCGGATCGGGGAGGTCACCGCCGCGGCGCGGGACATCTCGGAGCGCGACCTCGGGCGCCGGCTCGACCTGCCTGGTCCCGACGACGAGATCAAGGAGCTGGGCGACACGATCGACGGGATGCTGGACCGGCTGCAGTCGGCGTTCACCGCGCAGGATCGCTTCGTGGCGAACGCCTCGCACGAGTTGCGCACCCCGCTGACCACGACCAGGACGGCCCTGGAGATCCCGCTCGAACAGGGCGCGGTGCCGGCAGACCTGCAGGCGAACATGCAGCGCGCCCTCCGCGCCACCGAGCAGAGCGAGCGCCTCATCACGGCCCTGCTCTCCCTCGCCCGAGCCCGCACCGGGCTGGACGAGGTCGAACCCGTCGAGCTGCGCACCCTCATCGAAGGCGAGGTCGAAGACCTCGGCGCCGGGGAGATCGCGGTGCACGCGAATCTGCGCGAGCTCACGGTCGATGGCGACACGGTGCTGCTGGCCAGGGCCGTGCGCAACCTGCTCGAGAACGCCATCCGCCACAACGTGCCGGATGGCGAACTGTGGGTGCGGTGCCGACGCGAGCGTGGTCGTGCCATCATCGAGGTCGAGAACACCGGGGCGCTGATCACTCCCGCCACCGTGGAGCTGCTCACCGAGCCGTTCTATCGTGGCGACGCGAGCCGCACCTCCACCGGCCCCGACGGCACCGGGCTGGGGCTCGCGATCGTGCAGAGCATCGCGAAGACCCACGGCGGCGAAGTTCGCCTGCGAGCCCGCAAGGGCGGCGGCCTGATCGCCGCGATCGTCCTCCCGCTCTGAGACCGTCGTACCGGCGCCAGAACGCAGAAGCTCCGGTCGCACTTCCTGCCGCCCGGCGGACCGGGAAGCGGCAGCAAGTGCGACCGGAGCGAACCTCTGAGAGGCGTGTGTGTGAGGCGGGTCAGCTGGTGACGGTCCAGTCGAACTGGTCGCCGTACTCCTTCAGCCATGCGTCGACCGCATCCGCTTCCTTGCCCTCGCCGTACTCGTTGACCACGAGGTCCTCGAGCGCGCCGTACTGTGCGTCGTCGAGCTTGATCTTCTCGATCAGCTCAGCGGCCTCGGGGAACTCCTCGGCGAAGCCCTTGGTGCCCAGGAAGTGCAGGCCCTCGGCCTTGCCCATCGCGCCCTTCGGGTCTTCGAGGTCCTTCATGGCGAAGGCATCGTTGGCCCAGAACGGACGCCACAGCGTGACAACGAGGTCTTCCTGCTTGTCGGTCGCGGTCTTCAGCTCGGTGAGCATCGCCGCGGTCGACGAGGTGACGAGCTGGTACTCGCCGTCGAGGCCGTACTCGGGGATCATCTTCTCGGTCTGGGCGGTGAGGCCCGCACCCGGCTCGATCCCGATGATCTTGCCGTCGAACTCCGCACCCTTGCCCTTGAGGTCCTCGATCGAGTTCAGCTCGGAGTACTCCGGCACCGCGATCGTGAGCTTGGCGTTGTCGTAGTACGTGCCGATGTCCTCGATGTCGTCGCCGTACTTCTCCATGTACGTGGCGTGGGTGAGCTCGGGCCAGGCCGACGGGTACATGTCGACATCACCCTGCGCGAGGCCGGTGTAGAGCGGGCCCGCCTCGGTGAGCGTCTTCATCTCGACCGTGTACCCGATCTTCTCGAGCTGGTCCTGCAGCAGGTATGCGGTGCTCAGGCCGTCGGTCCACGAGGGCAGGAAGCCCAGGGTGATCGTGCCCTTGCCGTCGGCGTTGCTGTCGCCGCCCGTGCCACCGGCGCCGTCACCGCTGCATCCCGCGAGGGTGAGGGATGCAGCGATGCCGACTGCTGTGATTGCGAGGATCTTCTTCTTCATGTGATTTCTCTCTCTCGGTTCCGTATGTGTGTTGTTCCGTAGGGGTGAAACTCTCAGTGCACTCCGCCGCCGACGGCGTTGCGGCGAGGCGAGGTCGCAGCGCGCTCCGCCTCGTCCGCGGCATCCTGCTGCGCGGTGACCTCGGGGGCGGGGGCGGATGCTGTTACGCCACCACCGTCGCGCGGCGTGCGGCGCCGCGCGAGCATGCCCAGCAGCGAGGAGCGGTTCTCGCCCGGTGCGCCCAGCGCTGCGGTGACGCGGTCGAGGAAGACGGCGATCAGCACGACGCCGAGACCGGCCTCGACACCCTTGGGGATGTTGATGGTCGAGATCGCCTCGACCACCATCTTCCCGAGGCCGTCCGCACCCGCCATTCCGGCGATGACCGCCATCGACAGGGCGAGCATGATGACCTGGTTGACGCCGGCCATGATGGTCGGCATCGCGAGGGGGAGCTGGATGCCGCGCAGGATCTGACCCGGCTTGGCACCGAACGCGTGTCCGGCCTCGACGGTCTCGGAGTCGACACCGCGGATGCCGAGCTCGGTCAGTCGCACGCCCGGGGGCAGCGCGAAGATCACGGTGGCCACGAGGCCCGGCACCACGCCGATGCCGAAGAACACGATCGCCGGGATCAGGTACACGAACGCCGGCATGGTCTGCATGAAGTCGAGCACGGGCTTGAGCACCGCGCGCACGGTCGCGTTGCGTGCCGACCAGATGCCCAGCGGCACGGCGATCAGCACCGCGATCACGGCGGCGACGAGCACGAGCGCGAGGGTCTGCATGGCGGGGATCCACAGATCCATCGCCACGATCAGGCCGAAGGAGACGACCGTTCCGATCGCGAGCTGCCACGAGCGCACGACCCAGGCGATGAGCGCGGCGATCACGATGATGACCGCGAAGTGCGGGGTCAGCAACATGCGCGTGAGGCCGTCGACGAGGAAGCTCATCACGAACGAGATCACGTCGAGCAGACCGTCGAGGTTGTCCTTGATCCAGTCGACGCCGGATTCGATCCAGGTTCCGACGGGGATGCGGAAGTCGTCCATCAGCGCACCTCCTCCGTGGTCGGGGCATCGGCCGGGTCGGCGGTCCACCCGTCATCGAGCACGGCATCGATCTCGGCCTGCGGCATCGGCATCAGCGGGAGGGTGATCTCCTCGGTCGCTCCGGGGCCGGGGCCGAGGGCGGCGAGTAGGGTCACACGCGGGATCACGCCCACCAGACGGCCGTCGGCATCGGTCACCGCGAGCGGCAGCGGCGACTCGACGGCGGGGACGAACAGGTTCATCAGCACCTCGTCCTCGCGCACGCTCTGCAGCACGGGCTTGAGGATCGAGTCGAGAGTGGTCGCGCCGTTGCGCACGAGCTTGACCGCATCCCGGTCGGTGACGACACCGACGAGCTGGCGGTCGCGACCGACCACGTAGGTCGCCGACATGTACGCATCGCGCATCTGGCGCAGCGCGGTGCGCGGACCTGCGGTGTGCGGCACGACGGGGCGCGGGCGCTCCATCACGTTCGCGGCGGTGAGCACGCGAGCGCGGTCGACGTCCTGCACGAACTGCTCGACGTAGTCGTTGGCCGGGTCCATCAGGATGTCCTCGGGGGTGCCGATCTGCACGATGCGGCCGTCGCGCATCACGGCGATCCGGTCGCCGAGGAACATGGCCTCGTTCAGGTCGTGCGTGATGAAGACGATCGTCTTCTGCAGCTTCTGCTGCAGTTCGAGCAACTGCTCCTGCATCTCGCGACGGATAAGCGGGTCGAGCGCACTGAATGCCTCGTCCATCAGCAGGATGTCGCTGTCGGCGGCGAGCGCACGGGCGATCCCCACGCGCTGCTGCATGCCACCGGAAAGCTCGGACGGGAGCTTCTCGCCCTGGCCCTCGAGACCCACCAGGGACAGGATCTCCTCGGCCTTGGCCAGGCGCTCGACCTTGCCGACGCCCTTCAGCTCGAGCGGGTAGGCGACGTTCGCGGCGACGGAGCGGTGCGGCAGCAGGGCGAAGTGCTGGAAGACCATCGAGATGCGGTCGCGACGGATCTCGCGGAGCTTCGACGACGGAATGCCCGTGATGGGATCGCCGTTCACCGTGACGGTTCCGGAGGTGACATCGTGCAGCCCGTTGAGCATGCGGATGATGGTGGACTTGCCCGATCCGGACAGCCCCATGATGACGAAGATCTCACCGCGGTTGACGGTGAAGCTGGCGTCGATGACCGCTGCGGTACCGGCATCCGCGACGGCGGCGCGGCTCTCACCGGCTTTCAACCGACGGACGGCGGTGCTCGGATTCTTACCGAAAACCTTGTACAGATTGCGCGCTTCGAGAGCGATTTCGGACACGTTTCCCCCGCGGCTCGCCTTCGGGTGGCTGAGCCTGCTTCGGTTACGCCCGGGTGAGCTCTCGGGGCCGTTCGACATGATCGCTGTGGCGGCACAGGCGGCGGATTTCGGATCCGCCGCGATAGAGCATCGACCGTACGTCCACGCCTCTTCGCAGCACAGCTCATCGAAAGAAGGACGTGGTCGCGGACTGGTCTTCGGGCCGTCAGGCCCACGTTCCAACGTAACGAAATGGCCGATCAGGGGCAAATCCCGGGCGCTCGACCTGCACGAGTTTCAGCGGCTGACCGGGGAATTGCACGGGTATTCAACAATCCCCCTGACGAGGGCCCCGGCGTCAGGAATCGGGCGTGTCGGAACGGCGGATGCTGCGCGTCACGGTGAACTTCGCCGTGCGTGTCACCTGCGTGGTCGCACCGATCAGCCGGGTGAGTTCCGGACGATACGCGAGCGAGGAGTTGTAGACCGTGAAGAGCTCTCCGCCGGGTCGGAGCACGCGCGCCGCGGCCTCGAACAGGCGGGTCGCCGCCCCCGTGTGGACGCTCGCCCCGAGGTGGAACGGCGGGTTCAGCAGCACCACGTCGACGCTCGCATCCGGGACGCCCGAGGCAGCGTCGTCGAGGGTGACCACGACCCGGTCGGCGACCCCGTTCGCGGCCGCCGTCGCCCGCGCGGAGGCCACGGCCGCTGCCGACCGGTCGGTCGCCGTCACGCGTGCATCGGGATGGGCGAGCGCGTACGAGACCGCGAGCGCCCCGGTGCCGCAGCCGAGGTCGAGCACGTCGGCCGCCGCCCCCGTCGCCTGAGCGCCGAGCACCTCCAGCAGCACCCGGGTGCCGATGTCGAGGCGCGCGCCCGCGAAGGCCCCGCCGTGCGCCACCAGAGTGAGCCCGTCGTGCTGCGCGCTCACGGGGAACGGCGGTGTCGACGGGGCGGGGAGCGGCTCCGACGCCACGATCAGCCGCGACTTGCGCTCCGCGCGCTGGGCCTGCACCTGGGCGAAACGGTGCCCGAGCACCTCGTTCTGGGTGAGGGTCATGTGCTTCACGCGACCTCCCGCGATGAGCACGACGTCGGACGCCGCCCAGCGGACCACCGCATCCGTGATCTCCTCGAGTTCCGCGAGTGCCTTCGGCAGCTGCAGCAGCACGACCTTCGCCCCGGCGAGCAGCTCGGCGTCGAGCTCGTGTGCGGTGAAGCCGGCGAGCCCGAGCTCCTCGGCATTGCGGCTCAGGGCTCGACGACCGGTCGCGAGGTCCTGATGCACCCGGATGCCGTGCCGTCCGGCAGCCGTCAGCGCCAGGGTGATCGCGCCGTACTCGTCACCGATCACGACGGTCTCGGAACCCGGGGCATCGAGAGCGAGCGCCCGTTCGACGAGCAGCAGATCGGTCGCGTCATACGCCTGGAGGTTGTCCGCCTCGACGTCGGGCCAGCGGCGCAGGCGGCTGTAGGGGAACTCCGGCACCAGCCCACTGTACGCGGGGGCCGTGAGGATTTCGCATGCGTCGTCTTCGCCCGATTCACAACTTCATGAATCGGGCGTACGCTCCCGCGCATAACCACCGTCATCGCCACCCAGGACCTCGCCAAGCACTACGGCACCGTGCATGCGCTCGACGGTCTCGACCTCACCGTCGAGCACGGTCAGGTGCACGGCTTCCTGGGGCCGAACGGGGCAGGCAAGTCGACCGCGATCCGCATCCTGCTCGGCCTCGCCCGGCGCACCTCCGGCCAGGCGACCGTGTTCGGCGAAGACCCCTGGGAGCGTGCCGTCGACCTGCATCGACGCATCGCGTACGTTCCCGGCGACGTCAGCGTGTGGCCGAACCTGTCCGGAGGCGAGGCCGTCGATCTGCTCGCCCGTCTGCGCGGCGCCCGCACGAACGACCCCGGGTACCAGCGCGAGAAGAAGCGGCTCCTGGACGCCTTCCAGTTCGACCCGCGCAAGAAGGGCCGCGCCTACTCGAAGGGCAACCGGCAGAAGGTCGCGTTGATCGCGGCGTTCGCGGTGCCCGCCGACCTCTACATCTTCGACGAGCCCACCAGCGGACTCGATCCGCTGATGGCGGTCATCTTCCAGCACGAAGTCGCCCGCGCCCATGCGAACGGTGCGACCGTGCTGCTGTCGAGCCACATCATGAGCGAAGTCGAGCAGCTGTGCGACCGGGTGTCGATCATCCGCGCCGGCCGTATCGTCGAGACCGGCACGCTCACGCAGCTGCGGCACCTCACCCGCAGCGACGTGTCGTTCACCCCCGCCGGGGCCACCCTCGACCAGGTGTCCCGCATCCCCGATGTGCAAGACGCCCAGCAGCAGGGCGACCGCATCCGCCTCGCCGTCGACAGCGACCGCACGGCCACCGTGCTCCCCGCCCTCGCCGCGCTCGGCATCGATGACCTCCGGGTCGCCCCGCCCTCGCTCGAGGAGCTGTTCCTGCGCCACTACGGCGACGACCTCGCCACACTCGAAGCCGCGGAAGAGGGTGGCCGCGATGACACGGCACCCACCACCCGTCGCGAGCGTCGCGCCCTGAAGGGTCGCGCGTGATGTCCGCATTCGGCGTGCTGCTCCGACAGCGGCTGCGGCGAGACCGGCTGCAGCTGACGCTGTGGATCGTGGGCACCGCGCTCATGGCATTCGCGGGATACGCCGGCGTCAGCCAGTCGTACGCGACCGTCGCCGACCGGCAGAGCATCCTCGCGGCGGCACTCGCGAACCCCGTGATCCTGATGTTCCGCGGGCTGCCCTCCGGCACGTCCGAAGGAGCCTTCCTCGCCTTCGCGGTCCTTCCGTGGCTGGCGCTGCTCGCCGCCCTCATGAGCACGTTCCTGGCGGTGCGGCACACGCGCGGCGATGAGGAGGCGGGGCGGGCGGAACTCGTATGGGCCACTCCGGCCGGACGCCGACTGCCGACCATCGCGACCATCGTGCACGGCCTCCTGGCGAACGTGGTGCTGGCCGCGCTCACCGCGCTCGCGTTGATCGCCACCGGGCTTCCGGCCGCGGGCTCCCTCCTCGCGGGGGCGGGGGCCGGCGCGACCGGGATCGCGTTCCTCGGCGTCGGCCTGTTCGCCGCGCAGCTCATGCGCACATCGCGCGGGGCGAACTCCCTGACGATCTGGGTACTCGTGGCGACCTTCCTGATCCGCGGCATCGGCAACGCGGCGGGTACTCCGAGCGACGACCTGACCCGCATAACGAGCGCCTGGCCCGCCTGGCTCTCGCCGTTCGGCTGGGCCGAGCAGACGCGCCCCTACGACACCGATCTGGCCTGGCCCGTGCTGCTGGGCATCGCTTTCGGCCTCGTGCTCGCCGTCGCATCCGTCGCCCTGCAATCCGTGCGCGACGTCGATGCCGGCTTCGTCGCGGAGCGCCCGGGCCGGGTCTCGGCGCGAGCGGGGCTCGCGTCGCCGCACGCGCTGGTGTGGCGGCTCACCTCGGGTTCGATCGTGGGATGGGCGATCGGCGGGGCGATGACGGGCATCCTCGCCACGACGCTGAGCGGGGTGGTCGACCGGATCTCGGGCGAGAACCCCGCCGTCGCCGACATCCTGAAGAAGATCGGCGGCGCCGCGGGAGGACTCGACGAGGTCGTGGTGACCGTGTTCTTCACGCTGCTGGGCATCCTCGCCGCCTGCGCGGCGGTGCAGACCGTGGCGCGCGCCCGCCAGGAAGAGGCGCGTGGCACCGCCGAGGCCGTGCTCGCCACCCCGGTCGGACGCGTGCGCTGGCTCGCCGACTACATGATGGTCGGCGTGGCCGCGGTGCTGATCGTCGTCGCCGCCGCCGTGCTCGCCGGGTGGGTCGGCGCCTGGTCGAACGGCGGCGACGAGTCGCTGTATCGCATCGTGGCGGTGGCCGGATTCGGGCAGGCGGTCGCTGCCTCGATCTTCGCGGTGCTGACCGCCCTGGTGTTCGTGCTGCTCCCGCGGGCGACGACCGCCGTGGCGTGGAGCCTCGTGCTGCTGGCGGCCCTGCTCGGCATGTTCGGGCCGCTGTTCGGACTGCCCGAGTGGAGCGCGAACCTCTCGCCGTTCGCGGTGACCCCGGTGGTCGACGGCGGCGGAGTGGACGTGCGCGGCCTGTGGTGGCTCGTGCTCGCCCTGGCCGCAGGAGGCGCGGCAGCACTGACGTTGATGCGGCGACGCGAGCTCGCCCTCGGCGCGTAGGAGGAGCCGGGATGCCCGACGACAGCACCGAGAGCATCGACACCGCCGACCTCGAGACCTCCGACCTCGAGACCGCCGCGGTGCATCGAGGGATCGAACCGGCGGAGAAGGCGGCGGCCATGATGACCGCTGCGGGAATGCCCCGCATGCCGGCGCGGGTGATGATGGCGCTGATCGCCGCGCCCGAGGGCGGGTATACGGCCTCCCAGCTCGGCGAGCGTCTCGGCGTCTCGGCTGCGGCCGTCTCCGGCGCGGTGCGCTACCTGCAGCAGCTGCACTTCGTCCAGCGCCGCTCACGGCCGGGGGAGCGCCGCGACCGCTACGAGTTCGTGCACGACCCGTTCACGACTTCGATCGCGGGGAACATGCCCGTGTACTCCCGCCTGTCCGCGTACATCGACGACATCGCCGCCGCGCACACCGACGACCAGGGCGCCCACGACCGGGCCGTCGAGCTCGCCGAGTTCTTCCGCTTCCTCTCCGCGCGCATGCTGCAGATCGTCGACGACTGGCACGAGCAGCGCCGCGAGACCGAACCGAGCTGACTCCCGCCCGCCCCGCTGTACCGTCCCGCCCGCCGTTCCGTCTCGCCTCGGATCATTTGTCGGGAGGATGCACGACTGTCGGGGCATTCGGTGCATTCTCGCCCGACATCCGCCCGCCCTCCCGACATCCGTTCCGCCAGCCTCCGGACCCGGCGCCCGGGTAGGGGTTGACACTCGTGCGGGTTATGTGGTTACTTAGTCGAGTAAGTAACCCACTAACCACGCGGAGGACTCGTGATCGAAGAAGGCAAGCCGCTCTTCGTCCAGATCGCCGAGCAGATCGAGGACTCGATCGTCGACGGCTCACTCGCCGAAGAGGCCCAGGCCCCCTCCACGAACGAGCTGGCCGCGTTCTACCGGATCAACCCCGCCACCGCAGCGAAGGGAGTCGCCGTGCTCACCGACAAGGGAGTGCTCTACAAGCGCCGAGGCATCGGCATGTTCGTCGCGGAGGGCGCCAGGGATCTCCTCCTCGGCGAGCGCCGCGCCGCGTTCGCCGACCGCTACATCGACCCGCTCCTCGCCGAAGCCCGCACGCTCGGGCTCGGCGCCGAAGACCTCGCGGCTCTGCTCCGGCAGCGTGCCGCACTGACCACTGACGCAGAAGGGAAGACCTCCGCATGACCGCCGTCATCGAGGTGCACAACCTCAGCAAGCGCTACAAGGAGAAGCGAGCGCTCGACAACGTGTCGCTCGCCATCGAGGGAGGCGCGATCTACGGCCTCCTCGGCCGCAACGGTGCGGGGAAGACGACACTCATGTCGATCCTCACCGCTCAGAACTTCGAGTCGTCCGGCACCGTGAAGGTGTTCGGTGAGCACCCGTACGAGAACGCGCACGTGCTCAGCCGGATCTGCTTCGTCCGCGAGAGCCAGAAGTACCCGGACGACGCCCACCCCAAGCACGCGTTCAAGGCCGCGAGCCTGTTCTTCCCGAACTGGGATCAGGCCCTCGCCGACGAGCTCATCGCCCAGTTCCAGCTGCCGATGAAGCAGACCATCAAGAAGCTCTCCCGCGGTCAGCTCTCCGCGGTCGGGGTGATCATCGGACTCGCCTCGCGCGCCGAGATCACGTTCTTCGACGAGCCCTACCTCGGCCTCGACGCCGTCGCCCGGCAGATCTTCTACGACCGCCTGATCGAGGACTACGCCGAGCACCCGCGAACCGTCATCCTCTCGTCGCACCTGATCGACGAGGTCTCGAACCTCATCGAGAAGGTCATCGTGATCGACAACGGCCAGATCCTCCTGAACGAGGACACGGATGCGGTGCGCGACCGCGCCGTGACCGTGGTGGGCGACGCCGCCAAGGTCGACGCCTGGGTCGGCACCCGAGAGGTGCTGCACCGCGAGGCGCTCGGGCGCGTGGCATCCGTCACCGTCCTCGGCGCCGTATCCGCGGAGGAGCGCGCGGAGATCGCGGCAGCAGGGCTCGATCTCGCGCCGGTCTCGCTGCAGCAGCTGATCGTGCGTCTCACCCAGAAGGTCGAGGCCGACGCCACGAGATCCGCCGTCACGAAAGAGGAGGTGCGCTGATGCGACGCACACTCAACGTCATCCGCCTGCAGCTGATCAACCGGCAGACCTTCATCTGGGTGCCGCTGATCATCCTCGGCGCGGCGACGGCGATCTCGATACTGATCTACGGGATGATCCCCGACGACATCGCGATCTACGGCGGCGGAGGACAGGCGCCCCTGTGGTACTTCTTCGCCATCGGCATCTCTGCGATGACGCTCACGTTCCCCTTCTCTCAGGCGATGAGCATCACGCGACGCGAGTTCTTCCTCGGCACCATGCTCACCGCCATCATCGCCAGCACCCTCATGGGGATCCTGTTCCTGATCGGCGGGGGATCGAAGTCGCCACGAACGGCTACGGCGTGAACGGGTGGGTGTTCTACATCCCGTGGCTGTGGGAGGCCGGTCCGCTCGGGGCCTTCGTCGTCTACTTCACCCTCGCGCTGTTCTTCTTCGTGGTCGGGTTCACCGGCGCCACCATCTACAAGAGCTGGGGTCTGATGGTGCTCACGATCGGGTGGGTCGCGCTGGCGCTCGTGTTGGTCGGGCTCTCGTATCTCGTGACACGGTTCGAGCTGTGGGGGCAGGTCTGGACGGGGATCGGAAGCCTCGGCGCCCTCGGTCTCGCCCTCTGGGGCCTCGTGGTCACGGCGGCCCTCATGGGCGTCTCGTTCCTCGCCTTCCGCAGAGCCATCCCGTAGACCCCCCGCAGGTCCATCCCTCTCGCCGACGCCGGTCGCCCTCCTGGGCGGCCGGCGTCGCGTGTGCGCGCTACCGGTACGTCGCCGAGCACGCAACCCGCTCGCCTCCTGCGCACCGGAGCGCCTACGCTCGCGGAACCCCTGCCCCCGACAGAGAGGATGCCGTGACGCAGACCCGCACCCGGCTCCGGGTACGACGAGCGGGCGCCCGACGCGCGCTCCACGACGCCGTCCGTCCTGCCCGGCTGCTGCTCGTGGCCAAGACGACCCTGGCCGTCGGACTGGCCTGGATGATCGCTCCGCACATGCCCGGGGTCACCGACCAGTACCCGTACTACGCGCCCCTCGGGGCCCTGTTGAGCATGTACCCGACGCTGATGGGTTCGGCGAAGTCGAGCCTGCAGACGCTGCTCGGTCTCGCCACGGGAATCGGTCTCGCCACGATCGTGGTGCTGACGGTCGGCCCGACCTGGTGGACGATCCCCCTCGTGGTCGGCGTCGGAGTGCTGCTCTCGGGCACGGGCTGGTTCGGCGTCGGCCGCGAATACGTGCCGATGGCCGCCCTGTTCGTGCTGATCATCGGCGGACAGAACGCCGACGACTATTCGCTCGGCTACCTCACCCAGACGGCGGTCGGCGTGGTCGTCGGGCTGGTGGTGAACCTGGTGATCGCACCCGCACCACTCACCGTCGCCGCGGCGGGACGGGTGGCGGCGTTCCGGGAGCAGTTGGCCGCGCACCTGCACGACATCGGATCCGCGGTCTCGGAGGCATGGCCGCCCGAGCACGAGCAATGGGCCGACGATGCGGCCTCTCTCGCCGACACCTCCTCCGCACTGCGAGCGGCGCTGACGGAGGCGGACGAGAGCCGACGGGGCAACCCGCGCGCCAGGGGGCATCGCACGCGGATCCAGCAGAGCCACGACGAGCTCGCGGCTCTCGATCGCATCGCCCACCTCATCCGCGACATCTCCGACGAGATCGCCGACACGATCTGGGACCGGCCGTCTGCACTGGCGCTCGACCCCGCTCTGCCTGCGCCCCTCTCTGCGGCCTGTCACGCGGTCGCCGATGTGATCGCGCGGGGGGATGCCTCCTCGAGCGACGATCATCGCGCCCGCGGTGAAGCGGCGCGCGCGATCCGACTGCTCCTCGAGACGGTCGACGACCGCACCATCGATGTGCGGCGTTCGATGGGACCCGGTGTGCTCACCGCGATGCACCTGCGTCGCATCCTGATCCTGAGCGGTACGCGCCCTCCGGCCGAGGATTGATCCGACCCGGGCCGCCGCCTCAGATGGTGTCGTCGGCGACGACCAGGTCCATCTGCCAGTAGCGGCCGTCCGGGTCCGCGCTGTCGTGCGCGTCGTCGGCCGCACTCAGGATGTCGTTGATCTTCACCATCACGTCGTCGAACTCCGACTCCGTGAGCCGGATCGTGCGCTGGGTGAAGGCGGCGTGCACCTCCCTCGTGCGTCCGGCGACGTACTCCGGGGTCCAGGCCATCACCCGACGGATCAGATCCTGATGGTCTTCGACGAGCGCGGCGACCACCGCGACGCCGAGGGCCTCATCCGGGACGGGGCTCTCCGGACCGCCGACGTTGAGCGCGCCCTTGTGCCCCGTCCAGACACGATCGCGTCGGTCACGAGCTTTGTCCGGCGCCTCTTCGATGAGCCCGGCGTCGGCGAGGGCGCGCAGATGGAAGCTGGCACTGTTCGCCGGAACGCCGAGCTCGGCGGCGATGTCGGCGGCGCGGAGGAAGTCCCGCCGTGAGAACAGCCGGATCATCTGGCGTCGCAGGGGGTGCGAGTAGGCCTTGAGCATGGCCGAGGTCATCCAGACGGGATCGGTGCTCGTGCTCTTCGCGCTGTCCTCCGTCATGTGCCGATCCTACTCGCACCCACTATTGCGCAATAAGACTTGCGCAATAGTTCTTGCGCATCTACTCTCGTCCCATGACCACCGTCACCGAGCCCCACCGTCTGTGGCGCAACACCCGCTACCTCACCTGGTTGGTGAGCGACACGAGCAAGGGCCTCGCGGCCTCCCTGTTCGGCTTCGCCATCCCGCTGCTCGCACTGATCGTGACGAACGACCCCGCCCAGGCCGGCATCATCGGCGGAGCCGGAATGGTCGCGCGACTGCTCATGACCCTGGCCGGCGGCGTGCTGGCCGACCGTCATCGCCGCATCGCGCTGATGCTCCTCGGCTCGCTCATCGGCATCGTGCTCGCCGGCGGCTTCACCCTCCTCGCCCTCGGCGACGCGATGACGTTCGGATCACTGCTCGTGATCGACGTGCTGCTCGCCGCGCGCAGCGGACTCTTCGACGTCGCCGGTGAGAGCGCGATCAAGGAGATCGTGCCCGACGACGCGATGGGCCGAGCGCAGGCGGCGAACCAAGGGCGCGACGCGGCGCTCCAGCTCGCGGGCGGACCGCTCGGCGGTCTGCTGCTGGGCGTCGGCGGATGGCTCGTGGGCGCGGTCATGACGCTGTGCCACGCGATCGCAGCCCTGACCGCGTGGATGCTGGGGCGTCAGGCCCGTCGTGCAGGAGTGGTCGATGCGGGCGCGGACGACGACGTCGCTCCGGCCCCGACGACGAAGCCCAACGCCTGGGCGGAGCTGCGCGAGGGGTTCGGCTGGCTGCTCTCCCGCCCCGACCTCGGCGGTGTGCTGCTCATCACGACGGTCATCAACCTCGGCTTCAACGCCACGATCACGACCGTCATCTACGCCCTCCAGCAGGACGGGTACTCCGAGCTGTTGATCGGCACCCTGAGCGCAGCGATCGGGGCCGTGATGCTCGTGGGCGCCGTGTGCGCTCCGCTGCTCGTCCCGCGGATCAAGACCGGGATCCTGACCATCGCCGGACTCTCGGTCGTCTCGGTCGGCGCGATCGTGCTGTCGATGGTCACCGGGCCCTGGGCCATCGCGGTGGTGCTCGGCGCCTCGGTCCTGCTCGTGCCCGCGCTCAACGCCGGCATGATGGGCTACTTCATGGTCGCCACCCCGAGCCACCTGCTCGGTCGAGCCAACAGCGCCGCCGGAGTGCTCGGCATGGGTGCGATGCCACTCGCTCCCCTGATCGCCGGCTTCGGACTCGCCTGGATCGGCCGCGAAGGCACCATCCTGATCTGCGCCGCGCTGTGCCTGGTCGCGGTCCTCCTCGCCGTGGGCAACAGGGCGCTGCGGGCACTGCCGGTCGAAGCGCGCTGGGCCGCGCACGCGAAGCAGTACGAGACGGCTTGATGCCGCAGAGGTGTGCGCCGGCAGCCGTACGGGCTAGAGCGCGCCGGTCAGTGCCGCGATGCCGGCGAGCAGGGAGACCAGGGCGAGCACGAGAGCGATCGCGATGAGGACGGCGTGCACCTTGAGGAATGCCGTGGCCCTGCCGTTCTCGTCGCGCGCCCGCGGATCCTTGGCGACGCGCGTGTAGAACCGCGGCCAGACGAGGGCGTTGAAGGCGGCGTTGAGCAAGAGCAGGACGGCGAGCGGAATCACCCCTCAACGCTATCGACATCGCCTGTGGCTGCCGACCGCCGCCGGGATGCGGAATTCTTGGATGCGGACTTGTATCAGAAAGCCCTTGCCGCGCTCCTGGTAGGTGTGATCACAATGGGCTTCATGATCGACGGTGCACCCGGCGCCGGTCTCGATCATGCCTCGGATGACGGGCGTGCACGCTGGGAGCGCGCCGCAGATCTGTTCGACGCATGGCGCGAGAGCGACAGCCGCGCGATGGACGAGCTCGTACGGCTGATGACGCCCGTGCTCTGGCACGTCGTGCGCGCCTACGGACTCGAACGCACCCTCGCCGAAGACGTCGTGCAGACCACCTGGCTGCGGCTGGTGCGCGGTCACGGATCGATCAGCGATTCGCGGGCCGTGTCGGCCTGGCTCACCACCACAGCACGCCGCGAAGCCTGGAAGGTCGCGAAGGCACACGGCAAGGTCGACACGACCGATGTCGACGATCTCGACACCCTGCTCCCCGAGCAGGCTTCAGCCGAGGAGCACGCGACCATCGGCGACGAGAACCGTCGGCTGTGGTCGGCCGTGCGCCGCCTGAACGACCGCTGCCAGAGGCTGCTGCGCGTGATCGCCTTCGAGGACCGCCCGGACTATGCGCACATCGCCAGCGACCTCGCGATGCCCATCGGCAGCATCGGCCCCACACGGAACCGGTGCCTCGCGAAGCTCCGCGCCCTGCTGGACGCACCGCCGACAGCGCCGGCGGGGGGACTCGCATGACCGACCACGAAGACGCCAGGATGCTCGCCCGGCTCCGCACGCACTGGAGAGCGGTCGACCCGGTGCCCGCGGGCCTGATCGACCGCATGGTCGCCGCAGTCGCTTCGGACGGCCTGAACAGCGAGTATGCGCTGCTGACCCTGGTCGAGGGACAGCTCGGCGAGGTGCGCGGCGAGGCGGATGCACTCACCCTGCAGTTCAGCGACGGCTCCACCAGCATCCTGCTGCATGTGACGACCACCGCTTCCGGCCGCCGCCGCGTCGACGGCTGGGTCGACACCGCGGCCGCCGAGATCGTCCTGACGCAGGGAGAGAAGGCCAGGTCGGTCTCGCCGGAGGAGACCGGACGCTTCGTGTTCGACGAGGTGCCGCCCGGTCTCACGCGCGTGCGCCTGACGACCGTGGTCGGGGACGAGACGCGCACGCTCGCGACCCCGCAGTTCGAGCTGTGACCACGGGCGCCGCCCGTCGATGAGGACGCGGGGCGACCCGCAGGGAGAGGATGACGCATGGATCAGCCCAAGGGATGGACCTGGCAGGACCGCGCGGAGGGATCGATCCGCCGGGGAACCGCGCTCGATCCGAGCACGGAGCCGGTGGACGGCATCCGCGCGTTTCCGACGGCGTATCTGCCGGAGCGGCTGCTGATCACCCGCGCCCTCGGCGACGGGGAGGCCTACGACCGCGAGGTGCGCACTCTGCGTGATGCCGCCGACACCTTCGGATGGCAGCTCGAGATCGAGGACGGCACCCGCTCGGCGGTCGACGGCGAGCTGGTTCCGGGGGTTCCCGGCTTCCTTCGCGCACGGCTGCGGACTCCCGACGAACCGGTCAGGGGCGAGTCTCCCGTCGCACCCGACGCCTGGCGAGTGCTCCAGCGCGCACGCCGCATGTCGCGCTCGACGATGCCGCGGACGAGCCTCGACCACGTGCTGTCCATCGATCCGGTCGGGCTCAATCCCTTCACCAGGACGAACCCCTTCACACGCACCAACCCGTTCACCCGCACGAACCCGGTGCGCGGCGCCGGAGGGGGCGCGGGCGGCAGCGACGACTACCTCGAGCCCGGACGCGGCGCACGGCAGCCCGTGAGCTGGTTGGGCCCCGCCCCAGTGCGCGGACCCGCGCCGAAACGCGGACGGCGCCCGGTGGTCGCGGTGCTCGACACCGGTTGCGGCGAGCACGCCTGGCTGCCTGCCGACATCGTCACGCGCACGGTCGACCTCGACGGCGTGCCGGTCGGGCTGACCGACGACGCCGATCCGGAACGCTACCCCGATCT
The DNA here is from genome assembly GCF_001425645.1 of Microbacterium sp. Root322. Classification (NCBI taxonomy): domain Bacteria; kingdom Bacillati; phylum Actinomycetota; class Actinomycetes; order Micrococcales; family Microbacteriaceae; genus Microbacterium; species Microbacterium sp. Root322. The sequence goes on along the minus strand of NZ_LMCS01000002.1, from coordinate 1,445,395 downwards.
GTACGGGCAGCTCGACGGTGAGATCGACGCGGTCGCCGGACACGGCACGTTCATCGCCGGCATCGTCAGACAGGCGGCTCCGGAGGCGGACATCCTCTCGATCCGGGTGGCGGGAGCCCTCGGGGTGGTCGACGAGAGCACGCTGCTCGAGACTGTGGCCCAGGTCGTGACCCTGCTGGCCCGCCACCGGGAGGATCCGAAGACCGGCTTCCCGATCGATGTGCTGAACCTGTCGCTCAGCTACTACCACGAGACGCCGATCGACGGATTGTTCAGCCTCACGCTGTACCAGCTGCTGGCCAAGGCACGCGAGCTCGGCTGCGTAGTCGTGTGCTCGGCCGGCAACGACGCGATCGACCGCCCCTCGTTCCCGGCGTCGCTCTGGTCCTGGCCCGGCGCCGACAACGGCATCCGTCGGGACAGAGACGCGCCGCTCGTGTCGGTCGGAGCGCTGAACCCCTCGGCGCAGTCGGTCGCCCTCTTCTCGAACATCGGCCCGTGGGTTCAGGCCTACGCGCCGGGGGCCGCCGTGGTGAGCACGTCGCCCGCGTTCGTGGGCGGCACCCAGGCGGTCACGAAGGCCGACGTCGAGGGCCTCCGCCGCGAGACGATCGATCCCGACGACTATCGGGGCGGGTTCGCGGTGTGGAGCGGCACCTCGTTCTCGGCCCCGTACGTCGCAGCGCGCATCGCCGCCCAGCTCGGCACCGTCCCCGTCGGCGGTGTCAGCCCCGCCGCTGCGGCGAAAGCCGTCGCCGCCGTCCTGAAGTCCCTGCCGACCCCGGTCGACCTCGACTGACGCACCCCCGGGACGAGCCGTCCGTACCGATGCGGGCGGCTCGTCCTGGTGCCGAGCGCCGCCCGAGCGGCTCGCGGGACTGGCTCGCGCTCTTCCGGCGCACCTGTCGGGCGGATGTTCGGCTGTCGGATCCGAACGCGGCGTGTCGCCCGACACGTGCTCTTGCTCCCGACAGGTGTCCACTGCCTCACCCGAGCGATCACGCGCCGCTCCCGCTCGGAATACGCGCTCTTCCCTGCAGCCCCGACGCAGGGCATTCTGAAGGGATGCCCCTGTCCGCGATCGAGCTGCACCGGCGCGGGGTCGAAGCGGCCAACGCCCGGCGATTCACGCAGGCGCAGCGCGCTCTCGACGCGGCATCCGCCCGCACCGACGATCCCGACCTGCGCGCGCGCATCGATGGCACGACCGCCTACGTCCTCGCCCAGACGGGAGAGCCGGCGGCCGCAGAGCAGCTGTGTCGCGACGCCCTCGGCCGATCCGGGCTGCGCGCCGAGACCATCGCGGTGCTCAGCGGCCAGCTCGGCACGCTCCTGACGCACAGCGGTCTGCTGGGTGACGCCGAGGCCGAACTCACCCGTGCGATCGAGACGCTCACGGCCGTCGGAGACGAGACGACCGAGCTCGCGAACTGCCTCATGAACCGATCCGTGGTGCGGATGCAGCAGCGCGAGCTCGACTCCTGCATCGCGGATCTGCGGCGCGCGGTGGCCGTGTACGAGGCGAACGACGACGAGGAGCCGCTGGCGGAGGCCCGGCACAATCTCGGGTACGCGGCGCTGCTCGGCGGAGACCTCGTCACCGCGCTCACCCTGATGACCCGCTCCCGACCGAAGCTCGCCGCGATCAGCGACCTCGCGGCGGCGATCAGCGACCTCGACCGGGCGGAGGTGCTGCGCGACGCGGGTCTCACGACCGAGGCCGAAGCGCTGCTGGAGCAGGTCGCCACCCAGTTCGGCGCGCAGCGGATGCGGCAGGCCAGAGGCGAGTCCGAGTTCCACCTCGCCCGCTCGCTCCTGCGCCACGATCCCGCCGCCGCCGAGCGCGCAGCCCGCACCGCGGCGCGACGGTTCACGGCACTCGCGAACCACGGGTGGGCGGCGCGAGCCGAGGCGGTGCGTCTCGAGGCGCAGCAGCGGGCGAGACCGCACCGCCCCATCGACGAAGCGGAATTCGCCCGCACAGCGAAAGCCTTGGACCGGGGAGGTTTTCGCACCGAGGCGACAGGACTGCGACTGAGTGCTCGACGCGACGGCACCGGACGCCTCCCGCGACTGGACGACGCCGCCCCCACGCCTCTGCGCCTGCGCGCCCACGAGGTGCGTGCTGCGCGCGCCGCGGCTGCCGGCCGTGACCGCGACGCGCTGCGTGCGGCTGCCGAAGGCCTCGACCTGCTCACCGCCTGGCAGCAGTCCTTCGGTGCACTCGACCTGCAGGCATCCGTCGCGATGCACGGCAGCGACCTGATGTTCGCCGGCCTCGCCGCTGCTGCCCGGCTGCGCGACCCCGCGATCCTGTTCGAGTGGTCCGAACGCGCGCGCCACCTCAGCCAGCAGGTCGCCCCGGTGCGGCCCCCGCGTGACGAATCCCTGGCGGTGGATCTGGCGGAGTTGCGAATGCTGCGCGCCGAGCTGGCCGGCGCCGATTGGACGACGGATGCCAGGGTGCGCGCCCTCCGCGACCGCGTGCGCGAGCGGCAATGGGCGGCCACCGGATCCGGCGGCACCCGCGAACGATGGGGACTCGCCGAGGCGACCGCGATGCTCGACGCCGACGTCGTCGTCCTGTCCTACGTGTTCACCGGTTCGACGCTGCATGCCATCGTGGTCACCTCGTCGGGGGCGACCATCGTCGACCTGTCATGGGAGCGGGTGCAGTCGGCTCTCGACGGCCTCCGCGCCGACCTCGACATGGTCGCACTGACCCGTGGCGGGCTGATGGGGGAGGTCACCGCGCGGGCGCTCGCGTCACGGCTGACGATCCTCGACGCCGAGCTGCTCACCCCGCTGCTGCTGGCGGTGCCGACCACGGCGCGGCTCGCGATCACCGTGCCAGGAGCACTCGGCGGCGTGCCGTGGGCGATGCTCCCCGGCATGTCCGGCATCGCGTTCACCCTCGCGACGTCCGTGTCGCGTCTGCTGGCCGCGCCCGCCCGCGACCGGGCCCGGCCGACGACGATCGGCTTCGCCGCAGGCCCCCGCGTCCCGCGCGCCGGAGACGAGGTCGCGCGTGCGGCTGCGGCCTGGCGTGAGGCGGGCCGCGCACCGCGGATCCTGGAGTCCTCCGCGGCGACGGTCGCGGCGGTCACCGAGCTCGCCGCCGCCACCGACGTGCTCCACATCGCCGCCCACGGCCGGCACGCGGTGGACAACCCGCTGTTCTCGGGGTTCGAGCTCACCGACGGCATCCTCTTCGGCTACGACGTGGACCTGATACCGCGCGTCCCGACGACCGTGATCCTCTCGGCCTGCGAACTCGGGCGCTCCTCTGTGCGCTGGGGAGAAGAAGCGCTGGGCATGACGCGGGTGTGGTTGCACGCCGGAGCCGACTGCGTCATCGCCGCCCCCGTCGCCGTCCCCGACGATGTGGCCGGGGAGCTGCTCAGCGCCGTGCACACCGGTCTCTCCGAAGGCGCAACGCCCGCTGTCGCGCTCGCGAGGGCAGGCCTCGACACCGGTCTGAGCGCGCCGTTCCAGTGCCACGGCGACGGATTCTGAACTTTTTCCTCCATTCGGTGTATCAGAACGGATGCCGCACGCTCCTGTTCTTCGGAAGGTGCCAGGCGAAGGGCCTCGAAGGGTGAGGCGCGAGGGAGGCGCTGTCGGATCTGGGGATCATGCGCACTGGGGAGCGCGAACACGACACGGACACCATCTACTCGGGGGCATCGCGGCGCACAGCCGTGACGCCCTCAGAGGGCCTCGACGTTGTGGGGACGTCGAGGCCCTCGGGGTGTCCGGGGGCGTCAGGCGACCAGCACCGCGTATCCGGCCGCCCGCAGCGACGCGAGCGCTTCGGCGTCCGCTCCGGCGTCGGTGATCACGGTCGGGAAGAGGTCGACCCCGCCGACGGCCGTGAACGCCTCGACACCGAGCTTGCTGGCGTCGGTCACCACGACCGCGCGGCGGGCACGCTCGGCCATCATGCGGTTGACCGCGGCCTCGCGCTCGTCCTGCGTGGTCGCACCGGCGGCGGCATCCATCCCGTTCACACCGATGAAGGCGATGTCGAGCCGCACCCCGCGCAGCAGCTGCTCCACGAACGGACCGACGAGTTCGTAGCTACGCGAGTGGATGACGCCGCCGGTGACGACGACCTTGATCTCGGGCCGCGTGGCGAGCTGGGCGGCGATGTTCACGGCGTTGGTGACGACGGTGATGCCGCCGTTCGCTGCGAGATCGTCGCGCGCGGCGAGGGCTGCCGCGATGGCCGTGGTGGTCGTGCCACCGGAGAGCCCCACCACCATGCCGGGTGCGACGAGGCCGGCGGCGGTCTGCGCGATGCTCTCCTTCTCGTGCGTGCGCAGGTGGCTCTTGTAGCGGATGGGCAGCTCATAGGCGACGGTCTGCGCCACAGCACCGCCGTGGGTGCGGGTGAGCAGGCGCTGCTCGGCGAGCGTGTCGAGGTCTCGCCGCGTGGTCGCGGACGACGCCTCGAACCGATCGACCAGTTCTTCGACCGTGACCTCGCCCTTCGCGGCCAGCAGGTCGAGGATCGCGTTCAGCCGGGCGGCCCGCTTCATCAGGACACCGGTTCCGCGGGCTGCAGTGCGAAGAGTCGGAGCATGCGGGCGGCCTCTTCCGCGAGTGCCTCCCGGGCGGGCGCGAGGTACTTGCGGGAGTCGACCAGACGCTCGTCGGCGTCGAGCTTGTCGCGCACCGCCCGCGTGAAGAACCCGTTCAGGTGGGTGGAGACGTTGATCTTCGTCATCCCGGCGCGCACGGCGTCGGCGATCACGGCATCCGCGACGCCGGACGATCCGTGCAGCACCAGCGGAACCGGGAGCGCTTCGTGCAGGCGCCCGATCAGGTCGAGGTCCAGCGACGCCGTGCGATCGGTCATCGCGTGCGAGGAGCCGACCGCGACCGCGAGGGCGTCCACTCCCGTGGCGGCCACGAACGCGCGTGCCTCTTCGGGGTCGGTGCGCACGCCCGGAGCGTGCGCCCCGTCCTTGCCGCCCACCTCTCCGAGCTCGCCCTCGACGTAGACCCCGGCCTCGTGTGCACGGGCGGCGACCGCCGCCGTCAGGGCCACGTTGTCGTCGTAGGGCAGTGCGCCCCCGTCGAACATGACCGAACCGAAGCCCAGCGCGATGGCCTCGTCGACCAGCTCGGGCCGCTCGGCGTGGTCGAGATGCACCGCGACGGGTGTCTGCGCGCGCCGCGCCACCGCGAGCGTGGCCAGGGCGATGGGCTCGAGCCCGCCGTGGTAGTCGGCGCAGTTCTGCGAGATCTGCAGGATGACCGGCAGCTGCGCCAGAGCGGCCGCCCGCACCAGCCCTTCCGCGGTCTCGAGGTGGATCACGTTGAAGGCGCCGATGCCGGTGCCGGCAGCGGATGCGGCGGAGACGAGGTCACGAGCGGAGACGAGGGTCACGAAGGGTCCTTCCGGAACGATTCAGGGTCGGGATGCGAGATGCGCAGCTGCTGCTCGATCTCGGGCCAGCGCGGGGAGATGTCGCCGGCGAGCGGGGTGAGCACGGCGGCGGCGGACCACGCCGTGGCCCGGCGGAGGATCTGCTCGGGGTCGCGCACCCCGTCGGCGTACAGCACGGCACAGGCGGCGACACCGGCATCGCCCGCGCCCGTGGGGTTGCCGGCGAGCGGTTCGTCGAGACGCGCATGCACGAGAGCGGTCGCCGTGACCGCGAGCATGCCCTCGGCTCCGAGGGAGAGCAGCACGAGCTCGGTGCCGCGGGCGATCAGCGAGCGGGCGCCCTCGACCGGGTCGGCCACACCCGTGGCCTCGACCAGCTCGGCGGCGTTCGGCTTGAGCACGGTGGCGCCGGCATCCGCCGCACGCAGCAGGGCGGGACCGGAGGTGTCGACGATCACCGGCACACCGGCATCCTTGCCCACCGCGATGAGCATGGGGATGAGCGATTCCGGCGCTCCGGGGGGCACGCTGCCTGACACGACCAGCACACGCGCGCCCGAGAGCCGCTCGACGACTTCGGCGAGCACGGCAGCCCATTCGACGTCGGTCGGGTTCACGCCCCGCTCGTTGATGATCGTGGTGTCTCCGAGGGTCTCGTCGACCACCGCGATGCTGCGACGAGTCTCGGCGGCCACCGGGACCAGAGCGTGCGGCACCCCGCTCGCGATGAGCTCTGCGGCGAACTCCTCGCCGACCCGACCGCCCAGAGTGGTCACCGCGAGCACCTCAGTGCCCTCGGCGTGCGCCACGCGCGCGACGTTGAGCCCCTTGCCGCCGGCGCGTGCGGCCCCGGCATCCGCCCGGTGCGTTCCACCTTCGACGAGCCGTTCGACACGCCAGGTGAGGTCGAGTGCGGGATTGGGGGTGACGGTGAGGATCACGTGAGCTCCCGCGCGCGGAGGGCCGCCCCGAGCAGTCCCGCGTTGCCGGAGAGCTCGGCGGGCACGAGGGCGGGGATGCGGTGGAAGCTGAGCCTTGCCGCCAAGCGGGTGCGCAGCTCGTCGAAGAGTGCGCCTCCGGCGCGCGACAGGCCGCCGCCGATGACCACGGCCTCCGGAGCCACGACGGCGGTGAGCTGAGCCAGCGACATCGTGAGCGCGTCGAGCGCCGAGTTCCAGATATCCGCGGCGATCCGGTCGCCGGCCGCCGCACGGGCGATCACGTCCTTCGCGCCGTCGGGAGCGATCCCGGTCGCCTCGCGGTAGCGCCGGGCGATGGCACCGGCGGAGGCGACGGCCTCCAGGCAGCCTCGGGCGCCGCACGCGCAGATCGGCCCGTCCGCGATCGGGGAGTGCCCGATCTCGCCCGCGTATCCCCCGGCGGTGTAGGGCACGCCACCGACGAGCAAGGCGCCGGCGATCCCGGTGCCGATCACGAGCACCACCGAGTCGGCGTAATCCCGCGCGCCGCCCAGGCGACGTTCCGCCCAGCTCGCGGCGCGGACGTCGTGGTCGAACGCCACGGGCAGCCCGAGGCGAGCGGCTGCGAGGTCGCGCAGCGGGGAGTCATGCCAGCCGAGGTTGCTCGCGAAGACGCCCAGTCCGGCATCCGCATCGACGATTCCCGGTACGACGAGACCCACCGCCTGCGGCACGACCTCGGGGTGAGCGGCACGGAGTTCCTCCGCCAGCACCTCGAGGCGTTCGAGAAGCACCTGTGTGCGGTCGCCCTCGGCGATCGGCGTCGGCGTGCGGCGCAGCCCGAGAGCGGTGCCGTCGGCGTCGAACAGCGCCGACTTGATGTCGGTGCCGCCGACGTCGAAGGCCAGCACGGGCGCGCCGATACCGAGGGTGCGCACGGCGGCGAGCTTCTCCCCGGTGGCGTCACGCTCGACGTCGGGAACGGCGGCCGTCCCGTCAGCTCGGGTCATGGTCAGCTCCGGCGGCGGGTTGCGTCATGCATCCAGGATGACGGATCGCGTGAGGTTGCGGGGCTGATCGGGGTCGAGGCCTCGCGCCACAGCGCGGTCGAGCGCGGTGCGGTGCAGGCGCACGAGGTCGGCGAGCGGGTCGATCGTCCGCTGCTCGAACCGGGCACCGGTGGCCTCGACCTGCGCCGCGAGCCCCTCGGGAGCCTGGCCGAACTGCCAGGTGACGCGCCCCGGTGCGGCGATCGCGATCGGGCCGTGGCGGTAGTCCATCGACGGGTACGCCTCGGTCCACGACTGCGACGACTCCCGCAGCTTCAACGCGGCCTCGTGGGCGAGACCGATCGTCCAGCCGCGACCCAGGAACGTGTACTGCTCGGCGTCACGCAGCGCGTCGTCGCCGTCCTCGGCGAGCACGGCCTCGGCATCGGCGATGGCTCCGGTGAGGTCTTCACCGAGCGAAGCGCGGAAGAGGGCCAGCGCCGTGGTCGCGAATCGCGTCTGCACGACCGACTTCTCGTCGGCGAACGGCAGCAGCACGGCCTCGTCGACGAGTGAGACGAGCGGCGAGTCCGGGTCGCCGATCACGCCGACGGTGGGGATGCGCCCCTTGATGCGGTCGACGAGCTCGAGCACCTCGCTGGTCGTGCCGGAACGGGTGAGGGCGACGACGGCGTCGTATCCGCGGTCGAGGAACGCCTCGGACGCCGCGTACGCGTCGGTCTCACCGTGGCCGGCGGATTCGCGCAGGGCCGCGTACGACTGCGCCATGAACCACGAGGTGCCGCAGCCGACGACGGCGATCCGGGCGCCGGAGGCAGGCAACAGCGCCTGCTCGGCCTTCAGATCTGCGGCCGTGGCCCACGTCTGAGGCTGTGAGTTGAGCTCTTCGCGCATGTGTGCGCCGGGCAGCGATTCGGTCATCGATGTGCCTTTCTGGCGATAAGTTGCAGACTTGTGATTGTTTGAAGCTTGATTCGATCATAGTATGGCGTCAGATCGATGCAACACCAGCTTTACCTTGATTTGTTTGTTCTCCTGACAAATAATCAGACGAGTTCCACCCTCGATGCCGACCCCGGCCGACGTCGAGAGCCCCGAGCCCCGGCTTGAACGATCGCGGTAGCCCTCCCGGCGACGCGATCACCACGCACTGTCGCGTGATGTGCTTGCGACTGTGCACCACACCCCCCTCCCGAAGCGGCCCCGCCGCCGAGGGTTCGGACATCACAGTGAGGAATGCAATACACATGAAGAAGTCACTGCGGTTCGGCGCCGCCGCCATCGCGGCCGTCGCCACGCTCTCGCTCGCTTCGTGCGGGTTCGGCGGTTCTTCCGGCGACAGCGGCGATGCCGATGGAGCGACCACGCTCGATCTCCTCGTCCCCAGCTACTCCGACGGCACCAAGGCCAACTGGGAGACGGTGATCGACGGTTTCGAGAAGGCGAACCCCGACATCAAGGTCAAGCTCGAGGTGCAGTCGTGGGACAACCTCGAGAAGGTCGTCTCCACCAAGATCCAGGCCGGCGAGGCTCCGGACATCTACAACGGCGGACCCTTCGCGGGCTTCGTCGGCGATGAGCTGCTCTACCCGACGAAGGACGTCGTCTCCGAAGACACCTTCTCCGACTTCCAGGACTCGTTCATCAAGAACGCCGAGATCGAGGGCACCGCGTACGCTCTCCCGCTGATCGCGTCGGCTCGCGCCCTGTTCGTCAACAACGCCCTGCTCGACCAGGCCGGCGTCGAGGCGCCGACCGACTGGGACTCGCTGCTGGATGCCGCCACCAAGGTGTCCGCGCTCGGCGGCGGCGTCGCCGGTTACGGCATGCCGCTCGGATCCGAAGAGGCTCAGGCCGAAGCGGCCGTGTGGCTGTGGGGCGGCGGCGGATCGTTCGGCGACGCATCCGAGATCACGATCGACACCCCCGAGAACCTGGCGGGTGCCGAGCAGATCAAGAAGATGATCGACGCGGGTGCGACCCAGGCCGACCCGGGTTCGACGCAGCGCTCCCCGCTGATGGACATCTTCATCCAGGGCAAGATCGGCATGCAGGTCGGCCTCCCGCCGACGGTCGGCCAGATCGCAGAGGGCAACCCCGACCTGGACTACTCGATCGTCCCGATCCCGACCAAGGACGGCTCGCCGTTCACGCTCGGCGTCATGGACCAGCTGATGGCATTCCAGAACGACGACGACAAGAAGGAAGCGATCACCAAGTTCTTCGACTACTACTACTCGGCAGACGTGTACGTGCCGTGGGTGCAGGCCGAGGGCTTCCTGCCCGTCACCAAGTCCGGTGCTGAGCAGCTCTCCGGCGAGGAGGCTCTCAAGCCGTTCCTCGACGTGCTGCCCGACGCGCAGTTCTACCCGTCGACGAACCCGCAGTGGTCCGCCGCAGACGGTGCGTTCAAGTCCCTGTTCGGTCAGATCCAGACGAAGCCGGCTCAGGACGTGCTGACCGAGATCCAGGCGCAGGTCGACGCGGGCTGAGCCCGCTGAACGGAGAGGTTCGGGTACCCGAATGAACCAGAAGACAGAGTCCTCGAACCTCGCGGGGGCGGCCACCGGCCGCCCCCGCACCCGGAAGACCCCGGATGCTCTTCGGGGCAGGCCGGGCGGAAAGGACCTCCTCCAGGCGCTGCCCTGGATCGCCCCCGCACTGCTGCTCATCATCGGCGTGGTGTTCTTCCCCGCCGGAGTGATGTTCTTCAACTCGACGCGCGACATCTCGCTGTCGGGCCTCGACAAGGGATCGGTCGGCTTCGACAACTTCGTCACGGTCTTCACGTTCGCCGAGTTCTGGCCGATCTTCTTCCGCACGATCCTCTGGGTCGTGTCGGTCGTGGTCTTCACGGTCGTCATCTCGCTCGGCCTCGCCCAGATCCTGAACAAGGCCTTCCCCGGACGCCAGCTCGTCCGCATGGCCGTCATCGTGCCGTGGGCGGCATCGGTCGTCATGACCACGATGGTGTTCTACTACAGCCTCGAGCCGTACTTCGGAGTCTTCAACAAGTTCCTCTACGACATCGGGCTCTCGGATGACGCGGTCGGATACGGGTGGACGAAGAACCCGACGACGGCCTTCATCTGGTCGATCGTGATCGCGATCTTCGTGTCACTCCCCTTCACGACCTACACGATCCTCGCCGGTCTCCAGTCAGTACCGGCCGATGCGATCGAGGCCGCGAAGATGGACGGGGCCAGCCCCGCCCGCACCTACTGGTCGATCGTGCTGCCGCAGCTGCGCAGCGCTCTCGCCGTGGCCGTCCTCATCAACATCATCAACGTCTTCAACTCGCTGCCGATCCTGAAGGTGATGACCGGATCCATCCCCGGCTACGGCGCCGACACGATCATGACGCTGATCTTCAAGTACATCGAGCTGCAGAAGAAGGTCGATGTCGCGAGCGCCCTCTCGGTCGTCGCATTCCTCATCGTCATCCTGATCGTCGCGGCCTACGTGAAGATCGTCAAGCCCATGAAGGAGGTCTGATCATGACCGTGACCGAGACCGCCCTCGTGACCACCGCCGGTGGCCGCGGCCGTCGCACACCGCCGACCCCCGGCCGCAAGCGCCGCTACACCGAAGACCAGGTGACGCTGCCCCGCGTCATCCTGCGCACCGCCGCCGGGTTCCTGGTGCTCGCGATCTTCGTGCTGCCGTACCTGATCATGTTCTTCGGCTCCGTGAAGACCAAGCCGCAGATCCGGTCGGTCGACCCGACGTACCTGCCGACGGAGTGGCACTGGGAGAACTACATCACGATGTGGTCCACCCCCGAGACGCCGTTGCCGTACAACCTGATCTCGACGATCGTGATCGCGGTGTTCGCGACGCTGCTCGTGCTGCTGGTGTCGCTGCCGGCGGCGTACTACACGGCACGGTTCAAGTTCCCCGGCCGCATGGTGTTCCTCTTCCTCGTGATCGTCACGCAGATGCTGCAGCCGGCGGTGCTGACCTCGGGTCTCTTCCGTCAGTTCACGGTCCTCGGACTCGGTGACACCTGGGTGGCGATGATCTTCATCAACGCCGCGTTCAACCTGTCGTTCGCGGTGTGGATCATGCACTCGTTCTTCGCGGGCATCCCCAAGGAGGTCGACGAGGCCGCCCAGATCGACGGGGCAGGGCGCTTCACGGTGCTGTTCAAGATCAACCTGCCGCTCGTGTGGCCGGGCATCGTCACCGCGATCGTGTTCACGTTCGTCGCCTGCTGGAACGAGTTCGCGGCATCCCTCGTGATCCTGTCGACCGACAAGAACCAGCCGCTGTCGGTCGCTCTGACCAAGTTCGTCGGTCAGTACGAGACCAGCTGGCAGTACGTGTTCGGCGTCTCGATCGTCGCGATCCTGCCGGTGGTCATCCTGTTCATGCTCATCGAGAAGCGACTCGTCGGCGGACTCACCGCCGGCAGCGTGAAGTAACGCTCCTCGCCGCGCTTCGCCATCCGCCCGACAGCACACCTGTCGGGCGGATGTGCGTCTGCAGGACCGACCTGCGGCGTGTCACCCGACATCCGTCCGTTCTCCCGACATCCGTGCAGGGCACGGCGCCGGTGCACTCGGTGACCGACCGACCCGGACCTCAGCTGCCGGACGGGTATACGGCCGGACGCAGCATCGAGACCCCGAGCACTCTGCCGAGCACGAGTCGCCCCGGGCCCAGCGCCGGGTCAGAGTCGTGGGCGAAACGGATCGGCGGAGACGCAGTCCCCTTGGCCCGGTTCGTCGCGAACCCCTCCCGCACTGCCGCGAGGAAGGCATCTCCGAGCAGCGGAGCCCGACCGGCGATCACGATCTCGTGCGGATCGGTGAGGCCCGACAGGATGCGCAGGGCAGCAGCCACGGCCTCGGCCCCGAGCAGCATCCGTTCCTCAGCGCCATCGGCCCGCAGGAGCGCTCGCACCGCATCCGGCTCGAGTTCGTCGTGGAAGTCCGGGCCGAGCACCGCGGTGAGGGAGGCGACGGCCTCGATGCATCCGAGTCCGCCGCAGCGGCAGCGCACCTGCGATCCCCTGCCGCCGAATGCCACGTGGCCGATCTCCCCCGCGCGGCTGGTGGCTCCGGGCAGCACGCGGCCGTCGATCGTGACCGCCGCACCGATGCCCTCGCCCATGCGGAGCACGAGCCGCTGCACGCCGTCGACCTCGTCGAACGCCGACTCCGTGAGCGCCTCACCGTCCGCGTCGTTGAGGATGACGACGGGCACATCGATCTCCTCCGCGAGGAGGTCGGCGAGCGGCACGTCCTTCCACCCCAGGAGCACGCTCTCCCGCACCACGGAGCCGTCGGTGACGCCGGGGGACTGCAGGCACACCGCCAGAACGCGATCGCGGAACTCGCGCACGACCTCAGCCGTCACGGCGACGACGTCGGCCGGGGTCACGCCCGCCGGATGGACCGACTCCCTGGTCAGCACCCGCGCGCCGCTCAGGTCGAGGAGCACGGTCTCGACGCTCTGCGCCCGCACGATGACGACGCACACCGCGTAGAAGGCGCGATTCACCTCGACGCGCGTTCCCGGCTTCCCTCCGGTGCTCTCGGCCTGCTCGCCCTCGACGACGAGCCCCAACGCGATGAGCTCGTTCACCAGCGACGAGGTGGTCGCCGTCGTGAGGCCGGTCGATCGAGCCAGTGACGCACGGGTGACGGGGTCAGCGGAGGCGATCAACGCGAGGGCACGTCGCAGATGGTCGCGGCGGATCTTGCCCTTGCCGTCGAGGAGGGCGTCCGCACCGCGGCCGAACACCGAGCTCTCGAGTCGTGTCCTCAGTTGTGCCTCTGCTGTCAGCATCGACCTTCCGCGCTCCTTCGCCCCGCCTGCCCGCGTTCCCCACGGAACCTTGACAGGCAGCAGGTTCAAACTCTACGCTAGCCACACTTCGCTTACTCACTAAGTAAAGTCCCCCGCTCGCCCTCCCATGCCTTTCAACGACGACAAGACAGGACCGAGACACGTGTCTGCACCCCTACCTCCCTCACCGCGCACCCGCGCACACCGATTCCTGAGAGGCGGGGCCGCCATCGTCGCCCTGGCTCTCACCCTCCCCCTCGCTCCGGCGCTCGCCGCTCCGGCACTGGCCGCGGAAACGACCGTCGTGATCGTGGACGATGCCGTCACCTCCCCCACCGAGGGATTCGAGTTCCCGGCCAAGTGGGTGGCCGAGTCCGGCCTCGACGCCACCCGCTGGATGGAGGGGACCGAGCACTGGGTGCGGGCGGGTGACACCCCCAGCATGACGTTCCGGTTCACCGGAGTGCAGGCGGAGCTGCTCGGGAACACCGATCCTGCCCACGGCACGTACGCGGTCTCCGTCGACGGCGGACCCGAGACCGTCGTCGACGCCTACTCCGCGACGCGGCAGTACCAGCAGGTGCTGTTCTCGACCGGCATCCTCGACCCCGGAGCCCACACTGTCGTGCTGCGGGTGACGGGGCAGAAGAACCCCGCGGCCTCCCGCGCGGGGGCGCAGATCGACTTCGCCCGTGTGACGAAGGAGGTCGTCCCCGCGACCGGCGTGACGACCGATCAGGCACCGTTGACGCTCGAAGCGGGAAGCACGGCGAAGGTCACCGCGACCGTCGCCCCCGCCGACGCGACCGACAAGACGGTGGCGTGGTCCTCCGCAGACGAGGGCATCGCCACCATCGCCGCCGACGGCACGATCACCGGCGTCGCCGCCGGCGAGACCACCGTCACCGCGACCACGCGCGACGGTGGGTTCACCGCCCGGCGCACGGTCACCGTGACGAAGGCGCGCACCGAGCTCGCCGGAGCCGTCGCCGACACCAACTTCCACTACGTCACCACCAAGTCCTTCGACGACTACCGCCGCAAGTACTACCCCGACGTGGTGGGGATGACCGAGAAGTCGTGGCAGGGGAGCGCATGGCAGCGGGACCGCGTCAACGCGCAGTTCGTGCTGTGGACCTCCGGCGAGCGCAAGACCGGCGTGCGGATCGAGAGCGTGCATCTGAGCGGCTCCGACGGAGCGACCCTCGATGACGGCATCACCGCCACGCTCATCTCCACCGTGATGGCCGGACGCGGGCGCCCCTCGCTCGGAAAGCCGCAGGAGCCGATCCCGGACGTGCTCAAGCCGGTCGCATCGGTGGAGATGGCGCCCCGCTCCGTGCAGCCCGTCTGGATGACCGTCGACGTGCCGGCCGACACCACCCCCGGCGTCTACGACGGCACGATCGTCGTGGTCAGCGATCAGGGCGACCGCATCGAGCTCACCCTCTCGCTCGAGGTGCTCGACATCCGCCTTCCCGCCCCCGGTGACTGGGACCAGTTCATCGATCTATGGCAGAACCCGTATGCGGTGGCCCGCGCCGAGGGCATCCCGAAGAGCGAGCTCTGGAGCGATGCCCACTTCGCTGCGATGCTCCCCCACTACCAGCGGCTGCGTGACGCGGGACAGGACGTGATCACCGCGACCGTCGTGAAGGACCCGTGGGCGTCGCAGACCTACGACCCGTACGACTCGATGGTCGAGTGGACCAAGAACACCGACGGCACCTGGTCGTTCGACTTCAGCGTCTTCGACCGATGGGTCGAGTTCATGATGGACGAGGTCGGGATCGACGGGCAGATCGACGCGTACTCGATGGTCAACTGGGCGAGCAAGATCGAGTACTTCGATGTCGCGCAGAACCGTCGGATCACGGCGTCGGTGTCGGTCGGCACGCCCGTGTGGCGGGAGATGTGGACGGCGTTCCTGACGAAGTTCGGCCCGCACCTCAAGGAGAAGGGCTGGTTCGACATCACCTACATGGCGATGGACGAACGCGCGCTCGACGACATCCTGAAGGCCGTGGACCTGATCGACATCGCGGCACCCGGCCTCAAGGTCGGGGCGGCGATGAACTACAACAGCCTTAACGACGACCGACTCGACCGCATCGACAAGATCTCGGTGTCGTCCGACCACGTGCTCATCGGAGACGAGGAGTTCGAGCAGGTCGCAGCTCACCGACGCGACCTCGGCCTCATCACGAGCATCTACTACTGCGTCGGCATCTACCCGAACACGTTCGTGCGCTCCAACCTCGCCGAGGCGGTCTGGGGGCAGTGGAAGACCACCGCGACGCAGTCCGACGGCTACCTCCGCTGGGCCTACGACAGCTTCGTGGAGGACCCGTTCACGACGGTCGACTTCAAGACCTGGGAGTCCGGCGACGCCGCACAGGTGTACCCGCACGACATCTCGTCCGTGCGCTGGGAGCACATGAACGAGGGGATCAGGGACGCGGAGAAGGTGCGGTGGCTGTCGGCCCGCTCCGCCGATGCCGCGACGACCCTGAACGCCGCGATGGCGCAGATGGCGAACCCCGGATTCAAGAAGGACCCGTACGGCGGGGTGATCGATCCGGGCGACGTCGACATCCCCGCCGAGGTCGACCGGCTCCAGGCGGCGCTCGACACCGCGACACGCGCGTTCCTCGCCGACCGTCAGGTCTCGTTCACCGTCTCGGTGCCCGAGGGTCCGCTCGTCATCGGCACCGAGGTCACCGCGACCGCCATCGGGCTCGAGCCGGGTTCGACGGCGGCGTTCGAGCTGCACTCCGACCCGGTGGCTCTCGGCACGGCCGTCGCCGACGATCAGGGCACCGCCCGGTTGTCGTTCACGGTTCCCCGGGTCGACGCCGGTGACCACCAGCTGGTGGTCACCTCCCGTGACGCGGCCGGAACCCCGGGAAGCGTGTCCCTCGCGGTGACGGTGCGCGCCGCCGTGAACCCCGGCGGCGGGGACGGCAACGGCTCACCGGGCGGGGGGACCGGGTCCGGGTCCGGCACCTCGTCGAGCGGGGGCGACCTCGCCAGCACCGGAGCCGACCCGACGATGATCACGACGGCCCTTCTGCTGGCCCTGCTGCTGCTCGCCGGCGGCGCCGTCGCCGTCCGACGCAGGCGATCCTCCCACCGCTGACCGGACTCTCGCGCAGGGTCGTCGCCGCCTCACCCCGGAGGCCGCGGCGGCCCTGCTTCCGTCTGCGTGGAGGAAGGGCCGCCCTCACCTGCCTGATCCGGCACGCGACAGATCATCGGCAGCGACGAGAGGCCGTCGGCCAGCGCGTGACTGGTACTCGGTGGAGGGATGCTCGCCGGCAGCCCGATCATCCCAGGCGCCCCGCTCAGATCCCGAGACGTCGTCGCCTGATCGCGACCGCACCACCCGCGAGGAGCAGCGCCGCAAGCAGCAGTCCACTGGTGATGAGGACCGGGTCCGCTCCGGTTCCGGCGAGCCCGGCGGGGCCCGACGATCCGGCGCCCGAACCCGAACCGGAACCGGATGCCGCACCTCCACCGGCGCCTCCCCCCGTGCCGGGATCGCCTCCCGGCACGGCCGCGGCGGTGACGGTCAGCGGCACGGCGATCGTGGTCGTGTCGGCCCTGGTCATCACGACCTCGTGCGCCCCGGCCGGCGTGCCCGTCGGCACCTTCCAGGTGAGCGAGACCGCACCGTCGTCATGGGCGACGGCCGCACCCATGTCGACCGGATCCGAGTGGAGCGCGAAGGACACCCGCTCCCCCGGGGTCAGGCCGGTGGCATCGACCGTGACCGTCGATCCGGCCTGGATGGTGGAGGCGGAGAGCGCGATCACGGGAGGTGCGACGACCTCGGCCTCGACGATGAACGGTGCCGTGATGTCCAGACCCGCCGGCCCCGTCACCCGCACCGAGCCGGTGCCGGCCGCAGCGGAGGGAGCACTGGTGTGGCTGCCGGTCACGGTGAAGAGCGAGGCCGCATCCGCACCGACCGCATCCTTGCCGTCGATCACCCCTGCCGACGTCTGCCCGTCCGGCCAGGTGATCGTCGCGTTGAGCTGACCCTTCGGCACTCGGGGCGAGGCGATCTGTGCGACGACGCCGGCGACTTCGCCCTCGGAGCCCGCGGCGACTCGCGTGCCGACGAGCTCGCTGACCCAGGCCAGCTCGGGGTCGTTCCAGAAGTTCTGCCCCTGCACCAGCATCCGTGCGCCCTGCGCCCCTGCGCGCTGGGAGAAGTCGGCGAACGAGGTGGTGTCCGCCTTGGTCGACCAGCCCTTGTCGGCGATGCCGAGCGTGCGCGGCCAGAGCATGTACTCCACATCCTCGCCTCCGCGGAGGAAGGTCTCTCCCCACGCTGCCGCTTCGACACCCTGCACGTCGTCCTCGGTGAGACCGAAGGAGGTGTTGAGGTTCTTCTTCGTCGTGGCGTCGACGACACGGCTGGGGTCCCAGTCGTACTGGTACTTGGTGCTGTAGATCGCCTCCCGGAAGCCGAGCGGCGATCCGGGGAACTTGTAGTCCATGTAGGCGTTGTTCACGGGGGAGAGGATGACGTCGCGTCCCTCGAACCAGCTGGTCGCGAGGTGGTTCTTGCGATCAGCCCAGTACTGATGCACGGCGTCCTTGGAGACTCCGGCCTGCGGCATCGGGGTCCAGCCGATGATCTTCTTCCCGTTCTCGGCCGCGATCTGCTCGACCATGCGGATGAACGATGCGTACTGCTCTGTGCTCACACCCTCCACCTCGTCGGCGCCGATGTGGAGATAGTCGCCGGGGGTGATCGCGGCGAGCTCGCCGATCACGTCGCGCATGAACGTCTCGACGATCGGCTTGCCGATGCACAGCGAGTTGGTGGAGATGCCGCCGGTGGTGCGGATCGGGATGCTGCGCTCGGCGCAATCGAGCACGGGGTAGGAGGACAGTGCCGCGTCGACGTGCCCCGGCACGTCGATCTCTGGGACGACCGTGACCTGGCGAGCGGCCGCATAGGCGACGATGTCGCGGAACTCGGCCTGCGTGTAGAAGCCGGACTGCCCGTTCTTCATCGACGACGATGCGCCGTGCGCGGTGAGATTCGGCCAGGAGGCGATCTCGAGCCGCCAGCCCTGGTCGTCGGTGAGGTGCATGTGCAGCCTGTTCATCTTCGCCTGCGAGGCCTGGTCGATGATGGCCTTCACCGCGTCGACCGTGATGAAGTTGCGTGCCGGATCGATCATCAGGCCGCGCTGCTCGAGCCGAGGATGATCGACGACCTCGGTCGCCGGCACCGTCCAGTCGACGACGAAGTCGGGGTCGCCGGCGAGCACCCAGGAGGGCAGCAGCTGCAGCAGGGTGCGCGTAGCGTTCCACGCTCCGGCCGCGGCCTGCGCAGTGATGGTCACGCTCGAGGCATCGGCGTTCAGTCGGTACCCCTGCTCCTTCTGGTACGCCTTCGCGCCGCCCGTGGCCGGGTCGCCCTCGACGAGCACGATGTCACCGTCTCGCGGCGGGTTCGCGACGACCGGGAGAGCGTAGCCCGTGCCGCTGCGGAGGGTCGCCGCGAGCTGCTCGGCGATGCCGGAGAAGGATGCAGGCGCGACCACGCGCGCATCCGCTCCCAGGGTGAACGCGGCGCCTTCGGCGTCGTTCCGGCTCACGGGCTTCGGGACGATGTCACCGCCCTGCGGGTCGGGCACCTCCACCGGAGGCTTGGCCGCTCCCCAGATCTCGAAGTCGAACAGCGAGTACCCGTAGATTCCGGCCGTCTCCACACCCTGCATGCGCACGAACTTCCAGGCGTCCGCGGTATCGACGACGATCTCCTGCACACCGGCCTTCGTGGCAGCGCCTTCATGGATCGTCGTCCACGCCGCACCGTCGCCGGAGACCTGGAGCAGGTACTTCTTGCCATAGGCCGCTTCCCAGTTCAGGACGATCGTGTGCACGCGAGAGGCTTCTGCGAGCTCGACCTGGATCCAGTCGGACCTGTTGTCGTAGGCGGGAGTGCCGCGCGTGTAGTGCGAGCCCCAGCGCGATGCCGAATCACCGTCCGTGGCGTTCGCGGGAGCGAAGGTCGTGGTGTTGTACGAGGACTTCGCCGTGGTGGTGCCGTCGAGGGCAAGGTCCCTGGCCTCCCCCGGAGGGACGCTGACGGGCTGGTCCCAGACCTGGAACGAGTACAGCGACAGGCCGTACTTCGTCGCAACGCTGTGGGACAGGATGCGCACGTACGACCAGGCGTCGGACGTGTCGACATCGCTCTGCTGCACGAGGCGGCCTCCGACGGCCTGCCCGGTGGGAGTCGTCACCCGGCGCAGGGACGTCCACTCCACCGCGTCCTGGGACACCTGGATCTCGTAGTCGGTGGAGTAGGCGGCCTCCCAGTCGAGCACGACCTTGAGGATGTAGGTGGGCTCGGCCAGGGCGATCTGCACCCATTCACCGGCCGTGTCGTAGGTGTCGTTCGGGTTCGTGCGCGTATACCTCGATCCCCAGCGCGTCGCTGCGTCGCCGTCGTTCACGTGCGCCGCGGCGAAGCTGCCGCTCAGCGAGTACGTGGATCGCGCCGTGGCGGTGCCCTCACGGGCGACGTCGCGGCTGTCTGCGGCGCTGGCCGGAGCGGCGGAGAAGGCGAGACCGCCGAGCGTCACGAGCACGGCGAGCGCGCCGGCGAGACTGCGAAGGAGCGATCGGGGACGGTCACGGTGTGCGTCGTTGCGCATCTTGATCTCCAGTTCGAGCTGGTGCGGGGCCGTCTCGACACATTCCGGGAGCGTGCTTGCGACGAGGCGACTCGCGTCTACGGCGTCGTTCCACAGTGAAGCTGACGCCGGGATACTTAATTTGTTAAGTATCCATTCATTATTGGATGGGTAAAGAGTATCCAGTGGATCGGCGAGAGCACAAGGACGCCGGCGAAATCCGTCACGACCGTCTCTCCCTCACCTTGAGGGACTCCACGGCCGCGCCTTCCGCGAGAGAAGGCGCGAGGCGCTCAGAGGCTCGACGCGGAGGGGGCGCGCAGCTGCTCCGGGTTCCAGCGCACGCCGAGCGCCGCGGTCAGGGCCGCCTGGGCGGCTCCGGCCGCGAGCGATACGCGAGGATCGGCGTAGCGGACGGGCACCTGCGCCGTGCCGCGGGCGGGGTACTCGGTCTCCCGACGGACACGGTCGAGGAAGCGGGGCCCGAGTTGCGTCGCCGGTCCGCCGATGACGACCTCGATCGGGTCTAGCAGCGCGCCGATGAGCTTGACGGCCCGTGCCAACGCGCGAGCACCCTCGTCGAGATGCTCCTCATCGGCCTGGGCTGCGAGCTCACGGATCTCCGGCGCATCCATGGCGTCGGAGAACTCCTCGCCGAGCATCGCCCCGAGCGCGGCGGCCGACTCGAGGCATCCGCGCTGACCGCATCGGCAGGCGCGCGCGGCCTCGCCGAAGACGACCTGCACATGCCCGATCTCGCCCGCCCGATCACGCGGCCCCGGCGCCAGTTCGCCGTCGAGCGTGACAGCCGCACCGACACCGCCACCGAGGTGGATGAAGAGCCGATAGCCGGACGGCGACTCCTCCATGCCGGCTTCGGCGATGGCCTCGGCGTCGACGTCGTTGATCAGCAGCACGGGCGCACCCAGCACACGCTCGAACCGTTCGGCGAGAGGCACGTCCTCCCACTTGAGCTGCACGCTCTCGAGCACCGACCGCCCATCCGTCGTGCCCGGCAGCTGCACACCGGCGGCGAGGAGTCGTCCCCCGAATTCCTCGGCCACCGCGGACACCGCCTCATCGAGGGCGAGATCGCGGTTCTCGACGGAGTAGCTCACCCGCCGGATGTCGACTTCGGTGCCGTCGAGGGCGACGAGGGCGATGTCGACGTGCCGAGGCTGGATCACCAGCACCAGGATCAGGTGGTGGCTCGCGTCGACGCTCAGCGTGGTCGCCCGCTTGCCGCCTGTACTCGCCGCCTGCTCCCCCTCGATGATCAGTCGGTTCTCGATGAGTTCGGCCACCAGAGACGATGCGGTGGCGGCCGTCAGACCGGTCGCCCTCGCGATGCCGGCCCGCGTCTGCGTCCCCGGGTTCCGGAAGACCAGCTGCAGCGCCCGCCGAAGGTTCGCGCGCCGGACCGACGCCTGGGTGTCGAAGCCATCATCCGTGCTGAGCATGCGTTTCCGTTCCGACGCTCGTCCGTCGCGAGCAGTTGACAGATCGTGACGCGATCCGTAGTCTCTCCCTAAGTTTATTCATTGAACTTAGTTGGTCAACCGACCTCACAAAGCTCCGGACGGGCGAGTGCTGCACACACCGTCGCCCGTCCGGCTCCTCCTCCTCATCGACTCTCGGCCGCTTCGGTGTGATGACGGATGACCTCCGCCACCACGAAGTTGAACCACTTCTCCGCGAACTCCGGATCGAGATGCGCCTCTTCGGCGAGAGCGCGCAGCCGCGCGACCTGCTGCTCTTCCCGACCAGGGTCGGACGCCGGCATCTCGTGCTCGGCCTTCAGATGCCCGACCTGCTGGGTGGCGCGAAAGCGCTCGGCCAGCATGAAGATCAGTGCGGCGTCGATGTTGTCGATGGTGGCGCGAAGCCGGAGCAGTTCGGCCTTCGGATCCTCGGCGGCGGTCATGCCCCTACTCTAGAGCCGCGTGACATCCTGGTTTCGATCCGTGGCACCGCTATCGTGAGCACATGAGCAACGAAGAGTCGCCGGAATCCGCGCCCCACGACGACGACGCATCCGCCGCAGCTCCCGCCGCATCCGCGACCGCCCGACGCACAGCTCGCCGGGCCCCCGTGACCGCCACGACAGACGCTCCGCTCCCCGTCGTGATCGAGCCGATGACCCCGAGCCGGTCGTTCTGGACACGCATCGACCGCCCGTTCGTGTTCGGCTTCCTGGTGACGCTGGGAGGACTCGGGGCGATCGTGATCGGCCTCGCGCTGTCGAACCTGTCGACCGTGCTCATCTACATCGCCCTCGCGCTGTTCGCTGCGCTCGGCCTCGATCCCGCCGTGCGGTTCCTGGAACGTCGCGGCCTCTCGCGCGTCATCTCGGTGGTCATCACGATCCTCGCGCTCCTCGTGGTGTTCGCCCTCGTGCTGTGGATGATCGTTCCCGTGGTGATCGACCAGATCGTGAGCTTCGTGCAGTCCGTTCCCGGCATGATCAGGGACTTCACCCGCAGCGACCTCTACGCGACCCTCGAAGCGCAGTTCGGCGAGCAGTTCCAGGAGCTCGTCTCCCAGGTGCAGTCGTTCCTCACCGACTTCGGCAACCTGGCCACGATCGGCGGCGGCGCTCTGGCTGTGGGCGCCTCGATCGCCACCAGCATCTCGGGCGCCATCGTGGTGCTCGTGCTCACGCTGTACTTCCTCGCCTCTCTCCCTTCCATGAAGCAGGGGATGCTGCGCCTGGCTCCCGCCCGCGACCGCGCTCGCGCCGGAGACATCGTCGAGCAGATCACCGACTCGGTCGGCGGCTACGTGATGGGGATGGTGGTGCTCGCGTTCTGCAACGCGACGCTCGCCTTCCTGCTCTACTTCTTCCTCGGACTGCCGTTCCCGCCGCTGATGGCGGCGATCGCATTCTGCGTCACCCTGATCCCCCTGGTGGGCTCGGTGCTGTTCTGGATCCTGGGCACGTGCCTCGCGCTGTTCTCCAACCCGATCGCGGCGCTGATCTTCGCGGCCATCTACCTCGTCTACATGCAGATCGAGGCCTACGTGATCACGCCGCGCGTCATGAACCGCGCCGTCTCGGTCCCGGGGTCACTCGTCGTGATCGGTGCCCTCGCCGGCGGCACGCTGCTCGGCCTGCTCGGGGCTCTCGTGGCCGTGCCGGTCACCGCCTCGATCCTGATCATCATCAAGCAGGTGCTCGTCCCGAAGCAGGACGCCCGGCTCTAGGCGTCTCCTCGCGTCTCGCACACACAGAAGCGCCCGGACCCCGTGAGGGTCCGGGCGCTTCTGGCTGTCCGACTCAGATGAGGTCGTTGTCGGCCAGCCACTTCTTGGCGATGTCCACAGCCGACTTCTGGTCGACCGTGCTCTGCACGTTCAGACCCACGAGCTCCTCGGCGGTGAGCTTCTTGCTGATGGCGTTGATCACATCGGCGATCTCGTCAGCGACGTCGCTCGAGGCGATCGGCACGACGTTCGACGAGATGATCAGGTTCTCCGGGTCTTCCAGCGCAACGATCTCCTCCGTCTGGAAGGCCGGGTCGGCGGTGTAGATGTCGGCCACCTGGATCTCGCCGGCGAGCAGCGATTCGAGGGTGGTCGGCCCCGTGGCCGAGAACGTCAGGTCGACACCGTAGGCCTCCTTGGCCTTGGCGGGGCCGTACGGACGCTCCTCGAACTCCGGTGAGGCACCGATCGTCACCGGGGTGGTGACCTTGGCGAGGTCGCCGATCGAGGTGAGATCGTTCGCCTCGGCGAAGCTCTTCAGCACCGTGTACGTGTCCTGATCGGAAGCCTCCGCGTAGTCGAGAGCGGTGAGCCCCTCGGGCAGCGCCTCCTTCAGCGCCGTGTACACGTCTTCCGGGCTGGTCGCGGTCGCGTTCTTGTCGAGGTACTCGAGAAGGCTGCCGGTGTACTCCGGGAACAGGTCGATCGCGCCGGACTCGACGTCGGGCATGTAGGCGTCGCGCTGTCCGATGTTGAACTGCTTGTCGACCTTGAACCCCGCGCCCTCGAGAGCCTGCGCGTAGATCTCGGCGATGATCTCGTTGGAGTAGTAGGCCTGCGAGCCGATGACGATCGTGTCGTCGGCGGAGCTCGAGCCCTCGCTCGGGGCGTCGAGCGGGTTGCTGTTCGCGCAGCCGCCGAGGACGAGCACCGCGGCGAGCGCGGCACCACCGGCAAGGGCGAGTCGTGATTTACGTGCTGTGAACATGAGGACTTCCTCTTCTCTGGGACAACAGGGATGGTGCTGTGGAACTCTGTCGGGGCTGTGGAGGTCAGGCTGTGGCGGGCGACGGAGACGAGGCTGCGGCTCGCGACCGGCGTGTGGTGGTCGGCGCGCGCACCCCGGCGGGGACGGCGGCGTGCTGGAGGAGGGCGAAGATCAGGTCGACAGCGAGCGCGAGGACGGCGACGAGGATCGCCCCACCGAGCACCTGATCGAACTTTCGCAGCGGGATGCCCTGGATGATCGGCCATCCGAGCCCGCCGAGATTCACATAGGCCGCGATCGTGACCGTGGCGATCACCTGCAGGAGAGCCGCCCGGATGCCGCCGACGAGCAGGGGCAGTCCGAGGGGAACCTCGACCTTCCAGAACACCTGCCACTCGGTCATGCCCATCGAACGCGCGGAGTCGAGCACTCGACGGTCGATGGCCTCGAGCCCGGTGTAGGCGCCGGCGAGGAGGGAGGGGATCGCGAGGAGCACGAACGTGATGACGGCGGCCTCGGGAATGCGCAGGACGCCCAGGATCAGTACGAGCAGCACCATGAGACCGAACGACGGGATGGCGCGCGCTGCCCCGGAGACGGCGACCGCGATCTCGCGCCCCTTGCCGGTGTGACCGATGAGCCAGCCCAGAGGAATCGCGATGACCCCGGCGATCAGCACCGAGATCAGCGTGTAGTACATGTGCTGGCCGAACAGGATGGGCAGCGAGTACGACCCCTCCCACCGGTCGGGGGAGAAAAGCCAGGCGAAGGCCTCGGTGAACACGTTCATGCGGCGGCCCTCAGGGTGGCGGTCTGTCGCGCGGCGGACGGCGTCTTCGCGGCGCGCGTCCACGGCATCAGTGCCCGCCCGAGAAGAAGGAGCAGCAGGTCGATCACGAGAGCGATCACGACGACGGCGATCACTCCGGCGAAGACCTCGGCGAGGATGCGCCGCTGCAGTCCGTTGGTGAACAGATAGCCGAGGTTGGTCACACCGACGAGGATGCCGACCGTGGCGAGGGAGATCGTACTGACGGCCGCGACGCGGAGACCGGCGAGCACGACGGGACCTGCGAGCGGGAAGTCGACGGTCCAGAACCGGCGGAAGCCGCCGTAGCCCATCGCGGTGGCCGATTGCCGGATGGCGGGATCGACCGAGTCGAGGCCGTCGGACACGGCGCGCACGAGGATCGCGACCGCGTAGATGGTGAGGCCGATGATGAGGTTGACCGGGCTGCGGGCCGGATACCCGGCGACGGAGGGGAGAAGAATCAACAGCGCCAGCGAGGGGATCGTGTAGAGCAGCCCGGTGAGGACGATGACCGGCCCCTTCACCAGCTGATAGCGCCAGGCGACCCAGCCCAGCGGCACCGACAGCACGAAGCCGAGCACGATCGCGATCGCACTCTGCTGAAGGTGGATCCCGGTCAGCTCGAGGATGAGGCCGAGGTTGTCGACGATCCAGTTCACGGAGCGCCCTTCGTGACGCTCTCCTCGCTCAGGAGAGCGTCGGTCACGGCATCCGGCACATCGACGATCGAGCCCTGGGTGCGGCCGTCGGCGTCGACCACCACGGTGCCGCGCGGTGTCTGCTTGAGGTGCAGGGCTCGGCGACCTCGATCGGCGCCGATGAAGGCTGCGACGAAATCGTCTGCCGGATTCTCGATGATCTCGCTCGGGCTGCCCACCTGCACGATGCGCGCGCCCTTGTCGAGGATGACGACCTGGTCGCCGAGCAGGAACGCCTCGTCGATGTCGTGCGTGACGAACACGACGGTCTTGTCGAGTTCGCGCTGCAGCCGCAGGGTCTCCTGCTGCAGGTCGGCCCGCACGATGGGGTCGACCGCGCCGAACGGCTCGTCCATGAGCAGGATGTTCGGGTCGGCGGCGAGCCCGCGGGCGACACCGACGCGCTGCTGCTGCCCACCGGAGAGCTGGCTGGGGTAGCGGTCGGCGAGCGCCTGGTCGAGGCCCACCGTGTCGAGCAGCTCACGCGCCCGCTTGTGGGCAGCTGTCTTCTTCACGCCGGTCAGCCGCAGCACCGTGGCCACGTTGTCGATCACCGTGAAGTGCGGCATGAGGCCGGAGTTCTGCATGACGTAGCCGATGCGGCGGCGCAGAGCCACGGGGTCGCCCTGGAGCACGTTCTCGCCGTCGATCTCGACATCGCCGGAGGTGGGCTCGACCATGCGGTTGATCATGCGGAGCAGGGTGGTCTTGCCGCAGCCGGACGAACCGACGAACACGGTGGTCTTGCGCGACGGCAGCACGAGACTGAAGTCGTCGACGGCGAGGGCACCACCGGGGAACCGTTTGGTGACGTTGCGGAACTCGATCATGGGCTGGTCTCCAGTCGGTCGATCGATGTGCGAGGGGACGAGTCTTGGCTCTTCAGATGGCTACGGGCCGACCTCGACGCGGGGATCGAACGCGACGTACCCGGAGAAGTCCTTGCCCACGCGATCGAACGCAGAGGGGTAGGGGTTCGGGTACGACCAGGCGTAGTCGGTGTAGAGGTCTCCGTCGGTCTGCACCGAGAAGTACTGCGCCGCGCCCTTCCACGGACAGGTGTACGGCGTGGGACTCTCGACGAGCGCCCCGGGTGTGATGGACGCGGGCGGGAAGTACCAGTTCCCTTCGATGCGGGCGAGATCGCTCTCGTCGGCCTCGGCGATGACGGTTCCTGCGAGTACAGCCTTCATGGTCCTGCCTCCTCGGATGTGAGTTCGAGCGTATAAGACGGCTGCGACATCGGGGATGAGGGTTGCGTCGCGGCCGTCAATATGAGAAACAATCCCGTTCCTGTTCGGCACGATCACGCGAACGGATTGCTCCCGATGTCGGGATCGACTCCCTCCACGGATCAGGCGGAGTCGCGGCCGTATCCCTCGAGCAGCCGCAGCCAGATCTCGCTGATCGTGGGGTACGACGGCACCGCGTGCCAGAGGCGGGCAATCGGGACCTCGCCGACGATCGCCACGGTGGCCGCATGCACGAGCTCCGCCACCTCGGGACCGACGAACGTCGCACCGACCACGACGTCGCGGTCGGTGTCGACCACGAGCCGTGCCTGGCCCTCGAAGCCGTCTTCGTAGAGGCTCGCGCCGGCAACCCAGCCCAGGTCGTAGTCGACGGCCTTCACCGCGATGCCGGCCTTGACCGCCTGGGCCTCGGTGAGACCGACGGAGCCGACCTCGGGAATCGAGAACGTGACCTGCGGCACGGCGGCCTGGTCGGCGGTCGCGACGTGACGGCCCCACGGGGCATCGTCGACGTCTTCCCCCTGGGCGCGGGCCACGATCACGTCGCCCGCGGCGCGCGCCTGGTACTTGCCCTGATGGGTGAGGAGCACGCGCCCGTTGACGTCGCCGACCGCGTACAGCCAGTCCGATCCGGGAACGCGGAGCGTGTCATCCGTCTCGATCCAGCGGCCGGGTTCCAGCCCCACGACGTCGAGGCCGATGTCACCGCTGCGCGGCGAGCGACCGGTCGCGGCGAGCACCTCGGTCGCAGTGATCTCCTCGCCACCGTCGAGAGTGATGGTGACGCCGTCCGCGTCGCGGTGCACGGATGTCGTTCCCACACCGGTGCGCACATCCACGCCGAGTTCCTTGAGCCCCGCGGCGACGCGCTCGCCCGCGAAGGGTTCCATCCCGCCGAGCAGGCCGCTGCGGGCGATCACGGTGACCTTCGAGCCGAGTGCGGCGTAGGCGGTCGCCATCTCGACGGCCACGACGCCTCCGCCGATGATGGCCAGGCTCTCGGGCAGCTCTTCGGCGCTGGTGGCCTCGCGGCTGGTCCACGGGGTGGCCTCGCGCAGGCCTTCGATGGGCGGGATGACGGCATCCGATCCGGTGCTGATAGCCACCGCGTGCCGAGCTTTGAGCACACGCTCTGCGCCGTCGGCATCCGTCACCGTCACCTCGCGCTCGCCCGTGATGCGGCCGTGGCCGCGGGCCAGGTCGATGCCGGCCGAATCGAGCCACTTCACCTGGCCGTCATCCGACCAGTTGCTGGTGAACGAGTCCCGGCGGTCGAACACCGCGCGCACATCGAGCTTTCCGGTCACCGCCTGCGAAGACCCGCCCACGTGTTGCGCGGCCCTGAGCGCCTGCGCCGAACGCAGCAGCGCCTTCGACGGCATGCACGCCCAGTAGGAACACTCGCCTCCGACGAGCTCGCTCTCCACGATGATCGCGGTGAGTCCGCCCTGCACGGCCCGATCGGCGACGTTCTCGCCCACCGGCCCTCCGCCCAAGACGATCAGGTCATACTCGTCGGTCTTCTCCGCAGCATTCATGCGTCGCACCTCTCCGTGAGCCGGTTACGTGGCCCAGTCTCGCTCATGAGCAACGCCGAGTCACGGGCGAGTTGTTCCCTGCGGCGTGGCGCGGGTGGCGAGGATGCCGGCTTGCGATGGGGCTTCTCCGTGTGCTGTCGGGCACGGGGAAAGAGCGCCGGCCGAACCTACACCGCCGCCACCGCGGCCTCCCGCACCCGCCGGTTGTCGGCGAAAGCACGAGGGTAGGCGCGACGGAGCGCGACCACGACCAGCGTCGCTGCTGTCACCTTGATCAGATCCCCCGGGAGGAACGCCAGGCTCGACAGCGCCGTCGGCCCGAGCGGCACCGCCGTCACGAGGGCCTGCACGGGGATGCCGAACGCGTAGACCACGAACACTCCGCCGATGAGCGCGGCGCCAGCGGAACGCCACCACGTGAAGCGCCCGGTGCGCATGAGGAGGCCGATCACCACGACACCGGCGATCCAGCCGAGGAGGTACCCGGCGCTGGGGCCGACGAACACGCCGAGCCCTCCGCGGCCACCCGCGAGCACCGGAAGCCCCACCGCGGCGAGCGCCAGCACGAGCACGACGGCGAGCGGTGCGAGGCGCGGTCCCAGCACGAGACCGGCGAGCATGACCCCCAGAGTCTGCGCGGTGATCGGCACGCCGCTGGGCAGGGGCACGATCACGGTGCCGAGCACGACGATCAGTGCGGCGAAGACCGCGATGCGGCCGAGTGCGGCGCTGGTTTCGGTGGTGCGGGACGTGGTCATGTTTCCTCCTGAACACCGTTCACCTGAACGGTGTTCATTAGAATAGGGATGCCCTCGTCCCCACGCAAACCCGCCCCAGGAGTCCTCACGTCCCTCTCCCCGATGCTGCGTCGCATCGCCACCGAAGACCCCGACCGGCCGGCGATCGTCGGCCGCGACGCCCGCATGACCTATGGCGAGCTCCACGCCGATTCGCGCCGTACCTCCACGGCCCTGGCGCACGCCCTCGCGGATGCCTGCGCGACGGCGACTTCAGGAGCTCACCCACCGCTGCCGCCGGTCATCGCCATCTGCCTGTCCACCGCATTCGACACCGCACGCGCCGTCGTCGCGGTGGAGGCGGGCGCGCGCATCCTCACCGTCATCGACGCGCACTGGCCCGTCGCACTCCAGATGCAGCTGATCGTCACGACCGGAGCGGCCGCCGTCATCACGGATGTTCCGACGATCCGGGCCGCTCTGCATTCGGCCGGATGGTCGGGACTCGTCATCGGGCTCGATGATCTCGCACGAACCCCCTCCCCCGCCTCCGCCCACGCAGACACAGCGGCCGACGATGCGCCGTTCCTGATGCTCACCTCGTCGGGGACGACGGGCCCGCCGAAGGCCTTCCTCAAGACGCGCAGGCAATACGCGGCGAACATCGACGTCTCCCGCGACCACCTGGGCGCGCGAGACGGGGTGGCGACCTTCGCCCCGGGCCCGCTGTCGTACAGCCTGACCCTGTACACGCTGTTCGAGGTGCTCGCCACAGGCGGTCGGATGCACGTCGCCGACCGCCTCGACGAGCTCTGGCTCAGCTCGCGGGTGCACGACGAGCGCATCACACGCCTGGTCGCGGTTCCTGCGGCGGTGACGGCTCTCACCGACGCGGCGCGGCGCCACCCGGCGCGGTACGACGGCATCGATCTGATCGTCACCGGGGGTGCGGGGTTCCCGGCATCGGCGCGAGCGGCCGTCGCCGACGCCTTCCTCCACGCCCGGACGATCAGCTACTTCGGCACCGGCGAACTCGGCTTCATCGGTGACGACCGCGCCGGCCACGACAGCATCCGGCTCTACCCGCAGGTGGAGGCACGGGTGCGCGGCGACGACGGCAGTGAGCTGGCACCGGGCGAGCTCGGCAGCCTCTGGGTGCGCTCCCCCTCATGCTCGGCCGCCTACCTGGCGGGCACGACCTCGACGCCGTTGACAGACGGCGACGGCTGGGCAAGCGTGCACGATCAGGGGCGGCTGCGCGGCCGGGACTTCACGTTCGTCGGCAGAGCAGGCGACGTCGTCACCACCGGCGGGCACACCGTCGCGCTCGACGAGGTGGAGCGCGCCTTCGACGGCATGCCGGGCCTCAGCGCGTGGTGCGCCATCGCCGAGAGCGACGATCGCCTAGGTCTGCGGATCGCGCTGGTGACCGAGGGCGATGCGCCGCCGGCCGCAGAGCTGCGCCGATGGGCGCGCGAGCGTCTCGCACCCGCCGCCCGGCCCCGTCGCTGGCACACGGTGGCGGAGCTCCCCCGGACCGCGGGCGGGAAGATCCGCCGCGCCGCGGTCGCGGATCTCGTGGCTGTCGGACGGGGACGATCGTGAGCGCCGGGCGCTCCGTGGTCGTCACCGGCGTCGGGGCGGTCACCCCCAGCGGCCTCACGGCACCGGAACTGTGGACGTCTGTGCGCGCGGGACGCAGTGGCATCACGCGGATCCCCCGGGAGATCGCCGGGTCAGGGCCGGTGCAGGTCGGCGGAGTGGTGCGTGGATTCACCGGCGCCTCCGACCTGTCGGCACCCCTCGCGCGTCGCCTCACGCCGATGCAGCAGTGGGCGATCGCCGCGGCCGATGAAGCACTCGCCGATGCGGACCTGGGCGCGTCATCGGGGATCGCGGACGTCGCGCAGGTGATCATCGCGACAGGGTCGGGCCCGGTGGATGCGACGGTGCAGGCGGCAGTCGCGCTGCGAGATCGCGGCCCCCGCCGGGTACCGCCAGGGCTCACCGTCTACGGAACCGCGGACGCGATCGCGACAGTGCTCAGCAGACGATACGGATTCCTCGGCCAGACCCACGCGATCGCCGCGGCGTGCGCGAGTGGCGCGGTCGCGATCGGAGAAGGTCTCCGGAGGATCCGTCACGGCTACGCCGACGCAGTGCTGGTCGTCGGGATGGAGGATTGCCTCGGCCCGCTGCACCTGGCGTCGCACACCAACCTCCGCTCGCTCGCCACGGGCTTCGGCGACGACCCCTCGGAGGCCTCGCGCCCTTTCGACCGCGCACGTACGGGCTTCGTGATGGCACAGGGCGCGTCCGCCGTGCTGCTGGAGGCCGCGGACCTCGCACACGAGCGCGGCGCTCGACCCCTCGCGACCATCGCCGGATTCGGTGCGACCAGCGACGCGCATCACGCCACGGCACCGGACCCGGCCGCCGCCGGGGCGACCAGGGCGATCGATGCATGCCTCGCCGACGCCGACATCCGCGCCGCGCAGATCGACCATGTGAACACCCACGGCACGGGCACGGTTCTCGGCGACGAAGCCGAGCTCGTCGCGCTCGCACAGGCGCTGGGATCAGGAGCGCCATCCGTTCCACTCACCGCGACGAAGTCGACCACCGGGCATCTGCTCGGCGCAGCGGGCGTCACCGAAGCGGTCATCGCCGCGATGACTCTTCGCGATCAGGTGCTGCCTCCGACCATCAACCTGTCGCATCCGTGCGCGGACGGGTGGGACTTCGTCCGCGACCGAGAGCGACCGCATCCGGTCCGCACGGTGCTGTCGACCTCGTTCGGATTCGGAGGTCACAACGCGGCGCTGCTGCTCACGGCGTGCGAGTGAGCGCGACCGGCGCCCGTACCCGTGCCAGGTGTCGGGAGAACGGACGGATGTCGGAGCAGGGCACGGCGTTTCGCCCGACATCCGTGAATGCTCCCGACAAGTGTCCCCGGCAGGCAAGGCCGACCCGGCCGCACGAGCCGCGGTCAGCGCACCGGCAGGAAGTGCGTGGGGGTCGGAACCTGCGCCTCGTGGCGGATGCCGAGGGGCGCGCCCGTGCGCTCGTCGAGGTCGATCAGCGTGATCGTGTCGGAGCGCTGCCCCGCGACGAGCATCTTGCCCTCGTGGACGAGGTGGTGCCGCGGCCAGTCGACCCCCGCGTCGGCGAGCGCCACGGACTCCAGAGACTCGCCGCCGCCACGTACCCGCAGCGCCGCGATCGTGTTGCTGCCGCGCAGGGCCGTGTACAGGAACTGTCCGTCGCGCGTGCGGGCGAGCTCGGCGGGGAAGTCCTTGCCCACCTCGGCGATCGGGCTCGTCAGCGTCACCGACACGACGCTCCAGGTGCCATCCGCCGCCGGCGCGAGCGTGAACACTTCGCACGAGTACTCGGTGACCACGTGCAGGTGCCCGCTGGGGTGCAGCACCATGTGCCGCGGACCGGTGCCGAGCGGGAGCACCACCTCGTGGTCGAGGGTGAGCCCGCTGCCGCTCTGCCGCCAGAACCGCACGAGGTCGAACCCGAGGTCGGTGGTCGCGACACGGCCGTCGGGGAGGAACGTCGCCGCGTGCGCGTGCGAGACGCGGTCGCCGCCGACCCCGTACGGGTCGACCGCCGCGACGCCGTCTCCGGGAGGAGTCGCGGCCGGAGCATCGGGGTCGGCGTCACCGAACAGGGCCGCGCGAAGCGCCGCCGCGGCATCCGGCTTCGGGGGCACGATGCGACCGTCCGCATCCAGATCGAACCGCACCACGCGGCCATCGCCGTAACAGCTGGCGATCAGGGCCGAACCGTTCGGGGCGACCGCGACATGACAGACGTACTGGCCGACCGCGGCGGGCGGCCCCAGAGGCGTGAGAGCGGCTTCGCCCGCGCGGGAGAACGCCTGCACCGCGGAGTCGCCTTCGAGTGCCGCATAGACGACGTCGAGGGTCGGGTGCTGCGCGAGCCACGAGGGTGAGGGCGTCTCGACCACGGCGCCGCGGTAGGCGAGAGTGGAGGCCTCGCGCCCTTCATCCCCCGCGAGCAGGCCGATGCCCTCGGCCGAGCCGTCCATCGCGGCCCCGTAGCCGCCCAGCCAGAAGCGCGTCACGACGCGGGTCAGTCGAGCAGGTCGTGACGGACGACGACCTGGTCGCGCTCGGGCCCGACGCCGATCACCGAGATGCGCGTGTTGCTCATCTTCTCGAGCGCCAGCACGTAGTCCTGCGCGTTCTGCGGCAGATCCTCGAAGGTGCGCGCGACGGAGATGTCTTCGCTCCAACCAGGGAAGTACTCCAGGATCGGCTTTGCGTGGTGGAAGTCGGTCTGGTTGACCGGCACCTCGTCGAACCGCTCGCCGTCGACGTCGTAGGCGACGCACACCGGGATCTGCTCGAGGCCCGTGAGGATGTCGAGCTTGGTGAGCACCAGGTCGGTGATGCCGTTGATGCGCGTGGCGTAGCGCGTGATGGGCGCGTCGTACCAGCCCACACGGCGCGGACGACCGGTGGTGGTGCCGAACTCGAAGCCCTGCTTGCGCAGCCACTCGCCCTGCTCGTCGAAGAGCTCGGTCGGGAACGGACCGGAGCCGACGCGGGTCGTGTACGCCTTGACGATGCCGACGATGCGGTCGAGCGCACCGGGGCCGACGCCCGCGCCCGTCGCCGCGCCGCCGGCGGTTGCCGACGAAGAGGTGACGAACGGGTAGGTGCCGTGGTCGATGTCGAGCATCGTGGCCTGGCCGCCCTCGAACACGACGACCTCGCCGCGGTCCAGAGCCTGCGCGATCAGGTAGCCGGTGTCGGCGACCATCGGCCGCAGCCGCTCGGCGTACGAGAGCAGGTCTTCGACGACCTCGTCGGCGGTGATCGCACGACGGTTGAAGATCTTCACCAGCAGGTGGTTCTTCTGATCGAGGGCACCCTCGACCTTCTGGCGCAGGATGTTCTCGTCGAACAGGTCCTGCACGCGGATGCCGACGCGGTTGATCTTGTCGGCGTATGCCGGGCCGATGCCGCGACCGGTCGTGCCGATCATGCGCTTGCCGAGGAAGCGCTCGGTGACCTTGTCGAGCGTGCGGTGGTACTGCGTGATGATGTGCGCGTTGGCGCTGACCTTGAGGCGCGAGACGTCGATGCCGCGGGCGGCGAGCGCCTCCAGCTCGAAGAAGAGCACCTCGAGGTCGACCACGACGCCGTTGCCGATCACGGGCGTCACGCCCGGAGACAGGATGCCGGAGGGCAGCAGGTGCAGCGCATACTTCTCGTCGCCGACGACGACGGTGTGCCCGGCGTTGTTGCCGCCGTTGAACTTCACCACCCAGTCGGTGCGCTCACCGAGAAGATCGGTGGCCTTGCCCTTTCCTTCGTCGCCCCACTGCACGCCGACGATAACGATTCCTGGCATGGGTAACCCCCTGGCTTTCGCCGGGTTTGCACCGGCCGATGAGCTGGCCCTCTTCGGGCGGTCCCATCCTATCGAAGCGATTCGCAGCGCCCTTCCGTGAGGTGAGCGCAGCGGGCGCAGACCGGAGGAGTCGGCGGGAAAGCGACGCCGGATGGCGCTGCGGCGGCTCGCCCGATGTCGGACGCCACTGCCAGGATCGAAGGATGTCAGCAGCCGCATCCGGCGACCCCGGGATCCGCACCGATACCGGAGCGCCGAAGAAGCAGGGCGCACTCGTGCTCGCCGCCGCGCTGGTCACCGTGGTGCTGTGGGCCTCGGCCTTCATCGGCATCCGCGGCGCGGGCCCGCACTACGACCCCGGAGCTCTGGCACTGCTGCGGATGGCGGTCGGCACCGTCGTGTTGACGTTCATCGCGCTGCGGCACGGCATCCGCATCCCGGCCCGTCGCCACTGGCTCCTCATCGCGGTGTGGGGCGTCGGCTGGTTCTGCGTCTACAACCTCGCCCTCAACAGCGCCGAGCTCACGCTCGATGCGGGCACCGCCGCGATGGTGGTCAACCTCGCGCCCCTCATGGTGGTCGTCTTCAGCGGACTGTTCCTGCGGGAGGGATTCCCGAAGCCGCTCGTCATCGGGGCGCCCATCGCGTTCCTCGGCGTCGTGCTGATCGGCATGAACTCCTCCACCAGCGCCGGCCCCGACATCACGGGCCTTCTGCTTGCCCTCCTCGCCGCGGTCATGTACGCCGGGTGCACGCTCGTGCAGAAGCGCCTGCTCACCTCGGGGGTCGACCCGACCACCCTGACCTGGCTCGGCGCAGGCGTCGGCACCATCGCGCTGCTGCCGTGGATCGGCAACCTCATCGGCTCACTTCAGACGGCACCGCTGGATGCCACGCTGTGGGTCGTCTACCTCGGCATCTTCCCCACCGCGATCGCCTTCACGACCTGGGCCTACGTGCTGCAGCGCAGCACCGCGGGGCAGACATCGGCCACCACCTACGTCGTGCCGGCGATCGCGATCCTGATGTCCTGGGCGATCCTCGGCGAGGTGCCGACACCGCTGATGTTCCTCGGCGGAGCGCTGTGTCTGCTGGGCGTGCTCATCACGCGCCTGCGGTGGCACAGACGCGCCTGACGCTCGCGAGCATCCGGAGGTGACTACAGTTGCGACCGGAGGCGAAATGACGACCTGGTGGCCCTATCTGCGCATCGCCGCAGCCCTGCTCGCGCTCGCGGCTGTCATCGCGCAGCTGAACCGCTCGGTGCAGAACGCCCTCGATGCGACGACCGAGTGGGGCGGGCATCTGCCGACAGTGGCGGCCAACTTCCTCAGCTTCTTCACGATCGAGTCGAACATCCTCGCTGCGATCGTCCTGCTCGTCGCCGCGATCTGGGCACTGCGCCACCGCCGCACCACCGACGCCGAACCGCGCTGGCTCGCGGTGCTGCTGGTGTGCGTCAGCACGTACATGATCGTGACCGGCATCGTCTACAACACGCTGCTGCGAAACGTCGAGCTCCCCCAAGGCGTCACCGTCCCCTGGTCGAACGAGGTGCTGCACGTCGTCATCCCGTTGTTCCTGCTGGCCGACGTGCTGCTCGCCCCGCGCCGCCGGGCACTGGGCTGGAGCACGATCGCGGTGACGGCGATCTTCCCGCTGGTCTGGGCGGTGTACACGCTGATCCGCGCGAATCTCATCATCGCTCCGGCGACCGGTCAGCCCTACTGGTACCCGTATCCGTTCCTGAATCCCTACACCGTACCGGGCGGCTACCTCGGCGTCTCGGGGTACATCGTCGGCATCGCGGTCGCGATCGTGGGCGTAGCCGCACTCGTCGTCTGGATCGGTCGCCGCCGCGGAGCCGTGCCGCGTCCCGTCCTCTCCTGATCCGCACGACGACGCCCCTCGCACCCGGGAACGGGCGGAGGGGCGTCGTCGATTCACACGATACTCAGGCGGTCGCGAGCGCCTCACGGTCGTCGTCATGCGGCCGACCCGCGATCATGCGCGCCGTCTCGGTGGCATCCGGATCGACGTCGAGGTAGCGCTCGAGAGAATCGTCGAGCTCTTCGAGCCACGGCGTGTGGTGAACGACGGCGATGGTCCCGGTCATGACCGACTCGTAGGTGCGGTCGCGATAGCCCATGATGTCGTCCTTCTTGTCGCGCTTCCACGCGAGGAAGATCTCGACGACCCGGTCGATGTCGAACTCCGGATAGTCGGTGAGCTCGAGCAGGTCACGGATGTAGTCGGCCTGGAAGCGGATCTCCGCCGCGGCCGAGTCGATCCGGCCGAAGCGGGCGCGCCACTCGGCGATGGATGCCGCGCGCTCCTGCTCGGCGGGCAGCGCGAGGCGACCGAGGATCAGGTCGCGCACGTACCAGGCCTGAGCGTCGAACATGTTGAACGTGAACCACTGGTCCTGCGCGCCGAGGTAGGTCAGGCGCGGATTGCCCTGCCAGACCACGCCGCGGTACAGACCGTCGGGGTACACGTTGTTCGGCGAGGAGAGGGCGAGGTCGTCGGGGAGGAACGGGTACTTGTGCAGGTATCCGGTGCACAGGATGACCGCGTCGATGTGCTTCGAGGTGCCGTCGGCGAAGAACGTGGTGCTGCCCTCGAAGCGCTCGACGACCGGGCGCTCCTCGATGCCGTCAGGCCAGTCGTACCCCATCGGCGCCGACCGGAAACTCGCCGTCACCGAGCGGGCGCCCATCTTGAACGCCTGACTGCCGATGTCCTCCGCGGAGTAGCTCGCGCCGATCACGAGCACATCCTTGTCCTCGAAGGTCTCGGCGCCCCGGAAGTCGTGGGCGTGGCTGATGTAGCCCGGGAACGTCTCGATACCGGGGAAGTCCGGCACGTTCGGGAAGGAGAAATGACCGCTGGCGATGATGACCCGGTCGAACTCTTCCACGGTCGACTGGCCCGTCGGCAGGTCTTCGCTGGTGAGGGTGAAGACCTCGCGCTCGCTGTCGAACTCGACCCAGCGCACCACGGTCTGGAAGCGGATCAGCTCCCGCACATCGCTCTTCTCCAGGCGGCCGGCGATGTAGTCCCACAGCACGGGGCGCGGCGGGTAGGACGAGATGGGACGCCCGAAGTGCTCGTCGAAGCTGTAGTCCGCGAACTCCAGCGCCTCCTTCGGACCGTTCGACCAGAGGTTGCGGTACATGCTGGAGTGCACCGGCTCACCGAATTCGTCCAGCCCGGTGCGCCAGGTGAAGTTCCACTGTCCGCCCCAGTCCGCCTGCTTCTCGAAGCAGACCAGCTCGGGGATCTCCGCCCCCGCGCGGGCCGCGGACTCGAAGGCCCGCAATTGCGCCATGCCCGAGGGGCCGGCGCCGATGATCGCTACTCGTTCTCTGCTCGTCACGTATTGTCCTCATACTCTTCAGTCATGTATCGGCACGGCCGCATCCGAGCGAGGAACAGTTCTGTCCCGGTGGGAGCGGAATGCTCGACCTGCCCGGAAAGCGGCTGCTCTTCGACGTTAGCAGGGTCGGCCACCGGGACCGGAGGCGAGGACTCGGAGTGCGGACCCGACCGGGGGTCCGCACTCCACACCCGGTGTCTACTCCCCCGCGTAGGCGACGAGCGTGGCCCGCGCGATCGTGTGCGGGCCGGCGTTGAAGCCCAGGAACGCCGGGGATGCACCCGCATCCAGCTCGAGCCGCGCGACATCCAGTGCACTCACGGTGATGTAGTACCGGTGCACGCCCGATCCGGCGGGCGGCGCGGCACCGATGTAGCGTGCGAGCCCGGCGTCGTTCGGGAACGCGACGGCACCCGCAGGCAGCAGCTCCTGCGTCTCGGATCCGGCGTTCTCGACGAGATGGGTCGTGCTCACGGGGATGTTCCCGACGGCCCAATGCCAGAACCCCGATCCGGTGGGGGCATCCGGGTCGAAGACCGTGACGATGAAGCTCCGGGTCTCATCGGGGAAACCCGACCAGGTGAGTTCGGGAGAGATGTCCTGCCCGCCGGGGACGCCGAACACCCCGGAGTACTGTGCCGGCGCGAAGGGGGTTCTGTCGGCGACGGTGGAGCTGCGCAGCTCGAAGCTCGGCACCTCCGGCAGTGCGTAGTAGGGATCGTTGTTCGCCTGTGTCTGATCTGTCATGCGAGGACGGTACCGACGGGCACGTGGTTTCCCGCAAGGGGTGCAGGTCACCCTCAGGTAACCACCCTGGCGCGCTCTCAGATGTCGGGGAAGCGCTGGATGTTCGACTCGACCCAGTCGCGAAGGCTCTGCAGCGGCTTCGCCGCATCGGCGCCGAGGCCGGTCAGCGAGTACTCGACGCGGGCCGGCACCTCGGCGAAGATCTCGCGGGCGACGAGGTCGCGGTCTTCCAGCCGTCGAAGGCACGAGGTCAGGACCTTCGGGCTGATCCCCTCGAGCTTGCGCTTGAGCTCACCGAACCTCATCGGTCCGTCCTCGAGCGCGCCGAGGATGAGTGCGCTCCACTTGTCGGCGAGCAGATCGAGGATCCCGCGGCACGGGCACTGAGCGTCGTAGACATCGTGGGGCCTGCCGGCGGCGCAGGTGCTGAGGGTGGTCATCCCCTCATGGTATCCGAAAGTTACCAGCACTCCTTGCGGGTAACTGCTCCCTTTCGAGTAGTAATGGGAGCGCGGCGGTCCCGTCGCACTCGACATCCCCGAAAGAAGGACCCCACCATGGCCTCACGCTCGTCAGACCCGCTGTACAGCCTCGCGATCCTGCGCGCGCTTCCCGACCGCCGAGACGAACTGCTCGCGGCCCTGCAGGGGCTGATCGAGCCGACCAGGGCGGAGCCCGGCAACCAGGACTATGTGCTGTTCGAATCGCGCAGCGAGCCCGGGACGTTCTACATGCGCGAGGCGTTCGACGACCAGGCCGCGCTCGACACCCACTTCGCCACACCGCACTTCCAGGCGTTCGCGAAAGGAGTCGATGCGCTGCTCGCCTCACCGCTCGAACTGCTGTTCCTCGACCGACGCTCGGAGTAGTCGCACAATCATCCGCGGGGAGTACGAGCCGGGTACTTCCGACGGATGCCCGTCGACAGGCCCCCGCCATAGCGTGGATGTCATGTCAACCACCGTCTCCGCGTCAGCCACGGCCACGCCATCCGATCCCGCGATGTCGACCGCGAAGGGCACCGCCAGCCTCGTGCTCGGAATCTGCTCCGTGTTCGCCGGCTGGACCTTCTTCGCGCCCGCCGTCGGGCTCATCCTCGGGATCGTGTCGCTGCGAGGAGAGCCCGGTGCACGCACGCAGGCGGTGTGGGGGATCACGCTCAACGCGATCGCTATGAGCATCTGGATCATCCTGACGCTCCTCGCTCTCACCTTCGGCTGGATCGCGGCCACCTCGGCGATGTTCGGCCAGTGACGGCACCTAGCCGTCGCACGACGCGGCATCCGTCGGTGCGGACGCGACGACGCTGGTGGTCACGGCCGTCCAGCCGGTGACCGTCCCCGGAGGGATGCCGGCGTACCCGTCGAGGGTTACTCGTCGTTCGCCGATGTACTGCCCCGTTTCGGGGTCGATGATGAACTCCTGGCGCGTGTTGGAGGCCGTCTCGAGGCGGCCGATCGCGATGCCCGTGGAGCCGTCGAGCGTGGCCTGATCGTCCGTGATCTCCACGCCCGGGATCTCCGCTGCGGCTTTGTAGAGGGCCGCGCGGAAGTCGGCCGGCACGATGCCCCACTGAAGCGTGCTGATGATCCACTCGAGCGCCTGACCATCGCGCGACTGCCCCGAGTTTCCGTTCAGCTCGTAGATCCTGTCGAGAAGCGGGCGCGGCTCTCGAGGGAGAGCGTCGTAGTCGATGCTCGTCGTTATCCCCTCGGCGTAGCCTCCGAAGCTGCCGCCACCCGGCGTGATGCCCCCGGGGAATCGGCGGATGATGTCGAGGTCGTAGGTGTTAATGGCGTCGGCATATTCCTGCGCGTACCGTTCCGATCGGGGTCCGAAGGTCTGCGAGGGCTGCGACGTGCACGTGATCCACACCCACGCGTCGCTGCGATCGGCGGGCACGTAGAGCTCGCCGCGGGTGGAGGCCAGGATGGCCACTTCGTCGGAGGGCTGAACATCACCGCCCTCTGCTCTGATCCGGTCCGCGTCCTCCTCGAGGGACCCCACACCGGCGTACACGCCGTCGGTTCGGACGAACAGATACTGCCCAGGGCCTACGACGGGGTCGCTGACCTGGATCGCGGCGGCCGCAGCGGAACGAAGCGCACTCGCGGCCGCGGGCTCGGCGCCCCCGTTCCACCCGGCGACGCCCAGCACATTGGTGGCCACGAGGGCGACGACCACGCTCGCCGCACCGAGCACGGAGAATCCCGCCCA
Source organism: Microbacterium sp. Root322 (assembly GCF_001425645.1). Lineage (NCBI taxonomy): Bacteria > Bacillati > Actinomycetota > Actinomycetes > Micrococcales > Microbacteriaceae > Microbacterium > Microbacterium sp. Root322. The sequence goes on along the minus strand of NZ_LMCS01000002.1, from coordinate 1,404,652 downwards.
GGCGACGGTGCGACGACGGCGACGGGTCTTCAGAGGAGTGAACGCGGTCTGCTCGCCCACCTCTGCGAAGAGCGCCACCGGAAGCTCACCGTCGATCTGGGAGACGAGCGCGGCACGCCCGCGCATCAGCGCCTCGCGGCTCGGCTCGCGGGTCAGATCACGTGTGCTGCGGAGCAGTGTCAACTCGTCCATGATCCTTCTCCTGTTCGTTGGCGGGGATTCCGGCGGCACGGCGCAGATGCCGCCGTGCCCTGTTGAGCCGTGAGCGCACCGTGCCGATCGGCACCTGCATCGCGAGGGCGATCGATGCGTAATCGAGGTCGCCCCAGGCGTAGAGCAGCAGAGTGTCGCGGTCAGCTTTCGAGAGCCGGCGAAGCGCCTTCTTCAGCCGTCGAGCCAGCCGCTGGGCGTCGATACGCGCGCCCGCCTGCTCGATGAAGTCCGGGACGATCTGGGCCGCCAGGTCTGCAGACACCCCTTTCCACGCGGTGGCCTCCAGGCGCACGTGCTTGCGCATGAGCCGCGTCGCGATGCCCAGCAGCCACGGCCGGGCGTTCTGCACCGTGACGTCGTACGCCGAGCGTCGCTCGAAGGCCACCAGGAACGTCTCCGCCATCACGTCCTCGGCGGCATGGTCGCCGAGGCGCTGCGCCGCGTAGCGGTACACGGACGTCGCATGACGACTGTAGAGCGACTCGAACACCGCCGGTTCGCGGATCGAGCGCTCAATCACCTCGTTGTCGGGGCTCACATCCGTATTGCTCGATTCCTTCGATCAGGTTCACGGCAATTCTGGCGGAGTGTCCTCCCGGATGCGGCGACTACCCTGGCCTGGGGGGAGAAGCACCGTGCTCCCCAGGAGGAGAGAGCATGCACGATCTGAACGCCGCAGCCCCGCAGCCCGCGGCACCGCCGCCTCCGCCCGCCCCTGCGCAGGCCCCAGCGCCGGCAGCCCCGCCCACCGCGACGAACGGCGCACCGACCGACGCCGAGATGGCCAGGGCCTCCGAGGTGCTGCGGATCATCTCCGCCTCGTACTCCGCGAAGATGGTCGGCCAGGACCGGTTGCGCACGAGCCTGCTCGTCTCGCTCATCGCCGGCGGCCACATCCTGCTCGAGAGCGTGCCGGGGCTGGCGAAGACCACCGCCGCCAGCACCCTCGCCGACACGGTGAAGGCGCAGTTCAAGCGCATCCAGTGCACGCCCGACCTGCTGCCCAGCGACATCACGGGCAACCAGATCTATGACGCGGCGACCGGATCCTTCCGCACCGTGCTCGGCCCCGTGCACGCGAACTTCGTGCTGCTCGACGAGATCAACCGCTCCAGCGCCAAGACCCAGAGCGCCATGCTCGAGGCGATGCAGGAGCATCAGACCACGATCGGCGGGGAGATCCACCACCTGCCGAAGCCGTTCCTCGTGATCGCGACGCAGAACCCGATCGAGCAGGAGGGCACCTACGAGCTGCCCGAGGCGCAGATGGACCGGTTCCTCCTCAAGGAGATCGTCGAGTATCCGAGCCCCGCCGAGGAGCTCGAGGTTCTCAGCCGCATCGACTCGGGAGTGCTCGACCCCGACCGGCACGTGGCCAGCGCGGTCAGCCTCGACGACGTGCGCCTGCTGCAGGATGTGGCCAGCCGCATCTACGTCGACCCCGCGATCCGCAACTACATCGTGTCGATCGCCTACGTCACGCGGAACCCGGCGCCGTACATCGGCGAGGAGCGGGCCCGCTTCATCAAGTACGGCGCGAGCCCGCGTGCGAGCATCGCGTTCCTGCAGGCTTCGCGAGCGCTGGCCCTGCTCAAGGGGCGCTCGCACGTGCTGCCCGAAGACATCCGGGAGCTGCGGCACCTGGTCCTCCGCCACCGCGTGCTGCTGACGTTCGAGGCCGACGCCGAGGGCGTCCGCAGCGAGGAGATCATCGACCAGATCTTCGCGTCGGTCCCCACGCCCTGATCCCCATGCCGAGCCTGATCACGCAGGTGAAGAGCAAGCTCTTCATCCACTCGACGCGAAAGTCGCTGCACGCGCTCGACGGCGCCTACGCGTCGTTGCTACGCGGGCGGAGCCTCGACTTCGAAGACCTGCGCAAGTACGAGTACGGCGATCAGGTGCGCGACATCGACTGGCGGGCGACCGCGCGACTGGGAACGCCCCTGGTCAAGCGCTCGCGCGCGACGCGCATGCACACCGTGCTGTTCGTGGTCGACACAGGGCGCTCGATGTCGGCCCTCGCCGCCGACGAGCGGTCGAAGAAGGAGCTGGCGATCCTCGCGACCGGGGTGCTCGGGGTGCTGACGCTGCGCCACGGAGACGACTTCACCACGGTCTACGGCGACTCCGCGAAGGTGCGCCGGCTCGCGCCCGGCCGCAGCGAGGGTGCGCTCGAACATGCGCTGCGCACGATCGACAGGGCCATCGACGACAGCAGTGCTCCGAGCGACCGTGACGCACTGCTGTCGTTCGTCACACGCACGATCGCCCGCCGCATGATCGTGGTGGTGATCACCGACGAGGCCCCGGTCACGAGCGAGACGGAGCGGATGCTGCGCCGGCTGCGCGTGCAGCACGACGTGCTCTGGCTCACTCTCCGCGACGCCGAGCCCGTGCTGGACCACGCCACCGGACGCATCCGCTCGGATGTCGACAGCCGCTGGCAGGTGCCGGGTTTCGTGCAGGGCGACCGCGAGATCGTGCAGGAGCTGACCGCGCAGCGCGAGGCCGATGCCGCGCACCTCACCGAGCTCCTCACCCGCATGGAGATCAGCCACTCCACGCTGGACGGGCAGGACGACGCCGTCGCCCAGCTGCTGACGCTGCTGAACCGGAGGTCGAATGCCCGGCTCTGACGACCTCTACCCGCCGGCGCAGTACGGCTGGGGCTGGATGCTGCTGGCGATCGGCATCCTTGCTCTGCTGGTGCTGGGCGCCTGGCTGCTGATCGTGCTCACCCGCCCACGCCGCACGCTGGCGACCGCCGACGCGAATGCCGGCCAGGCTCCGCTGATCATCGACGTGCTCTCGCAATTGCGCACCGAATACCAGGCGCGCATCCAGCAGATCGAGACCGAGTACCTTGAACGCCGCATCTCCGCCCGACAGGCGAACCTCGAGCTGAGCCGGGTCGTCCGTGCCTTCGTGAACGAGTACAGCGGCCTGGAGGCTCCGGTGCTGGCGCTCGACGATCTCGTGGCGCGCGGCGTGCATCCCGCCCTGATCGACGCACTGGGCAGGCACTACTACCCGAGCATCTTCCGTCAGGGACCGGTGATCGACCCGGTGGCTGGCGCTGATGCGGCCAGGACGGTGGTGCGCACGTGGCACTAGCCAACATCTGGATGCTGGTGGCCGCGGTCGCCGTCGTGCTGATCGCGCTGACGATCGGCCTCGTCGTCGGACTCCGACGGAGCGGGCGCACCAGCGGTGCGGACGCGGCGCGCATCGCCCGAGCCGAGCGCCTGCGCACGCTGCCCTCCTTCCGCCGGGCACTGGCTCGACGGGCGCTCGCCCTCTCCGGAATCCTCGCCCTCGGCGCGACCACCGCGATCGTCGCGGGCGTTGTGGCCGCACGGCCGATGTCGGCGCAGACCGTGCAGCCCGTCGACACGAGCCGCGACATCATGCTGTGCCTCGACGTCTCCGGCTCCATGACCGAGGTCGACGTCGAGGTGCTGACCGTCTTCGACGAACTGCTCGACAGCTTCGAGGGCGAGCGGATCGGCCTGACGATCTTCAACAGCTCGCCGGTGCAGATCTTCCCCCTCACCGACGACTACGACTTCGTGCGCGAGCACCTGGCGAGCATGACCCAGAGCTTCGACTACGTCGACCGGGTCCCGGAGCACTGGGTCGGCACCCTCAACGGCGACGGCGCCTCCCTGATCGGTGACGGGCTGGCCGCGTGTGCGATGGGCTTCGACCACCCGGACGACGACCGCTCGCGCTCGGTCATCTTCGCCACCGACAACGAGGTCAACGGCGCCTCGATCGTCACCCTCGAAGAGGCTGCCGCCTACGCGGCCTCGAAGAACGTGCGCGTCTTCGCGCTGAATCCGGTGCAGGGCAAGGATGCCGACGTCAGCGCCGAGCTGAGCGCCGCGGCCGAGGCGACGGGCGGTGCCGCATTCGGCCTGCGCGACACGACGACTGTCTCGGACATCGTCACCCAGGTGCAGGAGCAGGAGGCGACCGAGCTGCGCGGCGAGGCGCAGGTCGTCTGGACCGACACCCCGAACCTGTGGATCGTGCTGCTCTCGATCTGCCTGCTCGGTCTCGTCGTGGTGCTGTGGAGGGTGCGACTGTGATCTTCCAACCCGTGCTCAACCCCCTCCTGATCGCGCTGCTGTGCGCGCCGGTCGCCGTCGTCGCAGCCTGGGCGCTGGTGCGTCCGCCGAAGTCGGCCGGAGTGCCGATCACCGATCGTCGGGCGCTCGCCGGGCATCGTGGCCTGTGGGCCCTGCGCCTGCTGCTCGTGCTCGCCTGCTTCGCGATGCTGCTGCGCCCGGGCATCCCCGGCGGTGCCACCCAGACCCTCGCGACGGACACCGACATCGTGCTCGTCGTCGACACCACGGCGAGCATCGTGGCCGAGGACTGGGGCGACGGCGAACCGCGGCTCGACGGCATCCGCGACGACGTACGCGCGCTCGTCGAGGAGTACCCGGGGGCACGTTTCGCCCTCATAACCTCGGATGCGGCGGCCCAGCTGCGCATGCCGCTGACCACCGACACCACCGCGCTCATGAGCTCGCTCGAAGTGCTGCGCCCCGAGGTCACCAGCCAGTCCCGAGGGAGCTCCATCGGCATCGCGGCTCCGCTGCTGTCGGAGACCCTCGCCTCGGCGGCAGAATCCTCCCCCGACCGCTCGCGCATGGTCTTCTACTTCGGCGACGGGGAGCAGACGGTCGACACACCACCGGAGTCCTTCCGCTCGAGTGAGAAGTACACCGATTCGGGAGCGGTGTTCGGGTACGGCACGGCCGAGGGCGGACCGATGCGCATCACCACGGGCGGCGTCTCGGATCAGGGTGGCGGCTACATCCAGTACCAGGGCACCGACGCGCTCTCGGTGCTCGACGAGGCGAACCTCGAAGCGATCGCCGACGAGCTCGACGTCGAGTACGCACGTCGGACGGCGGATGCCGCGCCCGTGCTTCCCGAGGCGCCGTCGACCACCACCGATTACACCGATTCGGGCGAGGTCGGCAACGTCGCCGAGCTGTACTGGATCGCAGCGCTCGTCATCCTCGGCATCCTCGGCGTGGAGCTCACGCGCGCCACGGTGCTGATCGCACGGCTCCGGCGGTTGCGCGCACCGCGGCGGCGCTCAGGGCGGAGAGGAACCTCATGACGATGCCGAATGAAGCGGCCGCCCTCCTCCGGTCCAATCGCCGTCGCCGACGCATCCGTCGCTGGGTCGCGATCGGCACCATCCCGCTCACCCTCGTGGCGCTCCTCTTCGTGGGCAAGCTGCTGAGCATGTACGCCTTCGCGCATCAGGCCATCACCGCCTACGTGGTGGACGATTTCGCCGGGTCGGAGGCATCCGCACGCGGACAGGGCTTCCTGAACTGGTTCGAGCCGTACAAGGCGCCGTTCAACATCGGCACGGCACTGGGCGCGGCGGAGCAGCTGCCGCACGCACGAGCACAGCTCGAAGAGGCGCTCGACCTCGCGACCGGGCTGGAGGTCTGCGGGGTGCGGATCAACCTCGCCCTCGTCGTCGAGCGCATGGGCGATGCCGCCCGCGCAGACGGCGACGGCGCGGGCGCGGCCGAGCTCTACGGCGAGGCGCTCACGATCACGATCGAGACTCCCGAGGCGTGCCGCAGCAAGGAAGCCCAGCTGCAGTCGTCCGACCCGCAGCGTGACATGGCGGACTCCCTCGACGGCACAGCAGACCGGTTGAAGCAGAAGCAGCAGGAGGAGCAGCAGCAGCAGCAACAGCCCCAGCCTCAGCCCGGAGAGAAGGAGCAGCCCTCCGAGGACAAGCTGAAGGGGCTCCAGGACAAGCTCGAACAGGGCACGCAGGAACGCGATCAGCAACAGGGCGACGACCAGGGCGGTTCGGGAACGGAGAAGCCGTGGTGAGCGATCACGAAAGGCAGCGAGCGCGGTACATCGCGGGCACGGAGGGGGCTCCTCCCGTTCCACCGCCCGGGGGCTACCGCGGCGCGCGGCGCGAGGCGTTCGGATCGACGCCGAGCCCGACCGTCGTGAGCACTGCGCTGCCGGAGGAACCGAAGAAGCCGGCGAACGCCCTCGGGTGGATCGCCCTCACCGTGTCGATCCTGTTCGCCCTGATCCTGCTCGGCACGCTCATCGCCGGCGGCACCGACATCCTCTACGGCGTCACGATGCTCACACTGCAGCTCGTGGTGGTCGGCACGATCGTCGCTGCGCTGTTCTCGGCACGTGGCCGCACGCTCGGGGCGATCGCCCTGGTCGTGACGGTCCTGTTCAACGTCGCCACCGTCGGCGGCATGAGTGCGCTGCAGACCTCGGCCTCCGGCAACTACGAGGGCACGAAGACGGCCGCGCAGAAGCACGCGGAGGCCTATCCCGCCATCAAGGGCACCGATCCGCAGAAGACGCTCTCGCAGGAGTCGCTCGAGGAGGTGCGCGCGCAGGCGGAGACGATGTTCGCCGACATCCGCACGCGGCTGACCGCGGAGTTCGGCTACACCTGGGTGCAGGTGGGCGACGAAGACCTTCGACCCGAGCGCAACGGCTACGGCGGGGAGTCGATGCTGGTCGAGTTCACCTCTGCGTCGTGGGCGACCGTCGAGCCCATCCAGGACTACGAACGCAAGCTCGAGGTGATGGCCGCGATCAGCGAGGTCGTCACCGATCACGGGCTGTGGGCTCTGTACTCGTTCAACGATCCGACCGCGTCGGGCATCGACCCCGCGATGATCGCCAAGCTCTACGGCAGCGACGACCCGCGCACGCAGACCACGTGGGAGTACTACACCGAGAACTTCCCCGGTCCGCTGCGCTTCTACGCCACCATCAACGACCTCTCCAACGATCCGGACGGCGGATTCCTGGCCGCCCGCGAAGCGCAGAACGCCCGCACCGGCGAGCCTCTCGAAGGCCTGCAGCTGACCGTGATCGCGAGCGCCGTGCTCAGCGAAGCCGATCGCGAGGAGTTCCAGACGAGGCTGCAGGACTATCCCGGCTTCGAGTGACCGGCGTCAGCGCCCCGGATCGGGCACGGTTCAGGAGCCGAGCGTCAACAGCATCCTGGCCAGCACGTAGCGGGCATGACCCCGCGACGTGCGCGGGTCGTACCCCAGGGTCTCCACGAGCGCGGTCAAGCGCTCCTGCACGCTGGAGTGGTGCCTCCCGAGCCGCGCGGCAGCCGCGCGCACGCTCTGCTGCTCGGTGACGGCATCCAGAAGCTCGCGACTGCGATGGTCGAGGGCCGCGAGCGCGGCGGCGTCGGGGTGGAGGGGGCCTGACTCGACTGCCTCGGCGACGAGCAGCAGCGCCCCGAGGTCGGCGGAATCGACCACCGGCTCCCCCGGGCTCGTCAGCCGCACCGCCACGAGCGCCGACGCCCACGACGCGGGAAGACGATCCCCGGGGCCCGGGATGCCGAGACCCAGGCGCAGGTCCACTCCCTGCGGCCAGGCATCCGGCGCGTCCGTCGCAGTGTCGAGGATCGTCGCGCGCGTGAGGCCGTGCCGGGTGGCGACCACGGCAGAAGGATGCGTCGGCAATGGTGCGGGGTCGGGAGGAGAGGCGACCAGCCGCAGCGACCTCGCGGCGAGTCGGAGCCGCGGCAGTGCGGCGGCCCTCTCCTCCGCGCCGGCGTAGGAGCTGATGGCGAGCTCGACAGCGCTCTCGGGTCCGACCGAGCGGCGCGCGCGGATGATGCCGAGCGCGAGGCTCAACCGTTCCAGGATCATCGCGTCGTTCGTGTGCGCATCCCCCTCGCGCTCGATCCAGGCGACGGCATCCGGTCCGCTCTCCCTGACCGGCCAGGCAGGGGACGGCTCGAGCGGATCCACACGCACCCCATCGGGGCGCACGCGCACGATCTGTCGACCGTCGCGCTGTCCGACCGTCGCGCCGCTCAGCACCGCCGCGCCTCGCACCATGCTCTCGACGCCCACAGAACGGGCGACGAGGGCATCGAAGTACGTGACGACCTTGAGCGTCTCGCTGGCATCCGGGTCGAGGGCGGTGAGACGCCCCAGCAGATCTTGCATGTCGGGCTCCATCACGCAGGGATTCCACCCTACGGGGTCGGCGCACGGCCCCGTAGAGCGGAGTCCGGACTCAGGAGAGCAGGCGGTTCACCCAGTTGTCGCGCGCGGCGAGCATGGCCTGGGCGACGGCGGCGTGCGGGGCGAACATATCGAAGCCGTGGAAGCCGCCTGCCCACACGTGCAGCTCGGCCTGCACCCCGGCCTCCCAGAGCTTCGTGGCGTAGGCGACGTCCTCGTCGCGGAACACCTCGGCGCTGCCGCAGTCGATGAACGCGGGCGGCAGGCCGCTCAGGTCGGTCGCGCGGGCGGGGGCGGCATAGATCGAGACGTCGTCGGTGCCCTTGCGGTCGCCGAGCAGCGCCGTCCACCCCGTCACGTTCGACCCGCGGTCCCAGACCCCGATCCCGTCGATCTGATGGGTGGACACCGACTCGTCGCGGTCGTCGAGCATCGGGTAGATGAGCAGCTGACCGATCAGCTCAGGCCCCTTGCGGTCACGAGCGAGCAGGGCTGTGCCCGCAGCCAGACCACCGCCCGCGCTGCCCCCGCCGATGAGCAGCCGCGAGAGATCGATGCCGAGCTCCTCGGCGTTCTCGGCCGTCCACAGCAGGGCCGCGTAGCAGTCCTCCACCGGATACGGATCGGGGAACTCGGGGGCGAGCCGGTACTCAACCGTGACGATCACTCCGTTGAAACGCTCGGCCCACTCGAGGAACCCGGCCACACCCAGCCAGCGGTTGCCGATGATCATGCCCCCGCCGTGGGTGTGGAAGAAGCCGGGGCCCGTGCCCGTACGCCCCTCCTTCTCGACCACCGATACGACGATCTCGTCGCCACCGTGGGCGGCGATCGTGACATCGCGCCGGGTGAAGCCCCGCTCGGCGAGCACGGCGAAGATCTCCTCCTCGCCGCTCACCGGCGACTGGCGCATCAGCGGGATCATCTCGGGCGTCAAGGTCGACGGCAGCTGGTCGCCGACAAGGGCGAGGGCGGCCTCGAGCTCGGGATCGAAGGGCGGTCGTCTCAGCGTGGTGTCAGTCATCAGAACTCCTTTGTCCTCGGCCGCCATCGCGACGGCGTTCCGCCAGCCTCGCGCACGCCGCACTCGAGGCTAACCCGCCAGCCGGGGCCGATCCGGGGCCCGGAGTCCGCCGGATGGCGGGGACAGAGTGTCCTGCAAGGAGAACCCCTTGAGGGCGTGTGCCGCGCTGGATAGCCTGGCGCCAGAGGGAAGGAGCGCGCGAAATGATCCGAGTGCTCGACGAGCAGCAGTCCTACGAGTTGCTGACCACCACCACCATCGGCCGCGTCGGTTTCGTCCATGAGGGACGAGTGCAGATCCTTCCCGTGAACTTCGCCGTCTCGGGGCACGATCTACTTCTTCGCACCACGCCCGACGGCGTGCTGGGCGCCCTGAGCAGCGAGCCGCTGGAGGTCGCGTTCGAGGTCGACTACCACGACCCCCTCGGCAGCACGGCCTGGAGCGTGCTGATGCACGGCTCGCTCACGCGGGTGCCGGACGACGAGGCCGCGGGCGACGCCGCTCGCGTGCACCCGTGGGCGGGCGACGACCGGAGCCTTCCGCTGAGCCTGCACATCGACACCATCACGGGTCGCAGTGTGAAACGGGACCAGTTCCGCGGCAAGGACTGACCCGCGGCCGGATCTCGGCTCACGGATCTGCTCTCACGACGCGAGAGCCAACCCCGCGGCGAGCGCGAAGCCCAGCACGGTCGCGAGTCCTGTCGACTCCTTGGCCTTGGACTGCGCCTCGGGGACCATCGAGTCGACCAGCATCACCAGCAGCGCCCCGGCAGCGAAGCCGCTCGCCGCCGCACGGAACTCGTCGCCGGTGACACTCGCGAGACCGAATCCCGCAACCGTCGCGACAGCGCAGATCACGGCCACGCCCGCCCAGAGAAGCAGCACCCGCGACTTCGCCATGCCGCCTTCGAGCAGGTCGGCGGCCGAACCGATCGACTCCGGCAGGTTCGAGACCAGGATGGCGACCACGAGCGCGATGCTGACGGGCTCGCCGGATGCGAGCCCGATGCCGAGGACCAGCTGCTCAGGGATGCCGTCGAGCAGCGCCCCCACGGCGAGCTGGCCTCCGCCCGCCTTCTCCTTGGCCTTCGCGGCTCGGGCGTCGAGGATGCGGTCGGCGATGTAGTAGCTGATCGCTCCCGCCGCGACGCCGATCACGAGAGGGATGGGACCGGCGAGGTCGAGCCCCTCCTCCCAGAGTTCGAAGGCGATCGAGGCCATCAGCGCGCCTGCGCCGAAACCCAGCACGATGCCGAGCCAGCGCGGCGGCCAGGTGCGCAGCAGCGCGAGCACCGCACCGACGAACAGCGGCGCCGCCGCGACCAGACCCCACAGGATCGCTCCACCCATGTCCGACCTCCGTGCGCCCTACTCTCCCACTTCTGCGGCGCTCTGCCGGCTCGACATCGGCGAAGACGGAGACGTGTCGAGCGTGCGTCGGCCCATCACGCCACGGCGAGCCGGTGAATAGGATGACGGCAACAGGAGCGACGGGCGACAAGCGACGGAGCGAGGCGACGATGAGCGACAGACCGGTCGAGGTTCTGCGCGTCCCTGCATTCGCCCTCTTCTGGTCATCCTCAACGCTCGGTGCGTTCACGGGCGCCGTGACCGCCCTCGCGTTCCAGGTGTTGATCGTCAAGACGCTGAATGCCTCCCCGCTCGAGATCGGTCTGCTCAACGCGGCGAACGTCGTGCCGTACCTGCTGTTCGGGCTGATAGTCGGCGCGCTGATGGATCGCTGGCGCCGCAAGCCCGCCATGGTGCTCGCGAGCGTCGGCCGCGCTCTCACGCTCGCGCTCGTGCCGGTGCTGTGGTTCACCGGCACGTTGACGGTGTGGTCGTTCGGCGCTCTGTTGCTGTTGTTCGGGGCGCTGACACTCATCGCCGATTCCGCCGCACAACCTCTGCTCCCTCACCTCGTGCCGCGGAGTCAGCTCGTCGCCGCGAACGCTCGCCTCGGCCAGGCCGGTACGGTCGCCCAGACGACCGGACCGGCCTTCGGCGGCGCGCTCGTGGGGTGGCTGGGCGCACCGTTCGCCATCCTGATCGATGCCGTGGCTTACGTCGTGAGCGCGATCCTCCTCAGCCGGATCCGAGTCGAGGAAGTGAGGGCGCAGCGACGGACGGATGGCCGACACCTCGGCCATGACATCGTGGAGGGACTGCGCTGGACGTACTCCCATCGCACGCTGGCCCCGATGGCGGCTTCGGTCAACGTCTGGTTTCTCGGCAACGCCATCGCCCTCACGGCCTTCGCTCCCTATGCGCTGAGGGAACTGTCTCTCAGCCCCCTGCTGTTCGGCGTGGTGCTCGCTCTGGGCGGCGTCGGCGGACTCACCGGCGCTCTCCTCGCCCCGTCGGCCGGTCGGCGATTCGGGGTGGGCGGCGCGGTCCTCGCCGGGCGGAGCCTTTCGGCGATCGCCTGGATCGCGGTGCTCCTTCTCCCGCACACGGAAGACTCGGCCCGCTTCGTCCTGACGATCTCGCTCGGCCTCGGGCAGTTCCTGTTCGGGCTCGGCATGGGTCTGGAGGATCCGAACGAGATGGGCTACCGCCAGGCCGTCGCCCCCGACCACTTGCAGGCTCGCGTGAACGCGTCGATCCGCACGGTCAACCGCATCATGTTCCTCATCGGTGCGGTGATCGCCGGCGGCCTCGCCACCGCCTTCGGCTACCGCGTGACCATCGGGGTGAGTGTGGTCGTGTTCGTCGTGGCTGCACTGATCGTGCTCTTCTCCCCACTGCGCCTGGCGCGCCACGAAGATGTCGTTCAGTCGGAGTAGTCGGCGTTCGGGGTGACGAACGTCGCCGTCGAGACACACCCGCCCGTCGTCGAGCTCCCGTTCCTCGGTGCCGAGCATCAGCGCCGAGACCTCGGCTGAGCCGTCATCGTTGAGTGTGAAACCGGCGAGTTCCGAGGCCTCTTCGAAGCCGTGATACGTCGCGGGGAACGACAGGTGCGCCGCCATGTCCTGCCGCGCGAGCGTCGACCCGCGGAAGGTCTGAAACGCCGCGACGAGAAGCACGGCGAGGATCACGCCTCCCGCGACGAACCACCACAGTCCACGCAACCGTGCTCTCTGCATGCGGGCACTGTATCGATGCGTCCTGCGCGTATGCCGCCGATATGAAGCACTCCGCATCCGCCTTTCAAATGGTACCGTCATGGCATGAGAGCAACCATGGACAAGGCAGGCCGGATCGTGATTCCGGCCGCGCTTCGCGAGCGCGTCGGATTGATCCCCGGTCCGGTAGATCTCATCCTCGACGGCAACGGCATTCGCATCGAGATCGATACCCCGGACAACGTCGTCGAGAAGGAAGGCCGTCTGGTCATCACAGGAGGACCGACACTCACCGTGGATGAGATCCGGGAGCTCCGACTTGCCGATCAGCGCTGATCTCCTCCTCGACACCAGCGCCGCGATCGCGCTGGTCCACGACCAGAATCCGGCACACGAACGCATACTCCAACTCACCCACGGTCGCGTCATCGGCCTCGCCGGGCACGCCTCCGTCGAGATGTACTCGGTACTGACGCGGATGCCGGGCGCCGCGCGCGTCAGTCCCGGGCGCGCGCAGGAGATCATCGAGCGGTCGTTCCCCGCTTCCGCACCGCTCTCGCCGACGTCGGCGGAGGCCGCGATCGCCACCTTCGCCGACGCGGGAATCGCAGGAGGATCGGTGTACGACGGACTCGTCGGCCTCGCCGCACGTGATGCCGCCGTCACGCTTCTCACGTGCGACCGCCGCGCCATGGGCACGTATGCCGCGTTGCGGGTGGAGGTCCTCCTCGCCTGACGGGCTTTCGTCACTGTCATGCGAGACAGGGCGACCCGCCGCCCGCGGATAGACTGGGAGCCATGTCCAAGGTCCTCCAGTCCCTGCCCGTCGGCGAGCGCGTCGGCATCGCCTTCTCCGGAGGACTCGACACCTCCGTCGCCGTCGCCTGGATGCGCGAGAAGGGCGCAGTGCCCTTCACCTACACCGGCGACCTCGGTCAGTACGACGAAGACGACATCGCATCGATCCCGGGTCGCGCGCTGGAGTACGGCGCCGAGGCCTCGCGGCTGATCGACTGCAAGACCGCCCTGGTCGAAGAGGGCTTCGTCGCCCTCTCCTGCGGCGCCTTCCACATCCGCTCCGGCGGCAAGACCTACTTCAACACGACGCCCCTCGGGCGCGCAGTCACCGGCACCATGCTGGTGCGCGCCATGAAGGAGGACGGCGTCGACATCTGGGGCGACGGCTCCACCTACAAGGGCAACGACATCGAGCGGTTCTACCGCTACGGCCTGCTCGCCAACCCGCGCCTGCGCATCTACAAGCCGTGGCTCGACGCCGACTTCGTCACCGAGCTCGGCGGCCGCAAGGAGATGAGCGACTGGCTCGTCGCCCGCGACTTCCCCTACCGTGACTCCGCCGAGAAGGCCTACTCGACCGACGCCAACATCTGGGGTGCGACGCACGAGGCCAAGACGCTCGAGCACCTGAACGTGTCGCTCGAGACCGTCGACCCCATCATGGGCGTCAAGTTCTGGGACCCGTCCGTCGCCATCGATACCGAAGACGTCACCGTCACCTTCGAGGCCGGTCGCCCCGTCGCGATCAACGGCGTCGAGTACAGCGACCCGGTGGCCCTGGTCATGGAGGCCAACACGATCGGCGGACGCCACGGCCTCGGCATGAGCGACCAGATCGAGAACCGCATCATCGAGGCGAAGTCCCGCGGCATCTACGAGGCTCCGGCCATGTCGCTGCTGTTCATCGCCTACGAGCGCCTGGTCAACGGCATCCTGAACGAAGACACCCTCGCGACGTACCACGAGCAGGGTCGCCGCCTCGGTCGCCTCATGTACGAGGGACGCTGGCTCGAGCCGCAGTCGCTCATGCTGCGCGAGTCGATCCAGCGCTGGGTCGGCCTCACGATCTCGGGCACCGTCACGATCCGTCTGCGCCGCGGCGACGACTGGACCATCCTCGACACCGTCTCGCCGAACCTCTCGTACGGCCCCGAGAAGCTGTCGATGGAGCGCGTCGGCGACGCGGCCTTCGGACCGGTCGACCGCATCGGCCAGCTCACGATGCGCAACCTCGACATCGCCGACTCGCGCGCACGCCTCGAGCAGTACGCGGGCCTCGGTCTCGTCGGAGGTGCAACCGGTGAGCTCGTCGGCCGCGTGACGGCGGGCGAGTCGAGTGAGATCACCGACTCGGTCCCCGGTTCGATCTCCGAAGCCGACGAGACTCTGGCCGGCGCCGTCGACTCCGCATCCGAGGGCGCGGCCTTCGACTCCGGCACCGACTGACCCGACGAACGAACGACGGATGCGCCGACGCCCTGAGGGTGTCGGCGCATTCGTGCGTCAGGCCACTCTGCTCGCCTCGGCGATCCGCGTCGCAGAGCGATCGATGATGCCCGGGAGCACATCGTCGAACAGGAACAGGAGCGCGGCACGCCCCCATCGCGCAACGCATGACACCACACGACGCGGACGGAGCCGGCGGGGCACCCGTCGCCGAACGCCTCGCGGCGAGCGCCGGTGCGGATATGATGCGAAGGCGCGACCCTGAAACGCGCACTGGGGCTCGGTGGGACTGAGTTCCACCTGTCTACCCGAAAGAGTTCTCGACGATGATGACCGATTCGCAGGAATCCGCCGTACCTTCTCGCCCCTCGCTGGGCGTTCGCATCGGACGCATCGCGTTCCTCGTGGTCGCCGGAATCATCGTGATCGCCGTTGCTGCGGCGTTCTTCGTCACGTGGACGATCCAGCGCTCGTTCCCGCAGACCGACGGATCCGTCGAACTCGACGGACTCACGGCCGAGGTCACGGTGCAGCGCGACGACCGCGGCATCCCGACCATCACCGCCGACTCGACCGACGACCTGTTCTACGCTCAGGGGTTCGTGCACGCGCAGGACCGCTTCTTCGAGATGGACTTCCGTCGCCATGTCACCGCCGGCCGCGTCGCCGAGATGTTCGGGGAGTCGCAGGCGGGGACCGACGCGTTCCTGCGCACGCTCGGCTGGCGCAAGGTCGCCGAGGCCGAGGTCGAGGCGATGGACGACACCACCCGTAGCTACTACGAGGCGTACGCGGATGGTGTGAACGCCTATCTGGCCTCGCGGTCGGGCGCCGAACTGTCGCTCGAGTACGCCGTGATCGGCCTGCAGAATCCCGACTACGCGCCCGAGCCCTGGGAGCCCGCGGATTCCGTGGCCTGGCTCAAGGCCATGGCCTGGGACCTCCGCGGCAACATCGAGGACGAGACCGAACGATCGCTCCTGGCAGCCGAGCTGAGCGGCGACACGGATGGCGAGGGCACGGATCCCACGGCGACCGAAGACACTCTCGCCAAGCTCTACCCCGACTACCCGTTCGACGAGAACCCCGTGATCGTCCCGAAGATCTCGACCGTTCCGACGCTCGGCACCGACGCGGAGCCTGCGGCGTTCACCCCCACCGAGACCGAGGGAGAAGTCGAGCAGGCCTCCACGACCATCGAATGGGAGGAGACGTCGAGCGTCATCGAGGCAGCGAGCGTTCTGGTGGGCGACGTCGGCGAGGGCATCGGCTCGAACTCCTGGGTCGTCTCCGGCGCCCTCACCGAGACCGGGATGCCCCTGCTCGCGAACGACCCGCACCTCGGAGCATCCCTCCCCTCGGTCTGGTACCAGGTGCAGTTGAAGTGCTCGACGGTGGACGAGGAATGCCCGTTCGACGTCGGAGGCTTCTCGTTCTCGGGGCTCCCCGGCATCGTGATCGGCCACAACCAGAAGGTGGCCTGGGGGTTCACGAACCTCACCACCGACGTCACCGACCTCTACATCGAGCGCGTCGAAGGCGACCAGTACTGGCGCGACGGGGCACTGGTACCCCTCGAAGAGAGCACCGAGACGATCAAGGTCGCGGGCGGTGACGACATCGAGCTCACCATCCGCTCGACCGTGCACGGGCCCCTCATCTCGGGCCTCACCGACGACTTCACCGCGATCGCCGGCGACCCCGAACCCGCGCTCGAGGCTGAGGCCGCCGCCCCGACCGCCCCGGTCCCCGGTTCCGAGGACGACGCCGAGTACGCCGTGAGCCTCCGGTGGACGGCCCTGGACCCCGGCACCGCGGCGACCGCGATCTTCGCGCTCTCCACCGCGCAGGACTTCGAGGACTTCCGCTACGCCGCCTCGCTCTTCGATGTGCCGGCCCAAAACCTCATCTACGCCGACACCGAGGGCAACATCGGGTACCAGACGCCCGGTCGCCTGCCCATCCGCGGTGCCGGGGACGGATGGATGCCTCAGCCCGGGTGGGACAGCAACTACGACTGGACGGGCTTCATCCCGTTCGAGGAACTGCCGGTGTCGTACAACCCGAACTCCGGGTACATCGTGACCGCGAACAACGCGATCGTGACCGACGACTACGAGTACTTCCTCTCCCGGGACTGGGACTACGGCTACCGAGCGGCACGGATCGCCCACCTCATCGAACGGCGGTCGGCCGTCGCGCCCCTGACCGCGGAAGACATGCGCGAGATCCAGATGGACAACGAGATGTGGATCGGCACGCAGCTGGCGAGCGTCATGGGCGACGTCGACGTGTCCGGCGCCGGTCCGACCGAGGCCGTCGAACTGCTGCAGGGATGGGACGCCCAGAACACGGCATCGTCGCCTGCCGCGGCCTATGCGAACGTGCTGTGGTCGAACCTGGTGCAGAACATCTTCGCCGAGCGCGCCCAGCCCCTCCCCATCGACGGTCAGGCCCGCCTCTTCACGGTCGTCTCCGCGATGCTGGCCGATCCCTCCGACCCGCTCTGGGTCAACGAGCAGATCGACGTCGACGGGATGGAGCAGATGCTGGCGCTGTCGGCGCAAGAGGCCTACGACGAGCTCGCGGCACTGCAGGGAACCACCGTCTCACGCTGGAACTGGGGCGACCTGCACGCGATCACCCTCACCAGCGACACGCTCGGCTCGTCGGGCATCGCGCCGATCGAAGCGCTCTTCAACCGAGGGCCGTTCCCGGTGGGCGGAGGTGCGTCCGTGGTGAATGCGACCGGGTGGGAGCTCGGCGTCTCGTACGCGACCACCACCGTGCCGTCGATGCGCATGGTGATCGATCTGTCGGATCTCGACGCGTCGACGTGGAACCACCTCACCGGTGCCTCCGGCCATGCCTACAACGAGCACTACACGGATCAGACGGCGGACTGGGCAGCAGGCATCCAGAAGCCGTGGGCGTACTCGGCGAAGGCGGTGAAGGCGGCTGCCGTCGACACTCTGGTGCTGACTCCGGCCGGCTGAGCGAAGGGCGCGCGACGGCGTCCCGAGCGGCGCCTCAGGATGCTCGGCTACCGTTGGTGGGTGCCATCCAGCTATCTCGCCCCCAAGGGCACCTCCGTCACGCTCCTGGAGTTCGAGCACGGAGGTGCGACGCTCATCGCCGAGACGTTCGGCGACGGACCGCACACGTACCTTCTCCTGCACGGCATCGGCATGGGTCGCAGCGTCTACCTCGACGTCGTGCAGCGCCTGGAGGGGCGGGTCATCGCGGTCGATCTGCCCGGCTTCGGCGAAGCGCCCGAGCCCACGCGGACCCTCACGATGGAACGGCACGCCGACCTCGTCGCCGCCTACCTCCGACACGTGGACTCAGGCCCCGTCGTGGTGATCGGTCACTCGATGGGCAGCCAGATCGCGGCCGAGCTCGCCGCGCGGCATCCGTCCCTCGTCGAGGCGGTGGTGCTCGCCGGCCCGACCGTCAACAAGGCGGCACGCAACATCGGCGCGCAGGCGCGGTATCTGCTGACCGACCTCGTCGGAGAACGACCGCTCGTCCTCTGGCGCGGAGCCAGGGAGTACCTCCGCGGCGGCCCCCACCTCTTCCGCAAGATGCGCGCCACCATCGTGCACGAGCCCGAAGACGCCTTCGTGCGCATCGAGTGCCCCGTGCTCGTGCTGCGGGGAGAGAGCGACCCGCTCGCCCCGATGAGCTGGTGCCGCGAGATCATCGACGCCATCCCGGGCGCCGACCTCGAGGTCATCCCCGACCACGGTCACGGCACGCTCATCAGCGACTCCGAGCCGGCGGCGCGGCTGATCCACGAGTTCACCGCCCGCCTCTGAGATGGTGGCCGCGGGTCAGCCTGCGGCGGGCGGGGTCTGCTTCGACTCGGCGAGCTCGTCCACGACGAGGCCCCGCTGTTCGATGGTGCCGTTGCGGTAGGCCTGCCGCCCGACCATGTGCGCCGAGAGCGGGGCGGTCGCGAACTGCATGAGCACGACCGGGGCGACGAGCACGAAGCCGAGCAGGATACCGCCGATCGAACGCTGCGACAATGCGATCGCGATGCAGATGAGCAGCAGTCCGAGCACCTGGGGCTTGGTCGCCGCGTGCAGACGAGACGGCACATCCCGGAAGTGCAGCAGCCCGACGGCCGCCGACAGGCACAGCACGGCGCCGAGCAGGATGAGCACCAGCACCGCCACGTCGATGACGGCATCGGGGATCATGAGACCGAACACGTTCATGGTGTCGTGTTGTCCCTTCTCGCGACGAACCGGGCGACGGCGATCGACCCGAACACTCCGACGGCCGCGATGATCAGGAGCACGGGGATGTTGCGGGTGTGGCCGTTGATGGCCATCTCGGCACCGATCACGCACATCACCTCGGTGAGGAGCACGTCGGAGGCGACGGCGCGGTCGAGGATCGACGGCCCGCGCACGATGCGGATCAGGGCGAGGACGGCGGCGAGGCCGAACACCGCCATGATCAGCAGCAGCAGGATGTTCATCGGGCACTGCCCTTCGTCGCTCCGACGCCCGCACGCTCGTCAGCCTTGAGGGCGCGGTACTGAGCAGGGTCGCCGAGGGCTCGCACGACGCGTCGCTCCCAGCGGAGCACCCCGGCGCGCTGCTTCTCGACGTCGTCGAGGTCGCGCACGCCGATCACGTGCAGGTAGAGGATCTGCCGATCGCGATCGGTGTCGACGACCAGGGATCCGGGGATCAGCGACGACACGACAGCGACGTGCGTCATCACCAGGTCGTCGGCGTAGCGCAGCGGCACCGCGATGATGGCCGTGCCCGGCTGACGACGGAAGTCGAACACCTGCACCGTGACCGAGAGGGCGCCCCTCAGCACGGCGAACAGGAACTGCACCACGAACAGCGCGGCGTACCAGAGGTTGATCCGGCCCGAGAGCGCGACGGTCGGCAGGCGGAAGACGCGGGTGACGAAGATCGCGACGACGAGTCCGGTGAGGAACGACAGCACGGTGAACTGCGCCCACAGCAGCATCCAGAGCACGACGAGCCACGCGAGGAACGGCAGCTGCACGCGGATGTCGCGCCAGAGGTGACGTCGGGTGTCACGCGCCATCAGCCCACCTCCTGTTCCAGCTGCACGAGGCTCACGGGCTGCAGCAACGAGGCGCCGATGCGGTCGCACAGTGCGTAGAGAGGGCCGGCGAAGATCGTCAGGGCCAGTGTGACCGCGACCATGCCGCCGGTCGCCAGGGTCATGATCTTCGGGATGCGGCGACGCTCCTGCTGCTCATCGGCGGCCGGTGCGTTGCCGAGGTACGAGATGCGCCCCTCGGTCTCGGTGGAGTCCTCCTCCTCGCGCCAGAAGGCGAGGTTCCAGGCGCGCATCAGGGCGTACAGGGTCAGCAACGACGTGACGATGCCGCCGAAGATCAGCACGATCATGATCGGAGTGCCGACCGACGCCGCCGCCTCGAACAGCGCGAACTTGCCGATGAACCCCGAGAAGGGCGGCAGGCCGCCGAGGTTGATCGCGGGCACGAAGTAGAGGATGGCGATCAGGGGCGCGACCTTCAGCAGTCCCTTGACGCGCAGGATCGACGTGCTTCCCGCTCGACGTTCCACGAGCCCCACGGCGAGGAACAGAGTCGTCTGCACCACGATGTGGTGGACGATGTAGTACACCGTGGCGCCGATCGCGGCGGGCGTCGCGATCGCGAGACCGAAGATCATGTAGCCGACGTGGCTCACCAGAGTGAACGACAGGATTCGTTTGAGCTCGGCCTGCGCCACGGCGCCGAGCACACCGACGATCATGGTCGCGAGGGCGATGATCAGCAGCACGGTGTCGATGCTGTTCGACGCGAACAGCTGCGTCTCCGTGCGGATCAGCGCGTACACGCCGACCTTCGTCAGCAAGCCGGCGAACACCGCCGTGACCGGAGCCGGTGCGGTCGGATACGAGTCGGGCAGCCAGAACGACACCGGGAAGATGGCCGCCTTGATGCCGAACGCCACCACGAGCATGAGGTGCAGCACCAGCTGGGTCTCCTGCGGGAGTTCCGACATCCGCTCGGCGATCTGAGCCATGTTGACCGTGCCGAGAGCCCCGTAGATCATCGCGATCGAGGCGAGGAACAGGATCGACGAGACCAGCGAGACGACGATGTAGACGGCGCCGGTGCGGATGCGGGATTCGGTGCTGCCAAGAGTGATCAGCACATACGAGGCGACGAGCAGGATCTCGAAGCCGACGTAGAGGTTGAAGAGGTCGCCCGCGATGAAGGCGTTGAAGATGCCGGCCGCAAGGATCAGGTACGAGGGGTTGAAGATCGAGATCGGTGTCTCGTCGGTGCCGTCCGCGGCGCCCTGGCCGATGGAGAAGAGCAGCACCGCGAGAAGCACGATGCTGGAGATGAGAACCAGGAGCGCGGCGAGCCTGTCGACGTAGAGCACGATGCCGAAGGGCACGGGCCAGCCGCCGACCGACACCGCCAGCGGCGCACCGGAGTCGACCACGACCAGGAGCACGGCGGCGATCACCGAGACGGCAGCGAGGGTCGCGACCGTGACGACGACCTGCAGGCGCGGGTTCCGACCGAACACGAGCGTGACGGCGGCCCCGAGCAGAGGCAGTGCGACCAGCAGCGGGACGAGGGCGGTCATGGCTTGCCCTCCTCGTTCTCGTCGCGGTCATGGGGTTCGTCGGGGCTCGGTTCACGGCCCTCGTCTGAGGGCGCAGCGGGTTCGCTCCCCCATCCGGTCGGGGCGTCGAAGGGAGCGTCGTCGTGGATCGACGGGTGGTCGCGCATGTGCAGAACCGTGATCGGCGCGGTCTGCACGCCGACGAAGTCCGTCGTCGCCTCGTCGTCGTCGGTCTCGGACTCGTCGTCCATGAGGTCTTCGTCGGCGTCGGTGCGCTCGCGGAGCGCGATGTCGGCCTCGTCGTCCTCGACCGTGTCGGCCTGGCCCAGCTGCCAGGAGCGGTAGATCAGGGCGAGGAGGAATGCCGAGACCGCGAACGTGATCACGATGGCGGTGAGGGTGAGCGCCTGCGGGAGCGGATCGCTCATCTCGCCCTCCGTGCCGAAGAACGGGGCATTGCCGGGGACGCCCATCACGATCAGCAGCAGCAGGTTCGTGGCGTTGCCGAGCAGCAGGAAGCCGATCAGCACGCGGGTCAGGCTGCGCTCCAGCATCGCGTACACACCACACGCGAAGAGGATGGCCATGATGACGATGAGGGTGAGGGAGACGTCCATCAGCTGCTCCTCCCGCCCCGGGAGAGGAATCCTTCAGGACCCGGCGTGGTGCGAAGTGCCGCCTGACGGTCGACCTCGGCACCGAGGCTGCGCAGCACGTCGAGCACGAGCCCGATCACGACGAGATACACGCCCACGTCGAAGATGGTCGAGGTGACGAACTCCATGTGCCCGATGCCGGGGATCTCCCACTCCCAGAAGGTGCTGGTCAGGGGCGCCAGGCCGAAGAACAGCGGGACGACGGCGGTGCCGACGGCCAGGATGAGGCCGGTGCCGAGCAGCCGACCCGCATCGGTGGGGGCCGCGGCGCCCAGCTCCCAGCGACCGCCGGCGATGTAGCGCATCACCAGGGCCATGCCGGCGACGAGACCGCCGGCGAAGCCGCCGCCGGGCAGGTTGTGGCCGGCGAACAGCAGGAAGATCGACACCACGATGATGGTGTGGAACAGGATGCGGACGATCACCTCGAGCAGGATCGACCTGTTCTCGGGCTTCATCTTCTGCCCGCCGACGAGCCAGGCGCGGGGGCTGCTCTCGTTCTCGGAGGTCTGGAAGCGGATGCCCTCGGTGGTCTCGACGAGCGGACGGCTGCGCGCGGCCTTGCGCGTGGCGCGCGGGAGGTTCTTGGTGGCGGCGAGCAGATCGGCGCGGTGCGTGACGAACACGAGGGAGGCCACACCGGTCGCGGCGAGCACCAGCACCGAGAGCTCGCCCATGGTGTCCCAGCCACGCAGGTCGACCAGCGCCACGTTGACGACGTTCTTGCCGTGGCCGATCTCGTACGCGAGCTTCGGGAAGGCCTCCGAGATCGGGGTGGCCACACGGGACTGGGTGGCGACGACCGCGACGAAGGCCATCGTGACGCCCACCCCGATGGCCAGCAGCGCCCGGGGGATGCGTCCGACCGAGGCGTTGTGCTCACCCATGCGTGCGGGGAGGCGACGGAGCACGAGCGCAAAGGTGACCATCGTCACCGTCTCGACGAGGATCTGCGTGAGCGCGAGGTCAGGGGCGCCGCTCGTCGCGAACAGCACCACCATGCCGAGGCCGGTGACCGAGACCAGCACCACCCCGGTGTACCGCTTCTGCGCGCGGACGGCGAAGACGCCGGCGATCGCCATGATCGGCGCGACCACGATCTGCGCCGGGGTGTGCCAGGCCGACAAGTGGTACCGATCGATGTCGCTCGCGATCAGCGCCGTGACCTCGGCGGCGACGAACACGACGAAGATCGTGCCGACGTAGACCGGCAGCGAACCGCGCTGCGTGAGCGTGGTGCTGAGCACCGAGAGCCGGTCGACCCCGCGCATGACGAGGTAGTACACGTCGGCCGCGGTGAAGCGCAGGAACCGCGCCTTGCGGTCCCAACCGGTCTTCCGAGTGAGCAGGAAGAGCCCGATGCCGAGGACGATCGACAGGATCGAGATGCCCAGCGCGGGTTCGAATCCGTGCCAGAGCGCGAGGTGGCCGGGGCCCTCGACGGCCTCACCGGCGTGGTCGAGCCCGGGTGTCGCGGTGAGGGCGTAGCCCTGCAGAGCCGTGTCGAGTGCGGGGGCGCCGATACCCGCGGCGAGTGTGACGCCGGCGAGGATGATCGGTGCGGACAGGAAGCCGACCGGCGGGTCAGGCCACGCCGTGTCCGGCAGCTGCCCACCCTGTTCGTCGCGCTTCTTCCAGAACGCCCCCCAGAGGAAGCGCACGCCATATGCCGCAGTGAGCATGGATCCGAGGACGATCCCGATCAGGGCGACGAGGCCCCAGGGAGAACCGCCCTGCGCGTCGTCGAGGAGGGCCGTGAGAGTCGACTCCTTGGCGACGAAGCCGATGGTGGGGGCAATGCCGGCCATCGAGGCGACCGAGATGAATGCCGCTGTCGCCATGACCGGCGCCTGCCGCCCGACACCGGAGAGCTCGTTGATGTCACGCGTCGACAGCTGACGGTCGATGACGCCGACGATGAGGAACAGCGCCGACTTGAACAGCGCGTGCCCGATGACCAGGGCGAGTCCCGCGAGCGCGGTGGCCTGCGTGCCGTAGCCGACCACGATGGCGAAGAAGCCGAGCTGGCTGACCGTGCCGAACGCGAGGATGCGCTTGAGGTCGGTCTCGCGCAGCGCCTGGATGCCGCCGAGCAGCATCGTCACGATGCCGAGGGTGATGACGATCGGGCGCCACGTCGTGCTGAAAGCGAAGATCGGTGCGAAGCGGGCGATGAGGTAGATGCCGGCCTTGACCATCGCGGCCGCGTGCAGATAGGCGCTCACCGGCGTGGGAGCGGCCATGGCGCCGGGAAGCCAGAAGTGGAAGGGGAACAGCGCCGACTTGCTGATCGCTCCGATCAAGAGCATCACGATCGCGGCATCCACGAGGGGCCCGCTGGGCGCGATCGCGAGGATCTCGCGGATGCTCGAGGTTCCGGTGTCGACCACGAGCAGCACGACGCCCACGAACATGACGAGGCCGCCGAGCGTGGTCACGAGCAAGGCCTGCAGCGCCGCACGACGGCTGGCCGCGCGACGGCGGTAGTGACCGATGAGGAGATAGGAGAGGATGCTCGTGACTTCCCAGAACATCACGAGGATCACCAGGTCGTCGGTCAGGACGAGTCCGTACATGGCGCCCGCGAAGCCCAGCAGCACCCCGGCGAACTGCCCGACGCCCGCCGAGTCCTCGTAGAAGTACCAGCGGCAGTAGAGGAGAACCAGTGCGCCGACGCCCGTGACGATCAGGGTGAGCACCCACCCGAGCACGTCCATGTTCATGGAGAGGTTCAGACCCAGTTGGGGGATCCACTCGACCGATTCGAACGGTACCGGCCCGTCGAGCACCTGCGGCGTCATGACCAGCGCGTGCACGAAGGCGGCGGTCGGAACGAGGGCGGCGATCGCGAAGGCCTGAGCTCCGAGCCAGCGCACCAGAACGGGCATCAACAGCGACCCGAGGAGGAACACAGCGAGGAGCATCAGCATATACGCGGCTCCCTCAGGGCTCGTCGGCCGTTTGGCTCAGGCGGGCGGGTGTACATACAGTTTACCGGCGCGAGAGGTTCCTGAGGTCCACCGTTGCACGATCGTGCGAGAGTAGCCCCATGCGGCGGGTCTGGGTTCGAGAGCTCGCGGGCTGGTCGGGGGCGCTGGCCGTCGCGCTGATCACGGCGGCACAGGTCGCTTCGTCCGCTCGCTCTGAGCTGCTGTTCCGTGACGGGGATTCCCTGATCGTGGCTCTTTTCGCGAGATCCGTCCTCTCAGGTGCACCCCTCGACTGGGCGATGTCGAGCGTGCTGTTCCTGCCAGAGTCCGCGGTGTTCGCCGGCCTCGACACGCTGCTTCCGCTCGACGTGAACGGATTGCTCGCCGTCAATGCCGTCATCAACATACTCGCGCTCTACGGGGCCCTCCGGCTGGTCGCGGGCCGGCGGCGGAAAGGCACGGCTCCGGTCGCGTGGGCTCTCGTGGGACTGGTGACCTTCGGCGTCCTGGCCATGACCGACGTGTCGGGATCGAGGGACGCTCTGGACCTCGCATCCCTCGTGTTGACGACGACCTACTACTCGGCGACCGTCGTCGCCGTCGTGCTGTCGGTCGGCCTGGTGCGGCGGCTCGTCGACCGGGATCGATTCGGTGGAGCGCTCCTGGTCGTCCTCGGTGCCACGGCCGCGATCGCCACGCTCTCGAACCCGCTCTACGCCGTCTGGGCGACGGTTCCGATCACCCTGGTCCTCGCCCTGATGCTCCCTCGCGCGCCCCACCGCATCCGCCCGACGATGATCCTCGTCGCTCTCATCACCGGCACCGCCCTCGGCTTCCTGGGTCGCATTCCGCTTCGGGCATGGATCAGCAACACCGGAGCCGACTACATCCAGCCCGAGCAGTGGACGGAGTCGGTGGGGTATTACGGATCCCTCCTCACCACGCGCGCGGGGACGCCGGCCGGGGTGATCGGCATTCTGATCGTGATCGCGCTCATCGTGCTCGCGGTCGTGGGCACGGCACGGGCGGAAGACTTCGGGTCGCGGTTCGTCTCCACCGTCGCGTGGACCATGCCCGTCCTCGTGATCATCGGCGCGATCGTCCTGGGCACGCACGCCGCCCGCTACCTGCAGCCCCTCGCGTTCGCCCCGGTGCTCGCCCTGGTGGCGGCGCCGCGTTCCTGGCGAGCGCCGTTCCGGGTGCAGTCCGTCGTCGCGGCCACCGTGTCCGCGCTTCTCTTGATCGGCGGCGCGCTCAGCGTTCCCCGGCTGGTCGGCGCGAGCGCGAGCCCCGATCCCGATCTGACGTGCGTGACCGATTGGGTGAACGCCTCGGGTCGCACCGGTGCCGGCCAGTTCTGGACGGTGCGCCTGCCCAAGCTGCATGTGGAGGATCCCGCCCGTCTCGTGCAGGTCGATCATGAGCTCAACGGCTATGCATGGCTCGTGAACCGAGAGGACTTCGAGGCCCGCGAGGTGTCGTTCCTCGTGGAGGATGCGCAGACCGTCGAGTGGCGTCTTCCCACATCGGAGATCCCCGACGAGGTGATCGGCTGCGGTCGATATCGCATCATCGACTTCGGCGACGCCACTGTGCCGCTCGGCCCGCAGCACAGCTGAGGCGACGGTCGTCGCAGCCGCTCAGCGGGGAACGGGGCCGGTCGTCGTGCCGGCGCGGAACACACACGTGAGGTGCTGCGTCATCCCGGGCTCACCGCCGAGCATGCGGGCGACCTGCTCCCCCGCCGCGCGGCCCTTCTCGACGGCCGGCTGCACGCTGGTGGTGAGGGTGAGACCGCCGAGTCCATCGACCTCGATGCCGTCGAAACCGGCCACGGAGAGATCTTCGGGCACGCGCAGCCCGAGTTCCTCCGCCGCGCGGATCACCCCCACGGCGAGCAGGTCGCTCTGTGCGAGCACGGCGGTCGGTCGAGTGGCGGGGTCCGTCAGGAGCATCCTGCCGACCAGCACCCCCTCGTCGATGAGGCTGCCGGATGCCGAGATCGCCGGGGCGTCGGGGAACACCTGGCGCATCCCCTCGAGTCGATGCACGGTGACGTCGACGGTGGCGTTCGCGATCCGCTCCGGGCTCACCGCGGCCCGCTCCCGCTCGCTGTCGAGCGGGAGCGTGACCAGGGCGACATCGCGGTGGCCGAGATCGTGAACGTGTCGCGCGACGTCGGCGGAGGCGGCGACGTTGTCCAGGGTGATGCGCGGGATCTCCCCTCCGGCATCGCCTTCGATCACGACGACAGGCAGACCACGACCGACGACCACTTCGAGCGAGGCCTTCGTCCGCCCGGAGCAGCCGATCAGCACGAAGGCATCGACGGGTGCGTGCGTGATCGCGGCACCCTCCTCCCCCGGCTCGTCCCGCATCAGAAGGATGCCGGCGCTGAGGTCGGCGAGCCCGTCGGTGAGCCCGTCCATCATGGCCGTGGTCACCGGGTCGAGGAATGCGGCGCGCAGATGCCCTTCGAGAACGACGGCGACGATGCCGCTGCGTCCGCGGCGCAGGGATGCCGCGCGAGGATCCGGACCGGCGTAACCGAGGTCGGCAGCGGCGGCGAGCACACGCTCCCGTGTGGCAGCCGCCACGTTCGCCTTGCCGCTGAAGACGACCGAGGCGGTGGATGTCGCCACGCCCGCCTCGCGTGCGACGTCGGCGATCGTGGGCCGACGCGGCGTCTCCTGACTGCTCATACTTCGAGGATAGCTCCCTTCGCTTCCCTCGGGTCGAATCGATTCGATAGGCTGTCCGACATGGAAACAGCCCTCTCCCGTTCGCAGTTCGTGCGCTGGCGCGCCGCGATCTTCGCCATCTTCCTCGCGAGCGGCCTCTCGATCGCGACCTGGGCGTCACGCGTCCCAGGGATCAAAGAGGCGCTGGGTCTGGACAACGCGCAGGTCGGTCTCATCCTTCTCGGCATGGGCGTGTCGTCGATCGTCGGCATCTCGACGGGCCCGGCCGTGATGGCACGCCTGGGTGCTCGACGCGGGATGCTGCTGACGATGCTGACGTTCGCGCTCGGCATCGTGCTCGTCGGTCTGGGCGCCAACGTCTTCGGTTCGGTCCCCGTCGTCCTCATCGGCATGGTGCTCTTCGGCTTCGGCAACGGATCGGTCGACGTCATGATGAACGTCGAGGCGACCGCGATCGAACAGCAGATGGGCCGGACGATCCTCCCGGTCTTCCATGCGTTCTTCAGCTTCGGCACGGTCATCGGCGCGGGGATCGGCGCCCTCGCGGCGCAGCTCACGATCGACGTCGCCACCCACGCCGCGATCATGGGCGCACTGATCGCCGTGATCGCCGTCGTCTGCTTCTTCCAGGTGCCCGTGCGCGAGGCCGCCCTCGACCCGGCGCCGCACGAGAAGCCGGCGTTCCGCGCACGCATGCACACCGCGCTCGAAGCCTGGCGCGAACCACGCACCTACCTGATCGGCGTGGTCATGCTCGGCATGTCGTTCGCCGAGGGCGGCGCGAACGACTGGATCGCCCTGGGCACAGAACAGGGTCACGGCTTCGCCGAGGGCACCGGCGCCGTCTCGCTCGCCGTGTTCTCGGTCGGCATGACCGTCGTGCGCCTGTTCGGCGGACCCCTCGTCGACCGGTTCGGACGCGTCCTGGTGCTGCGCGTCCTCGCGGTGGCGGCGGCCTCGGGCATCCTGCTGTTCATCCTCGCTCCCACCTTCCCGCTCGTGCTCGTCGGGGCGGCGCTGTGGGGTATCGGCGCATCGCTCGGCTTCCCGCTGGGCATGTCCGCCGCGGCGGACGATCCCGCGAAGGCGGCGGCCCGGGTGAGCGCTGCGGCCACGATCGGCTACATCGCGTTCCTCGGCGGACCGCCCGTCCTCGGAATCATCAGCGAGCACATCGGCCTGCTGAACACCCTGTTCATCCTGGTCGCTCTGGTCGTGATGTCCGGACTGTTCTCAGGTGCAGCGCGTCCGCTGCGCGAAGACGAGAAGATCCCGGTCACGGCGGCGTCACAGGACTGACGTTCAGCCCTCGCGACCCCGCACGAGGGCTGCGGCGTGCGAGCGGCTGCGCGCTCCGAGTTTGGTGAGAACGTTCGAGACATGCGTCTTGACCGTGGGCACCGAGATGCGCAGCCTCGCGGCGAGCTGGGCGTTGGACCACCCCTGCAGTATCCCGTCGAGCACCTCCTGCTCCCTCACCGTCAGGTCGGAGAAATCCCCCCGACGCGAGACGGGCACCGACGGCATCGCACTCTGGGCGACCGCGGCGAGCGCGCGTCGGGTCACCCGCGGATCCAGCGCGCCCTCCCCCGCCGCGACCGCGCGCACGGCCTGTGCGAGAGCGGGAGCGTCGACCGTCTTCAGCAGGAAGCCCACCGCGCCGGCACGGATCGCTCCGAACACGAGGTCGTCCTCGTCGAAGCTCGTCAGGACCAGGACATCGCCCAGACCGCGCTCGACGATCTCCCTGGTCGCTGAGATCCCGTCTCGCCCCGGCATCCGCAGGTCCATGAGGACGACGTCGGGACGCAGCGCCGCGGCATTGCGCACAGCGACGTCGCCGTCGGCGGCCTCCCCGACCACGGTGATCCCCTGCGCCTCGAGCATGATGCGCAGCCCCGCCCTGATCGCGCCGTGATCATCCGCCAGCAGCACAGTCGGAGCCGTCATGCCGTCGCCTCCCTCGGGATCCGGGCGTGGACCGACCATCCGCCGGCGACCGGACCCGCTGCGAAGACACCACCCAGTGCGCCGACGCGTTCCCGCAGCATCTGCAGCCCCCAGCCCTCGTCGCCGTGGGCGGCTGCACGGCTGGCGACGCCACCACGCGAGCGCACCTCCACCCGCACCTCGGCGCTGCTCCCACGGATCCCGACCTCGACGTCGGCACCGCTCGCATGGCGGACGCAGTTGTTCAGCGCCTCCCGCACGATGCGGATGACGGCTTGTTCGCGTGCCGCTCCGAGATCGTCGACGTCATCGACGACCATGCGCACCACCAGCCCTCCACGTTCCGCCTCCTGCACGATTGCCCCGAGATCCGCCCACCGCGGCGTGGGGGCGAGGGTGCCGTCGCCTCGCCGAAGCACCGAGATCATGGATCGCAGCGCCCCATGGGCATCGAGCCCCGCATCACGCACGGCCTGCAGGGCTTCTCGGTCCGCCGTGCGGTCGGGCACGGTCGACAGTGCGGCCTCGGCCCGGATCGCCATCGCCATCACGTGACCTGCGACCACGTCGTGCAGCTCCCTCGCCATCGTCTCGCGCTCCCGCTGCACCGCCTCGGCGCGGTCACGCTCGGCGACGGCAGCCGCGGCCTCCGCACGCTGGCGGTGCAGCTCGGCGAGCTCGTGCGCTTGGGAGACGGCCACCGCCCACCAGTAGTCGGTACCGAAGATCGCACCGAACTGGACCCCGATGAGAAAGGCCACGGCGAGCGACACATCGGTGAAGAGCCAGGCGACGAGGAACAGCACGGCCGTCGACAGGGCCAGCGCGATGAGCAGCACCCGTCGCCCCTGCGGCCCCGCGAGGAAAGACGCCGTCCACAGCACGTCCAGGAGCACCACCAGGGTGCCGATGCCCCCGACGGTGAGCAGATCGACAACGAACAGGAGCGTGACGAGCACGAGAACCGTCACGGGCAGGCGCCTCTTGACGAGGGCGAGGGCGCAGGCGGGCAGGGCGAGCGCCAGCGACCACCACGGGGAGACGGCTTCCTGGAGGATCGAGAACGGACCCCAGATCCCGCGGAACCCGAACCAGGCCATGACGACCGACAGGAGCGCCATCCCCAACGGGTCCGCCCACCAGCGGTGCCGACGGTACCAGGCGCCGAATCCGCCTTCGACCTGCTCGTGCATGCCCTCATGCAATCACGGTGCGCGCCACCGCGCATCCGACGAAGGGATGAGGAGGTCGGAGGGAACGGTACTTTCGCCCGATCCGCCGCGGCCCCGGCTCGGCGAGCGTGGAGACATGGAACTCTTCGGCGGACTGCCGCTCCCCTTCTCTCTCGCTCTCCTGGCGCTGATCGACGGGCTGAGCGTCGGCACACTCCTCATCCCCGTCTTCCTGCTCCTGCATCCGGGGCGGGTGCACGCCCGACGCATCCTGCTGTACCTGGTGACGATCGCCGCGTTCTACCTGCTCGTCGGCCTCCTGTTCCTCTGGGGGTTGGTGAACCTCGTCGACGTCGCGTCCGACTTCCTGGCCTCGCCCGCCGGACTGATCATCCGCCTCCTCGTGGGCGGAGCGCTCCTCATCACCGCCTTCGTGATGCCGACCGGTGACAAGAGTGCCGCAGCGGCCTCCCTGTCCGCCTCGCTGCCCGCCTCCGCGTCGGTCCTGCCGGGAACGGACCTGCCGACCGCACACGAGGCGAGCGGATCGTCGATCACGACCCCGCCTCCTGCGCCAGCCGCAGTGGCGGAGCCTCGGGCGCGCACCGGTCGCATCACCCGGTGGCGGGAGCGACTGCTCGACCCCCGCACCCGCGGCACCGCGGTGATGGCCGTGGCTGTCGCGGCAGGGCTAGTCGAGGTCGCCACCATGCTTCCCTACATCGTCGCGATGACGATGCTCGCGGATGCCGGAATCGACACCCCGCTGCGCGTGCTCTCGCTCGTCGGCTACTGCGCGCTGATGATCCTGCCCGCTGTCGTGCTGCTCGTCCTCCGCCTGGTCGCCGCCCCGCTGGTGCAAAGGCCGCTCGAACGATTCGCCGCCTGGATGGAGCGCACCGGCGCCGAGAACACCGCATGGATCATCGGCATCATCGGATTCCTCATCGCGCGCTCCGCCGCCACCGAGCTCGGGCTCTTCCAGGCGATCGGATCCTTCCTCGACCGATGACCGCCGCGCCCGCGGAGTGCGACCGCGGCGCACCCCCCGACGAAGTAGGCTCGACGGGTGCGTCTCGTCATCGCCCGCTGCTCGGTCGACTACACCGGTCGGCTCAATGCCCATCTCCCGCTCGCCACGCGTCTGCTCGTGCACAAGGGAGACGGGAGTCTGCTCGTGCACTCCGACGGCGGCAGCTACAAGCCGCTCAACTGGATGAGCCCGCCGTGTTCGCTCTCGAGCGAAGAGCCGGGCGAGGAAGAGGCCAGCGCCGGCGTGGTCGAAGTCTGGCGCGTCACGCACAAGAAGACCGGCGATGCGCTGCGTGTGCAGATCTACGAGATCATCCACGACACCTCGCACGAGTTGGGCATCGATCCCGGGCTCCAGAAAGATGGCGTGGAGGCCGACCTGCAGCGACTTCTCGCCGAGCAGGTCGAGCGCATCTCCGAGGGCGCCACGCTCGTGCGCCGCGAATACCCGACGGCCATCGGCCCCGTCGACCTTCTGGTGCGCGATGCCGACGGCGCCGCGATCGCGGTCGAGATCAAGCGACGCGGCGACATCGACGGCGTGGAGCAGCTGACCCGCTATCTCGAACTTCTGGGTCGCGACCCGCACCTCTCCCCCGTGCAGGGTGTGTTCGCCGCGCAGGAGATCAAGCCGCAGGCACGCGTGCTCGCTGAGGACCGCGGAATCCGCTGCCTGGTGCTCGACTACGACGACATGAAGGGCATCGAGTCGGGCATCCCCCGCCTGTTCTGAGGCGTCGCCCGTCAGCGCGCGGCGATGAGCCGGGGTGTCGGGCCCTCAAGGCGCGCGATCGCGATCTTCACCTCGACGATCTCTTGCTCGATACGGTCGAACCGCGAATCGAACTTCGCGTCCTGCGTTTCGAACCGCGCACCGAGCTTCGCGTCCTGCGCTTCAAACCGCGCATCGAACTTCGCGTCCTGCGCTTCAAACCGCGCATCGAACTTCGCGTCCTGCGCTTCAAACCGCGCATCGAGCTTCGCGTCCTGCGTTTCGAACCGCGAATCGAGCTTCGCGTCCTGCGTTTCGAACCGCGCATTGAACGTCGCCACCACCTCCGCGAATCGCGCGTCCATCCGGTTGATCATCCAACCGAAACCGCTGATGATCGCCACCAGTAGCGTCACTGCTGTCGCCAGCATCGTGATGACTTCCACCGACACGTACATGCCCCCTATTCTCGCCCGCGAATCCACCGTTGTCACGACCTTATATGTGGACACTAGGCGTTCACATGAGGCGTGCAGAAGTGACTCAGTTGCACACCTGTGCAGGAAGAGCGGCCATCGCCGTCCCGGCCCATAGGCTGGAGAGATGCCTCACTCCCCCTACTCCTGCGTGCTGTGGGACGTCGACGGCACCATCGTCGACGCGTCCGTCGGCATCCTTCGCCGGCTGAATGTCGCGCTCACCCACTTCGGGCGTCCGGCACCGACACGCGAGGAACTGGTGCACTGGATCGGCCCGCCCATGTTCCAGTCCTTCCAGGACCAGGCGGGCATGACGCCGGAGCAGTCCGCCGAGGCGGTCGCCTTCTACCGCACGCTCGGCAAGGCCGACGGCTACACGACCGACGCCGCGACCTACCCCGGCGTGGTGGACCTCATCAACGAACTGCACGCTACGGGAGTGCCGCAGGCGACAGCCAGCTCGAAGCCCGAGAACCAGGTCGACGCACTGGTCGACCACTTCGGACTCCGGCCCGCATTCCTGACGACCGTCGGGGCAACGCCCGACGAGTCGACCCTCGCCTCGAAGACCGACATCGTCGCCGAAGCTCTTCGTCGGCTGCGCGAGCACGGCGCCGACACCTCACGCCCCGTCCTCATCGGCGATCGGCACCACGATGTCGAGGGTGGCAACGCCAACGACGTCCCGGTGATCTTCGTCGAGTGGGGCTTCAGCGACGCCCACGAGGGTGACGAAGCCGCGTTCCGGGTGGCCTCCGTGGCCGAACTCCGCTCTCTGCTGCTGACCTGACCGGCGCGCTGGTGCGCGACCTGCAGACCACACGCCACGTGCAGGGAGCCGAATCGGACCCGGAAAGCACAGAACTCCCCGCCGGATGACGCATCGGGACGCGATCCGGTGGGGAGTTCTGTGTCTCGCCCGTCTCAGACGGGGCGAATGTTCTCTGCCTGCAGGCCCTTCGGACCCTGCGCCACATCGAACTCGACTCGCTGGTTCTCTTCGAGAGACCGGTAGCCGGATGACTGGATGGCGGAGTAGTGCGCGAAGACGTCAGCGCCTCCGTCGTCGGGGGAGATGAAGCCGAAGCCCTTCTCCGAGTTGAACCACTTAACCGTGCCCTGGGTGCTCATGTACTGCCTGTTCTGCTGGTGAAGAAGCCGACGCAGGGATGCCCCGACATCGCTAACGCTAGTGGAGGAGGCCCCGAGCGGAATAGCACCTGCAAGAAGGTAATCCAAATGTTGCACGAGCGGCACGCGGCCGTCATCCGGCGCGTTCGGAGGCGCACGGCCCAGAAGGCGCCCAGAAAATGGTGTGGCCCTCACCGCGGGGGGAGCGATGAGGGCCGAAGACGACCGGAGGGTGCGTCAGAGACAGCTTAGCTCCTTTTCGACGTCCTTGTCCCCCTTTTGGGGGACAAATCTGAGCTTCGTCGCGAGGGCGAACGATAGCGGCCCCCTCGAGTAGCCCATTGGGGACTGAACTACTCGAGAGGGCCCAATCGCACGCACAGATCGTCTGCCCCTGGGGTGGGCCTCCGCCTCGTGGGGAGAGACGTAGACGATCAATCCCCTCGTGCATGCACCTTCACCATAGGGGAGGAAGCGCCGTCCTGCCATCGAATTTCACCCGGGCGAGACCGGCGCGGTCGGGACTTGACCCTGAGGGGTCCGCGGGTCTCGTCCAGGTGTGTCACGGATGGTCGCGTCGGCGACATCGCACGCGACGACCGGCTCGCGAGTAGCCTGATCCCGTGACTCTGCTCAACAAGGACATGACGCTGTGCATCTCGCTTTCGGCACGGCCGAGCAACAACGGCACGCGCTTCCACAACCACCTCTACGAGGCGCTCGGGCTGAACTGGATCTACAAGGCCTTCGCCCCCACTGACCTCTCCCAGGCGATCGCAGGCGTGCGCGGACTCGGCATCCGCGGATGCGCGATCTCGATGCCTTACAAGGAGGACGTCATCTCCCTCGTCGACCGGATGGACCCCTCGGCGAGCGCGATCGACTCCGTCAACACCATCGTCAACGATGACGGCGTGCTCACCGCACACAACACCGACTACTCCGCGATCGCGCAGCTCATCGAACGTGATCGCCTCGATCCCGCGGCCTCGGTGCTGCTGCGTGGGTCGGGAGGGATGGCGAAGGCCACCGCCGCCGCGTTCCGCGACGCCGGATTCACGCGCGTGACGATCGTCGCCAGGAACGAGCGGAACGGCCGTATGCTCGCCGACCTCTACGGCTTCTCCTGGCTGGCCGAGGTCGGAGACGCCACCGCAGACATCCTCGTCAACGTCACCCCGATCGGCATGGCCGGTGGCGCGGAGGAGCACACGCTCGCGTTCTCGGAAGAGGCGATCGCCGCGGCATCCGTGGTGTTCGATGTCGTGGCTCTTCCCGCGGAGACGCCGTTGATCGCCGCCGCGCGCTCCGCAGGCACCCCCGTGATCACAGGGGCCGAGGTCGCGACGTTGCAGGCACTGGAGCAGTTCGTGCTGTACACCGGCATCCGGCCGTCGGCGGAGCAGGTGCGCGAGGCCGAGGAGTTCATGCGCGCCGGGAACGCATGATCGGAGCGTTCTGATCGCGGAGACCGCGTCTGACGCACGCGTAGCAACGTAAGTTGACAGCGCCTCGTTAGCAACGTAGGTTGACGACATGGAATCCCTCGATGTCGCACAGATCGCCGCGGACACGACCGACCCGCGTGCAGGCCTGCGTGCGGTGGCATCGCTGCGCACGCTCGCGGACGCACTCGAATTGCGCCAGGTCGAAGCCGCACTGCGGTCCGGCATGAGCTGGCAGGCGATCGCCGATGCCCTGGGCGTCACCCGCCAGGCAGTGCACAAGAAGCACGCGAAGCGGATCGATCCGACCATCGCCGTTCCCCGGAGGAGCTCATGAGCAGATTCACCCACGCCGCCGCCACGATGCACACCCTGTCGCTGGCCGCCATGGAGGAGGCCTCACGCTTCGGAGTGCGCGACGCCGACATCGATCATCTGCTCCTCGCCCTGACCATCGATCCCGACACGGGAGGGCAGATCCTGCGCGGCATGGGCGCCGGCCTCGATACGGCCCGCGCGGCGGTCGCGGCACAGCACGCAGCTCAACTCGAGCTCGTGGGCATCGCCTCAGACACCGACGGTCTCGGTCGCATCGTCTTCCACGAAACCTCGGGATACGAGTGGACGGAACGGGCGCTCGCTGTGTGGACCGAGGCATCGAGCGGAGGCCGTCGCGGCAACTCCGCCGCAGTGCTGCGTGCACTCGTCGACGAACCAAGCGGTCTTATCGATGAGATCCTACGACGACTCGGCCTCGACCCCGACGCACTGAAGTCCCGCCTGGATGATGCACAGAACCTCGGCCTCTCGCGGCCTGCGATGTTCGAGAAGAACAGCTTCTCCGGCAAGCGATCGATCTTCGTTCCCGCCCCCGTCGATGACGTATGGGAGCTGCTGTCGTCCGCGACGCGCATCCCCGAGTGGGACCACGTGGTCGACGAGGTGCATGCAAGCGCCACGGGTGTCGGCCCTTGGGAGGCGGCGACGGCCACCAGTCGCAACGGAAAACCGGTAGCAGTCAGGGATTCCAGCCGTCGTCAGCAGATTTACCTTGATCGGTTCGAAGACAGCGCGTACGTGACCTGGCGCTTCACTTATCCGGACTCTAGCAACGACACAGCAAGGGTCGTCACCTTCGCACTCGAACATGCCGCGGGTGGAATGCAACTTCATATGACCCTTACTTGGGCGGGCACCCGGCGTCGCCGTCGTGTCGTGCGTCAGGTTCTCCGCGCTGTACTGGGCCCGACCCTTCGTCTCCTCGTCTACATCCAGCTCACGCAGATGGAGAGTGGGATCACCCGCGTCTTCCGTTGACCCTGCGACCCCCATGGCGGGCGCACCACGCGGATGCGCCCGCCGGACCGAATCCGATCAGCCCTTCGCGCCCTTGCGAGGCTTGATGAACTCGGCCGGGGCGTTCTTCTCCCGCTTCGCAGCTCGCTTCTCCTTGAGCGAGAGCTGCGGCGCCTTCTTGCTGTCGCGACCCTGGATGGACTTTCCGGACATGGTTACTCGCTTCCCCTTCGGTGGCTGGCGTAACCTCCGACCATAGCCCGGAACTAGGGGAAGTCAAATTTCCTTTTGACCGGGAAAAAACACACACCGCTCAGTGCTCGTGGCTTTCATGCCGTTTTCGGAATGTTCCCGCCGCAACACCACAGCGCCGACGCGGTTTGCTACCGTGGGGCGGGAAACGACGACGGAGGACGACCTCCGACGGTGAGGCAGATCGGGGACGGCCCCACCTCGAAGGAGTCCGGCGATGTCACGCACGGAGCTTAAGCAGTTGATCGGCGTCACCGATATCGTCCGCGTCGCATTGGGGTGGGGCGCTTTCGCTGCCCTCCTCCTCTTCCACCCGGTTCTGGAGCCCCCTGTGCCCGTGCCGGTACTCGTGATCGCGCTCGGGGCGATCATCGTCGTGATCCTCGTCTGCGCGTTCGGTGTCGTCAAACAGGCCGAGGCTCTCGCCCACAGGCTCGGCGACCCGTACGGCTCACTCGTGCTGACCCTGTCTATCGTGCTGATCGAGGTCATCCTCATCTCCGCGGTCATGCTCGGTCCTGGTGAGCACGCGACCATCGCCCGCGACTCGGTCATGGCCGTCGCGATGATCATCCTCAATCTCGTCATCGGGCTCGCGCTCCTCCTCGGCGGACTCCGCCACCGCGGCATGGCGCACAACCGCACCGGCACGTCGGCGTATCTGTCGATGCTGGTGGTGCTGGTCGCGCTCGCGTTCGGCCTCCCCGCTCTGATCGGAACGGACGGCTCGTACACGACGGCGCAGGAGATCCCGATCATCGTGCTCACCATCGTGCTCTACGCCTTCTTCCTCTACCGGCAGATGGGCGCGCAGGCGAGCGACTTCACCGAGGTCGATCCGCGTCTCCTCCAGACCGTGAAGGATCAGGAGAAGGGCGAGGCCGGGGGAGGAATCCGCCAGGTGCTGTCCGCGCACCGCACGGAAATCGTCGTGCGCCTCACGCTGCTGGTGGTCACCGTGATCCCCATCGTGCTGCTGTCGCACGACATGGCGACGCTGCTCGACGACGGGCTGGGCCGCCTCGGCGCCCCGGTCGCCCTCGCCGGTGTGCTCATCGCGGGCATCGTGTTCCTTCCGGAGTCGATCACGGCGGTGCGCGCCGCGCTCGGCGGTGAAGCCCAACGCGTGAGCAACCTCTGCCATGGCGCGCTGGTGTCGACCGTGGGCCTGACCATCCCGGCGGTGCTGATCATCGGCATGTTCACCGGCCAGACCGTCGTGCTCGCGGAATCGCCGGCGAACCTGCTGATGCTCGGCGTCACGCTGCTGCTGTCTGTGACGACCTTCGCCGCGAAGCGCGTGACCGCGATGCACGGCGCTGCACACCTCGTGACATTCGCGGTCTACCTGGTGGTCCTCTTCAGCTGAGCGCGGCCCATTCGCATAGTTGCCCCACGCAACTGAACTGATATCCTTTGTCTTATGGCGGTCGATGACGAGATCGAAGACATCCGCGAAGCGTTGGTTCGCGTGGTCGCGGAGTGGACGCAGGGCGAGCTGCAGACACAGGTGGCCGCGAGCGTCGGAGGTTCCCTCGAGGCCATCGAGGTACGAGCCCTGTACGTGGTCGGCATGCACGGCGGCTCCCTCGGGTTCAGTCGACTGGCCGACCGAGCGGCGATGTCACGCCCGACGACGTCGAAGCTGGTGTCGCGCATGTCGGCGTGGGGGCTCTTCGATCGCGTACGAACGGGGCGGACGGTCGAGGTGCGCTTGACGGATGCGGGCCGAGACGCTTACGCCCGCCTCGTCGCCTCCGGGCAGCAGATGGTCGGCGGCGCGCTCACCGGCTGGTCCGCGCACGAGATCACCCAGTTCCAGGCCCATCTCAGCCGCTTCGTCGCCGCCCTTCCCGAATCGACATCCAGGGCCACCGCATCCCCGTCGTCATCCGACCACGTCTCATCACCCCAGGAGGAAACATGACCCGCACCTACGTCGTCACCGGCGCCGCATCCGGCATCGGTGCCGCGACCGCCGAACTGCTTCGCGCCCAGGGACACACCGTGATCGGGGTCGACCTGGGCGGAGTGGAGGTCACGGGTGATCTTTCGACACCCGCCGGCCGGATCGCTGCGGCGGACGCCGTTCTCGCCGCCGCCGACGGCGGCATCGATGCGATCATCGCCTGCGCCGGAATCGCCGCACCGATCGCCAAGACCATGGCCATCAACTACTTCGGCGTGACAGAGTTCCTCACCGCGCTGCTGCCGAAACTGAGTCTGGCGGACCAGCCGCGCGCCGCCGTGGTCTCATCGATGGCATCGCTGCAGCCGGTGTCGGCGGACCTCGTCGACGCGGCCCTGGACGGCGACGAGAGACGAGCCCTCGAGATCGGCGACCAGCTCGCCGTCACGGCCGAGGGCGGGTTCCTCAACTACTCCTCCAGCAAGCGCGCCCTGTCGCGCTGGGTCCGCCGCGAATCCGTCTCCGAAGCCTGGGCCGGCGCCGGGATCCCCCTCAACGCCGTCGCCCCCGGCACCGTCACCACGGCGATGACCGCCGGATTGCTGGCCAGCCCGGAGGGTCTGGCGCAGGTCGACGCCGCCGTGCCGATGCCGCTGAACTACCACCAGCCGGCATCCTCGATCGCCGAGTTGCTGGTGTGGCTGACGAGCCCGGCCAACACCCACATGGCCGGCCAGACCATCTACTGCGACGGCGGCGCCGACGCGGTGCTGCGCGGTGACGACATCTGGTCCTGGAACGACGCCCCGCGCGACTGACCCGCCACGCCACGCGACGAAAAGGCCCGATCCCGCTGCGGACCGGGCCTTTTTCAGCATCCTCCTCTTGTCCCGTCATCTCCTTATTTTTAGCGACTCAAAATAAGGTGTACTCTCGAAGAGAACCGGACGACCACATCCCCTTCTTCCCACCGGCATCCGGCCTCACTGGGGAAGGGCCTGGCCGCCGGACAGCGCGTCGTCCACCGGGGGCAGCATCGCCACCCCGCGTGTGTTCGGCGTGCCCGCGCACAGGACCGAGTGCGCCCGCATTCAGGGGCACCCGAAGACAGGAGAGGAATCACTGATGGAGGAGAACCGAAACGACTGGAAGCCCAACCCGGTGTTCAGCTCGATGCCGCATTCGATGGGCCGCGGCTCCCGCGAAGACATCGTCTGGGAGGCGCTGGACCGGGTGAACGGCAAGCCGGCACCCACGATGGACGCCATGC
This sequence comes from Microbacterium sp. Root322, assembly GCF_001425645.1. Lineage (NCBI taxonomy): Bacteria > Bacillati > Actinomycetota > Actinomycetes > Micrococcales > Microbacteriaceae > Microbacterium > Microbacterium sp. Root322. The sequence continues at coordinate 1,364,536 of NZ_LMCS01000002.1, read as the reverse complement.
GGGCCGCGATGGGGAACGAAGCACAGATCCGCATCGTCCACGAGACGATCCGTGCCTACCTCGACGCGCACGGGCTCCGCGACACCAGCGAGCTGGGTGTGCGCACCTCGCCCTGAGCGGGTTACGAGCGGGTGCCGTGAGGACGGTCATCCTCCGAACACGGCCACCGAGCCCGCCCGTGCGCGAGCAGCCCTGAGCGCAACGGCACCCAGCGCCCCGGTGGCGAGGATGCACGTCAGGATCAGCACATTGGAGACGAGGATCATCGCGTTCTGGTCGGAGACACTGCCCGACATCATCGCGACCTCCATCAACGACCCCAGCACCACGGCGGCGAGCGCGATCGCAGGGATGAACCGCCACGGCTTCGCCAGCGAACTGCGGAGCACCCCGGCGACGATCGCACCGCACAGCCCCAACTTCACGAGGGCGTTCACGTAGACCGGCACCGCCGAGGTGAAGTCGAACGAAACCATCAGAAGTGGCGGCCCCACAGGGAGCCAGACGGCGAGGAGGAACAAGGCGACGATCCCCCCTCTGGAAAGTCGAAGAGTGCCATCGCGGCGCGCAGCACCGATACCAGCGGCGACCAGCGCGAGACTGAAGGCCAAGGTCGATGCGGTCGAGATGATCGCGAGGGCATCGACGTCGAGCGTCCCGGGAAGACTGCGGAACGCGGCCAACAGGGCCGACGTGATGAACAGCGCTCCGGATGCCAGCCACCACGTCGACCACCGTGATGACGCGTCCTCGACCCCGATCACCGGGAGATCAGGTCCGCTCATCGCTCACCCTTTCGTCACTCAGGGGCACATCCCGCATCCACCATCTCAGATACCCCGCGGCCGCACGAGAGGGGAGAACGACTCGGCGGTATGGCAACCTGGATCGTGCACCTGTCCGTCTGCGAACACCGAGAGCGTCGTGACCTTTGAGCAACATCCGGATCAGGGATGTCGATCCTCGCGACGTCGCTGAGCTTCTGAGGTGGAACGGCATCCTCCGAGACGGCTACTCGGCCGGGCGGCAGAAGGTGTGGTCCCGCAGCGACGAGGCGACGCGCCTGCAGTTCCAGAGCCCGCATCCGACTCGCCGCTCAGTGCTGCTGCTCGCGGAGATCGACGAGGTGCCGGTCGGGGCGGCCGAAGCGCACGTGCATCCTGGCGAACCTGCCGACGTCGAGATCGCGGTTCTCGACGCCTTCCGCCACCGCGGCGTCGCCCGTGCACTGCTCCACGCAATCCGCAACGCGCTGCGCGGCACCGCCACGATGATGCGCACCGAGACGTACTCCGATGCCGGGGTCTCGTTCGCACGCTCCGAAGGGCTCCAGGTGGGCGTCCGCGAGAGTCGCCAGGTGGTCGATCTCCCGGTCTCCACGAAGACACTCGACCGGCTCCCGACTGCACTCGCAGACGTCGACATCGTCTCCTGGGTGGGCGCGTGTCCGGATGAGCTGCTCGATGACTGGGCGAGGCTTCGCGCTCACATGTCGGAGGACGTGCCGATGGGCGACCTGACACGGACCCCCGCGCCCGCCGACGTCGCGGCCGTTCGCCGGAACGAGGAGCGCATGTCCGAACAGGGGTATGCCCTGGTGCGGAGCGTGGCGCGCGCGGACGGGGAGGCCGTGGGGTACACCGAGATCCTGCTGTCGCGGCCGGATCCGAAGATCGTCCTTCAGGACGACACCTTCGTCGCGCAACGGGTTCGTGGTCGTGGGATCGGCCGCGCGTTGAAGGTCGCCAACCTCCGTCGTCTCATGAGCCTCCCGGAGAGCTCGGACTCGCGGTTTCTGCAGACCTACACGGCCCTGACGAACGCGCCGATGCTCGCCCTCAACAGATCGGTCGGATTCGAAGAGGTCGATGTACTCACCATCCTCGAGGGCCCGCTGGGCTGACGATCTCCCCGGTTCAGGACGCACTCACCTCACGACGCGGGTGTTCCGGCTCGTCAGCGGGTTGCCGTCTGTACCGACCGGCTCGGTCGCAGCCACGGTCGCACCGGCGGCATCGACCAGGACCGAATGCGCCTCTCCTTCGGCGAAAGCATGCTCCTCTCCCCAGTGTCGCAGGGCGAGGATGACAGGGAAAAGCTCCTCTCCGGCAGCGGTCAGCTCGTAGTGCTTCCGCTTGCCGGCCGGGGCCTCGACGCGAGTCATGATCCCGTACCCGGCGAGTCTGCGGAGGCGATCGGCGAGCATGTTGCGCGCGATACCCGTGCGCTGCTGGAAGTCGGTGAACGTGCGGGCTCCGTCCATCGCATCCCGGATGATCAGCATGCTCCAGCGGTCGCCGACCAGGTCGGTCGCCCGAGCGACCGGGCAGTTCGGATCGGTCCACTGCGGAATTCCGGTGGATTCACCCATGACATCTCCAAGAGTTGCGATTTGAAACCATTATGCCCTACGGTTCATTCGGTAGCAATATGCAACCAAAGGACACCTGTGTACCTCAAGACCAAGATTCTGCTGGCCGCGATCTGTGCCGTCGCCGTCGCGTCCGTGTACGCCGCGCAGCCCATCCTCACCGAGATCGGGCGAGATCTCGGTGTTGCGCCCGACGCGCTGGGCTGGCTCGTCTCCGTCGGACAGCTGGGTTACCTCGTCGGACTCGTCGTGCTCGTCCCACTCGGCGACCGACTCGACCGACGACGACTGATCGCATTCCATCTCGGCCTGGTGGGGATCGGCATGATCGTGGTCGCCGCCGCCCCGATGGCATGGGCGGCCTACGCCGGGCTGGCGTTCTCCGGACTCTTCGCGGTCGTGGTCCAGACGACCGTGGCCTATGCTGCGGCGGTCTCCGACCCCGCGGAACGAGGGCGCAACCTGGGATTCGTGACATCGGGGGTCGTGGTCGGCATTCTCGGCTCGCGACTGATCGCCGGGGCACTGACCGACATCTGGGGATGGCGCAGCGTCTACATCTCTCTGGCGCTGCTGGCCGTGATTCTGGGAACCATGGCCCTCCTCGCCCTTCCGAGTGATGCGCGCCGGCCCGCCCGTCCGTACACAGAGCTCGTCAGCGGTCTCGGTCGCCTCCTCAGCGACCCTGTCTTCGTAAGTCGCGGCGCGATCGCGTTCTTCCTCTTCGCGTCGTTCGGAACACTGTGGAGCGGGATGGCGCTTCCGTTGACATCTGCGCCCTGGCATCTCACCGAGACCCAGATCGGACTCTTCGGCCTCGCCGGCCTGACGGGCGCCCTGGGTGCCGTGCGCGCGGGCCACTGGGCAGACGCCGGCAAGGCCAACAGGGTCACCGGTCTCGCACTCCTCGCCCTGGTCGCATCCTGGGCGCTGATCGGGCAGCTCCCCTGGTCGTTGACCATGGTGATCGTCGGCATCGTCGTGCTCGATTTCGCCGTGCAGGCCGCCCATGTGAGCAACCAACACATCTTGACCGTGCTGCACCCCGACCGCGTTTCGACGGCCATCGGCGGGTACATGATCTTCTACTCCCTGGGATCAGCCGTCGGCGCGGCCACGACCACCTTGGCCTTCAGCACATCGGGGTGGACGGGTTCCGTGGTTCTCGGCGCGGCCTTCGCTGCCGCAGGCCTCGCGGCCTGGGCTCTCGGCACCCTCTCTGTGCGCGACACTCGACGGGGTGAGTCCGAGCCGGCTCGGGCATCGCGCTGATCGCGTTTCGTGCACGACTCCGGCCACAGCGGGGATCGGCACGCAACGAATCGGTCGGATTCGAAGAGGCCCCCTCGCCGTTCACCCCGCGGAAGAACGATCGAGAGAGCGCAGCGCGCGCGTGATGATGCGAGCGGTGGCGACATCGTCGCTGGCGGCGCCCCAGCGGTCGCAGAGTTCAACGGCCCAGTCCGGACGGGTCTTCGCCGCGTCGTTGATCCAGTTGGCGACGGAATCCTGGACGTAGCGGGATGGATCGTCGCGCAGCGGATGCAGGATCGGCTCTCCGCGCTCCGGCTGCTTCTTGAGCGCAGCGATGTGGGCGGCCCACACGCCTCGCGGCCGCAGCGCTTCGCTGGCGAATCGGCGAACGCGCTCGGAAGGGTCGCCGGTCCACGCGGCGAGCATATCGATGCTGGCGTCGAGGTCGGTGACGAGCACAGGGCGCGCTGCCATCCACACCCACTCGCGGACCGCGAAGTGCTCATCGTCGGCGAACCGTCGGAGTCGATCGAGCAACACGACCGGGGTGGCGGACGGCTGCGCAGCGATGAGGAAGCACGCCCACCCGCGCACGGTGTCGGACGGGTGCGCGGCCATGTCGTCGACCTCGGCGGAATCACACCGGATCGCGAGGGCGGCACCGATGCGGGTCATCCGCTTGAGGATGCCCAGCTGCTGCGCCGCGGCGACTTCGGCACTCAGGGCAGCGTCGGCGTCCGGGAAGACGTTGCGGAACAGAGTCGTGTGATCGATCGCAAGAGCGTCGGACAGCGTCCTCGACGCTGCCAGGCCCGCGTCGAGTGCGCTCAGGTGCTCCGCGTCGACCCCGGGCGATGTGCGGGCCGCCCGTCCTCCCACTGTTCTACTCATCGCCGAGGTTCCGCTGCATCGCAGCCAAGACGAGGGCAGCGTGGTCGCGATCGGCGGCACTGATCCCGGTCCCGAGCTGACGGAGCCATTCGGCGTAGACCGGGACCAGCTCGGCGATGAGCCGCTCCCCGGCGAGGGTCGTCACGAGCGTGTGCGTGCGCGCGTCTGTCGGGTGCGGGTGTCGCTCGATCAACCCGTCGCGGTCGAGTCGATCCAGAAGTCCCGTGACGGTCGCCGAGGTCACGGCGAGCCGGGTCGCCAGCAGCCGTGGCGTGATCCCCTCCTCGGCGGAGACCGCGAGGAGGGCCGCCATCCGCCCCTCCGACAGATCGTGTCGAGCGAGCAGCTCCGCGCAGGCCGCGTCGATCCGCCGCGCGGTCGTGAGCACCGTCATCACCAAGCGCGCAGACTCGTCGCCGCCGAGTCGCGACAGCAGGAGCGCCTGCTTGGTCCCCAGTGCATCCGTCATCCCCCCAGATTACTAGGCGGCTTACGAAATCTCGGACCGCGCCTCTTCCGGCGAGTTCCCGACCCTCTCGGCATCGAACGATCCGACACCCGCAGGGGAGGTTTCGGCAGGGGCGGGGGAAGCACAGGCGGCGAGCGCGAGCGCCGAGGTGCTGAGACCGACGGCGGCGAGCGCGAGCGAATCGAGGGCTGGGGTGCGTGAGGTCACGGGACGCCTTCTCTAGGGGAGGGGACCCTCCCATCGTCGCCGGGCCGACTGCTCGACGCATCGGTCTGAGGGAGGGGCGTCGTCGTACCGCAGGCGGATGTTCCACCACCGCGCATGGGCGTCCCCCGTCAACGGGAGAGCGCGTGGGGCTGTTCAGGCGCGAGTGCGTCGGCGCCCTGTCGGGCGGCCTCGGCATCGGTCAGAGCGGGTCGGCGGGGCCACCAGAACCTGTCCCGAGTGATGAACGCGAGTGCAGGAACGATGACCGTTCGCACGAGGAGTGTGTCGATGAGCACGCCGATGCAGACGATGACGCCGATCTGCGTCAGCGTGATGAGGGGGAGAACGCCCAGGACGGCGAACACCGCGGCGAGGAGGATGCCGGCGCTGGTGATCACGGCGCCCGTCGCGGCGAGAGCACGAATCATGCCCTGGCTGGTGCCGAGTCGGGCGGCCTCCTCTTTCGCACGGGTGACGAGGAAGATGCTGTAGTCGACACCGAGCGCGACGAGGAACAGAAAGCTGAACAGCAGCACGTTCGTATCGATGGCGGGGAATCCGAAGAGTGGCGACTGGAACAACCACCAGCTCACCCCGATCGCCGAGAAGAAGCTGGCGACGACGGCGATCAGGAGTAGCAGCGGCGCGACGAAGGCCCGAAGAAGGAGCACGAGCACGACGAAGACCAACGCGAGGATGAGGGGGATGAGGAGAGCCTGATCCCGGGCCTGGGCTTCGGCGACATCGAGCGCCTGCGAGTCGAGCCCTCCGACGAGCCCTTCGCCCGATCCGACGTCGTCGAGCGCTTCGCGCATGCGTTCGACGGTGGCGAAAGCCGCGTCGGTCTCGGCGCTGGCGTCGAGGGTGACATCGATCCGCGCGAACTCATCCGTCGCCTCTCCCGGCCTCGCCGCGTCGACACCGTCGAGATCCGCGAGAGCGGTGGTCGCCGCCTCGGCGTCCTCGACAGGAACGACGACGATGGCGGGGGAGGTGGTTCCAGCGGAGAACGCCTCGGCGAGGACCTCCTGGCCCTGCACCGCTTCGGGCTTCTGCAGGAAGCGGTCATTCTGGGAGAGTCCGGTCTGCACGAACAGCAACCCGCTGGCCATCGCGCCGAGAACGACGAACCCGACCGTCGCCACCACGACCGGACGCTTCGACACTCCGCGACCGAGCTTCCCCCAGACGCTGCGGGAGATCGCGTCGGGCGACTGGAACCGCGGGATGTAGGGCCAGAACAGGCCGCGGCCGAAGAGCACGAGAGCAGCGGGCAGCACGAAGAGCGCGAAGAACATCGCGACGACGATGCCGACGGCGCAGGCCAGCCCCAGCGCACGGTTGCCCGCGATCTCGGCGAGGAGCAAGGTGAGCAGTGCCAGTGCGACCGTCGAGCCGCTGGCGATGATGGCGGGACCGGCTCCGCGAAGGGCCCGCTGCATAGCCTCTCTGCGACTCTCATGCAGACGCAGTTCGTCACGGTAGCGGGCGATCAGGAGGAGCGCATAGTTCGTCCCTGCGCCGAAGACGAGCACAGAGAGAATGCCCGTGATCGACGCATCGAGCTGGATGCCGACGGCGCTGGCAACCTGTCGTGCGACGATCCCCGCGAGTGCGTCGGCCAGGCCGATGACGACGAGGGGGACGATCCACAGCCATGGACTGCGGTAGGTAATGAGCAGCAGAACGGCGACGACGATGACGGTGGTGAGGAGAAGGGTGAAGTCCGCCCCGTCGAACACGGCGGCGATGTCGACCTCGAAGCCTTCAGCGCCCGTGAGATAGACGCGAACTCCCTCCAGATCCGCCGCGGCGATGTCGCGGATCTCCTGCGCGCGCGCAGTCTGCTCCGCGACGTCGGGCTCCGGCTCGAGAGGCACCACCACGAGGGCGACCGTTCCGTCGTCGGAGACCTGAGCGGGCGGTACGGCGCCGTCGAGGGCGAGCGCGGCAAGATCGCCGAATGCCTTCTGATCGATGAGGGAGAGCGTTTTCTCGTCGAGCACGCCGTCTTCGGAGGCGAAGACCAGCAGCGCCGAGGTCGCGTCGGCGCTGGGGAACTCTTCGAGCAACTGATCGACCTTGACGGATTCGGCGGAAGAGGGCAGACCGACCGACGGGGCTGTCTCGGACTCCTCGCTGCCGGCGAGGGCGAACAGCGCGGTTGCGGCGAGCGCCGTGATCACGAGAATGATCCACGATGTCTTCGCCGACGTCAGGAACCGTGTGAGTACGCCCATGAAAAGTCCCAACCTTGGATAGTAGTTCGATCATCAAACTATATGACTATCGAAAGATAGTAGCGATATCGTGGAGGTCATGCAATCGAGCGGGGTGCCACCTTTCGACGCCGACGGGGCGGACTTCATCCCTGCCCGTCCGGCGACGGCCCTGCTTCGGGACTTCATCGAACTCAGCGAACTCTTCGAGTCCTCCCTCGCGGATGAACTCGGGGTCAACCCCACCGATCTGCAGGTGATGGAGCACCTGCTCATGAGCGGTCCTCTGGCGCCGACCGAGCTCGCGCGGAGAGTGGGGCTCTCTGCGGGCGCGACCACCACGTCCGTCGACCGCCTCGTCGCGCTCGATCACGTCTCCCGAGAACCCCACCCGAACGACCGCCGAGGAATCCTCGTAGCTCCGCGGCGCGCGTCGCGTGACAAGGCGATGGGTCGCCTGATCCCCATGATCATGGGGATCGACGCCGAACTGGACGCCTTCACGCCGGCCGAACAAGACGTGATCACCCGCTACCTGCGGCAGGTCAGCGAGTCTCTGCGGCGGCACGCCCGTTCGGGATCATCGGACTCCGAATGAAGGGCGCCGAAGCCGCAGGGTGGCCCCGATCGATCGGCGTTTCCGGAAAAGCGAAGGGCCCGATCCATGGACCGGGCCCTTCATCTCGCTGTGCGCGAGGGGGGACTTGAACCCCCACGTCCTTACGGACACTGGCACCTGAAGCCAGCGCGTCTACCATTCCGCCACTCGCGCGAGTGTCTCGTTCCGAAGAACTCAACTTCCCAAAGATATCATGCGTTTTCGGCCTCGTTGCACATGCCTGGAGGGCCATCGGCGGCGTTCCCCCAGGACACCTGGCTACGATGTGTCTACCAGTCGGCATGCCAGAGGAGCCCAGTGGGACTACTTGACAGCTTTGAGAAGGGTCTCGAACGCGCAGTTAACAGCGCGTTCGCCAAGACCTTCCGTAGCGGCATCCAGCCTGTGGAGATCGCTTCGGCGCTGCGGCGTGAAGCCGACACGAAGGCCGCGGTCGTGAGCCGCGATCGCATCATCGCGCCCAACAGCTTCGTGGTGCGTCTGAGCGCCGACGATGCGGAGCGGATGCGCGGGCTCGGCGGCGCCCTTACGGACGAGCTGCACGCTCTTCTCACCACGCACGCCACGTCGCAGGGCTACAGCTTCGCGGGCCCGCTCTCGATCAGCCTCGAAGCCGACGAGAAGGTCGCCACCGGCACGGTGCGCGTGAGCTCGGGCACCGTCGAGGGCCGCGTCAGCTGGCAGGCCGTGGTCGACGTCGACGGTCGTCGCCACTCCATCTCCCGCGCCCGCACCGTGATCGGTCGAGGCTCGGATGCCGACATCACGATCGCTGACGCGGGGTCGAGCCGCAAGCACGTCGAGATCCTGTGGGACGGCGAGCGCGCCATGATGCGCGACCTCGGTTCCACCAACGGCACGAAGGTCAACGGGCAGAAGCTGCGCGAAGCCGCCCTCCCGACAGACACGACGATCACGATCGGACGCACCGACCTGGTGTTCCGCATCGTCCCCGTGGCCGCACCCTCGCGTCCTGCGACCAGAGGCGACGACGCCACCCGAGCGTTCGGAGCCCTCGGTTGAGTGAACTGATCCTTCTTCTCCTGCGCATCGGGTTCCTCCTCCTGATGTGGTTCTTCGTGTTCGGTGTCGTGTACTCGCTGCGCGCCGACCTCTTCGGTGTGCGAGTGCGCAAGCTCCCCGTCGAGGCGACGGCAGGGGCACCTGCGGCGGCGGGTGCACCCGCGGCCCCCGTTTCGAAGCCGGCATCCGCCCGCCCGTCGACCGGACCGGCGACGGTCGCGACCGCCAAGCGCCTCGTGATCACCTCAGGCCCCAAGGCGGGCCTCGAGCTGCCGCTCAGCGCCGACTCCCTCACGATCGGCCGCTCCAGTGAGTCCGCTCTCGTGATCCGTGACGACTACACGTCCAGTCACCACGCGCGCCTGATGCTGCGCGGCGACAGCTGGGCGATCCAGGACCTCGACTCCACCAACGGCACCTTCGTCGCGGGCCAGCGCGTCTCCGGCTCGCCCGTCGCCCTCTCGCTCGGCACGCCCATCAAGGTGGGCGCCACGACCTTCGAGCTGCGAGCCTGACGCCGGCATGGTCTTCGAAGGCTCGAGCGTCGCGATCTCCCACACTGGGAAGGTCCGCTCCAACAACCAGGATTCCGGTTACTCCGGAGCGAACCTCTTCGTCGTCGCCGACGGCATGGGCGGCCACGCCGGTGGTGACGTCGCCTCGAGCATCGCGATCCAGCGTCTGGAGCCCCTCGACCAGCCGTATGCGTCGACGGAAGACGCGCAAGCCTCACTGCAGGCCGCGGCCACCACGGCAGCGGGCGACCTCATCCGTGCCGCGAAGGATCGACCGGAGCTCGCCGGTCTCGGAACCACCGTCAGCGCGATCATCATGGTCGACGAGTACGCGGTCATCGGCCACATCGGCGACTCGCGCATCTACCTCTACCGCGACGACGCCCTGACGCAGATCACCGCCGACCACACCTTCGTGCAGCGCCTGGTCGACTCGGGCCGCATCACCCCGGAAGAGGCGCGCTACCACCCCCGCCGCTCCGTGCTCATGCGCGTGCTCAGCGACATGGACTCCGACCCCGAGCTCGACATGTTCGTCATGCACACGCAACCCGGCGACCGCTGGCTGCTCTGCTCCGACGGACTCTCCGGCGTGGTCGACGAACCCCACATCCTCAAGGCCATGCAGCTCGGCCTCGCTCCAGGACGCACCGCCGACAACCTCCTCAAGCAGGCGCTCGACGGCGGAGCGCCCGACAACGTCACGATCGTCCTGGTCGACGTCGGCGGTCAGCACCCGATCCACTCGGGCACGCCCACGATCGTGGGCTCGGCCTCGAACCCCGACGGCGTGTACGTGCCCCCGGTGCGCCCTCCCCGCGGCAACTGGCTGCACCCGGTGCGCCAGGCCGCGAACGAGCCGAGCCACTTCGAGCCCGCCCCCGAGTACCTCGAGGAGCTCATCGAAGAGGATCGTCGTCGAGCCAAGCGCCGCCGACTCGGTTGGATCGCCGGTGCTCTCGTGGTGATCGCGATGCTGGGCGTGACCGCCTTCGCCGCGTACAGCTGGACCCAGACGCGCTACTTCATCGGCGCCGACGAGGACAGCGTGGTGATCTTCCAGGGCGTGCAGCAGAACATCGGACCGATCACGCTGTCGACCCCGATCCAGGACACCGACATCCTCCTCGCGAACCTGCCGCCGTACCAGCGGGCATCGGTCGAGCGCACCATCACCGCGCGCTCCCTCTCCGACGCGATGGCGATCGTGGACCGCCTCAAGGCGGGTGCCGACGCGAACACGATCGAGACCCCGCTGCCCACGCCCATGCCGACGCCTGTCGACACCCCCGAAGGCGGTGAGGGATGAGCACCGACGTCGCGGCCGACACCAGTGTCATCAAGGCCCTCAAGCGCATCCGGATGCCGCAGAACCAGCGCAACCGCGAGTTCTGGCTGCTGCTGTTCGCGTGCGCGATCAGCGGCGCCGCCCTGACGCTCGTGCAGCTGGGCGCACTCGGCGTGATCGACCCGATGATCCTGGCGATCGGTGGCGGCCTCGCCGCTCTCGCCTTCGCCCTGCACATCGTGCTGCGCTTCGTCGCGTCAGACGCCGACCCGTTCGTCGTGCCCATCGCGACCCTGCTCACCGGCCTCGGCATCGCGATGATCTATCGGATCGACATCGCCTTCAAGAACACCGGCTGGAACGCCTACTCGACCAAGCAGCTCGCGTGGACCGCGATCTCGCTCGCGGGTGCGATCGCGGTGGTCATCCTGCTGCGCAACTACCGCATCCTGTTCCGGTACACCTACATCTTCGGCCTCGCCGGAATCCTGCTCCTGCTGCTGCCGTTCGTGCCCGGCCTGCGCATCCCGGACGCGAACGCGGCCGTCTGGGTGTCGCTCGGCGGTGCGTTCGCCTTCCAGCCGGGTGAGCTCGCCAAGATCTGCCTGGCCATCTTCTTCGCCGGCTATCTGGTGCGCACCCGCGAGAGCCTGACCTCCGTCGGCAAGCGCGTGATGGGCATCACCTGGCCCCGCATGCGCGAGCTCGGCCCCGTGCTCGTCGTCTGGCTCATCTCGCTGGGGATCATCGTGTTCCAGCGCGACCTCGGCACGGGAACGCTGATCTTCGGCATGTTCGTCGCGATGCTCTACGTCGCGACGGGCAAGACCAGCTGGGTGCTCATCGGCCTCGCCCTCGTGGTCGCCGGTGTCGCCCTCGCGACGCAGATCCTCAGCTATGTGCAGGGCCGCTTCATCAACTGGCTGTTCCTGTTCGATGCCGATCAGGTCGACCCCGACGGCGCCGGGTACCAGCCCATGCAGGGGCTCTTCGGGCTTGCACGCGGTGGACTCATGGGCACCGGCTGGGGCCAGGGCCGCCCGGAGGTCACACCTCTGGCCCACAGCGACTACATCATCACCAGCCTCGGCGAAGAGCTCGGACTGATAGGGCTGTTCGCGATCCTCTGCCTGTACATGGTGTTCGTGAGCCGTGGCATGCGCATCGGCCTCGCGGGACAGGACGACTTCGGCAAGCTGCTGGCCACCGGGCTCTCGTTCACGATCGCGCTGCAGGTGTTCATCATGGTCGGTGGTGTCACCCGCCTCATCCCGCTGACCGGTCTGACCACACCGTTCCTCGCGGCGGGCGGCTCCTCCCTCGTGGCCAACTGGCTCATCGTGGCGCTGCTGCTGCGCATCTCCGACGGGGTGCGCCGTCAGCCCCGGGTGGTGATCGGCTGACATGACCAAGGAACTCCGCCGTCTCAGCATCATCATGCTGTTCATGTTCATCGCCCTCTTCGCCGCGACCAGCTGGATCCAGGTCGTCGAGGCGGACGCGCTGGCCCAGAACAGCAACAACAAGCGCACCCGGCTCGACAGCTACGAGATCCAGCGAGGGTCGATCATCGTCGACGGTGTCGCGATCGCCAGCTCGGTGCCCAGCGACGACCGGTACCAGTTCCAGCGCGTCTACACCGATGCCCCGATGTGGGAGCCGGTGACCGGGTACTTCAACCCGGCTCTGGGCTCGAGCACCGGCATCGAGAGGGCCATGAACGCCGAGCTCTCCGGCACCGGCTCGAACGCGTTCCTCGGCGAGGTCGAGCGCATCCTCTCCGGCCAGCCGCAGCGCGGCTACAGCGTGGAGCTCTCCCTGAACACCGCGGCGCAGCGGGCTGCCTACGAGGCCCTCGACGGGCTCAAGGGCGCGGTCGTCGCGATGGACCCGAAGACGGGACGCATCCTGGCGATGGTCTCGACCCCGGGTTTCGACGCCAACCTGATGGCGACGCACGACGCGGATGCGGCGAACGCGACGTACGACCAGCTTGTCGCCGATGCGAACAAGCCGCTGTCTAACCGGGCGATCGCGGGAGATCTGAACCCTCCCGGTTCGACGTTCAAGGTCGTCGTCGCGGCCGCTGCCTACGCGACAGGCAACTGGACTCCCGACTCGACGCTGCCGAACCCGATCTCCTACACCCTGCCCGGTTCGACGAACCGCGTCTCCAACGCCTGGGGCGGCACCTGCGGCCCCGGCGAGACGGTCACCATCGCCGAGGCGATCAGGCTCAGCTGCAACATCCCGATGGCCGAGCTCGCCGTGGAGCTCGGCGACGACACCATCCGCGAGATGGCGGACAAGCTCGGGTTCAACCAGACGTTCGACACGCCGTTGACCTCGACGGCCTCGAGCTACCCGCGCGCCCTCGATGACGCCCAGACCGCGCTGACCGGATTCGGCCAGGGCAAGGTCACCGCGACCCCGCTGCAGATGGCCATGGTCTCTGCCGGACTCGCGAACGACGGCGTCGTGATGAACCCGCGCATGGTCGACGCCGTGATCGGGAACGACCTCTCCGTCATCAAGGCGTTCCAGGACAGCGAGTTCGGACGGGCGATGGAGGCCGACGTGGCGAACAACGTGACCGCGGCCATGGTCGCGAGCGTCGCTACGGGCGCGGCCCAGGGTGCAAGAATAGACGGGATCGACGTGGCCGGTAAGACGGGCACCGCAGAGAACGGAAACAGGCCGCATACGTTGTGGTTCACCGGCTTCGCGCCGGCGAACGACCCCGCGGTCGCAGTAGCGGTCGTCGTCGAAGACGGCGGCGGACAGGGACAATCAGGTAGCGGCGACACCATCGCCGCTCCGATTGCGAAGAAGGTCATAGAGGCGGTGCTGGGCAGATGAGGCCGACGCAGGGTGTGTCGTTCGGTGGTCGTTACGAGCTGCAGTCGCGTATCGCGATCGGTGGCATGGGCGAGGTGTGGGAAGCGACGGATCACGTCATCGGACGTACCGTCGCCATCAAGATCCTCAAGGACGAGTACATGGGGGACCCCGGGTTCCTCGAGCGTTTCCGGGCCGAGGCCCGTCACGCCGCTCTCGTCAACCATGAGGGCATCGCCAGCGTGTTCGACTACGGCGAGGAGAACGGCAGCGCCTACCTCGTGATGGAGCTGGTGCCCGGCGAGGCGCTCTCGACCGTGCTCGAGCGCGACGGCGCGCTGAGCGCCGACAAGACGCTCGACATCGTGGCCCAGACGGCTTCCGCTCTGCAGGCGGCTCACGCCGCCGGCCTCGTGCACCGCGACATCAAGCCGGGCAACCTGCTGATCACGCCCGACGGCCGCGTCAAGATCACCGACTTCGGTATCGCCCGCATCGCCGACCAGGTGCCGCTCACCGCGACCGGTCAGGTCATGGGCACCGTGCAGTACCTCTCGCCCGAACAGGCATCAGGACACCCGGCATCGCCCGCGACCGACACCTACTCGCTGGGCATCGTCGCGTACGAGTGCCTGGCAGGCAAGCGTCCGTTCACCGGCGAGTCGCAGGTGGCGATCGCGATGGCGCAGATCAACGAGCAGCCGCCGCCCCTGCCTCCCACCGTTCCGATCCCGGTGCAGAACCTGGTCATGGCCATGATCGCCAAGAAGCCCAGTGACCGTCCGTCGTCATCGGCGACGGTGGCACGCGCGGCCCAGGCCCTGCGTCGCGGAGATCTGAACTCGGCGGCCATCGCCGTTCCCGCCATCGCGACCGGCGGCATCGCCGGCGGCGACGACGCGACCAGGCTTCTGAACGCTTCTGGCGACGACGGCACCACGCGCATCCTCCCCACCACCGCTCAGCTGCCCACCGAGGACGCTGCGGAAGAGGAGAAGAAGAAGAAGCGCAGCCCGTGGACCTGGCCGCTGATCGCCCTGATCGCGTTGCTGGTCATCGTGCTCGGCGGAACGGTGTGGGCGATGCTGGCGAACCAGGGCAACGGCGACGACAAGCCCTCGGCCTCGCCCAGCGCGTCGGCATCCCGCACCCCGACGCCGACGCCGACTCCGACACCCGAGGTGACCCGCGTCGATGTGACCGCGCTGAACCTGAACGGCAAGGACTGCGGGGCGGCCACCGCCACGCTGACCGAAGCCGGCTTCAACAGCGAGATCACCTGCGTCGACGGCGACCCGGCGCCCACCGATGCCGAGGTCGGCACGGTGTACCGCGTCGCGCCTTCCGGCAACGTCGAGACCACCCAGCCGATCACCCTGACGGTCTACGCCGCTCGCGCCGGTCTGCCGACGCCGAGCGATGCCCCGACCATCACCGGTGACCCCGTCGCCGGCTCCACGGTGACGATCTCCTGGGGTACCGGCTTCACCTGCCCCAGCGGCACGACCCTCTCCGGCTACGTCGTCTCGGTGCAGAACGGCTCGTTCGTTTCGGGCGGACCGAACTTCCAGCCGACCCAGCGCAACACGCAGGTGAAGATCGCCGACGCCGAGGGCCAGCAGCTCATCGTCACCTACCAGGGCATGTGCTCCGGTGGCGACCAGCGCACCTCGGCCGCCTCTCCGCCGCTCTCGGTCACGATCACCGCGGCAGCGAATCCCGGCGATGGGGACACCGGCACCGACGGGTAACCTGTAGTTCAGTTTCAGCAAGAGTAGTTTCCAGGGGGGTCATCCGTGTCCACAGAGCCACGAGTCATCGCGGGCCGGTACCGCGTCGACGAGCTCATCGGGCATGGCGGAATGGCGAAGGTGTACCGGGGGTACGACCTGACGCTCGGGCGCGAGGTCGCGATCAAGGTCCTCGACCCCGAACTGGCGCGTGACACCGCCTTCCGCAACCGATTCCGGCTCGAGGCGCAGGCTGCGTCGCGCATGTCGCATCCGTCGATCGTCCGCGTCTTCGACGCCGGCGACCCGTCGACGAGTGAGATCGGCTCCGACGAGCCGCCCTACATCGTCATGGAGCTCGTCAAGGGCACCCTGCTCAAGGACATCATCTCCGCCGGCCCCGTGCCGGTGGCCGACGCGGTGCGCTACGTCGACGGCATCCTCGAGGCGCTCGATTACTCGCATCGCGCCGGTGTCGTGCACCGCGACATCAAGCCGGGCAACGTGATGGTCACCGACAAGGGTCAGGTCAAGGTGATGGACTTCGGGATCGCCCGAGCCGTCTCCGACTCGTCGTCGACCGTGGCGGAGACCACCCAGATCATCGGGACCGCCGCCTACTTCTCGCCGGAGCAGGCGAAGGGCGAGCCCGTCGACGCTCGAGCCGACCTCTACTCCACCGGTGTCGTCCTGTACGAGTTGCTGACGGGCCGCCAGCCCTTCCGGGGCGAGTCACCGGTGGCCGTCGCCTACCAGCACGTCAGCGAGACCCCCGTTCCTCCGACCGAGGTGAACGAGGAAGCTCCCCGCACCCTCGACCCGATCGTGCTCCGCGCGCTCGCGAAGGACCCGTACCAGCGATACCCGGATGCCGCGCACTTCCGCGCGGCCTTGGATTCCGCCATGACGGGAAACGCTCCGACCCGCAAGGAACTCGGAGCGCTGACCAGCGAGCTCTACGGCGCGAGCCCGCGGCAGGCGCAGGAGACCGCGCGGTCGCTGCGTCAGCTCAGCACCGACACGACCATGACCAGAACCCAGTCCGGTCCGCCGGTCGCGTGGATCTGGGCGGGCGTGGCTCTGCTCGCCGTGCTGCTGGCCTCCGTGCTGTTCTGGGTCGTCACGATCAGCATGCGGCCCCCTGAGGTGTCGAGCAGCTCACGGATCATCCCGAACCTCGTCAACGTCTCCTCGGAACGCGCGCAGGACGACCTCGCAGGGCTCGACCTCTCGTCGAAGATCGTGATCGAGACGAGCTCCGAGGTCGCCGAAGGCAACGTGATCCGCACCGACCCCGAAGCGGGCGTCTCGGTGGAGGAGGGATCCACGGTCACGTTGTACGTCTCCGCGGGCGAAGAGACCGTGGTCATGCCCAAGATCGAGGGCATGGCGCTCAGCGATGCCACAAACGCGCTGAAGGCGGCAGGGCTCGAGCTCGGCACCGTCATCCAACGCAACGACAAGGCCTTGGCGGCGAACACCGTCATCTCCGCCAGTGAGAAGGCCGAGACCGAATTGGATCCGGGAACCGTCATCAACCTGGTCGTGGCCAGCGGCAAGGTGACGCTGACCGACCTCGTCGGCTGGACCGTCGATGCCGCCACGACCAACCTCGGCGATCTCGGTCTGGTCGCCGTGCCGGCCGAGACGGCGGAGTGCCCGGCCACACAGCCGGCGACCGTCCACTCGATGTCGGTGGCTCCGGGTGACGTTCCCGTCGGCTCGTCGGTGCAGATCTTCTTCTGCACCGGATAGCGGTCGCAGATCGGGGAGCCGACCCCGCCGTCACCTCGACAGCGGGTGCAGGTCCTCTGCGCGCGCCACGGCATTCTCGTCCCCGCACAGCTCCAGCCAGTTCGCCAGAAGCCGGTAGCCTCCCTCGGTGAGCACGCTCTCCGGATGGAACTGCACACCCCACAGCGGCAGGTCACGGTGCGCCAGGGCCATCACCGTGCCGTTCTCGGTCCAGGCGGTCACGATGACATCGGAGGGCAGGTCGGACGCCGCGAGCGCCAGCGAGTGATAGCGACCCGCGTCGAACGGAGAGGGGACGCCGTCGAACAGCGGGGAGCCGTCGTGCGTGACCGCCGACACCATGCCGTGCATGAGCTCCGGCGCGGCGATCACCGGTGCCCCGAAGGCCTCACCGATCGTCTGATGCCCGAGGCACACACCGAGGGTCGGTATGCGCAGCCGCGTGGCGATGCGCACCGCGTCGAGCGAGGCACCGGCGTCGGCCGGGGTGCCCGGCCCGGGTGAGAGCATCACCGCGTCGTATGCGGGGAGCATGTGCTCGAGCTGTGCGGCGTCGGTGGCGTCGGACTCGATCATCACGGTCTCGGCGCCGAGCTCGCTCAGGTATCCGACCAGGGTGTGCACGAAGCTGTCGTGGTTGTCGACCACGAGCACTCGCGTCATTCGACGTCGACCTCGCCCGGAGCGATGATCGGGCTCACCCAGGGGAAGACATACCAGAACAGTCCGTAGAGCACGGCGGCGATGACGACCACGAGGATGAGCACACGCAGCCACCACGGACCGGGCAGCAGGCGCCAGATTGCGGCGTACATCAGTCTTCTCCCTTGTCGACGTCCACGATCACACCGATGGTGCGGCCGGCGGGGGCGGCGGGTCGGTCAGAGCGGTCGGCGGGCCCTCAGCGCGCGGCTGGAAGCTCTCGAAGACCCCGTAGGCGACGATGCGCTCGGCGAGGGAGTAGAGCGGGGAGCAGGCGGTGAGGGTGATGTACTGCTCTCCGGTCTGCTGCTCCGGCATCTGCGGCACATCCGCGAGCACGTCCGTCTGCGTGGGCTTCACGTATTCGAGGGTGCGGAAGCGGTAGGTGTACCAGCCGTCGGCCGTCTCCACGACGATGGCGTCGCCGAGCTGCAGCTTGTCGAGCTGGTTGAACGGCTTGCCCCAGGTGGTGCGGTGTCCGGCGAGAGAGAAGTTGCCGACCTCGCCGGGCATCTTCGAGTTCGTGTAGACGCCGATGCCCTGCTGATCCAGGGTGCGTGCGCGGCTCGTGCCCCCGAAGATCCCGAAGTTGTAGTCCGCGCCGAATCGCGGGATGTGCATCTGTCCGAACCACTGGGCGTCGGCCGGAGCTGCGGGGACCGGCGGGACGTATGTGGTGACACCGTCTTCACCCTCGACGACCGGCGGGAGCTCTGGTGCCTCGGCTTGTGCGAGGGCTTGCGAGACAGCGGCACCCTCATCGTTCTTCTGGGCGCTGATGATGATGTCGCCGATCCACATCTGCCAGGCCACGAAGAGGAGGACCACCACGCCGGCGGTGAGGAGGAGCTCGCCGAGTACACTCGCGAACGTCGCGCGAGAGCGTGGTCGCTGCCGCCGCGGACGTCGCCCCCCAGGCACGACGGATGCAGTCATGCGGTGATCATATCCGGGAACGCTGGGCGGACGCCGAGGCCTCCCCGTCTGTGCGGGCATATGTGCCTCGGCGGAGGACAGCTCTGATGGGTACAATGACGGAATGGCACGTGACCGCAAGACTGAAGAACCCGCCGTCGAGCGCGCCGAAGGCGAGGCCGCTCCCAACGCCGTGTGGTTCAAGCCGGTGATGATCGGCTTCATGCTGCTGGGCCTCGTGTGGATCCTGGTCTTCTACATCTCGGGCATGCAGTACCCGATCCCGGGTCTGTCGAACTGGAACCTGGCCATCGGCCTCGGCATCGCGCTGATCGGCTTCCTCATGACCACCCGCTGGCGCTGACCCTCCCCCTTCTTCCAGAAAGGCCCTCTCGCGATGCGAGAGGGCCTTTCTCATATCTGGAGCGAAAGTTATCCACAGGTCCATCCACAGCCTGGGGAGAATTACACCGGTGTTATTCACAGGGGTTAACAACCCTGTTAACAACTCGGGATCAGGACAAAAGGATGAGCGGCGGCACGAACGCCACGACGACGATCAACAGGACGACCACCGCGGACAGCAGCACGATCTGCAGGGTGCGCTGTTCTCGGCGCTTCGTCTTGACGTAGATGAGGGCGACGAGGGCGCCGACGATGGCTCCACCCAGGTGGGCTTGCCATGAGATACCCCCGGCGAAGAAGCCGAAGGCGAAGTTGATGCCGAGGATGACGAGGATCCCGGTAACGTTCGCGCCGATGTGGCGGCCGATGATCAGCAGAGAAGCCAGGAGTCCGAAGATCGCCCCGGAGGCTCCCACGGTCCACGAACCCGGCGCGAGGATGGCGACCATCACCGATCCCCCGAGACCGCTGATCAGATACAGAGCGAGGTACCGGGTGCGGCCGAGCATGGGCTCAAGGCTCTGACCCAGCATCCACAGGGCGAGCATGTTGAGCGCCAGGTGGATGAAGCTCCCGTGCACGAGCAGCACGGTGAGAAGACGCCAGGGCTCGAAGGGCACGGCGAAGAGATTCGGGTACAGGAACGGGGCGAAGAATCCCAGAGCCTGAATGATCGGTTCCTTGAACCCCGGGATCAACTGAACCAGGCCGATGAACGAGGTGACCGCGAGCAGCGCGTAGGTCACGACCGGCTTGCCGCCGCGGGTCATCGCCATGGTGGCGCCGCCGCCGCGCCAGCGTCGTGCCGCCTTCTTCTGCGCGGGAGTGCGGTTCTTGCGATCGGCGCTCATGCACTCCGGGCAGATGACGCCCACGGGCGCCTGTGTCTGGCACTCGGGGCAGATGGTGCGCATGCACCGCTGGCAGAGCACGAAGCTCTGCCGATCCGGATGCCGGTAGCAGAAGTTGTCGCGATTGCTCGTGAACTCAGGCGTGGTCATCCGGATCGGCCGCAGCTGTCGTCAGGCCGCGACGATGTCGATCGACTGCAGCACGACCGGCTCGACGGGGCGGTCGCCCGCACCGGTCTGCACAGCGCCGATCGCGTCGACGACGGCCTTGGAGGCGTCATCGGCGACCTCGCCGAAGATCGTGTGCTTGCCCTGCAGCCACGGGGTCGGGTCGGTCGTGATGAAGAACTGCGACCCGTTGGTACCCTCGGGCTTGCCCGTGATGGCGTTGCGACGCAGGCCCGCGTTGGCCATCGCGAGGATGTAGGGCTCGTTGAAGTTGAGCTCCATGTTGATCTCGTCGTCGAAGTTGTAGCCGGGGCCGCCGACGCCCTGTCCGAGCGGGTCGCCGCCCTGGATCATGAAGTTCGGGATGATGCGGTGGAAGATGACGTCCTTGTAGAGAGGTCCCTCGCCGGGCTTGCCGGTGGCGGGATCGGTCCACTCCTGGGTGCCGTCGGCCAGGCCGACGAAGTTCTTGACCGTCTTCGGGGCGTGGTCACCGAAGAGGTTGATGACGATGTCACCGTGGTTGGTGTGCAGGGTTGCGACATGAGAAGCGTGAGCCATGTCAACATTCTCGCAGAGCTTCCGGTGAGTTGGCCGTGGTGACTACCCCTGTTCGGTCGAAGAAGCAAGGGGCGGGCGATTCCCGCCCGGCTTCCAGCCTCTCGTGGCAAGATGGGGAACCCGTACTCCAATGGACAGGAGAGCATCGTGAGCCTCAGCCGCAAGCGGAAGAAGGAACTGCGTCGTCTTCAGAACGACGCGAACCAGCTCTGGGAGAACCAGCAGGTGCTCGTCGGTCACGCCGCCGATGTCGCCCGTGAGGCCGGCCGTCAGCTCGGCAACCTCAATCGTGAGCAGGTCGTGCCGGTCATCCAGGACACGTACAACCGCCGTGTCGCCCCGGTCGTCGACCGCGGCGTGAAGATCGGCAAGCACGTCGTCGACGACAAGTTCGTGCCGATCGTGGGCGGAGTGGTCGGAACTGCTCTCACCGCGTGGGACGTCGCCAACGCCAAGCGCCACGGCGTCGCCGTGAAGGTGCGCAAGGCGACCGCGCCGCAGAAGTCGGGCCCCGGCCTGGGCTCCATCATCGCGATCATCCTCGGTGCTGCCGCGGCGGTCGGTGTGCTCTACGCCGCATGGCAGACGCTGCGCGCGGACGATGAGCTCTGGGTCGCGGACGACCCGCTCGCCGCACCCGACGCGTGAAGCCGTCTGACCCCGCCTCCGTCGCCTCTGGTGACGGAGGCGATCAGCATGCCCGGGTGAGGGAGGCGGCCGCGGCCCGGGGGCTCGAGATCGAGATCCGCGAACGACCCGCCGCCGGCAGCCTCTTCGAGGCAGCAGAACTGCTCGGCATCCCGGCGTCGGGCATCGTGAAGACCCTCGTCGTGAAGCGTTCGGATGACACGTTCCTGTTCGCGCTCGTGCCGGGTGGTCGATCGATCTCCTGGCCCAAGCTGCGTGCTCTGGTCGGTGTGAACAAACTGCGCCTGCCCGAGCCCGAGTTGGCGCTCGCGGCGACCGGCTACGAACGGGGAACCATCGTCCCGATCGGCAGCACCACGGATTGGCCGATCTACGCCGACGAGTCGATCGTCGGTGAGCGGATCGCCATGGGCGCGGGTGCCCATGGGTACAGCCTGTTCGTCGAGGCGGACGACCTGATCGCCGCATACGGCGCCATCGTCGCCGACATCTCGGTGCCCGAAGAGCGCTGATCCTCATCGCCGCGTTCGCGGCACGAGCGCCGCACGTCGACAGGGTCGGTCAGAGGATGCCGGCCATCCTGAGCGCGATGTCGACCAGTTTGACGCGCTGCAGCTCCGCGACCGTCTTCAGGGGGAACCACTCGGCCATGTCGGTCGAACCGCCGGTCTCGAACCGGAGCTTGCCACCCGTCACCTCGGCACGGTACACGATGCGCAGGGTATGCAGCGGATCCGCGGCCTTCTGCACGCGACGACCGGCGGGGATCACCCGGGAATGGATGCCGAGCAGTTCGCCGACCTTGACCGTGTAGCCGGTCTCCTCGCGAAGCTCGCGACGCACCGCGTCCTCCGGCGACTCACCGGCCTCCAGCCCGCCGCCCGGCATCGTCCACGCCACGCGGCGGCCCTCGGTCCAGCGCGCGAGCAGCAACCGCCCGTCGTCATCGGTGACGACCGCGTACGCCGCGACACGCAGGTCCATGGATCACACACTATCCGTCGGCGAAGACGCTCGATGACAGCGCGTCAGACCACTCGCACACCGGCCACGTACGTGGACTTCACCTGCGTCGCGGCGAGGTCTTCGGAGGACACCGTGACCGGGTCGCGATCCACCACGATGAAGTCCGCGAAGAGGCCGGGGGCGAGGGCACCCACCTCGTGCTCGCTGAAGAGCTGCCAGGCCGCGTTCACCGTGTGCGCGAGGAGCGCCTGATCCCTGGTGACCGGTGAGCCGCCGGGCATGCGATACCCGTTGCGGGTGGTGCGGGTCTCGGCGACTGCCATGTTGCGGAAGGGCTCGTCGGGGGTGACCCACCCGTCGTTGTGGAACGTCACGCGGTGACCGGCTGCGAACGCGGCGCCAGCATCCGCCCATGCGCCCCCGTGTTCCGGACCGAAGAGGTCATCGACGAGCACCTCGCCCCAGTACGTGATGTGGTCCACGAACAGGCTGACCGTGACTCCCAGAGACGCCGCGCGCTCGAACTGCGCCGGCGTCATGGCGCCGCAGTGCTCCAGCCGGAACCGATGATCGGTGAGTCCGTGCCGCGCGATGATCTGCGCGTAGACGTCGAGGGTCGCATCGATCGCGCGGTCCCCGTGCGCGTGACAGGCCAGCTGCCAGCCCGCGGCGGCATAGGGCTCGGCGATGGCCGAGAGCTCGTCCGAGGTGTAGTTCGCCCGCCCGATGTGGTGGGGCTCGAGTCCGAGCGCACGGGTCGCCGGGGTGTCGAGATAGGGGAAGGACGTGGCGATGTTGCCGACCCACGGAGAGCCGTCCGACCACGTCTTCACGCCCGTCTGGCGGAAGAACGCATCGCCGCCGCCTCGTGAGGAGGGCATCCCACCCGGACGGGACATCTCGTACCACCGCAGGCGCACCGGCATCGCACCCTTCGCGCGCAGGGCGTCGATGAGCGGATCGAGTCCTCGATTCCACGACAGGTCGGACACGGTGGTGATGCCGCGCGCGGCCAGATCGCGCAGGTGCGCAGGAAGGATGCGGGGGAGATGCTCCTGCGCCGTGGCGAGCATCGGGGCGACGACCATCTCGACCGCAGCCGCCTCGAGCGCGACGCCGGTGAGCTCCCCCTCGGCATCACGACCGAACGAGGCGCCGACCGGATCGGGTGTGGTGCGGTCGATGCCCGCAGCGAGCGCGGCGGCGGTGTTGAAGTAGACCGAGTGCCCGGAGTTGTGGATCACGACGAGAGGAACACGGCCGGCGAGCTCGTCGAGGAAGCGGATGTCGGGATCGGGGAGTCCGCGCTGCAGCAGCGAGTCCCATCCGTTCGCGAAGACGGGTTCCCCGTCGGCCTCCGCGACCGCCGTGCGCAGAGCTGCGAGGACGTCCTCGGCCCGGGGCACGACCACGGGGCGGAGGTCGACGACCAGGTCCGAGAGCAGGATCGCGGCGAACCCGGGATGCCCGTGCGGCTCGATCAGCCCGGGCATGACCCATCCGTCGAGTGCGACCATCTCGGCGTCGGGGTAGGTGCGGCGAATCTCCTCCGCCGAACCCACGGCCACGATCGTGGCGTCGTCGACCGCCATGGCTTCGACTTCGATGTCTGTGCTCGGCGCGAACGGGCGGATGCGGCCGGTGAAGACTGTCGTCATGGCGTCAGTCTGGCACTCGGGCGCGGCGCGGCGAGGGATCGATCAGGAATCGAGAAGCGCATCCGTGTCCTTCCTCCGTAGTGTGAGCACCACACCGGCAGCACATCGAGAGGACCGATCATGGCCGAGAACGAGAAGAACTTCAGCGCCGAGGAACGCGAGGCCATGCAGGCTGCCGCGAAGGAGGCCCGCACACGGCGTTCCGGGGCGAAGAAGTCACCGGAAGAGCTGCGGGCAGCGGGGGAGGCCGACCTCAAGGAGGCCATCGAGAAGCTCACTCCCGAAGACCAGGCTCTGTCGAACAAGCTGCACGCTCTCGTCTCCGAGGTCGCCCCCGAGCTCGTCCCTCGCACGTACTACGGGATGCCGGCGTGGGGTCGCGACGGGAAGGTGCTCTGCTTCTTCCAGCCGGCGAGCAAGTTCAAGGTGCGCTACGGCACCTTCGGCTTCGAGCCGATCTCGAACCTCGACGACGGCACCGTCTGGCCTACCGCGTATGCGGTGACCGATCTCACGGAGGCAGACCTCGCTTTCCTGGCCGAGCGCATCCGTGTCGCGATCAGCTGACGCGCAGTAGCGTGGAGCCCGTGAGCACACTGCCCTTCACCGCCGCCGTCTACGCCGCCCGCCTCGCCCGTGCCGCCTCCCTCGCCGCCGAGGCCGGGCTCGACGCCATCATCGTGGGACCGGGCCCCGATCTGCAGTATCTGGTCGGCGTCGAGGGCGACACGATCGAGCGACTCACAGCTCTGGTGCTCGGACCCGGCGTCACCCCGACGGTCGTGGTGCCGAGGATGGAGCTGGCGAAGGTGCGCACCACCGCGGTGGGCGAGCTCGGACTCGCCATCGCCGACTGGGTCGACGGTGAAGACCCGTATGCACTGGTCACCGCAACCGTGGGCACCGCATCGCGCGTGGGTGTCTCCGACGCCCTTCCCGCCCTGCACGTCATCCCGATCGGCGAACGACTGGGCGTGCGCCTCGAGCTCGCGACTCCGGTGCTGCGGGAGGGGCGGATGATCAAGGACGCCGAAGAGATCACAGAACTGCGTCGAGCAGCCGACGCCATCGACGCGGTGCACCGCCGCGTGCACGAGTGGCTGCGGGCAGGACGCACCGAGCGCCAGGTGGCCGCCGACATCGCCGAGGCCATCGTCGCCGAGGGCCACCGCACGGTCGAGTTCGTGATCGTCGGGTCGGGTCCGAACGGCGCCGACCCGCATCATGAGGTCTCGGACCGGGTGATCGAGAGCGGCGATGTGGTCGTGGTCGACATCGGCGGCGCGGTGCCGAGCGGCTACAACTCCGACAGCACCAGGACCTACGCCGTCGGCGCCCCCGACGCCGCAGCGGCTGAGCGCATCGCAGTTCTCGTGCGGGCGCAGCAGGCGGCCGTGGATGCCGTGCGTCCAGGAATCACCGCAGCCGAGGTCGATGCCGCAGCGCGAAGCGTGCTCGCCGAGGCGGGCCTGGGTGAGGCCTTCCTGCACCGCACGGGGCACGGCATCGGCGTCTCGGTGCATGAGGAGCCCTACATCGCCCCGGGCAACGATCTGGTGCTGCGCGAGGGCATGGCGTTCAGCATCGAGCCCGGCATCTACTTCGCCGGCGAATGGGGTGCCCGCATCGAGGACATCGTCGTGGTCACGGCCGACGGGGGAGAGCGGTTGAACGTCGCGCCGCACGAGCTCACCTCTGTGATCTGAGCCTCGCTCGATCAGCCTGAGAGGCCGCCCTCCCCGATCACGGGGAGGGCGGCCTCTTCTCGCAAGGGGTCAGGACTCCATGCGGCGCCGACGGGTCACGAGCACACCCCCGGTCACCACGAGCAGGAACAGGATCGCGATCACCGCGGCCGGAACCGCACCACCGGTGCCGGCGAGACCGCCACCTGCGCCAGTCGCGGCCGTGACAGTGAGGTCTCCTTGTGCTGTCAGTCCTGTGCGTGCTCCCACGGCGATCAGCGTGTGGTCACCGACCTCCGCCTTTGCCGGGATCGTCACCTCCACGCGGAACGCACCGTTCGCGTCGGCGACGACCTCAGCCAGGTGGAGGGGCTCGGAGTGGAGCGTGAGCGAGATGGTCTCTCCGGAGCCGAATCCCCGCCCCGTCACCTGCACGGTGCCGCCTTGCGCCACCGTGCTCGCTCCGATCACGAGCTCCGCCTGCAGCACCGGGGTGTCGCGCGCGTCGATCGTGAGCGGTGACGACTCCGAGCCACGGTAGGCCGTCTCGTCGGACGGGATGAAGCGCGCCACGTAGGTGTGCACGCCCGAGGTCGCAATGGTGACATCGGCAGTGGCCGTACCGCCGGTGACCTCGGCCGAGCCCACGACATCGTCCCCCTCGAAGAAGTCGACCTTGCCGGCGGCACCCGCAGGCTTCACCGTCGCCACCAGGGGGATCGACTCGCCGGCAACCGGATCGTCGGCCCCGGCCGCGAGCGCCACCGAGGTCTTGCGCGGGGCCTGCGGATCGGCAGCGACCAGAACAGAGGCACGAGCCTCGACCTGAGAGACCTCGCCGAGCGCGATCACCGGGTGGGAACCATCGATCGCATCGACCGGCACCATCAGGTCGGCATCGAGACGACCGCTCTCGTCGGCCGATGTCTGTACCGGGGTCTCATCGTCGATGCGGATAGAGACGTTCTCCTTCGGCGCGAAGCCCGTTCCGGTGATCGTCACGGTGTCGCCCGGCGTCGCCGTGGGAGTCACCTGGATCTCGGGTGTGTACTCGGGCTCGGGATCGACGACCGCGATCTCGAGTTGCGCCCCAGCCGACCGCACCCCGTCGTCCGCCGTCACCGTCACCGCATAGGCGCCGGCGACGGAGTAGGTGTGGGTGCCGGTGACGGCGCCGTCCACGATCGACACCGGCGCGACGGGTGAGCCGTCTCCCCAGTTCACGACCGCCGAGGTCTCACCCTGTCCGCCCGCGATGACGGCGAGGGACGCCTCGAACTCCTCGCCCGCGATCTGCTCTCCCACAGCGCCAGCCGTGACGCTCAACGGCTCCATGGCCGCACGCTCGCCATCGGAAGCGATCGCGAAGATGTGCACGCGTCCATCGTTGAGCGAGCCGGCCTCCTTCGGCATCGTGAGCGACTCGACGACCTTGGCGACACCGTCCTCGTCCACCGCGAGATCGATCGGAGCCGTGGCATAGATGGCGGTGTTCTTGACCGACCCCTCAGCACCGGTTCCCGAGAGGCGTCCCTCCGAGACGGCGAGCACGGTATTGCTCTTGTACGGATTCCCTGATGCACCGACCCAGTCGCCGAGGCTGATCGTCACCTGTTGCGTCGAGCCGTCGGTGAAGTGCAGCGTCGCGATGGAGTCGCGATTGCTCTCGGTGGCCGTTCCGATGAACGCGATCTGCTTCGCGCCGCTACCGAACGACACCTTGACCGTCTGTCCTTCACCTGTGATGTTGTCGGGAGCCCCCGCCGGGATCGCCGGGAGGTCGTAAGTCAGCGTCGTCCCGGGGACCGTGAGGGTCTGACCCTGCACGAACCCGTCGGCGTTGATCTTGTCGCGGAAGTAGCCGTGGCCCTGTGAATCGCAGTTCGCAGCCGTGACACCGAGGTCGCCGATGCAGACGTTGTTGAAGGCGCCGTTCAGCGTCTCGTCTCGGAACACGGTGACCGTCGCGGTGGTCTGAGCCACCGCACCTGCCGAGTCCCGCACCGTGACGGCGGCCGAGTAAGTGCCCGGCACCGTGAAGGTGTGCGGCGCACTCACCTTCCATCCGCCGAGGTCGTCGCGCATCAGCTTCACCTCATCCACCGGAGCGCCATCACCGTAGTCGACGGTGACGGTGTAGCCGGAGGCCTCGGTCTCCGTCCCGACCACGGTCGCGAGCGGGCCGGAGAACTCGCGGTCGACCGCCACACGCTGCGGCGCACCGGGCGCGATCGACAATCCGTCTGCCGCCGAGGCGGAGGCGAAGAGCTCGATCTCCGACAGTGCCAGCGTCGCCGCATCCGTCTTCAACGTCACTCTCACGCTCGTGTAGCCATCCTGGTTCGCGGCCGTGAAGGGGCGCGTCTGCGAGTCCCACGTGAACGACTCACCGGAGCGACTGTCCAGCTCGGTCCACGTGCTGCCGTCGAGCGAACCCTCCAGCTTCCAGCTGGACGGGGCATTCGTCTTCGCCGCGCTGGTGAGCGTGTACTGACCGATGGAGACGGGTCCGGACTGCGAGGTCCAGACGAGCTCGGCGGTGTCGCCCGAGAACGAGACCTTCGAGTTCATGCTGTCGTCGGCCAGAGCACCGACGGGGGTGCCGTCAGTCGCCGCCAGAACTCCGCGGCCGACCTTCGTCGCATCCACCAGCGTGGTGGGCACGTCGAGCTTCTCGTCGAGGTCCTTGGCGCCCCAGGTCGAAGGCGTCGCGCTCATGGTGAAGTCGAGCGTGCCGCCGTCGCGCACCAGGTCGCCGTCGAACGTCGTCTCGGTGATCGCCGTGCCATTGATGCTGGCGCCTGCGACGTACTTGTCGCCCGCGGATGCTCCGGGAGCGTTGATCACCAGTTCCTTGTCACCGATCGAGAGCGTCGCACTGTCGAAGAGCGGTGAGCCGATGGTGTAGTCGCCGGAGCCGACCTCGAGCGGGTAGAAGCCCAGCGCCGAGAACACGTACCAGGCCGAGAACTCGCCGTTGTCCTCGTCGCCCGGATACCCCTGGCCGATGTCGGAACCCACGAAGAGACGGTCCTGGATGTCGCGGATCAGCTCCTGCGCCCCCGACGGGTCACCGGCTTCGGCGAGCACGTAGGGGATGTGATGTGCGATCTGGTTCGACATGCCGAGCATCCCGAGTCGCACGTCGCGCGCTTCCCTCGCCTCGTGGATGCCGGAGTAGTCGGCCTTCTCTCGCGTGGTGAGGAAGTCGTGCATCACGTCGACGAGTCCCTGGCGCCCGCCGTAGAGGGCGGCCAGGCCGTCCACGTCGTGCGGAGCATGGAACCCGAAGGTCCAGGCGCTCGCCTCCGTGAAGGCACCGCCCCAGGCCTTCTTGTCGAAGTCGGCGCCCGAGGTCCAGGTGCCGTCGGCATTGCGGGAGGTGAACGTGCCCGCCTCGGGGTTGTACATCTCGACGTAGTGCTCGGCGCGCGCCTCGAAGTACGTGGCTTCCTCCTCGAGCTGCGCCACGCGATCGGCCGGGGTGTTCGGGTCCTCGGAGAGGGCCTTCGCCATCTCCGAGATCCCGAAGTCGTTGATGTAGCCCTCGAGACCCCACGATGCGCTCTCGTGCGTCGTCTCCTCGGTGTACCCGAGGAAGATCGACTGGCCGAGGCCCTTGCGGCCGACGGCGTTGGATGCCGGGAGCACCGTGGCGTTCTTGACCGCGGCGTCGTACGCCTCGAGTGCCGTATCGGTGCTGAGGGCGCCGGCGAGATACGCTTCCGCGAAGGCGACGTCGGAGCTCGTGCCGGTCATGAGATCCGCATAGCCGGGGGAGGACCATCGGGCGACCCAGCCGCCGTCGCGATACTGCTGCACGAAGCCGTCGACGAGCTCCTCTGTCACCTCGGGGTAGAGCAACGAGTACAGCGGCCACGCGGTTCGATAGGTATCCCAGAAGCCGTTGTTCACATAGACCTTGCCGTCGACGATCTTGGCGTTGGTCTGGGTGTCGCTGGCCTGCCCGGTCGTCGCCGACACAGGGCTCGCGTACTTGAAGACGGGGTCTGTCTCGGTACCCGTGTTCTCGAACTGCGAGTTCGGGTACAGATTCAGTCGGTAGAGACTCGAGTAGAGGGTGACGAGCTGGGTGTCGCTGGCCCCCTTGACGTCATGCACGACGGAGAGTCGCTCGTTCCACGCATCCTTGACGGCGGCATGCGCCTCATCGAAGGAGACGCCTTCGACCTCGAAGCCGTGGTTCTTCTCGGCCTGTTCCTGCGAGATGAACGACGACGACAGCCGCAGCTCGACCGTGCGGTCGCTGGTCGTATCGAATGCCGCATAGCGCGCGGTGGCGTTGCGGTTACCCACCGTGGTGGGTCCCGCCGCGGACGGGGCGCGGTCGAACGTGCCGTAGACGAACATACGCGTGCGCCCCGGCCACCCGGATCCGCCGTCGACCCAGCCGCTGACCGTGTCGCCCGAGATCGTCAGCTTCGACGAGTCGACGAGCTGGTCGATCAGGATCGAGCTCGCATCACCTGCGAACTCGAACCGATAGATCGCGCCATGATCGGTGGCTGTCACCGCAGTGCGGATGCCGTTGTCGAACGTGACGTCGTAGATGTCGGGGCGCGCGATCTCGTTCTCGTGCGAGAACGTGAGCCTGCGGTCGTTCAGATTCGAGGTGGGATTGGCGTTCGCGGCGGGAAGAACGGCGATCTGGTTGCGATCTCCCATCCAGATGCTGGGCTGGTGGGAGAAGCCGATGCCGTTGAGACCGGTCCTGTTCTGCGCATTGTTCGCGCGCTGGTACTGGTAGATCGTCCCGACGTTGTCGGCGTTGGTCATCGGTGTGATGAAGTTGAATCCGTTGGGCCAGGCGGTGGCAGGCAGGTTGTTCCCGCGCGAGAAGCCGCCGGTCGAGTTCGTGCCCCGACGGGTGTCCACATAGGAGACGAAGCCGTCCGAGGTGTCCCGTGCGGCGGCGACACCGATCTCGATGTCGTCGAGCCAGCCCGTGAAGGAGGTCGCTCCGGTGGGCACCTCGATGCCCTTCACGTCGGATCCCGGGTGGTCGTAGGTGAACAGGATGTCGTCGATCGTGCGCCCCTCGAACGAGCCGAGGTCGACGGTCACCTTGTTCCACTGGTTCGGCCAGAGCGCGTTCGAGAGTCCCTGCTGGCGCGCATCCGTGCCGTATCCATAGGTGTCGACGGCACCACTCGCCGAGAGCGTCGTACCGTCGTCGAACGCGAGGTCGACAGCGACGAACGTCGCAGCATAGGTCTGCTCACCGTCGAGCACAGGGAACACGAGGTAGGAGAGCTCGCTGTCCGCAGCCACGTCGATGTCGACGTCGCTGTACAGGGTGCTGGTCGACGAGGCGGGCCCGTCGGCCAGATGGCGGCCGGAGTACTGCACGGCCTTGGTACCGGTGAAACCGACGCCGGTCTTCGCGGTGTCGGATGCCGTGGGGCCGTTGCCGATGGCGAGGCGCAGATCCTGCGCGACAGGAACGCCGTCGGTCGCCGTGAGGGGCTCGAAGTCGGCGAGCTGAACGAGTCCCGTCGTGGCGACGCGGGTCTCGAGGACCTCGAGCCGGTAGTACTGATATGCGGCGCTCGGAGCGGCGAGGTCGAAAGTGCGGGTCTGGCCGCGACCGGTGAACATCTCGTCCGTGCGCTCGTCGACGGTGGTCCAGTCGGTGCCATTGTCGGATCCCTGCACCCGGAAGTTCTTGGGGTCGCGCTCGGAGGCATCAGCGCCCGACGTGAGCGTGTAACGGAGCAGGGGCTGCGCAGCCGTGAGCTGGTACCGGATCCAGCCCGTGCGTGCAAAGGCGAGCCACTTGGTCGACGCGTTCGCGTCGGCGGCGAACGTCGCGGCCTCGTTGGGAGGATTCTCGGCCGACGCGGTCACACCGTTCGGCGCGATGCTCGGCAGCATGCTGCCCGGCACGAACCGACTGCCGGTCACATTGACGGGCTGACCTGTTCCCGTGAGCACGGGGACGGCATCGGCAGACTCGAATGACGATGAGAAAGCGCCTCCTGCGGCGGCTGCCGCCGGCATGGGCGTCAGCATCGCGAGGGTCACCGTCAGGGCTGCGCCTGCAGCGATCCAGCCGCGGCTCAGGGGTCGTTCTCTTCTCGGACGGGCAACCGTCATGATGTGCTCCTCAAACTCCACC
This sequence comes from Microbacterium sp. Root322, assembly GCF_001425645.1. Taxonomy (NCBI): domain Bacteria; kingdom Bacillati; phylum Actinomycetota; class Actinomycetes; order Micrococcales; family Microbacteriaceae; genus Microbacterium; species Microbacterium sp. Root322. The sequence continues at coordinate 1,332,659 of NZ_LMCS01000002.1, read as the reverse complement.
ACTGTGTGTCGTTCGCCTGTCGCAGATGCCGGGTGAGCCTGCGCGGGGCGGTATGACATCGCTGTCATATGATGAGGAACCTATCACAGCGGTCGCGGCGTGGGGAAGGTGCATCTCCTGTCTCCGCACGCGTCATAATGAGCAGATCGCTCGAAGCGCGGCAAGGAAGACGATGAGACCAGAAGACGACGGCGTTGCCCCTCGCCCCACGCTCGCGCAGGTCGCCGCCCGTGCCGGGGTGAGTCTGAAGACGGCTTCGCGTGCGCTCGGCGGGGAGTCGTATGTGAGTGAGAAGACCCTCAACAGCGTGCTCGCAGCGGCCGCAGATCTCGATTACCAGCGCAACGCCGCCGCCAGCCTCCTGGCCAGTGGACGCCTCGCCGACTCTATCGGTCTCATCACCGGCGACTTCACGAACCCTTTCTACTCGGCACTCGCACAAGCCGTCGAAGACGAGATCCGACCACGGGGCATGCACCTGTCCGTGGCGAACTCGCGCGAATCCCCGGAGCAGGAGAAGCGCGTGGCGCTCGACCTCGCCGATCGTCAGACGAAGGCCGTCATCACCGTGTCGTCGATGGTCGACCACAGCGACTACGCGCAGTTGCAGGCTCGCGGCATCCCGGTCGTCTTCGTCGACCGTCCGGCTGAGAACGTCGCCGCCGACTCCGTCGTCTTCGACAATCGCGAAGGCGGTCGGCTGGTCGCACGGCACCTCATCGAGCGCGGCCACCGGCGCATCGCGTTCATCGGCGACTACGCCTGGCTCCCCACCTACCGTCAGCGCCTCGCGGGTATGGGCGATGTCCTCGACGACTCCGACGTCCAGTGGCGCGAGTTCCTCCGAACCGACGCGCACGACGTCGCCTCATCCCGCGCGAGCGTGCGCGAGCTGCGCTCTCTCGACAACCCGCCCACCGCGATCGTCGCGGGCAACAACCGGGTGCTGCTCGGCGTCATGGAGGAGATCGCTGAGAGTGACGCACCACCTGCCGTGATCGGCTTCGACGATCCGGAATGGGCTCGAGTGCTCGGCATCAGCGTCGTGTCCGGCGAGGTCGACGAGCTCGGCCGGATCGCCGCCCGCCTCGCCGTCACGCGCCTCGCCGATCGCACACGCGAGCCCGAGAGCGTGGTCGTGCCCATGCGTCTGATCCCTCGACGGTCCACCGACCCGCGCTGACCGCCGCTCCCTACCGCGATAACATCGGGCCATGCGCCGCCGCCGCAAGGTCTCTTCCGCCAATGTGTCGCCGGCGACCCGTGCACGCTATGCCAAGCGCCGACAGAATCGGCTCGCGCGCGTCGACAACGACCTCACCGACGAGCAGTGGTACGACCTCATGGAGGCCTGGGGCGGATGCGCCTACTGCGGCGGCGAAGGCGCCGCTCTGCAGCGCGACTGCATCCAGCCCGTGTCGCGCGGCGGCCGCTACACGCTCCAGAACGTGGTCCCGGCGTGCGCCTCCTGCAATGCGAGCAAGCACAACGACGAGGTCACCGGCTGGCTGCGTCGCAAGAAGCTCGATGAGCGCACCTTCCTCGTGCGGCACGCCACGATCCTGCAGGCACTGCGTCCTGTCGAATGACGTCTCCGCCCACACTCGCTACTCTCGACTCATGACGACGATCGCGCCGATCACTGCCGACGACCGCGCCGAATGGGACGCCCTGTGGAGGGGATACCTGGCCTTCTACGAGACTGACCTGGATGACGCGACCACCGCGGCGACCTTTCGAAGGCTCGTCGACCCCGGGTCTGGCATCCGCGGAGCGATCGCGCGCGACGACCGCGGCGCCGCGGTCGGCATCGTGCACTGGCTGACACACCAGGGAACGTGGACGATGACGGACTACTGCTACCTCGAGGACCTCTTCGTCGCTCCCGGGGTTCGTGGCGGCGGAGTCGGCCGGGCACTGATCGCTCACGTACGTACCTGGGCCGAGCAGCACGGCTCAGCGAAGCTCTACTGGCTCACGGCGGAATCGAACACCACCGCCCGCGGCCTCTACGATCGCGTCGCCTCCCGGTCGGGGATGATCCACTACGAGATCGATCTCGACTGACAGCGCAGGAAAAGTAGAAGCCCCCGGCAGGTGCCGGGGGCTTCTCGATCCTGTGGAGCCTAGGAGATTCGAACTCCTGACATCCTGCTTGCAAAGCAGGCGCTCTACCAACTGAGCTAAGGCCCCGTAAGGGATTTTTTGAGTTAAGGAGTGGGGCTACCAGGACTTGAACCTGGGACCTCTTCATTATCAGTGAAGCGCTCTAACCGCCTGAGCTATAGCCCCGTCAACCTCCAAGACTTTACCGGAGAAACACGGAAAATCCGAATCGAGGGGGAGCACCCGGGAGTGTCTTCCCCCTCGACCGTGTTCAGCGGCCCGGTCTGATGGTCGCGGTACCCGCCGAGAGCGAGACGTCGATGCTCCTGCGCGAGCTCGATGCCTCCTCGATCTCGGCGTTCAACGTGCCGGCACTGATGTCCTGAGTGATCGCGTACTCGACGTCGGGAACCGTCAGATCCAGGGTCCCGGCGCTCACGTCGACTGCCGTCTGCGTCGGAGGGGTCCCCGTCAGCTCCACCGTGAGATCACCCGCGGAGACACCCAGATCGGCCATGGTGACGCCGTCCAGGAGGATGTCGGCGCGACCCGCACTCATCTGCACGTCGAGTTCCTTCGCGGCTCCCTCGACATCGAGCGCACCGGCGCTCACGCTCACATCGAGCACTCCGAAGTCGCCGACCACGTCGAGGCTGCCGGCATCGAGGTTCAGGTCGGCATCGAGTCGCGCGTCACGCAGGTTCTCGGGGAGGGTGAGCACCGCGATCTCCTCGTCGCCGAACCAGCCGCCGATCCACCAGCCGAACACCCCCTGGGGGCTCCGCACCACCAGCTCATCGCCGTCGCGTTCGAACGTCCACGGCGTACCGCGGCCATTCGTGATGGCGAGCGTCGCCTCGTCGACATCGCCGAACTCGACCCGCATGCTGCTGGCGTCGGCAGAGACGTCGACGCTCTCGAGTCCGTCGACCTCCACGCTCTGCACGGAATCAGGACGGCTCGAGGAGACGATGGTCCCGGCCGCCGCGGCTGCTGCCGTTCCCCCGGCCCCGAGCAGGGCGAGCCCACCGACGACCGCGGTCACGACCATGACCGCGGTGGCCCCCGACGATCGTCCACCCCCCGAAGGAGGAGGCGTCGGAGCGGACGGCGATGCCGGCGCCTGGGGAGGGGATGCGGGCGGAGGGGTGAGCGGGGTGTGCTCGCCCTGGGTGCCGTTGTTGTCGGTGGTCATCGTGCCACTCCTGTCTGGCCGGTCGGCGGCGTCGGGCCACCGGTGTTCTCGATGTGGGCGAGGGCGGCGAGCACGCGGCGGTTTCCCGACTCGTCCTGCTCGAAGCCCAGCTTCTGGAAGATGGAGGTGATGTGCTTCTCGACACTGGCCTCCGAGAGGAACAGGATCCCGGCGATCGCCTGGTTCGACTTCCCCTCCGCGATCAGAGCGAGCACGGTGCGTTCGCGCTCGGTGAGCCGCAGCATCCGGTCGTCCCGGTTGCGACGGGTCAGCAGCTGCGCGACGACCTCGGGGTCGAGCACGGTGGCCCCCTCGGAGATCCGCTGCACGGAGGCGAGGAACTCGGAGACATCGGCGACGCGGTCCTTGAGCAAGTAGCCCAGCGGACCCCCCTGCGCTGCGATCAGATCCGAGGCGTACCGCTCCTCGACGTACTGCGAGAGCACGAGGATCGCGAGCGTCGGATGCGTCGAGCGCAGACCGAGCGCGGCACGGATGCCCTCGTCGGTGAATGTCGGCGGAAGGCGTACGTCCAGGATGCACAGGTCGGGCGTCGTGGTGGCGACGGCCTGGTCGAGACCTTCGATGTCGGGGAGGGCCGAGACCACGTCGTGGCCGGCGTCTTCGAGAAGACGGACCAGACCTTCTCGAAGCAGGACCGAGTCCTCGCAGATCAGGATGCGCATGGGACGTTCACCTCCAGGCTGGTCGGTCCGCCCTGCGGACTGTCGAGACGGAAGGTTCCCCCCGCGGCGAGGATGCGGTTGGCGATCCCGTCGAGTCCGCCTCCCGGCTGCACCTGCGCGCCACCGATGCCGTTGTCCTCCACGCGTGCCCAGAGGGTGTTGCCCTCGCGGAGCCGCACGATCACCCGCGCTTCACTGGCCCGCGAGTGCTTCGCCGCATTGGTCAGGGATTCGGCGATGGAGAAGTACACGGCGGCCTCGGCCTCGCGACTGCAGCGACCCTCCATGCGCACATCGAGGTGCACGGGGATGTGCGAGCGTCCGGCGAGTGCCGACAGAGCAGCGTCGAGACCGCGGTCGTCAAGCACCGAAGCGTGGATGCCGCGGGCCAGCTGACGCAGCTCGGTGATGGCTGCCTTGGTGGAGGTGTGGGCCTCGTTGATCAGTTCCTTCGCGGCGTCGGGATCGCTGTCGATCTTCTGCTGCGCGAGTCCGAGGGTCATGCCGACCGAGACCAGTCGGGGCTGAACGCCGTCATGCAGGTCGCGCTCGATGCGGGTGCGCTCCACGTCGGCGGCCCGCACGGCGCCTTCCCGCTGCGCCGTGGAGGTACGCACGCGTTCGGTGAGCTCGGTCTCCTTGCTGCGGATCACGATCGCGAGCGACAGGGTGCGATGCAGCAGGGCCAGCCCGATCATGCCGACGACGCACGCCGCGATGCCGAGGATGCCGACCAGGGGAGCCCAGGCGACGGGGATGCCTCCGCCGCCGAACGGACCCATGACGGAGTCTGCCGCGGTGAGGGGAGCGAACGAGATGATGATCGACCACACCAGGCCCCAGAACAGACGGAGGACGACCCAGCCGAGCAGCGCGGAGATGGCGAAGTTGGCGATCGCACGCCACATGCGCCCATCGATCGCCTGGCGTCCGAGCGCACGCAACCAGCCGACGAACCCGGGGCGGTCGCGCGGCTGCAGGCGCAGCGGAGCGATCGGCGTGCGGTACAGCGTGCCGACGCGCGCGACCTCGAACCAGCCGAGTCCGTACAACGCGTAGACCAGTCCCACCAGCAGGACGAGGCCGATGCCCGCGGCGAAGAGGAGGCCGAGGCCGGTGCCGAGAAGCCCGCCGAGCATGCTGAAGATGGCACCGCCGAGGATGCCGACGCCTGCCAGGTGCAGGATCGTGAGGAAGATGCGCAACGGCGGCTTCACCGCCGTTGCGGGAGCCGGGGTCGCAGTCTGAGTGGTCATGATTCCAAGGTACGGCGGGCCGGGTGAGCACGACACCGAGTCAACCGGACACTCCGATTCGGGTTTTCCGTAACATGCCCGCTCGTCTCTTCCTGCTTCGTTGACACTCTTCAGCAGTACAGTTAGATAACAAAAGAAGACAAGTCTTTTGTTTTGTCATGCTTTGAACAGGAGGACATCGACTCATGCCGCTACGTCATCCGGCTCCAGATCTTGTTGAACTTCAGTCACGTGTGCTCAACAAGGACGCCGATAGTGTGCGTGGGCTCCTGTTCACCCCTCCACTGGACGACTCGCGCTACCTCCACTGGGAGCAGTTGATCCGCCGGACTCCGCCAGACGGCCTCACTCATGATGAGTGGTGGTTTCGGCTCAAGCTCCAGCGCAGTGCCCAGATGCGAACGGTGCCGTTGCGAGCAAAGGACGGATCGTCCTTCACCTTCGCGATGACCGACGAAGTTCTGCAACTCACCGAGGAGATCGGACGCAGAGCCGGAGGCAGCGTAGCCGGGGGCGGCACTGCCATGACCCCGGGCGGCCGCGATCAGTTCATTGTTCGATCTCTCGTTGAAGAAGCGATCACATCGAGTCAACTTGAAGGCGCTTCTACGACCCGGCGGGTCGCCGTGGAGCTCCTGAGCACTGGACGAGACCCGCGGACTAAGTCCGAACGAATGATCCTCAACAACTACCGCGCTATGCGCCAGGTCACCGAGCTCTCGAGTGACCCGCTCACGCCCGGGTGGATTCTTGAACTGCACCGAATCCTTACCGAAGGAACCCTGAGCGACCCCGCAGATGCCGGACGCATCGAAACTCCTGAGCACGAGCGAGTAAGCGTTTGGGCAGGGGAGGTCCAAGTTCACATACCACCTCCGGCAGAGGAGCTTCCCGATCGCCTAGGAGAGCTCAGCGCCTTCGCGAACGGCTCGTCGTCCGAATCGCCCTACATCCCTCCCATTGTCCGCGCGATCATCACCCACTTCATGTTCGGGTATGACCACTACTTTGCTGATGGAAATGGCAGGATCGCCCGAACCTCCTTCTACTGGTCGATGCTTCACAACGGGTACTGGCTGGCCGAGTACCTTGCGATATCAAAGATCCTCCGTGCCGCTCCCGGAAAGTATGGCGACAGCTACCAATACACCGAAGATGACGGCAATGACCTCACGTACTTCATCCTCCACCAGCTCCACGTGATCGCACGGGCTCTCGACGAGCTCGACCTCTACATCGAAGGCCGCCAGCGTGAATCGCAGCGGGTGCAGTCCGCGCTTCGCAGCGCTGTCCGGGACTTCAATATGCGTCAGACTCAAATCCTCGAATGGCTCACGCGAGAATCTCCTTCAGGAATCACTGCGATCGAGATCGCCAACCGCTATCGAGTTTCCACCCAAACGGCTAGGAACGATCTCTCATACCTAGAGTCGTTCGGACTACTCACCCGCGGGGTGGCCAAACACCCGATCGTTTGGCACCCGACGAACGATCTATCGTCACGGCTTGCTCAGCTGGGAGATCAGGAGAGCTCATAAAGCCAAACGCATGTTCTTCTTTGGCTTTCTTGTCGCTTCGGAGTCGAACTGGGCACCCTCGTCACATCCCCATCGCCGATCTGCTTCACTGGGGGCATGACGACACACGAAGGGGAGCCGCACGGCGCCGGGCTCGGTCAGCGACTGAACTGGTTGCGCGCGGGGGTGCTGGGCGCGAACGACGGCATCGTCTCGGTCGCCTCGCTCGTGGTCGGAGTCGCCGGCGCGACGACCGACAACGCCGCACTCCTCACCGCGGGAATCGCCGGCCTCGTGGGTGGAGCCATCTCGATGGCGCTCGGCGAGTACGTCTCGGTGAGCAGCCAGCGCGACAGTGAGCGTGCCCTCATCGCGAAGGAGAGCGAAGAGCTGCGCACGATGCCCGCAGCGGAGCTCGACGAGCTCACTCAGCTCTACCGCGACCGTGGACTCTCCGACGAGACGGCGCGTCAGGTCGCCGAGGAGCTCACGGCGCACGACGCCCTGGCTGCGCACCTGGAGGTCGAGCTCGGCATCGACCAGGACGACCTGGTGAATCCGTGGCACGCGGCGATGTCGTCGGCGATCGCCTTCACTCTCGGCGCGCTCCTGCCCTTGCTGGCCATCCTGCTTCCGCCCCCGGAGTGGCGGGTCCCGGTCACCTTCGTGGCCGTCCTCCTGGCTCTGGCCGTGACGGGCACGCTGTCCGCGAAGATCGGGGGTTCGGCGCCGGTGCGCGCATCGATCCGACTGGTCATCGGCGGCGGGCTCGCCCTGGCCGCGACCTGGCTCATCGGCACCCTTCTCGGCACCACGGGCGTCGTCTAGCGACCACCGCGACGAGGAACGACGAAGGGCGGATGCCGCAGCATCCGCCCTTCGTCTGATCCGTTCCGAGGATCAGTTCGACATGAAGCCGACGAGCAGTCCGCCGGTCACCTTCACGGCGAGGTTGTAGATTCCGGCCACCACGGCGCCGAGCACCGTGAAGACGATCAGGTTCAGGATGGCGACCACAGCCGCGAAGGCCATCACCTGGGGAAGACCGACGACCTCGGAGAGAACGAAGGTGTTGTCGGTGATGCCGAGCAGGAAGCTCTCCGCCGTCGTCATGATCCCCGTCGCCTGGAACACCAGGAAGATGAGGAAGAACGACACCATCGTGACGACCGCGAGGGCGACCGCTCCGAGGAACGAGAGCTTCACGGCCGACCAGAAGTCCACGTAGACCAGTCGGAGGCGTACCTGCTTGCCACTGGTCTTGCGGGTCGACTTCTTCGCCAGCTTGTCGGCCACTGTGCTCATGCGTCTGTATCCTCGGGGGTCTGTGTCGTCTCGGGGGCCTGGGTCTCGGCATCCTCCGCTTCCGCCTCGTCTTCGGCGAGGCCACGCTCGCCGTTACGGGCGATGGCGAGGATGCGGTCGGCCTCCGTCGTACGGGCGAACACCACTCCCATGGTGTCTCTACCCTTGGCGGGGACCTCGGCCACGGCAGAGCGTACCACCTTGCCGCTGGAGAGAACCACCAAGACCTCGTCGTCCTCGGAGACGATCAGACCACCCGCGAGAGTGCCCCGATCGTCGTTGAGCTTGGCGACCTTGATGCCTGTTCCACCGCGTCCCTGCACGCGGTATTCCTCCACCGCGGTGCGCTTGGCGTACCCGCCGTCGGTGACGACGAAGACGAACTTGCCGGGCGCTGCGACGGAAGCCGAGAGCAGGCAGTCCTCGTCGATCTTGAACTTCATGCCCCGGACACCGGCCGTGGCACGACCCATCGGACGCAGTGCCTCGTCGGTCGCCTCGAAGCGCACCGACATGCCGCGACGGCTGATGAGGAGGATGTCGTCCTCGGCGTTCACCAGGAGCGCGCTGACGAGTTCGTCCTCCTCGTTCAGGCGGATCGCGATGACGCCGCCCTGGCGGTTGGTGTCGTACGCCTCGAGTCGCGTCTTCTTGACCAGACCCTCGCGCGTCGCCAGCACCAGGTAGTCCGCCACCTGGTAGTCGCGGATGTCGAGCACCTGCGCGATGTTCTCGTCCGGCTGCAGGGCGAGCAGGTTCGCGACGTGCATGCCCTTCGCATCGCGCCCGGCCTCGGGCACCTCGTAGGTCTTCGCACGGTAGACGCGACCCTTATCGGTGAAGAACAGCAGCCAGTGGTGCGTGGTCGTCACGAAGAAGTGCTCGACGATGTCGTTCGCGCGCAGCTGCGCACCCTTGACGCCCTTGCCGCCGCGGTGCTGCGAACGGTAGTTGTCGCTGCGCGTGCGCTTGATGTAGCCCTCGCGGGTGACGGTGACGACCATCTCCTCCTCGGCGATGAGGTCTTCCATCGAGACATCACCGTCGAAGCCGTGCAGGATGTGCGTGCGACGCTCGTCTCCGAAGCGGTCGACGATACCGGTGAGCTCTTCGCGGATGATCGTGCGCTGACGACCCTCATCGGCCAGGATCGACTTGTAGTCGGTGATCTGGGCCTCGAGCTCGTTGGCCTGGTCGATGATCCGCTGACGCTCGAGAGCGGCGAGGCGGCGCAGCTGCATCTGCAGGATCGCGTCGGCCTGGATGTCGTCGATGTCGAGGAGCTTCTGGAGTCCCTCGTTCGCATCCGCGGTGGTCTGCGAACGACGGATCAGCGCGATGACCTCGTCGAGCGCGTCGAGCGCCTTGAGGTATCCGCGCAGGATATGCATGCGCTTCTCGGCCTCGCGCAGACGGAACTCCGTGCGCCGGACGATCACATCGATCTGGTGCGAGATCCAGTGCGTGATGAAGCCGTCGATCGCGAGGGTGCGCGGCACACCGTCGACGATCGCGAGCATGTTCGCGCCGAAGTTCTCCTGCAGCTGGGTGTGCTTGTACAGGTTGTTCAGCACGACCTTCGCGACGGCGTCGCGCTTGAGCACGACGACCAGACGCTGTCCGGTGCGGTCGGAAGACTCGTCGCGGATGTCGGCGATACCGGTGATCTTGCCGTCGCGGGCGAGGTCGCCGATCTTCACGGCCACGTTGTCGGGGTTCACCTGGTAGGGCAGCTCGGTGATGACGAGGCAGGTACGACCCTGGATCTCCTCCACGTTGACGACCGCGCGCATCGTGATCGAGCCGCGACCGGTGCGGTACGCCTCGTGGATGCCCTTGTTCCCGAGAATCTGCGCGCCGGTCGGGAAGTCCGGTCCGGGAACACGCTGGATCAGACCTTCGAGCAGCTCCTCACGGGAGATGCCGGGGTTGTCGAGGGCCCAGAGGGCGGCGTCGGCCACCTCGCGCAGGTTGTGCGGCGGGATGTTGGTGGCCATGCCGACCGCGATGCCGACCGAGCCGTTGACGAGCAGGTTCGGGAACCGGGCCGGCAGGACCGTCGGCTCCTGCGTCTGGCCGTCGTAGTTGTCGGTGAAGTCGACGGTGTCTTCTTCGATGTCGCGCACCATCTCGAGCGCGAGCGGGGCCATCTTGGTCTCGGTGTACCGCGGGGCCGCGGCACCCATGTTGCCAGGCGAGCCGAAGTTGCCCTGGCCGAGGGCGAGCGGATACCGCAGCGACCACGGCTGCACCAGTCGCACGAGGGCGTCGTAGATCGCCGAGTCGCCGTGCGGGTGGTACTGGCCCATGACCTCGCCCACCACACGGGCGCACTTCGAGAACGACTTGTCGGGGCGGAACCCGCCGTCGTACATGCCGTAGATCACACGGCGGTGCACGGGCTTGAGCCCATCGCGCACATCGGGGAGCGCGCGCCCCACGATGACGGCCATCGCGTAGTCGAGGTAGCTGCGCTGCATCTCCGACTGCAGGTCGACCTGATCGATCTTGCCGTGATCGTGTTCCGGTTCGGTGCGTTCTTCGTCAGTCATGAATCAATCTCTCTGTCACACATCTGGTCTGAGCCCGCGGGCATCAGATGTCGAGGAAGCGGACGTCCTTGGCGTTGCGCTGGATGAAGCTGCGTCGGGACTCGACGTCCTCGCCCATCAGCACGCTGAAGATCTCGTCGGCCGCGGCGGCGTCCTCGATGGTGATCTGCTGCAGGGTGCGCGTGGTGTGATCCATCGTCGTCTCCCACAGCTCCTTCGGGTTCATCTCGCCGAGACCCTTGTAGCGCTGGATGCCGGCATCCTTCGGGATGCGCTTTCCGTTCTCGATGCCGTGCTTGAGCAGGGCGTCGCGCTCGGCGTCGCTGAACACGTACTCGTGCGCGGAGTTCGACCACTTCAGGCGGTACAGCGGCGGCATCGCGAGGTACACGAAACCGGCCTCGATGAGTCCGCGCATGTAGCGGAAGAGCAGCGTGAGCAGCAGCGTGGTGATGTGCTGGCCGTCGACGTCGGCATCGGCCATCAGCACGATCTTGTGATACCGCGCCTTCTCGATGTCGAACTCTTCACCGATGCCCGTGCCGAAGGCCTGGATCATCGCCTGGACTTCCTTGTTGCCCAGGGCCTTGTCCAGACGCGCGCGCTCGACGTTGAGGATCTTCCCTCGCAGCGCCAGGATCGCCTGCGTATGCGGGTCGCGACCCTGCACCGCGGAACCACCGGCCGAGTCACCCTCCACCAGGAAGATCTCGCTGATCGACGGGTCCTTGCTCGTGCAGTCCTTGAGCTTGTCGGGCATCGCCGCCGACTCGAACACGCTCTTGCGACGGGCGGTCTCTCGCGCCTTCCGCGCGGCGAGGCGGGCGGTCGCGGCGTCGATCGCCTTGCGGATGACGTTCTTCGCCTGGTTCGGGTTGCGCTCGAACCAGTCGCCGAGCTGATCGCCGACGACCTTCTGCACGAAGGCCTTGGCTTCGGTGTTGCCGAGCTTGGTCTTCGTCTGGCCCTCGAACTGCGGTTCTCCGAGCTTGATCGAGATGACCGCGGTCAGTCCCTCGCGCACGTCGTCGCCGGAGAGGTTGTCGTCCTTCTCCTTGAGGAGGTTGTTCGCGCGGGCGTACTTGTTGACCAGGGTGGTCAGTGCCGCGCGGAAGCCCTCTTCGTGGGTTCCACCCTCGTGGGTGTTGATCGTGTTGGCGTAGGTGAACACGTTCTCGGTATACGACGTGGTCCACTGCATCGCGACCTCGAGCGAGATCTTGCGCTCGGTGTCTTCCGACTCGAAGGCGATGATCTCGTCGTTGACGACTTCGGCGTGACGCACCTTGTTGAGGTACTCGACGTAGTCGACCAGGCCGCGCTCGTAGAAGAACACGTCTCCCGGCTGCTTGGTGACGGTCGAGCCGTCTTCCTCGACCTCGTAGGCGGAGGACTCGCGCTCATCGCGCAGCTCGATGCGGAGGCCCTTGTTGAGGAAGGCCATCTGCTGGAACCGCGTGCGCAACGTGTCGTAGTCGAACTCGATGGTCTCGGTGAAGATCGAGGAGTCCGGCCAGAACGTGATGCTCGTTCCGGTCTCGTCCGTCGCCTCGCCCTTCTCGAGCTTCTGCTGCGGGATGCCGCCGTCGGCGAAGCTGTGCCGCCAGACGAATCCCTTCTGCTTCACCTCGACGTCGAAGCGCGTCGACAGCGCGTTCACGACGGAGGATCCGACACCGTGCAGACCACCGGAGACGGCGTAGGCGCCGCCACCGAACTTTCCGCCGGCGTGCAGGATCGTGAGCACGACCTCGACCGTCGACTTGTTCGGGTCGGAGGAGTGCGGATCGACCGGGATGCCTCGACCGTTGTCGACGACGCGCACGCCGCCATCGGCGAGCATCGTGACGAAGATCGTGTCGGCGTAGCCGGCCAGAGCCTCATCGACCGAGTTGTCGACGATCTCGTAGACCAGGTGGTGGAGTCCTCGAGGCCCGGTGGACCCGATGTACATACCGGGGCGCTTGCGCACAGCCTCGAGGCCTTCGAGGATCTGGATCGAATCCGCACCGTACTCACCAGGCTGCTTCGCCTTGGGTGCAATGGTGCCCTCGGTTGCGGGGGTTCCCCCGGTGTTCGATTCCGTCTCGTCAGCAGGGGATTCAGGCGTCATCAGAGGGCATTCTCCACATCGATATCACGAACTCCCATTCTAGCGGAGTTTCGTCGAGAAATGCCGCTCAACGGCCGTGTGTGGGCCTGTGAGCGTTTCGACCCCCTTGCGTGGTGCCCTACCCGTAGGTATCGCGCGGGCCCCGTCCTGGAACGGCTCTGGGACCCCATTTCCACGAGGGAACGTCCGGTCCGATGAAGCGAAGATTCTGGACCCCTGCGTCGGGATACCGTCGGCCGATCTCCGTGAGAATCGTGGCCCGCATGAACTGCAGGTTCTTCGCCCACGCGGTCGAGTCGCACTTCACCGTGAGCAGGCCGCGCTCCAGGGAGACGGGTTCGGAGTGCTTCGCTGTGTCGGCGCCGGCGAGATCGGCCCACTGACGGACGAGATCTTCCCGAGCGAGGGTGATCTGCCAGCCGGAGTCACGGCTCAGCTTGTCGAGCACCGCGCCGAGAGCACCAGGATCGCGCCCAGGAGTGAAGGGAGCGTTGTCATCGTCGTTGGCGATGCGCCGTTTGCGCTTCCAACTCTTGGAGCTCGGCTGCAGGCCGCGAAGGCGCAGGTACGTGCCGATCGTCTCGGGAACTTCGGCCGCGGGAGTCGAAGCCGCGTCAGTCATCCGCCGCCTCCCGTTCGTCGCTGATCGTTCCGGCGCTGATGCGCACCACGTGGGCATGCAGCACTTCGGGGATATCCTCCTCCACCGCCGCCGTCACCACCACCTGCTCGTAGCCGGCCGTGAGGGCCGCGAGTCGCTGACGCCGATCGGCGTCGAGCTCGGCGAAGACGTCGTCGAGGATGAGTACCGGGTCGCCGGCGGGGGATTCGCTGCGCAGCAGCTCGGCCGAGGCCAGCCGGAGAGCGAGGGCGACCGACCAGGACTCGCCGTGAGAGGCATAGCCCTTCACAGGGAGATCGCGAACACGCAGAACCAGGTCGTCCCGGTGCGGCCCGGTGAGGGTCAGCCCGCGATCGAGCTCGTTCGACCGCTTCGCTGCGAGCGACGCGCGGAAGAGATCGGCGATACGGTGCGGATCGCTGAGTCGGTCGATGGCCGATGCGCCGTCGGCTCCTTCGCCACCGTCTTCTCCCTCTTCGGGGTCGCCGCCGCCGACGGAGAGCGCCCACTCCAGTTCCGGACGATGATCGGCACCGGCGATCGCCTCGTAGGCATCGGCGACCGGCTGCTGCAGATCCGCCGCGAGACGCTGACGTGCCGTGATGATCTCCGACCCGAGAGAGACGAGCTTGTCGTCCCACACATCCAGCGTGCTCAACCCTTCGCCGCGGACACCGCGAGCTCGGGCAGACTTCAGCAGCGCATTGCGCTGTTTGAGCACACGATCGTAGTCGGCGAGGACGGCCGCGAGCCTCGGAGTGCGTTGGATGAGGAGCTGATCGGTGAAGCGGCGGCGAGCCGAGGGGTCGCCGCGCACGATCTGCAGATCTTCCGGAGCGAACAGCACCACATGTGCGTAGCGGGGGAGTTCGTTCGGCTTCGAGGGCGATCCGTTGATGCGAGCCTTGTTCGATCCTTGCCTGTTCACCTGGACCTCGGCGAGCACACGACGCTCGCCATGCGAGAGTCGCGCGCGGATCACCGCGAACTCCTGCCCGTCACGGACCATCGGCGCATCCGAGGAGACACGGTGCGATCCGAGCGTCGCGAGGAACACGATGGCCTCGGCGAGATTCGTCTTTCCCTGACCGTTGCGACCGACGAGGACGTTCGGTCCGCGATGCAGGGTGAGTTCGGCGGTCGCGTAATTGCGGAAATCGACCAGACTCAGGTGCTCCACAATCACGGAGTCAGCCTACCTTCGGGGTCTGACACAGGTTCTTCTCTGGTTATCATGTGGGGCGCAGGTGACGACGCGCCCCTCGCTCGCAGAGCGGGTTCCCTCCCGCTTCGCGGGCCCCTCCCGATGCTCATTCCGGGAGCACCACATCTCCCGAAGGATCTATGTGAGCGCCAAGGCGCCGGCCGAACCGGGAACGTTTCGGGTAGGGAGGTAGCGGAGAGGATCAGCGCAGGAGCAGGTTGGGCTGAAGCAGGTACTTGAACGAGTCGAGGCCAGCCTGGTCCACGGAGGTCTGACTCGTGATCAGCACCGGGCTGAGCTTGTTGGCGTTGTCGCTCGAGGTGAACGTCACGCGGACGAACTCGCTCTTCACGGCGCCGAGGGCCTCGATGAGGTACTGCGGGTTCAGGCCGAGCGTGACCTCGTCGCCGCCGGAGAGGATCGCATCGACGGATTCGGAGGCGCGTGCGTGGTCTCCCCCGGAAGCATCCATGGTGACGCTGTCGCTGGAGAAAGTGAAGCGCAGCGGGGCAGCGCGATCCAGAACGAGAGAAACTCGGCGGACGGCCTCGACCAGGTCGGCCGTGTTGACGACCGCGTAGTGATCCGTCTGCTCCGGGAAGAGACGGCGAACGGGCGGGAAATTGCCCTTGATCAGGAGAGAAGTGACGGTCTTGTTTCCCGCGGTGAAGGCGATGATCTCTCGGTCGCCTGCTCCGGAGAAGGCCACCTGGATCGTGCCGGCGTGACCGAAGGTCTTACCCACTTCGAGGAGCGTGCGTGCGGGAACCAGTGCGGTGGCCTCGACGGCTTCGCCGTCCCACGGCACATCCCGCAGCGAGACGCGGTAGCGGTCGGTCGCGACGAGGCTGAGGTTGTGTCCGGAGACTTCGAGCTGCACACCGGTGAGCACGGGGGTCACGTCGTCACGCGACGCGGCGAATCCGACCTGGGAGATGGCGGTGCCGAAGTCGTCGGCGGGAACCACACCGGAAGAACCCGTCACCTCAGGGATCGACGGGTATTCCTCGACCGGCATGGCAGCGAGTGTGAACCGTGCGGAGCCGCAGGTGACGGCGATGCCGCCGTCTTCCTCGACCGCGATCTCGATCGGAGCGTTCGGGAGGCGGCTCGCGATGTCGGAGAGCAGCCGGCCGTGGACCAGAATCGTGCCGGGTGTCTCCACCGTGGCTTCGATGGTCGTCCGCGCGGATGCTTCGTAGTCGAAGGCGGAGAGTGTCAGACCGGAACCATCGGCTTCGATCAGGACTCCGGCCAGGATCGGCTGGGGGTTGCGCTGCGGCAGAAGCTTGACGACGAACGAGACAGCCTCGCTGAAGACATCGCGGTTGACCTGAAACCTCACGGGTGCTCCCTTGTCGTCGAACTGTGACGCGTTGTCGTCTGCCCTGCCGGTGCAGGGCTTCCCATGCTAGCCCCACACTCCGGCGTATCCCTACGCCGAGGTTCTTGTCGTTCGTCCGGCGGTTCTCCCCACCGTCTGGTGATCGGATCGCGCCTTGAATGACTTAACTCCTTAACGGTGTTAACAGCTGTGGATACTGTGGATAAGTCGGTGGATAGCAAGAGCGAGTAGGGAACTACACAGTTGTCAGTTGTGGAAACCCTGAGGAATCCGGGGGCTGGGGGGTTGTGGGCCGAGGACCGCCCTCCCAGAGTTATCCACAGGTTTGGGTGATCAACCCACATTCGTCCCGACCGAATCCACGTTCATCCACAAGTTATCCACATGTGCATAGAGGCATCTATCCGAGGATCAGAACCCCTGTCCGTGTCACAAAAATGGGGAGGACAGCACCCGATCAGGTGCTGTCCTCCCCATTTCTCGGAGACGCGGCGTGTCAGCGTCGGCCGAGCTGCGTGGTGATCTCTGTGACCTGGTTGTAGATGGAGCGTCGCTCCTTCATGAGCTCGCTGATCTTCTTGTAGGCGTACATGACGGTCGTGTGGTCGCGGTTGCCGAACAGCTGCCCGATCTTGGGCAGGGAGAGGCTGGTGCGCTCACGGCACAGGTACATCGCGATCTGTCGGGCGGTGGCGATCTGCTGCGAACGGCTGGAGCCGTACAGGTCGTCGACGGTGAGCTTGAAGTACTGCGCGGTGGCGGTGATGATGTCGGTCGGCGAGATGATGTTGTCCTCGGCCGTGTCGATGATGTCTCGGAGCACGGTCTGCGCGAGGGAGATGTCGAGCGCGGAGCGGTTCAGGCTGGCGAATGCCGACACACGGATGAGTGCGCCCTCGAGCTCGCGGATGTTCGACGACACCACGGTCGCGATGTACTCGAGGACCTCGTCGGGGATGTGGAGCGCCTCGCTCTGTGCCTTCTTGCGAAGGATCGCGATACGCGTCTCGAGGTCGGGCGCCTGCACATCGGTGATGAGACCCCACTCGAAGCGGCTGCGCATCCGGTCTTCGAACCCGGTCAGGTGCTTCGGGGCGACATCGCTGGTGATGACGACCTGCTTGTTGTGGTCGTGCAGCGTGTTGAAGGTGTGGAAGAAGGCTTCCTGAGTCTCGGCTCGTCCCTGGAGGAACTGGATGTCGTCGATCAGGAGGATGTCGACGTCGCGGTATCGCGCCTGGAACGCGGCACCGCGGTTGTTCGCGATCGAGTTGATGAAGTCGTTCGTGAACTCCTCGCTCGAGACGTACCGCACCTTCACCCCTGCATAGAGGGACTGTGCGTAGTCGCCGATCGCGTGGAGGAGGTGCGTCTTGCCGAGGCCCGAGTCGCCGTAGATGAACAGAGGGTTGTACGCCTTGGCCGGCGCTTCGGCGACAGCGACCGCCGCAGCATGAGCGAAGCGGTTGGACTGCCCGATGACGAAGTTGTCGAAGGTGTACTTCGGGTTCAGGCGGGACTCATGGCGCAGCTGCGTCGGCTGCTCCATCGGGGACTCGACGCGCACCTGCTCGTGCCGGCCGAAGTCGCCGACGGCGATCGGTGCCGTTTGCTGCTCGGCCAGTTCGTGGTTCACGACGACGCGGTAGGAGGTGACCTCTTCACCGATGTGGGAGAGGGCCTCCATGATCGGCAGGCGCAGTCTCTTGTTGATCTGCGCGGCTGTGAGGTCGTTCGGCACCTCGAGGTAGAGGGTGGCCGACATGACACCGGCCGGGACGGCCAGGCTCAGGAAGCCCTGCAGTTGCGGGGTGACTCGATCGTCGTCGACCAGAAGCTCCTGCACCGTGGTCCAGATGGGGACGTCGGGCTGGGCAGGTGATGACATGACGCTCCGGACGAGTGATCGAGGCGGGGTCGACGTGCCGTGCCCCCTGTGGATAACTTAGGATGCCACGGTAGTCATCCCGGCTGTGAACGGCAACCTGCCCTTGAAAATACGCGCGCGTGTTGCACCTGCCGGGCGTGGTCCGGTTGTGGATAATGGCTGTGCGGTTCGTACCGGGAGACCACCACGTGAGCGCGCAGATTTGCTCTGTGCGTCGGTAAGACGTACCCTTACTTGGTTGACTTATGCCATTTTTGGCAGTACCCCATGTCTCCGGTCGCAGTGAACCCGGTGGCAGCATTCCCGGAGTGATTCCATGAGCAAGCGCACCTTCCAGCCCAACAACCGTCGTCGCGCCAAGAAGCACGGCTTCCGTGCCCGCATGCGTACGCGTGCAGGTCGCGGCATCCTCGCTGCCCGCCGCGCGAAGGGCCGCACCGAGCTCTCTGCGTAGTCTGCTGTGCTCGCCCGCCCGTATCGGCTGACCCGCGGGAGCGACTATCGTCTGGTCGTTCGTCGTGGTTCCCGTTGTGGCGGGGCGCGCGTCATCACCTCGATGTTGACGACGGGCGAGAGCAGAGCCGCGAGGTTCGGATTCATCATCAGCAAGCAGGTGGGCACCGCTGTGGTGCGCAACACCGTGCGTCGTCGGCTCAAGGCCGTGTGCGCGGAGGCGCTCCCGCGAGTTCCCGAGGGCACGGATGTCGTCATCCGTGCCCTTCCTGCGTCTGCCACCGCATCGTTCGCCGAGCTTCGTGCCGATGTCGATCGCTGTCTGAGCAGGCTGACGCCGGTATCCGACGCGGTGTCGGCATGAGCGCCCTTCCGGCTTCGTCGGTCGGGACTGCGCATCTGCACACGCAGGACCTGGTGCGGAGCATCCCCGTGATCCCCCGCAATCTGGTGCTGGGGTTTCTGACCGCGTATCGCAAGGTGATCTCCCCGATGTATGGAGATGTCTGTGCGTACTACCCCAGCTGTTCCGCCTACGCTGTAGGTGCGGTGCAGCAGCACGGCGCAGTGAAGGGAGCGGCGCTCTCGGCATGGCGCATCCTCCGCTGCAACCCCTGGACCACCGGCGGCGTCGATGACGTCCGTCCGCACGACCACTTCCGCTACGACCTGACCGCACACGGTTTCGTCGTCCCTTCCCGAAAGGACTGAACGGTGGGTCTTGACCTTCTGCTCGCCAGCACCACCCCCAGCGATGCGCCCGCGGCGGGTGGCTTCGACCTGATCGGCACGATCCTGTGGCCGCTCAAGTGGGTCGTCGAGATGATCCTCGTCGCCTGGCACTGGCTTCTCACCGCTGTCGGTCTGCCCGCGGCATCCGGTCTGACCTGGGTACTCTCGATCGTCGGTCTCGTCATAGTCGTCCGTGCCGCTCTGATCCCGCTCTTCGTGAAGCAGATCAAGAGCCAGCGCAAGATGATGGAAATCGCTCCTGAACTGCGGAAAGTCCAGGAGAAGTACCGCGGAAAGAAGGATCAGCTCTCTCGTGAGGCCATGAGCCGCGAGACCATGGGCCTCTACAAGAAGCACGGCACGACGCCGATGTCGAGCTGTCTTCCGCTGCTGGTCCAGATGCCGATCTTCTTCTCACTCTTCAGTGTGCTGAGCGATGTGAAGAAACACGCCGTCGATGGTGTCGGTGGAGTCGGTTTGCTGAGCGCTGAGCTGACAAAGGAGTTCTACGACGCGAAGCTCTTCGGTGTGGCGTCGTTGCACGAGACACTGGGCGACGCGGTCGATGCGCAGAACACCACGGCGATCATCATCCTGGTCACCCTCGTCGTTCTGATGATCGGCTCGCAGTTCTTCACTCAGCTGCAGATCATCTCGAAGAACCTGTCTCCGGAAGCTAAGACCGGCCAGGCGTACCAGATGCAGAAGATCATGCTCTACGTTCTGCCGCTCGGCTTCATCTTCTCGGGCATTTTCTTCCCGCTCGGTGTCGTCGTGTACTGGTTCATCTCGAACCTCTGGACCATGGGCCAGCAGTTCCTCGTCATCCGCGAGATGCCGACTCCCGGTTCGGAAGCCGCCAAGGCTCGTGAAGAGCGTCTGGCACGCAAGGGCAAGGCGCTCGACTCCTCGGGCAAGGTCGTCCCGATGGCCGCCTACGAGGCAGAGCAGCAGCGTCTGCTCGAAGAGGCTGAGAAGGCGAAGGCAGAAGCACCGAAGCGCCAGCAGCCGGTGGGTAAGAAGCGCGCGAAGAAGAAGGGGAGCGGTTCATGAGCGAAACCATGACCGACAACGCCGAGCCCACCGTGGCTCAGCTCGAGAACGAAGGCGACGTCGCCGCGGACTACCTCGAGGAGCTCCTCGACATCGCCGATATCGACGGTGACCTCAACCTGGATGTTCGTCAGGGACGTGCCTATGTCTCGGTCGAGGCCGAAGGCGATGCACTGTCAGTGCTCTCCGCTCCGGAGACGGTCCAGGCGCTGCAGGAGCTGACGCGCCTCGCAGTGCAGAGCAAGACCGGCTCGTTCTCGCGCCTGATCCTCGACATCGCCGGCTCACGCGACACTCGTCGCCGTCAGCTGAAGACCTTGGTCGACGCCGCTGCCGCGAAGCTCGATGAGGGCTCGTCGCAGGCATCCCTGCCTTCGATGTCCAGCTACGAGCGCAAGCTGGTGCACGATATCGCTGCGGAGCGCGGTCTGGTCTCCGAGTCCTACGGTGAGGGTGCTGACCGTCACACGGTTCTTCGCCGTCGTTGATGTTTCACGTGAAACATCGCTCGATCGGAGCCACGCATGAGTGAGCTGGAGCCTGAACCTTCTGTCGCCGCAGATCTCTTCGGAGACCGCATCGATGTGGCGCGATCGTTCACTGCAGCTCTCGCTCGCGAGGGCGAGGAGCGAGGACTCATCGGGCCGCTCGAGTTGCCACGGCTCTGGACGCGACACATCCTCAACAGTGTGATCGCTGCTCCTCTCTTCCACGGCTCCGTCGCTGATATCGGCTCCGGTGCTGGACTTCCTGGGCTGGTGCTCGCGATCGCCCGCCCGGATGTGCAGTGGACGCTGGTCGAACCGATGGAGCGGCGGATCACCTGGCTCAACGAGCAGGTCGATGCTCTGGAACTCGCCAACGTCACTGTTCTTCGTTCTCGTGCGGAGGACGTGCAGCCCGGGGATGGCTTCGATGTCGTGACTGCTCGAGCCGTCAGCGCGCTGCGTACTCTGATCCCGTTGACTGCTCCGCTGGTACGAGAAGGCGGTGAGCTCGCGCTCCTCAAGGGGATGAACGCACCGAACGAGATCGATGCGGCTCAGAAGCAGATCAAGAGGTTCCGGCTGTCAGAAGTGAGGGTCGAAGTGTTGGGGGAGGGTGTCCTCCCCGAGACCACTCGGGTGGTTCGCGCCCGCGTTCGCTAGCTTCGTTGTGAAAGGTAGGCGGGGTGTTTCACGTGAAACACCCCGCTTTCCGTGTCTAGGGGATGGGCATCAGGGCATCGCGCGGCGCTGATGACGATGTGTCCACATGATCGTTCGTCGGGTGCTGGATCCCTCGTCTAGCTTCGCTCGCCCGGGGCTATGAGATTTCGCGCTGCAGTGTCGATCGTCATCGGTTCAGGATCAGGCACTCTTCTGCTCTGGGTTCGCTTCGATGGCCTTGATGGCAGGTTGGTTCGTCGGCACTGCCCCATTCGGATGTCGAGGTCGTTTGGCATGTTTCACGTGAAACCTGGGCACCATGTTGCTTCCAGCCGTGAACCTGGGTATGTAGAGGTGTATCGCCGGTCGATCGAAACGCGCGCGAGGGTGATTCCATCGCCAGGGTGGGACTCCGTCAGGAATGAGTTTAGAAGGGATGCGGGTCTGCGTCACTGGTGCCAGCGCTGGTGCTGGTAGTGGTACTGGCGCTGCTGATGGGTTGCTGCCTGCCGCTCCAGAAGCTGCTGTTGCGGCGGACGTTGCTGGTCGGACGGAAGGGGCTCGTCGGATTGGTGCGCGCTAGCGGGATCTGTGAAGGGAGATACCTGCGATATCGGACGCGTATCATGTTCGGTTTCACGTGAAACGCTGACGTACCTGACGTACCTGACGTACCTGACGTACCTGACGTACCTGACGTACCTGACGTACCTGACGTTCCTGACGTTCCTGACGTTCCTGACGTTCCTGACGTTCCTGACGTTCCTGACGTTCCTGACGTTCCTGACGTTCCTGACGTACCTGACGAGCCGGACGTGCCCGACGTGGTTTGCTTGGTGTGCGGTGCGATCTGGTGCCATGGGCGTTTCAGAGATTTCTGCGGCTGGAGAACCCTTGTGTACGGGCGACCCCGCTCGCCTCCACTGCTTTCGAGCATCAAGGGATGCATGTTTCACGTGAAACATACCCATCCGATCGCCGTCTCTTGGTGTGAAAGACCCCTCTACGCAAGGCCGCCGCAAAAAGGAGCGTGGAGAGTGATGCAGACGTGGCGGGAAGGTGAGGGAGGGGCGGCTGTACCGATTCCATGAGCGGTAGAGGCCAGCGGCTGCGGCGACAGCCGTCTCCTGGGTGCGCCTCTCTTGCGTGCAATGCTCCTACGTTCAGGCGACTCCTGATCACGGGTCTTGTGCAGCGCGGTCAGCTTGGGGAGGGTGACGCGTCGTCAGCTTGCAACGCCAGAGCGACGGGGCCGGATCGGATCTCGTGAGAGCTTCTTAAACGGCGCGAGTGGACACCATCCAGGAGTCATGTCGGTGGCTGTGGGGATCCCCTCGGGCGCGTACGGCCACCCAACACATGTTTCACGTGAAACGGCGTCGATGGTGCCATGGGTGTTCCTACGTGTTCTCACTGCGGCCAGTATCCCTTCGGTTGTCAGCCGGCATGAAACGCGCACTTCCGTGCGAGTGTGTGGCGGCCCGATCGGCAGACGTGTGTGGCGATCCGTGTGTGCAGTCCGCAAAGGGTGATGTGGGGGAGGAGGGATCAGGACCAGAGGAGCGCAAGCGCTCGGGTCACGCCGCGGGCCCAGCGTCATGGGAGGTCCGACGTGAACGGGCGTCTCACGCACCGCTTGTCGCATGGACGCGGCGTACCTACGGGGGTAGACAGCCCCCGGACGCGACCGTTTCACGTGAAACATCGACGTTCCTGCTCAAAGCGACCGCCATCCGGACGCAATTTCCAGTGGTGCCCCGCGCCCCAGCTGTCCGGGGATGGAGCGCACCGTGCGCCCCTCCGTCATCGAACGTCACTCCCAGCGATTAGAGTGGAACGCGGCCCCGAAAGGAGTGGATGTTTCACGTGAAACAATCCGAGAAGACGTCATCGAACGGATCGTTCGGGATGGATACACCGCTCGCGCGGGAACTCGCTGACCTCTCCGCCCGTAGGCGCGCACTCGAGGCCGCCACCGTCGAGTTCACCGGGGAAACCCGTGTGCTGACCGTGTCGAATCAGAAGGGCGGTGTGGGGAAGACCACCACCGCCGTGAACATCGCCTCGGCCCTGGCAGGAATGGGCGCGAAGGTCCTGGTCATCGATCTGGATCCGCAGGGCAACGCCTCCACAGCATTGGGTGTGCCGCATAGCGCCGAGGTCCCCAGCGTCTACGACGTGTTGATCGATGAGTTCCCGCTCGCGGACATCATCCAGGAGTCCCCTGAGGACTCGAACCTCTTCTGTGCGCCGAGCACCATCCACCTCGCGGGTGCAGAGATCGAGCTGGTTGCACAGGTTGCTCGAGAGCATCGCCTACGTCGTGCCCTTGAGGTGTATCTCGCCGACCACCCGATGGACTTCGTCATCATCGACTGCCCTCCATCACTGGGGCTGCTCACGATCAACGCTTTCACGGCCGCGACAGAGGTCTTCATCCCCATCCAGTGCGAGTACTACGCACTCGAGGGACTGAGTCAGCTGCTCGGGAGCATCCAGATGATCCAGAAGCACCTGAATCCCGTCCTTCATCTCTCCACGATCCTGCTGACCATGTTCGACGGTCGCACACGCCTCGCGCAGCAGGTCGCGGAAGAGGTCCGCACACACTTCCCGGAACAGGTGCTGGAGACGGTCATCCCGCGTTCGGTCCGGGTATCGGAGGCCCCGAGCTTCGGGCAGACCGTGATCGCGTACGACGGTCAATCCGCTGGCGCGATCGCCTACCGTGAGGCCGCCGTTGAGATCGCATCGCGCACAGCGACGCAGAGCAAGGAGAAATGATGGCGAAGCGCACTGGGCTGGGCCGGGGTATCGGCGCCCTCATCCCCACGACTGATCAGTCAGAGCGTCCTGTCGACGTGTTCTTCCCTGGCGCGAGCCTGCGACAGGCGAATGCGGAGGCAGTACCCGAGGTCGAAGCCGATGCCGCCGAACTCGAGGTCGTCCCCGGCATCCACCTGATCCAGGTCGATCCGAACACGATCGTCGCCAACCCCCGTCAGCCGCGAACGCACTTCAACCCCGAAGATCTCGCCGAGCTCGTCCACAGCGTTCGTGAGTTCGGTGTGCTCCAGCCCGTCGTCGTCCGCAAGAACAGCGAGGGCCAGTACGAGCTCATCATGGGGGAGCGACGTACCCGTGCTGCTCGTGAGGCCGGGCTCGAAGTGATCCCCGCGATCGTTCGCGAGACCGCCGACGAGGATCTCCTCCGTGACGCCCTGCTGGAGAACCTCCACCGTTCCGAGCTGAACCCGTTGGAAGAGGCCTCGGCTTACCAGCAGCTCCTCGAGGACTTCGGAATCACTCAGGAGGAGCTGGCCACACGCATCGGTCGCTCACGTCCGCAGATCAGCAACACGATCCGGCTCCTGAAGCTCCCTGTACCCGTGCAGCAGCGGGTTGCGGCCGGGGTGCTGACCGCGGGGCACGCGCGAGCCATCCTCAGTCTCGAGACTCCGGAGTCGATGCAGCGTCTCGCGGACAAGGTCGTGAACGAGGACCTCTCGGTGCGCGCCACCGAAGAGGCCGCCAAGTCGCAGCCCAGCGCCGGCAAGTCCGTCAAGCCGACCCCCGGTGCGCGCCGCGCATACCTTGACGAGGTGGCCGGCAAGCTCGGTGACCGACTCAACACCCGCGTGAAGATCGCTCTCGGCGCACGGAAAGGCCAGGTCACGATCGATTTCGCTTCCATCCAGGATCTCAATCGCATCCTGGAGGAGATCGGAGAGAGCGGTTACGGCTCGTCGAAGTGAGGCCCCGGCCACGGCAGCGCTAGCCTAGACTCGCGTCATCGTGACGACGAGGGGGATGTCATGTCGAGTACAGCCGGTCCAGTAGCCATCAAGCGCCGTGTGATCGCGGTAAGCATCGCGGCCGCGTTGGGTGGTTTCCTCTTCGGATTCGACACGGCCGTGATCAACGGCGCCGTGGATGCCCTGGCCGGTGACGTCTCCGGGTTCGATCTCGGCACGGCCCTGAAAGGCTTTGCCGTCTCCTCCGCTCTCATCGGTTGCGCGGTGGGTGCCTGGTTCGCGGGACCGGTCTCCAACAAGTACGGACGCATACCCGTGATGGTCGTCGCAGCGGCGATGTTCTTCATCTCCGCTATCGGCTCTGGTCTCGCCTTCAGCGTCGTCGACCTCATCATCTGGCGAGTGATCGGTGGACTCGGTGTCGGCGCGGCCTCGGTCATCGCGCCGGCATACATCGCTGAGGTGTCGCCGGCCGCTGTTCGCGGTCGCCTCGGATCCCTGCAGCAGCTCGCCATCGTGACCGGTATCTTCGCTGCGCTGCTCTCAGACGCGCTGCTCGCCGGTCTCGCCGGTGCAGCGGATCAGCCGTTGTGGGGTCTCACGGCCTGGCGGTGGATGTTCATGGTCGCGGCTATCCCCGCGTTGGTCTACGGGCTCATGTCTCTTCGGCTCCCGGAGTCTCCGCGGTACCTGGTGCGCAAGGGGGAGCTGAAAAGGGCGGCTGAGGTTCTCGAGACCGTCACCGGTACCGTCGACGTCCAGGGGAAGATCGACGAGATCACCGGAACCATCGACACCGAACGCGCCGAGTCTTTGCGCGACCTGCGCGGCAACCGTCTGGGACTGAAGCCGATCGTCTGGATCGGCATCCTGCTGTCGGTCTTCCAGCAGTTCGTGGGCATCAACGTCATCTTCTACTACTCGACCACGCTCTGGCAGTCGGTGGGTTTCGACGAGTCCAGCGCATTGCTCACCTCCGTCATCACCTCTGTCACGAACATCGTCGTGACGATCGTGGCGATCCTGCTGGTCGACAAGATCGGTCGACGGATCATGCTGCTGGTGGGCTCGGTGGGGATGACCGTGACCCTCGGCCTCATGGCTGTGGCTTTCTCGTTCGGCACGCTGGACGCGCAGGGGACGGCGACACTCCCCGACCCCTGGGCCACCATCGCGCTGGTCTGCGCGAACGGATTCGTCGTGTTCTTCGGCGCGAGCTGGGGCCCGCTCGTGTGGGTTCTGCTCGGCGAGATCTTCCCGAACTCGATCAGAGCCGGCGCCCTCGCGGTGGCCGCTGCGGCGCAGTGGGTCGCGAACTTCTTCATCTCCACGACGTTCCCGGCCTTCGCGGAGATCGGACTCACCTTCGCCTACGGCTTCTACGCGTTCTTCGCGCTTCTGTCGTTCTTCTTCGTCTTCTTCAAGGTGCCGGAGACCAAGGGGAAAGAGCTCGAGGAGATGACAGAGAACATGAAGGTGCAGCGCCGGAGGGGTCCCCAGCCGACGTAGGCTTGAAGCATGACCGAGTCCGTACAGCGTCGCGCCAGCCTGGAAGTGCTGCGGGCCGAAGCGGCCGACGAACTCGCGGTCCTCATCCAGGAGCGCCTGCTCGGAGGCGAGGATCCGTGGGAGTTCATGGAGGAGCTCCCGAGCGTCGACGAGCTCGTCGTCTACCTTCTTCGCGCCGACAACATCAATGCGAATGACGGCGTGCGTCCCAACGCGGCCCGCCACTATCGTGTGCTGCGACAGATCGCACTGGAGTACCCGGAGCTGACCTCCGCCGTCTGGGGCCTGTTGGACGAGAAGCAGCGCCACCGCCGCTGGGATCCGTCCGTCGCCGACGCCTCCTGACGTGGAGGCCGTCCTCGATCCGTACGATCCGGCCTGGCCGGACGCCTTCCGGAGGGTCGCGGCAGAGCTGCGGACGCAGGGGAATCCGAACTGGATCGTCGAGCACATCGGCTCGACCAGCATCCCGGGGATGAGTGCCAAGCCGATCATCGAT
The DNA here is from genome assembly GCF_001425645.1 of Microbacterium sp. Root322. Taxonomy (NCBI): domain Bacteria; kingdom Bacillati; phylum Actinomycetota; class Actinomycetes; order Micrococcales; family Microbacteriaceae; genus Microbacterium; species Microbacterium sp. Root322. The sequence goes on along the minus strand of NZ_LMCS01000002.1, from coordinate 1,305,721 downwards.
GTCGCGGTGCGGATCGCCGACGAGGAGGACCTCGACCGGCATCTGCCTGCCCTCGAGACCGTCGGGTGGCGGCTCGGGAGCGGAGTGCGAAGCCACCAGGTCATGGTCTTCGAGGAGGACGGCGTGCGCACTCGAATCGCCCACTTCTTCGAGGCGTTCGGGTGGGATGAGGTGAACCAGAGGATCCTTCGGGACTGGCTGCTGCAGAACCCGGAAGATGCCGAGCTCTACGAACGCGCGAAGCACGCTGCTGTCGATGCCTCGCGAATGGGCGAGGAGTCATACAACGCGGGCAAGACCGCAGTGATCCAGCTCCTCGTCGATCGAGCCCGTGCTGCCCGTGGACTATTACCCGTCTCGGTGTACGACAAAGACTGACGGAGAGGCGCATCGCGCACGACACGGGGCACGGAGACGAAGAAAGGGCCGTACCTCCCCGGGAGGTACGGCCCTTTCGAATCGCAGGATCAGCCGATGAAAGCGGCGAGGTCCTTCTCGAGAGCGAACTTGGGCTTGGCGCCGATGATGGTCGTCTTGACCTCACCACCGTGGAACACCTTCATCGCCGGGATCGACGTGATCTGGTACTTCATCGCCAGCTCGGGGTTCTCGTCGACGTTGAGCTTGAGGATCGTGATCTTGTCGGGGTTGTCGGCCTGGATCTCGTCCAGAACCGGCGCGACCATGCGACACGGACCGCACCACTCGGCCCAGAAGTCCACCAGCACGGGACCTTCGGCCTGCAGAACGTCCTGCTCCCAGGTCGCCTGGCTCGTAGCCTTTGCACTCATCAGAGTTCTCCTTGATTCGAGGTTCGTCTGCTACAACAGCCGACGAGGGAAAAGTGTTCCCGGCCTATGCCCTGGCGGTGAGGACCTCGGCGGCCTCGGCGGCCGGGACCTCCACGGACGCGTCCTCCAGGTCTGCGAGGAAGTGCTCCGCATCGAGCGCGGCGACCGTGCCGCTGCCGGCAGCCGTGATGGCCTGACGGTAGGTGGGGTCGATGACGTCACCCGCAGCGAAGACACCCGGAACCGAGGTCTTCGACGAGCGTCCGTCGACCCAGATGGTGCCCTCGGGCGTCAGCTCGAGCTTGTCGTGCACGAGGTGCGTGCGCGGGTCGTTGCCGATCGCGATGAAGAGCCCGTCGAGCGGGAGGTCACGGAGCGTGCCGTCGACCGTGGAGCGCAGCTGCACACCCGTCACGGAGTCGCCACCGAGGACCTCGGCGACCTCGCTGTTCCACACGAACTCGATCTTCTCGTTCGCGAAGGCGCGCTCCTGCATGATCTTCGAGGCCCGCAGGGTGTCCTTGCGGTGGATGACGTAGACCTTGTCGGCGAAGCGCGTGAGGAACGTGGCCTCTTCCATCGCGGAGTCGCCGCCGCCGACGACGGCGATCGTCTTCTCGCGGAAGAAGAAGCCGTCGCACGTGGCGCACCAGGAGACGCCGTAGCCAGAGAGGCGCTCCTCACCGTCGATGTTGAGCTTGCGGTAGGCCGAGCCCGTCGCGTAGATCAGCGACTGGGTCTCGTGCTCCGCACCGCTGCCGAGGATGACCTTCTTGACGGGGCCGTCGAGCTGCAGCTCGGTGACGTCGTCGTAGACGACCTCGGTGCCGAACTTCTCCGCCTGCTCCTGGAACTTGGCCATGAGCTCCGGTCCCTGGATGCCCTCGGGGAAGCCCGGGTAGTTCTCCACCTCGGTGGTGTTCATCAACTCGCCGCCGACCTCGACCGAGCTCGCGATGAGCAGCGGCTTGAGGTTCGCCCTGGCGGCGTAGATGGCCGCCGTGAATCCGGCGGGGCCGGAGCCGATGATGATGACCTGACGCATGTGCTCTCCGTCTTTGAAACTGCAGTCGAATGACCTTCGAGTGCTTCAACCCATGGTAACCGCGAGGCATTCCCCGCACACTGTGTGCCGCCGGACTGGGAGAAGGCTCTGTGCGCCGATCAGCGACCGGGGAGGAAGCGACGGACCAGCGCGCGGCCGGCCGTGAGCTCGGGGGCACGCATGATGGCGAGGATCGCGATGTAGACGATCACGACGGCGAGGCCGACCATCGCGGTCGCGAGGGTGGCGGGGATGACGCCGGAGGTGGCCCAACCCGTGGTGCCGCCGAGAAGCTGGAACGTTCCCCATCCGGCGGATCCTGCCGGGATCGCGGCGATCGTGAAGCGACCGATGGCCGTGATCCACGAACGAATCCTCAGACCGCCGATCTTCTTGTGCAGCAGCCAGGTGGCGACGATCGTCTGCAGGATGCTCGCGATCGACTGGCCGAGGGCGATCGCCGCGGCGAGAGAGGTGAGAGGGATGATCCCGGCTTCGCGCAGACCGAGCGCGGCCAGGGCGGTGACCACGATGAGGACGCACTGGAAGATCGTGAACCAGAACGGGGTCTTCGTGTCGTCGTAGGCGTAGAAGGTGCGCTGCACGATGAAGAGGATCGTGAGAGGAATGAGCCCGACGAGGTAGGCGAGCAGCACCATTGCGGCGGCTTGGGCGTCTTCGGCGGACTCGGTGAACACCCGAGATGCCGGGATGGCCGCGGCGGCGACGGCCGCGGTGGCCGCGACGATGAAGAAGAGCAGCGTGCGGATGCTCTGCGCGATGTCGGCGCGGACGTCGTCGTCGCGACCGGCAGCCGCGTGCGCGCTGATCTGGGTGAAGTAGGGGGTTCCGATCGAGAGCACGATGACGGAATACGGGAGCATGAAGATCAGCCACGCGTTCGCGGTCACGGTGGCGGAGGCACCGAGACCGGCGACCTCACTGACGATGTAGCCCTGGAGAACTCCGGCAGACAGGCTCGCGAAAGCCATGAGGAAGGTCCAGCCGGCTAGGCGGCCGACGTTGCCGAGACCGACACCGCGCCAACGGAAGTCGGGCTTGAGAGCGAGGCCCGTGCGACGCCAGAAGATGAGCAGGACGACGGCCTGCAGCGCGATGCCCAGCGTGGCCGTGCCGCCGAGCAGGGTGATCATCTCCGGCGTCCAGTCGGTGGCCTTCGTGGAGACGGGACCGAACAGCGCGCCGAGCGCGAGGAAGCCGACGATCGAGACGATGTTGTTGACGACAGGCGCCCAGGTGAAGGGACCGAAGATCTTCCGCGCGTTGAGGGCTTCGCCCAGCATCGCGTAGAGACCGTAGAGGAGGATCTGAGGCAGGCACCAGTAGGCGAGTGCCGTGGCGAGGGCGAGGGTGGCCTCGGTCGCTCTACCGGCGACCAGGTGCACCAGCCACGGTGCCGCCGCCGTTGCGATTCCCGTCACCACGACCAGGACGACGGTGCCCAGGGTGAACAGCTTCGAGATGAAGGCATTGCCGCCATCGGCATCCGCCGTCGCCTTGACGATCTGGGGGACGATGACCGCCGTGAGGATTCCGACGGAGATCAGAGAGAAGACGCTGTTGGGCAGCTGATTCGCGTAGGTGAACGCATCAGCCGCCTGCGACCCGAGAGAGCCGATCACCGCGACGAGCACGATGCTGCGCAGCAGACCGGTCAGGCGGGAGACGAGGGTGCCCGCGCCGATGATGGCGCTCGCGCGGCCGAGGCTACTCATTCTTGTCTTCGGTCGCGGTGGCATCCGGTCGTGTGTGCACGGCACCCTCTTCGAGCGTCTCGATCTCGGCTTCGACGGCGGCCTCTTCGGCTGCTTCGTGGCGCTTGCGGCGCACGGTGCGGATCACGCCGAGCGCGATCAGGACGACGGCGAGCCCTCCGAAGACGATCAGGCCGATGGTCTCCCACTCGGCACGGACGGCGACCCGGATCTCCTCCTGGCCTTGGATCTGCACGCCGGTGGGGCTGTACAGGCTGAGCCGCAGGTCGACTTCGCCACTGCCGACGCGTGCCGACACGGGGACCTTGACCCGCTTGGTGGAGTTGGCCTCGACCACCGTCTCCGTCATCGGTGTGACCTCGAGACGCGGATCGGTCGGCGAGACGAAGAGCTGAACCGTCACCGGCCACGGAAGGTCGTTGCGCACGGCGATGGGCAGGTCGGCGTTGGCGGTCAGCAGCTGGATGGTGCTGGACGGCGGTGTGCTCACGGCGCTCAGCGTCTGCGTGGTGCGCTTCTGGTGCTTCTCGACGTTCTTGGCGAAGGCGCTCGCCGGTGTCCCGACGGCCAGCGTGCGCAGGATGCGGATGCGCTCGGGGCTCAGCAGGACCTGCGGATCACTGAGCATCGATGAGAAGGCGGTGAGTGCTGCTTCGTCGGCGAGGAGGTCGGTCACCGCTGTGGCTCGTGCCGGGTCGGCTTGGGCTGTGACGGAGGCGGGGATCGCCGGAGTCGCACGCAGCGCCGACAGCTCGAAACCGATCGAGTCGGCGGAGGAGATCGCATCGCGCAGCGCATCGGCGTCACGGTTCTCATCACGGTCGAGACCGATCAGCAGCGGAGCACCGGCCACGCGATCCGCTGCCAGCAGGAGCAGGGCGGATGCCTCGGCGAGCAGACGCTGGCGATCCACCTGATCGGACTCGGCCGCAACCTCCGACAGGGACTCGGACAGAGCGGTGTCCGTGACCAGCAGGTCGTTTCCGCCGGCAGTGGCGTGCGCCGCGCTCTGCCCGCCGACGGCGGTGGAGGAGACGATCGTGGTCGTGCCCTCACCGAGATACCTCGTGAAAGCGGCCAGGTCATCCTCGCTGAGCTCGTCGTCCGGCCACAGGATCTGAGCGAGCGCGCCGTCGATCGCGGTGAGCTCCTCGTCGTCGGGCAGCTGTGGTGTCCCGGTCGGGCCGGGCGTCGGCTTGGGTGTCGTGGCCGGGGTGCCGGTCGGCGCAGGCGTGGCCGGGGTCTGCGAGAAGTTCGCCGCATTGAGGAACGGGGCCAGCGTCGTCGGCTGCAGGAGTTCGGGCAGACCCGCCTGCGCCTGGGCCGCGGCATCAGCATCGCCGAACTGCAACGCGAACCGCGCATTGGGCAGGGCATCGAGGCGACGCAGCCAGTCCTGGGCGCTCTCGGGCGCCGCGGAACCGAGAGCGCGGATGGCCGCGACGATGGCGGGATCGATCGCAAGGACCGCGGTGGTGCCCGCCACACCGTCGAGCTGAGCGGTGAGAGCGCCCTCGGGGCCGGTGAGGGCAGCGAGCTCGTCCGAACTGAGCAGAGCACCGCCCTCGGGCGTCGCCGTGATGGGGACGAGCACCCCGACCTGAGCGGTCTGAGAATCGGCGACGACCAGCACACTGGTGGCGGTGGTCGCCGCTGCGTCATCGTCGTCGGTGTTCTGCGTCTTCGCGCCGGTGAGCTCCGCCCGCAGCGGGTAGACGCCCGGAGCGAGGGCCCCGAGGGTCTCGGCCGGCACGAAGACCGTGGTCATGGCCGATTCTCCGGCATCGAGGGCTGCCGTCGTGTCGGAGCCGATGGCGTCGAACTCGCCCGGGGCCGTGCCGTCGTCGAGCCAGCTCGAGACAGAGGCCTCATCCGTCAGCGGCGTCCTGCTGAGCTCCACCTGCACCTGACCGCCGGAGAGCTTCGACTCGGTGTCGTTCTGCACCGTGAGCATCGCCGTGGTCGCGGAGCCGGGGGCGACGAGGCCGCGCAGGCCCGCAGAGATGTGGAAGCCCACCCGTGCATCGTCGTCCGCACCCGATGCCCCGGCTGCACTGGCCGCGCTCGGGACGACGACCGCGCAGGCGCCCAGCGCGATCGCGAGAACAGCGGTCCTGCTTGCGAGCCTTCGAAGGCGCGCACGGAGGCCGTGCTCGGGGGTGATCGCGGTCATGGAGGTCTTCCTCGAACGCCCGGAGACGGGCTGATCGTGAGTACTGACCTCCCGATTCTAGGAGGCGCAAGGAAAGAGAACCCTGAAGACGCGTAGAGTGACGGCCGTGTCCGACACCCCCGCACCGCTCCCAGACCCCCTTCGCTGCGCCGCGCTCGCCGCCGATCTCGACGCCGCCGACCTCCGTTCCGAGCCGCTACGTCGTCTGTGGGGCGAGGAAGCGGACGACGCTCTCGCGCGCGGCATGCACGAGCCGATCCTGCGCGCCATCGCCGGCGACTCCGGCGTGCTGGCGACGCTCGGGCGGTTGCTCGTGCTCGGGAAGCCGCAGCCGCGGGCGGCCGTCGCCGCCGCGTTGCCGCACCTCGGAGTGGACGGGCTCGTGGCTCTCGGCCTGGGTACCTCCGACGCCGAAACGGTGACCCCGACCGCGCTGCTGCGCCCGCAGTCTTTCGTCGATGCGGATGGTGTCGGGGAGTGGTGGATCGCCAGCGACCTGGACGAGGTGGCGCTCGATGGCCCTCTTCCTGCCGACCATGTGCTCGGGGTCGGGGGAGCGTCGCGCACGCTCGCCGAGACGATCGTTCCCATCCAGGTCGATCGGGCTCTCGATCTGGGCACCGGCTGCGGTATCCAGGCGCTCCTCGTCGCCCGTCGCGCCGGCACGGTGATCGCGACCGACATCTCGCAGCGCGCCCTGGCCTTCGCGGAACTCAACGCCCGCCTCAACGGGGTGGTCAACATCGAGTTCCGGCACGGCAGCATGTTCGAGCCCGTCGCGGGAGAGGCCTTCGACCTGATCGTCTCCAACCCGCCGTTCGTCATCACGCCGCGGGTGGAGGGGGTCCCGGCCTACGAGTACCGAGACGGCGGACTGGTGGGCGATGCGCTGGTCGAGCAGTTCGTGCGGAGCGCGCCTGCGTACCTCACGCAGAACGGCATCGCGCAGCTGCTCGGCAACTGGGAGTCCAGGTCCGGCATCACCGGCCTCGCCCGTCTCGATGCCTGGGTGCCGAGCGAGCTCGACCTCTGGGTGATCGAACGCGAGGAGCTGACCCCGCTCGGGTATGCCGAGCTGTGGATCCGTGACGGGGGGACGACGCCGCGCGACCCGGCTTTCACACCGCTGCTGACCGCCTGGCTCGACGACTTCGCCGCCCGAGGCGTGACGTCGATCGGCTTCGGCTACGTGCTGATGCGCCGCGGGGCATCGGAGCATCCGCTTCGGCGCACGGAGAGGATCGCCCAGCAGGTCTCGAACGTCGGGACCGCTCTGGGCACGGGCCTCGCCGCCCACGATTTGCTCGCCGAGGGCATTCCCTCGACCCTGGTGACGGCTCCGGACGTGACCGAGGCGCGCCACCTGCTGCCGGGCAACGACGACCCCAGCGTCATCGAGCTGCGACAGGGCGGCGGTTTCGCCCGCACGGTGAACGTCGATCCCGCGCTCGCCGGGTTCGTCGGCGCCTGCGACGGCGAACTCACCGTCGTGCAGATCGCCTCGGCGCTGGCCGACCTCTTCGAGGTGCCGTTGCCGGATCTGTGGGCCGAGCTCGAGCCCCGCATCCGCTCCCTGGTGTTCGACGGCATCTTGGTGCCGGGGGAATAGTCCCCAGATCTATGCGTTGGAATGGATCATGAAGGCTTTCGGATTCCTCTCCTTCGGGCACTACGCGGATGTGCCCGGCTCAGCGACCCGCACAGCGGGCGACATGCTGAAGCAGACCATCGAGATCGCCGAGGGCGCCGACGAGATCGGTGTGAACGGCGCCTACGTGCGCGTGCACCACTGGGCGCGTCAGGCCGCCTCGCCGATGCCGCTGCTGGCGGCCATGGCGGCGCGCACGAAGCGCATCGAGGTCGGCACGGGCGTGATCGACATGCGCTACGAGAACCCGTTCCAGTTCGCGGAGGAGGCGGCCGCTCTCGACCTGATCTCCGACGGTCGTATTGCGCTCGGCGTGAGCCGTGGTTCACCCGAGACGGCTCTGCGCGGATACGAGACGTTCGGCTACGTCGATGAGGAGGACACCGAGCGCGGAAGCGTCATCGCCCGGGAGAAGTTCGACCTGTTCCTGCGTGCGATCGACGGGGAGGGAATCGCCCCCGGTGACCCGCGCATGGTGGGGGCTGGGCGCTATCTCGCGATCGAGCCGCAGTCGCCGACACTCCGTGATCACATCTGGTGGGGATCGGGTTCGCGCCCGACCGCGATCGAGACGGGTCGCAAGGGCCTCAACATGATGAGCTCGACCCTCGTCACCGAGGCCACGGGGCAGCCGTTCCACGAACTGCAGCGTGAGCAGATCGACCTCTTCCGGTCCGCATACAAGGAGGCCGGGCACACCGGTACCCCGCGCGTCTCGGTCAGCCGCAGTGTGTTCCCGCTGGTCTCCGACATGGACCGCGCCTACTTCGGCCTTCGGAGCGAGGAGAATGCGGATCAGATCGGCATCATCGACGGGTTCCGCTCCACGTTCGGCAAGACCTATGCGGCCGAGCCCGACGTGCTGATCGAGCAGCTTCGACAGGACGAGGCGGTGATGGCCGCGGACACCCTGATGCTGACGATCCCGAACCAGCTCGGACCGGAGTACAACCTGCACGTGCTGGAGGCGTTCGCGAAGCATGTGGCCCCGGCGCTGGGCTGGAAGCCGAACACCGAAGGGCCGGTCCAGGGCGATCCGGTCTGATCACGACCCACCTCCTTGACACGGCGTCGTGGAACCCTGACGCTGGGTGACGGCGCGTCGATGGACGCACCGTCACCCCGCGCAGCTCCGGAGGCAGCGATGACCCGTGTTCGCGTCGATCTCAACATCTCGCTCGATGGCTTCGCCACGACGACCGATCAGACTCCGGAGAACCCATTCGGGGAGGACTGGGGAAGACTGACCGCTGCGTACACGGCCACCCGCACCTTCCACGAACGCGTCTTCCTCGACACCAGTGGCGCCGGCACCACCGGTGTCGATGAGAAGTACGCCGCGCACTACTTCGAGAACATCGGCGCCGAGATCATGGGCGCCGGGATGTTCGGGCTCCACGCGAACCCCGACGACCCCGACTGGCGTGGGTGGTGGGGAGAGGAGCCGCCGTTCCACGCTCCGGTGTTCGTGCTGACCCACACCCCGCGGCCGTCGATCGAGTTCGCCAACGGCACGAGCTTCCACTTCCTCTCGGCCGCGCCGGACGAGGCGCTGCGCACGGCGGTGGCTGCTGCGGATGGACGCGACGTGCGCGTCGGAGGCGGGCCGACCACGGTGCGGGAGTATCTGCGTGCCGGTCTCGTCGACGAGCTGCACGTCGGCATCACCCCCATCCTCATCGGGAGCGGGATCCGTCTGTGGGACGACCTGCGCGGGTTCGAGTCCGGCTATCGCGTCACCTCGGAGGTCGCGGAGTCCGGCGTCACGCACATCACGTTCTCCCGCGAGGGCTGACTCTCGCGGGAGGATCGGATCTGGGAGGCTGGACCTGTGCGCATCCGACCGTTCCAGCCTGAAGACACCGACGCCGTCGTCGCCCTGTGGGCGGACGCAGGGCTCACGCGACCGTGGAACGATCCTCGGAAGGACATCGCGCGGAAGCTGACGGTGCAGCCCGAGCTCTTCGTCGTGGCGGAGGACGAGACCGGGCGCATCCTCGGCGCGGTCATGGCGGGCTACGACGGGCATCGCGGGTGGATGAACTACCTCGCCACGCAGCTCGACTCCCGTGGGCTCGGGGTGGGCAGGGAGCTCGTGACCCACGTCGAGACCCGTCTGCGCGACCTGGGCTGCCCGAAGGTGAATCTGCAGGTGCGTGCGGGCAACGCGCAGGTGGTCGACTTCTACCGGCGGCTCGGCTACGAGATCGATGACACGGTCGATCTGGGCAAGAGGCTCATCCCCGACCTGAAGTCGTGAGGCCGCCGCGCAAGAGATCGACCGATACCTGGCTGAGGTCGCGCGGGAGATCGACCCTCGGTGCCGAGTACAACACCATGCACCTGGTCGCCGGCGACGCCGATGAAGCCCGACCCATCTTCGCGGATGGCCTGCGGCGTGAGTCTGGAAACCGCGGAGTCGAAGCTTGGGCGCGTGTCGGGCACTCGGTTGGAGCTAACCACCGGGAAACGTAGAACGCCGAGGACCCGTGAGGACCCTCGGCGTTCTGCACGCTACGTCCGGCGACGGCGACCGGATCGTAGCAATCGTGCGATGCCGTGGCTGGCGGCAGCCGGAGCGTTCACCGAGCGCGACCCGGCATACCGTTCACTCCCCCCGCATGCTCGCGGCTTCAGTGCGCCGGGTCGCGGGGAACTTTGGGAGTGAGGGTGGCATTCGGCTCTTTGCAGCGATTGCTCAGCGCATCCTGAGGTCGAGTAGTCCTCTAGCCACACTGGAGCTTGTAGTCACCTGAGCTATGCGGAGCCTCCGCAGCGATGACATCCTTCGCCCCGGAGGCTTTGAAGTACGACACAACGCGGAACGTGTGCTGCCCAGTCCCATTGCATTTGTAAAGGACACTCTTCTGCTCCATATTCCCGGTGCCAAAACTCTCGAAGGCCTCGGTTACAGCAACCCAAATCCACCCATTGTGCATGAAGACGATTGACCCGATGAACGTCTTTGTTACCGCTCCCCAACAACTAGAAATAGCTGGCTTCGCGCCAACCCCGCCGTGGGGAAGCCCTTTTGCGGAGGATCGTTTCCACATATTTCCCACGGCAAAAAGGCGTCAGCCGGAAGTGGCGTTCCTTTCTGGGTAGACGAGACATTCGTCCGGGACATTCTCCGAACTTGTCGCTGTGAGCGGCGGGAGATCGAGTTCATCGCTCCCCGAAGAGGCTGCGTAGGCCGGGCCACCGGCTGCCATCATCCCGAGGATCAGCGATCCCGTGATAAGAAGACCGACCTTACGGTCGTGGAGTTGAAATTGCTTCAAGATAGTCGCCGAATGAAGCGCGTTGCGCACTTATGGCGTCTATTGTGAGTAGAGAGACGCATTTTTTCCTGTGGCCCGGTAGGGCACAGTAACAGGGGTAAGCAGAACGGAGAGGCCGCTGTCAGCTGCGTAACTCTCCTGGAATTCGTACGCGTCATCTTCAGCGTCGAACACGCCGATGAAACCAGGAGTATTTTCCAAGTACACGATCCACACCACCATAGATGGAACGTAGCACTTGCGGCTCGATCATCGGGAGATCTGGTTTTCAATGCTCCCGATGATCACCCTGGCCTATCACCGTTGTGGCCCCGCCTGACAATGCCCTCAAGAACTTCCTCGTCATGACCTCCTCTCATTGAAGAACCGGAAGCCTCAGTGTCTCCGACCCGTTAGCTCCGTGTCTGTAGGGTGTCTGGCCGACAGACAAAGCCCTGGCGACCGACTGAGATTTCCGCCGCTCCGTCCAGCGATCGAGCTCGTCACCGCGAAGACCGTCAACATAACGCGTGCGGTGCGCGAGCCGGCGGAAGGGAGCGGTTCCCGTTATCGAATACGGTTCGGCAGCTGCGACTGGTCTGCCAGGTCGCCGCCCTCATCGATCGAAGCGGGGGTGACGGTGTCGCTGCCACCTGGTTCCAGGGAATGAAACCTCAGCTCAGAGAACTCTCCTCGGTCCGAGTGCTGAATGAAGAGCGCACAGACGATGCCCGGCTTCGGGTGCTCCGCGTCGCCCTGGGTTTCGTCGGCGCGTGCTGGGATCCTTGGAGCTGGTCGACGCGGTCTGCATGCCCGTATGGCGGGTCGGCTGCGCCCCAGAGATCCGTGGGCATGGATCGATCGAGACTACGCCTGCAACCCACGCTGGGATGATCCCTTCGTGTCGTTCCGCACACCTACACGGCCGATTCACTGTGGGCTCGCGATTTGAAACGTCGAGACCGTTTTCGGTCGCCGATGAGGTCGGACATGTTGCGGTAGAGCGATGCGGATGAGTTTCCGCCCGGTGCACCCTTGGAGCGCGGGTCAGCTGCCCGTCGGCGGGCCGAACAGCTCCTCGCCGTGCTCGTGCAGGAGCTTGTAGGCGTCGGCGAAGGTCTCCGGCTCCGGTTCGCCGGGCTTGCCGTATCGCGCCAGGAGCAGACCCAGCAGGCCGCGCGCGGGCGGCGTGAGCGGCTTCAGCTGGTCTTTCTCCCCGGGCTGCGGCGCGGAGTCCTCCGGATTCGGCGGCGTGTAGGCCGGGGTGGTGACCGGCCAGTCGGACGGATGCCGCGGCTTGTCGAGGTTCACGACGTTCAGCAGCGTGTTCGCGGACTGATCGCGGTCGTTGAGCGGCTCGAGACCGTGCAGGCGCGACAGGGTGGCGGTGACCGAACCGTGGTGCATCTCGTCGTGGATGATGCTGCCGCGCTTCGTGTAGGCCGACACGGCGATCGCCGGCACCCGGCATCCGAGTCGATCGAACGTGAAACCCATCTCGCCCGGTCCGGTCTCGGGTGTGGGCTTGGTCACGGCAGGGGGCGGCACATGGTCGTAGCAGCCACCGTGCTCGTCGAACGTGATCAGCAGCAAGGTGTTGACGGCGTTGGAACCCTTCGGGGAGGAGCTCGTGCGCACCGCCTCGTAGATGTCGTGGATGAGGCGGTCGCCGGCCCGCACATCTGAGATGGCGCTGTCGAACACAGCCTCGCCGTCGACCTCGCTCTCTCGGGGCGATCCGAACGGGGGATGGAAGTCGTTGTGGTCGTAGACCATCCGCGGCTCGATGAAGGCGTACGCGGGGAGCTTCCCGGCCTTCGCCTCGGCGTAGAAGTCCTCCATCGTGCCGAAGTGCTCGGTGCGCCAGTACTTCTCCAGCACCGCCGCATGCAGCATCCCGGTGAACGAGACGAGCTGGAGCTTGTCGATGTAGATCTTCCAGCTCACCTTCTTGTCTTCGAGCCGGTTGAACACCGTGGGCGCTGCCGGCGCATCCAGCCACTTGCGGTAGCCGCCGCCCGCCTGATTGGTCACGAACCCGTGAGATGTGGAGGCGTGGAAGAACGAGCGGTTGCAGAAGGTCTGGGAGGGGACGCCGGCGTACCAGTGGTCGAACACCGCGAACTCCGCAGCGAGCGTCGACAGCACCGGCAGCATCTCGGGGGAGAAGGAGCCCATGATGTGCGCGGCCTCTTCGGGCTTCGGGGCGACGCCTTTGCGCAGCCGACGGAAGTTGATGATGTAGTCCTCGAGGAACCCCGACATCGTGGCCTTCTCGCCGTGCGTCGGGGCATTGAAGGGCGCGGTCATCTCGTCGACGAAGAGGTCGGCGTTCGTCGGAGGGTCGACCGTGCCGAAGATCTGGGTGTTGACGTGCGGATACTCCTCGCCCGGATCCGGATCGGGGAGGCTCATGATGCGGTCGGTGTCGCCCTCGTACACATGGGCGTCGACGACCGTGCCGTCGGAGGCGGTGTTGCTGTAGGAGCCGAAGGCGAGGCCCTCGAACTTCTCCCCCTGCGGCAGGCTCTCCTTCGAGTACAGATATCCGAGGAGGTTGTCGAACGAGCGGTTCTCGCCCATCACGACGACGAGGTGGTCGAAGCCCGGTTCGCTGCGCGGGGTGAGGGCGGCGAACTGATCGGGTTCGGCCGCGAATCCGTCACGCGCGTTGCCGGCGATCGATGCTCCGATGGCCGCGCCCCCGGCTCCACCGATCACGGCGCCGGCGAGGGCGGCCCCGCCCACCTTGAAGAAGCCTCGGCGGGAGGAATCGCGGGGAGCGTCGGGGGAGGAGGGTACTTCTTCGGCCATGCCGCGATCCTATGACCGACTGCTCCTCGTCGGAGGACGACCTCCGACGAGGAGCGGATCCGGCCGTCAGGCGGCGGCGATCCAGAGCACGGCACCCTCACGCCAGCCGAGACCGGCCGTGCCCTCGGGGATCGGCTCCTCGTGCCGCGGACGCACGACGCGCATCCGCTTGCCCGCGAGCTCGACGATGTAGACGATGTCCGCTCCGCGGTAGACGTGTGTGACGACCTCGACGCTCACCGGGGCGTCGGGGCCGACGACGGGGGAGAGGCGCAGGTCTTCCTGACGGAGCACCACTTCTCCTGCGCCATCGGGTCCTGCGCCGGTCATCGGCACTGAGATCGCGGTGCCGTCGAGCGTGGCGACCGCACCGGAGCGGGTGGCCGGGAGCAGGTTGGCCGCGCCGATGAAGTCGGCGGCGAACGGGGTGCGCGGCGCGCCGTAGAGCTCGGCCGGTGCGCCCTCCTGCTCGATCACACCGCCGTTCATCAGGACGATGCGGTCGGAGAGGCTCATCGCCTCCTCCTGGTCGTGGGTGACGAACACGGTGGTCAGGCCGAGCGTGCGGTGCAGCTCCTTCAGCTCGACCTGCATGTCCTCCCGCAGGCGGGCGTCGAGGTTCGACAGCGGTTCGTCGAGCAGGAGCACACGGGGCTCGAACGCGATCGCACGGGCCAGCGCGACGCGCTGCTGCTGCCCGCCCGACAGCTGTGCCGGCATCCGATCGGCCAGATGGCCCATCTGCACCCGCTCGAGCGCGCGGACGGCGAGTTCCTTCTGCTCCGACTTGGATTTCTCGCCCGACATGCGCAGACCGAAGCGCACGTTCTCGACCACGCTCATGTGCGGGAAGAGTGCGTAGCTCTGGAACATCATGCCGAGATGGCGCTTCTCGGGCGGAAGGTTGGTGACATCCTCTCCCGCGATCTCGATGGTGCCGCCGCTGGGCGATTCGAGCCCGGCGATGCAACGCAGGAGCGTGGTCTTGCCGCAGCCCGAGGGGCCGAGCAGCGAGACGAACTCCCCGGACTGCATCGAGAGGTCGATGCCCTTGAGCACCGAGGTCCCCTTGAAGTCCTTGGTGAGAGCAGTGATGGTGAGTGTTGTCATCAGACGAACAACCTTCCCAGGCCGATGATGCGTTCGAGGACGATCATGAGGACGACGGTGAGCAGGACCATGAGAGTCGAGACCGCCGCCACGGTGGGCGACGTGCTGAACTCCAGCTGGCCGTAGATGGCGATGGGGAGCGTCTCGAGCTGCGGGGTGCGCAGGAAGAGGGCGATGACCGCATCGTCGAACGAGATGTTGAAGGCGAAGAACGCTCCGGCCGCGATGCCGGGGCGGGCGATCGGGAGCACCACCAGGCGGTAGCGGTTCCAGGCGCTGGCGCCGAGGGTGCGCGCGGCCTCCTCGGTGAAGTGGTCCGCCCTGGTCATCACGCCCGTGACGGTGCGCATGACGTACGGGATCGCGATCACCACGTGGATCGCGATCAGGACGCCGACGTTCGGCGCCCCGATCGTGAGGGACGAGATCGAGAGCGCACCGATGGCGAGGATGATCGTGGGGATCGTCAGCGGCGACATCAGCAGCCCCTGGATGGCGGCACCGCCGGGAACCTTGAACCGGGTGAGCGCGAGCGCGGCGGCGGTGCCGATGGATGCGGCGACGATCGCGACCGTGATGCCCACCAGCAGGCTCAGACGGAACGGCTCGAGGTAGGTGTCGGAGGTGAGCGCCTCGACGTACCAGTCGAGCGTGAAGCCCTGACCGGGGAATGTCAGGAAGCGGTTCTCGCCCACCGATGCGCCGGCGACGACCATGAGCGGCACGAGCATGTAGAGCGTCACCACGACGCCGAGGACGATGGCGAGGACCCTGCCGAGGATCGGAACGGAACGGACCATGGTCACACCTTCTGCTTCCCGAGTCGGGACGTGGCTGCGAGCACGAGCATGACGCCGGCGAACAGCAGCACGGCCTGTGCGGCCGCGAACGACCAGTCGAGGTTGGTGGTCGCGTCGATGTAGATGGTCTGGGCGAACACCGGGATCTGCGCCCCGCCGATGAAGCGCGGCGTGATGAACGAGCTGACCGACAGGACGAAGACGAGCGAGGCTCCGGCGACGATGCCGGGGATCGCGAGGGGGAGGACGACGTGCCACAGCGTGCGCCAGAATCCGGCGCCGAGCGTGCGTGCGGCCTCTTCGAGCTGCGGCCGGATGCCCGACACGACGCCGAGGATGCTCAGCACCGCGAAAGGCAGGAGCACCTGCACCATCGCGATCACGACACCGGTCTCGGTGCCGAGGAAGCCCTGTGTACCGCCGACGAGGAACTCGGCTCCGGGGATCTTCATCAGCAGACCCGACGGGCCCATCAGCACCACCCAGCCGAAGGTGCGGACCACGACGCTGGTCATGAGGGGGAGGATCACGACGATCAGCAGGAAGGAGCGCACCTTCGAGCCGGCGCGGGCCATGACGTAGGACAGCGGGATCGCGATGATCAGCGTGATCACCGTCTGGATCACCCCCAGGCGGAGCGAGCGCAGCGCCGCCTGGAGGTGATATTCACTCGTGAACAACCGGGTGAAGTTGTCGAGGGTGAACCCGCCTGCCGACGATTGCACGCTCATGAGGAGCATGCCAGCCACCGGGGTGATGAAGGCGAGCGCGAGCAGCACGATCGCCGGCAGGAGCAGGAGCCAGGGCTCCCTACGGGTTCGCACACTCATTTGGTGATCAGCGCATTCCACTCATCGGTCCAGGCCGGTCGCGAGGCCGCGACATCGCCCGGAGCGTAGACGACGACCGTCTCGAGCTCGTCACCGGTCAGCACGGCGTCCGCAGCTTCGTCGGAGAGCTCGGTCTTGGTGTTGACCGGCGAGTACCGCATGCTCTCCGCGAAGACGGCCTGCGCTTCGGGGCGCAGTTCGAAATCGATGAAGAGCTTCGCGAGGTCGGGGTTGTCCCGGCCCTCGACCACGTTCGCCGTGATGAGAGAGGCGGTGACGCCTTCTTCCGGGACGATGAACTCTACCGGAAGGCCCGCGTCCTGCAGCGTGCCGGCGTAGTCCATCGCGTACGGTGCGAGCCAGGTGTCGCGCTGGGCGAAGGCGGTCTGCAGATCGGGCGAGGTCGGGACGACGATCGCGTCACCCGAGGAGGCGAGGGCACCGAGGTCGGTGATCGCCTGCGACGGGTCGTCGATGCCCCCACCGAGCGCGTCGGCGACACGGAGCATCGAGAGCACGCCGTACGTGTTCGAGAAGTCCGTGAGCGCGACGTGGCCCGCGTAGGCCTCGTCGAACAGGTCGAGCCACGAGGTGGGCGCCGGAGCGTCCGCCTCGGTGTTGTAGACCAGCCCGATCGGGGCGAGCTGGATGACCGGACCTTCACCGCGCTCGAGCCCGGCGGTCGCCAGGTCGATCAGGTTGCCGGACTCGGACAGCTCGTCGGCCGCGATCGGCGCGATGAGACCGTCCGCGGCGGCGGTGAACTCCTGCCCTCCGGAGAAGTGCACGACATCGATCTGCGGGCTCGCCTTCTGGGCGGTGACCTGCGCGAGGGCGTCGGCGCTGTAGAGCGTGATCAGCTCGACCTTGGCGCCGGTCTCCTCCTCGAAGGGATCGACGACGGCCTCGATGAAGGCCTTCTCCCAGTCGCCGCCGAACGAGGTGACGACGATGGTCTCGCCGGCGAACTCCTTGTCGCCGGACGAAGCGCTGTCGTCACCGGCAGCACAGCCGGCGAGGACGAGGGCGCCGGTGGCGACGAGCGCACCGGTGGTGAGGATTCTTCGGGTATTCATGCACTGCTCCTTCGGGATGGGTCCAGCACTGAGTAGACGCCTAGACCAGGCGTCCGATGGTGAGCTGCTTCGCTCCGTCGATGCGGATCGCCGCGCTCTCCTTGGCGAACTCCGCGAGTCCTTCGGTGATGCCGCCCCAGATGTTGACGGGTGTCCATCCGAGCGGGCCGAGAGTACGGGCACCACGATCGTAGAAGACCCCGATCTCGTACCACTCGAACGGCAGGCCGCCCATCTGCATAGGGCGCTGCCAGTACCACTGCAGATCACCCGGTGCCGGCACGACCTGCTGGTTCTCGAACGGCACCTTCTCGGGGTCGAAGTTCTGCGCCTCTTCGGGGAGGCCGACCATGACCTCGGGGCCGGCGTACATCGCGTGCATCGCCTGCATGGTGACCGGCTTCTCCAGCGCACCCCACATGGCCTCGCAGGTGCGAGGGGCGAGGTCCTCGAACAGGGTGGCGACGGCGCGGACGCCGTTCTCGTACTCGAGGAAGACCTGCTTGGTCATCGTGTTCCTTTCTCCGCAGCGGGGTGTTCCGCTGCTCGTTCACGGGCGGCCGAGACGAACGCCGCGAACAGCGGCATCTCCTCTGCGGCCTCATCGGGGGCGATCATCTTCTCGGGATGCCACTGCACCGCCCAGAAGGGCCAGTCGTCGTCGGCCTCGACGGCTTCGACGATGCCGTCCGGTGCCCACGCGACCGGGTGGAGGCCGGGGGCGGGGACGTCGATCGACTGGTGGTGGATGGTGTTCACGATCCGCTGCCTGGTGCCGTAGAGCGCGGCGAGACGGCTGCCCTCGCTGAGGACGATCGGATGCCGAGCCGAGAGCTGCTGGTCGGCACCGCGGACGGGTTCGTGGTGCTCGGTGGACGGGATGTCGACGACGAGGGATCCGCCGAAGGCGATGTTGCTCACCTGGAGTCCGCGGCAGATCGCGAGTACGGGGATCCCCCGGCGGCGCGCACCGAGGGCGAGCGCGATCTCGAACCCGTCGCGGGAGGGGTCGTAGCTCTTCCCCTCCTGCGCCTGGGCGCCGTAGCGCGACGGGTGCACGTCTTCTCCGCCGGAGAGGACCAGCCCGTCGAGACGGTCGAGCACGTCGTCGACCCCTGCCGTCGGGGGCAGCAGCACGACCGCGCCGCCGGATGCCTCGATGGGGGCGGCATACTCCGTGCCCAGGGTGTGCGCCGGGCGGCCGCTGCCCAGGTCGGTGTCGATGAAACGGCGCCAGGTGGTGATGCCGATGAGCGGTCGGGTCATGAGAGCTCGATCCAGGTGGTCTTCAGATCGGTGAACTTCTCGAGCGCGTGCAGGCTCTTGTCCCGGCCGAAGCCCGAGCCCTTGACCCCGCCGAAGGGGATCGTCATATCGCCCTCTTCGAAGCAGTTGACCCATACGACACCCGCGCGCAGGCGGCGTGAGAGCGTGTGCACGGCGTTGAGGTCGGTGCTCCACAGGGCAGCAGCGAGGCCGAACTCCGTGCCGTTGGCGATCGTGAGTGCGTCCTCGACATCGTCGTAGGCGATGACCGAGAGCACGGGTCCGAAGACCTCGCGCTGCGCGACCTCGTGCTGAGGCGTGACGCCGAGCACGACGGGCGCGAAGTAGCTGCCGCCGTCGACGGCGTGGAATCGCTCGGCGCTGCCGGCCGCGAGTTCGCCGCCCTCGGCCTGGGCACGCTCGACGAAGCCGGTGATGCCCGCGAGCTGTCTCTCGCTGACGATCGCGCCCATCGAGGTGGAGACCTCGAACGGGTCTGCAGGCAGGCTGGTGCGTGCGACGTCGGCGGCGATCTCCAGCGCGCGGTCGCGCTGGGCGCGCGGGACGAGAAGGCGGGAGGATGCCGTGCACATCTGGCCCTGGTTGTAGAAGCAGCCGTCGGCGGTGGCCCGCACGGCGCGCTCCAGGTCGGCATCCGGCAGCACCAGACTCGCGGTCTTGCCGCCGAGCTCCGGCCAGACGCGCTTGCCGTTGGAGGCGGCCGAGTAGCCCAGGAACTTGCGGCCCACTTCGGGCGAACCCGTGAAGGTGACGACGTCGACGTCGTGGTGCTCGCCCAGAGCGCGGCCGGCGACCTGTCCGGTGCCCGGCGTGACGTTGAGGACGCCGGCGGGGATTCCGGCCTCGTGTGCGAGCTCGGCCAGACGGAGCGCGGAGAAGGTGGTGTGCTCGGCGGGCTTGAGTACGACGCTGTTGCCGACGGCGAGGGCGGGGGCGAGCTTCCAGGCGGTCATGGTCAGCGGGAAGTTCCACGGCACGACGGCCGCGACCACGCCTGCCGGCTCCCGCGTGACGAGGGCCAGGCTGCCCGGGGCCGTGACCGGGATCTCGTCGAGGACCTTGTCTGCGGCCTCGCCGTACCAGCGGAAGCAGTTCACGACGGCGCGGAGCTCTGTCTGGAGCGCCTCGCGGACGGGCTTGCCCATCTCGAGCGAGATGGTGAGCGCGAGTTCTTCGGCGTTGTCGTGGATCCTCTGGGCGAAGGCGATCAGCAACTGCCCGCGTTCACGAGGGGCGATCCGCGACCACACGCCGGAGTCGAAGGCTGCGCGGGCGGAGCGGACGGCGCGATCGACATCGCCCACCGAGGCGGCGCTGATCTTCGGGAGCGCACGTCCGTCTCGCGGAGCCACCGGAGTCAGGGGCTCGGCCGAGCCCTCCTCCCACGCGCCGCCGATGAACATGCGCGTGTGCAGGGGCAGGGTCGCCGCGCGATCCGCCCAGTCGTCTCCAGTAGCCGTGAACACGTTCGTCCTCTCCAGGGGTGATGGCCCTGGAGAGGATACTTGCTCTATTTCGCCACTAGGTCAAGCTGCTAAGAACGATCTCGCCATTTCGTTACATGCCAGTAACAGAATCAGACTACAAACGGATGGCTCCGGTGGGCATGTCATTCGCCAGCGCCTCCGGGGCCTCGTCCACGATCAGCGATCCGCGCAGCACCGGTGTGATGACCACCAGCGACTCCACGACCTCCAGGCCCTCGTGGCCTGCCACGGCCGGCCCGGTGAGGAATTCGTAGAACTCGTCGGCGTCCTTCACGAGCACGTTGGCGAGCAGCTGCGAGGTGCCGGTGGTCGCGGCGATGAACTTCACCTCGGGCGCCGCCGCCAGAGCGGTACCCACCTTCTCGAGGCGCGCCATCGGCACGCGGAGCCAGACGAGCGCCTCCAGTCCCAGGCCGAACAGGCTCGGTACGACCTCGGTGCGCGGATGCATCAGGCCACGGCGATTCAGGGACTCCATCCGCCGCCGGGTGGTCGTGACGTTCAGGCCGAGCGAACGTGCCAGCTGGGCGACCGGCATGCGCCCGTCCTTCAGCAGCAGCCGGATGAGTGCCTCTTCGTCTTCGCTCAGCGAATCGGCCGGGTCGACCTCGGAGCCGGACGACTCGTCGAGCAGGCGCGCCTGTTCGTCGGTGAGCACTCCCGCGCGCCAGTCATGCCCCGAGCGGAAGAACTTCAGCACCGTCGTGACGTTGATCGAGTCGATGCCCTCGAGCTCGGGGAAATCGGTGAAGAGCAGCTCTCGGATCGAGGCGTCGTCGTGGGGGAGCAGCATCCCGGCGATGTCGCTGCTGCCTTCGAGCACCGATACCGACGAGGCATCGGCTCGCCGCGCCAGGGTGCGCGCCACGTGCCACAGGGCGTGCGGCTCGGTGGTGATGCGGAAGAGCACGGCCCTGGCATGGAGAACGCGCGAAGGATCGACGTACGTGGAGACACGCACCAGACCTCGGTCGAGCAGCCGCTGGCCGCGACGGGCGACGGTACGCTCCGGCAGATCGACCACGCGGGCGATCTCCCCCCAGGACGCACGGCCGTTCACCTGCAGGGCCGCGGCGACGATCCGATCGGTCTCGTCGGCCATCACATCGTTCGCGGGCACTTGCTCTCCTTCACCGGGGACGGACTCGGTGGAAGGTTATCCCAG
The DNA here is from genome assembly GCF_001425645.1 of Microbacterium sp. Root322. Classification (NCBI taxonomy): domain Bacteria; kingdom Bacillati; phylum Actinomycetota; class Actinomycetes; order Micrococcales; family Microbacteriaceae; genus Microbacterium; species Microbacterium sp. Root322. The sequence goes on along the minus strand of NZ_LMCS01000002.1, from coordinate 1,284,499 downwards.
TACGGGGCCGACTCCCGGTGCGCGACTTCGCAGAGGGCGGCCGACACGCCGCCCTTGGTGCCGAAACGACGGCGTGTCATCGACGGCATCCGTCACGGTGCGCCGCGTCGGCCGGAGCGCGGCGAAGGGCGCCGTCGAGACCGAAGCCTCGACGGCGCCCTCGTGGACGGATGCCTCTGCTACTCGGCGTCCGCCTCCGCGTGCTGGCGACGGCGGCGCATCGCGAACAGGCCGAGACCCGCCGCGAGCAGGACCACCGCGGCGATCACGTACGGCGCGCTGTCGGCGCCGGTCGTGGCGAGGTCGCCGCCGGTCGACCCTCCGGTGTTCGTGCCCGGGGTTGTGTTGCCACCACCGGCTGCCGCGGTGACGGTGAGCGAGGTGGTGATCTCGGTGCCGTCGGCGCGGATCACAGCGAGCGTGTGCGCGCCGGCCGGGGTGTTCGCGGGGATCGTCAGCGTGCGCTGGAACGAGCCGTCCGTGCCGGCGGTCGCCGTGCCCAGCTGCACCGGGTCGGACCGCAGCTCGAACCGCAGCTGAGCGCCCTCCGCGAAGCCGCTTCCGGACACCGTGACGGTGCCACCGGCCTTCACGGATGCCGCGCCGAGCTCGACCTTCGCCGGGACCTCGGGCTCCGGAGGCGTGACGCCGTCTTCGGTGACCCACTTCTCACCGGCATCCGACTTGGTCACGGTGAACGTGTCGTAGACGGCGCCGAGGGGAAGGTCGGTCGTGGCGCCCGGCTGCTTCTCGGCGAGGTACGAGCGGTAGACCAGCTGGTTCTTCGACACGTCGATCACCTGATAGGTCGTGACGCCCTGGCCGCGCAGCACCTGGGTGGCGCCGTTGTTGGTCCAGACGTTCTTCTCGGGCGTCTCCAGGTCGTAGTGCTTCGCACCCGAGTTCGACACGACGTAGACCGGGCCGGTGGTGAGTCCCGGGGTCTCGGTCGCATCGGTGTTCACGTAGCCGCGGGCGTACGTGTGGTCGTGGCCCATGAGCACCAGGTCGATGTCGTTGCGCTGGAAGACCGGCAGCCACTCGGCGCGCAGCACCGGCTCGTCACGACCCTCGGATGCCGAGAACACCGGCTGGTGGAACGTGACGACATTCCACTTCGACGGGCTGTTCTGCAGCAGCAGGTCGAGCCAGGCGCCCTGGAAGCGGGTCCAGAGCACGCCGATCTGCGAGGAGGGGCACTCCGCGCCGGTGCAGGAGGGGAGGCCGGCGGGGGTGAGGAAGGTGGTGTCGCGGGTCGCGTTCAGCGTGATGAACCGCACGCCCTGGTAGTCGGTGTAGTACGCGGTCTCCGCGGCGAACGAGCTCCAGTGGTCGAAGAACGCGCGGTACTGCTGTGCGACCGCGGAGTCGCCCTTCGCGAGCTCGGCCAGCTCGCCCACCGAGCTCGTCGACGGGTTGTTGTGCGGGTACTCGAACGCGGCCTTCCATGCCGTCAGCAGCTTGTCGCCCGAGTACTCGTGGTTGCCGGGGGCGGCCATCACGTTGGTGCGGACGGCCGAGTCCTTCATGCCCTTGAACCAGTTGACCCATTCGTTCTCGTTGCTCGACGTGTTGATCAGGTCGCCTGCGTGCACCGAGCCGATGGAGCGAGGTGCCTTGGCCTCGGCCTGCTTCACGACGCTCGGCCACGTGGTGTCGAGGCCGATCTGCGCGTCGCCGTAGTAGATGAACTGGAAGTCCGTGGCCGCAGGATCGGCGGTGCGGAAGGTGAACCAGTCGCTCCAGCTGCCGGGGAGGCCGACACGGTAGCGGTACTCGGTCGCGGCGGTGAGTCCGGTCACGGTGGCCGAGAAGTGCTTGTTCGGGTTGCCGTTCACCACACCCGCGTCATAGGCGTCGATCGTGCGGGAATCGCCGCCGGCGGACGGAGCGATCTCGACCTGTCCGACCGTGTGCGAGGCGTCGCCGGCGAGCCAGGAGAACGACTGCGAGACGGCGGGCTGCTCGGTCGGTGTGAGGATCACCCGGGTAGGCGGCGCGACGACGGGGGTGCCGGGAGCGGATGCTTCGACGAGGGTCAGCGACGACATGTCGAAGAAGATGTCGGAACTGGTCTCACGGTCCTGGAACAGCGACACGGCGATGGTGTTCGTGCCGTCGTGCAGCAGGTCGCCTTCCGCGCTGAACGTGCTCGTGAGCGGGCTGCCGTTGCCGTCGCCGGCATACTCGACGTTCACCGTATCGGTGATGCGTCCGTCGACGTAGCGGGCGACCTCGGTGCCGTTGATCCAGACGATGATCGCGTCGTCGTAGGTGATGGTGCTCTGCAGAGCCGCGACCTGCTCGGCGACGCCGGCTTCCAGCTCGAACGTCGTGCGGAAGAAGTAGGTGGGAACAGTGGGGGCGGCCGCACCGTCGAGGTAGTGGTTCAGCAGCGTCTTCGGCGTCTGCGAGCCCACAGGCGCGAGCTTTCCGCCCTTGGCGCCGAACGAGCCCGCTGCCGACTTCCACGCACTGTCGTCGTAGGCGGGCAGGGTCCAATCGCGCAGAGCCGCCGGAGCGGGAGCCGGGTCGGAGCCGTCGTCGAGGTAGTGCCAGGCCGTGTCGCCGGTGATCAGCGATCCCGTCGGCACCTCGGGGTCGGGAGCGGCGAGGGCCGCGGGGGCGACGACGGCGCCGCCGAGCAGGGCGAGCAGCGCGACGGAGGTCAGTCCGCGACGCCGCCACCGCACCGCAGGGGTGGGGGAGGTCATGTCAGTCCTTCAGGGTGGGGGTTTCCGTGCGCAGTAGCACGATGCCCCTCCACCCCATCGAAGACGGATGACCGGGGGTTGGCCTTCGGGGGACCGGGAGGTGAACGGGCGTCGCGGGATCGGGCGCACCCGCCCCGGTACGCTGGAACCCATGCTCAACATGGCTGACGGCCTCGCCCGTCTCGGTGCGCTCGCCGAGAATCCGGTCGTCCGCACCCTCGCGACGGCGTTCGAGGATGCCGGGTTCGATCTGGCCGTCGTCGGCGGCCCGGTGCGCGACGCGTTGCTGGGACGCACGACGCACGACCTCGATTTCACGACGAACGCCTCGCCCGACGAGATCCTGTCCATCGTCACGCCGATCTCGACCGCGCAGTGGGACATCGGCCGTGCGTTCGGCACGATCGGCGCACGCGTGCAGCGTGAGCAGGTCGAGATCACGACCTATCGAGCCGACAGCTATGACGGCGTGACCCGCAAACCCACCGTGGAGTTCGGCGACACGATCGACGGCGACCTCGTGCGCCGTGACTTCACCGTCAACTCCATGGCACTGCAGGTGCCGGCCGTGAAGCTCGTCGACCCGACCGGCGGCGTCGAAGACCTCATCGCGGGGGTGTTGCGCACGCCCGCCGATCCGCGCGTCTCGTTCGGCGACGATCCGCTTCGGATGCTGCGGGCGGCTCGCTTCAGCGCGCAGCTCGGCTTCCGTGTCGAGGACGCCACGGCCGAGGCGATCACCGAGTTGCGCGAGACGCTGAAGATCGTGAGCCCCGAGCGCATCCAGTCCGAACTCGTGCGCCTCATGCAGACCGACGACCCGGTGCGCGGCATCCGCGTGCTGGTCGACACCGGACTGATCGACGAGTTCCTCCCCGAGGTCACCGACCTGCGCCTCGAAGTCGATGAGCACCACCACCACAAGGACGTCTACGAGCACTCGCTCACGGTGCTCGCCCAGGCGATCCAGCTCGAGCACTCCCGGCACCCCGGCGCCGCCCCCGACGTGCCGCTGCGCATCGCTGCTCTGCTGCATGACATCGGCAAGCCGCGCACCCGCAAGCTCGAGGCCGGGGGAGTGGTCACCTTCCACCACCACGACGTGGTCGGCTCGCGCATGGCCCGCAAGCGACTGCAGGCGCTGCGCTTCGACACCGACACCACCGACGCCGTCGCGACGCTCATCGAGCTGCACCTGCGCTTCTTCGGATACGCCGAGGGGGCGTGGACGGATGCGGCCGTGCGCCGCTACGTGCGCGATGCCGGCGACCTGCTGGAGCGTCTGCACATCCTCACCCGCGCCGACGTGACCACCCGGAACAAGCGCAAGGCCGGTCGCCTGGCCAGCGCATATGACGACATCGAGGCGCGCATCGCCGCACTGCGCGAGCAGGAGGAGCTCGACTCCATCCGTCCGGAGATCGACGGCAACCGCATCCAGCAGGTGCTCGGCATCAGCCCGGGGCGCGAGGTCGGCGAGGCGTACAGGTTCCTGCTGGATCTGCGTCTGGACGAGGGCGTGCTCGGAACCGAGGTCGCCGAGCAGCGGCTCCGGGAGTGGTGGGCCGCACGCGGCTGACCCGGCTCACCCCTCGCGTCGGCGTTCGAGCTCGGTGAACACCACGCCGCTGTCGTAGGTGACGGTCTCGACCGCGTCGAACTGTTCGGGGCGATAGGGGCGCTCGCCGAACAGGGGGATGCCCGAGCCGAACAGCAGGGGCTGCCGCTTGAGGACGAGGCGGTCGATCTCGTCGGCGAGTGTGGCGGCCAGAGCACCGCCGCCGCAGAGCCAGATGGCGGCGCCTTCCTCGAGTTTCAGCCGGCGCACCACGGCGATCGGGTCTTCGGACGTGACCTCGAGGTTCTCTCCCTCTGCGGTGCGCGAGCGGCTGAAGACGATCTGGCGCAGGTGCGCGTAGGGGCTGGGCACACCGCCCACCTGATACGTGTTCCACCCCATCAGCACGGTGTCGAAGAGCGCGCGCTTCTGGGGGATGCCGAGCGCTGCGGCCGCGACGGTGGGGAGGGTGTCGGCGAACCGGGCGTTGATGCCCTCCATGTGGTCGCCCTCGATGAGGAATGCGTCGAACTCGCCGTTCGGGCCGGCGATGTAGCCGTCGAGGGTGACGGCGGCGTAGTACACGAGCTCTCGCATGATTCTCCAATCACTACATCTGTCGCAGTTACGGTACAACAGGCGTAGTGATTGCGCTAGTGTTCCGTGCATGGTGAAGAACGACTCCCGGCGACGGCTCATCGCGGATGCAGGACTCATGGTGCTCGCACGAGAGGGATCGCGAGGTCTCACGCACCGCGCGGTCGATACCGCCGCGCAGGTTCCGACGGGCACCACCTCGAACTACTTCCGCAGCAGGGACGCCCTGATCGAGGGTCTGGTCGAGCGGATCGGAGAGCGTCTCGCCCCCACCTCCGAAGACCTGGAGCGTCGTGCGACGGCTGAGCCCGGGCCCGCCCTGTTCGCCGACTACATCCGCGACATCGTGCGGCGACTGACCGAGGACCGCGACGTGACGCTCGCGCTGTTCGAGCTGCGACTCGAAGGCGGTCGGCGTCCCGAGGTCGCCGCCGTGCTCACTGCCTGGCAGCGCGCCGGCTTCGACGGTGACGTGGCGTTCAACACAGCGGCCGGGCTCCCGGGCGGACGCCGCGAGATCGCGCTGTTCCACTACGCGATCGACGGGTTGCTGCTCGACAGGCTCACGACGCCGATCGATCCGGACACCTCCACCGACGAGGTGATCGACGACCTGGTCGCCGGGCTCCTCCGCTGACACGGTGAGGTGTTCCCTCCGGGGCAGTGCTCCTCGTACACTGAGGCAACGCACGCTCTCGACGATCGGAGACCGCTGTGTCTGCGCCGTGGCAGGTATCCCGCGAGTCCCTTCCCCCGACATCGCGACTTCTCATCGAGCGTGCGCACGAGGAACTGCTCGCCGGAAACCTCGACGATCGGCGTCTGCAAGAGGTGCGACCCCTCGTCCGTGAGTCGTGGGAGAGGTCCTGGCGCGGGCGGGTCGGCCCTGAGGGCGCTCCGCCGCTCGACCTGGTCAGCGACGAGCTCGACGCCTACCGTCTCGCACATCCGCTCGCCTCGGTGATGGACATGATCCGTGCGCTGCTGCTGCCGGGTGAGGCAGAGGACACGGGAGTGATCATCGCGGTCGGCGACCAGGCCGGTCGCCTGCTGTGGATCGAGGGCGACAGCCAGCTGCGCTCGCTCACCGACGGCATGGGTTTCGTGGCCGGGGCCAACTGGTCGGAGGACGCCGTCGGCACGAGCGCGCCGGGAACGGCCCTCGCGCTCGGGCAGTCGGTGCAGATCCGCGGCGCGGAGCACTACAACCGGCTCGTGCATCCGTGGTCGTGCACCGCGGCCCCCGTGCGCGACCCGGAGACGCAGCGCGTGCTCGGCGTGATCGACATCACGGGTGGCCCCGAGGTCGTCTCGCTGCAGGCGCGACTGCTGGTCGATGCGACGGCCCGCGCTGTCGAGTCGGAGCTGATGGTCGCCCGGCTTCGTCAGCGGAGCGAGGGATCCCGACCCCGATCCGCCGCGACGAAGGGACGCACTCCGGCGACCGCCAGGGCGACGCTCCATGTGCTGGGCCGCGACAGGGCGCGGCTGGAGACCGAGTCCGCGCACGACGAGTCGATGATCGAGCTCAGTGCGCGCCACGCTGCGATCCTGCTCATGCTCGCCGTACATCGCCAGGGCCTCTCGGCCGAGCGCCTGTGCGAGCTCGTCTACGGGCCCGGTATCTCGCCCGACACGCTCCGCCCGGAGATGGTGCGCCTGCGCAAGGTGCTCGAGCGCACCGCCCCCGACCTCGTGCCGGAGTCGCGTCCGTATCGCCTTCCCGTCGCCCTCGACACCGACGCACACGACGTGCTGTCCCTGCTCGATCGCGGCGCGCACCGGGTGGCGCTCACGGCCTATCGGGGTCCGGTGCTGCCCGAGTCGACGTCGCCCGGTGTCGAGGAGTTCCGCGAGTCGGTGAGGGCAGCGCTGCGTGAGGCGATGCTGTCCGAGGCGAGTCTCGACGTGCTGCTCTCCTACGCCGAGATCCCCGAGGGTCAGGGCGACGCCGAAACCCTCCGACTGGCGCTGGAGATGCTCCCCGCCCGGTCGCCGAAGCGCGCGGGACTGGTCGCCCGTATCGAGCGTCTCGAGGCCTGACCGAGCCTTGCAACTCGGCGCAACGTTGCGCACCGGGGTGCAACCTCGTGCGACCTACCTTCGAAGGACAGCCGCTGCACCGATGCGCGGCCCCGTCGAAGGAGACTCCCATGAGCATCGTCGAAGAAGACGTGTCCCTCGCCTACGCGGCCCCGGGCCAGCCGGGCGCCCTCGCGAACTACCGGCCGCGCTACGGCCACTACATCGGCGGCGAGTTCGTCGAACCCGTCAAGGGCCAGTACTTCGAGAACGTCAGCCCCGTCAACGGCAAGGCGTTCACCGAGGTCGGCCGCGGCACCAGCGAAGACATCGATCGGGCCGTCGAGGTCGCGTGGCAGGCGTTCGCGGGCTGGGGCAAGACGAGCCCGGCCGAGCGCTCGGTGATCCTCAACAGGATCGCGGACCGGATCGAGCAGCACCTCGAGGAGATCGCCGTCGCCGAGACATGGGAGAACGGCAAGCCGGTTCGCGAGACGCTGGCCGCCGACATCCCCCTCGCCGTCGACCACTTCCGCTACTTCGCCGGCGTGCTGCGGGCGCAGGAGGGCGGCATCAGCCAGCTCGACGAGAACACGGTCGCGTACCACTTCCACGAACCGCTCGGTGTGGTCGGGCAGATCATCCCCTGGAACTTCCCGATCCTGATGGCGGTCTGGAAGCTGGCGCCCGCGCTCGCCGCAGGCAACTGCGTCGTCATCAAGCCGGCCGAGCAGACCCCGGCATCCCTCCTGTTCCTGTTCGACATCATCGGCGACCTGCTGCCGGCGGGTGTCGTCAACATCGTGAACGGGTTCGGGATCGAGGCGGGCGCCCCGCTCGCGCAGCACAAGCGCATCCGCAAGGTCGCCTTCACGGGTGAGACCACGACCGGTCGTCTGATCATGCAGTACGCGTCGCAGAACCTGATCCCGGTCACGCTGGAGCTCGGAGGCAAGAGCCCGAACGTGTTCTTCGAAGACGTCGCCCGCTCGACCAGCGATCCGTTCTACGACAAGGCGCTCGAGGGCTTCACGATGTTCGCGCTGAATCAGGGCGAGGTGTGCACCTGCCCCTCGCGGGCGCTCATCCAGCGCTCGATCTACGACGGGTTCCTCGCGGACGGACTCGAGCGCGTGGGGAAGGTCGTGCAGGGCAACCCGCTCGACCCCGCGACGATGATCGGCGCGCAGGCATCGAACGACCAGCTGGAGAAGATCCTCAGCTACATCGACATCGGCAAGCAAGGCGGCGCGCGCCTGCTGACCGGTGGCGAGCGGGTCGACCTCGGCGGGGATCTGAGCGGGGGCTTCTACGTCGCCCCGACCGTGTTCGAGGGCACGAACGACATGCGCATCTTCCAGGAGGAGATCTTCGGGCCCGTGCTCTCGGTCACCTCGTTCGACGGATTCGACGACGCGATCTCGATCGCCAACGACACGCTCTACGGTCTCGGCGCCGGCGTCTGGAGCCGCAGCGGTGACACCGCCTACCGGGCGGGCCGGGCGATCGAGGCCGGACGCGTGTGGACCAACACGTATCACCAGTACCCGGCGCATGCCGCGTTCGGCGGGTACAAGCAGTCGGGCGTCGGACGCGAGAACCACAAGATGATGCTCGACCACTACCAGCAGACGAAGAACCTCCTCGTCTCGTATGCAGAGGGCCCGATGGGCTTCTTCTGAGTTCGATCCCCGGGCGGGCGCTGCTCCCTCAGCGTCCGCCCGGCTCCCCCCGGAAGGCGGCAGCCATGGTCAGCATCGGCACCTACCAGCGCGTGGACGTGACGGAGGCTGCGGCCTCACTCATACGCGAGCTGACCGCACAGCACGGGCCGCTCATGTTCCACCAGTCCGGCGGCTGCTGCGACGGCTCATCGCCCATGTGCTATCCGATCGGGATGTTCATCACGGGGCCGGGTGACGTGCTGCTCGGGGCGCTCGACGTGGGCCTGGCGCAGTCGGTCGAGGTCTTCATGTCGCAGTCTCAGTTCGAGTACTGGAAGTACACGCACCTCACGATCGACGTCGTGCCGGGGCGCGGTGCGGGATTCAGCGTCGAGGGGCCGACGGGCATGCGGTTCCTCATCCGCTCCCGGATGCTGAACGACGCGGAGCTTGAGTACTTCGGGCTGGCGTCGCCCTCGGCGTGACTCGAGCGGTACTCAGCGCGGCAGCCGCGGAACAGCGTCGACGAGCGCCCGCGTGTAGGGGTCCTGCGGGGCGTGCAGCACGGCCGATGTCGCGCCCTGCTCGACGACGCGGCCGTTCTTCAGTACGAGCGTGCGGTCGCAGGCCGAGGCGATCGCGGTCAGGTCGTGCGACACCATCACGAGCGCCAGGCCGTTCTCGCGGCGCAGCCGGTCGAGCAGCTCGAGCACCTGCACGCGCGTCGTCACGTCGAGTGCGCTGACCGGCTCGTCGGCCAGCAGCACCCGGGGGCGCGAGACCACGGCGCGCGCGATCGCGATGCGCTGGCGCTGCCCACCGGAGAACTCGTGCGGGTACCGGCGCGCGGTGTCGGCGGGGAGCCCGACGGAGTCGAGCGCCTCGGCGATGCGGCGTTGCGCATCGGTGCCGGATGCCAGACCCAGCGACCGGAGCGGTTCGCCGACGATCCGGTCGATGCGTTGGCGAGGGTCGAGAGACGAGTACGGATCCTGGAACACCGGCTGCACGCTCGCGCGGAACCGACGCATCTGTGCGCGGTCGCGCAGAGCGAGCGGGGCGCCCTCGAACAGCACCTGTCCGTCGCGCGGGGCGGCGAGCCCGAGCATCAGCCGCAGGATCGTGGACTTGCCCGCCCCCGATTCACCGACGAGGCCCAACGAGTCGCCCTCATCGATGCGCAGCGACACGTCGTCGAGAACGCGGCGCGATCCATAGGCGAAACCGGCCCCGCGCAGTTCGAGCAGCGTCATCGTCCGACCTCCCCGGCGTCGAGGAACGCATCGAGCGCACGGGCACTGTCGACCAGCATCCGCGTGTACGGCTCGGCCGGCTCCTGCAGCACCTGCGCCACCGACCCCGCCTCGACGACGAGCCCGTCGCGCAGCACCACGATGCGATCGACCATGCGCGAGACCACGGCCAGGTCATGGCTGATGAACAGCAGCGCCATGCCGCGTTCGTCGACCAGGCGTTCCAGCAGTGCGAGCACGCCGTCCTGCACGGTCACGTCGAGCGCGGTCGTCGGCTCGTCGGCGATGAGCAGCTGCGGGCGGGCCGCGAGGGCGATGGCGATCGCCACGCGCTGACGCTGACCACCCGAGAGCTCATGCGGGTACGCCCGCGCGATGCGGGTGTCGGACAGGGAGACCTCGTCGAGGGCCGTGGCGACGGCGCTCTTCAGCTCCACCCCGCGCAGCCCGAGGTGGCGTCGCAGCGGCTCAGCGACCTGACGCCCCACCCGCATCAGCGGATCGAGCGCGGTGAGCGGCTCCTGGAACACGATCTGCGCGACGGGTCCGCGCAGTGGGCGCAGATCGGCATCCCGCGCTCCGATCACCTGGTGGTCGTCGAGCAGCACCGAGCCCGAGGCGCTGAGCGCATCAGGCAGCAGGCCCGTGACCGCGAGCGAGGTCAGCGACTTGCCCGAGCCGGACTCGCCGATCAGGCCCAGGCGCTCACCGGGCGCGAGGGAGAACGAGACATCGCGCACGAGCGCGCCCGCGCCGGAGCGGACCGTGAGGCCGGAGACGTCGAGGATGCTCATCGGCTCCTCCTGCGGGTCGGGTCGGCGAGGTCGCGCAGACCGTCGGCGAGGAAGTTCACACCGAGCACCAGCGCGATGATCGCGACGCCGGGAGCGATGGCGCCCACAGGGGCTGTGAGGACCGTGCCTTGCGCCTCCTGCAGCATCCGTCCCCACGACGCGTTGGGCGGCGGTGCTCCCAACCCGAGGTACGACAGGCTCGCTTCGGCCAGCACGGCGGCGCCGAACTGCAGCGCCAGGCTCACGGCGAGGGTGGGCGCGATGTTCGGCAGCACGTGCTGGAACACGACGCCGAGCACGCCGGTGCCGCTGGTGCGCGCCGCGGTGATGAACTGCTCCTGCAGGACACGCCGCGCGAGGATGCGGGTGAGACGGGCGACGACGGCTGACATCGCCAGGCCGATCGCGAGCACAGCCGACCACAGCGACGCGCCCTGCACGGCGACGACCAGCATCGCCAACAGCAACACGGGAAACGCGATCACCACGTCGAGTCCTGCCGAGAGCGTGTCGTCGACCCACGGCCGGGCGAACGCCGCCAGGAGTCCGACGATCGTGCCGAGGACAGCGGCGATCGCGACCGCGCAGGTACCGACCACGAGCGCGATCCGCGCGCCCCACATCAGCTGTGAGAGCAGGTCGCGTCCGAGCCGATCGGTGCCGAGCAGGTGCAGGGCGCTCGGCCCCTCGAGACGGCCCCCGCTGGTGTCGGCGAGCGGGTAGGGCAGCCAGAACAGGGAGACCAGGGCCATCAGCACGATGAGACCCGTGAGCACGATTCCGATCAGCAGGGTCGCCTTCGGGCGTCGGCGCACGGGCGCGGATCCGGTGACCAGCTGTTCGGCGACGCGGCTCATCGGTTCCCCGAGACACTCGTGCGCAGGCGCGGATCGATCAGCCGCTGCGCGATGTCGGCGGCGAATCCGACCAGCAGCACGAAGAGCGTGCTGACGACGAGGACGCCCTGGATGACCTGGAAGTCATGCTGCTCGATGGCGGACAGCAGGAGGCTGCCGAGACCGGGAAGCGTGAAGACGCTCTCGACGACCACTGCGCCGAGGAGGGTGGTCGACAGTTCGATGCCGAGGACCGCGACGACGGGGACGGCGCCGTTGCGCACGCCGTGGCGCAGCAGAGCCTCACCCATGCCGGAACCGCCGGCGCGGGCGGTGCGCAGATAGTCGCTGCCCAGCACGTCGAGCGTCGCCGAGCGGACGTAGCGACTGAGGGAGGCGCTCATGACGATCACGATCGTGATCACCGGCAGCGCGAGCGAGCGCAGTGCGTCCGCCGGATCCTCCCAGTCCTTCCGGGGGAAGCCGCCGGAGGGCAGCACGCCCCACCCGAGCGCGAACACCCAGACCAGCACCACACCCACCCAGAACACGGGCACGGCGACACCGAGCTGCGCGAAGCCCGAGAGCGCGATGCCGTACCAGCGGTCGGCCTTCACGGCGGCGGTGATGCCGATCACGAGCGAGACGAGCAGCGCGATGGTGAAGGCGATGAGGGTGAGCGGGAGCGTCACGGCGAGGCGATCGGCGATGTCGGGTCCGACGGGACGGGAGCTCAGGAACGACTCACCGAGATCGAGACGGAGCAGCTGCGTCGCCCACGTCGTGAACTGCTGCAGCAGGGGCTGGTCGGAGCCGACCTGGGCGCGCGCGGCGGCGATCTGCTCCGGGGTGGCGTTCACGGAGAGCAGCGCGTTGGCCGGGTCGCCGGGGAGGAGGCGCAGCAGCACGAAGATCGCGACCATCGCGACGACGAGCGATACCGCGAGGAACGCGAGGCGGCGCAGGAGGTAGGCGAGCATGGCTTCTCAGGATGACGTGGGGGATGCCGACGCGCGGCATCCCCCACGCACGTCAGGACTTGACGATGTCGTAGGCGAAGAACTGCGAGTTCAGGCCGTTGACCGGGTATCCGCTGAGGTCACTGGAGGCGACCACGATCTGCGGGTACAGGTACAACCATACGCTCGCGGCATCCGCGGCGATCTTCTCGTTGACCTGCTTCAGCAGGGCCGTCTGCTCGTCGGTCGTGGCGGCCTGCTCGGCCTGGGCGACCCACTGCTGCACGTCGGCGTCGTTGTAGCCCCAGTAGAAGTCGGGGTTGCCGTACCAGACCACGTCGCGGTCGTTCACGTGCTCCTGCAGAGTGGCCTCGAAGTCCTGCTCCTTGAACACCTTCGTGTACCACTCGTCGGCGCTGATCGTGTTGATCTCGACCGTGATGCCGACCTCGGCGAGCTGCGACTGCAGGAACTCCGCCACGGCGGGGTGCGGGTCGTAGCTCGGGGTGTCGAGCGTGAACGTGAAGCCGTCGGCGTAGCCGGCCTGCGCGAGCAGGTCCTTCGAGAGCTCGACGTCGTACGGGTTCACGGAGGTGAGGTCCTCGTACCAGGGGTCGGTCGGCGGCACCATCGACCCGATCAGCGTGCCGTAGTCGCCCCAGATCGACTCGAGGAGCTTCTTCGTGTCGATCGCGGAGTAGACCGCCTTGCGCACGAGCGTGTTGTCGAAGGGGGCGACGCGGTCGTTGAAGGCGAGCAGCTCCTTCGTGGTCGAGGTGCCCTCGCTCACGACGTAGTCGTCGGAGTCGAACTGCGTCAGCGAGTCCGGGTTCTGCACGCCGGTGATGACGTCGATCTCACCCGTGAGGAGGGCGTTGTTCTCCGCCGTCGCGTCGGTGAAGTACGTGTAGACGACCTCGCCGTTCTTGGCGGGCTCGCCCCAGTAGTCGTCCCAGCGCTGCAGGGTGAGCGTCGAGCCCTTCTTCCACTCGTCGAGCGTGTAGGGGCCGGTGCCGTCTTCCGTGCTGGTGATGTCGCCGGCCTCGTCGTTCACGATCCACACGTAGCTGAGGTTGTACAGGAACGAGATCGACCGCTGCGACAGCGTGAACACGACCGTCTTGTCGTCGGGGGTGGCGATGTCGGCGATCGTCTTGAAGCTCGACTTGCGGGCCGAGACCGAGTCCTCGGCGGTGACAGCTTCGACGCTCGACTTCACGTCGGCGGAGGTGAGCGGGTCGCCCGAGTGGAAGGTCACGCCGTCGCGCAGAGTGATCGTGTAAGTGAGGCCGTCGTCGGACACCTGGGCGTCTTCGGCGAGGAGAGGTTCGACCTCGCCGTCATCCGTGAGCCGGTAGAGGCCTTCGTAGACGTTGCCGGTCAGAGCCTCGGTCACGCCCTGCCCGCCGCCCTGGGTGTTGCTCAGGTTGGTCGGCTCGTACAGCGAGCCGATGAAGATCGTGGCGTCTTCGCTCGCGGTGGCGTCGTCGCTCGTACCGGACGCGCAGCCGGCCACGAGGGCGAGCGTGGCGACGGCACCGAGCGCGCCGAGGATGCGGGTTCTTCTCATGAGTGCTCCAGGGTGAGGGTGTGCGGCGTCACGCCGCGTAGATGTCGAAGCCGTCGTGGAACACGACGTTCTTCTCGCCTGCTCGGATAGGCAGGGGGAAGCGGTTGGAGGCCGGCGGCAGCGGGCAGTTGTACTGGGCGCTGAAACCGCACGGCGGCACGAACGCACGGTTGAAGTCGAGGACCACGGAGCCCTCGTCGTCGCGCAGCTGTACGAACAGGAAGCGACCGGATCCGTAGGTCTCCGATCCGTTGGTCTCATCGCCGAAGACGAGCAGCAGCGTGCCGCCGTCGTCGAAGGCGGCGAGGGTGTACTCCTGGCCGTCGAGCTCGAGGCGGATGTCGCCGGGGACGACCAGATCGCGCGCGCCGCCGTTGTCGCGGATGTGCTCGAAGGACACGCGACGGTCGCCGGAGACCGGGGTGAAGTGTCCTTCGAGAACCCACGCAGGGTCGTAGTCGTAGGTGTCGATGCGGTCGAAGGCGCGGATGGCGGGCGCCTCGGCGTCCCAGGCACGCAGGCCGTGTTCGGCCTGACCGGTCTCGATGTTCGTGCGCTCGATCGGGGTCACGGTCACCGTGGGCGACGCGCCGCGTTGCACGGCATCCAGGTCAGGGCGCTCGCCGGTCCAGCGGGTCTCGATCAGGGCGAGGTTGCCGGTCGCCGACGTGACGGCGGCGCGGCGCTCGGCCTGCCAATGGGTGTGATCTTCGCGTTCAGACATCACTTTCAATTCTCTTGCATGGAGAACGCGGTCGGGTCGCGCACGTCACTCGGAGTAACGCATGGCGGCGCATCGCCTCAGCCCTTTCGGCGTACGGGTATCTGCCGTACACTCCGAGGATGAGCACTTCGACTTCTCCGCTGAAGAGCGCCCGCCTGGAGTTCCGCGTCACCGCGGACCAGAAGGAGGTGATCGAGGAGGCAGCCGCGATCGAGGGTCGCACTGTGACGGACTTCTCGGCGTCTGTGCTGGTGGAGAGGGCGCAGGAGGTCATCGAGCGCGAGCGTCGGTTGCGCGTCGATGCCGTCCGGTTCGACGCCTTCATCGAGGTCATGGAGCGTCCGCCCCGCACCGTCGAGGGTCTGCGAGAGCTGATGAGACGCGATTCGGTCTTCGTTGACTGAGTTCCTGACCCCGCGACCTCTCGCGTCCGGCGACAAGCTCTCGGACTTCCGCTGCGGGGAGGAGAGCCTCGATACCTGGTTGCGGGGACGAGCCCGCTCGAATGAGAAGAGCGGCGCTTCGCGCACGATGGTCTCGGTAACGCGGGAGGGGAGGGTCGCGGGGTACTACTGCCTGGCTTCCAGTGCCATCGACCGCGGCGACGGGCCGCCGCAGCTGGCGGGCGGCATGCCCGTGTCTGTTCCCATCGTGCTGCTCGGGCGTCTGGCTGTGGACCGGGAGTACGCCGGTCGGGGTCTCGGGTTCTCCCTCCTGCAGCACGCGACGATGCGAGCGCTCGAAGCCGCAGACGCCATCGGCGTCCGTGCCATCCTGGTGCACGCGATCAACGACGAGATCGTCCCGTTCTACGAGCGATTCGGCTTCACCGCCTTGCCCGAGGCGCGTCGTGCCCTCTTCCTTCTCGTGCAGGATGCACGCGCGACCCTCGCGCGGTGATCCGGCTGCCCCGCTCCTCGGAGTAACGCATGGCGGCGCTCAGCCGCTCGCGCCGTCGAGCATCGCCTTCGACGCACGCGTCTGCGCGCGCAGGGCTGCGGCGAGAGCAGAGACGGCCGGCAGGCGCAACGACTCGGGCCGTGCGACCAGGTAGTACGGCAGCTTCTCGGCGAAGATCGTGGGCAGCAGGCGCACGAGATCGGGATGGCGGTCGGCCGCGAAGCAGGGGAGGAGCCCGATGCCGGCGCCTGCTCTGGTCGCCTCCACGTGCACGAAGACATTGGTGGAGGTGAGTCCGTCCTGCATGCGCGGGACGAGACGGCGGGGGAGATCGAGGGCGTCGACCTGCAGCATCGAGTCGACGAAGTAGACCAGCTGGTGCTGCTCCAACTCGGCGGCAGTGTTCGGCGTTCCGACCCGGGCGAGGTAGTCGCGCGACGCGTACATGCCCAGCGTGTAGGTGCCGAGCTTCACCGCATGGGCGCGACGCGTCTGCGGAGCCCCCACCACCACTTCGAGATCGAGGCCGGCGCGGTGCTCGGCGGCGCGTCGGGTCGCCGCGACGATCTCGACCGTGAGCCTCGGATGCGCGATGCGCAGAGCGGCGACGGCGGGGGCTGCGATGTAGGCGCTGAAGCCGTCGGTCGCCGACATGCGGACGACTCCCGAGACCGGATCGGGTGTCTCGGCGCCGCCGTCGAGCTGAGACAGCGCCGCTTCGATACGGCCCCCCGTCTCCGCAGCGGATCGGCCGAGGTCGGTCAGCTCCCATCCCGTCGCCGACTGTGCGACCACGCGACCGCCGAGCGCGTCTTCGAGGGCGGCGATGCGCCGGGCGACCGTCGTGTGGTCGAGGCCCAGATGGGTGGCGGCGCTCGTGTAGCGCCCGGTGCGCGCGACCGCGAGGAGCACGAGCAGGTCGTCGGCGCGAGGGCGCTTGGCGGCATCCATTCTGCAATTATGCACATGCGATGTGCAGCACTGGGCGTTGTTGCAAAGCGGCGGGTGCCTGACACTGGGACGCGGGTGTCACCGGCGACATCCGAAGGAGACAGACATGACATCCTCAGTGAGCGCGGCCCCCACGGCCCCCTCCGTCCCGACCTCGAAGCTCAAGCGGGTCGTCGCGGCCTCCATGGCCGGCACGGTCGTGGAGTGGTACGAGTTCTTCCTCTACGCCACCGCGGCCAGCCTGGTGTTCGGCACCTACTTCTTCCCGGCGACCGGTTCGCCCCTCGACGGCATCATCGCGGCCTTCGTCACCTACGCGATCGGCTTCATCGCCCGGCCCCTCGGCGGCATCGTCTTCGGCCAGATCGGCGACAAGTTCGGCCGCAAGCCCACCCTCCAGGCGACGATCATCATCGTCGGCGCGGCGACCTTCCTGATGGGGTGCCTCCCCGGCTTCCAGAGCATCGGCTACTGGGCACCCGCGCTGCTGGTGGCGCTCCGCTTCCTCCAGGGCTTCGCCGTGGGAGGGGAGTGGGGCGGTGCGGTGCTGCTGGTCGCCGAGCAGAGCCCCGACCGCTCGCGGTCCTTCTGGTCGAGCTGGCCTCAGGCCGCTGTTCCGGTGGGCAACCTCCTCGCCACCCTCGTGCTGCTCGTGAGCTCGTGGGTGATGAGCTCGGCCGCCTTCCTCGAATGGGGATGGCGCATCGCCTTCTGGCTGTCGGCCGTGATCGTGCTGGTCGGGTTCTACATCCGCCGCCACGTCGAGGAGGCGCCGATCTTCCTCGAGGCCAAGGCGCAGGTCGAGGCCGAGAAGGCCACGTCGTACGGCGTCGTCGAGGTGCTGCGCCGGTACCCGAAGGGCATCCTGCAGGCCATGGGCATCCGCTTCGCCGAGAACATCGTCTACTACATCGTGGTCAGCTTCACGATCGTGTACCTGAAGACCGTGCACGAGTACGACACCAGCCAGCTGCTGCTCGCTCTGCTCATCGCGCACGTCGTGCACTTCGCGATCATCCCGCAGCTGGGGCGACTCGCGGATCGGTGGGGGCGCAAGCCCGTGTACCTCACCGGAGCCATCCTCAGTGCGACGTGGGCGTTCTTCGCGTTCCCGATGTTCGACACCCTCAACCCGGTGCTGATCGTGCTGGCCGTCACCATCGGTCTCTGCTTCCACGCGTTCATGTACGCCCCGCAGCCGGCAGTGATGGCAGAGCTCTTCCCCACCCGGATGCGCTACTCGGGGGTCTCGCTCGGCTCCCAGGTCACGGCCATCCTCGCCGGGTCGCTCGCGCCGATCCTCGCGATCCAGTGGCTGCGTGATTTCGGCTCCTGGCTGCCGATCGCGATCTACATCGTCATCGCCTGCGTCGTGACGGCCGTCGCCGTGGTCTCGCTGCGCGAGACGAAGGGCATCTCGCTGCAGGCGATCGATGACGCCGATGCCGCCCGCACGGCCGCGGCCTGACACACAGAAGGAGCACGACATGACCGATCTGCGAGGACGCACGGCGCTCGTCACGGGCGGTGCGAGCGGGATCGGTGCCGCGTGTGCCCGGGAGTTCGCTTCGGCGGGCGCCCGGGTCACGGTCGCCGATGTCGATCGTGAGGCCGCGGAGGCTCTTGCCACGGAGATCGGCGGGCAGGCGTGGTGCGTAGACCTGTCCGACCCCGGTGCGCTCGCCGATGCCCGCATCGACGTCGACATCCTCGTCAACAACGCCGGAGTGCAGCACGTGAGTCCGATCGAGGACTTCGCACCGGAGCGGTTCTCGTTCATCCTTCGCCTCATGCTCGAAGCGCCGTTCCTGCTCATCCGCGCCGCACTCCCGGGAATGTACGAGAGGGGCTTCGGGCGGGTGATCAACGTCTCGAGCGTGCACGGCCTGCGCGCCTCGGCCTACAAGTCGGCGTATGTCGCGGCGAAGCACGGTCTGGAGGGGCTGTCGAAGGTGACGGCGCTGGAGGGTGGACCGCGCGGGGTGACGAGCAACTGCATCGATCCCGGGTACGTGCGCACGCCGCTCGTCGAGAAGCAGATCGCCGATCAGGCCCGGGTGCACGGCATCCCCGAGGAGGAGGTCCTCGCGAACGTGATGCTGACCGAGTCGGCCATCAAGCGGCTCGTCGAGCCGAGCGAGGTCGCCTCCCTGGCGCTGTGGCTCGCGGGCGACACTGCGGGGATGGTGACCGGGGCGAGCTACACGATCGACGGCGGGTGGTCGGCGCGCTGACAGGTCGGGAGAAGCGCATTCGTGCGAATGGATGCAACGGGTTGCAACCTCGCCCGGTATACCATTTCGCCATACGCCCAGCAGTGTCAGTCCCCAGCTGACCGTGGGCGGGGCGGCTCAGCCGTCATGCGGAGGGAGAGTGGATCTCTTTTCGATCCCGAGGGGGGATGGGGTGGGAGCTCGGTCCCCAGCCGGCACCCACCCCCACACTCGGCCCTCCGCCACTCCGCTCGGTCGCATCGGCTCAGTTGAATCTGCTCACGATCCAGAACCCGGCGATCATGAGCGCGATGACGATGGGTATCCATGTGCCCCCGCGCTTGAGTCGCCGCCCCTGAGGGGCGACTCCGGGTGGCGGGGTGAGCAGGCCTGCAGGCGGCGCGAACGGCAGCGACGGACTCGACGTCGGGGCCGATGCCCCCGCCCCCGTCTCGGCGACGAGCCGCTCATCGCGCCATCGCGCCCACTGGTCGAACTTCGTCAGCAGAGCGCCGACGGTGCCGAACAGCCAGGCCCAGGTGTCGGGATCCAGGGTCGACACCTTCCGCTGCGTGTAGAGGAAGAGCCAGTCGTCGACGATCTCCACGTCGAGCTCGGCCGCGTTGTCGATGAAGCGCGCCATGATGTCGGGCGTGAAGAGATAGAGCGCGTCGCGTTCGTAGCCATCGGGGCAGTAGAGCGTGAAGTGCTGGTCGAAGTCGCCCTCGAGCGACAGCCGCTGGCTTCGCTGGAAAGATGCCGGCAGGTTCGAGCCGAACCCGTTGTTGCCCTTGGCGTCGAGGACGATGTTCGGCAGGGGTGCATCGAGCTTCACGGCCACGTAGCCCCAGCGGTAGGTCGTGGAGTTCTTTCCCGACTGCACCGTGTACTGGTAATTGCCGAATTCCACGAAGCGCGGCCTGGTGCCGCGGATCAGATCGGTGGACTGCCGCCCGCGCCCGAGGTGGAAGATCATGCCGGGCAGCGGCGGGTCGACGACCTTGGGCTCGTAGGTCATGCCGTTCGTCTGTGCGAACCGATGAAGTCGGTACCGCGTCGTCTGGGCATTGCGCACGCCCAGCCAGATCATGACGCCCGCGGCGGCCAGCAGAAGCGCGATCAGCACGAGGGGGATCGCTGCGGACGCGGGGGAGCCGCCGAAGGACGCCAGGCTCAGGACAACGCTGATGAGGACAGGCACCATCACCACGGCGACGATCGCGACCGCCACGATGCCGATGATCGTGGATGCCCCGACGCCACCCGTCGGCCGGGAACGGAGCTCTGCGGCGAAGGCGCGCACCGCGCTCGCGTCGACCGGATCGGTGAGGGGTCGGGCGTCGAAGGTCATCTGCGGGGACGTCACCTGTTCACCGCATCGGCGTCCCACGTGAGCTCGGCGCCCTCCGGAAGCGGGAGGGCCTCCAGGTGCTCGTCCGCGCACAGCGCGTCGATCAGTGCGGGCGAGCCGGCCACGATCGTGGAGTCGAAGTCGACCTCGCTCACCAGCACCCAGGCGCGATCCTCCGGCCAGAGGAGGCTCGGGCTCTGTGCTGACGGCGGGAATCCGCGCTCCTCGGCGGGGAGATCGCGCCAAGGCACGTGCAGTACCCACTCTGGAGCGGCGAACGCACGCGGAGCAGCGGAGAACAGCACGTGTCCCCGTCCTGGCAGCTCGAACCTCGGCCCCTCCGAGATCTCCTTCGAGAGGATGCCCTCCTGCCAGGTGGGCTTGCGGAACACGTTGTTGAACGGATCGCGCGCGCTGCGGTCGAGCATCGCCTGATGGTTCGGATCGTCCGAGAACGTCGGGAACGAGCGCGATGGGGTGATGCCGACAAAGCCCAGCAGACCGCCACGCCCCTCCCAGAGCGCGGCGAAACCGGCATCCGGCGTCTGTGTGTGCTCGACGAGGTGGGTGACGATGTTCGCCAGGTGGCCAGGTTCCAGCTCGCCCTCCATCGGCGCGGTGAACTCGCGACCGTCGGGGGCGATCCGCGTGCGCCAGTCGCCGTCGGACGGGGTGCGCACGAGCCGGTTCCACTGCGCGAGCGGGTGGAGGACGGTGCCGAACGCCGCCGCCGTCTGCGCCCACGACACCGGCTCGTCGACGAATCCGGCCATGAGCGCGTGCTGCGCGGACTCGGGCATCCGCACCCACTCGTCCGCCGTCGGAATCGGCCGGTCCGGCGATGAGCGGACGATGGCCGGATGGAAGATGCGCGCATACGCGGGAAAGCCGCGGGGCACCACCACATGCATGCTCTCGTTGCCGGCGTCGAGCCGCTCACGCAGCCATGCCCCCGCCGAGGGATCGGGCGTCCACTCCATGCGACCACGCTACCGGGCACTGCGCTGTTCGTGCGGTCGGCGGACACCGGGTGCGCACAGAGCCGCCCTAGGCTGACGTCGTGGAGACCGAGACCGAGACCGAGACCGAGACCGTCGCGCCGCAGGCCCGCCGCGCGTGGGGAATCGGCCGCATCGTGGTCGGCGCCTCGGTCATCGCGGTCCTCCTCTACGCCTACGCTCTGCGCATCGCCGTGGGGGACGCGAGCCCGTTCGACTACTTCGGGTACTTCACGAACCAGACCAGTCTCATCGCGGCGCTCGTCCTGATCGGCAGCGGTGCACTCGTGACGACCGGCCGATCGGTTCCCTCGTGGTTCGCGTTGCTGCGCGGCATCGTGACCGCCTACCTGCTCGTGGT
Source organism: Microbacterium sp. Root322 (assembly GCF_001425645.1). NCBI lineage: Bacteria > Bacillati > Actinomycetota > Actinomycetes > Micrococcales > Microbacteriaceae > Microbacterium > Microbacterium sp. Root322. The sequence goes on along the minus strand of NZ_LMCS01000002.1, from coordinate 1,263,034 downwards.
CGGCGTGATCTACAACGTGCTCGTCCCCGGCACGGGTTCGGCGCCGCCCTGGGTGAGCGTGCTGCTGCACGTCGTCTTCCCCCTGCTCGTGGCGCTCGACTGGCTGCTCATCGGTGATCGCCCCCGGCTGCCGTGGTCCCGCCTCTGGATGCTCGTGCCCTACCCCCTGATCTGGCTGGGCGTGGTGCTGTGGCGCGGAGTCACCGACGGCTGGGTGCCCTACGGCTTCCTGCTCCCCGAACGCGGGCTCGGTTCGCTGATGTTCCACGTGCTCGGGCTGCTCGTCGCCGTGCTGCTCGCCGGCGTCCTGGTCTGGACGGCCAGCCGATTCCGCGGCGTGTCGTTGAGGGAGAACGCATCCCCCCTCGACTGAGCCGATTTTCCTTGGTGCTCCCGGGCGGGCACTACGGTGGGAACCGCGTCACGCGAGCCGACTGTCATGGGGGAGAGTTCGAATGCTGAATCAGGCCGAAGCCGTGTCCGGCGAGCGGGTCTTCCGCAGGAACCCGCTCCGCTCGGCCGTCGGCGCGATGGTGCTCTCCGCGGTGCTGTCGGCGGTGACGCTCTTCGTGCTCCCGAAGTTCCTGCCGCGCACGATGGACATCTCGACCCGCGGCGTGCTGGTGCTCGTCGTCGCGATCGCGCTGACCGTGGCGGTGTTCGCCGGCTTCTTCTGGTTCCGCAACATCCGGATCGTCATACGCCCCGATGCGGTCGAGATCGGCAAGGCCGGCAACCGCGAGACGTTCCTGCGCGCCACGACCGCCTTCCGCTCGAAGATCACCGAGCACCGCACGAACGGACTCCCGAGCGGCACCACGCGCGCCCTGATCGTGCACACCGGCGACCGCGAGATCACGATCGAGCTGCCCGGGTACTCGCGACCCCTGTTCAACGAGCTCATGGCGACGCTGAACCCGATCGCGCTGCCGGTGTTCGACGACCCTGTCGCCGCCGCGCGCGCCGGAGCCCAGCTGCCGACGCAGTTCACGATCGACGCCACGGGGGAGCGGCGCCTGGCCACGCGGATCACGGTCGCCGCCGTCGTATTCCTCGTCATCGCGATCGGCGTCGGGCTGCTCGTGGCGGTGCCCGGTTTCGTCGACAGCGAGCTCTCGGCACTCATCCTGCTCGCGCCGTTCGCCGCGGTCGCCGCCATCGGCTTCGGGATCGGCGCCGTGCAGCGTCGGCGCCTGGTGCGATCGATCCCCGCTCAGGTGTCGGTCGACTCCCAGGGCATCCGCATCGACGGTGTCGACACGCCCTACGCGCAGCTGGCTCGCATCTGGTTGACCCCGCCCGCGTACCCGGTCAAGCGACTCCGCTTCGACCGCGCTGCCGGCAAGACCACGACGCACCTGCTCGCCTCCTCCCGCGTCGGCATCACGCCCGACTACCGCGATCTCCTCCTGGCTGTGCGCGCCCGTACGGCGCATCTGCCCGGCCTGCTCTCCCTGGACCTCGAGTGACGGGGGAGTCGGGGCACGACCCCGAGTACCCGATCATCACGGAGCGCCTGCTCCTGCGCCCGATCGCACCCGCCGATGCCGCACCGATGCACGTCTACAAGTCCGACCCTGATGCCGTACGGTACGTGCCCTACGCGCCACTGGAGCTCGCGGAGGTCGAACAGCGCATCGCCACCACCTGGTCGAACACGCGCTTCGCGAAGGAGGGCGACGCGGTCTCCCTCGCCGTCGAGGAGCGTTCATCCGGCGCACTCCTCGGCGACGTGGTGCTGTTCTGGCGCAGCGAGAGCGACCGATCCGGCGAGGTCGGGTACATCTTCGACCCGCGCGCCGGCGGCCGTGGCTATGCGACCGAGGCCGTCGACGCGCTCCTCGCGCTGGGCTTCGACGGCGTGGGCCTGCACCGCATCGTGGCGCGCATCGACGAGCGCAACACGGCATCGGCCGGGGTCGTGGAAAGGCTCGGCTTCCGCCGCGAGGCCCGTCTGGTGGAGAGCGAATGGTTCAAGGGCGAATGGACGACGTTGCTCGTCTACGCCCTCCTCGAAGACGAATGGCGGGGGCGCGACAGCGCGGACGGCTCGTGACGGGATCCCCCATAATCGAGGATGTGACTGCGACTGCAACCCTTCCCTCCCTCGACGGCCGCCGATTCCGGATGGTGTCGTCCACGACCTCTGCGGTCGACCCGGAATCCCCGAGCATCTTCGAGTATTTCGAGCGCGACGGCGCGATCTGGGGCGGGTACGAGGGTGACACGGTCACCTTCGGCAAGTTCGTCGGCACCCGCACGGGTGACACGATCTGGGTGTCTTTCGTGCACGTGCTCAAGGCCGACGGCACGGTCGTGACCGGCGACGGCGAGAGCGAGCTGGAGCTGACCGACGAGGGCGGCATCCGCCTGGTCGAGCACTACGAGATGCACGGACTCCCGCAGCTGAGCGTGTGCGAGGAGATCACCGCCTGAGGCCTGCGCCTCAGCGCGGCGGCAGCGCGTCGCGACCGGGCGAGGCCGGCGTCCACCGTGTCATCCCGAGCGGTGCGGTGACGCTGCTTCGTTCCGGCAGGTCCCCCGGCAGCAGGTAGGGGCGGCGGATCACCTCGTCGAGCACCACCACGCTGACCACCGTGCGCACCTCGGGAAGCTGAGCGATCACTCCGGTGGAGAACTCGTGCACGCCGCTGACATCGACGGCGCGGATCAGCAGCATCGCGTCGTGCTCGCCTGTGGTGATCGCGCACCACTCCACATCGGGCATCTCCAGCACCCGCTCCCGGAACGACGCCCAGGCCTGCGGCATCACGGTGACGAAGACGAGGGCGCCGATGGAGAGCCCCGCCTTCGCCTGATCCACGCGGGCGCTGAAGCCCGTGATGATGCCGTCGTGCACGAGCGACTCGACGCGCGTGTAGGCGTTCGCGCGTGAGATCCCCACCTTGTCGGCGAGAGCCGCGATCGAGACACGACCGTTATCACGCAGGACTTCGAGGATTCTGTACGCCGTCTCGTCCAATGGGGCGGCACTTCGTCCAGAATGCTTCGAATCTTCCGCATTCTTGCTGGACATATTGTTCCTCACATCCGAGGTTCTGGACAGAGCGTGTCGAGGTGACCCACTCTTGCTGGACACATCGTCGCATATGATGCGAATCTGATCCACGGTCGTCCACATCGGTGGCGACTCACCCGAATGTACTCCTCGCCTCTGGAGGCCCTCATGTCGTCACGCCGTATCACGCCGGTCATCGCGCTCGGAGCCACAGCGCTCCTCGCGCTCGCAGGTTGCTCTGGAGGGAACTCGGCGACCGGCGGCGGGCAGTCCGGATCCGACTCCCTCGTCATCGACACCGCGTTCTCGATCGAGACCACCGACCCGGGGCACACCTACGACCCGACCGGCAACATGATCGCGAAGGCCCTGTACGAGACCCTCGTCGACTTCGAGGGCTCCGACGTCTCCACCCCCGTCCCCGGCCTCGCATCGTGGGAGCAGAACGACGAGGCGACCGAGTTCACCTTCACGCTCGACGGCGACCGCGTCTTCTCCGACGGCTCGCCGATCGAGGCGAAGGACGTCGTGTTCTCGCTGCAGCGCATCCAGGGCATGGAAGACGCCAAGCCCAACTTCCTGCTCGGCGGTCTCACCATCACCGAGGTCGACGACAAGACGATCGAGTTCACGTCCGAGACCCCGCTGCTGCAGCTGCCCGCGATCCTCGCGAACCCGGCGCTCGGCATCGTCAACTCCGACGTCGTCATCGAGAACGGCGGCGCGATCGACGGCACCGACTCGGCGCAGAAGTTCCTCGACGGCGCCTCCGCGGGCTCCGGCCCCTTCGTGCTCGACACGCTCGACCTCAGTTCGCAGGTCGTGCTGACCAAGAACGACGAGTACAACGGCGACGAGGCATCCGACTACAAGCGCGTGGTCGTGCGCAACGTCTCGGAGAGCGCCACCCAGCTCGCCAACCTCAAGGGCGGCGACTCGATGGTCGCGATGGACCTGAACGGCGACCAGGTCGCCGGCCTCGGCGACGGCATCACGGTCGACTCCGTCCCCTCCGGCCAGACCATCTTCCTGCTGCTCAACCAGTCCGAGGCCGTCGCCGGTGACCTGGCGAACGTCAAGATCGCCGAGGCGATCCGCTACGCCCTCGACTACGACGCACTGCTGGAGCTGGCCGGTGCCGGTTCCGTGCAGGCGACCGGCGTGATCCCGCCCGGATTCGAGGGTGCCCTCGACGGCGGCGTGGAGCAGGACCTCGACAAGGCGAAGGCCGCGCTCGCCGAGGCCGGCTACACGGGCCAGACCCTCAAGCTGCAGTTCCCGAACGACTACCCCGTCGGCGGCGTGGAGTTCACCCCGCTCGCCGAGCGCGTGCAGGCACAGCTCGAAGACGCCGGCATCACGGTCGACCTCGCCCCCGCGCCCTTCGCGACCGAGCTCGACGCCTACGTCAACGGCACCGAGGGCTTCGGCCTGTGGTTCTGGGGCCCGGACTACGCCGACTCCGCGAACTTCCTGCCCTTCGCCCCGGGTCTGAAGGTCGGCCTCCGCGCCGGCTGGGCAGCCGAGGCCAACCCGGAGATCGCCGGTATCGCCGCCGGTGCCGCCGCCGCGACCGACCCCGACCAGCGCACGGCCGCCTTCACCGAATTCGCCGAGGCGATGCAGGCCGAGGGCCCGTTCGTGCCGCTGATCGTCCCCGGTCGCAACATCTCCTCCGCGGACAGCGTGAAGGGTGCGGTGTACAACTCCGTCTGGGAGATGGACATCGCCGAGATCACGCCGGCCGGCTGAACGGACATCTCATGACGACAGTGGCGGTGCAGAGGCAGGCGCAGCGGCGCCGATCGCCTCTGCTCGGATACCTGCTGCGGCGGGCCGGCACCTCCCTGCTCCTGTTGGTGGGCGTGACGATCGTCACGTTCGCGCTCACCAACCTGGTGCCGGGAGACCCGGTCTCGGCCGCGCTCGGTGAGGGTGCGTCGCAGAACCCCGCGACGCGTGACGCGTTCATCAAGGAGCACGGTCTCGACCAGCCACTGTTCGTGCAGTACTTCATCTATATGGGGAACCTGCTGCGCGGGGACCTCGGCACGTCGCTGGTGACCGGACGCCCGGTCACCAGCGACCTCGCCACCGCGGTGCCGGCGACCATCGAGATCGCGATCGGGGCGATCATCGTCAGCCTCGCGGTCAGCATCGTGCTCGGTACGCTCGCCGCCTACCGTCGCGGACTCGTCACCGACCAGGTCATCCGCGTCGTGACGCTGGTCGGGCTCAGCGTGCCGACCTTCTGGCTGGCACTCGTCAGCTTCTACGTCTTCTTCCTCGAGCTGCGCATCGCACCGGGATCCGGCCGCATCTCCCCGTCGATCACGCCGCCGCCGCGCGTGACGGGGCTCTACACGGTCGACTACCTTCTGGGCGGCGACGCCGTCGGCTTCTTCGACGCCCTCGCGCACCTCGCGCTTCCCGTCATGGTGCTCTCGCTCGTGACCATCGGTCTGCTCACCCGTTTCATCCGCACCTCGGTGCTCGAGGTCCTCGGGAGCGATTACGTGCGCGCCGCCCGAGCCAAGGGGCTCCCGGCCATGCGGGTGATCCTCGACTACGTGCTGCGGGGAGCGTCGCTGCCGATCCTCACGGTGGTGGGTGTCGCGTTCGGCGCTCTGCTGTCGGGCACGGTGCTCGTCGAGTCGGTGTTCGCCTGGCCGGGCCTGGGCACCTACGCCTACAACTCCGCCGCGAACCTCGACCTGCCGGGCATCATGGGCGTCGGTCTCGTGGTCGGCGTCATCTACCTCCTCATCAACTTCATCGTCGACCTGCTGTACGGCGTGCTCGACCCGAGAGTGAGGATCGCATGAGCCGCATCGCCGCCGCCTCCCCGGCCGGGCGCTTCCGCTTCCGCTGGCCCCGCGCCTGGCGCACGCCGCTGGGGATCATCGGCACCGTCATCGCCGGAGCCTGGATCATCGTGGCCTTCACTGCCCAGTGGTGGGTCCCGTACCCGCCGAACGCGCAGGTGCTGCCGCGCCTGCAGCCTCCGGGGATCGACACGCTCCTCGGGACCGACGGCAACGGACGCGACATCTTCTCCCGCCTGATGACCGGCGCCACCGTGAGCCTGCCGCTCGCCCTCATGCTCGTGATCGCGGCCATGATCATCGGCACGCTCATCGGAGCGCTCGCCGGGTACTTCGGCGGCTGGGTCGACGAGACGCTCATGCGCATCACCGACCTGTTCATGGCCTTCCCGACCGTGATCCTCGCGATGGTGGTCACGGCCTCGCTCGGCCCGTCGCTGTTCAACGCGGTGATCGCGGCGATCGTGGTGTCGTGGCCGCAGTACTCCCGTGTCACGCGCAGCATCGTGCTGGGGCTCCGCGGCCAGAACTACGTGATCGCGGGACGACTGCTCGGGCACTCGCCGGCACGCACGCTGTTCGTCGACATCCTCCCGAACATCGCCGGCCCCGTCCTGGTGCTGGCGACGCTCGACATCGGCGCGGCGATCCTCCTGCTCTCCGGACTCTCCTTCCTCGGTCTCGGTGCGCAACCGCCGACGGCCGAGTGGGGGTCGATGATCTCGGGTGCGATGCAGAACTTCGACGCCTGGTGGCTCGGGGTCTTCCCGGGTCTCGCGATCCTGACCGTGGTGCTGGCGTTCAACTTCCTCGGAGATGCGATGCGCGACGTGCTCGACCCGACGGCCGAGATCACGCACGAGAAGGCTGCGGAGCACAAAGCGTCGGCGGGGGTGGCCGCATGAGTGCCCACAGCGCTGTCGCGCAGCAGGCCGCGACGCTCAGCATCCGTGACCTGACGGTCGACATCGGGCGTCCGCTCGTCAAGGGTGTCTCCCTCGAACTCGAGGCGGGTCGCATCCACGGTCTGGCCGGAGAATCCGGGTCCGGCAAGACCCTCACCTCGCTCGCCGTTCTGGGACTGCTGCCGCGTCAGGCCCGTACCGGGGGATCGATCCTGCTCGGCGGCGAAGAGCTCCTGGGACTCAACCGACGCGCGCTCAACAGGGTGCGCGGCAAGCGGATCGCGATGGTGTTCCAGGATCCGTCGGCCTCGCTGCACCCGCAGCTGCCCGTCGGCCGCCAGCTCACCGACCACATGCGGGTGCACCTCGGTCTCAAGGGCGCCGCCGCCCGAGCGCGGGCTGTCGAGCTGCTCGAGACCGTGCAGGTGCCGAACCCTGCCGCGGCCCTGGGGCGCTACCCGCACCAGTTCTCGGGCGGGCAGCGTCAGCGCATCGCGATCGCGTGCGCTCTGGCCTGCGACCCCGAGGTGCTGCTGGCGGATGAGCCCACCACCGCTCTCGACGTCACGGTGCAGGCGGGCATCCTGAAGCTGCTGCGCGACCTCGCGATCGAACGCAACCTCGCCGTGCTCCTCGTGACCCACGACCTCGGCGTGATGAGTGCGATCGCCGACCGTGTGGCGGTCATGAAGGACGGCCGCATCGTGGAGCTCGCCGACCGCGAGACGCTGTTCCGCGATCCTCAGCACGAATACACGCGCATGCTGCTCGCGGCCCTCCCGGGTTCGCGCATCGACGAGGCACCGGAAGGGCAGGCCGCAGATGAGTGAGGTCGCAGTCCTCGACGCACGAGACGTGGTCGTGCGCTACCCGGGCAACCCGCCGGTGATCGCCGTGAACGGTGTGTCGATCAGTGTCGCCGCGGGGGAGACCGTCGCGCTGGTCGGTGAGTCCGGCAGCGGCAAGTCGAGCCTCGCCCGTGCCGTGGTCGGCATCGAGAAGATCGCCGCGGGGACCGTGCTCTTCCGTGACGCCCCGGTGTCGCCGCTCGGCATCCGCCGTCGCTCGATCGCCCTCACCGGCATCCAGATGGTGTTCCAGGACCCGGCGACGTCGCTCAACCCGCGGCGCCGCGTCGGCGACCAGATCGCTGATGGCATCGCCACCGCCCGTGCGCGCGGTGCCGAGGGATCGACCGTGGACGAATGGCTCGAACGCGTCGGATTGCCGACGAACGTGAGCACGCGCTTCCCGCACCAGTTCTCGGGCGGGCAGAAGCAGCGCATCGCGATCGCCAGGGCCCTGGCCGCGCGGCCGTCGCTCCTCGTCGCCGATGAACCGATCTCGGCGCTCGACGCATCGACCCAGACGAGTGTCGCCGGACTCATGCGCGACCTGGTGGCCGAGTCGGGGGCGGGAATGCTGTTCATCTCCCACGACCTGGCCGTGGTGCGGCGCATCGCCGACCGCACGTTCGTGATGTTCGGCGGGCGCGTGCTCGAGTCGGGTCCGACGGACCAGCTCTGGGCGGCACCCGGGCATCCCTATACGCAGGCGCTCCTGGCCGCGATCCTTGAGCCGGACGGATCCGGGCGCATCCCGGTCGCGCCGACGACGGAGGAACGGATCGTCTGGTCGGAAGTGCCGCCGGTCCTGAACTGAGGTCGCTCGCAACCGATCCGCCCCGACCGGGACGATTCGTCAGCGCACGAGCCTCCACACCGCGTCGCTGCGCGCAGCCGCGTTCACCGGACCCGGAGAGAGCCGATCACTCTCGGACCCCCGCGTCGACCAGCACCGCTCGGGCCGCGCGTTCTCCCGACGCCAGGGCTCCCTGGATCGATGCGGTGTCACGGTGATCGCCGGCGATGTACATCCGCGCGGCGAAGCGCGGCGAGCGGGCCGGCTCCAGGGGCGCCGGTTGGGTCGGGAGTGCGTCGGCGATGTCATCGCGACGCAGCAGCTCCCACGCGCTCAGGTCGGTGCCCCAGATCTCGCTCAGGTGTCGGCGCACCTCGCTCTCGGTGGAGGGATCGCCGCCGTGCGGAAGCAGACATGTCGCGGCGATGAGATGGCGTCCGGCCGGGGCATACGACGGGACCGTGTTCGTCATCACCACCGTGTTCACGATCGGACCTCGGCGCCGGCCGTCGACGGTGAGCAGTGCGGAGGAGGTCGGCGCTTCGGCGGCGGCGAACCACCAGGTCTGCAGGCCGTTCGTCGCCGGCGTGGAGAGTCCGGTGAGTTCGTTGACCGCTTCCGGCCCGACCGCGACGACGACCCGGGCCGCGTGGAGGGAGTCGCCGTCGGCCACCTCCACCTGCACGCCCTCACCGAGTGAGCGCACGTGTGCGACGGGGGAGCCGAGACGGAGTTCGGCTCCGGCTCTCCGTGCCTGTGCGGCAAGCTGCTCCGGCACCGCAGCGATCCCCTGAGCCGGCAGGCCGGGGCGCCCGAGCGCGAAGTACCGCACCAGCAGCCGCGCGAAGGCGTTCGATGTCACGCCGCGGTCCTCTGCCAGCACCCCGGCGAGGAACGGCTCGAGCACGGCGGTGCGGAGAGGGCCGCGCAGACCCGCGGCATCCCACCCCTCACGTACCGTGACATCGTCCTGCGCGAGACGGGAGAGCGGACGCACCAGAGCCGGCGCCGCCCAGCGCGCGAGCGCGACGGCATCTGCTCCGTTCACCAATCCGCTGCGCAGCGTGGGGATGATCGAGAGTGGATGCCGCAGTGGATGCCGTAGCTCAGCCGTGCCGTGAGCGGTGCGTACCCGCACGCCGACCGGGAAGCCGCGCAGAGCGAGGGCATCCAGATCGATGCTGCGGCGCAGTGCCGGGTAGGCCGGATTCAGCACCTGGAAGCCGCGATCCAGCCGGAACCCGTCGACGATGTCGGTGCGCTGGCGGCCTCCGACGGCATCCGCAGCCTCGAGCACCACGACCTCGAGTCCCTGTGACGCGAGCATCCCGCCGCAGCGGAGTCCTGCCAGCCCTGCCCCGATCACGATCACGTCAGGCATTCGCTCCGACCTCTCCTCTGCGGATCGCCGCCGCGCGTCCGCTGATCGCGGCCCTTTCCTCTTCGTCGAGCAGACGTGCATTGCGCACCTGCAGGGCCATCCGCGGATTCGCGGCGAGTGTCGTCTCGTTGCGCATCAGGAAATCCCAGTACAGCGTGGTGATCGGGCAGGCATCCGCTCCGATCCGCTTCTGGGGATCGAACGGGCACGCGCGACAGTGCGGACTCATTCTCGAGATGTAGGCACCGGAAGCGGCGTAGGGCTTGCTCCCCATCAGCCCGCCATCGGCGAACTGGCTCATCCCCATGGTGTTGGGCAGCTCCACCCACTCGACCGCGTCGACATAGACGGCCAAGTACCAGGCGTGCAGGTCGGTCGGCTCGACACCGAGGAGCAGGGCGTAGAGACCGGTCGCCATCAGTCGTTGGATGTGGTGGGCGTAGCCGTTCTCCAGTGTGGTGCCGATCGCGTCGGCCAGGCACGCCATCGAGGTGTCACCCGTCCAGTACCACTCCGGCAGCGGTTCGTGTGCGTCGAGCGCATTGTGACGCGCATACTCCGGCATCTGGGTCCAGTAGATTCCGCGCACGTACTCGCGCCATCCGAGGATCTGACGGATGAACCCCTCCGTCGATGCCAGGGGGGCGTGTCCGGCGCGGTAAGCGGCCTCGGCTGCGGCGACCACTTCGCGCGGATGCAGGAGCTTCAGATTCATGGCGGCGGACAGGTGGGCGTGCCACAACCAAGGTTCCCCCGGCCACATGGCGTCCTGTGCGTCACCGAACCACGGCAGGCGTTCGTCGATGAAGAGCGTGAGGGATTCGAGAGCCTGCGCGCGGCTGACCGGCCATGCGAACGTGTCGAGGCGACCGGGATGATCGGCGAAGCGTGCCGCGACGAGCGTGAGGACGTCGCGGGTGATCTCGTCCGGGGCGAACACGGCTCTCGGTGGCACCATCCCCGGTCCCTGCGCAGGGAAGGCTTTTCGATTCTCGGCGTCGTAGTTCCACGCGCCGCCCTCGGGCTTCCCCTCCGGTGTCATGAGGATCCCGAAGCGTCGGCGCTGTTCGCGATAGAAGTACTCCATGCGGAGCGTGCTGCGCTCACCCACATGCGCCGCGAACTCGCGCACCGTGCAGAAGAAGTGGCGGTCTTCGCGGATCTCCAGAGGGATATCGGCCTGCGCGGCCACCCGTCGCAGCGACTCCAGCACCCGCCAGTCGCCGGGCGCCGTCATCACGAGGGACGCCGGTTCCAGCCGCACGACATCGACGGTCAGCTGATCGGCGAGCGTGCCACGACCTTCCGGGTCGTCGAGCGCGGTGTAGTGGACCACACACCCGGCGGCGCGCATCTCGGCCGCACTGTGGCGCATGGCGGACAGGAAAAGGGCGGTGCGCTGCTTGCTGCTCCAGACGTGTGTGGATTCCTCGGCGACCTCAGCCATCCACACCGCATCGAGGAGCGGATCGAACCCGTCGAATCCGCTCGCCTCGAGGTCGAGTTGGTCGCCGAGCACGACCACCAGATTGCGGACGGGCTGCATGGCACCAGCGTACGACCGTCACGCATGAGGGGCCGATCGGGGAAGCGCGGCCCACCCCCATGTGTTGACGCGCATCGCGTCCCGGGGTTCCGTTCGCGGCCTCACTGCTCTTCCGCTAGACTGTCAAGGTTGTCTGTCTCGCGGCGTCCATTCGGGATTCCAGAGATCGGCACGTGCACACACCCTCCTGCTCCCGGGAAAGTCCCGAGAGCCGTTCTAGTCCGAAGGAGGTGGGTAAGTGACGCACCAGTACGAACTCATGGTCATTCTGACCCCCGAGATCGACGAGCGCACGGTCGCCCCGACGCTCGACAAGTTCCTGAAGGTCATCACCAACGATGGTGGCTCGATTGACAAGGTCGACATCTGGGGCAAGCGCCGTCTGGCTTACGAGATCCAGAAGAAGACCGAGGGCATCTACGCCGTTGTCAACTTCACCGCTACCAGCGAGGCCACGCAGGAGCTCGACCGTCAGCTGAAGCTGAACGAGCAGATCATGCGTACCAAGGTCCTCCGCTCGGAAGAGGCTCAGGCGATGGTCGCTTCGGAGGCCAAGCGCTCCGAAGAGAAGGCTGCTCGCAAGGCCGCCAAGGCTGCGAAGGCCTAAGTCCCATGGCCGGCGAAACCGTCATCACCGTGGTGGGAAACCTCACGGCCGACCCCGAGCTGCGCTACACGCAGAACGGGCTGCCGGTGGCGAACTTCACCATCGCATCGACGCCTCGGAACTTCGACCGTGCCGCGAATGAGTGGAAGGACGGCGACGCGCTGTTCCTCCGCGCATCCGTCTGGCGCGAGTTCGCCGAGCACGTGGCGGGTTCGCTGACGAAGGGCATGCGCGTCATCGCGCAGGGCCGTCTGCGTCAGCGCTCCTACCAGGACCGCGAGGGCAACCAGCGCACCGCGATCGAGCTGGAGGTCGACGAGATCGGCCCCTCGCTCCGGTACGCGACCGCGCAGGTCACCCGTGCGGCCTCGACCGGCGGTGCCGGCGGTGCCGGTGGCGGTGGACAGTCCCGTCCCGCGCAGCAGCAGGTGTCGGAGGAGCCGTGGTCCACGCCCGGTTCGTCGACCAGCGCGGATGCCTGGAGCACTCCCGGCAGCTTCGGCGACGACACCCCGTTCTGAACAACTTCTGGATCCGGCCTTCACGGCCGGCATCCGCTCATCACTAAGGAAAAACAATGGCTGGAAAGTCGAGCGGCGACCGCCGCAAGCCGCGGAAGGGTGGCAAGCCCACCGCTCCCGCGAAGTCCATCCGGGTCGGTGTCATCGATTACAAGGATGTCGCCACCCTTCGCAAGTTCGTCTCGGAGCGCGGCAAGATCCGTGCCCGTCGTATCACCGGTGTCTCGGTGCAGGAGCAGCGTCTGATCGCCACGGCGATCAAGAACGCGCGCGAAATGGCGCTCCTGCCCTACGCTGGCGCCGGCCGGTAAGGGGTATCGAGATGGCAAAGCTGATTCTCACGAACGAGGTCGCCGGGCTGGGTAGTGCCGGTGACGTTGTCGAGGTCAAGAACGGGTACGCCCGTAACTTCCTCATCCCGCAGGGCTTCGCTACGGCGTGGACCCGCGGTGGCGAAAAGCAGGTCGCATCGATCCAGGCCGCGCGTCAGGCACGCGCGATCCACGATCGTGACGACGCTGTCGCGCTGAAGAACGCTCTCGAGGGCACCAAGGTGCGCCTCACGGTCAAGGCCGGCAAGGAGGGTCGTCTCTTCGGCTCCGTCAAGACGGACCACGTCGCGGATGCTGTCGCAGCCGCCGGCCTGGGCTCGATCGACAAGCGCAAGGTGCACATCACGTCGCCCATCAAGGTGACCGGTGAGCACGAGGCGACCGTGCGTCTGCACGACGACGTCACCGCAGTGATCACGCTGCAGGTCGTCGCCGCCAAGTAAGGCACGTCGAGAACGCCCCTGTCCTCCGGGACAGGGGCGTTCTGCATTCCCCGGTCCGGTCGCTCGTGCGCCTCACCCGTCTCGACCGTGCACCGGCCGTGCACCGGCCGGCGGCTCTCCGACCTCATCGACGGTGTGACCGCTGCAGGCCGCCTTCGTGACGCTGGCCCTCTCGACGCGCGACACGGCGAACCACCGCATGGCGTCACGCAGACGGCACCACCCGATCAGGTACCACTGGCCGTTCGTGGAGGCGAACAGCACGGGCTCGACATCACGCGTTGTCGTGTTCCCGTCTCTGGCCGTGTACCGGAGGCGGACCACCCGCTGGTCCGACATCGCCTCCTCCAGCGCCGACCGGATCGCGCGGGAGGAAGAGGGCGGCGCATCGATCCACACGCGGTGGGCGAGCGCGTCGGCTCGGGCGCGCGTGTGAGGGTCGAGGACGTCCAGGATCTTCCGCACACCCGCCGCGGCCAGGTCGGCGTAGGGGGCGTCGGGCGCCGCGGACACGGCAGCCATGAGCGCCACGGCCTGCGCGGGAGACAGGCTCACCGGCGGCAGCGATGCTCCCACGGCCAGGCCGTAGCCGCCTCCGGGCCCCGGGCGCGACCACAGCGGCGCGCCGCTGCGTTCCAACGCCGCCAGGTCGCGCTTGACGGTGCGCACGGAGACGTCGAACTCCCGCGCCAGACGCTCGGCCGAGCAGCCCCGCGATCCGCTGCGTCGCAGCATCTCGGACAGGGCATGCAGGCGCTCTGCGCGCTTCACGATTCTGCCTGGAAATTCATGACATAAATAGTGACACACACCTGCCCGCAGTGCGGAACAAGCTGGGGGTATGACACAGACGACGAGCAGCCCGACCATCCTCTTCATCGCCGGCCACTGGTTGGGTGCGTGGGCGTGGGATGAGGTCCTCGAACACCTGAACGCCGCGGGCCCTCGTGCGGTCGCGATGACGCTGCCGGGTCTCGACGCGAACGATCCCGAGCGTGCGACGAAGACGCTCGATGATCAAGCCGCCGGGATCCTGGGGGAGCTCGCCCGGCTCGGTGTCTCAGAGCAGCATCCCGCGATCATCGTCGCGCACAGCGGCGCGAACGCGCCCGTCAGCCTCGTGCTCGATCGGCACCCGGAGCTGTTCGGCCGGGTGGTGTGGGTCGACTCCGGCCCGGTGGCGACCGGGAGCGTGTTCGCGCCCGATCTCCCGGAGCAGGTGGACGAGCTTCCTCTGCCGCCGTTCGAGGTGCTGGGGCAGCAGGCGAGCCTGGAGGGACTGAGCACGGAGGTGCTCGAGCGCTTTCGCGAGCGGGCAGTGCCGCAGCCCGGCCCCGTGCTGCGGCAGTCCGTCGAGCTCGTGGACGACGCCCGTCGCAGGATCCCGACCACGCTCGTGTGCTGCTCGATCTCGGGCGCGCAGGTGCGGGAGCTGGCGCAGGCCGGACATCCCATGTTCGCCGAAGTCGCGGAGCTCGACCACCTCGACGTCGTCGACCTGCCGACGGGGCACTGGCCGATGTGGAGTCGTCCCGGCGACTTCGCGGAGCTGATCCGTGCGGTCGCGTCCTCCAGCGACTGAACCCTGCGCCGTGCGGGCCTCAAGCCCGCACGGATGTCGGGAGAATGCACGGAAGTCGGGAGGATCCGGCAGATCCGTACGGGATCCGCGGGAACCTCCCGACATCCGTGCGGCGATCACCGCACCTCAGGGGCGCGCGAGGGGTTACTCCCTGTCGGCCGCCACCTCGAAGACGTCCATCGTCTCCTCGGCGGAGGCGGCACGGCGTTCCTCACGGCGGGCCCGTCGCTCGGCACGCTTGGCGATCCGGCGATCCCGGCTGCGCTCCACGAGCGTGTACAGGACCGGCACCAGCACCAGGGTGAGCAGCGTCGATGAGACCAGTCCGCCGATCACCACGATCGCCAACGGCTTCGAGATGAACACGCCACCACCGGTCAGGCCGAGCGACATCGGGACCAGCGCGAACACGGTCGCGGCCGCCGTCATCAGGATCGGACGCAGACGCAGACGCGTTCCGTGCTCCACGGCCTCGTCCAGGCTCGCCCCGGCCACCCGGAGGCGGTTCACGAGGTCCATCAGCACGATGGCGTTCGTCACGACGATGCCGATGAGCATCAGCAGTCCGATCAGGGCCGGAAGCCCCATCGGCGTACCGGTGAGGAGGAGCCCGAGGATCGCACCGGTCGCCGCGAACGGGATCGAGATGAGCAGCACGAGTGGGCCGCGGAAGTTGCGGAACGTCGCCACCATCACCAGCAGCACGAGAACGATGGCCCCCAGCATCGCGAGGCCGAGCTGACTGAACGCCTCGTCCTGCTGTGCGGACGCGCCGCCCTGCTCGAACGTGACGCCCGCCGGCAGGTCGGTCTCGGCGATCGCTTCGTCGATCGCCCGGCTGGCCGCCGACAGACCGCCCTTCTCCGGCGTGACCGTCAGGGTGACCTGCCGCTCGCCTTCCGCGCGGGTGATGGTCGGAGCGGTGAGCTCTTCCTCGACCGTGGCGATCGCGGCCAGAGGGATCGCGGTGCCCGTGACCTCGGTGGCCGCCTTCTGCTCCGCCTCGGCGGCTTCGGCCTCGACCTGCTGGGTGGCGGCGTCGGTGCGGCTCTGACGCAGGGCCTTGATCTGCTCGTCCGCCGCCTTGATGCCGGACTGCGCGCCTTCGATCGCGCTCTGCAGTGCCGAGAGCTGCTCGGCGCGCTCCGCCTGCGCCTGGAGCACCGCCTCGTCCTCAGGACTCAGCGGGTCTGCGGGGACGATCGGCGCCGCCGACAGCTCCGCGAGCTGCTTGTTCAGGGCGCCGATCTGACCCGCGAGCTCGGCCCGCTGCTTCGTGGCCGTGTTGATCTGCGAGTCGAGTTCTTTCTCGGCCTTTGTCTTGGCCTCCTCGGCCTTGGCCTTGGCTTTGGCCTCGAGTGCGTCGGCGGCGGCCTTCTGCGCCTCGGCCGTCTGCTGGGCCGTGACGGGCAGCATGATCTCGCCGAGCTTGTCGGCGGTTCGTGCCGAGCCCGGCGTGCGCACGACGATGTCGCGCTCCCGACCCTCGTACATGAGGGTGCCGACGGTGGTGCCCGAGAGCGCCTCCTGCACGGCCTTCGCGATCGTGGCCCGGTCGAAGCCGAGGCGCGCGGCCAGCGGCTCGTCGACCTTCACGCGCAGCACCGGCTGCTCGCCCGCGAGCTCGCTCTTCACGGAGCGCACCCCGTCGGCGTCGGCAAGCTGCTTCTCCAGCAGATCGCTCGCGGTCCGCAGCGCGGCCGGGTCGTTGCCCTGGATGGCCAGGGCGATGCTGTCACCGGCACCTGCGAGGGAGGCGTCCTGCGAAGCGAGCTCGATCGTGCCGCTGTCGGCAAGACCGTCCAGCGCCTTCTGCACCTTCGACTCGACCGCGGCGACGTCGGCTCCGTCCTTCACCCGCAGGTCGTAGGTGATCGACGTCGGGGTGCCGGGTGTGGGGACCGGGATCGAGGTGGTGATGTCATCGATCTCCGCGATCTTCCCGAGCGTCTTCTCGACCGGCTCCGCGGCGGCGACCAGGTCGGCCGTGGCCTCCTTCGGGGGCGTCTGCACGACCTGCAGGCTCGCCTGACCCGATGAGCCCAGGAAGTCGGTCTGGATGAACGGCGTCATACCCAGCGTCGCGACGAGCAGCAGGGCCGAGGCGACCAGGGTGATGACCGGGTGTCGACGGGTCGCGTTCAGGGCCGGCATGAACGTGCGCTGCAGGCGGTCGGGAGCCGTATGGATCTCGTCGAGCTCGGACGGCACCTCGTTCTCGTGGGCGAGCGGTGCGTCGTCCGCCGATCCCTCGGACACTGGCTGAGCCGCTTCGGCAGCTGCGGCACGGTGCTTCGGAGCCCTGTTGAGGAACCAGGAGGCGAGCACCGGCACGATCGTGAGCGAGACGACGAGAGAGGCGAGAAGCGCGATCGAGACCGTCACCGCGAACGGCCGGAACAGCTGCCCGGCGATTCCGGAGACGAAGGCGATGGGCAGGAAGACCGCGACGGTCGTGAGCGTCGAGGCGGTGATGGCACCGGCGACCTGACGTACCGAGGCGACGATGCCGTCGATGGTGAGCGGCCCGTCGCCACGTCGTCTCGAGATGTTCTCGATCACCACGATGGAGTCGTCGACGACACGTCCGATGGCGATCGTGAGCGCGCCGAGGGTCAGGATGTTGAGGGTGTTGCCGCTCCACCACAGGCCCACGAGCGTGATCAGCAGCGACAGCGGGATCGACACGGCAGCGATGACCGTCGAGCGCCACGAGCGCAGGAACGCGAGGATCACGAGCACGGCGAAGAGCAGGCCCAGCCCGCCCTCGACGGAGAGGTCGTGGATCGACTGCTCGATGTAGGGCGCCTGGTCGAAGATCGTCACGAACTCGGCCTTGACGATCGGGGCGAGCCTGTCGAGCTCGGCGTTCACGCCGTGCGAGATGTCGACCACGTTGGCTCCCTGCGACGGGATGATCTGGAGCGTGAGCGACGGGTTGCCGTTGACCCGTGAGATGGTCTGCGCCGGCACCGTCTCGATCGAGACGTCGGCGAACTCGGCGACCGTGACGGCTCCCTCGGGCGTGGGTACAGGAAGGGCCTGGATGTCTTCGAGAGTGGCGAGTCGCGACCCCACGGTGATCGACAGAGGCCCCTCGGCGGAATCCGCCTGCCCTGCCGGAAGCGCGGCGCCGTGCGCCTCGAGGATCGGGCCGAGCGTCGAGGGCTCGACCTTCAGCCGTGTGACATCCGCGGGGCGGAGATCGATCGTGATGCGCTGCGTCTCCTGGCCCGCGAGCTCGACGGCGCGCACACCCGGTACGCCCTTGAGCGCCGGGACGACGGTCTGCTGCAGAGCGTCGCCGAACGTCTCCTGGTCGCCGCTGGTACCCGCGCTGAGGACCATCGCGGGCAGATCCCCGGCACCGCCCGACGCCACCTGGACCTCTGTGCCCGAGGGGAAGCTCGGCTTCAACGACTCGGTCGCACTGCGGATCGTGCGCAGGGTCTCCTCGTCGTTCTCCCCGAACGACCACTCGACGAGGATCTGCGCACCCCCGCTGGAGGTGGTGGACGTGACGCTCGTCACGCCGGGCAAGGCGCGGACGGCCTGCTCGACGGGCTCGGTCACGCTGCTCGCCATCTCTTCGGGCGCGAGACCCTGCGACTGCGCCGAGATGAACGCCATGGGCGCCTGCAACGACGGCATCAGCTCCTGCTTGAGCGAGCCCATCGAGATCAGGCCGAGAGCGACGATCGCCAGTGTCGCGAGCGACAGGATCAGGCGGTTCTTGAGGCTGCTGCGTGTGAGGAACGACATGGAGCGGTGAGGTGCTTTCGGCTGGGTCGCAGCGGCGGGCGAAGTGGCACGCGCGCGACGCGGAAGCCGCCTGTGATCACTCGACCCACGTCGCCCCGTGCCGAATCCTGTGGGTCCGGCTCAGCGCGACGAGAGGCGACTGAGCTCCGGCGACACGATCGACGATTCGAGCCTGCCGGGTCGCGCGCGCCGGGGCATCCTCCCGCAGGGTGATCCTCGTCCCCCCGCGGGAGGACTCGGGCGCCCTGGGCGCGGGATGGCGGCAGGGGCGGCGGCGCGATCCGATTCTGGATCCAGAATGCAGAGTTCGACGGGAGGATCCGATACTCTCGCTCCCATGGTGCAATCAGGGAACGCCGCGTCGCCCAAGGAACGGGCCGAGGCTCTGCAGAAGCTCGCTCAGCGACACGGGGCCGGGTACCGGTCGGTCGGAGCGATGGCCTACGACATCATCCGCGACGCGATCCTCGACGGCACGCTGCCCCCCGGCATGAAGCTGCGCCAGGAGACGCTGGCCGAGTCCATCGGCATCTCGCGGCTCCCGATCCGCTCGGCCCTGATCCAGCTCGAGGCCGACGGGCTCGTGGTCTTCCATGCCCGTCGCGGGGCGATGGTGCGCGCGCTCTCGGTCGATGAGGCGACCGAGGTCTACCACCTGCGGACGCTTCTCGAGAAGGATGCGCTGCGCCTGGCGATGGCGGAGATCACGCCGGAGCGGGTCGCCCGCCTGCGCGAGCTCGCGAAGACGGCCGACGACATCTCCGAGGGCGGGGAGTTCGTCGAGGCCCGCACCGAGTTCTACGCGACGCTCTACGACGCCCAGGCCCGCCCCGTGATGTGGGAGATGATCGAGCAGCTGCGGCTCAAGCTGGGGCGCTACGTGCTCGGCTGGCGGCTGGTGTCGCCCGGCGCGCACGACCACTCGCACGGCGAGCTCATCGACGTCGTGGCGGCGGGCGATGCCGACGAGGCGCTGCGCGTGCTCGAATCGCACCTGAACCACGTGCGCGACGGGGTCATCGCGCTGCTCGACGCCGCGGCGACGGAGGCCGCCGCCGAAGGGGTCTGACACCTGGCGCGAATGCATGACTCCTGCACGGATGCATGACCGGGTACGCCAGTCCGTTCATGCGAGTGCGCCGGAGTCATGCAGGTGTGTGACTGGATGACGGCCCGCGCGGGATACCCGCTTCAGGTCACGGTGCCGTGGCGCGCGAATCGCGGTTCACGCCAGATCTCGCTGTGCAGCACGTCCTCCAGCGCATCGACCGCGTCCCACACGTCGGAGTACGAGGTGTAGAGCGGGGTGAACCCGAAGCGGATGAGGTCGGGAGCGCGGAAGTCGCCGATCACTCCTCGCTCGATCAGCGCCTGCATCACCGCGTAGCCGTCCTCGTGGCGGAGCGACACCTGGCTGCCGCGGCGGGCGGACTCCCGAGGGGTGACCGGCTCGATGCCCCAGCGCGGTGTGAGACGGGTGTCGACGAGGGACATGAACAGCTCGGTCAGCCGCAGGCTCTTCTCGCGCAGCAGCTCCATGTCGACGTCGTCCCAGATGTCGAGACTCGCCTCGAGTCCCGCGACCGACAGCAGCTGCGGCGTGCCGACCCGGAAGCGCTCGATCCCCGGTGCGGGGGCGTACTCCACCGTGAAGTCGAACGGCCTGGCATGCCCGTGCCAGCCGGTCAGGGCAGGGCGGGCCGCATCGTGGTGACGGCTGGCGGCCCAGATGAACGAGGGCGAGCCGGGCCCGCCGTTGAGATACTTGTAGGTGCAGCCGACCGCGAAGTCGGCATCCGCGGCGTTCAGGTCGATCGGCACGGCGCCGGCGCTGTGGCACAGATCCCAGACGACCAGGGCTCCCGCCGCGTGTACCTTGCGGGTCACCTCGGCGATGTCGTGCATCCGTCCGGTGCGGTAGTCGACCTGCGTGAGCACCACGACCGCGACGTGATCGTCGAGCACGTCGTCGAGGGTGGGGCCGTCATCCGAGATCAGTCGGCGCTCCAAGGGCGTCCCGCCGCCGAGCAGCTCCTGCACGGCTTCGAGCATGTAGAGATCGGTGGGGAAGTTGCCGCGCTCCGCGATGATCACGCGTCGTCCCGGACGGAGCCTGATCGCCGCCACCACCGCCTGGAACAGGCTCGCCGACGTCGAGTCGCCGAGCACGACCTCGCCGGCGTGCGCCCCGATGAGCGGCGCGATCCGGTCGCCGATCGTGCGCGGCTTGGCGAACCATCCGGCGTCGTTCCAGCTGCGGATGAGGCCGGTGCCCCACTCCTCGGCGATCACGCGCTGCAGGTGCGCCGCGGTGTGCCGCGGCAGCGCACCGAGCGAGTTGCCGTCGAGGTAGATCACGTCGTCGGGCAGCACGAAGCGTTCGCGCATCGGCGCCAGCGGGTCGTTCTCGTCGAGGGCTGCGCAGGTGGCGCGGTCGATCGCGGGGCGGGTGGAGGTCGTGCTCATGGGGTGGGTCCGTTCGAGGTCGTGCGGGGTTAGCGCCCCAGGAATCGCAGGGCGTTGTCGCGACGGATGGCGCTCTTGTGCGCCTCGTCGAGGAAGTCGGCACGGTCGATGACGCTGCCGACGGGTCGCTCGCCCAGGGGGTAGGGGTAGTCGCTGCCGACCATCACCTGCGAGGTGCCGAGGGTCTCCACCAGCACGCGCAGGGCGACCGGGTCGAACACCACGCTGTCGACGCTGAAGCGATCGAGGTAGGCCGACGGCGGGCGTTCACTGACCCCGATGAGGTCGGGCCGCTGCAGCCAGGCGTTCTCGAACCGGCCCAGCCAGAAGGCGAAGGAGCCGCCGCCGTGCGCGAACGCCAGGCGGAGGGTCGGCGGTACCCGGTCGAACACTCCGCCCAGGATCATCGCGATGATCGACAGGTGCGTCTCGGCGGGCATGCCGGTGAGCCAGCGCGCCATCCAGCGGTCGAGGCGCGGCGAGCCCGGCATGTCCCACGGATGCACGAACACCGGGATGCCGCTGTCGGCGCAGTGCTGCAGGAACATCACCATGCCCTCGTCGTCGAGGTCGCGGTCGCCCACGTGGTTCCCGATCTCGACGCCGGCGTGACCGGAGGCGATCGCGCGATCGGCCTCGGCGCACGCGGCATCCGGATCCTGCAGCGGCACCTGGGCGAAGGGGATCAGCCGATCAGGGGCCGGGGCGCAGATCTCCAGGGCGAGGTCGTTGAAGATGCGGGCGACCTTGACCGCCTCGGCGCCCGACTTGTCGTACGAGAAGAACAGCGGCGTGGGGGAGACCACCTGCATCTCGACGCCGTCGGCATCCATGTCGGCCAGGCGTACGGTCGCGTCCCAGCAGTCGTCGCCGACGCGCCGGAACTCGGTCTCGCCGAGCATGATCATCGCCTCGCGCTCGGAGTCCACGCGCAGGGTCGGCCAGAGCCCCGGCCCGACCTGTGTCGACAGGTCGGGCCAGGAGCTCGGCACGAAGTGCGTGTGGACGTCGATCGTGCCCAAGGGGCTTCAGCCCTTGCCGGGGTGGACGGTGCCGCACTCCGGGCAGGTGCGCCCCTCTTCGCTCTCGTAGAAGTCTCGGAAGACCGGCGGCAGATCCTCGACGATGTCGCGCACCTGCAGCTCGACCTCGTGCACCTTGGCGTTGCAGTTCGGGCAGAACCAGGCGAACTTCTCGAGCGTGCCCTCTTCGCGGATGCGCTCGATCACGATGCCGATGGAGCCCTCTTCCGGGCGCTGCGGGGAGTGGAACACGTTGCCGGGCAGCAGCCACATCTCGCCCTCGCGGATGTCGATGCGCTGCGGGCCGTCGGGCGTCTGGATGTTCACGTGCATGTTGCCGCGGTACTGGTAGAACCACTCCTCGTAGGGGTCGAAGTGGAAGTCGGTGCGCTTGTTGGGGCCGCCGACGACCTGCACGATGAAGTCGCCCATGGGCGTCCACGCGGCCTTGTTGTTGACCGGCGGCTTCAGGAGGTGCTCGTTCTCCTTGATCCATGCGGCGAAATCGATGACGGGTGGGATGGTGCTCATTTCTCCTCCTCGAGAGTGGCAGCGGTGGTGCGGTCGACAGCGGTGTCGTCGGTGGGGTTTTCGGGGCGCCGTGCGATCGCCTGGATCTCGATCCGCAGGTGCGGATGAGGCAGCGCATGAACGGCCACCGTGGTGCGGGCGGGGCCCTGCTCGTCGAAGTACTCGGCCCAGACGGCGTTGTAGGCGGCGAAGTCGTTCATGTCGACGAGGAAGCTCGTCGCCTGCACCAGATCGTCGAGGTCGCACCCGGCGGCGACGAGCACGGCCCGGATGTTCTCGATGACCGCGCGGGTCTGCACCGCGACGTCGAGACGCGTCGCGCCGAACTCGTCGACCTCCGCTCCGGCGATCGTGTTGTCGGGCCGCCTGCTCGATGTGCCCGAGACGAAGACGAGGTCGCCGGAGACCTTGGCGTGCGGGAAGCGGCCGCGGGGGGTCGCCTTGCCCTCGACGAGGATGCCACCTGATCCGGTCATCGTGCTCCCTCCGTGAGGCTGTCTGATCCTTCGTGCGTGCGGATGCCGACCCGCCCGAGCCCGGTGATCGTCGCCTCGACGACGCCGTGGTCCGGCAGGGGGACGGCGGCGGTCGCGGCTCCGGCGAGCAGCACCATGCCGGCGCGGAGCGCGAACCCGTGGGCCGCGGCGAGCCGAGCTGCGGCGGCTATGGCACGGCCGGGATCGCCCAGGATCGCCGCGGTCGATCCGGTCGCCGCCACCCTGCCGTCGACCTCGAGCCGCACGGCGCGGTTGTCGAGAGTGCCGGCCTGCTCGAAAGGCGTCCACGGACCGATCACGTAGCCGGCCGCCGAGGTGTTGTCGGCCACCACGTCGGACAGGCTGAAGCGGAAGTCGCGGTAGCGGGAGTCGATGATCTCCAGCGCGGGAGCGACCGCGGCGACGATCTCCGCCAGCGGAAGAGCGGTGTCGACGCCGTCGATGTCGGCGGCGAGAAAGTAGGCCACTTCGGGCTCGATGCGCGGGTGGATGGCGGACCCGCGGTCGAACACCGCGTCATCGTCGAGGCGCATCGCATCGGTGAGGGTGCCCATGATCACATCGTGCACACCCATCTGCTGCGCTTTCGCCTGGCTCGTGAAGCCGAGCTTGAGGCCGGTGACGCGCTCGCCGCGGGCGAGTCGGCGGGCGATCAGCGCATGCTGTGTGGCGTACGCGGTGTCGAGGCCGACCTCCTCGGTCGAGGAGAGCTGGCTGATGGCGGTCGCGGTGCGCTGGGCGGTGTCGAGAGCGGCGGCGAACACGGCGTCGGCGGTCATGCGGTCACCCCCGAGCGTGCGGCGACGAGATCGAGGGCGACGTCGACGATCATGTCCTCCTGGCCGCCGACCATGCGGCGGCGTCCCAGCTCCACGAGGATGTCACGGGCATCGAGGCCGTGCTTCTCCGCCGCGCGCTCGGCGTGCAGCAGGAAGCTCGAGTACACCCCCGCGTAGCCGAGGGTGAGGGTCTCGCGGTCGACGCGGACGGGGCGGCGCTGCAGCGGACGCACCAGTTCCTCTGCCGCATCCTGCAGCGCGAACAGGTCGCAGCCGTGCTCCCAGCCGAGCAGGTCGGCCACCGCGATGAAAGCCTCGATCGGGCAGTTGCCCGCCCCGGCGCCCTGCCCTGCGAGCGAGGCATCGACCCGATACACGCCGTGCTCGACGGCCGTGACGCTGTTGGCCACGCTCAGCGACAGGTTCTCGTGCGCGTGGATGCCTATCTGCGTGCCGGGGTCGAGCACCTCGCGGTAGGCATCGACGCGCTCGGCCACGTCGCGCATCGTGAGGCGTCCGCCCGAGTCGGTGACGTACACGCAGTGCGCTCCCGCCGCCTCCATGATCTTCGCCTGCTCGGCGAGGCCGTGCGGGTCGTTGAGGTGGCTCATCATCAGGAAGCCGGACACGTCCATGCCGTGCTCGCGCGCCCAGGTGATGTGCTGGATCGCGACGTCGGCCTCGGTGCAGTGCGTCGCGACCCGCACGCTCGCGACACCCAGGTCGCGGGCGCGGGCGAGGTCGTCGATCGTGCCGATGCCGGGCAGGATCAGGGTGGTCAGCACGGCACGGTCGAGCACCTCTGCCGCCGCCTCGATCCACTGCCAGTCGGTGTGCGCGCCCTGTCCGTAGGCCACGCTCGATCCGCCGAGGCCGTCGCCGTGCGCGACCTCGATGGCATCGACGCCCGCGGCTTCGAGAGCACGGGCGATGCCCTGCACCTGGTCGGTGGTGTAGCCGTGGCCGATGGCGTGCATGCCGTCGCGGAGGGTGACGTCCTGCACGTACACGCGGGGAGAAGCGGTGGTCATGCGGGAACCCCTGTCCGTTGGGCGACGAGTCGCTCGGCCGTGCGAAGGGCTGCCGAGGTCATGATGTCGAGATTGCCCGCGTACTCCGGAAGATAGTGGCCGGCGCCGGCGACTTCCAGCAGGACGCTCACGCGCGTGCCGCGGAACGGCCGGTCGAGTGCGGGAACGTAGGCCTCGTCGACCGCATCGAACTGCACCTGCTGCTTGAGCCGATAGCCGCCGACGTAGGCCTGAACGTCGGCGACCATGTCGGCGATCGAGGCGCTCACGGCATCGCGATCCAGAGAGGCGGGGTCGCCCTCGACCAGGCAGAAGACCGTGTCGCGCATGATGAGCGGTGGGTCGGCGGGGTTGAGCACGATGATGGCCTTGCCGTGGTCGGCGCCGCCGATCACCTCCAGTGCACGGGCGGTCGTCTCGGTGAACTCGTCGATGTTCGCCCTGGTTCCGGGGCCGGCCGACTTCGAGGCGATCGAGGCGACGATCTCGGCGTAGGCCACCGGGGCGACGCGCGACACCGCTGCCACCATCGGCACCGTGGCCTGGCCACCGCAGGTGACCATGTTCACGTTGGTCGCACCGAGATGCGCTTCGAGGTTGACGACCGGCACGACATAGGGGCCGATCGCCGCCGGGGTCAGATCGACCATGAGGCGTCCGGCGTTGCGCACGAGCGCGTCGTTGCGGGCGTGGGCTCCGGCCGAGGTCGCGTCGAACACGAGCTCGACATCGGCGAACTCGGGCATCGCGATCAGCCCGTCCACGCCCTCGTGGGTGGTGGCGACACCGAGCCGTCGCGCGCGGGCGAGGCCGTCGGACTGCTCGTCGATCCCGGCCATAGCGACCACGTGCAGCGTGGTCGAGAGCCGCTTGACCTTGATGAGCAGGTCGGTGCCGATGTTGCCCGAGCCGATGATGGCGATGCCGACGGTCATGCCGCAGCCCCTTCCGTTGTCGTTCCGGATGCCGCGCCGACGAAGTCGGCACAGACCTCGCCGAGACCGTCGAGCCGCGCGCGGAACACCCCCGCGTTCGCGTCGACCATAGGGCCGAGGGCCCCGGAGAGGATCACCTCGCCCGCGCGCAGCGGCTGTCCGCGGCGGGCGACTTCACGCGCCAACCACGCCACGGCGATCACGGGGCTGCCGAGGCACGCGGCACCCGACCCCGTCGAGACCGGTCGCCCCTCGCGGTCGAGCGACATGCCGAGCGCGGTCAGGTCGAAGCCGTCGAGGCGTCGCGGCGTGGTGCCGAGCACGACCGCCCCGCTGGAGGCGTTGTCGGCGATGGTGTCGGTGATGCGGATGTCCCACCCAGCCACGCGGGAGTCGACGACCTCGATCGCGGGCAGCACGAACTCCGTGGCACGGATCACCTCGGCGACGTGCGTGGTGGGGGAGTCGAGGTCGCTGCCCAGCACGAAGGCGACCTCGGCCTCGGCGCGCGGTTGCAGGAAGCGTGCGAGGTCGATCGGCTCGCGGTCGGTGAACATCATGTCATCCAGCAGCACGCCGTAGTCGGGGCTGTCCACCCCGAGCTGCGCTTGCACGGCGGGGGAGGTGAGGCCGATCTTGCGCCCGACGATGCGGCGGCCCTCGTCGAGACGGCGCGCGATGCCGAGCGACTGCACCGCGTACGCGGCATCCTGATCAGTCTCGCCGAGCAGGTCGCGCACCGGTGCGCACGGGCGTGCGGACTCGGCCGCGAGCCGCAGCCGTTCGTCCGCCAGGTGCACGGCGTCGGGGAGGCCGGTCACAGCTGCACGCACACGTTCGTCGGCTCGGTGTAGAACTCCAGCGAATGGTGCCCGCCCTCGCGGCCGATGCCGGAGAGCCCGACACCGCCGAACGGGCTCCGCAGGTCTCGCAGGTACCAGGTGTTGACCCACGACATGCCGGTGCGCATCTGCTGGGCCACGCGGTGTCCGCGGGTGAGGTCGGTGGTCCAGGTGACGGCGGCGAGCCCGTAGTCGGTGTCGTTCGCGAGCGCGACTGCCTCCTCCTCGGTGTCGAAGGGGATGAGGGCGGCGACGGGACCGAACACCTCTTCGCGCACGGTGCGGTGACTGTTGTCGAGGCCCGTCCACAGAGTGGGCTCGATCCAGGAGCCGCCGTCGAGTCCGTCGCCCAGGGTCGGGATGCCACCGCCGGCGAGCACGGTCGCGCCCTCGGCGACGGCGAGGTCGAAGTAGGAGCGCACCTTGTCGCGGTGGGCCTGGGAGATGAGCGGACCGGTGGTCGTCGCCGGATCCTCCGGGCGCCCCAGACGCAGGCGGGCGGCGTGCTCGGCGAGACCGGCCGCCACGTCGTCGAAGACCGCACGCTGCACGTAGATGCGCTCGGTGCACAGGCAGACCTGGCCGGTGTTGAGGTAGGTCGAGCGGGCGAGGCCGGCGACCGCGGCGTCGAGGTCGGCGTCGGCGAACACCAGCGCGGCGTTCTTGCCGCCCAGCTCGAACGACACGGGACGCACCCTCGGTGCGACCGCCCGCATGATCGCGGAACCGGTGGACGACTCGCCGGTGAAGGTGACCCCGTCGATGCCGGGGTGCGACGTGAGCGCTTCGCCTGCGGAGCCTGCGCCGAAGCCGTGCACGACGTTGACCACCCCGGCGGGGACACCCGCTTCGGCGAGGATCTCGGCCAGCAGGGTGGCCGACGACGGCGTCTCCTCCGAGGGCTTGATGACGACGGTGTTGCCGGTGGCGAGGGCCGGAGCCAGCTTCCATGTGAGCAGTAGCAGGGGCAGGTTCCACGGCACGATCACGGCGACGACCCCGAGTGGCTTGCGCACCGCGTAGTTGAGTGCGCGGCGGCCGTCGGGCAGCTCGGTCAGGAACGAGTCGAGTCCGGCGGTCGAGACCGTGTCGGCGAAGGAGCGGAAGTTCGCAGCGGCGCGCGCCACATCGAGGTCGCGGGCCAGGGCCTCGGGCTTGCCCGTGTCGCCCACCTCGGCCGCGACGAGCTCGTCGGCCCGACGGTCGATCGCGTCGGCCACCCCGCGCAGCAGACGGGCGCGCTCGGCGACGGTCATCCGCCCCCACGGTCCGTCGAACGCCGCGCGGGCAGCCGCCACGGCGCGGTCCACCTGCTCGGTGCCCGCCTCGTGCACCTCGGCGATGATCGATCCGTCGACCGGGCTGATCTTCGTGAAGGTGCCGATGCCCTCCACGCGCTCGCCGGCGATCATGTTGTGGATCGCGCGGGGCGCCCGCTCCTGCTCGGCGGCACGGAGGGGAGGCGTCATCGTCTCGGAAGGCATGGGCTCAGGCTAGGAAGGTTCGAGGGATGCCGACAAATACTCTCTTGATGCATTGCCATGCCCGTACGGCTATAGTCCGGATCATGGTCACCGATCGACTGCTCGACGGACGGGTCAAGATCCGTCACCTCGTCCTCGTCACCGCCATCGCCGACGAGGGCACCCTGGTGCGCGCCGCCGAATCGCTGCACATCACCCAGCCCGTCGTCACCCGCGGACTCCGCGAGGTCGAGGAGGTGCTGGGCGTGCCGCTGTTCGAACGGCTGCCGCGCGGAGTCAGGCCCACGCAGTACGGGCACTCCTTCATCGAGCGTGCGCGCTCCGTGCTCGCCGAGCTGCGCGCCGCGGGGGAGGAGGTGCGGCTGCTGCAGTCGGGGCAGCTGGGCACGGTCACGGTCGGCACGCACCTCGCGGGGTCGAACCTGCTGCTGCCGCGCGCCATCGCCGCGTTGAAGGCCGAGCACCCGCGGCTGACCGTCGTGGTGCGCGAGGGCACACCGGATACCCTGCAGCAGCTGCTGCTCGCGGGCGACCTCGACCTCACGGTCGGACGGCTCTCGCCCACGGTGCCGGTGCGGCTCGAGCAGGAGCGACTGCATCAGGAGCCGATCCGCCTGGTCGCCCGGGCCGGGCATCCGGTGCTCGGCGGCGTCAAGGCGAACTCCCTCGCGGAACTGATCGCGTATCCGTGGATCTTCCCGGTCGCCCAGACGGCGCTGCGGGCCGAGCTCGAAGCCGTCTTCTTCCACGAGGGGCTCCCGTTGCCGCCCGACCGCGTCGAGTGCACGTCCATGCTGACCCTGCGCACCCTGCTGATCTCGACCGACGTGATCGCGGCGCTGCCGATGTTCATCGCCGTCGACGACCGCGAGCTGCGGATCCTGCCCACGCCGCTGAGCTCCATCCGCCGTTCGGTCGGCGTGACGGTGCCGAAGGACCGGGCCCCCTCGCCCGCGGCATCCGCCCTGCTGGCGCATCTGCGCGAAGAGGGCGCACGCCTGGCGGAGCTCGAGCGCGAGTACGCGCAGACGGAGCCGCGCTTCGCCGGCTGATATGCCTGAACGGTCATAGCTCTGACCCGTATGGATATTGGACAGCATCGCTCCCACAGGGTGAACCTGATGAGAACGACACGACGTCGTGACGATCTCACCCGATTCAGCCAATGGAGGCGACATGGCCGGCTCTCCCTACGTGCCCGATGCGAAGAAATACCGTCCGGAGGATTTCCAGCGCGTCGAGGGTGAACCGGCCGATCCCGATCCCTCCAGCTGGGGCATGCAGCCCGACGGCACCTTCCTGCCGCCGGCGCACACGCCGTCCGTCCCGCGCGACGTCTTCATCGACTGGCCGGGGCAGCTCGACTACCGCGACCCCGAGACCTACGTGCTCAACGCGACCGCCGAGGCGTTCTATCCGATCGTGGTGAACACCAGCCACTCGTGGCAGTGCATCTACGACTGGGACGGCCGGCGCCTCATGCTGCACTACGGCGGCGGCAACCACTGGAAGCTCTATGACATCACCGACCCGCGCGACCTGACGATCGTCGACGAGGAGCAGTGGGGCTGGGACGACCCCCGCCCGCAGTTCGGCGCCACCACGGTGCAGTGGAATCAGAAGCTCGGAAAGCACATCGCGATCCAGGCGAGCGAGACCCCGCGGTACTTCCTCAAGGGGCGCGTCGCCAACAAGTGGATCGACGACACCGTCGAGGGCCAGCTGAAGGAGTGGGAGGGCCTGCGCGGCTTCCGCACCTGGGAGATGAACGGCCCGAGCCCGCGCGACTGGACCCTCCTCACCGAGGTCTCGACCGACCCGAACCACGGCCCGGACGAGATCCAGGAGGGCAACGGCGTGCTCGACCTGCCGGTCTACTACGGCGACAAGTACCTCTTCGTGGCGACCGCGCCCGACAACACCTTCACCAACCAGCCGTACAAGACCACGCTGTGGACGGCGGGGCACGCGGCCTACGACGTCTCCGATCCGGCGAAGCCCGAGCTGCTCTCGAACTGGTGGGTGCCCGGTTCCCGTGCCGGCGAGGAGGCGGACTCCGAGTACCTCGCCGACAACGAGCGCTGGAACAACAAGACCTCGTGGTTCGGCTCGCGCATGGGCATCTTCCTGCCGCGCTCGGTCGAGTCGGGGTGGAAGTACGGCTACGCCGCCCAGGGTGGGCAGGGCTTCTTCGTGCTCGACGTGTCCGACCCCGCGAACATCCACCACGTCGGTTGGTGCCATCTTCCGGTGAGCGTCGCCGGCACCGAGGGTGACAACGTCGACACGACCCAGGTGGAGGAGACGGGCTACGTCTACGTCTCGGGCTACCCGATGAACACGGACTGCTACGAGCCGGCCAAGGAGATCTACCAGATCGACGTGAGCGACCCGGCGAACCCGCGGGTGGTGCGCACGCTCCCTCGTCCGACGCCGCCGGCCGAGGCCGCGTTCACCGACTGGGCGCAGCGCCGTGGATCGTTCGGTCCCAAGCGCTCGGGCTACTTCACGAACACGGGCACGCCGCACGGCGGAGTCATCCCCTACGCGTTCTACGCCGCGGGGCTGCAGATCTTCGACGTGCGCGACCCGGAGAACCCCAAGGTCGGTGCGTACTTCGTGCCGCCGATCGGCCTCAAGGACGACGACGACCTCGCCGCCCCCGTGCACGGCATCTTCGTCGAGTGGGATCGCAACCTGATCTGGCTCTTCGCCAACCACGGCATCTACGCGGTCTCGACCCCGCTGCTGGGTGAACCCGTCGTCGGCATCCCCGCCGCCGAGAGCTGACCCCTTCCCGGAAACTCCGGTGTCCGTCCTCCACATAAGGGGCTGAGCGGACGGACACCGGCTCCCGACCCCTGACGATCCCTCCCGAAAGCGATCCATGACTCAGACAGTTAGGCCCTGGCCGGCCCTGTGGGCGCTGTGCATCGGCTTCTTCATGATCCTTGTCGACACGACGATCGTGGCGATCGCCAACCCGGTCATCCTCGCGGCGTTCGACGCCGACCTGACCACGGTGATCTGGGTCACCAGCGCCTACCTGCTCGCCTACGCGGTGCCCCTGCTGGTGACCGGCAGGCTCGGCGACCGGTTCGGCCCCAAGCGGGTCTATCTCGTCGGACTCGTGCTGTTCACCCTCGCCTCGCTCGCGTGCGGCCTGGCCGGCAGCATCGAGATGCTCATCACGGCCCGAGCCGTGCAGGGTTTCGGCGCCGCCCTGATGACGCCGCAGACCATGGCGATCATCGCGCGGGTCTTCCCCCCGCGTGGTCGTGGTCAGGCCATGGGGGCGTGGGGCGCGGTCGGAGGATTGGCGACGCTCGTCGGGCCGATCCTCGGCGGCGTGCTCACCGACACGGTGGGCTGGGAGTGGATCTTCTTCGTGAACGTGCCCGTCGGGATCGTCGCCTTCGTCGTCGCCTGGCGTCTGGTGCCGGATCTCGAGGGGCATCCGCACCGCTTCGACTGGATCGGCGTCGCGCTGTCCGGACTCGGCCTGTTCCTGCTGGTGTTCGGCATCCAGGAGGGCGAGGTCTACGACTGGGGGGTGATGTTCGGTCCGGTCACGGTGTGGGGCGTCATCGTCACAGGCGCCGTGCTCTTGGTGCTCTTCGTCGTGTGGCAGCGCTTCAATCGTGCAGAGCCCCTGATGCCCCTCAGTCTCTTCCGCGACCGCAACTTCTCGGTCGCGAACGCCACGATCTTCCTCGTCGGTGTCGGCATCACGGCGATGCCGGTTCCGCTCGCCTTCTACTTCCAGGTCGCCCGCGGCCTCGACCCGACACTCGCGGCGCTGATGCTCGCGCCGATGGCGGTCGTCTCGGGTGTGCTCGGACCGTTCGTCGGCAAGCTGAGCGACCGGATCGGTCCGCGCTGGGTGACCTTCGCGGCCTTCGTCGTCTCGGCTGCGGCCATGGCCTGGTATGCGGCGACGATGACGCTCGATGCTCCCTTCTGGCTCCTGCTGCTCCCCTCCGCTCTGCTCGGGGTCGGCGTGTCCGGCATGTTCGGCCCGCTCGCCTCCACGGCCACGCGCAACCTCCCGCACACGCAGGCGGGTGCGGGATCCGGCGTCTACTCCACGACCAGGCAGATGGGGTCCGTGATCGGCTCGGCGCTGCTGGCCGTGCTGATGAACGTGACGCTCGCCGCGCACATCACCGGTTTCGTGCCAGGGGCGATCCACCCCGGGAGCGCGCTGTCGGCGAAGGACGGCAGCGGACTGGCCACGGCCATGTCGCAGTCGCTCCTGCTCTCGGCCATCGCCTTCGCGGTGTGCGCGATCGTCGTGGTGTTCTTCGAGAAGCCGCGACCTTGGGGCGCACCCGCCACCCCGCAACCGGTGGGCTCTGTTGTGAGAGAGGGACGATGATGGCGGCGATCGCAGTGGATCCAACATCCAGAACGAAGAAGGACGAGAGGACTCCGATGAGGGCGAGCTCTGGAGGCGGACGACTCGTCGTCGACGCCCTGAAGAAGGACTATGAGCTCGACGGCGCGACGGTTCCTGTCGTCAAGGACGTCACGTTCACGATCGAGCCCGGGATGTTCTACTCGCTCCTGGGCCCGTCGGGCTGCGGCAAGACCACCACGCTGCGCTGCGTCGCCGGCCTCGAGCGGAGCAACGGCGGTGTGATCTCGCTCGACGGCGGCGTGCTGTCGACCGGTACCGAGCACGTGTCACCCGACAAGCGCGACATCGGCATGGTGTTCCAGAACTACGCGATCTGGCCGCACATGACCGTCTTCGCCAACGCGATCTTCCCGCTGCAGGTCGCAGGCTCCCGCCTTCCGAAGCAGGAGGCGCGCAAGCGGGCGATGGAGGCGCTGGAGCTGGTGCAGCTCGACCACCTCGCGCAGCGGCCGGCCACCGCGCTGTCGGGTGGTCAGCAGCAGCGCCTCGCCCTCGCCCGTGCACTCGCTCATCGCCCGAGGCTGCTGCTGCTCGACGAGCCGCTGTCGAACCTCGACGCCAAGCTGCGCGACACCATGCGCAACGAGCTGCGGAGCCTGCAGCGCACCCTCGGCATCAGTGCCCTGTACGTCACGCACGACCAGTCCGAGGCGCTGTCGATGTCGGACCGGGTGGCGGTCATGAACGGCGGACGCATCGTGCAGGAGGCGTCGCCCCGAGAGCTCTACGACCAGCCGGCCGACCGGTTCGTGGCCGACTTCGTGGGCCGCGCGAACATGATCCCCGCCGTGGTGATCGACCGCGACGGCGCGGGCGACGCGGTCGTCGAGGCGCTCGGCACGCGGCTGCACACGCCTGTACCCGACGACGTCTCGGCGGGCGACCAGGTCACGCTCACCTTCCGCCCGGAGACCGTGCGCTGGCATGAGACCGACGTCGAACGCCCGAATGTCATTCCCGTACGCATCGTGCGGGTGGAGTTCCTCGGCGAGATCGTCGAGTACGAGGCCGAGGTGCTCACCGACGGCGAGCCCGTCGCCACGATCGTCGGTCGGGGCGCACCGCTTCAGACACCCCCCGAGGGCGGCAGGGTCTTCCTCGAACTGGTCCCGCACGCCTGCCGCGTGCTGGGCGCCTGACGCAACCCGCACCACACCCGCTACCCGCACAACACCCGCAATCACACACCTGATGTCAGAGAGGACATTCAGATCATGAAGAGAACACTGGGAGCAGTCGCCGTCACGGCGGTCTTCGCGCTCGCCCTGACCGGATGCGGCACACAGAGCGAGGCCGCCGGAGGTGACAGCGCACTCGAGGGCGACGCCGCCTCGGCCGCCTGCGACGCCGTCGAGATCGGGGCGATCACCCGCTGCGAGAACTTCTACGACGACTACTGGCCCGAGATCGACAAGCAGCTCGACGCCCTCTACGAAGAGGCGAAGAAGGCCGACGGCGGCACCCTGGTCATCTGGGACTGGTACGAGCTGTCGCCCGACGTGATCGAGCAGTTCAACAAGCGCTTCCCCGACATCAAGGTCGAGACCAGGGGTCTGACCTACAACCTGTCGTCGGCGATCATCTCGGCCAAGGCCACGGGCTCGCGCAACACCGACGTGGTGTCCGGCTCGATCACCTCGATGGCGGCGATGTACGACGAGGGCTTCTGGGAGAAGGTCGACTGGGCGAGCTTCGGCGTGCCGGAGGAGTACCTCACCATCGGCGCCCCCGAGCTCATGCCCGACAGCATCAACGGCACTCTGATCCAGTACAACACCGACAAGGTGACCACCGTCCCTGAGACTCTCGACGGGCTGCTCGCCCCCGAGTACAAGGACAAGGTGTCGGTCGCCGGCTACAACGCGGTGGTCTTCGCCGGGTACGGCATGGCCGAGGGCGAAGACAAGATGGTCTCGTTGATCGGTGACCTCATGTCGTCGGGCAACCTGAAGCTGCTGGAGGACCAGGGGGCTCCGCTGTCGAGTGGGGACGTGCCGATCGCGCTGAACCAGACGCTGTTCAACCCGAACCCCGCGCTGCAGGTCTCGCCGTTCGAGCACGCGGGGGTCTGGGCGCAGTTCTCCGGCGTCAACTCCGACGCGAAGAACAAGCCGGGTGCGGCGCTGTGGACCCTGTGGAACGCGTTCGACCCCGACTGGATCACGCTCCGTATGACGGACGAGCGCTTCGCCAGCACCCAGGTGCCGTTCGCCGGTCTCCCCGCCGCGACGTTCGCCGAGTCCACCGGGCTCATGAAGACGAACTCCGACGCACTGCTGCTCGGCCTCGAGAACGGCGCCGAGACCGAGACGCAGGCCACTCGTGACGACTGGCAGGCCATGATCAACGCCGCCGACAAGGCGCTGAACGGATAACGATGTTCAAGGCAGGACGGACCACGGGGCGAAAGCGCCCCACCACGATGACGATCGCGATGATCGTCTCGGGCGCGGTCATCTTCATCCTTCTCGCGGTACCGCTGATCGTTCAGGTGATCACCGCGTTCCGTGGTCCGTTCCTGCCCTTCGGCGTCTCGTCGGCGAAATGGGGTGTCGAGAACTTCGTCACCCTGTGGCAGCTGCGCGAGGACTTCTGGGGCGTGCTCGGCGCGACCGGCGCCTTCGTGGGCGGCTCCACGCTGCTCACGCTCCTGATGGCGTTCGGCCTCGCCTGGGTCACGGTGCGCACTGATGCCCCGTGGCGTCGCCTCATCTCGGTGCTGGTGATCGTGCCGTACATCATCCCGCCGATCGTGAAGGCGCAGGCCTACCTGCTGATGCTGTCGCCCGAGTCGGGCGTGCTCAACCAGATGCTGCGACTGCTGCCCTTCGCGAGCGACGTGCCGATCGATCCCTACGCGTTCCCGACCATGATCTTCATCCAGGCGCTCACGAACGTCACGTTCCCGTACCTGATGATCGTGCCCATCCTGACGAACATGGACGGCTCGCTCGAGGAGTCGGCGCGGGTGTCCGGGGCCTCATGGCCGCAGACCCTGCGGCGCGTCACGCTGCCGATGCTCTGGCCGGGCCTTCTCGGCGTCACCGTGCTCACCTTCATCCTGGGCCTCGGCAGCCTCGAGGTGCCGTTGCTGTTCGGCCAGGAGTCGGGGCGCGACATCTTCGCCCTCAAACTCTGGACGCTCATCAGCTCCAACGCGGGCGAGCTGCCCCAGTACGGTCTGGCCGCCGCGTGGGGACTGGTGTTCCTCGTGATCACGACAATCGCCTTCGCGATCTATCTGCGGGCCACGCGCAACGCCGAGCGAAGGGCGTCGGTGTCGGGCAAGGGCTTCCGGCCGTCGACCATGCGCATGGGGCCGTGGAAGATCCCGGTCATGCTGCTGGTCGCCGTGTTCGTGCTGCTCACCGGCATCCTCCCGCTGCTGGCCCTGCTGTGGGCGGCGATCACCCCGTACCCTGTGGCATTCTCGATCGATGCGATGCTGGGCAGCACCGACTTCGGCGCCTTCGGCATGGTGCTCGCCGACCCGGAGTTCTGGGTGTCGCTCGGGCGCACGGTCATCATCGCGGGCGGCAGTGCCACGATCGCGGTGGTGTTCGCCACCGTGCTCGCCTATGGCATCGCCCGCAGCAAGAAGACCGGGTGGGTGAAGGCCATGGACCTGTTCGCCTCGTCGTCGGTCGCGATCCCCGCGACCATCGCCGGCTTCGCGATGTTCCTCACCTTCATGGTGATCAACCCCTACATCCCGATCGCGGGCACGCTGCTCGCTCTCGTGATCGCCTATTCCTACCGGGTGTCGATCGCGTACCGTTCGTCGTACAGTGCGACGCTGCAGATCCGCCCCGAGCTGGAGGAGGCCGCCCTCACCAGTGGAGCCAGCCGCTTCGAGGGGTTCCGCCGCATCATCGCGCCGCTGCTGATGCCCACCGTGATGGCCGTGTGGATCCAGATGTTCATCCTGGGCACCAACGAGTTCACCCTCCCGGCGTTCCTGGCGACCCCGTCGTCGCGGCCGCTGTCGATGTACATCTACGCCATGATCAACCCGCGCTCCGCGCAGCTCTATGCGCCGGATCAGGGAGCGGCGATGGCGCTGATCTTCACGCTGATGGTGTTCGCGATCGGCTACGGCCTGCAGTGGGCGCTGTCGCGTCGAGCGATCGGTCGGGCCCGCAAGCCCGTCTCCGCAGGCCTCCCTGACCTCGCTGCGCCTCCGGTCCCGGCAGGAGAATCGGCGACGGTGACCCTGGCGGTGCAGCGGCAGAAGCGCTGAGCGGCGTCGCGCCTTCGCGCCCCGTACCGGGCGCGAAGGCACGTCTCCGCGACACTCTTGACTTTTGGATCCAGTATCCATTCAATAGGAACAGCAGAGGTGAGGAGGCCGACATGCACATCGGGTACGCCGCGATGCTCGAGCAGATCGAGCCGACCGCCGTGATCGAGAACTGCGTCCTCGCCGAGGCGCACGGGTTCCGCGGGATCATGGCCACCGACCACTTCCAGCCCTGGCTTCCCCGCCACCGCAACGCCGCGCACGTGTGGACCATGCTCGGCGCGATCGGCGCGCACACCACCGGCGACCTCGGCCCCGGAGTCACGACGCCGGGCTTCCGCACGCATCCTGCCGTCGTCGCGCAGGCCGCGGCGACCCTGGCGACGCTCTACCCGGGGCGGGCCTGGCTCGGCGTCGGATCGGGAGAGGCGCTGAACGAGCACATCGTCGGCGACTACTGGCCCGAACCCGCCGAGCGCATCGACCGCATGTTCGAAGCCGTCGACCTGATCCGCAAGCTCTTCACCGCCTCGCTCGCGGGTCGCGACACCCGGCACCGCGGCGAGCACTTCCGGATGGAGTCGACCCGGCTCTGGACGATGCCTCCCACCGCGCCGCCGGTCTACATCGCCACCGCGGGCCCTGCCACCGCACGTCGCGCCGGCCGGAACGCCGACGGCCTGATCACGACGTCGGCCGAGGTGGAGCGCCTGGACCCGCTGCTCGCCCGGTTCGCCGAAGGAGCACGGGAGGCGGGCCATGACCCCGACGCTCTCCCGAAGGTGCTCCAGCTGCGCCTCTCCTGGGCGCCGACCGAGGAGCAGGCCCTCGCGAACGCGCTCACCGAATGGCCGATCGCCGGACTCCGGATGCGCCGCGGCGACGTGCGCTCGCCCTACGACTTCGAGCAGCTCGTGCGCGGAGTGACGGCCGACGACATGCGCGCGTCGATGCTCGTCTCCGCCGACCCCGACGTGCACCGCGCGCAGATCCAGCGCTACGCCGACCTCGGCTTCACCCGCATCTACCTGCACAACGTCGGGCCCGACCAGCGGGAGTTCGTCGAGGTCTTCGGCCGCGACGTGCTGCCGAAGGTGCACGCATGAGCGCCCCCGCGATCACCGTCTTCACTCTCACCGGCATGGGCGAGGTGCAGCCGGGCGACGACCTCGTGGCCCTGATCCTCGCGACCGGCGTCGAGCTCGCCCACGGCGACATCCTCGTCGTCACCTCGAAGATCGTCTCCAAGGCCGAGGGTCGTTACGTGCAGGCTACCGACCGTGAGGAGGCGATCACCGCCGAGACCGTGCGCCTCGTCGCCTCCCGCACGTTCGACGGGCACACCATGCGCATCGTCGAGAACCGCCTCGGCATGGTCGCCGCGGCTGCGGGCGTCGACGCCAGCAACACCCCCGACGGCTGGGTGCTGCTGCTGCCCGAAGACCCCGACGGTTCGGCCCGTGCGCTCGCCGCGGGGCTGCGCGCGGCGACGGGTGCCGAGGTGGGTGTGATCCTCAGCGACACCCTCGGCCGTCCCTGGCGCGAAGGGCAGACCGATGTGGCGATCGGCGGTGGGGGAGTGCGCATGATCGCCGACCTCCGCGGCACCACCGACCAGGCGGGCAAGGTGCTCAGCGTCACGACCCCCTGTGTCGCCGACGAGCTCGCCGCCGCCGCAGACCTCGTCAAGGGCAAGGCCAGCGGCAATCCGGTCGCCGTGGTGCGCGGGCGTGACGATCTCGTCGGACCCCTCACCCTCCCCGGTGCGTCGAGCATCGTGCGCGGCTCGGAGCGGGACCTCTTCTGGCTGGGAACCGCCGAAGCGCTCGATCAGGGATACCGCGACGGATACACCGCGGCATTGGCGGACATCCGCGCACACGAACAGCAGGAACCCGAACAGAAGGATGCGACATGACACTGACCCTCGGATACAAGGCCAGCGCGGAGCAGTTCGACCCGCGGGAGCTCGTCGAGATCTCGGTCGCGGCAGAGGCGCACGGCATGCAGTCCGTGTTCGCGAGCGACCACTTCCAGCCCTGGCGGCACACCGGCGGGCATGCGCCGTTCTCGCTCACCTGGATGGCGGCGGTCGGAGAGCGCACGTCGAGCATCCGCATCGGTACCTCGGTGCTCACCCCGACCTTCCGCTACAACCCGGCCGTTCTCGCGCAGGCGTTCGCGAGCCTGGGCTGCCTGTATCAGGACCGCATCATCCTCGGCGTCGGCTCGGGTGAGGCGCTGAACGAGATCGCCACCGGATTCCAGGGCGCGGGGGAGCAGGAATGGCCGGAGTTCAAGGAGCGCTATGCGCGGCTGCGCGAATCGGTGCGGCTGATGCGGGCACTGTGGTCGGGCGACCGGGTGAACTTCGACGGCGAGTACTACTCGACGCACGACGCTTCGATCTACGACCGGCCCGAGGGCGGCATCCCCATCTACATCGCCGCGGGCGGACCGATGGTGGCGCGCTACGCCGGCCGTGCGGGCGACGGTTTCATCTGCACGTCGGGGAAGGGTCAGGAGCTCTACGTCGACCAGCTGCTGCCCGCGGTGAAGGAGGGGCTCGAGCAGTCCGAGCGCTCGTTCGATACCTACGACCGGATGATCGAGATCAAGCTGTCGTACGAGGAGACCCGCGAGGCGGCGCTGGAGAACACCCGCTTCTGGTCTCCGCTGTCGCTGTCGAAGGAGCAGAAGCACGACATCACCGACCCGGTCGAGATGGAGAAGGCCGCCGACGCGCTGCCGCTGGAGACGATCGCGAAGCGCTGGATCGTCGGGAACGACCCGGATGCCGTGGCCGCCGAGATCCAGCAGTACATCGACTGGGGCTTCAACCACCTCGTCTTCCACGCGCCGGGTAACGACCAGCGCCGCTTCCTGCAGCTCTTCGAGCGCGACATCGCGCCGCGGCTGCGCGACACCGCCGCCGGGCTTCGCGGCTGAGGAGGGTGACATGATCCGCGGTTCGGGAATCGGGGTGCCGCTGCCGGGAGCGCCCGCGCGCGAGTGGGTCGTGGTGATCCCGGTCAAGCGCGCCGAGATCGGCAAGTCGCGGCTGCGGATCCCCGGCGTCGATCGCGAACCGCTCGCCAGGGCGATCGCGCTCGACACGGTCGAAGCCGCCGCGGCGTGCGAGCGCGTCGCCGAGGTCATCGTCGTCACGAGCGACGAGGTCACGGCTACCTCTCTGCGCCTCCTGCCGCGGGTGCGCCTGGTGCGCGACCGCGGCGAAGGGCTGACCGCGGCGATCGGGCTCGGCGTGAACGCGGCACCCGACATGCGCCCGCGTGCCGTGATGCTCGGCGACCTGCCGGCGCTGCGTCCGGACGAACTGGCCAGGGCGCTCGCATTCGCCTCGTCGCACTCTCGCGCGTTCGTCCCCGATGCCGAAGGAACCGGCACCGTGCTCGCCACGGCGCGGGCGGGCTTCGACCTTAACCCCTGCTTCGGTGCCGATTCGGCCTCCGCGCATCGTGCGGCCGGGTTCACCGAGGTCGGGTTCCCCGTGTTGAGCGGCCTCCGACGCGACCTCGATCACGCCGAGCATCTCCGAGCCGCCCGCCGTGCCGGCCTGGGCCCGCGCACGGCGGCGCTCGTGGACCGACCGCTGGTGCTCGCCTCATGACCGGCGTCTCCGCCGACACCGCCCGCGCCCCGCGCATCGTCGTGCTCGCCGGCGGCGTCGGCGGGTCGAAGTTCGTGGTCGGGGTGCGCGAAGCCGCACGGCGGCGGTGGCCCGACACGGCGGGAGGGACGCGCGCCGAGATCACCGTGATCGCCAACACCGGAGACGACCTGTGGCTCAGCGGCCTGCGGCTGCAACCCGACGTCGACTCGATGATCTACGCGCTCGCCGGCGTCAACGACACCGAACGCGGCTGGGGCAGGGCGGGGGAGAGCGAACGCGTCGCCGCCGAGTTGCACGCGTGGGGCGCCGGCTGGCCGTGGTTCACGCTCGGCGACCTCGACCTGGGTGCGCACATCGCCCGCACGGGCTGGCTTCGCGATGGCGCCACGGTGACCGAGGTGGTCGACCGCCTCGCGTCCCGGTGGCCGCTCGGGGTGCGGCTGCTGCCCATGACGGATGCGGAGGTCGACACCCACGTCACCACCGACCAGGGGCGGATGCACTTCCAGGAGTGGTGGACCCGGCACCGGGCTGCCCTTCCCGCGCACGGGTTCGACTGGCCGGGCATCGCGCATGCCGAACCGGCACCCGGTGTGCGCGAGGCGCTGGCCGCGGCGGACGTCATCCTGTTCGCCCCCTCGAATCCCGTGGTCTCGCTCGGGCCGATCCTCGCCGTTCCCGGCATCGCCGATGCCGTCCGCACCGCTTCCGCCGCCGTGGTCGGGGTATCGCCGATCATCGCCGGTGCTCCGGTGCGCGGCATGGCCGACGCCTGCCTCGCGGCCGTCGGTCTTGCCGCGACCGCGGATGCGGTGGGACGCCATTACGGTGCGCGCGCGAGGGGCGGACTGCTCGACACCTGGCTCCTCGCCGAGGAGGACGCATCTCTTGCCGACGGTCTCGAGTCGACCGGTCTGCGTGCGCCGGTGCATCCCCTGTGGATGCGCGACCTCGACGGTGCCGTCGCTCTCGCCGCCGCAGCGTTCGACTCCGCAGCGCTCGACTCGGCAACGCTCGACTCGGCCACCACTGCCCCGTTCGCGGTCGATTCGGCCTCGAACGGCCTCGCTGTGCACGATCTGACCCAAAAGTCGTAGTCCGAGGCGCGAAAAGACTGGCCGAAAGTTCTCAGAGTTTCGGCGTAATGACTGGGCCCTCACCTTCGTCTCTTCACTGTGAGGGTTGTCCGGCCGAAAGGGGGCCGGGCTTTGCGAGGGGTGAGGGAATCGTGAGTGGTCGAAGTCGAGTGGATCGACTCTTCGAAGAGCTGGAGGTCGAGTGCGGCACGAGTGTGCAGTGCATCCTGGAACGAGCGTCCGCCCTGCTGAGACTGGACATCGAGGTCGAGGTGCTGAACGAGGAGGAATGGCACGCGGTCCCGCGCTTCGTTCTCCTCGACGGTGACCGGGCGAGGATCCCGGTACGCCGGGCCGATCCTCAGTGGTTCCGCCTGCACGTGGTGATCCACGAGCTCGCGCATCTGCTGTGCGGACATGCGCGTTGCGAGAGCCTGCCCATGACTTTCGACCAGCTTCGAAAGCCCGCGCAGGCCTGTGTTCTGGCGGGAGTGGGCGGGGGTGCCGGATCCGCCGCGTTCGCCGATTCTCCGCAGGAGGCGGATCAGCAGGCGGATCAGGAGGCCGAGGCGGAAGCGCTCGCGCACCGACTGGGCTCATTCGTCGTCGTCCCGCAGTTCGCCTCCGCCGAGGCCGGCTGAGGCTGCGGCCGTACGTTTCCGATCAGCGTGCGAGTGCGTGCTCCGCGTCGAACACGATCAGCGGGCGGTCGCTGCCAGGGCGTGACAGCACCTCGGCGTCGACGCGCCAGACGCGGGCGATGAGCTCGCGCGTCAGCACGCTCTGCGGGGAACCTGCGGCCTGCACGTGGCCGTCGGCGATCACCACGACCCGGTCGGCGAAGGCCGCGGCGTGGTTGAGGTCGTGGAGTGCGGCCAGCACCGTCATGCCGTCGCGCGCGAGGAGGTCGAGAAGCACGAGTGCGTCCAGCTGCGCCCGGATGTCGAGGTGATTCGTGGGTTCGTCGCACAGCAGCAGGGTCGGCCTCTGGGCCAGGGCCCGCGCGAGGT
The DNA here is from genome assembly GCF_001425645.1 of Microbacterium sp. Root322. Classification (NCBI taxonomy): domain Bacteria; kingdom Bacillati; phylum Actinomycetota; class Actinomycetes; order Micrococcales; family Microbacteriaceae; genus Microbacterium; species Microbacterium sp. Root322. The sequence continues at coordinate 1,220,503 of NZ_LMCS01000002.1, read as the reverse complement.
TCACCCTCTGGCGCTCACCGCCGGACAGGGTCGCCGCATCACGATCCGCGAACTCGAGTGCACCGGCGCGGAGCATCGCCGCATCGGTGGCCGCGGCGTCCGCCTCCGCGCCGTCGAACGACAGCCACCCGCGGTGCGGGAGCAGGCCGAGCCCCACGATGTCGCGTCCGGTCATGCCCTCGGCGGCCGACCACTCCTGCTCCACGAGGGCCACGCGCTGAGCGCGCTCACGACGCCGCATCACCGTCAGTGAGTCGCCGTCGAGCGCGAGGGTCTCGACCTCGCCGCGCAGGGTGCCGGCGATCAGGCGCAGCATCGTGCTCTTGCCCGAGCCGTTGGGACCGAGCAGGGCTGTCACCGAACCGCCGGGAGCGGTGATGTGCATATCGTCGAACAGGATCCGACCGCCGTGCCCGAAACGGATGCGGCGGGCGTCGAGTCCGTCCTCGCGCACGGCGGTCATGGGCGGCTCTTCCGCATGCGCAGCATCAGCACGGCGAACACCGGCCCGCCGATCAGAGCGGTGACGATCCCGACCGGAAGCTCACGCGGCTCGAACACCGTGCGCGCGATGGTGTCGGCCCAGATGAGGAACACGGCGCCGGCGAGGAGCGACACCGGCAGCAGCGCGCGATGCCGGGCCCCGACCACCGCGCGCACGGCGTGGGGGAGGATCAGCCCGACGAAGCCGATCGACCCGCTCACCGCGACGAGCGCTCCGGTCAGCAGCGCGGTGCACACGAACAGCAGCACCCGCACCCGGGTGACGGGAACGCCCAGTGCCTCGGCCGCGGTGTCGCCAAGCACGAGACTGTCCAGGGGCCGCGCCGAAGCCAGCAGCGGGATGGCGCACACGGCCACGGCAGCGCCGGCGAGAGCGGCTTCCGCCCAGCCCGCACCGCCGAGCGAGCCCAGCAGCCAGCTGAGGATCTCGCGATAGCTGTCGTTCGTCGCGCTCCAGAAGATCACCAGGCTCGTCAGGGCGGCCAGCACGGCCGACACGGCGAGGCCTGCGAGCACCACCGCGGTCGAGCCCGCGGAGCCGGCCGCGCGGGCGAGACCGAGCGTCAATGCGAGGGCCAGCAGCGCACCGGCGAAGGCCGCGAACGGCAGCGCCACCGCGGCCCCCAGCACGATGACGATGACGGCGCCCGTCGACGCGCCCGACGACAGGCCGAGCAGGTAGGGGTCGGCGAGAGGGTTGCGGGTGAGGGCCTGCATCACGGCGCCGCACAGGGCCAGGCCGCCTCCGACGGCGGCAGCCGTGAGCACGCGGGGCACCCGTCCTTCCCAGATGATCGCGTCGCGGATGGGGGTGAGCCCGCTGGCGGACCCGGTCAGGTGCGACCACACGCTCGCCACGAGCTCGGTCGGGGTGATGTCGGCCGGCCCGATCGCGACCGCCGCGACCACGCTGCCGACCAGGGCGAACAGCAGCACCGCGATCGCGGAGACCGTGCGGCGGCGCGGGCGAGGGGCGGATGCCGGGGTGGCCGGGATCGCCGTGCGCAGCGGAACCGCGACGCTCACTGCTCTCCGAGCTGCGCCACGATGGCCTGCACGGCGTCGACGTTGCGGATGCCGGCCTCGGTCGAGGGGAAGTCGACGATCACGAACCGCTCGCTGCGCACCGCGTCGAGCTGCGCGGTCACGGGGTTCGAGGTGAGCAGCGCGATCTTGGAGGCGGCGGTGTTCCATGCGGCGTCCACCAGGACGATCACGTCGGGGTCAGCCTCGGCGATCAGCTCCCAGGAGCTCGATGTCCAGGTGTCGTGCACGTCAGCGAACACGTTCTCGAGCCCGGCCGCAGACATGATCATCTCGGGCGCACCGATGCCTGCGCCCACGAAGGGCTGGTCGGTGCCGGACGAGTACCACAGCGCCGTGAGGCCGCGGTCGTCGGGAGTGATCGCGGCGAGCTCCGTGCGCTGCTGCGCGATCAGGGAGGCCGCCGCCTCTTCCTTGCCGAGCAGCTCGCCCGCTTCTGCGAAGCCGTCGAAGACGGTGTCGAACGTGAGCGGGTCCGGCATGTATCCGGCGGCTTTGCAGGCGGCGGGGGCGACGTAGGTGGTGATGCCGAGCTTGTGCAGGTCGGCGCGCTCGCCGGCGCCGTCGACCGAGAAGTTCGACTCCCACCCGGCGAACACCAGATCGGGTTCGAGTTCGAGCACGGCCTCTTTCGACGGCACCTTGTCGGAGACGACGGGGATGTCCTCGGCGTCTGCCGCGAGATCTTCCGGCAGGGGGCCGTCGGAGAAGGCGGAGCCGATGATCCGATCTCCCGCCCCGAGGGCCAGCGCGAGCTCGAGGGTCGATGACTTGACGGTGAGGATTCGTTGCGGCGTGGAATCGAGCGAGACCTCGGTCCCGCAGTTGTCGACCACGACGGGTTTCGGATCGGCGGCAGCGGCGGGAGCTGCCGGCGCACCGGCGCATCCGCTCAATCCGGCGGCGAGGAGGAGGGCGAGGACGGGGGCGGCGCCGAGGGCGCGGGCGGTGGCAGGCATGGTTCTCCCGGAAGACGAGGAAGGGGAAGGGCGCAAGAGAGAGCGCGTTCGCAGTCCAGGTCGGGACCACCGGCGTCGGCCAATCGGGCCGACGTGATGCGGTCATGGTATCGCGGATACTGGATCCAAATCAATACTGGATTCTGGATCCAAAATGGGTGAAGATGGGGAAAGCCCCACCGCAGCGGCGCACATCGCCGATCGCGACGCCGCGTTCAGCCGAGAGGAACCCATGCAGACCACACCCGTCTCGTACTTCAGCGAGGGTCAGCGCATCTCCGCCGTGTGGCGCACCCCCGATCATGAGGGTCCGTACCGCGCGATCGTGCAGGGTCCCGGTTGGCTCGGGCTCAAGGACGCCAAGCTCTACGTCCGCTATCACGAGGCCCTCGTCGCCGCCGGCTTCGCCGTGCTCGTGATCGACTACCGCGGCTTCGGCGACTCGGAGGGTGACCGCGGCTACCTGTCGCCGGCTTGGCAGCTGCAGGATCTGGTGAACGCCGTGACGTACCTCACCACGCGCGACGACGTGATCGCCGACGCGATCGGTGTCTTCGGCACCGGCGGCACCGGAGGCGGGAACGCGGTGCTCCTCGCCGACGCCGATCCGCGCATCAAGGCCGCCGTCAGCCAGGTGCCCGTCGCCGACGGCGAGGACTGGTTGCACCGCATGCGCAGCGAGTACGAGTGGCTCGACTTCCAGAAGTCGCTCGAGGAGGATCGCCGCCAGCGCGTCGCCACGGGGGAGGGGCGCATCGTTCATCCTCGCGAGGAGATCATGATCCCCACCGCCGAGCGTCGAGCGACGACCATCAAGGCCGACGTCGATGACCGCATCCCCACCGCTGTCCCGCTCGCCTGCGCCGAGGGCATCATCGCCTACCGGCCCATCGAGGCGGCGGCTCGTCTGACCACGCCGCTGCTCGTGATCGGCGTCGAGGGCGATGCGACCACGCCCACCGATCACGCCGAGGCGCTGTACGAGGCCGCGCGAGGTCCGAAGCAGCTGATCATGCAGCGGCACACCACCCACTACGCCGCCTACGACGCGTACTGGGAGCAGACCACCCCGGTGATCGTGGGCTGGTTCGACCGGTACGTGCGTCCCGCGCATCTCGTCCACCGTTCGTCGCCGTCGCCCGCGATCGGCGAGTCCCTCACCACCGAATCCGTTCAGAAGCAGGAGGTCGCGCGATGAGCGTGGAACTGAAGATCACCGGCGGCACCGTCGTCACCCCCGCAGGTCCGGTCGTCGCCGACCTGCTCGTCGCCGACGGCAAGGTCGCCGGTATCGTGGCCGCGGACACCGAGATCACCGCCGCGCGCACGATCGACGCCGCGGGCAAGCTCGTGCTCCCCGGCATGGTCGACGTGCACGTGCACACCCGCGAACCGGGCTACGAGCACAAGGACGACATCTACACGACGAGCGTGCAGGCCGCGGCCGGCGGCGTCACCACGATGTTCGGGATGCCGAACCTCAAGCCGCCGACCACCGACGTCGCGACCCTGACCGACGTGTTCCAGCGGTACGAGGAATCGTCGATCGTCGACTGGAACCACAACCCCGCGCCGACCAAGTTCGACCAGATCGCCGGCATGAGCGAGATGGGCATCAGGGCGTACAAGATCTACATGGTCGTCGACACCGGCCGTGACTACCCGCACCCCTCCGGCACGGGCATCCACAACCACGGGCACCTGCTCGAGATCATGGATCACATCGCCCAGACCGGGAAGCGCTTCATCGTGCACCCGCACGACCAGGCGCTCATGGACTACATCGAGGGCGCCTACCTCGCCCGGGGTGAGAACACCCCCGAGGGCTACGCCTCCGCCTACGCCGCCCGAGAGGGAGTGATCTGGGACACGGCGATCGATGTCGTGCTGCGCCTCGCCGAGGCCTCCGGATGCCCGGTGCACATCGCGCACATCCAGACCCGGCGCTCGATCGAAGCCGTGCGTCGCGCGAAGCAGAACGGCATCGACGTGACCTGCGAGGTCAACCACTGGGCGCCGTTCCTGTCGACTTGGCACGACGTCGAGACGCTGGGCCCGTACGCGCTCAGCTACTGGGTGCCCGACGACAACCGCGCGGCCGTCTGGGAGGGCATGCGCGACGGCACGATCGACATCGCCGCCAGCGACCACGCCCCGCACACGCGCGAGGAGAAGGAGGTCGGCTGGACGCAGATGTGGAGCTCGCACACCGGCACCCCCGGCATTCAGTACTACTACGAGCTCATGCTCGACGCCGTGAACAAGGGCGAGCTCGACCTGCAGCGCGCGATCGACATGGTCGCTCACCTTCCCGCCGCCAAGTTCGGCCTGGAGGGGGTCAAGGGCTCCCTCACGATCGGGGCGGATGCCGACATCGTCATCGCAGACCTCGCCGACGAGTGGACCATCACGAACGACGGCGTGCTGTCGAAGATCGGCTGGACCCCGTACGACGGGCGCACGATCAGCGCCCGCATCCAGCGCACCCTCGTGCGCGGCGTCGACGTCTACGTCGGCGACGAGGTCGTCGGTGACCGCACATTCGGAAAGCTCGCCGCATCGGCGGAAGACAGGGCGGCATTCGCCGCAGAGAGGAACTGACATGAAATTCGGACTGCTGCTGCCGCACTTCGGCGAGGAGGCGAGCAAGGAGAAGCTCCTGGAGGGGTCGAAGCTCGCAGAGAGCTTCGGATTCGACTCCGTCTGGGTGCGCGATCACCTGGTGTTCGAGCCGCACGGCGAGATGGAGAAGCCGAACCGCACGTTCTACGACGCGCTGACGACCCTCACCGCCATCGGTGCCGTCACCGACAAGATCGAACTCGGCACCGGATCGCTCATCCCGTTCCGCCACCCGCTCGTCACCGCCCTCATGGCCGGCACGATGACCCAGCTGCTCGGCCCGCGCCTGATCCTCGGCTTCGGCGCCGGCACCTTCGACCACGAGTTCGACGCGATCGGCTGGGGCGACCTCGATCGGGTGGAGATGGTCCGCTCGAACGCCGAGATCCTGCGTCGGGTGTTCACCGAGAACGACGTCACCTATGACGACGGCATCTTCAAATTCGACAACGTCACGATCGAGCCGAAGCCCGTGGGTGGACGCATCCCGTTCTGGTACTGCGGCGCGACCCCGCGCTCGGCCCGTCTCGCGGCGGAGTTCGCCGACGGATGGATGCCCGGACGCACGGGCCTGCTCACCATGGAGAAGCGCATCAAGACCATGCGTGAGATGACGGATGAGAACGGCCGCCCGATGCCGACCATCGCCGTGATCCCGCCCACGTCGATCGAGGACACCCGCGAAGAGGCGCTCAAGCACGTGAACATCCCGGGCCTTCTCGCCTGGGCGAACAAGGCCAAGTTCGCGGTGAAGCCGCCGTCCGGCAGCTTCGAGACCGTCGAAGACCTCGAGGGCCAGCTCATCGTGGGCAGCCCCGACGAGGCGGTCGAGCAGATCAAGCGGTTCGAGGAGGTCGGCACCGAGCACCTGGTGTTCGACTTCCGGTTCAAGTTCGATCGGTTCTTCGAGCAGATCGAACTCCTCGGTACCGAGGTGCTTCCGAAGCTGCGATAAGCCGCGCACCGACGCGCGGCGATGAGACGAGAGGTCGACGATGACTGACGTGAACGACACCGCACGGGACTCGGAGGATCCGCTGATCTCGGTCACCGGACTCTCGGTGAGCTACGACGTCGCGCGGACGGGAAAGAAGCTGATAGCCATCGAGAACGTCGACCTCGACGTGTTCGAAGGCGAGTTCATCACGGTGCTCGGCCCGTCGGGGTGCGGAAAGACGACGTTCATGAACGTCATCGCCGGCCTCGTCGCGCCGAGCACCGGGGCGGTCCTCGTCGATGGGAAGCAGGTCCACGGCCCTGGGCCCGACCGGGCCGTGGTCTTCCAGGATTACGCCCTGCTGCCGTGGCGGACCGTGTTCGACAACGTGAAGTTCGGGCTGGAGATGCAGAAGGGCCTGCGCACCGCCGACTGGCGCGCGAAGGTGCAGGAAGCCATCGAGATGGTGGGGCTCAAGGGCTTCGAGTCGTCGTACCCCCGAGAGCTCTCCGGCGGCATGCAGCAGCGCGTCGGACTCGCCCGTGCGTTCGTGGCGGAGCCGCGCATCCTGCTGATGGACGAGCCACTCGGCGCCGTCGACGCCCTCACCCGCGAGGTGATGCGCGACGAGATCGAGAAGCTCATCGAGGCGACGGGCAAGACCGTCCTCTTCATCACGCACTCGATCGAGGAGGCCATCCTCCTGGGCGACCGCATCGTCGTCTTCAAGAGTCACCCCGGCGCGATCAAGGAGATCATCACCACCGGCATCCCGCGTCCGCGCTCGGAGCGCGCGGTGCAGCACGACCCGCGCTTCCTCGAACTCCGCGACCACCTCTGGGAGGCGCTGGAGGGTGAGGCCACGGCGGCAGCGGTGTCGAAATGACCGCGCTCCTCGCCACCGGGCCTAACCTCGGCAGGGGTGGTGCCGCCGCCTGGCTCGCGGGCCTGAGTCCTCGGGGCAAGGCGGCCGTCATCGCGGTCGAAGTCGTCATCCTCCTCGTGCTCTGGCAGGTGGTGGTGGGCGTTCTCGGATGGATCAGTCCGGTCTTCCTCCCTCCGCCCCTCGCCATCGCGCAGGGCTTCGGCGAGATCGTGTCGAACGGATCCCTCGCCGCCAACGCCGGTGTCTCGGTGCAGGCGTGGCTGACCGGCTTCGCGCTCGCCGTGGTCGTCGGCATCCCGGTCGGGCTGCTGATGGGGTCCTCGCTTCCGGTCGACCGCGTCATCGGACCGATCGCCTGGACGATCTACGCGACGCCGTCGATCGCCTATCAGCCGCTCGCGAAGGCGTGGTTCGGCTTCGGGATCGGCCCGGTGATCTTCCTCGTGACGATCAGCGCGATCTTCCCGATCCTGCTCAACGTCGCCGCCGGCATGCGCACCACGAACCCCTCGATCATCCGCGCCGCCCGCGTCTACGGCGCCGGACGGATGCGGCTGTACCGCTCGGTGTACCTGCCGTCGACGATCCCGTTCCTGTTCGCGGGCCTGCGGCAGGCGGTCGTGCTCGCCACGATCGGCATGGTCGTGGCCGAGCTCGCCGGCTCATCCAGCGGCATGGGAGCGCTCATCATCCGTGCATCGAACACCTATCAGACCGACCAGGCGTTCGCCGCGATCGCGGTGGTCGTGCTGTGGAGCGTCGGCATGACCCAGGTGGTCACGGCCATCGAACGCGGGGTCGCGCCGTGGACGAGGAAGGGCAAGCGATGAGCGTCGTCTCGGCAACCGGAACCGTGCGCATCGTGCGGCCGCGGCGCGTGGTGCGCTCGGGTGAGGGCAAGTGGACCCTGCTCCTGATCGGTGTGGTCGCTGCCGTGCTGCTGCTGTGGGAGGCAGCGGTCAGCTGGTTCGGTTGGGTGCCCGCCGTGTTCCTGCCGCCTCCCAGCGCGGTGGCGGTGGCGTTCGGGCAGCTCATGGTCGACGCCGAGTTCTGGAGCGCCTTCGCGTTCAGCGTCACCAACCTGCTGATCGGTCTCGCGATCGCGATCGTCGTCGGCGTCGTGGTCGGTCTCGCCGTCGGCTGGTCGCCGGTGCTGCGCTTCATGGTCGCGCCGTTCCTGTGGGTGCTGTACTCGACGCCCAAGGTCGCGCTCGCGCCGCTGTTCATCCTCGGGCTCGGACTCGGCAGCGAGTCGAAGATCGCACTCGTGATCCTGCTGGCCGTCTTCCCGATCCTGCTCAACACGATGGAGGGCGCTGTCACCGTCAACCCCTCGCTCGTCAACGCCGCCAGGGTCTACGGCGCGAAGGGGATCGGCCTCGGATGGAAGGTGATCTTCCCCGCCACGCTGCCCTACAGCCTCTCCGGCATCCAACGAGGTGCGGCCCTCGGCTTCACGGGCGAGGTGCTCGGCGAGTTCCTCGGCGGCACCGGCGGCCTCGGCCACCTGCTCGAGTTCGCCGCGTACCAGTTCCGCATGGACGAGGCCATCGCGATGGTCGTGGTGATGGTGATCATCGCCAACCTCACGCTGCTGCTCATCTCGATCCTCCGGCGACGGCTCGCGCCCTGGTACGACGAGCGCAAGATCGTCGGCTGATCCGCCCCACGACTCCCGACCCCCGTCTCATGCGCGACGGGGGTCGGGTCCGGTCTACGGGCAGGGATAGCGTTGCGGGGTGCCGATCGATCGAAGTCATATCCGCGTCAAGGCGATGCTTGTCGCGCCGAACGTGCAAGGGACCGCGCATGCCGTGAGCGTCAATGCCGCGACCGCGGAGAATCCGGGCGGATATCACCGCCTCATCGGCGGCAGCGTCGAGGTCGGCGAGACCCACATCGATGCGGTCCGGCGCGAGGTGCGTGAGGAGCTGTCGGCGACGATCCAGGATCTGAGCTACCTCGGGGTGGTGGAGAACATCTTCCACCTGGACGGGGACGTCGGACACGAGATCGTCTTCGTGTATACCGGACGCCTCGATCCGGAACCCGCAGCGGAGGGCGCGACGCTCACGGAGAGCGACGGGGCGGTGGTTCCCGTCGTCTGGCGCAGCTTCGACGCCGCCGCCGAGGTGCTGCCCCTCTATCCCGCCGGGGTCATGGGGCTCTTCGCTCAGCGGTAGATCTCGCGGCGATGCCCTGCGGCGAGAACGAGCACGACCAGACGATCGTCCTCGATGTCGTAGATCACCCGATAGTCGCCCACGCGGACGCGCCACGCGCCATCGCTGTTGGCGAGCAACTTCGCCGCGGGCGGTCGTGGTTCTTCGGACAGGAGTTCGATCGCCGCCTGCACGCGACGTCGGGCCTGCGGATCCAGCTTTCGCAACTGCCGCTGTGCCGGCGCAGCGATGTCGATCCGATAGCTCACACGAGCCCCAGTTCCGCCTTCACTTCCTCCCACGGCACGGGGAGCGATTCGGTTTCCGCAGCTTCGCGGCGTGCTGCCACGGCGGCGGCCGCGTCCTCGGCGTCCTCGGCGATCTCGCGAAGTCGATCGAATTCATCCGCGTCGACGATGGCCACGACGCGACGCCCACGGCGGGACAAGAACACGGGCTCGTGCGTGAGGTGGGCACGATCGACGAGCGCGCCGAGCTGACGCTTGGCATCGGAGACGGGCAGCACATCAGTCATGGTCTTATGGTACCAAACGATCAAACTGATCGTTTGGTACATCCGCACACGAAGAGGCCCCACCGCCATGCGCAACGGTGGGGCCTCTTCGTGTGGCTCAGCGGGTCACGGGTAGGGCAGCGTCGCCGGTCCCTCGTTGTCGAGGCCCAGGAGCTCCTGCGCCTTGCGGAGGTAGACGAGCTGCTCTGCGTCGAACTCGAGCGGTTCGAGCTTCTGCGTCTCGATGGTGGTGTCCCATGCCTCGTCGTCGAAGTACAGGTTCGGGCAGGCGAGGTGACCGTCGAGGATCCAGACGCTGTCCGAACCCCGCAGTTCCACGACGTCGAAGTCGTTGGCCTCGTAGATGTCCAGCGCCTCCTCCGCGTTCTCGGGGAACTCGCCGGGCGCGGGTGCGGTCATGAAGTCGGTGCCCTTGAGCGTGGCCCGCAGGAACCGGACCAGACTGTTCGGGTTCTCCTGCGCCCACTTCGTGCCGGCGATCTGCACGTCGTTCGCCCAGTTGCGCAGCGACTCCACGACGATGTTCGCGCCGTGCTCCTCGAGGGCGGCCCTGTCGTCGGCGTAGAACGGCTGCAGGGTGATCTTGTCGTTGACGAAGAACTCCGTCCACGACTCCGATCCCGGGCCCGGGTAGACGATCTCGGCGTTGATCGACGAGACGTCCCAGCCCTCTTCCTTCAGCACCTGCGCGCGCTGGAACTCGGCCGGGTCGCCGGGGGTGCCGGCCAGCACGATCGAGGTGCCGTCGAGGTCGTCGACGCTCTTGATATCGGACTGCACCGCGAAGTCGAAGTTCTGCCGGCAGTAGTGACCGGAGACCAGGTCGATCTCGACGCCGCCGCGGATGGCGTCGATCACGGTACCGGTCGACTCCACGCCGATGTCGGCGCTGCCGCTGGCGACCGCGGCCGTGACGTTGTCGGCGGTGATGACCTCGACGGTGAGGCCCTCTTCTTCGTAGTAGCCGAGGTCGGTCGCGAGGACGAACATCGAGTACATCGTGATGTCGGGGAAGGGGATGGCCACCGTGATGCTGGTGTCCTCCGCTGCTCCGGGTTCGCCGTCTCCGAGGTCGACGGGTCCTTCCGGTGTCGGTGTCGACGAGGCGCAGGCGGCGAGCAGCGTCAGTGCTGCAGCACCCCCGACCACGGCGATGCCGAGTCTGTTTCTTGTCGTGCGCATGACTCTCCATTCGGGCAAGTGCGTGCGACTCCTCCGTGGAGTGGGGCGCCTCACGCGGATTTTGGGATACGGTATCCAATTTGGAATCACGTGTCCATGCTTTGCGGGATATCGTGCTCGAACAGGGTCTAGACGGGCTCGGTGTAAATTGGATACAGTATCCCAAACAGATTCCCGCGATGAAGAGGTGAAGATGCGTGCCGCCGTGCTGAGCAGCCACGACCTGGACGGGTTGACCGTCGCAGAAGTGGATGTTCCGGCGCCGGGAGCCGACGAGGTGCTCGTGCGCGTCGACACCGTGGGCGTGAATCAGCTCGACCTCAATGTCATCGCCGGCATCGGCCCTGGAGCGCAGGCGCAGCTGCCCCGCATCCTCGGCATCGACCCGGCGGGGGAGATCATCGCGGTCGGGGCCGGCGTCGACCAGCGACGTATCGGGCAGACCGTCGTCGTGAAGCCCAACATCGTCTGCGGGGCGTGCGCCCGCTGCCAGGCTGGAGACGAAGCCGACTGCCCGAAGCAGACCGTCGTCGGCGTGCACCGCGACGGTGGTGCAGCGGAGTTCGTCGCCGTCCCCACACGCAACGCGATCGATCGCCATGGCCTCGATGCCGCGCAGGCGACCGCCGTGGTGCACAGCGCCTCGATCGTCATCAACGCCGTCCGCACCGTCGCGCTCTCCGCGGGGGACCGGGTTCTCGTCACCGGCGCGGGTGGCACGCTCGGCCGCGCGGCCGTGGCCATCGCGCTCGCTCGCGGGGTCGAGGTCGTCGCGGCTTCCCGTCGTCACCTCGCACCGCTCGGGGACGAGCAGGTCGTGCAGGCTTCGGGTGCCGAGGCCCTCTCGGCAGCCCTCGGCGCGGGAGAGGGTTTCGACGTCGTGCTCGACGTCTCCGGCCACGCTCCGACCTTGAGCGCGGGAATCGCCGCGTTGCGATGGGGCGGCAGGGCCGTGTTCTGCGCCGCATCGGTCGACAGCGACCTGCGCATCGACGCCCGTGACTTCTATCTGCGTCGCAAGCGACTGTTCGGGGTGGCCAGTGCCCGCTATGAGGACGTGGCCGAAGCACTCGCGCTCGCCGCCGCCGGTGCGCTGCCCTCGCTCGTCGGCCGACGCTACGCGTTCGACGACATCGCGACGGCGTATCGCGACTTCCCCCGCAAGGGCGACGGGAAGGTCGTCGTCGATGTGCGCTGACCGCCGTCGGTATCGAAGAGGAGACCAGAAGTGACGAGTACTGCATCCCCGGGCGCCGGAGCGCTGGCCGGGATCCGCGTGGTCGAGCTGGGTCAGTACATCTCGGGCCCATTCGCCGCCAAACTGCTCGCCGACCTCGGTGCCGACGTCGTCAAGGTCGAGTCGCCCGAGGGCGACCCGATGCGCCGGTGGGAGGGGCGGGCGAGCATGAGCCCGCAGTTCGCCGCCTACAACCGGGGCAAGCGCGGCGTGGTGCTCGACCTCAAGAGTGCCGAGGGACTCGCCGCCCTGTTCGCCCTGGTCGACGATGCCGACATCGTGCTCGACAACTTCCGCCCCGGCGTCGCCGAACGGCTCGGCTTCGGTCCGGACGCGCTGCATTCCCATAACCCGCGGGTGATCACGTGTTCGATCACCGGCTTCGGCCCCACCGGCCCCGCCGCGAAGCGCCCCGCCTACGACACCGTCATCTCGGCCACCGGAGGCATGTACAGCCAGGTGGTCCCGGCCTCAACGATCCGTCCGCTGGGACCGGCGTTCTCCGATCTGCTGTCGGGGATGTCGGCCGTGCAGGCCGTGCTCGCCGCCCTCCATGCCCGCGATGTGAGCGGGGTGGGCGAGCATGTCGAGGTCACGATGGTCGGAGCCCTGCTCGACTTCCTCACCGAATCCGCCTCGGCATTCCTCGAGACGGGCCAGGTCTCCTCTCCCGACTCGCGCCCGCGTCGTGCGCAGGCCTACGCCTGCCGGGGCTCGGACGACAGGGCGTTCGTGATCCACATGTCGGTGCCCGAGAAGTTCTGGACCGGGCTTCTCGACGTGCTCGAGCGGCCCGACCTCGCCGCCGACCCGCGCTTCTCGACCCGCGAGGCGCGTGTGCGCAACTACGACGAACTCGACGGGGTGCTCAAGCAGATCACCGCCACCCGGCCCCGCCAGTACTGGCTCGACCGTCTCGCCGCGCACGACATCCCGCACGGCCCCCTGAACACCATGGGCGACCTGTTCGACGATCCGCAGATCGCGAGCATGGGGCTGGTCGAGGAGATCGAGGGGCCGGACGGTGCGCTGCGCGTGCCGGTGCCCAGCATCCGATTCCACCGCTCCGGTCGGCCAGAGCTGCGCTACGCGCCCGCGCTCGGCGCCGACACCGAGGAGATCACCGGGCTGCCCACCGCATCCCTCACCCCCACGGAAGGGACAGCCTGATGCCCGGCATCGACGACCTCGTCGCGATCGACGTCCACACCCACCCGCAGACCGAGGAGTTCATCGCGGCGATGGGTCAGCGGCACTCCCAGATGTCGGCGCACTTCGGGCGCGAGCGGCCGGTCGTGTCGTTCGCCGAGCAGGCCGATCAGTACCGCGACCGCAAGATGATGGCCGTGATCGTGAACTCCGACTCGGAGACCACGAGCGGCATCAAGGGCGCGCCCAACGACCTGCTCGGCAAAGCCCAGCAGGACCACCCCGATGTGTTCCTCGCCTTCGCCGGCATCGATCCGTGGAAGGGCGAGGCTGCGGTCGCCGAGATCCGTCGGATGCACGACGAGTACGGCATCAAGGGCGTCGGCGAGCTCAACCCGTCGCGGCAGAAGTTCCTCGCGAACGACCGGCGCTTCTTCCCGATCTGGGAGACCTGCGCCGAACTCGGACTCGTGGTGATGTTCCACTCCGGATTCCCCGGAGCCGGCGCGGGCACCCCCGGCGGTGGTGGCTACCGCCTCGAGAACGCCCGCCCCGTGCCGTACATCGACGACGTGGCGGCCGAGTTCCCCGAGCTGAACATCATCAGCGCGCACCCGGCATGGCCGTGGCACCTCGAGAACCTGGCGATGGTCTGGCACAAGTCGAACGTGTATCTCGACCTGTCGGGCTGGGCGCCGAAGTACCTGCCGCCCGAGGTGGTCCGCTACGCGGACTCGCTCATCTCCGACCGCGTGCTGTTCGGGTCGGACTGGCCGGTGATGACCGCGGACCGCTGGATGACCGAGTTCGACGAGCTCGGGCTCAAAGAGGAGTCGCGCCGGAAGATCCTGCTCGACAACGCACGCAAGCTGTTCCGACTGTGAGCGCGAAGGAAGGAGCCGATCGTGGCTGAACTGGTGATGGCCGCGGCGACCCCGCACAACCCGTTGCTGTGGCGGGCGATGCGCGAGCCCTATCCCTCCGACCTCGTCGCGGTGGAGGCGAACTTCCGTCGCATCCGCGAAGCGATCACGGACGCCGGCGTCGATACGCTCATCGTGCTCGGCACCGACCATGTGCGGCAGTTCTTCTCGGACAACTCGCCCGCGTTCATCGTCGGCAAGGCCGCCTCGTACCACGGCACCTACGAGAACGAGGTGCGCACCTTCGGCATGGAGTACGCCGAGCTCACCGGCAACCAGGAGCTCGCGACACAGATCACCGGCCGCGAGGTGCTGCCCGAGGCGATCGACTTCTCGGTCTCGCACGAGTGGCGCCTCGATCACAGCTTCGTGCTCCCGCTGCAGTACGTGCGGCCCGAACTCGACCTGCCGATCGTGCCGATCCACGCGAACGCGATCCTCCCGCCACTGCCCACCGCCGCACGATTCGCCGCGCTCGGACAGCACCTGCGCACCGCGGTCGAGTCCTGGGACAGCGACGCCAGGGTGGGACTTCTCACCTCGGGCCATATGGCCACCGACGTCGGCGGCCCGCGCACGTTCAACGGCTCGCCCGACCCGGAGTTCGATGCCGAGGCGGTGGCCTGGATGCGTGACGGCGACCTCGACGGTGCGATCGCCGGGTGCCGGTTCGACCGCATCATGGCCGCGGGCAACGTCACCTATCAGTATGTGAACATCGTGGCGGCGCTCGCCGCGATGCAGGGCCGCCCCGCCGACCTCGCCGAGGCGACGACCTCGCGCTTCGCATCCAGTCCGTTCTTCCTGTGGAGGGCCGCATCGTGAGCCGGTACATGATGAACAAGTTCATCCGCGCCGTCGAGATGAGCACCGCGAACGTGAACGCCTACGTCGCCGACACCGAGGGTTTCGTCGATGGCTGGCTCGCCGGGGGAGCGGGCCCCGATGCGGCTGCCGACGACCGGGTGCTGACCCCCGAGGAGCGCACTGCTTTCGTGGAACGCGACTACGGGGCGCTGTACGGTCTCGGCGCGCACCCCTATCTGCTCTGGCACTTCACCGAAGCGGTCTACGAGCACGAGTACACCGAGGGTTCCGGATGGCGGGAACTCGTGGAGCGCTACCGCGCCGCGATCATCCCGCACGGCGAGGTCGACGACATCCCCTGATCCTGCCTCACCGCGTGCACCGGGTGCTCCCGATTCCCGGCGCGGGTTCGTGGGACCAGCTGCGCACCGGTTTCGCGGGACGTCTGTCGGGAGCATCCGGCCGCGCGCGGTCCGGGCGGGCACTTGCTCCCTGCGTCCGTCCGAACTCCCGACAGGCGGACCGCCGGGTGCTTCCGCGCGGGCGCGACGGATGCCCCGTGGGTGGGGTTTCCACGGGGCATCCGCCCGATCTGCGCCGGCGTCGCACGACGGGGTGAGCGGGGGGCTACGACCTCGTCGATGTGTGGGGTGGACGCAGCGGCGCACCGGCGGTGCGGGTCTCCTCCCCCGAGGACGGCCGCACCACCGGCGTCATCGCTACGCCGTCAGGCGACGTCGCAGGAGTCCCGCACCTCCGAGGAGGAGCAGGACGGCGGCGAGTGCGACCAGTCCGACCGACGACGTGCCGCCGGTCATCGCGAGTCCCGAAGCCTGACCGGTCGTCGCCGCGCCAGAGGCGAAGGCGGCTGCGGGCGTGCGGACAGGGGTCGTGCCGGGGTCGGTCCCCGGGTTCGTGCCCGGGTTCGTTCCCGGGTTCGTGCCGGGGTCGGTGCCGGGGTCGGTCCCCGGGTTCGTCCCGGTGCCGGGGTCGGTCACCGTCGCCTCGCCGACCACGGAGATGGCGTTGCCACCCAGCGTGATCGGAAGGCTGATCGGCAGCGCCAGCTGGGTGCCGCCGAGGATGCTGTCAGCTCCCGTGGTGGTGCTGCCTCCGGTCGCGGGTGCGGTCGGAGCGGGGGAGGCACCGGTACCGGTGCGGGTGACGGTAGCGTCGTCGAGCAGCGAGATCGCGTTGCCGGTCACGCCGATGGGGGCGGTAACGGGCGCGGTGATCTGGGTGCCGCCGAGGACGCTGTCGGTGCCGGTGGTGGTGTTGCCTCCGGTGGCCGGGGTGACCGCTGCGGGAGTGTTGCCTCCGGTGCGGGTGACGGCGGCGTCGTCGATCAGCGAGATCGCGTTGCCCGACACCGTGATCGGTGCCGTGACGGGCGCCGTGACCTGCGTGCCGCCGAGGATCGCGTCGTCACCCGAGGTCGCCGCCGAGGTGGCGGGAGCGGTGGAGTCGCTCGGACCGGCAGCGCCGGTACCCGTCGACCGCGCGTCGTCCAGAAGCGAGATCGCGTTGCCCGACACCGTGATCGGTGCCGTGATGGGCGCCGTGACCTGCGTGCCACTGCCGATGCCGTCGTCGCCGGACGTCGTGACGTCCACCGGAGCGGAGGATGCCGGTGCTGCGGCGCCCTGCCCGGTCGGCGCGGTGCTCTCGCTGTCACCGAGCAGCGACACGGCGTTGCCGGTGACGGTGATCGGTGCGTTGACCGCGAGGAGTGCCTGGGTGCCCGAGAGCACTCCGTCCAGGCCGTTCGTGGTCACCAGAGGCGCCTCGGCCGGGGTCCCGGCCTGGGGAGCCGGGCTCTGGGGAGTCGCGGCCGGGGCGGTGGTCGTCGACGTGTCGAGCACGCTCACCGCGTTGTTCGCCACCGTGACCGGGAGGTTGACGGTGACAGCGGCCTGGGTGCCGGATGCCGTACCCGAAGCGCCGCTGGTCTCGACGGCGACAGGCGCCGGGGCCGGAGCGGGTGCGGGAGCCGGTGCTGCGGCGGGCGCCGGAGCCGGAGCCGGTGCCGGAGCTGCGGCGGGGGCCGTGGACACGGCGTCGCCCAGCACCGAGATCGCGTTGTTCACGACCGAGATCGGTGCGGTGATCGCCGTCTCCACCTGTGTGCCGGAGAGCAGTCCGTCGTCCCCGGTCGTCTCGGCCGCGTTCGCGGCCGTCGCGCCGAGAAGCGTGACGCCTCCGGCGATGAGCGCGCCCCAGAGGGCCCGCTTGATGAATGTACGCATGATCGTTCTCCTGACTGGATCGTTCGTCTGAAGGGTGCGCGCGATCAGAGTGCGCGCGCAGCACTGCTTCTGTCGTTCCCGGGGGAACGACGTGACGAACCGTCAGTCAGGAGAGACGTCGGTGTCGGCGACCGGCGACGAAGGAAGCTCGTCGTCGGAGGCCCCGGATGTCCGCTCACCAGCACGGAGCGGAGAAGAGTTCGCGTCGCTGAGGCGCGCGGGAAAGGCGCCGCTTCCTCCGCCGGAACCGGCGGAGGACGACGCGGGAACCGTGCTGCCCGGCGGGCTCGACGGCGGCGGGTCGGTGGGCACACGAGTGGTGTCGTCGCCGGCGCCGGTGGCGCCGTCCGCGGCGGAGAGCACGCTCGGACGCGACGATCCGGCCGGGGGCAGAGCCTTCGACATGACCGGGGGCATCGTCGCGATGTCCTCCGCGATGATCACGGTCGGGGTCGTCGTCACCGCAGGCGCGGTGATGCTCTCCGGCCCCTCGCCGGGTTCGGGCGAGGTCGGGTCGAGGGCCTCGAGCACGGGAGGAATGGTCTCATTCGTGACGTTCCCGAGAAGTGCGGTGGTGTCATCGACCACGCCGACCACGTCGCCCACCGCAGAGATCAGGCCGAGGTCGGAGGCGAGCCCGCCGACCACCGGGATGCCGGAGACCGTGTCGAGAATCGGATCGGTGATCTGGGAGACCGGTGCGCCGGTCAGCACGTCGGTGACCGGCGCGACGACCGCCGTCGTGGTCTCCGTCACGGCATGGACCACGGGAGCGACCGCCGGCCCGACGACCGGAGCGTTCACGACCGGCGCGGTCACGGTGGTGACGACGGCCGGGACGGCCTGCTGCACGGGGGCGACCACCTGTGTGACCACGGGAGCGACGACCTCTGTGACGATGGGTGCCACGGGGGCCGTGACGGCCGACACCGTGTTGCTGACCAGCGAGGTGAGCCCGTCGAGCGGCCCGTCTTCCTGGTCGTCCGCATGCGCGGATCCGCCCGAGAGGAGGACGGTGAGCGTCGCCCAGGCGAGCACGCCGATGCCACCCCAGAAGACGACGGCAGGTGTGCCGCGTCGGGTGGCCCGAACGTCCACGTCAACCTCCCCCTCAGAAGGTGATCTCGTGTGCCTCCCCCTCAGAAAGCCACGAATCTCGACGGAGCTGCGTCGATTGGAGGCGACGATACTCGCGGCCGCACGATCTGTCTAGGGGGTTCTCCGCGCGTTTCCGGGGATGTCGGGGTGTGACGCGCCCGGAGAAATCTCGGCTTGACTTTCCCCAGGTTCTACACATCCCATCCCCGAAGAGGGCAACCTTCAACGCCCGATTTAAACTGATTTTCATCCACAGGCTGGGGAAAGGGTAAACGCCAGATCAGGGCAGATAAAAAAGTTTGCTTTCCCACTCCTCCACGGGGTTATCCACACCCGTTGTGCACAGACACTCCGACTTTGTCCGCACGCTTTCCACATGGTTATCCACAGGCCGTGTTGCATGTGGAAAGAGTCGCTCGTAGCGTGGGCGAGCGACCGAATGTCGGAGGCACCTGTTTTGCTGTTCAGGGTGGCGTGAGGGCCGAGATCCATACAGGCCCCGCCGTCGAGGCGTCTCCTCGGAACATCGCATCGGAAACGTCGCATCGAAGGGAAGACTGTGTCGATCGCTGACATCTCAGAGGAGCGCATGGGCGCGAAGCGCGCGCCCGAGCGCACGCCTCCCCACGACCTCCTCGCCGAGCAGAGCGCGCTGGGCGGAATGCTCCTGTCGAAGGATGCGGTCGCCGATGTGATCGAGACGCTCAAGGGCGCCGACTTCTACATCCCCAAGCACGAGCTGATCTTCGAGGCCATCCTCTCGCTGTACTCGCACGGCGAGCCCACCGACGTCGTCGCCGTCACCGATGAGCTCATCAAGACGGGCGAGCTCGGCCGCGCCGGCGGTGCCGACTACCTGCACACCCTGACCTCGATCGTGCCCACGGCCGCGAACGCCGGCTACTACGCCGGCATCGTCTCGGAGCGCGCGATCCTGCGCCGGCTCGTCGACGCCGGCACCCGCATCGTGCAGCTCGGCTATGCCGGTGAGGGCGACGCGACCGACATCGTCAACAACGCCCAGGCCGAGATCTACTCGATCACCGGATCCGAGACCGCCGAAGACTACGTCCCCCTGCAGATCGCCGTCGATGCCGCCCTCGAGGAGATCGAGGCCGCCAGCGGTCGCGACGGATCCATGACCGGCGTTCCGACCGGCTTCAAGGAGCTCGACGAGCTCACGAACGGCCTGCACGGCGGTCAGATGATCGTCGTCGCCGCTCGACCCGCCATGGGTAAGTCCACGCTCGCGCTCGACTTCGCCCGCTCGGCATCCATCGGCCACAACCTCCCCTCCGTCTTCTTCTCGCTCGAGATGGGCAAGAGCGAGATCGCGATGCGTCTGCTCAGCGCCGAGGGTGCGATCCCTCTGCAGAACATGCGAAAGGGAAACCTCGACCCGCGCGACTGGACCACCGTCGCCGCGACACGAGGCCGCATCAACGACGCCCCGCTCTACATCGACGACAGCCCGAACATGACGCTCGTCGAGATCCGTGCCAAGTGCCGTCGACTCAAGCAGCGCGAGGGCCTGCGCATGGTCATCATCGACTACCTGCAGCTGATGACATCGGGCAAGCGCGTCGAGTCGCGTCAGCAGGAGGTCTCGGAGTTCTCGCGAAGCCTCAAGCTCATCGCCAAGGAGCTGCAGGTTCCGGTCATCGCGCTCTCGCAACTGAACCGTGGTCCCGAGCAGCGCACCGACAAGAAGCCCGCGATCAGCGACCTGCGAGAGTCCGGCTCGATCGAGCAGGACGCCGACATGGTCATCCTGCTGCACCGCGACTCGGTCTACGACAAGGACGTGCGTCCGGGCGAGGCCGACCTCATCGTCGCCAAGCACCGTAATGGACCTACCGCGACGATCACAGTCGCGTTCCAGGGGCACTACTCGCGCTTCATGGACATGGCCCCCGGCGGCGACTTCAACTGATCTCTCGCCCGAGAATCCGGGCACTGAACCGAGGTCTCGAAACGCCGCCGATGGTGCGACTCGCGCGACGGTACGCTCGGGCTACCCCGCGGGGTATCTCCGCCAGCTCACCGCAGTGACGAAGGCGGCGTCAGCGGCCGAAGAGTCTCTCATGACGGCGCGTGCGCAGACTCGGATCAGCGACGGAGCTGCTCTCTCACCTCTGCCATGTCCAATGCGCGGACAGAGGTGATGACCTGCTCGAGTTGCGCATCATTGAGCGCTCCGGGCTGAGAGAAGACACCGATACCGCCCCGGAACATCATCAGCGTGGGGATGGACCGAATCTGAAAGCCGGCGGCGAGTTCTCGTTCCGATTCGGTATCGACCTTGCCGAAGGTGATATCCGAGTGTGTGTCGGACGCCTTCTCGAAGACGGGCGCGAAGGCGCGGCAGGGGCCGCACCATGCCGCCCAGAAGTCCAAGATCACGATGTCGGTGCGGCTGATGGTGTCTCGGAGGTTGTCGCCGGTGACAGTGAGAGTGGTCATTGTGGTCCTTTCATTCCGAGCCGTGGGTAGCGGGGGCGGACGTCATCGGATGACGGGGAGACCGGTGGCCTCTGCGGCCTCAGAGATCCCGCCCGCGTCCTGCACGTCGAGTCCCGCGGCTTCCATCGCGGCGACCGCCTGCGCGGATCGGTTGCCGGACTGGCAGTAGACGACGTACTCATCCTCGGGATCGAGCTCCGAGATGGTCGTGTCGAATTCCGGGGATTGAAGGTCGATGTTGATGGCGCCGTCGAGATGGCCCTCGGCGTACTCCGCGGGGGTGCGCACATCGACAACGACCGTGTCTTCGACGATCGCTACAGAGGGAGACGCCGTGGCAGCGCAGCCGCTCATCGCGACGGAGAGGGCGAGAGCCGCCCCGAGTGCGACAGCTCGAAGGCTACGCCGCGCCATGAGGGTGCCCCTCGCACCGCTGATCGTCGGGGACCCCGTAGAGCGCCTCCTCCACATGCTGACCGCAACCTTCCCACGTTGCTTTACCGCACTGGCCACACGTCACGCGAGCGCACATCTCCTGCACCTTTCCTTGGATCGAAGTGATTCCGATTATACCCCCCGGGGTATTATTTCGTCCATGCGCTCATCTCAGCCCGTGAAGGAACAACCCGTCGTCGGTCAGTGGGTCGAGGGCATCGACACTCCGGTCGTGAACGAACGCGCGGTTCGAGCGTCAGCGGGGATCCTGTTCCTGGCTGGTTTCTCGGCGTGGCTCTGGAGTGTGATCACCGGTGACCTGCAGCCGATGCGGATCTTCGGAATCGTGTTCGCCATCGAGATGATGCTGCGGTTGTTCGTCGGAACAGCTTTCACTCCTACGCTCATCCTGGGTGCGCTGATCACTCGCCCGCAGCGTCCGGAGTGGGTGGAGGCGCGGTCGAAGATCCTTGCCTGGGGCATGGGGTTCGGAATGTCCCTCGCGGGGTGCTTCAGCTTGGGATGGTTGGGCCTGCCGACGATCGTCGCTCAGGTGATCTGCGGGGTGTGTCTTCTCCTGCTGTACCTGGAGACAGCCTTCGGGATCTGTCTGGGATGCGTTGTCGCCCAGCGCTTCGCGCGGCGCAAGCCGCAGTTGTGTGCGGGTGACACCTGCGCATACACACCGCCGGCGAAGGGCGAGCAGCACTCGATTCTCCGAGACTGAACCCGGGTCGATGCAGCGACCTCGATCAGCGAGAGGCGTCGCGACGCGGTGCGGTGTCGTCCCAGCGGGGCGAGGGGAGGTGCAGCAGCACCAGGCCGATGCCGGCGATCACCGAGTTGCGGAAGGCGGGGTCGAGTCCGTTCCACGAGGTGGAGCGCCACATCTGGAACCACTCGCCGCCGATCGAGATGAACCCGCCCACGAAGAGGAGGATGATCATCACCAGCCCGATCGATGACCACACGCGGGCGGCGTGGAAGCCGTGGCCGAGGAATCCGCGCACGAAGAACACGACAGCGACGATCAGGACGATCGCGCTCAGCGACTCCCAGATGATCACGCCGATGTAGGCGATGTTCCACAGCACAGGGTTGTCGATCGCCCGCCACATCACGTCGGGATCGAGCCCCTTGCCGGCCTCCTGGCCGAAGTTCGTGGTGTCCATCGCCAAGACGTGCTGCACGAAATCGAAGTTGGTGCCGTAGTCGGTGATGTTCCCGAGCGCCACCAGGAAGATGTAGAGCCCGTTCACGAGGACGAGCGCGGCCGCCGCGAAGGGCAGCGAACCGAGAAGGTGCCAACGAGGTGAGCGCACCGGCGCGTCGGTCGTAGTCATGACCAGACAGTATCGGTCGTCGTGTCCGGGCGTCGAGGGGGTGCTGCTTGCGGGAGCCGGATACCGTGGACGGCGGTGATCGCGAATGGACGCTGAGGGGAGAGCCGTGGTGGACGACTCAGGGAGCGACCGGCGCATCCGAGACGGATACGCCGCACGTGCCGCCGAGTACACGCAGCTGTTCGGCGATATCGGGAAGATGGACGAGGTCGACCGGGAGCGCATCGGGGGCTGGGCGGATGCGGTCGACGGGCGCATCCTCGATGCCGGGTGCGGCCCGGGGCACTGGACCGCGTTCCTCGCCGAACGAGGGATCGACGCCGAAGGCATCGACCTGGTGCCGGAGTTCGTCGCCGGTGCCTGCGCGCGGTTCCCGCACGTTCGGTATCGGGTGGCATCGCTGACAGACGTCGGCGTCGCGTCGGGTTCCCTCGGCGGCGTGCTCGCCTGGTACTCGCTGATCCACGCAGGGCCGGATGAGCTCGCGGTCCTCCTCGCCCATGCTCGACGCGTTCTCCGCGACGGGGGAGCCCTGTTGGTCGGGTTCTTCGCCGGGGTCGACGGGGAGCCCTTCCCGCATGCCGTCACGACGGCGCACTACTGGTCAGTCGAGGGGCTGTCCGTGCTGCTGGAGCGCGCTGGCTTCCGCGTGGTCGACAGCGAGGCCCGGGTGCAGGACGGACGCCGTCCGCACGCATCGATCAGCGCTGTCGCGGTCTGATCACGGCGCCGGCGCTGTCCTTGCTGCGTCAGGGGATCGGCACGGCCCGA
This sequence comes from Microbacterium sp. Root322, assembly GCF_001425645.1. NCBI lineage: Bacteria > Bacillati > Actinomycetota > Actinomycetes > Micrococcales > Microbacteriaceae > Microbacterium > Microbacterium sp. Root322. Next base: position 1,197,200 of record NZ_LMCS01000002.1, on the reverse strand, counting down.
TCGGCCCCGAGCCGCTTCATCACCATGGTCGAGGTGAGACGCTGCACGCCGGGCAGGGCGCCGAGGGTGTTGTCGTAGAGCTCCTGGTAGGCGCCCATGTCGCGGGTGAGGATGCGCAGCATGTAGTCGGGGTCGCCGAACAGACGCTGCGCCTCGACGACCGCGGGGATCGCCACGACGGCCTCTTCGAACGCCACGATCGTGTCCTTGTCGGTGCGCCCGATCGTCACGAAGACGATGGCCTCGAAGGTGAGGCCGACCGCTGCCGGGGCGACCACCGCGCGGTACCGCTCGATCGCGCCGGACTGCTCCAGTTCTTTGAGTCGGCGATGGCAGGCGGACAGGCTCAGGCCGACCTGCGAGGCGAGGTGGGTCGCGCTCATCCGGCCGTCATCCTGCAGCAGAGAGAGGATCTCCCGGTCGAGTGCGTCCATGACGACAATTCTTGCAGGTGAAGGCGCGGATGGCTCGAAGAATCGGAGCACCTTTCGCGTGATCCTTCGTAGTCTCTTCCTCGGATTGAGGAGAACCGATGGATATCGCTCTGGTGATGCAGTTCTGGGTGGTCGCCGTCATGCTCGCGCTGACCCCCGGCGCCGACTGGGCGTATGCGATCTCCGCAGGCCTGCGTGCCCGCTCCATCGCACCGTCGATCCTCGGGATGATCGCCGGATACACCGTCGTGATCGTCGCCGTCGCTCTCGGTCTCGGCGCGCTGGTCACCGCGTATCCCGTCACCCTCACGACCCTGACGGTGGTCGGTGCGCTCTACCTGATCTTCCTCGGAGCCACGACCCTGGCCAGCCGTCCGGCTCCGATCGCGGAGAGCGGCGAGCCGATCGCGACCGGAGGGTGGGGGCAGTTCCTGCGCGGATCCGGTGTCAGCGGCATCAACCCGAAGGGGCTCCTGCTGCTCCTCGCCCTGCTGCCGCAGTTCACGAGTCCGAATGGCTGGCCGTCGACGACGCAGATGCTCGCGCTGGGCGGACTGCACCTGCTCAACATCGCGATCGTCTACACGACGGTCGGTCTGCTCGCCCGTCGACTGCTGCGCACCCGGCCCCGCGCGAGTTCGGTGGTCACGCGGATCGCCGGCATCGCCATGACCGTCATCGGCGTGGGCATCCTGATCGAGCAGGTGCTCGAATGGATGTGACGCCGGCGTGAGCGGCGGCTGACGAGGAGTCAGACGGTCACGGGCGGACGCGGACCGTTCGTCCCTCGAACGACACCAGGTCGCCGTCGCGCAACTGGCGTCCTCGGCGGCGGTCGATCTCGCCGTTCACCGTGACGTACCCGTCGATGATGACCTCTTTGGCGTCGCCGCCCGAGTCGAGGAGTCCGGCGAACTTGAGGAACTGCCCGAGGCGGATCACCTCACCGCCGATGGAGATGTCGTCGATCGGATCGGAGTTCGTCATCCTTGAATGCTAATCGGCTTCGAGGCCCGGTGGATGCGACGATGCCGCCGCCCCCGGGTGGGAGCGGCGGCACCGTCGAGCCGGGCGTCTCGGGTCCGCCCGACAGGACGCGGCCCGGATCAGCTCAGTCGATGTCGGTTCCGACGACGGCGAAGTCGGCGCTGAAGTCGATGTCGATCGAGCGGTTGTCCGAGGTGAGCACCGAGGCGTCGTAGGGGCTCACGTCGTCGCCGTCGACATCGAGGTCGGTGATCATCCCCTCGGCCTCGGCGAGTGCGGCGGAGACCAGGGCGCGGATCGTCTCGTCGTCGAGGGTGAGCGCGGGGCCGGTGTCGTCACCGTCGGCCGCGTCGGTGGAGGTGACGGATGCGACCAGGGCCTCGTCGACCCGGACCTCGGTCTCCGCCCCGGCGGCTGTCGTCAGCTGCACCTCCCAGGTGCCGTCGCGCTTCGCGTCGATCGAGGTGACCTCGCCGTCGGCCGCTCCCCGTGCGGCGTCGGCGATCTCGATGAGCTCGTCGGCGGAAGCCGTGCCGATTCCGGTCACCGGGCCGCGGCCGTTCGAGGGGGCGTTGCCGCGGTCGTCGTCGCCGCGGTCGTCGCCGCGGTCCTCGCCGCGCGGGCCGTGGTCATCGGCGTCGTGGCGGGGGCCGTCGTCGGACATCGACGAGCGATCGTCGTCGCCGAACTCGTCGCCGATCGCCGCGCCGACCGCGACGCCGCCACCCGCCAGGACGACGGCCGCAGCGATGCCTCCGCCGATGAGGAGCGCGCGCGTGCGGCCGGGCTTCGATGCGGCCGTCGCGGGAGCGGGCACGGGTTCTGCGGCGGGGAAGACCGGGTGCTGTCCGGAGCCCGCGATCGGGGCCTCCGCGCCGGGCGTCGGGGGCGGGGTCACCGGCACGGTCTCCGCATCCGGAGTGCTCTGCGGCGTCTGGTCAGGAGCGGGCGTCTGGTCGGGGGTGGGTGTCTTGTCGTCCATGTCTCGATGGTCTCCCGCGGGCGCTGAAGCCTCCCTGAAGCGTCCTGAAGACCTCTTCAGGAACCTCGGGTCCGTCTGGTCAGGCGCCGAGGGGCAGGGTGAGCACGAAGCGCGCACCACCCCAGCGGGAGTCGTCGACCGTGAGGGTCCCGTGGCCGCTGGCGGCGATGCCGCGGGCGATCGCGAGGCCCAATCCGCTGCCTCCGGCGTCGCGGCTGCGGGCCTCGTCGAGGCGGACGAAGCGCTCGAAGATCCGCTCCCGCTCCTCGGCCGGCACTCCGGTGCCGTCGTCCTCGATCGTGACGAACACGTATCCGTCCGATGGCGTCACCCCGATCGCGACGCGCCCGCGGCTGTGGCGCACGGCGTTGTCGGCGAGGTTTCGCACCAGCTGCCCGAGCAGTCGCGGGTCGCCGTGCACCCGGGCGGCGTGGATCCCGGAGCCGTCGACGTCGATTCCCGCGGCCCGGAGCCGGCGCACCTCGCCGAGGGCGATGTCGTCGAGGTCGACCGCCTCGTCATGGGTGCTCGCTCCCTCATCCAGGCGGGCGAGCAGCAGCAGTGATTCGACGATGCCCTGCAGGCGCAGTCCTTCCTCCGACACCACCTCGGCGAGTTCGCCGATGCTCGTCACATCGGGATGGGCCTGGGCCAGTTCGGCATGCTGACGGATCGTCGCGAGGGGCGAGCGCAGCTCGTGGGAAGCGTCCGAGACGAAGCGCCGCTGCGCGGTGGCCGCCGCGTCGAGCCGATCGAGCATGCCGTTCATGGTCGTCGCGAGCGCGGCGATCTCATCGGCGGTCTCCGGCACCGGTACCCGCTGGTGCAGGCGCTCTGCGGTGATGCCGTCGACCTCTTCGCGGATGAGCTCGACCGGGCGGAGGGCTCGGCCGACCACCGACCATGTGGTCACGGCGACGAGCAGCAGAAGCAGGGGGAGGGCGATGGCCAGCAGCGTCGCGACCGTCGCGAGGGTCTCGGCATCGTCCTCCATCGAGACGGCGAGCACGAGGGTCTGGTCGCGCTCGATGTCCTCCGAGACGACGAGGACGGTCTCTCCGTCGACAGTGGTCGTCTGCGGATCGTCGTCGACGGGGAGGGGTGTCGACCCGAGCTTCTCCCTGGCGTCTTCGCTGGCGGCGCGCACCGAACCGTCCGCACCGATGATCTGCAGGATCTCGTCGTCGAGCGCATCGATGTCCTTGCCGCCGGGGCCGCCCGCGCGTTCGGTGAGCTCTTCGAGGCGCTGTTCCGCCGCGCGCTCGGTGCTGCCGTGGATGCTGGCGCTGAGCACGCCGTAGAACGAGAAGGCGCCGATGAGGAGTGCGACGGCGACGACGACGGTGGCGCCGAGCGTGGTCCTGCCGCGCACAGAGCGCCAGCTGCGACTAGCCACCGTCGGCCGCCAGCCGGTAGCCCGCTCCGCGGATGGTCTCGATCGCCTCGCGTCCGAACGGCTTGTCGAGCTTGCGGCGCAGGTGCCCGACGTAGACCTCGACGATGTTGGGATCGCCGTCGAAGTCGTCGTCCCAGACGCCGTCGATGAGGGTGCGCTTCGACAGCACCTGGCCGCGATGACGCATCAGGTATTCGAGCACCGAGAACTCCCGAGCGGTCAGGCTCACGGGAGTCTCGCCCCGCCAGACCCGGTGCGCTGCGGGATCGAGCCGCAGATCGCCCGCTTCCAGGATCGCCGGACGCGCGACGGCTCCGCGCCGCACGAGAGCACGCAGGCGCGCGACGAGGATCGCGAACGAGAAGGGCTTGGTGACGTAGTCGTCGGCCCCGGTCTCGAGCGCTTCGACCTGGTCCCACTCGCCGTCCTTCGCCGTGAGCATCAGCACGGGGGTCCAGTTCTCTTCGGCCCTGAGCGCCTCGCACACCTTCCAGCCGCTCATGCCCGGCATCATCAGGTCGAGCACGATCGCGTCGTACCGTGTCTCACGCGCGCGCCAGAGTCCGTCGACGCCGTTGTGTGCCACGTCGACGGCGAAGCCCTCGGCCTCCAGGCCGCGGCGCACGCCCTCGGCCAGACGCACTTCGTCGTCCACCACCAGGATCCGCATGCCTCCAGTGTGGCCGCTCGACGCTGAATCGGGGCTGAAGCGGGTCGTGAGCCTCAGGCGCCGAGGGCGGCCTGGATCTCGCGGATCACCTCGCCGAGCGTGCCGGAGGCGAGCAGACCGGGGCCGAGGGGGCCCGCGGTGTCGGTGCCGAGGGGAGGCAGTCGCCGGAGTGCGGATGCGACCTCGGGCGACAGGGCGGCGAGCTGCCACCGCACCTCGGCGGCGCGGGCATCCGGGTCCTCCGGGTGCGTGAGCTCCACGGCCTTCGCGGCGTAGGCGGCGGCTCCGAGCGCATGGGCACCCATGTGCGCGACCCCTGCGGCCTGGGCGGCCGAGCGGGCTGCGGCGACCCCCGCGGGTGAAGCGGCGCTGTGGGCGGCCCGGCCCGCGACGAAGCGGCGACGGATCTCTCCCGCAGCCGTGAGCTCACCCCGTGCGAAGGCTCGAGCTCGCGCGATGGCGTCGCGCGCGCGGTCGTCGTCGGGTGCCTCCGCGTCGAACAGGGGCAGCACCCGTTCCGCGCAGTCGGCCGCCCACACCGCGACGATCCGTCGCTCGGTCTCGGTCATGCCCTGCGCAGTGGACATGCTCACCCCACCCGCCGTTCGGCACCCTGCGGGAAGCCGCGGACCGTCTCGATGATCTCCTGCATCTCCATCCCTCAATGATGAACCCCACGTGCTTATGTGGACTCTGATGCCGAAAGGATGGGGAAGATCATGACATGACCACGGTCGCGCTCGGGCGACGGGTGGGGTACTCGGCGCAGCAGCTGCGCGACCTCGCCCGGGCGCTCGTCATCCGCGGCGTCGGACGGCTCGCCTAGGGTGGCTCGTATGACATGCAGCTCTCTGTCGGCGACGCCGACGCGCGGGGTCGCCGCGCCGACCCGGAAGCCGGGGGGCTGAACGTGCAGAAGTCAGGACGCTACGTCCGCGTCGGGAACACGGAGTACCCGCTCGCCACACCCGGAGGCCATTGGGCACTCTGGAGCTCGACCCCGGTCGAGGGTTTCCGGCGGATCGGGAACGGGTGGGTACGCAACATCTCTCCGGATGAACAGCTGGAGTGCTTCCGCGTCGAACACCGCGGTACGTATCGCGGCATCACGGTCACCGTAGAGCCCGGCAGAGACGGGCCGGACCGTCGAGGGCTGGCGCGACTCGGCACCCTCGATCCACGAGCAGCCGAGCAGGGATTCGAGATGCTCGGTTTCGAGCGGCCGGAGCTGCAGCCGTGGCTGAAGTTCGTACCCATGGATGATCCCGACCTCGACTTCGAGACGATCCGCACGCCTGAGCCGATGCCGTGGGCGGCGACGAGCCGAGACGCCGTCGCGCAGCGTTCCGTCCCGCGGGCATCCGACGCGCAGCCGTCGGCGTGGGGAGCCTTCGGGCTCCGTCTCGTCACGGCGCTCCGCGGTGTGACCGACCAGGTGTTCCTCATCGTGTCGGTCGACGGTGACCCGCTGCGCTACGTCCAGTTCGCCGGAGATCCTGACAAGCTGTACGCCGAGGCGCCGGGACTCGATGTGGTCACGGATGCCGACGAGACGGTGCTGAAGGCCGCCGGCTGGGAAGAGCCGGGGGTCGCGCAGCCGAACTGGACCTCGGAACTCGCGCTGCCTGCGTACGCGGCCGACTATCGGGAGTTCGCCGATAGGTGCGTCGCCGCGCTGCGCGACGCCTATCGGGTGTCGAGTCCCGACGTCCTCGTGCACCGTGCCTGGCGCGATCAGGAGCAGACCTCGCTCGACTTCCCCGGACTCGGTCGCGCCCAGCTCTGATCGGAGTCGGCCGGAACCGGAGGGGCGTGAAGCTCAGAGGATCATGCTCGTGCGCTCGCCGCCCACGTCCTCACTCCTGTCCGTCGATGCTCGACCGGACCTCCGCGGTGAGCGGGTTGTCGTCGGCCGGGTCGGTGATGATCGCGGTGACGGCGTCGAGCGCGAGGATGGGATAGCGCGCGACAGCGCCGATCTTCTCCTCGCTCGCGAGCACGACGGTCTCGGTGCAGCGCGATGCCAGTGCCCGCTTGGTGACGGCATCGTCGAGCTCGCCGGTGGTCAGGCCGCGTGCGGGATCGATGCCGGTGGCGCCGAGGAAGAACGTGTCGGCCGCGACGTGCTGGATGGCCTCCATCGCCATTCCGCCGCCCGTCACCAGTGAGTGTCGAGAGAGCTCCCCACCGACCATGATCACCCGTGCGTCCGAGTGCTCCGCCGCCGCGAGTGCGACGGTCGGGCTCGCCGTGATCACCGTGAGCCCCGTGCCGGAGGGCAGTATCCGGGCCATGGCGAGAGTGGTCGTGCCGGCATCGAGGATGATCGTCGAGTCGGGCCGGATGGTGGCCACGGCCGCGCGTGCGACGCGCTCCTTGCTCGCGGTCGCCAGCTCGGTGCGTTCGCTCACCGGGGCCTCCGGGGCAGGGATCGGCAGGGCGCCGCCGTACACGCGCTGGAGCTTTCCCTCTTCGGCGAGTTCCCGGAGGTCGCGTCGGATCGCGTCCTCCGAGACCCCGACCTCGTCGGCGACGGTCTTGGCCACCACCCGTCCATCACGGGCGAGAAGGTCGAGCAGGTGGTCTTTGCGCTGGGCGGCGAGCATGCGTTTCCTCACGAAGTTGCACGATTGTGCATGATTCAGACTACAGTCATCCCCATGACGACGCCACTGCTGATCCTGATCGCCGGCCCCTACCGCTCGGGCACCGACGGCGACCCCGCCCTCATCGCGAGGAACCTCGCCCGCCTGGAGGAGGCCGCGGGCCCGATCTTCCGCCTCGGCCACGTGCCGATGATCGGCGAATGGGTAGCGCTTCCGGTGCTGCGCACGCTCGACCCGGTGGATGCCGGAGAGGGCGACGTGATGTACGAGACGGCCCGCCGCCTGCTGCAGCACTGCGATGCCGTGCTGCGTCTGCCGGGGGAGTCGTCGGGTGCGGACAAGGACGTCGAGATCGCGCAGGAGCTCGGACTTCCCGTCTACCGGTCGCTCGACGAGATTCCCCCAGCTGCGACTCCGTAGGCTGGAGGCATGACCAAGAACATCTGGACCATCCTCGGCGTCATCCTCGCCGTCGTGATCGCGTGGTGGATCGTGAGCGCGCTGTTCTCGGTGCTGGCCTTCATCTTCAAGCTCATGATCGTCGCCGTCGTCGCGGTCGTGGTCTTCCTGGTGCTCCGCGGGATCTTCAGCCGCAGCGACGACTGAGGTCACGGCTCACGCCCGGGCGAACGCCCCGACGCGATACTTCGCGGCGCGGTGCGTGTCCTGCACCCGGTCGCCGCGACCGTGGAGCTTGTTGCGAAGAGTGCCCGGCGCGTACTCCTCGGGATAGGCGCCGCGCTCGCGCAGCACCGGAATCACGTGCTCGATGATGTCCTGCCAGGTGCCGGGGGTGACCGCGTAGGCGAGGTTGAAGCCGTCGATGTCGGTCGCCTCGACCCAGGACTGCAGCTCGTCGGCGATCTCGACGCCGGACCCGACGATCGTGGGGCCGAGGCCGCCGATCGCGTTGTGGCGTCCGAAGTCGCCGACGGTCCATTCGCGGCCGAGGTCGGCCTCTTCCTTCAGGTGCTGCAGAACCGACTGGATCGCGTTCGACTCGACGTTCCCGACCGGCTCGTCTTCGGCGTACTGTGACAGATCCACGCCCATCCACCCCGACATGAACGTCAGGGCGCCTTCGGGGCTCGCGTAGGAGAGGTACTCCGCGTGCTTCGCCGTCGCCTCTTCGGCGGTGGCGGCGGTGATCACGGTGAGCAGCGTGTAGATGCGGGCGTCGTACCGGTCGCGTCCGGCCGCCTCGAGGGCGTCGCGAATGCGCCTGACCGTTCCGGCGAGCACCTCCTTCGAGGGGGCGGCGACGAAGATGGCCTCGGCGTTCTCGGCCGCGAACTTCACGCCGCGCGGACTCGCACCGGCCTGGTAGATCACCGGCGTGCGCTGTGGCGAGGGCTCGGAGATATGGATGCCGGGCACGCTGAAGTGCTTCCCCTCATGCCCGATCGGGTGCACCTTGGCCGGGTCGGTGAAGATGCCGCGCTCGCGGTCCTCGACCACGGCGTCGTCCTCCCACGACCCCTCCCAGAGCTTGTAGAGCACCTCGACGTACTCGTCCGCGTGGTCGTAGCGGTCATCGTGGGCGAGCTGGTCCTCCTGGCCCATGTTGCGCGCGGCGCTGGGCAGGTATCCGGTCACGACGTTCCAGCCGACGCGGCCCTGCGTGAGGTGGTCGAGGGTGCTCAACCGGCGCGCGAACGGGTAGGGGTGCTCGAACGCGGTGCCGGCCGTGATGCCGAAGCCCAGGTTCTCGGTGACCGCGGCCATCGCGCTCACCAGCAGGATCGGGTCGTTCACCGGCACCTGCGCGCCGTTGCGGATAGCGGCCTCGTTCGTGCCGCCGTACACGTCGTAGGTGCCGAGCACGTCGGCGATGAAGATGCCGTCGAAGGTCGCGCTCTCCAGCAGCTTCGCAAGCTCCGTCCAGTACGAGATGGTGTTGTACTGGCGCGAGCGGTCGTCGGGGTGCCGCCACAGGCCGGACGACTGGTGGGCGACGCAGTTCATGTCGAAGGCGTTGAAGCGGATCTGACGGGTCATGCCCCCATGAAAGGGGAAGGGCGTGGACGAATCCAGAGTCCCCGAAATGCACGGACACATTCCGGGTGCGGGTCTGCCTCGCCCTGGCATTCGGCCACCCCCGCGGGCTCTACCCTTGACTGGTGACCGACGAGACCGTGACCGCCCAGCGGCTGGTGCGCCGCTTCGCCCGTGAGACCAACCTGCTCGTGTCGGGCCGGGACTTCTCGGTCATCGGGACGGATGGCGTGGCCGAGGCTCTCCGCGCCCTGCTTCCGGCGCTCGGTGCGCATCTCGGCGACGCGGGGGTCGTGTTCGCGCCGGGAGGGACGCCCGAGATCCTGCTCGACGGTGAGGCGCTGCCGCCCCGCGAGAGGGCCGAGGATCGCGTCGATGCGGCCGGACGCCATATGCCCGTCGCGACCGACCGTGCGCGGCGTCTGCGCGAGAACGGCACGGTGCGCGGAGTGCGCATCGGCATCGCGATGGTGCTCGAGCCGAAGACCGCCCAGCTCGCCCTGCTGCTGCGGGATGCAGGAGCCACGGTCGCCGTCTACGCCCACCCCGATGAGATCGACGTCGAGGTCGCCGAGGTGCTGCGTTCCCGCGGGATCCCGGTCGACGGCGATCCCTCGCTCTCGGGAGCCGCCGAACGCGCCGCCGCCGTGTCGTTCCTGCGCCGCGGCTTCGACCTGCTGCTCGACGACGGCTCGCACCTGATCCGCCTCGCGCATGAGGAGTCTCTCGCGCCGCAGCTGCGAGGTGCGGCCGAGGAGACCACGAGCGGTCTCACACCGCTGCGAGTCATGGAGCAGGAGGGCGTGCTCGAGATCCCCGTGATCGCGGTGAACGACGCCCTGACCAAGACCTCCTTCGACAACCGATACGGCACCGGGCAGTCGTGCGTGTTCGCGATCGCCGACGCGTTGGACGACGCCGGCATCCGCCTTCGTGACCGGCCGGCGGTCGTGGTCGGCTACGGGCCCGTCGGCGAGGGCGTCGCCGCCCACCTGCGTGCGCTCGGCGCGCAGGTCGGCGTCAGCGAGACCGATCCGGTGCGCGCCCTCAGAGCCGCGCACGACGGGTACCGCATCGGACGTCTGCACGATCTCGCCCCCGGTGCGCTCGTCGTCTCGGCCACAGGGGCGCCGCACACGGTCGACGCCGAGGTGCTGCGCACGGCGGCGATCGTCGCGGTCGCGGGTGGGGTCCCACACGAGATCGACCTCGATGCGTCGACGCTGCGACCGTATGAGGGTGTGAACGGCGAAGCCTCCGCTTTCGTCGAGCGCGCCGGCACCGGAGCGCTCGTGATCGCCCGCGGCGGATGTGTGAACCTGTCCGTGGGGGAGGGCAACCCGATCGAGATCATGGACCTGTCGTTCTCGGTGCAGCTCTTCGCCGTCGAGCACCTTCTCGCCCACGAACTGCCCGCCGGCGTGCATCCGCTCCCGGCCGAGGCCGACGTCACGATCGGCACCGCCGCTCTCGCCCTGCGCGGAGAGCACATCGACCAGCGCAGCCGCGCGCAGGTCGACGCGCAGCGCGAGTGGCGCTCGCCGCGATTCCGAGGAGAGTCCGCATGACCGCCGTCACCGTCTACTCGGCAGGTCTCGTGGTGCCGATCACCGCGCCTCCCATCGTCGACGGCGCGGTCGCCGTGCGCGAGGGGCGGATCATGCATGTCGGCGAACGCGAGTGGGTGCTCCGATCGCTGTCCGAGCGCGGCATCGACGCGGACGAGGTGCACTGGCCGGGCGTGCTGACCCCCGGACTCGTGAACGCCCACACGCACCTGCAGTACACCGGCATGGCCTCGGTCGGCCGTGGCCAGTACGACGGCTTCGACGACTGGGTGCGGGCATTCGACCCGGTGTACGAAGGCGGTCGCGACTGGGCGGCGGATGCGGCGGACGGCGCGGCACAGGCGCTGCGCTCCGGCACGACGGCCGTGGCCGACGTGGTGACCGATCGTGCGGCGGCGACAGCTCTGCACGACGCCCGGCTGCACGGCATCACCTACTGGGAGGTGATGAGCTGGACCAACGCCGACTGGGCGCGCACCGGACGCACCCAGGTCGAGCAGGCCCTCGACGCGCTGCCGACCCCGCCCGGAACCGGCCTCTCGCCGCACGCCCCGTACTCGCTCGACATCGAGCCGCTCCTGGAGATCCCCGACATCGTGCGCGAGCGCGGCGGGCGCATCCACATCCACCTCGGAGAGGCCGCGTTCGAGAGCGAGTTCGCGCACGAGCATCCACAGGCCTGGCATACCGCGGGGCTCGCCAGCTTCCAGGAGCTGCGCAAGGCCGGATTCGGCACCAGCGCCACGGAGTTCGTCGATCAGCTCGGCGTGCTCGGGCCCGATTGCCACATCGCCCATGGTGTCTACATGAGCGCCAGGGACCGTGCCATCCTGCGCGAGCGCCGCACGACCGTGGCCCTGTGCCCGCGGTCGAACGCCGTCATCGGACTCGAGGAGCCGCCGATCGCGGCGTATCTGCGCGAGGGCAGTCCGATCGCCGTGGGCACCGACTCTCTGTCGTCGAGCCCCTCGCTCGATGTGCTGGCCGACGTGGCAGAGCTCGCGCGCATCGCCCGCTCGCAGGGCTACACTGACCGCGACCTGCACGCCCGCCTGCTGGGTGCCGCGACCCTCGGCGGGGCGCACGCCATGGGGATCGACGTGGGCCCCGACCGCACCGGGTACCTCGCCGTGGGGGCGCTCGCCGACCTGACGTTCTTCGACGTGCCGGCCGGCCCCGACGCCGTTCCCGAACTCGTCGAGCACGGGGCGGGCCGTACCGCCGCCACGATCGTCTCCGGCGAGGTCCGCTTCGCGATCGACTCCTTCGACCGCGCCGCGGTCACCCCCGAGACCGGAGGTGTCTCATGACACAGCGCCCCACGACCGCCGAGCGGCTCGACCTCGCCCCGCACCCCGAGGGTGGCTGGTTCCGCCGAACCTGGACGAGCCCTCTGCCGGTCGAGACGCCGAACGGTCCGCGACCCGCGGCCACCTGCATCCACTACCTCCTGCGTCCATCGGAGAAGAGCGAATGGCACGTCGTGACCAGCGACGAGCTGTGGCTGTGGCACGGACCTGGGCGGCTCGAGCTGAGCCTCGGCGGCGATGGCGCGGAACCGGGCGAGGCGACCGCCGTGGTGCTCGGCCCCGACGACGCCGCGCAGGTGCTGGTGCCCGCCGGGGTCTGGCAGGCCGCCCGTCCGCTGGATGCGGAGGAGGTCCTGGTGTCGTGCTTCGTGTCCCCAGGTTTCGATTTCGCCGATTGGCGACTGGCCGCATCGCCTACTCTGTAGAGGCAGACCCGTCTCTGCAGAAGCAGACCCGTCCTGCCTCGCCGTCTTCTCCATACCCTTCCTCGCCCTGGAGTCATCGTGCCCTTCGCCCCCTCCCTCCGCCGCGCGACGGTCGTCGCCGCTGCGGCCGCCGCCATCGCCCTCACCCTCTCCGCGTGCAGCACGCCGTCGACCGACTCCGGCAGCGGAGACGGCTCGGGACTTCCGACCGTGACCGAGGGCAAGCTCACCATCGCCACGGGTGAGCCCAACTACGAGCCGTGGTTCGTCGACGACGACCCCTCCAACGGCGAGGGCTTCGAGGGTGCGGTCGCCAACGCCGTCGCCGAGCAGCTCGGCTACACGGCCGACGACATCGTCTGGGTGCGCACCACCTTCGACGGCGCCATCGCGCCCGGCCCCAAGGACTGGGACATCAACCTGCAGCAGTTCTCCATCACCGACGACCGCAAGAAGGCCGTCGACTTCTCGTCGCCGTATTACACGACCACGCAGGCCGTCGTCGCGGTCGGCGGCTCGCCCGCGGCGTCGGCGACGACCATCGACGAGCTCAAGGCCACCAAGGTCGGCGTCGCCAGCGGCACCACCAGCTACACGGTCGCCAAGGCTCAGCTCGGCGAGGCCGACCTCAACGTCTTCAACTCGGTCGACGACGTCGTGCTCGCACTCAAGGGCGGTCAGATCGACGCCATGATCACCGACCTCCCCGGCGCCTTCTACGTCGTCGGCGCCCAGCTCGACGATGGCGTGGTCACCGGACAGTTCGCCGACGCGAACGGCGGAGACGACTTCGGCATCGTGCTGCCCAAGGGCTCAGCCCTCACGGCCGATGTCACCAAGGCGGTCGACGCCCTGCGTGACAACGGCACGCTCGACGAGCTGCAGCAGAAATGGCTCAGCGACGCGGTCGACGTCCCTGTCCTGAAATGACCTCGACCTCCGTCGACGCGGAGTGGCAGCCGAGCGAGCTCGAGCTGTCACGCCGCGTTCTGCGGCGTCGGGCGACCACCCGATCCGTCCTGATCGCGTTCGGCAGCAGCATCGCGCTGTTGGCGGTGCTGATCGTGGTCGTCGTCAACACCCCGGGTTGGGCGATCGTCAGCCAGACGTTCTTCGACCCGCAGGTCGCACTCCAGAGCATCGGACCGATCTTCCAGGGCCTGCTCGTCAACCTGCTGGTGCTCGTCATCGCCGTGGTCTGCGTCGCGATCCTCGGCACGCTCCTGGCCACCATGCGCTCGCTGCGCGGCCCGGTGTTCTTCCCGCTGCGCGCGCTCGCCGCGGCCTACACCGACTTCTTCCGCGGCATCCCGCTGCTGATCGTTCTCTACCTCGTCGGCTTCGGCATCCCCGCGCTGGGGATCTTCCCGCGCATGCCCCCGATGTTCTGGGGCACGATCGCGCTGGTCCTGACCTACTCGGCCTATGTCGCCGAGGTGCTCCGTGCGGGCATGGAGGCAGTGCACCCCTCGCAGCGCATCGCGGCGCGCTCGCTCGGCCTCACTCACGGCCAGACCCTGCGGATCGTCGTGATCCCGCAGGGTGTGCGCAAGGTCGTCCCCGCCCTCATGAACGACTTCGTGTCGATGCAGAAGGATGTCGGCCTGATCTCGGTGCTCGGGGCGGTCGATGCGGTGCGCGCAGCTCAGCTGATGGTCGCCGAGACCTACAACTTCACGCCCTACGTCGTCGCCGGTCTCATGTTCATCGTGCTCAGCTGGCCGATGATCCGCCTTACCGATGTCGTCACGGCGCGTCTGAACAAGCGCGAGCAGGCCGGAGGAGTCGTATGAGCGTCCCCGTGATCGAGGCCAGGGGCGTGCGCAAGCGCTTCGGCGACCACGACGTGCTGCGCGGCATCGACCTCTCGGTCGGCACGCACGAGGTCGTCGTGCTGATCGGCGCCTCGGGCTCCGGCAAGTCGACGCTGCTCAAGACCATGAACCTCATCGAGGGCATCGACGACGGACAGATCTTCCTGTCCGGCGAAGACATCACCGACCCGCGGGTCGACGCCGATGCCGTGCGGGCGCGGATCGGTGTCGTTTTCCAGCACTTCAACCTGTTCCCGCACCTCACCGTGCTCGACAACGTCACGCTCGCGGCGGTGCGCGTGCACGGCATGCGCAAGACGGAGGCGCGGGCCAAGGCGCGCGAGCTGCTCGATACTCTCGGGCTCGGCGCCAAGGCCGACGAGTATCCTGACCGGCTCTCGGGCGGACAGCAGCAGCGCGTGGCGATCGTGCGCGCCGTCCTCACGCAGCCCGAGGTGCTGCTGCTCGACGAGATCACCAGCGCGCTCGACCCGCAACTGGTCGGCGAGGTGCTCGACCTGGTGCGGCAGCTGAAGCAGCAGGGCGCCACGATCGTGATGGCGACCCACGAGATGTCGTTCGCCCGCGAGGTCGCCGACCGCATCGTGTTCCTCGAGCACGGCGTCGTCGTCGAGCAGGGCCCGCCCTCTCAGGTGTTCGACGCCCCGCAGCACGCCGCCACCGCGGAGTTCCTGGCACGCGTGCAGCACTGACGCGTCTTCCTCGCCCCAGCTGACCGCCTGATCCGCCCCCGCGGTGTCCCGAGGGGTATCAGGCGGGGATCGGATCGGCGACGATGGCAGAATACTCTGCAGTCGCACCGCCCGCGCCCGCGGCGTGTGCGAGGGGACGGGAGAAGGCTCGCAGGTCGCGCTGGTTCAGGTCCGACCCGACGGCGGTCAGACGAGGTCGGTGCGGAGCGGCAGACGAGCCTTGGGATCAATGGGGAGGGGCGGTCGAGGGTGGACGACGCGGCGCGCGCCCAGGCTATGCAGCTTCTGGGGCAATTCAACGACGAGATCACTCGAACGATCGACGGCGTGTTCGGGACCCGCTGGGCGGAGATCGAGGAGATCCTCGCGCTCATCGCGCTGTCCGCCGAGAGCGTCGTCACCACACGGAGGCTGGCAGAAGTCAGCGGACTCGGCCGGCGGACGGTGTCGCGACTGGTGCTTCGTCTGCACGCGGACGGAGTGATCGGCACGCGACGCTCGGCTCGGGATGCACGCGTGATCGAAGTGTTCCTGACCGCGCGCGGACGAGCGCGATCCGACGAGCTCCGATCGCGGATCACTGACCTCTTCCGCGACAGCGGATCGATTGCCCGGAGCATCAGTCACGGACTCGGGACGGCATCGGCGGAGATCGAGAAATCCGCGCCCGGAGATGTTCTGGACCTGCTCAGACGCGTGTGCGAAGCGGGCGCCGCGCTCGTTCACCACATGCCGGCTGCGGCGATGCAGGGCAGGCTCGCGGCGCGGCAACGGGCCGGGCTCGTCCTCATCGCTTCCACGCCGGGTGGTGTCCGGCTCTCTGCTCTCGGGCCCGCGCTCGAGGTGACACCCGCGGGAAGGTCCTACATCGCGGATCAGCTTCTCGCGAAGGGATTCATCCGGCGCTCCCGGGGATCCGTCCCGGGGGACAGGCGCGCTGTCGTCCTCGAGTCGACGCAGGCGGGACGGGATGCTGTCGCCGCTGTCGCTGCGGGGATCGAACTGCACGGCGAACGGCTCTCTTCGCTGTTCGCCGAGGTGGCGTCCTTCCGCCCCTGACACGACGACGTCTCGGCGGCAGGCCCTCAGATCGGGATCTCGTCGATCGATGAGATCGATGCGCATCATTTTCCTCAGGCTATCGACACCTGCGGTGTTTATCAGTAGTGTCCTGAAACACGAACGGAGAGAGGTGGATATGTCCAGAGAAGAACACGCTCGCGAAGGCGTGCAAGCTGTTCTCACCGACGACGAGGTGATCGATGTCGCCGTGGTGATGCCGCGGGGGTCCACGAAGTCAGGGGTGATCGGGGCTGCGCTGGGGGTCGGCTTCGGCGGCGACAACCAGACGGCGTGGGGCGTGGCGGGCGGCATGCTCGCGCAGCGCGCTCACAGTGCATCGATGGGCAGCTACCCCTCGATCGTCCTCGCCGTCTCGCCGACCAAGCTCTACGTGCTGGGTCGACGCCGTACGGGACTCGTCGGCGGATGGAAGGACCTCGCCCTCGTCGCACATATCGACCGCGCCGACTTGACCGTCCACACGCGCCACAGCGGCACGGTGCGGGTGATCGAGCTCACCGACGACACCACCGGGAACGTCCTCGAATTCGAGGCTCAGAACATCGGTGGTCTCGGCCTCAAAGACTTCCTCAACGAACTAGGAGAGTAGGACATCATGGCTACGACTTCCCGCCCCGCCGGAGTGACCTTCGTCGCGGTCCTCGCATGGATCTCCGCGGTGCTCCAGATCCTTCTCAGCATCCTCATCCTCACGGGGGTGCTCGCCGTATCCTCCGTCTCGATCCCCTCGACGTGGTTCGCGCTGGTGATCGGGTTCGTCACACTTCTCGTGAGCTTCGGCTTGTTCGGGGGGCGCAACATCGCTCGGGTCATCGTCACCGTGTCCCTCGTGCTCAGCATCATCGGCGCGGTGCTCCAGGCGATCGTCCATCAGAACGCGAACGTCCTGGTCGGCTCCCTCATCACCGTCGTGCTCGCTCTGGTCGGGATCGTCATGCTGTACACGGCTCGCGCGAACAGCTTCTTCAGCTGACGTCCGCTCCGTGATCGCAAGGAATCACGTGGGCAGTCGTCCTCCTCATGTGGCGCTGACCGACCTCAGTCGCCGACGCCGAAGAGGCCCTTCCCGAACCTGCTGATGTCGCGGTACGCCTCTGCGTACGTCGACGGAGCCTTCGCCCCGGGGCTGTAGCGCGCCAGCAACAGCCCCGAGAGCCCGATCGCGGGAGCGGTCAGCGGGCGGTGCTTGTGCGTCGTCGCCGCTGCCGTCGCATCATCTTCTTCGGGGTTCCGCCCCGCATACAGGGCCTTCGGTGCGGGCCACGTATAGGGCTGACGCGGCTCGGTCAGGTTGATCGCATTGAAGATGGGATTCGCGGTCTGGTCGCGCATCGTCAGCGGTGGCAGACCGTGTTGGCGGCAGAGGGTGTTGATGATCGAACCGTGGTGCATCTCGTCATGGATCACAGTTCCGGCCGCCGTGTACGCGCTGACCACGATCGCCGGCACGCGCAGCCCGAGCCGATCGAAGGCGAACCCCATCTCACCAGGGCCTGTGCGGTCCGGTGGTGTCGCAGCGGGCGGCGGCACGTGATCGAATGTGCCCCCGTGCTCATCGAAGGTGACCACCAGCGCGGTGTTCAGCGCGTTGGAGCCGTTCTCGGAAGCACTCGTGCGGATGGCGTCGTAGATCTCCTGCAGGAGCCGGTCGCCAGCTCTGACATCGGAAAGGGCGCTGTTGTACACCGGCACCTTCTCGCCGTCCTCATCGACCTCGCTCTCGCGCACCGTCTCTCCCCACGGCGGATGCATGTCGTTGTGGTTGAAGACCATGCGGGGTTCGATGAAGCTGTAGGCCGGCAGATCACCGGTGCGCACATCCTCGTAGAACTGCTCCATGTCGCGGAAATTGGTCTTCCAGTAGGGCTGCAGAACGGGTGCGTGCAAGAGGCCGGTGAGTGACACGAGCTGCGATCTGTCGTAGTAGATGCGCCAGGGGATTCCTGCGTCCTGCAGCCGATTGAAGATCGTCGGGGCAGGAGGGCCGTCGAGCCACTTCTCGTATCCATCGCCGCCGTGATTCGTGACGTAGCCGTGCGAGGTCGACGCATGGAAGAACAGCCGATTGCAGAACGTCTGCGAGGGCACCGCCGCGTGCCACGCATCGTAGACAGCGAATTCTCGAGCAAGTGTCGAGAGGACGGGCATCATCGCCGGGCTGAACCCGCCCATGACGACGCCATACTCGTCCGGTCGAGGACGCCGGCCCTTCTCGTTCTCGAAGTTGATGCAGTAGTCCCGTACGAACCCGCTGTTCGTGGCGAGAGTGCCGACGGGGGGTGTGTTGAACGGCGGAATCAGCCCGTTCGCGCGGATGTCCGCATTCGTTTCGGGGTCGACGACGTTGAAGAGCTGCGTGTTCACGTGCGGGTAATGCTCACCGGGGTCCGGCTGGGGCGACTGCATGATCGCATCGGTGGACCCCTCGTAGAGGTGGGCGGCGACGTCCTCGCCGTCCAGGCCCTCGTTCGAGTACGAGCCCTGCGGGATCCCGTCGAACTGAGCGCGGGTCTTCTCCTCGCTGCTGTACAGGTGTCCGAGCATGTTGTCGAAGCTGCGGTTCTCGAACATGACGACGACGACATGATCGAAACCGGGAGCGGACCGCAGCGGCAGGGGCGAGAACTCCGGCGGATTGGCGGTCGCCGCCGCGGTCACCGCTGCGCCGGCGGATGCCCCGATCGCTGCACCCGCGATGCCGATCCCCGCTCGACGGAAGAAGTCACGCCGCGAAGGTCTCACCGACTCCGCGCCGGCGCTCACGTCTTCGGGTGAGGGCGTCATGAGTCGACTCCTTTACATCGTTGATCGATTCCACTCCATCCCTGGGCGTGACCGCAAGGGTTTCGCTATGGTCGAGCCATGCCCGCAGTTCTGGAGTTCGACGCGAACGCGCGCTACGGAGCCGCCCTCGTGGGGGTGCTGTTCGCCGGCTATCTCAGCGTCTCCACCGACTACAGCGCGTTCGTGCAAGCGACGAACTATGCCGGCGTCCTCGGCACCGACATCCCTGCTGTCGACCTCTTCGAGTTCCTGCTCACGCTCGGCCTCTTCGTCACCGCGTTCTGGATCTTCCCGACCTCCTCGGCACGCCGGCTGGCGGCCGTCACGCTCACCTGCGTGGTCCTCTTCCTCTGGGCGACGATCGGGATCGAACGCGGAGTCGGGAACGTCGTCGAACCTGCCGGTCTGTGGGTCTTCCTGCTCGATCAAGGGTTGGTCAGTCTGCTGGTCGGCCTCGGAGGGTGGCTCATCGTGCGCGCACGGAGCTTCGCCACCTACGCCGTGATGCTGGTCGTCTTCATCCCCCCGATCATCAGCAGGGCGCTCATCGACAGCTCGGTCACCTCCGGATCGTTCACGCTGGCGAAGATCGCCGCAGTGATCGTCCTGGGCATCGGCGGCGCGTGGCTCGCGGCACTTGCCGACCGATGGAAGCGCCCGCGCGACGGCGACAGGGAGCCGAACGCCGTTCGTCCGTGACTCCGCGAGGTGCTCGACGAAGCGCTCAGGCGAGCTCGTCCTCCGGCCGTCGAGGACTCGGGTCGGGCGGCAGGATCTCGATCGGATGCGCGGCGGTGCGCTGAGCCCGCCACCAGATCACGAAGCCGATCGCGGTGAAGACGCCGTAGAACACGTACATGAAGCCCGTCGCGTAGTAGCCCGAGCTGAACAGCAGGGGAACTCCGACCACGTCGACGGCGATCCAGACCAGCCAGAACTCGGTCCAGCCCTTGGCCATGCCGTAGGTGGCGAGCAGCGACCCGACGAATGTCCAGGCATCGGCCCAGACCGGCTCCCACGACCCCAGCAGACGGAACAGCGGCGTGAGGGCTACGGTGCCGACGACCATCACCAGCACCATGCCGATGCGCGCGCTCGTCGGTGCCCAGCGCGGCACCACACGTCCGCCGTCGAGATTCCGCCAGCGGATCCAGCCGTAGATCGCCACGGCGATGAACATGATCTGCCGCCCGGCCTGACCCAGCAGATGCGGCAGTGACGGATCGGGGCTGAGTGCGGAGCCCAGGAACACCGTGAGCAGCAGCAGGTTGCCGATGATGCCGACCGGCCACGCCCACACCTTGCGACGCATGCCGCCGAGCGCACTCGCGAGACCGAACGCGTTGCCCACGACCTCGCGCACCAGGAGCGTCTGCCCGCCGGGCAGCATCCACTGCGAGTTGAAGGCGTCGACGAACCACTCGAGCAGGTTCATCGTCAGGAACCGGCGTCGGGCTCGACGCGGTCGTCGAGCACCAGCTGCAGCATGCTCAGATCGAGCCAGCGCCCGAACTTGGTGCCCACCTGCGGCATCCGCCCGACCTCGACGAAGCCCAGGCGCTCGTGCAGGGCGATGGAGGCGGCGTTCCCGCTCTCGATCCCCGCGATCATCACGTGCATCCCCGCGGCGGTGGCGCGCTCGACGAGCGCGGCCATCAGGGCCGTGCCGATGCCGCGACCGTGCTGACCGCCGAGAACGTAGACCGAGTGCTCGACCGTGAGTCGGTAGCCGCTGTGGGGACGCCACTGCGCGTATGACGCATAGCCCAGCACGCCGGTGTCGTCGACCGCGACGATGACCGGATAGCCGCGGGTGGTGCGATCGGCGAGCCAGGCGACGCGGTCGGCGAGGTCGACCGCCTCCTCGTTCCAGATCGCGGTGGTGTGCAGCACGGCATGGTTGTGGATCGCGGTGATCGTCTCGAGATCGGCGGTCTCGGCATCCCTGATTCGCACGGCTGTCATCGGCGGGCGGTCTCTCTTCTTCAGCGCTTCGGGTGCGCGTGCTTCATCGCGCTCGGGTGCGCATCGCCGACGCTAGCAGGAGGAACCGGCGTCCGGGGGGAAGCAACCGAACAGTTACGCAGCTCAGCCCACGGGCCTCGTGCTCACGGCCTCGCGCACGAGGATCGCGCGCCTCATGTCGACCATGATCGGGTCGAAGAAGCGCTCCCGATAGCGGGCCTCGCTCACGGCGGAGAACACGAACGGAAGGGCCGCGATCACCGAGAGCAGGGTGGCCGCCTTGAGCAGGTTCACGGTGAGCGGCAGCTTCGCTCCGAAGAACTCCAGAGGCTGGACGGCGAGCGGCTGCGCGGCGCTGCCGGGGCCGAGCCAGATGCCGACGACCCCCGTGGGGACCGCGATGCCGCCGATCACGATCAGCAGCGCCGCGAGGAGGCCCGCGAAGAACAGCGCCTGCACCAGCTGCGCGACCGTCATGGCGAGCAGGATGTTGATGCGCTGCGGTGCGCGCAGTCGACCCGGAGCGCCGGGCAGGAGGCGGTGCCCTTCGGCGGGGGTGCCGAGCAGCAGTGCGCTTCGCTGTTCCGCCGTGGGCGCCTGCGCGTCGTCGTCGATCTCGGAGGCGCTGACCCGCAGCACGACGATGCCGGCGAGCACGGCGACGACGAGGCCGAGCAGGGCGATCGATCCCCAGGACAGGGCGGACGCCATCTGCCACACCTCGGCCGAGAAGAAGGAGAACACGACCAGCATCAGGATGACCGGGAGAGCGATCGAGGCCATGTGTCCGATCGCCGAGGCGTTGCGCACCGCGAGGCGCGAGGCCCAGGAGATCATCGCGCCACCGCCCATGCCGGTGACCAGGATGCAGAGAGCGAGGACGAGGATCGTCCGCAGGACCGGACCGACGGTCGCATCCGGCTGGACGCTGTAGCCGTAGCTGATCGTGAAGGCGAGGCACGCGGCGATCAGGAGGAGCGCGACCGCCGTGCCGATGGCCATCGGGAGGCGACGCAGCACGGCGCGCACCAGGAAGTAGGCGGCCCAGGCGAGCCCTGCCGAGAGCGTGAAGAGCACGACGGCGACGACCACGACGAAGGCGGCCTCCTCGGCCGAGTCGTCGAGGGCGAAGTCGAACACGACCTCGATCCCGTCCTGGAAGAGATAGGCCGCCACGGCGACCCACGCGATCAGCGGCGCGACGCGTCGCGGAAGGTCGGTGAACCAGCGCCGCAGCGGCACGAACGTCGGAAGGCCCTGTTCGCGGAACCAGCGGTCGGCGTCGCGCTTCGTGCTGTGCGGCTTCGGCGAGGGCGGGGACGTGGGCATGGCGATGAGATTACGGCATCCGCGATGCCCGAGTTATCCACAACCCTTCCGAACCTTCGAATATATGTTCTAAACTGGGGGCATGGCGAACCCGCATCTGAACCCCGTCCTCGAGGCAGTGAAGTGCCTCGAAGACGCGTGGGGCGATGCGACGAACGCGAGCGATCTGACCCGAGCGGAGCTGCTCGAGGCCCACCGGGCGTTGGGGCTGGTGCAGCGTCGACTCGACGGCGTCCACGCCGAGATCGCGGCGAGCATCGCTCGGGAATCGCGTCCCGAACTGGGAGCTGAGGGTCTCGCGAAGCAGCAGGGCTTCCGCAGCCCGGCGACCATGATCGCCGCAACGACCGGCGGATCGACGGGCGACGCGGTGCGGCTCGTGAAGGTGGGGGAGGCGACGGCGTCTCGGGCGAACCTGATCGGCGAGCCGCTTCCGCCGCGGTATCCCGAGGTACAGCGGGCGATCGGTGCCGGCGTGCTCGGTGCGGCATCCGCGGCGCTGATCGTGACCCTGCTCGATCGGGCGCGACTCAAGGTCGGCGTCGACCGCCTCGTCGAGGCCGAGCGTCTGCTCGTCGAGCGTGCCGAGGGGCTCTCGCTCGATGATGTGCGCAAGCTCGTCGCGCATGCCGAAGCCTGGCTCGACCCCGACGGTGTGGCACCGCGCGAAGAAGAGGCCAGGTCGCGGCGCTCGCTGACCATGTTCGAGCGCGACGGGTCGCTGCACCTCACCCTGCAGACCGACATCCCCTCCGGGGCTCCCGTGAAGGCGGCGATCCAGGCCTACGTCACGGCGACGTTCCAGACGCGGGCGCACGCGCTCGACCCCGAGGCGCCCGATGCCGACCGTCGCACGGTCGGAATGATCCAGGCCGACGCGCTCACAGAGATCTGCGCGCATGCGAGCGGATGCGACAACGGCGGGCTGCCGGTGTCCGGGGCGACCGTCGTCGTCCGTGTGGGGCTCGGCGACCTGACGACCGGCGCCGGGTTCGCGACGGTCGACGGCCTTGACGAGCCGGTCAGCATCGCTGCATGTCGTCGGATGGCGGCGGGCGGTGGCATCATCCCCGTCGTGCTCGGCGGTGAAGGCGAGATCCTCGACTGGGGACGCGAGAAGCGGTTGTTCACCCGTGCGCAGAGGCTCGCGCTCGTGGAGCGCGACGGCGGCTGTGTCATGTGCGGGCTGCCCCCGCAACTGACCAGGGCGCATCATCTGCGCTGGTGGCAACGTGATGGCGGATCGACCGATCTCGACAACGGCGTGCTGCTCTGCGACAGCTGTCACCACCGCATCCACGACAACGAGTGGGAGATCAGGATCGAGGGGTGCGGGTTCGCCGCGCGGGTGTGGCTCATCCCGCCGCCGAACGTCGACCCCGAGCGCAGACCGAGACTCGGCGGCAGAGCCCGGTACGACATCGCGGCGTGAGGGTGCCGTCTCCTCGGACAGACACCTTCGTCGCGCTCGCCGATGGACTCAGCGCGCCGAGGTCGAGGCGGTCTCGATGGATCTCAGCCGGGAGGTGATGGTGGCGAAACCCGCTGACCAGGCGGTGCCCAGCCCCGCAGCCGTGGCTCCGGCAGCAGTGAGTTGGCCCCCGGACTCGTCGATGGCGGCGAAGACGAACCAGACCGCGGCCGCACCGATCCCCACGATGGCGGTGGCGGAGATCAGGCGCCGGGTCCGACGCAACTGCGTGGCGTGATCGGTGCTCATGCTCCGATCAAACCGGAGCGGACGACAGGCCACATCCCCCGCACGGCGGATAGCGACGGACGCTCAGGCTCAGGCTCGGGCTCGGATTCAGACGTGCACGTCGGCGGGGGATTCCTCGCCCTCGTGGAAGTTGGGCGTCTTGCCGAACAGCCGCGCGATGCCCAGCACGATCCCGACGATGACCAGTCCCAGAAGAAGACCGGCGATCGCGGAGATGATCGTGTCCACGATCCAGACCACGACCGGACCGAGGCCGTGGAGCGCGTGCTCCACGGCGTGCAGCATGTCGACCGGGAAGTGCCAGCCCACCTCGCCGAGGTTGACGAGCACCAGGTGGCCACCGACCCACAGCATCGCGACCGTGCCGAGGATGCTGATGAACCGGAAAACCGCGGGCATGGACCGCACGATCCTGGTGCCGGTGTGACGCACGCGCTGCACCGGGTTCTTCGCCATCTTCAGGCCGATGTCATCGATCTTCACCAGCAGCGCGACGGCGCCGTAGACGACGCCCGTCATCAGAAGCGCGATCACGGCGAGGATCGCCAGGGTCGCCCAGATGTCGAGGCCCTTGTCCAGGCTCGCCAGCGAGATCAGCATGATCTCGGTCGAGAGGATCAGGTCGGTGCGCACCGCACCCAGCACGAGCTTCTTCTCATCGCGCGCGCCTTCGTCGGCGTGGCCGTGCTGCACGCCGAACCACTCCAGCACCTTCTCCGCGCCCTCGAAGCAGAGGTACGCACCACCCAGGATCAGCAGATACGGCAGCACCCAGGGCGCGAACGCGGTGAGCAGCAGGGCGGCCGGGATGATGATCAGGAACTTGTTCGCAAGCGACCCCAGAGCGATCTTGCCTACGACGGGCAGCTCCCTGGCCGGTGTGAGGCCCTGCACGTACTGCGGGGTGACCGCGGCGTCATCGATCACGACGCCGGCCGCCTTCGCCGACGCCTTCATCGCAGCGCTCAGGATGTCATCGACGACGGCGAGCAGTCCAACGGACATGGGCGGTTCCCCTCGGCAGGTGTGCAGTGCGGAGGCAACTCTATCGAGTCGGAGGGGCCTGGAAACTCACAGCCCGCTCCCAGGGCCACGGGACCAAAACGGGCCGCTCGTCGGTTCTCCTTCTATGACGCCGCAGCCAGCGGCGTCGGACAAGGAGTCAGATCATGTCGAACGACTACCGCAAGACCCCCGAGGCCGTCAGCGGCCTCAGCCACCTGCAGTACGAGGTGACCCAGGAGGACGCGACCGAACCGCCGTTCCGCAACGCGTACTGGAACAACCACGAAGACGGCATCTACGTCGACGTCGTCTCGGGAGAGCCCCTGTTCTCGTCGACAGACAAGTTCGACAGCGGCACCGGGTGGCCGAGCTTCACCAAGCCCATCGAGGCGGACGCGGTGACCACGCGCACCGACCGCTCGCTGTGGATGAAGCGCACGGAGGCGCGGTCGGCCGGGGCCGACAGCCACCTCGGGCACGTCTTCGACGACGGGCCCCGCGCCGAGGGCGGACTGCGCTACTGCATGAACTCGGCGGCCCTCCGCTTCATCCCGGCTGCCAGTCTGGAGGAGGAGGGGTACGGTCGCTACAGTCCCCTCTTCGCCGCGACGACGGACACCCCCACCACCGACACCCCCACCGACACCTCTGAGGAGCAGTCATGACCGACACGGGAAACATCACCCGCACCCCTGGGACCGAGACCGCCGTGCTCGCCGGCGGCTGCTTCTGGGGCATGGAAGACCTGATCCGCCGCCAGCCGGGTGTGCTCAGCACCCGGGTCGGCTACACCGGCGGCTCGAACGACCACGCCACGTACCGCAACCACCCCGGTCACGCCGAGGCGGTCGAGATCGTGTTCGACCCGGCCCAGACGACCTACCGCGACATCCTGGCGTTCTTCTTCCAGATCCATGACCCGTCGACCCTGAACCGTCAGGGCAACGACGTCGGGTCGAGCTATCGCTCCGCGATCTTCCCGCTCTCCCCTGAGCAGGAGACGGTCGCCCGCGACACGATCGCGGATGTCGACGCCTCCGGCCTCTGGCCCGCGAAGGCCGTCACCACGATCGAGCCAGCCGGCCCGTTCTGGCAGGCCGAGGAGGAGCACCAGGATTACCTGATCAAGTACCCCAACGGCTACACCTGCCACTTCCCCCGTGCGGGATGGGTGCTGCCGAAGCGCGACGAAGCCGCCGCCGTCTGACGACAGCGGTCTCCGGCTGCGCGTAGCCCGGTCGTTTCGGCCGGGCTACGCCTCCGCCAGGAACGCCACGGCCGCGTCCTTGAAGTCACGCGAGCCCGGGGCGTTGAAGTGATTCCGGTTCGGGATCTCGAAGAATCGTCCGTCGGGGGTCGCTGAGGCCAGCACCCGCGAGCCCTCGATGATGGCGTCCTTCGATCCGGTGGCGAACAGGATGGGCCGGGTCGGCGCATCAGAGGGGTCGGGGTCGATCATGCCCGACGCCCGCATACCCTCCGCGAGTGCGACCAGCGCCTGCAGGTCGTTGCCCGGCACCCGCTCGGTCAGCGCGATGTAGTTCTGGGTCGTCCGATCCGCCACCGGCGTGCCGTCGGCGATGTATCTGCGCACCTGGTCGAGATCCAGGCGGGCCAGCGGAATGCCGTCAGGAACTCCGCCCAGCACCGCGCGTCCGATGCGGTGCGGCAGCTCGCGCACCACCTCCCAGCCCACGCGCGCACCGAGCGAGTACCCGACATAGAACGCGTCGTCGACGAGATAGGTGTCCATCACCGTCTCGACATCGGTGACGAGGGTGCGGATGCGGTAGCCGTCGGGGTCGTGCGGCTTCTCGCTGAGCCCGTGCCCGCGCTGGTCGAGCGCCAGCACGCGATAGCCCGCGCGGGTGAGCTCACGCACCCAGCCGGTCAGCACCCAGTTGTCGCGTGCGTTCGAGGCGAAGCCGTGCACGATCACCACGACGGGGGCGTCGGGCTCGCCCCAGGTGTAGGTCGCCAGCCGGGTGCCGTCGGCGGCGTACACCTGCTGGGGCTCGGGCATGCTGGTCAGGTCGGAGAGAGGGACGGCCACTCCTCCATCTTGGACCCGTTCCCGGGTCGTCGGCGCAGGACGGTTCCCCCGGGAAAGGCGACACGACGAAACGGCCTCCCGGGGACGAGGTGTCCCCGGGAGGCCGTGCGGATCAGGTGACCGTGCGGATCAGGTGACCCAGCCGATCAGATGATCGTGCGGATCAGAAGCGCGCACGCAGCGCGGCGCCGAGGTCGGCGTCGACGTTCGTCCAGTACTGGAAGAAGCGCTCGCGGATCGCGTCGATCGTGATCGAGCGCCCCTGGCCGGTGAGGGTCTCCAGGAAGCGCGCCCGCTGCTCGGCGTCGAAGACCTCGCGGTAGAGCGTGCCGGCCTGGCCGAAGTCGTCGTCTTCGGAGTGCAGGGTGGCGGCGGCGCGCATGAGCTCGCCGTCCGACTCCCAGCTCGCCTCGACGCCGGCCGCGGGATCGGCCTCGGGGCCGCCCGCAGCGCCGTAGGAGTTCGGGGTGTAGGTGCGGTGCTCGGCCGGGTTGAACCGGTACTGCATCTGCCCCTCGTGCATGTAGTTGCGCACCTCGGCGGCGTGCGGCTGGTTCACCGGCAGCTGGTTGTAGTTGGCGCCGATGCGGTAGCGCTGAGCGTCGGAGTAGGAGAACACGCGGGCCATGAGCATCTTGTCGGGCGAGATCCCGGTGCCGGGCACCTGGTTCCCCGGCGAGAACGCGGCCTGCTCGATCTCGGCGAAGAAGTTCTGCGGGTTGCGGTTCAGCGTGAACGTGCCGACCTTGATGCGCGGGTAGTCCTTCTTCGACCAGGTCTTCGTGAGGTCGAAGGGGTTGAAGCGGTAGTCCTTGGCCTCGTCGTACGGCATGATCTGCACGAACACATCCCACGAGGGGTTCTCGCCGCGCGCGATCGCGTCGAACAGGTCGCGACGGTAGTAGTCGGCGTCCGAGCCGGCGAGCTTCTCTGCCTCGTCGGCCTCCATGGTCTCGAAGCCCAGGGTGGAGAGGAAGTGGTACTGCACCCAGAACCGCTCGCCGGCCGCGTTCACCCACTGGTAGGTGTGCGAGCCGTAGCCGTTCATGTGGCGCCAGCTGCGGGGAAGGCCGCGGTCGCCCATGAGGTACGTGACCTGGTGGGCGGTCTCGGGCGAGAGCGTCCAGAAGTCCCACTGCATGTCGGCATCGCGCAGACCCGAGTCGCCGAGGCGCTTCTGCGAGTGGATGAAGTCGGGGAACTTCATGGCGTCGCGCAGGAAGAACGTGGGGGTGTTGTTGCCGACGATGTCGAGGTTGCCCTCGGTCGAGTAGAAACGCAGCGAGAATCCGCGCACGTCGCGCCAGGTGTCGGGCGACCCCTGCTCTCCGGCGACCGACGAGAAGCGGATGAGTGTCTCGCTCACGGCGCCGGGCTGGAACACCGCGGCCCTGGTGTACGCCGACACGTCTTCCGTGACGACGAACTCGCCGAACGCGCCGCCGCCCTTCGCGTGCGGGTTGCGCTCCGGCACACGCTCCCTGTTGAAGGAGGCGAGCTTCTCGACCAGGTAGCGATCGTGCAGGACGGTGGGGCCGTCGGCGCCGACCGTGAGGGAGTGCGCGTCGCTGGCGACGGGGGTCCCGGTCTGGGTCGTGGTGGCAGGTTTCGTCATGGTGTTCTCCTTCTCCTTATCCGCATCAGTGCAGGCGCGACGAACACCCCATCCGAGGATGGGCGATCGGCGGACTGCTACTGTGCGGCGTTCTGGCAACTGGGACACAGGCCCCAGAAGGTGACTTCGGCTGTCTGGACGGTGAATCCCCCCGTCGAGGACGGGGTGAGACACGGCGCTTCACCGACGACGCAGTCCACATCGCCGATGGCACCGCAGGAGGTGCAGACGACGTGATGGTGGTTGTCGTCGATGCGCCGCTCGTAGAGCGCCGCGGAGCCTGCCGGTTCGATCCGGCGGATGAGGCCCGCCGTCGTCAGGTCCGCGAGGATGTTGTGCACCGACTGGATCGACGTGGTCGGCAGCACTTCGGACACAGCGCGGTAGAGCCGTTCCGCGTCTGAATGGGCCATGGAGTCGAGAGCCTCGAGAACGGCGACGCGGCCCGCGGTCGCACGAAGCCCGGCACCGCGAAGCGCTGAGTCGAGTTCCGTCTCCATGCCTTGAGTGTACCCCGTGATTTGAATAACTCAAAAGAACGAATGCCGGGATGCTGCCTCAGGTCCTTCCGGCACGTTCGGACCTCACCCAGGTGAAGTGGAAAAAACCTGTCGGCTCCGGTGACGCCTCCTGTACTCTGGGCAAAATCTCAGCTTGAGCGACGAGGACGTCGCTTCTGCGACGCGAGGGGGCCTCGATGCATTCTCAGACCAGCACGTCCGGTGCCATCCAGCGAGTGCGCGAGCGGCGACGCGAATCGTTCCTCGCTCGTCTTCGGCTCTCCCGGGCGCGTCGCAAGCCCTCCGCCGTCGTCGCACTGCTGACGCTCGTGCTCGCGGGTCTCGTCGTTCCTGCGACGACGGCGGCGGCCGCCCCCGGTGACGCCGCCCAGCTCTACCTCGGCCCGTCTTTCGAGGCCGCGGTGGTGGGATCCGACAAGGATCTGACCGCGCCGACCGAGTGCCCATCGAACTCCGTGCTCACGGGAGTGCAGACCGAGAACCGCCAGAACATCAACCCGACCAGCGCGAATGCCATCCTGACGCGCTTCGCCGTGCAGTGCTCGACGATCACGGTGAGCAACGCCGGCGTCGTCACCGGCACCGTGAACCCGACCTGGATCAACGGTCCGGTGTACAACGAGAGCCGGGGCAACCTGCGGACCGGCACGTGTCCCGCCAACACGTTCGTGCATCGCATCACCGGCACGACCTTCGTCGGCGACGGGGTGGCACGCTGGCCGTCATCCGTCCAGATCACCTGCCGACCGATGATCCTCACCGCAGCCGGGCAGCTCCGGGTGAACCTGGCGGCCACCCCGACGGTGCTGACCATCGGCGAGAACTTCAACACCACCGGGGGGCTCCAGACTCCGACCCCTCGCTGCGGTCCCGGGACCACGACCGGCACGAGCGACATCGTGGTGCGCGGCTACCGCGCGCAGAGCGGCGGCGAGGGCATCGACGGATTCAACCCCTCGTGCGCCACCATCCCGGACGACTTCGGCGATGCTCCCGCCAGCTACGGCTCCGCCTCCCACGAGCTGAACGCCGCGACGTATCTCGGATGGTCCGCCGATACCGAGGCGGCGATGCAGTACAGCGCGAACGCGACCGGTGACAACCAGGTCGGCGGCGCGGCCCCGAACCAGTTCATCAACGACGAGAACGGCGTCTCGACGTTCGGGCCCATCACGGCCGGCATCACGAGCAGCTACTCCGTGTCGGTGCTGGTGGCGAACAAGGCGCCGGGAACGAACGCGACCCTCGTCGGCTGGGTCGACTTCAACCGGAACGGTGTCTTCGACGCCAACGAGGGCGTCTCCGCGCCCGTGCCTGCAGGAACTGCGGACGGTTCGTCCGTCACGCTCACGTGGCCGGGGATCATCTCCCAGACGGTCGCCGGCCCGACGTTCGCGCGATTCCGGATCGCGAACGGCACGGATCTGACGACGGCGACTCCGACGGGTGCCGCCATCACCGGCGAGGTGGAGGACTACGCCCTCACCATCGCCGCCGTGAACCCGGGGATCTCGCTGGTCAAGTCCGCGACACCCTCCGGCCCGGAGGCCTTCACCGTCGGGCAGGTCATCGACTACTCGTTCGTGGTGACCAACACGGGCGACGTGACTCTCACCGACGTCGCGGTCACCGAGACCGCGTTCGACGGCTCGGGGACGATCTCGCCGGCAGTGTGTCCGACGACGACCCTCGCCGCCGGCGCCTCGACGACCTGCACGGCGAGCTATACGCTCACACAGGCCGACATCGACAGAGGCTCCCTCTCCAACACGGCGACGGCGACGGGAACACCTCCGGGCATCCTCGTTCCTCCGGTGTCTCCCCCCTCCACTGTGACGGTGCCCGCCGCGGCGGCCCCGGCGTTGACGGTGGTCAAGAGCGCTGACACGACGGAGATCACTTCGGCGGGTCAGACGGTCGAGTATTCGTTCCTGGTGACGAACACCGGCAATGTGACGCTGACGGACGTGAGTGTGGATGAGACGGCGTTCACCGGGACGGGGACCGCTCCGGTGGTGACGTGTCCGGCGGGTGCGGCATCATTGGCTCCTGAGGCGGCGGTCACGTGCACGGCGACGTATACGACGACGGCAGMCGAYTACCGCACCGAYTCGCTCGACAACACGGCGACGGCGACGGGTACTCCGCCGTCGGGTGAGCCGCCGGTGTCTCCGCCGTCGACTCTGGAGATTCCGGTGGTGCCGGCTCCGGGGATCACGNAACACGGCGACGGCGACGGGTACTCCGCCGTCGGGTGAGCCGCCGGTGTCTCCGCCGTCGACTCTGGAGATTCCGGTGGTGCCGGCTCCGGGGATCACGGTGGTGAAGTCGGCGGAYRCGACGGAGATCAGTTCGGCGGGTCAGACGATCGGGTATTCGTTCCTGGTCACGAACACCGGCAATGTCACTCTCACCGATGTGAGTGTGGATGAGACGGCGTTCACGGGGACGGGCACCGCTCCGGTGGTGACGTGYCCGGCGGGTGCGGCGTCGTTGGCTCCGGAGGCAGCGGTGACGTGTACGGCGTCGTATGTGGTGACGCAGGCGGATGTGGATGCGGGTGGCGTGTCGAACACGGCGACGGCGACGGGTACTCCGCCGTCGGGTGAGCCGCCGGTGTCTCCGCCGTCGACTCTGGAGATTCCGGTGGTGCCGGCTCCGGGGATCACGG
>NZ_LMCS01000002.1:1163184-1165545 GCF_001425645.1 Microbacterium sp. Root322 | reverse complement strand
ATGGTGAAGTCGGCGAGCCCGAATACGGCTGATGCGTATGTGGTGGGTCAGGAGATCACGTATTCGTTCGTGGTGACCAACACCGGCAATGTCACTCTCACCGATGTGACGGTGGATGAGGGTGTGTTCACCGGTTCGGGGTCGTTGTCGGCGATCACGTGTCCGGCGGGTGCGGCCTCGCTCGCGCCGGGTCTTCAGGTGGTGTGCACGGCGTCGTATGTGCTGACGCAGGCGGATGTCGATTCCGGGAGCGTGTCGAACACGGCCACCGCGACCGGTACTCCGCCGACGGGCGAGCCCCCCGTCTCACCCCCATCGACGACCGAGGTCCCGGTGGTGCCGGCTCCGGGGATCACGGTGGTGAAGTCGGCGGNCAGGCGGATGTCGATTCCGGGAGCGTGTCGAACACGGCCACCGCGACCGGTACTCCGCCGACGGGCGAGCCCCCCGTCTCACCCCCATCGACGACCGAGGTGCCGGTGGACCCGGCCCCGGCGTTGACCGTTGTGAAGTCGGCGGATGTGGACGAGCTCACGACGGCGGGTCAGACGGTCGAGTATTCCTTCCTGGTCACCAACACGGGCAACGTCACCCTCACCGACGTGAGCGTCGATGAGACGGCGTTCACGGGGACGGGCACCGCTCCCGTGGTCACGTGTCCGGCGGGAGCCGCGACTATGTTGCCGGGGGCTGCGGTCACGTGCACGGCGTCGTACGTCGTCACGCAGGCCGACCTGGACTCCGGAGGCGTGTCGAACACGGCCACGGCGACGGGCACTCCGCCTTCCGGCGAACCGCCGGTGTCGCCCCCGTCCACTCTGGAGATCCCGGCGGACCCGGCTCCGGGATTGACGGTGGTGAAGTCTGCTGATCTGGACGAGTTGTCGGCGGCGGGTCAGACGATCGAGTATTCCTTCCTGGTCACGAACACCGGCAATGTCACCCTCACCGACGTGAGTGTGGATGAGACGGCCTTCACCGGGACGGGGACCGCTCCGGTGGTGACGTGCCCGGCGGGTGCGGCGTCGCTGGCTCCGGGAGCCGACGTGACGTGCACGGCGTCGTATGTGGTGACGCAGGCGGATGTCGATTCCGGAGGCGTGTCGAACACGGCCACCGCGACGGGTACCCCGCCGTCGGGCGAGCCCCCCGTCTCACCCCCATCCACCACCGAAGTCCCGGCGGAGCGGGCCCCGGCGTTGACGGTGGTCAAGAGTGCTGACACGACGGAGATCACTTCGGCGGGTCAGACGATTGCGTATTCGTTCCTGGTGTCGAACACCGGCAATGTGACGCTGACGGATGTGTCGGTGGCGGAGACGGCCTTCACCGGGACGGGGACCGCTCCGGTGGTCACCTGCCCGGCGGGTGCGGCGTCGCTCGCGCCGGGAGCCGATGTCACGTGCACGGCGTCGTATGTGGTGACGCAGGCGGATCTCGATTCCGGAGGCGTGTCGAACACGGCGACGGCGACGGGTACCCCGCCGTCGGGCGAGCCCCCCGTCTCACCCCCATCGACGATCGAAGTCCCGGCGGAGCCGGCTCCGGCGTTGACGGTGGTCAAGTCGGCGGACACGACGGAGATCAGTTCGGCGGGTCAGACGATCGGGTATTCCTTCCTGGTCACGAACACCGGCAATGTCACCCTCACGGACGTGAGTGTGGATGAGACGGCCTTCACCGGGACCGGGACCGCTCCGGTGGTCACCTGCCCGGCGGGTGCGGCCTCGCTCGCGCCGGGAGCCGATGTCACGTGCACGGCGTCGTACGTCGTCACGCAGGCCGACTTGGATTCCGGAGGCGTGTCGAACACGGCGACGGCGACGGGTACTCCGCCTTCGGGCGAGCCCCCCGTCTCACCCCCATCGACGACCGAGGTCCCGGTGGTGCCGGCTCCGGGGATCACGGTGGTCAAGAGCGCTGACACGACGGAGATCACTTCGGCGGGTCAGACGATCGGGTATTCGTTCCTGGTGACGAACACCGGCAATGTGACGTTGACGGACGTGAGTGTGGATGAGACGACCTTCACGGGGACGGGGACCGCTCCGGTGGTCACCTGCCCGGCGGGTGCGGCGTCGCTCGCGCCGGGAGCCGATGTCACGTGCACGGCGTCGTACGTCGTCACGCAGGCCGACCTGGACTCCGGAGGCGTGTCGAACACAGCGACGGCGACGGGTACTCCGCCGTCGGGCGAGCCCCCCGTCTCACCCCCATCGACGATCGAGGTCCCGGTGGTGCCGGCTCCGGGGATCACGGTGGTGAAGTCGGCGAGCCCGAATACGGCTGATGCGTATGTGGTGGGTCAGGAGATCACGTATTCGTTCGTGGTGACCAACACCGGCAATGTCACTCTCACGG
>NZ_LMCS01000002.1:0-1163082 GCF_001425645.1 Microbacterium sp. Root322 | reverse complement strand
AGGCGGATGTCGATTCCGGGAGCGTGTCGAACACGGCCACCGCGACCGGTACTCCGCCGACGGGCGAGCCCCCCGTCTCACCCCCATCGACGACCGAGATCCCGGTCGTCCCTGCTCCCGGCGTGAGCATCGTGAAGTCCGCGACGCCGGAGACGATGACGACCGTGGGGCAGACGCTCACGTACTCGTTCGTGGTCACCAACACCGGCAACGTCACCCTCACCGACGTGAGCGTGGATGAGACGGCGTTCACGGGGACGGGCACCGCTCCCGTGGTCACATGCCCGGCGGGAGCCGCGAGCATCCTGCCCGGCCAGTTCGTCACCTGCACGGCGGAGTATCAGACGACGCAGGCCGACGTCGATTCCGGGCTGCTGACGAACACCGCCACCGCGACGGGTACGCCGCCTTCCGGCGAGCCGCCGGTGTCGCCGCCGTCGACGGTCGAGGTGCCCTTCGACGGCACCAACTCGCTCGGACTCGAGAAGCGCGCGAATCCGGTCGACGTCAACGGGAACGGCGTGATCGATCCGGGTGATCGCATCGAGTGGACGATCATCGTGACGAACACCGGCGCTCAGACGGTCGCCGACATCGTGGTGTCGGACCCCACCGCGGGTGCGGTCACGTGTCCGCAGACCAGCCTCGCCTCCGGAGCGCAGATGACCTGCACCGTGCCCGCGCACACCGTCACCGCTGCCGACGTCCGAAACGGACAGGTGCGCAATGTGGCCACGGCAACGGGAACCCCGCCCGGTGGGGACCCGATCGATCCGCCGACCTCGGAGACGACCACACGGGTCTTCCCGTCGCCGCCGCCCACCCTCGCGGTGACCGGCGGAACGCTCTCGGCCGGTCTGCTCCTCGGAGGGTTGATGCTGGTCGTCGGGTCGGCGCTCATCCGGCGTCGTCGACTGACCTGACCCTGAGCGCCTGATCGTGAGGCGCAGTGCGGTCCCATGAGCTGGTCCCACGACCAGCTCGTGGGACCGCACGGCCGACCGGCGTCAGACGAAGCGGACGGTCTGCTGCAGTCGGGTGCGCACGTCGAACAGTTCGTTCCCGCCGATCGCCCGCGCCTGCGGAACGCCCTGACGCAACACCATCGCCAGCGCGCTGCGGCGCACGACGACGACCGGAACGCCGCGGCTCGTGCCGAGCGGTGTGACGGCCTGCGCGAGGTCGTCGTCGGGCAGCACGATGATCGCACCGCTGAAGCGCACGCGGGCGGTCTTGGCGATCGTGCGCATCCGACCGAGGGCAGCCGTCACCGGCGCGCGGGTTCCCAGGCTCGGCCCGGTGATCTCGCCGCGCCGGAAGCCGACCACCCCTCCGAAGTCCTCCGACATCACCCCGTACAGGCCGGAGGGGCCCAGCACCACATGGTCGAGCTTGTCGTCGGCATCCGCCCCCACGGCCACGTCGTGCCACACCGTGAAGCCCATGCCGAGGTCGGAGACCGTGCGCGCCGTGGCCTCTTCCGCCAGGGCATCGGCGAGCAGTCGGCGCAGATCGCGGGGAGCCGAGCGCACCAGGGCGGGGTCGTAGGGGTCGGGGACCTCGACGCCACGGCCCGCCCATTCGCGGATGAGGACGAGGTAGCGCTCGCGACGCCATCCGCCGGGGTGGCCGTAGGAGCGGGCGCGCGGACGGGTGTCGGTACGCGCTGCCTGAGGCCGCCATCCGCTCCACCCGGTTTCGGCGTCGGGTGTCGCCGCTGACGCCACACCGGAGCGGCGGTCGTAGGCGGCACGGCTCTCGACGGTGCCGACCAGCTCCCACGCGCGCTGCACCTGGATGAAGATCGCGGCGTCGCCACCGGTGTCCGGGTGCGTCTGGCGCAGCCGCAGACGGTAGGCGCGGCGCAGCTCGGCGTCGTCGACGGAGGGGTCGACCCCGAGGATCTCGTAGGCCGAGGCCGAGAGCGGACTGTCGAACATCGCTCTCCCTCCGCGACCGCGGCATCCAGGATATCCGTCGTTCGTTGTGGTTTCGCCGATGCCCGTCGGTGTCAGGCGGGCACGTCGACGATGCGCTCGACACCGAGGACCGGCGCGATCGCACCCGCGGATGCCGCGGCCAGATCGTCGACGAGCCGGGGGACTTCGGCCTCGGGGGCCCACAGCTCGAGCGTGGCCGTCGCGGCATAGCTCGGCGCGCCCAGCGTCGCACCATGATGGACCGCCCAGTCGCGCAGCAGATTGTCGTAGCGGCCGGCGTCTGCGTGCGGCACCTCGAGCGTCACCTGCCGGAGGGCTGCCCGCCGCACGAGGGACGCCAGATCGAGTGCCTCGGACACGGCGGACGAGTAGGCGCGCACGAGGCCTCCCGCCCCGAGCTTCACACCGCCGAAGTAGCGGGTCACTACCGCGACCACATCGGTCAGCTCGCGCCAGCGCAGCACCTCGAGCATCGGTATCCCCGCGGTGCCGGAGGGCTCGCCGTCATCCGAGGACCGCGCCTGATCGCCGAGCAGACCCGTCACCATCGCGGTGCAGTTGTGGTTGGCGTCCCAGGCCCTCTTCCGGATGGCGGCGATCACGGTGTCGGCCTGCTCGACCGAGGAGACGGGCTCGATGCGGGTGAGGAAGCGCGACTTGCGGATGACGGTCTCGTGCTCGACAGCGGACGCGATGGTCGCGGGATAGCTGCGGGCGGAGATCACCCGCCTCACGATACCGAGGCCGCGGAGGACTCAACGGTCGACGAACGCCATCTGCTGCGGGTTGTAACGGTCGCCGCTCACCCCGACGCGCGTGGCGAGGGTCGAGAGGTCGGCGACCTCGTCGGCCGACAGGGCGACCGCCGTGCTTCCGGCGTTCTCGGCGATGCGCACGGTGCGTCGGGTGCCGGGGATCGGCACGATCCACGGCTGCTGTGCGAGCAGCCATGCCAGAGCGATCTGACCGGGTGTGGCCTCCTTCGCCGTGGCCAGCTCGGTCACGTGCGCCACGAGCGCATGGTTCGCCGCCCGGTTCTCGGCCGTGAACCGCGGGATCGTGGCGCGGATGTCGCCGGCTGCGAAGTCGGCTGCCGTGTCGACCGTGCCGGTCAGGAACCCCTTGCCGAGCGGACTGAAGGGCACGAATCCGATGCCCAGCTCCGCGAGCACCGGCAGGATCTCGGATTCGGGATCGCGGGTCCACAGCGAGTACTCGCTCTGCAGCGCGGTGACCGGGTGCACGGCATGTGCGCGGCGGATCGTGTCCGCCGAGGCCTCGGAGAGCCCGAAGTGGCGCACCTTCCCTTCGGCGATGAGCTCGCCGACGGTCCCGGCGACGTCTTCGATCGGCACGTCGGGGTCGACGCGGTGCTGGTAGAAGAGGTCGATCACATCGGTGCGCAGACTCCGCAGCGACGCCTCGGCCACTCGGCGGATCTGCTCGGGCCGACTGTCGAGCCCCACGCTCCTGCCGTCCTGGATGTCCCACCCGAACTTCGTCGCGAGCACGACGCGATCGCGGATCGGCTCGAGCGCCTCGCCGACGAGCTCCTCGTTCACATACGGGCCGTAGACCTCGGCCGTGTCGAAGAAGTCGACGCCGTGCTCGATCGCCGACCGCAGCACCCCGACCATGTCGTCGCGGCTTCCGGGGTTGGGCCCGTAGCTCTGCGACATGCCCATGCAGCCGAGTCCGACCGCAGAGACCTGGAGGCCCTGTCCGAGAGTGCGCGTGTGCATGAGATGTCCTTTCGTCGTGGCCGCGGACGGATCGGCGGCCTGCTCCCGACGCTACGCGCGCGCACGGTGCCGAGGGAGGTCCTGTCGGGACCCCGCTGGCCGGGACCCCGCTGGCGGGAAGGTCGCGGGCGGCAGGGCCGCATCCATCGAACGGTGGAGACGAGTCTCAGCCCCCCGCCCGATCCTCGGAAGGGCGGCGACGGCTGGACTGGATCCATGCTCCGCACCCTCCGCTCTCTTCCCCTGTGGCTCACCTCGCGACGCGGCGGGTGGATCTCCCTGCTGGTCGCCGTCGTGGCGTTCACCGCGCTCCTCGGGGCGCTCGGCCGGGCGTCGCTGCCCTCGGGCACCGATGTGGCTCCGCCGGATTCCGAGTCGGCCCGGACGGCCGCCCTCGCCGAGCAGTTCCCCGACGCGGATGAGTCCACGGTGCTGCTGGTCGCGTCGCGGGACGACGGTGAGCGACTCGCCGCCGACGACATCGCCGCCCTGCGTTCCCTCTCGGCAGAGGTCGAAGCGGAGACAGGGCACGAGCCGCACGGGCCGATCGTCAGCGAAGACGAGAAGGCCGCGGTGCTGCAGGCGACGCTCACGCTCGCCGACGACGATGCCGCCGCAGAGGCCGTGCACGGTCTGCGCGACACCGTGACGGAGCATCCGATCGAAGGGCTGAGCGTGCAGGTCACGGGTGGACCCGCGTTCGGTGTCGACGTCGCCTCCGCGTTCGACGGCGCCGACTTCACGCTGCTGATGGTGACACTCGGGATCGTCGCGCTGCTGCTCATCGTCACCTACCGCTCGCCCGTGCTGTGGATGATCCCCCTCGTCGTCGTCGCCCTCGCCGACCAGCTGGCGAACAAGGCCACCGCGGCGATCGGTGCCGGACTCGGGCTGCAGTTCGATTCCGGCATCGTGAGCGTGCTCGTGTTCGGCGCCGGGACGAACTATGCGCTCCTGTTGATCTCGCGCTACCGAGAGGAACTCGCGCATGAGTCCGATCACCGTCGTGCGCTCGTCGGCGCGTGGCGCGCCACCGCACCCGCGATCGTCGCCTCGAACCTCACCGTGGTGCTCGCCCTGTCGACTCTCGCCCTCGCGGTGATCCCTGGCACGCGTGGACTCGGCATCGCCTCGGCCATCGGCCTTCTGATCGCCCTCGCCGCCGTGCTGCTGGTGCTGCCGCCCGCTCTCGCGGTGTGCGGCCGCCGCATCTTCTGGCCGTTCGCGCCGCGGGTCGGCGATGACGCGAAGACCGGTCGCGTGTGGGGTGCTGTCGCGCAGCGCGTCTCCCGGCGTCCGTGGGTGCCGCTGGTCGGCGGGCTCGCGCTGCTCGGTGTCTTCGCGGGTGGTCTCGCCGGAGCATCCGTCGGGCTCACCCAGGTGGAGAAGTTCCGTGTCGCGTCGGAATCGGCAGCGGGGCTCACGGGGCTGGGCGAGCACTTCCCCGCCGGTGAGGCTCAGCCGATGATCGTGATCGGTGACACGGCGGCAGCCGATGCGCTGGCCGGCGCGGTCGAAGACGTGCCGGGCGTGCTCCGGGTGTCGACGACCGGTGAGAGCACCGATGGCGCACTCACGCGACTGATGGTCGTCGGGGAACCGGCGCCGGGCACCCCGGAGAGCCTCGATCTCGTGAGTGCCGTGCGCGAGGCCGCGGCCTCGGTGCCGGAAGCCGATGCCGTGGTCGGTGGTCCGGTGGCGGCGGATCTCGACGCGCGCGAGGGCAATCAGCGCGACCTGCAGCTGCTGGTCCCGCTCGTGCTCGCGGTCAGTCTGCTCGTCCTGATCGTGCTGCTGCGCTCCCTGGTGGCACCCGTGCTGCTGCTCCTGGTGAACATCCTCAGCGCCGTCGCCGCGATCGGCGCGGGCACCTGGCTGAGCCGGGTGCTGTTCGGATGGGATGCCCTCGACCTGCAGGTGCCGCTGCTGTCGTTCCTGTTCCTGGTGGCGCTCGGAATCGACTACACGATCTTCCTGGTGCACCGGGCGCGCGTGGAGGCGCGGACGGTCGGCACGCGGCAGGGGATGGTCCGAGCGCTCACGGCGACGGGCGGCGTGATCACCAGCGCCGGTGTCGTGCTCGCGGCGGTGTTCGCCGCCCTCGGGCTGCTGCCGCTGGTCACTCTCGGACAGATCGGGCTCATCGTCGGCATCGGCGTGCTCGTCGACACCTTCGTGGTGCGCACCCTCGTGGTCCCTGCGATCTTCGCGATCGTCGGGGATCGGATGTGGTGGCCGGGAAAGAGCGGTGCGGACGAATCCACCACCGATCGAGGTGCGCAGCGACCGCACGGGGGAGAATACGAGGATGCCGCAGTCGACACCTCTCCCGCCGCGAGCTGACCCCACGCGGGCTCAGCGAGCCGGCCGCGACGAGCGCGCGGCCGGCTCGGGCACCCCGCGCACCTGGGCGAGCCTGGTCGGATCGATCCGGATAGGCCAGGCCGTCATCACGGTCGTGCTGCTCGTGGTCGGCGCCGGGCGCGCCGCAGCCGACGGAGTGCCGCTTCCGTGGGTGCTGGCCCTCTCGCTGGTGTTCCTCGGCTGGTACGGCGGCGGGCTGCTGCTCAGCGAGCGCATCTCCGACCGTCGGTTGGCGACGTGGTGGCTGCTCGGGCTGACACTCATCTGGCTCGGCGCGGTCGTGGTCTCACCGGAGTTCGTGTGGCTCGCCTTCCCGCTGTGGCTGCTCGCCGGGTTCGTGATGCGCCTGCGGTGGGCGTTGCTGCTCAGCGTGGCGATCCTCGCAGTCGTGGTGAGCGCCCCGCTGCTGCACACCGGTGCCACGACCTATGCGAACGTGATCGGTCCCCTCGTCGGCGGCATCTTCGCACTGGGGATATCCCGCGGATACCTCGAGCTCGTCCGTGACGGGCGGGAGCGGCGTCGGCTGATCGCCTCGCTCGTCGCGACCCAGGAGGAGATGGCCGCGCTGCAGGACGAGCTCGCCCGCACTCAGCGCGAGTCCGGGGCGAGCGCCGAGCGCACCAGGGTGTCGCGCGACATCCACGACACGGTCGCCCAGAGCGTGTCGTCGATCGGGATGCTGGCGCGTTCGGCCCTGGAGGCGGACGATCCGGCCCAGCGCACACGAGCCCTCGAGCAGATCGGTGCCCTCGCGACGGAGGGGATGGCGGATGCGCGGCGCATCGTGAACGCGCTGATGCCGGCCGAGCTGGAATCCACGGCGCTCGGCGACGCCCTGGCCCGGATGCTCGAACGCCTGGCCGACGAGACCGGTATCGAGGTGACGCTGCACGCCGACGACGACCTGCCCTCGCTCGGCATCGACGCCGAGGTCGCCCTGCTGCGGACGGCGCAGTCGGCCCTCGCGAACGTCCGCTCCCACGCGTCGGCCACCCGGGTCGTGGTCACCCTCGCCGATGCCGGCGACACCGTGCGGCTCGACATCGTCGATGACGGGCGCGGATTCGACGCGCGGCACTGGGACGCGCAGGGCGGGGTGGGCAGTCGGGGCGGCGGCTACGGGCTGCGCTCGATGCGTGCGCGCCTGCGGGAGCTCGGCGGTGGGCTCGACGTGGAGAGCGCCCCGGGTGACGGCACCGCGCTCTCGGCGCACATCCCCCTGGGCGGCACTGCTCAGGCACGGCGACCTGGGGGTGAGCCATGACCGCGGTGCGCGTGCTGCTCGTGGACGACCACCCCATCGTCCGGGCCGGGGTGCGCTCGCTGTTCGACCATCGCGACGACGTCGAGGTGGTCGGTGAGGCGGCGTCCGGCGAGGAGGCCGTGACCCTCGCGCGGCATCTGCGTCCCGACGTCGTGCTGTGCGACCTGCGGCTGGGCGACGGCATGGACGGGGTGCAGACGACCGCCGCGCTGCGTGCGCAACAGCCGGCCCCCGCCGTGCTGATCCTGACGACGTTCGACCGCGACGCCGAGATCCTGGGCGCTATCGAGGCGGGAGCGGCCGGCTACCTGCTCAAAGACGTCGCCCCCGATGACATCGTGCGCGCGATCCGGCAGGCGGCTTCGGGCGGACTCGTGCTCACTCCCGAGCTGAGCGCACGCGTCGTGCAGGTCATGCGCGCACCGCGGGTGCGCCTGACCGACCGCGAGCTGGAGGTGCTCCGACTGCTCGACACGGGGGCATCCAACCGCGAGATCGCGAAGACCCTGTTCGTGACCGAGGCCACCGTGAAGACCCACCTCGTGCACGTGTTCGAGAAGCTCGGCGCCGACAGTCGTGCGCGCGCCATCGCCATCGCGCGCGACAGCGGCCTGCTCTGAGCCCTCCGCTTGCGCGTCGGGCCCGCTTCCGGCATCTCAACCGTTCGATGGATCCCGGGAATCCGCGCGGCGACGAGGCTGGAATCAGACCGAAAGGATTCCCGATGCGCAGGCTCTTCTCCGCCGCGTTCGCCTACATGCTCGTGGGCGTCGCCTCCGGACTCTTCTACCGAGAGTTCACCAAGATGAACGATTTCCCCGAGGGGGAGGCGACGCAGCTCGGCCTCGTGCACACGCACCTGCTCACGCTGGGCTTCGTCGTGCTGCTGATCGTCCTGCTCCTGGAGAAGGCGTTCGCGCTCTCCGAGAGCCGCCTCTTCAGCTGGTTCTTCTGGCTGTACAACGCCGGCCTCGTGCTGACGTCGGCGATGATGGTGTGGCACGGCTGCCTGACGGTGCTCGGCCAGGAGTCGTCGAGCATGATCGCGGGCATCGCCGGCATGGGGCACATCCTGCTCAGCGCCGGGATGGTCCTGCTGTTCCTGGCACTGCGCAAGCGCCTGTTCGCCGCGGCACCCGCGACGCCGGCCATCCCCGCTGCCGCCTCTGCCGGCTAGTCCGCCTCGACCGAGTCGTCGCGCAG
Source organism: Microbacterium sp. Root322 (assembly GCF_001425645.1). Classification (NCBI taxonomy): domain Bacteria; kingdom Bacillati; phylum Actinomycetota; class Actinomycetes; order Micrococcales; family Microbacteriaceae; genus Microbacterium; species Microbacterium sp. Root322. The sequence continues at coordinate 1,154,566 of NZ_LMCS01000002.1, read as the reverse complement.
GTGGGCGATGTGCGCCGCATGCCGGGCCAGGTGGTTCGGTGAGCGGCGCACGAAGATCCACGCCACGAACAGCAGCACGAACCAGAGCGGCGTCACCAGAAGTGCCGTCAACGTGTCGGGCTGCGTCGTGAGCGCCCACAGGATGAACACGAAGAAAGCCAGCACCACGTAGACCATGAACACGCCGCCCGGCAGCCGGAACGTCGAGGCGGCGACCTTGTCCTTGCGGGTGCGCCGGTACACGAGGTAGCTGCACAGGAAGATCGTCCACACGAACATGAAGCACAGCGCCGAGACCGTCGTGACCATGTCGAAGGCGGTGCCGATGTCCTTGCCCGCGTAGAGCAGCACGACGCCGGAGAGCAGCAGGATGCACGACAGGAACAGCGCGTTCTGCGGCACCCGGCGGCGGGAGAGCCGGGCGAACACCCGCGGGGCATCGCCGTCCTGTGCCAGGCCGAACACCATGCGCGAGGTCGAGTAGATGCCGGAGTTCGCGCTCGACATGGCCGAGGTGAGCACGACGAGGTTGACCACGGTCGCGGCGATGCCGAGCCCGGCGAGGGCGAACATCGCGATGAACGGGCTCTCGCCGGCGACGTACTCGGTCCACGGGGTGACCGCCATCAGCACGATGAGCGCCCCCACGTAGAACAGCAGCACACGGATCGGGATCGCGTTGATGGCCTTGGGCAGGTTGCGCTTCGGGTCCTTGGTCTCCGCGGCGGCGGTGCCCACGAGCTCGATGCCGACGAAGGCGAACACCGCGATCTGGAATCCGGCGACGAAGCCCATGAACCCGTGCGGGAACATGCCGCCCTTGTCCCAGAGGTTCGAGAAGCTCGCCGTGCCCGCGTCGTGCTGGAAGCCGGTGAAGATCATCACGAGACCGGTGATGATGAGCGCCACGATCGCGACGATCTTGATCAGCGCGAACCAGAACTCCATCTCGCCGAACGCGGCGACGGTGGGGAGGTTCAGGGCGAGCAGGATGACGATGACGAGGACGCCGGGGATCCACAGCGGGACGCCGGGGATGAGAGCATCCGTGTACCCGGCGATCGCGATCACGTCGGCGACGCCGGTGACCACCCAGCAGAACCAGTAGGTCCATCCGGTGAAGAACCCCGCCCACGGGCCGAGCAGATCGCTCGCGAAGTCGCTGAACGACTTGTACTTCAGGTTCGACAGCAGCAGCTCGCCCATGGCCCTCATGACGAAGAACAGCATGAACCCGATGATCATGTAGACGAAGATCACCGACGGGCCCGCGACCGAGATGGTCTTGCCGCTGCCCATGAAGAGTCCGGTGCCGATGGCCCCGCCTATCGCGAGGAGCTGGATGTGGCGGTTGCTCAGCGCGCGCCGCAGGTGCTGTTCCTCTCCGTCCGCGGCGACGTCGTGCGCGCGTCCGGTTCCCCCCGTGTGCTGCGTGGTCACTTTCTTCCTCCGGTCGTCGTCGACGGTGTCGTTCCGACGGTACCTTCCGAGTCCGGGATGCTCGGAATCCTGATCCGGTATTCCGCTCCGCCGAATCGATTCGATAGGCTTGTTCCACCCCCGATCATCCCTTCAGTTCTGCGAGCCGCTCCTTCATGGCCACCTCCCTCACCACGGGCCGTCCGTGGCGCGTCATCCTTGCCTTCTCCATCCCCCTCCTCCTCGGCAACGTGGTGCAGCAGCTGTACCAGTTCGCCGATGCCATCGTCGTCGGCCGACACCTCGGCGTCACCTCGCTCGCGGCCGTCGGTGCGACCGGCAGCCTGCTGTTCCTGCTGCTCGGGTTCGCCTGGGGGCTGACGAGCGGTTTCGCGATCCCGATCGCGCAGGCCTTCGGCGCGAGAGACGACGCGGCGGTGCGTCGCTCGGTCGCGACCGGCGTTCTCCTGAGCGCCCTCACGAGCGTGATCCTGACCGTGGGAGCGCCCCTCCTCGCCGCCCCGATCCTCGCCCTGCTGCAGACGCCGCCGGAGCTGATGGCCGAGGCCACGATCTTCACGCAGATCAGCTTCCTCGGCGCGAGCGCGACGATGTTCTTCAACTACCTCTCCGCGATCATCCGCGCGATCGGCGACTCGAAGACACCGCTGGTGTTCCTCACCGTCTCGTGCGTGCTGAACGTCGGGCTCGTCGTGCTCATGGTCGGCCCCCTCGAATGGGGCGTGGGCGGAGCCGCCATCGCCACCGTCGTCGCGCAGGCCGTCTCGGTGGCGCTGTGCCTCGAGTTCGTGCGCCGCCGCCTGCCCATGCTGCATCTGCGCCGCGCGGACTGGCGCATCACCCGGGCCGACATCAGCGAGCACCTGCGCCTCGGACTGCCGATGGGCTTCCAGGCGTCGATCATCGCGATAGGCACGCTGACCGTGCAAGTGGCGTTGAACACCCTCGGAGCCGATGCGGTCGCGGCCTACACCACGGGATCCCGCGTCGACAGCCTCGCGGTCGCCCTGCTCTCCTCCCTCGGCCTCGCGGTCTCGATGTACGCGGCGCAGAATCACGGCGGACGTCGTCCCGACCGCATCCGCCGCGGTGTGGTCGAGGCGACCTGGATGGCCGTCGTCGCCGGTCTCGTGCTCGGCGGGCTGCTGATCGCGTTCGGTGCGCCGATGGTGCGCCTGTTCATCGGAGAAGGGTCCGACGCCGTCGTCGACGACGCGCACCGGATGCTCATCATCAACGGCTGCGGCTACTGGGCGCTGGGCATGCTGTTCGTGCTGCGCGGTGCCCTGCAGGGGCTCGGCCATACCCTCGTGCCCACCGTGACCGGCGTGATCGAGCTCGTGATGCGCGTGGGGGCGGCCATCGTGCTGGGCGCGTGGATCGGTTTCGACGGCGTCGCCCTGAGCAACCCGCTCGCGTGGCTCGGTGCGATCGTGCTGCTCGTGCCCGCGTACGTCCGTGCCCATCGGGCGCTCGGGCGGCTGCCCATCGACCCCGCGGAGGCGACCGAGACCTCGGCCATCGCGATCGTCGGGCCGACCGACGGGTCGATGGTCGTGGACGCGGTCGTCACCCAGCCGGTGCGCGTGCAACGGGCGCGCCGCCTGCGCTGGCCGAGACGCCGCTGAAACTCCGTCTCGGTCTGTCCGATCCGCACGGATATCCGCCTCCAGGATGATGCGCGTCGCACTTGAGACGGATGCCCTTTCCGGGAGACACTTCTAATGTCGAATGAGTGGAGTAACCACTGACGGGGGGTCGTCATGACGACAATGAGAGTGGCCAGTGATCTGGCCGCGGTGATGGTGCCGATCGGTTACGCGGGTGCGGCGCTCGCCGCCATCTTCGCGATCGTCGCGGCGGTCGCGATCATCCGAGGAGCCGGTGGGCTCGCCGGGGGCGCGGTGGGTCTGTGGATCGTGGGCGCGCTGATGAGTGTCGCAGCCTCGTTCGGGCAGGACTGGACGCCGCTGATCGTGGCGTGCGGATCGCTCGTGGCGATGCTGATCGTCGGCGCCATCGTGCGTGCGATCGTGAACGCGGCCGGTGACGGACGGGTCGACCGTGCGGCCGAGGACGCGCTGCCGAAGGCGGTTCCCGCCTCGAAGGCACCCACGGCTCCGACCTCGAAGCCGGCACTGTCGAAGACCGGGCCGGCGACGGCGTCGGTCGCGATCGTACGCTGAGCGTTCAGCGGTAGTCGCGGTCGCGGTGCTGTCCGCTCTCGTCTCCTGATTGCACACGCGCGGCCTCGCGAGCGCGCAGCTCGACACGGCGGATCTTGCCCGAGATCGTCTTCGGCAGCTCCGGAACGAACTCGATGATCCGCACCCACAGGTGCGACGACAGCCGCTCGTGCGCGTAGGCGAAGATCGCGCGCGCCGCGTCCGAGTCGGCGGCTGCGACATCGGAGGTCAGGCACACGTAGGCCTTCGGCACGGCCAGACGCGTCGGATCGGGACTCGGGATCACCGCCGCCTCGATCACGAGGTCGTGCTCCAGCAGCACGGACTCGAGCTCGAACGGCGAGATCTTGTAGTCGGAGGCCTTGAACACGTCATCGGAGCGTCCGACGTAGGTGAGGTAGCCATCGTCGTCGCGCACCGCGATGTCGCCGGTGTGGTGGTAACCACCCGCCCGGGACTCGGCGGTCTTCTCTGGGTCGTCGTAGTACCCGGCCATGAGCCCGAGCGGAGGCCGGGACAGGTCGAGCGCGATCTCGCCCTCGGCGTCGACGACCTCTCCGGTGACGGGGTCCAGCAGCACCACCGGGTATCCGGGCAGGGGGCGGCCCATGGATCCGACCTTCACGGCCTGACCCGGGGAGTTGCCGATGCAGGCGGTCATCTCGGTCTGACCGAAGCCGTCGCGGATCGTTCCGCCCCAGGCGTCGCGCACCCGGTCGATGACCTCGGGGTTCAGTGGCTCACCCGCCCCCACCAGCTCACGCGGCGGGTGGGTGAGGCGGGCGAGGTCGGCCTGGATCAGCATCCGCCACACCGTCGGCGGCGCGCAGAACGTCGACACGTGGTGGGTGTCCATGACCTGCATGAGCGTGTTCGCATCGAAGCGGGCGTAGTTGTAGACGAAGACGGTCGCCTCGGCGAGGAACGGCGAGTAGAAGCTCGACCAGGCGTGCTTCGCCCAGCCGGGGGAGGAGATGTTGAGGTGCACGTCGTCGGGGCGCACACCGAGCCACCACATGGTCGACAGATGCCCGATCGGATACGAGGCGTGCGTGTGCTGCACGAGCTTCGGCCGGTTCGTGGTGCCCGAGGTGAAGTAGAGCAGGGCGGTGTCGGACGAGGGGGTCGGGCCGTCGGGCTCGAAGACCGCCGTGGCAGCGGTCGAATCATCGAAGCGCGCCCAGCCGGACGGGATGCCGTCGCCCACACCGATGCGCAGGATGTCGGGCCCGATGCCGTCGAGGCGGTCGGCGAGGGCTCCGAGCGTGATGACCGCCCGCGCGCGGCCGTGGTCTACGCGGTAGGCGAGATCCGCCGCGGAGAGGAGGGTCGAGCTCGGGATGGAGACGGCGCCGATCTTCGTGATCGCCAGCATCACCTCCCACAGCTCGATCGTGTTGTTCAGCATCACGATCACGTGGTGGCCGCGGCCGATGCCGAGAGCGGCGAGCCAGGCGGCCACCTGGTCGGATCGTGCCGACAGCTCGCCGTAGGTCCAGGAGCGCAGGCTCAGGTCGGCCTCGACGATCTGCACCGCCGGTCGGTCGGGATTCTCGCCCGCGACCACGTCGAACCACTCCAGCGCGAAGTTGAACTCCGGCACCTGCGGCCAGGCGAACCCGGCCCGCGCCGCCTCGTAGTCGGTGGCGTTCGCGAAGAGGAAGTCCCGCATCTCGCGGACGGTGTGCGTGGCGGCGGTGGCGCTGCGGCTCATGGTGCTCCCTTGCTCCTGGCTGACGTGCATTCCATCCTCGCGCACGCACCGACGCCCCGCTCGTTCCGGCCGGACGGGTCAGGTGGAGAGCACTCCCGGTCCGTCGCGCAGCTCGAACACGAGCTGGGTCTCGGTGCCGCGCACGACCGGATGGACCGTGATGTGCTCGAGCACGATGTCGCGCAGTGCCGTCGCATCCTGCACCGCCACGTGCACGAGGAAGTCGTCGACGCCGGCCACGTGGAAGACCTGCAGCACGCGCGGGATGTCGGCGAGGGCATCGAAGAGCGCGGTCACCTTCGCCCCGGTGTGGTTCGCGAGGCGCACCTTGATGATCGCCTGCAGCGGGAAGCCGAGGGCGGCCCCGTCGATGCGGATGCAGGTGTCGCGGATGACGCCGCGCTCGCGCAGCGCCCGCACCCGATGCGCGCAGGTCGACTCGGCGAGGCCGAGCCGATGCGCGAGCGCCTTGTTCGTCGTCTCGGCATCACGAGTGAGGACCGCGAGCAGTTCGAGGTCGATCTCGTCGAGTTGTGCTTTCGCCAACGGAAGGCCTCCTTGCCTGCTGGATATTGCACAGAGTAGCGTTCGGCATCGATTTTCTGGCGGCTTCTGTCGATCTTCTGCGCATTCATCGTGATTCCGGCAACGTGGAGGCATGACTGCACCGCTGCATCCCGACACCGTCGCCGTCCACAGCGGACGCTCCGATCTCGAGGGTCTCGGGGTCCACGCGCTGCCGATCGACCTGTCGACGACGAACCCGCTCCCCGACATCGAGCGCGGCGGGGACTCGTACGAGGCGATGGCGACGGGCGGGCGTCCCCCGGCCGACGGCAGCATGGTCTACGCGCGGCTGTGGAATCCCACGGTCGCCCGCTTCGAGGAGGCACTGGCCGAACTCGAGCACGCCGATGCGTCTGTCGCCTTCGCCTCGGGCATGGCCGCGATGACGGCCGTGATCCTCGCACACACCGGTGCGACGGGGGCGCGCCACGTGGTCGCGGTGCGTCCGCTCTACGGGGGCACCGACCACCTGCTCGGATCCGGGCTGCTCGGCGTCGAGACCACCTACTGCCATCCCGACGAGGTCGCGGCAGCCGTCCGTCCCGATACCGGCCTCGTGGTCGTCGAGACCCCGGCGAACCCGACGCTCGAGATCGCCGACATCGCCGACGTGGTGCGTCAGGCCGGGTCGGTGCCGGTCGTCGTCGACAACACCTTCGCGACCCCGGTGCTGCAGAATCCGATCGATCTGGGTGCTGCGATGTCGTTGCACAGCGCCACCAAGTACCTCGGCGGCCACGGCGATGTGATCGCCGGCGTCGTCGCGTGCGGGGAGGAGACGGCGCAGGCGCTGCGCCGCGTGCGGGCGGTGACCGGTGGGCTGCTGCATCCCCTCGGGGCGTATCTGCTGCACCGCGGCCTCACGACGCTGCCGGTGCGCGTGCGGCACCAGCAGGAGAGTGCGCGACGGATCGTGCAGTGGCTCATCGATCGGCCGGAGATCGCCGAGGTCTACTACCCGGGTCTGGACGGTGACCCGCGCGGCATCCTGGAACGGCAGATGCGGGGCACCGGTGCGATGATCGCGATGCGGATGCGGGGTGGTTTCGCCGCAGCCTCCGCCGTCACGACCACGACGACCCTGTTCACGCACGCCGTCTCGCTGGGCGGCGTCGACTCGCTGATCCAGCACCCCGCCGCGCTCACCCATCGCCCGGTGCCGCCGGAGGCGCGGCCCGCCGCCGACGTGCTGCGGCTGTCGATCGGCCTGGAAGACGTCGACGATCTCATCGCCGATCTGGCTCAGGCGTTCGCCGCTGCGCCGGCTTTCCCGGTCGAAGCGCCCCTCTCCGACCGGGTCACCTCCTCGAGCGAGACGCACCGGGGGGCTGTTCGCGCCTGAGGAGGTGGCTCGGCGCTGTCGAGCAGCGTCAGGGTGAGGGGAGCCGGATCGTCCCGGTGGCGATGTGCTCGGTCGGCATCCGGTCTCGGTCGTAGGTGATCTCGGTGTAGCCGTGCGGCGTCGGTGTCCCGTCGTCGTCGAGGCTCACGAACACGATCTTCTCGATCGTGAGGATGCGCTTGCGCGTGATCATGTTCCTGGCCACCGCGCGCATCGTCAGGGAGGTCCTGCCGAAGTGGGTCGCCTGCAGGCCGATCTCGATCAGGTCGCCCTGCACGGCCGAGGCCTCGAAGTTGATCTCCGAGATGTGCTTGGTCACGGCGCGGTAGTTGCCCAGCTGCACGATCGCGTAGATCGCGGCCTCTTCGTCGATCCACTTCAGCAGGCTGCCGCCGAACAGCGAGCCGTTCGCGTTGAGATCCTCCGGGCGCACCCACTTGCGGGTGCGGAAGTTGAGTCCGTCCTCCGACCACTGCCACGCCGGTGCCTTCTGCTTCGCCATGGGCACGAGACTAGGCGGGCCGTGAGTCCACGATGTTACGTTCCGTTTTCGTGGAAGACACAGCGGTCTGCGCCCATCGTTTGTGCACTCGCCACAAGAAACTGAGTCCCAGGCGTGCTGAGACTTGGTATCGAACGGCAAATCCGGGGGTCGGGGTCGAGCCTGCCCATACAGTCGCCGGTGGCAACGACGCCACTGACCTCGGGAGTCCTCGATGACGAGTACCACACCCCATTCGCACGGCATCGGCATGCGCATCGCCGTGATCGTCCTCAGCCTGCTGCTGGCCGCCATGGTGATCCTGTTCTTCGTGACGACGAGCAAGATCGCCGCCGGAGCGTCCGAACTCGCCGACGGCACCACATCGGCGAAAGACGGTTCCGCCGATCTCGCCGCCGGCGCCGCAGACCTCTCGGCCGGCGCATCGCAGCTCGCCGAGGGCAGCATCGACCTCTCCGCGGGGGCAGTCAGCGCGCACGCGGGATCGCAGAAGCTGAGCGACGGTGCCACGACGGCCGCGACCGGTGCCACGACGCTCGCCGAGGGCGCCAGCAGCCTGGCCGCCGGAGCCTCTTCGGCGGTGGCCGGCGCGGGCAAGGTCAGCGGGGGAGCGCAGACGGCGCTCGCCGGGGCTCAGGAGCTCGCGTCGAAGCTGGCGACGGCGGATGCCGGGGCCCAGGCGCTCTCCAGCGGGATGTCGACGCTCGCAGCAGGCGTCAACGGTGCGCACGCATACGCGAACGGCGTGCTCGTCGGCGCGACGGGTTTCAGCGACACGCTTCGCAAGGGTGTGACGCCCGCAGTGCAGGGCCTGGCGCAGCCGTCCACCGAGGCGACGCTCAAGGGTCTCGCGTCCATGGCCCCCGGCCACTCCCAGCAGCTCGCCGATGGCCTCACCGCTCTGCTCGCGACCTCCCCCGACGACGCGAAGCTCCGTGACCTCGTCACGCTCGCCATGCAGGTCGACGGGGAGGTCGACGCTCTGGTGGCCCCTGCGGCGTCGGCTCCCGCTCTCGCACAGGGGCTCGTCGCCGCAGCCGGTGGCTCCGCGAGGGTCACGGCCGGCGTCAACGCGCTCATCAGCGGAGACGCGTCCCAGAAGTGGCCCGGCACCGCGGCGCTCATCGCACCTCAGGGGGCGCCCGCCCTCGTCGCCGGCGCGCAGACTCTGCAATCGGGCACGTCTCAGCTCTCGGCCGGCGCCGCGAAGCTCGCCTCCGGTCTGCAGACACTCTCCACCGGAGCATCGTCCCTCTACTCGGGAACGGCCAACCTCAGCGCGGGCGCGACCCGCCTGAACGACGGCGCGAGCACGCTCGCCGCCGGCGTCGGCGCGCTGCAGTCCGGTGCCGGCGACCTCAACATCGGCATCGGCGAACTCTCGACGGGAGCCTCCGCGGTCGCGGACGGCTCTGGTGATCTCGCAGCGGGCGGGGACAAGCTCGAAGTCGGAGCCGCCGATCTCGCCGAGGGCAACGGCCTGATCGCGGAAGGCTCCGGCACCCTCGCCACCGTCACCGCAGGGGCCGCGCCCTCGATGCTGCCCTGGATCCTCGGTGTCGCCCTGGCCGGGCTGATCGCGATCGGCTTCTGGGTCGGTCACCGCATCACCCACCGGCGCGCTCTCGCCCTCGCTGCCTGACCCCACCCACCCCCACCCCACCCCCCACCTGAGCCCCCTGGGCGGATGCCTCCCCCACCGGCACCCGCCCAGGGGGCTCGGTGAACAGCTCCGAGGTGGACGCCACCGGTGAGCCCGCGTCTGCACGCATCCGCTCAGGGCAGAGCCGCCCACGGCAGAATCCGGTCCTGCTCGGAGCGCTGCGGCAGATGCTGGGGGCATGAGCGAAGACAACCCCATCCGGCAGTTCGGTCCTGAAGCCCGGCGGGCGCTGTTCCACGAGCGGGTGCTCGTGCTCGACGGTGCTCTCGACGACGACAACGGCACGCTGCTGATGACGCAGCTGCTCGCGCTCTCGACGGAAGACCCCCTCGCCGAGATCGCGCTCTGGATCCACTCGCCCGGCGGCTCCGTGCCATCGATGCTCGCGATCCGCGACATCATGCGGCTCATCCCCAACGATGTCGCGACCCTGGCCCTCGGGCTCGCCTGCAGCGCCGGGCAGTTCCTGCTCTCCGCCGGCACGCCGGGCAGACGGCGGGCCCTCGCGCACGCGCGCATCCTCATGCATCAGGGGTCTGCGGGCATCGGCGGCTCGGCCGGCGAGATCGAGACGCAGGCCGACGACCTCCGACACATGCGCGACACCGTGCTCGGGCTCATCGCCACCGACACGGGTCAGCCGGTCGCCCGCATCTTCGAGGACTCGCTGCACGACCGCTGGTACACCGCGACACAGGCGCAGGAGTACGGCTTCATCGACGGTATCGCCGCCTCGATCGCCGAGGTCATGCCGCGACGACGCACACGAGTCGGGTTGGGGGCGGACGCATGAGCGGCTACACGATCCCGAACGTCATCGCTCAGCATCCGAGAGGGGAGCGCGTCATGGACGTGTACTCGCACCTGCTCGCGGAGCGCGTCATCTATCTCGGAACCGGCATCGATGCGGGGGTCGCGAACGCCCTCATCGCGCAGCTGCTGCACCTCGACGCGGACAGCCCGGAGTCTGGTGTCCAGTTCTACATCAACAGCGAGGGCGGGGATCCCGGTGCGGCGCTGGCGATCTACGACACGATGCGGCACATCCGTCCGCGCATCGCGACGACGTGCGTGGGGCAGGCGATCGGCCCCGCCGCGCTGCTCGTCGCCGCCGGATCACCAGGGGAGCGGGCTGCCCTCGCGCACGCCCGCATCGTGCTGCATCAGCCGGCCGGGCAGTCTCGAGGCGCGATCCCCGACCTGATCCTCGCGGCCGACGAGGTGGTGCGGGTGCGCTCGGATATGGAGGAGATCCTCGCCGGGCACAGCGGCCGCACGGTCGCACAACTGCGCGCCGACACCGACCGCGATCGGGTGTTCACCGCCGCGGCCGCGCTCGAGTACGGACTCATCGACACGGTGCTGGGCGCGCGGAGCTGAGGTGGCGTCCGGGCTGGCGGACGGATGCATGAGCGTTGGACGGATGCATGACCGAAGTGGGACCTGTGGTCATGCATCCGTCCGTCGATCATGCAGATGACGGGTCCGGGGATCAGGCGGCGAGGGCGAGTGCGCCACGTGACACCGCAGCGGAGATCGACACCGCAGCGGATGCCGACACCGCAGCAGAGCGCAGCTCATCGGCCACGGCGCTCGTCAGCTCGATGAGGCTCGTGTCGAGAGCGCCGGCTATCGCGGCGATCATCTCGCTCGACGGCTCCTTCAACCCGCGCTCGACCTCGGAGAGGTACTGCGGAGAGACGCCGGCCTTCTCCGCGGTCTCCGTGAGGGTCTCTTCGCGATCGTGGCGTCGACGCCGCAGCTGGTCGCCCAGCATGTGCCGCCAGAGCGGTTCGGGCCCGCTCAGCTGCGGACGGTCGGGGCGAGGGGCGCGCGGGAACGAGAGGATGTCGGCCATGCCTCACGATAATCCGGGGCATCAGGCGCGTTCGAGTGGTTCTGCTCAGAGCAGAACCACGCGGCTCAGGCCTCCGCGCGGTCGGATGCGGATGCCGCGGAGGGGAATGCCCCCGCATCCGTCGCCGCCCAGCTGGCGAGCATCCTCAGCTTGTCGGCCGAGGGTGTTCCCGGTTCCGCCGTATAGGTCGACAGGTGCAGGCCGGGATCGGCGGGCAGCTCGAACGCCTCGTATGTCAGCTCGATCTCCCCGACCACCGGATGCGCGATGCGCTTCACACCCGTGCGGTGGAAGCGCACGTTGTGGGCAGCCCACAGGGTGCGGAACCGCTCGCTCCGCGTCGAGAGCTCGCCGACGAGATCGGTGAGCCTGCGGTCGAAGGGGTTGCGTCCGGCTTCGCCCCGCATCGCGGCCACGAGCTCCTGCGTGTTGCGCTCCCATTCGGGGTAGAACTCCTGCGCCGCCGGATCGAGGAAGGCGAAGCGGGCGCTGTTCGGCTGCGGCTGTGCGAACACGGGAGCGTACAGGGCTCGCCCCAGGGCGTTCGCGGCGAGGTAGTCGAAGTGGTTGTCGCGCACGATCGCCGGTGCCTCGGTCATCGCATCGAGCAGACGGAGGATGCTGGGCCGCAGCACCGTCGACTTCTTGCGAGGTGTCCGCGCGACCGGGGAGGCGTTCGCGGCGCGGGCGAGGTCGAACAGGTGCGCGGTCTCAGCCTCATCCAGCTGCAGCGCGCGGGCGAGAGCTTCGAGCACGCTGTCGGAGGCGCCGGACAGGTCACCGCGTTCGAGCCGTGTGTAGTAGTCCACACTGACGCCCGCGAGCAGTGAGACCTCCTCGCGACGCAGGCCCGGAACCCGGCGGTTGCCACCGAATGCGGGCAGTCCTGCCTGGTCGGGGGTGATGCGTGCGCGCCTCGTGGAGAGGAACTCGCGCACCTCGCTGCGGGTGTCCATGCTCCGACGCTACGCGCTCAGTGACCGTGGAGGGAGGTACTGGCGGTACCGGTGACCGGCCCGCACCCGTTTACAGCGCCGCCGTCACGCCCGGCAGGAGCTTCCCGAGGATCGCCCTCAGCTGTTCGCGCTCCTCGGCGGTGAGCGGATCGAGCACGAGTTCCCGCACCTGTTCGACGTGCACGGGAGCGGCCGTGCGCAGCATCTCCCGCCCCGCCGGAGTCAGGGCGGCCGAGAGGGTGCGCTTGTCGGCGCCGCACGAGGCACGCTCGACCCAGCCTCGTTCCTCGAGCGAGTCGAGCGCGTGGCTCAGACGCGAACGGCTGAGCCCGGCGATGCGGGCGAGCTCGGTCATGGTGACGGCGCCCTCGCCCCGGCCCGCCAGGGTGACGAGGATGGCGTAGCGCGCGTGGTTGAGCCCGACCTCTTCCTTCAGTGTGCGATCGAGCACCTGCGGCAGCAGCTGGACGAAGCGGATCACGGGCAGCCACGTGTCCATCTCGGTGTCGTCGAGTCGACGCGGATGCGGCTGCTCCGCCGTCATGGTGTCCTCCTGGACTGTCACGCCGCCGACAGGTCGAGCGTGTGCGCCGTGTGGTCCCGCTTGGCCTGCAGGTAGCGGGAGTTGGACTCCGACAGGTGCACCTCGGTCGGCACCCTCTCGGTCACGCGGATGCCGAGCTCCTCGAGCTGCACGGCCTTGTCGGGGTTGTTGCTCAGCAGACGGATGCCGTCGACCCCGACGGCCTTCAGCATCTGGGCGGCCACGGTGTAGTCGCGCTCGTCCTCGCCGCGGCCCAGGGCGACGTTCGCCTCGTACGTGTCGAGCCCCGCATCCTGCAGGGCGTAGGCGTCGAGCTTGGCGTAGAGGCCGATCCCCCGACCCTCCTGGCGCAGGTACAGCAGGAAGCCGCCCTCGGCGGCGATGCGCTCCACGGCCTCGCGCAGCTGGGGGCCGCAGTCGCACCGCTCCGACCCGAAGACGTCGCCGGTGAGGCACTCGCTGTGCGGTCGCACGAGCGGGGCATCGCCGCCGTCGGTCGCGCGTTCGATCGCGGCGTTCCAGTCGCCGAGCCCCAGCAGAAGGTGCTCGCGGGCGTCGATCAGTCCGTCGAACGTGACCACGTCGGCGGTCGTGGAGAAGCCGTCGCCGAAGCGCAGCGGCACGCGGACGCGCGTGCGCTCCGTGGCGACCGGAGCGACGGTTGAAGTTTCAATCATGTCGGGTGCAACACGTGCTCCTGCGGAGTATTCCCGGATCTGTGAATCTCGAAGGGGTTCCCTCAGTACCTCCCATCCGAGGCGGAATCGGCGTTGACTGGATGTCACGCGAGAGAAGGAGCATCACGAATGCGCGGAGTAGTCATGCACGCCCCCGGCGACGTCAGAGTCGAGGAGCGGGAGAAGCCCACCATCACCCGACCCACCGACGCCGTGATCCGGATCGCGGCGACCTGCATCTGCGGCTCCGACCTGTGGCCGTACCGCGGTGCGAACGAGGTCGATCATGACCCGATGGGGCACGAGTACGTCGGCGTCGTCGAGGAGATCGGCGCCGAGGTGCAGACGCTGAAGGTCGGCGACTTCGTGGTCGGCTCGTTCATGGCGTCCGACAACACGTGCGAGATCTGCCAGGCGGGCTACCAGTCCCGCTGCGTGCACGTCGTGCCGATGGGCAGATACGGCACACAGGCCGAGTACGCGCTCATCCCGCACGCCGACGGCACGCTGGTCGTCACACCCGGACAGCCCGATACCGACCTGATCCCCTCGCTGCTCGCCGCATCCGACGTCCTCGGCACGGGCTGGTTCGCGGCCGTCGCCGCCGAGGTCGGACCGGGCAAGACCGTCGCCGTCGTCGGTGACGGTGCCGTGGGGCTCCTCGGCATCCTCGCCGCGCGGGAGCTCGGCGCCGAGCGCATCATCGCGATGAGCCGGCACGCCGATCGGCAGGCGCTGGCGCGCGAGTTCGGCGCGACCGACATCGTCTCCGAGCGTGGAGACGCGGGTGTCGCGCGCATCAAGGAGCTCACGAACGGCCTCGGCGCGCACTCGGTGATCGAGGCGGTCGGCACGCAGGAGTCCATGATGCAGGCGATCCGCTCCACCCGCCCCGGCGGCCATGTCGGCTACGTCGGCGTCTCCCACGACGTGGCGCTGCCGGGCGACGAGCTGTTCTTCTCCGGCGTGCACCTGCACGGCGGTCCTGCGCCGGTGCGCCGCTTCCTCCCCGAGCTGATCCAGCTCATCTGGGACCGGAAGATCGACCCGGGCAAGGTCTTCGACCTGACCCTCCCGTTGGAGGAGGCCGCGGAGGGCTACCGGGCGATGGACGAGCGCCGGGCGACCAAGGTGCTGCTCACGCTCTGACCTCCGGGGGTGCTTCCTGCTTCGCGCGTCGCCGGACGAGCTTCAGCTCGCTCGCGAGGATCCCGAGCACGACGAGCGCCCCGCCGATGAGTGCGGTCGCGGGCAGGCGTTCACCGGCGATGCGTCCGATGACCCCTGCCCACACCGGCTCTCCGGCGTAGATGATGGTCGCGCGGGTGGGTGACACCGACTTCTGCGCCCAGTTCATGGTCAGCTGGATCAGACAGCTCGCCGCCCCCAGTCCGACCGCGCAGCCGACCCAGACCCAGGAGAACTCCGGCACGCCCTCGCCCACCACCGGCATCGTGAGCAGCCCCAGCACTCCCGCGGTCAGCAGCTGCACGACGGTGATGCGTCCGAGATCGATCTTCCCCGCGAACAGGCTGATCAGGATGATCTCCGCGGCGATCGGCACGGTGCTGATCATGGTCGCGATCTCGCCGGCGCCGAGTGTCAGCGCGAAGGCGTCGGGTCCCGCGATGAACAGCAGCCCGACGAAGGCCAGCCCCGCGCCGACGAACGCCATGGCGGGCGGACGCTTGCGGAACACGGCCCACTGCGCGAGCGGCACCAGCGGCACGTACATCGCGGTGATGAAGGCCGAGGTGCTGCTGTCGATGCTCTGCAGCCCCAGCGTCTGCAGACCGTAGCCGAGGTAGATCATCACGCCGATCGCGACGCCGGCGCCGATGTCGCGCCAGCGGATGCCGTGCAGCACGCGGCGGAAGATCACGACGCTGATGAGCCCTGCGATGAGGAACCGGATGCCGACGAAGAACCAGGGACCCGCGTGCTCCATCGCCCAGTGCACCAGCAGGAACGTGCTGCCCCAGACCGCGGTGATCGCGATGAGCGCGGCCTCCTGCGGACGCAGCCGCATGAAACGCAGACGAGAGGGCATCGTTGGCCCTTTCTCGACGTTGCCGGATAGAGCCTAACGGGCCGCGGCCGCCGCACGGATCGTGACGGGAGAAGACGTACGCGCACCGGATGCCGTGGCCGACTCGGTAGCCTCGCAGCATGAGCGACTTCGTGAGTGCCGTCGAGCTGAACGACCTTCTGACCCGGGGAGAGCCGGTGCGCGTGATCGATGTGCGCTGGCGGCTCGACCGTCCCGAGGCGGGGCATGGCGACTACCTCACCGGCCACATCCCCGGTGCCGTGTTCGTCGGGCTCGACACCGAGCTGTCCACCCACGGCGAGCCCTCGGAGGGACGGCACCCGTTGCCGTCGACGGCCGCCCTCCAGGAGGCGGCCCGTCGATGGGGCGTGCGAGCCGGTGAAACCGTCGTCGCTTACGACGACTTCAAGAGCATCTCGGCTGCCCGCGCGTGGTGGCTGCTGCGTCAGGGCGGCATCGACGTGCGCGTGCTCGACGGCGGTATCCAGGGCTGGAAGGCCGCGGGGTTCGACGTCGCGACCGACGATGTGCGCCCGGAGCCGGGCGACGTCGTGCTCCGCCCGATCGGCGGCGATGCGATCTCGATCGACGAGGCTGCCGCCTTCCCGGCATCCGGCGTGCTGATCGACGCCCGTGCTGCCGATCGGTATCGCGGTGACTCCGAGCCCTACGACCCGGTCGGCGGGCACATCCCCGGCGCGCGCAACCTTCCCGAACCCGTGCACTTCGACGCGCAGGGGCGCATCCTCGATCGAGAGACGCTCCTGGCGAGCTTCGCTGAGGTCGGCGTGGCCCCGGGGACGACGGTCGCGGCGTACTGCGGTTCCGGTGTGACGGCCGCCCACACGGCGCTGGTCCTGCACGAGGTCGGCATCGACGCGAAGGTCTTCCCCGGATCGTGGAGTCAGTGGTCCAACACCCCTGGCCGCCCGGTCGCGACGGGCGATCAGCCCGGCTGATCCTCGCGGGGACCGTATCCCCAGTGCAGGCTGAGGGCGCCGGGGCCGAACGCCCTGCGCACCAGATGCACCGATGTTCCGCGCGGCGGCGGCAGCGGCGTCACCGTCACGCCCTCCGGCGTCTCGACGTGCTCCTCGCACCAGTCCGGGATGGCATCGGGGTGAAAGCGCGTCCACACCAGCAGCTCCCTGGCCTTCTGAGCCACGGCGTGACCGGTGTCGCGTGTCTGGGGATAGTCGGGCGGATACTCGACCGACCATTCGACCATCGCGGTCTCCGGCGCTGTCAGGGGCACGTCGAGCTCGAACAGCACCCCGTGCACCTCACCGTCCGGGTGGGAGTATCGAGCGGCGATCCTGCCGCCGGACACGGCCGCCAGCTCCGGTGCCGGGGTGCGCACCCCGGGGTTGATCTCCAGGAAGGGGATCGCCGTGATGGTGCCCACCGTGGACTGCACGATGCTGCGCGTGATGCTGGAGGCGATGTTGCCGTCGGCGCCCACATCGGTCACCGAATGGGTCGTGAGCTCGCGCGAGGTGTCGGGATACGAGGCGCCGAGCGCGCGGAAGGCCTCGATCACGGCCAGCTCGAGCTCTTCCTCCTCGATCGGGAACTGGTTCGGCCCGAGCGGCCCTGTGCGGTTCGTCGAGCGGAGCAGTCTGCTCAGGGCACCGACGTCGAGCCCGAGAAGCTCCTCGATGTCGGAGAGCGCGGCCAGCGACTGCACGCCCTCCGGCCGTCGCGCGCCCGATCGCCAATAGCTCAGCGTCGCCATGGACACGCGATTCCCGCGGGCCTTGAGCTGCCGCTGCAGCCACGACAGCGTCACCGGCTTGGCGTTTATCGCGTCGCGCAGGGCGTTCGCGAAGTCATCGGATTCGGCTCTGCGCGCGTCATCTTCGATATTCATCACAGATCCCCTCCGGTATGTGAAGATCAGCGCCTTAGAGTGAGCATACGACCGCACGCGCGTACCTCAGGGGACCGGGTGGGCATGTGGGGTCACTTGGCCGTCTTCGCAGGCAGGGTGCCCAGTCCTGCGATCACCGGCCTGACGCAGTGATGCCCCCCTTGCTGCGTATGTCGTGAAGCCCGGCAATCGATCTGGGGAGATCAGCCGGGCTTCACGAATCCTCCCTCCGCGCGGCCCCCGGCGTTGCGTCTGCGCAGCCCCGCGTAGACTGGGAGCAATACCCCGGAGGACTCTGGACCGTCATGTCTGCCCCTGCTCGCGCATTCACCATGCGCCACGTCCAATTGCTGCGCGCCCTGTTCGCCGCAGTCGCTGCGCTGATGATCACGTTCTCGTCCGATCACTCGGCACCCGTCGGTCTGTCCGTCTTCAGCGGCTTCGTCCTCATCACCGCCCTCGTGCAGGTGCTCGCGGCCTGGCTGGTCGTTCCCGCAGGGTCGCGCTGGTCGTATGTGCTGCTCGCAGCGGTCGGCATCGTCGCCGGCATGGTGAGCGGCATCCCGGCCTGGCGCTCCGATGATCTGTTCTTCGTCGTCGTGTCGTCCTGGGCGATCGTCAGCGGCGGCATCGAGCTGCTCGCTGGGATCCGGGCTCGTCGCACCGGCGGCATGCTGTCCCGCGACGCGATCTCCGTGGGGGCGCTGGGTGTTCTGCTCGGTGTCGTCCTGCTGCTAATCCCGGCCGGGTTCCTGCAGGAGTACACGATCGACAAGGCCGGCACATTCGTGCTCTCCGGCATCATCCTCGGTGTCGGCATGTTCGGCGGCTATGCGGCGATCGTCGCCGTCTTCCTCGGCATCGCCGGCCTCACGCCGAAGCAGATCGACGCCGCGACCGCGGCATCCGATTCGAACGACAGCGCCGCTCCCGCGGAGCACGGAGGAGAGCGATGAGCGACGAGAAGCCCACCCGCCGGGACATTCTGCGGCCCCTGCACCTGCTCCTCATCGCGGCCGGCTGCGGCGTCTTCGCCATGGTCGTCACGCTGGTCTCCACCGGTGCCTTCACGTCGCGGGTGAACGCGTCGATCGCGAACGGCACGTACGACGGGCTGACCCCGTTGGCCCTGGGCCTCGTCGTCGGCGGTGGGGCCTTCATCGTGACGCTGCTGATCCTCGCGATGCTGATCCTCGCCGTCGACCCGGCCGACGTCACCAAGACGATCGATCGTCCGGTGCTGTACGACGAGGAGCCCGAGGGAGACGACCCCGACTCCGAGGCGACCGGCCGCCGCGCCTCCTCCTGATCCGCGCGTATCGCGCACCGGTCGGAATATCGGTGCGACCGATCGGCTTGTCCCTGTAGTGACTGCCTCCGTCGACCGCGCCTCCATCGGACTCCGGTCGGAGCGAGGTCCCATCCTCGGCGCGCTCATGCTCGCCACCGGCCTCATCGCGATCGACGCCACGATCCTCGCGACCGCGGTGCCCAGCATCGTCCGCGATCTCGGCAGCTACCAGCAGTTCCCGTGGCTGTTCTCGGTGTATCTGCTCGCGCAGGCCGTGAGCGTGCCCATCTACTCCCGATTCGCCGACACCGTGGGCCGAAAGCCCATCATCCTCCTCGGCATCGTGCTGTTCCTGCTCGGTTCCCTCCTCTGCGGATTCGCCTGGAGCATGCCGGCGCTGATCGTGTTCCGCATCATCCAGGGCATCGGCGCCGGTGCCGTCGCCCCCATGGCGATGACCATCGTCGGCGACATCTACACGGTCGCCGAGCGCGCCAAGGTACAGGGGTACGTCGCGAGCGTGTGGGCCATCTCTTCGGTCGTCGGTCCGGCACTCGGCGGAATCTTCGCCCAGCTCGACGCCTGGCGGTGGATCTTCTGGATCAACATCCCGCTCTGCCTGATCGCCGGGTGGATGCTGCTACGCAACTACAAGGAGCAGAAGCAGACCCAGCGCCACAGCATCGACTACGCGGGAGCGGTGCTGCTCACGATCGGGTTGACCGCGGTCATCCTCGGCATGCTGGAGGGGGGCAACGCCTGGGCATGGCTGTCCGTGCAGAGCGCGCTCTGCTTCGGGATCGGGGTGATCGCCCTCGTGGCCTTCGGCATCGTCGAGCGCCGCGTCGCCGAGCCGATCGTCGACCTGCGTCTCGCGGCTCGTCGGCTCATCCTCACCACCACGCTCGTGTCGCTCGGCATCGGCGCGCTGATGCTCGGTGTCACCAGCTTCGCTCCGGCCTACCTCGAGGGATCCACCGGCATCGCCCCGCTGCTCTCCGGCCTCGCGGTCGCGGCGCTGACCCTCGGCTGGCCGCTCGCCGCGGCGAACGCAGGACGCCTGTATCTGCGGATCGGCTTCCGCCGCACCACGCTGATCGGCATGAGCATCACGACGGTCGCCGCCATCGCGCTGGCCGCCGTGGCCTCGTGGCCGAACCCGTTCGTGATCGCCGGCATCGCGTTCGTGCTCGGTTTCGGACTCGGGTGGAGCGCGGCGCCGACCCTGATCGCCGCGCAGGCCTCTGTCGGCTGGGGCGAGCGCGGGGCGGTGACGGGCATGAACGCGTTCGCACGGTCGGCCGGAAGCGCCGTGGGCGTCGCGGTGTTCGGCGCCATCTCCAACGCGGTCATCGCGCAGGGAGCGGGTCCTGACGACCCCGGCACGATCATCCATGCGTCGGTCTGGGTGTTCGTCGCGGTCGCCGTGACTGCCGTGCTCACCCTGATCGCCGCCGCGTTCATGCCGAAGGACAGGGTCGAAGAGCACTCCGGAGAGCCGGCTCCCTAGTCACGGGGCCGTGCGCTCGGAGTGCCCGTCGAGTGCGAACCGCGCTCAGCGGGCGAGGCGCTCCGCGATGCCCGTGTACGTCGCCGGGGTCAGCGCGAGCAGGCGCTGCTTGGCGGCGTCGCCGATCTCGAGACCCTGCACGAACTCGGCGAGGTCTGCGGCCCCTACCCGGTGTCCGCGCGTCAGCTCCTTGAGCAACGCATAGGGGTCCGTGATCGTGGAGCGACCGGCGACGACCTCGGCGCGGATGACGGTCTGGATGGCCTCGGCCAGAACTTCCCAGTTCACGTCGAGGTCGGCCAGCAGCACGTCACGCGAGAGCGAGATCGCGTTCAGGCCTCGGCGCAGGTTGTCCAGGGCGAGCAGCGAGTGACCGAACGCCACGCCGATGTTGCGCTGCGTGGTGGAGTCGGTGAGGTCGCGCTGCAGGCGGCTGGTGACCAGCGTCTGGCCGAGCGAGGCGAGCAGCGCACCCGAGATCTCGAGGTTGGCCTCGGCGTTCTCGAAGCGGATCGGGTTGATCTTGTGCGGCATCGTCGACGAGCCGGTGGCACCGGCGACCGGGATCTGCGCGAAGTAGCCGAGCGAGATGTAGGTCCAGATGTCGGTCGCGAGGTTGTGCAGGATGCCGCCGGCGTGACGCACGCGGTCGTAGAGCTCGACCTGCCAGTCGTGCGACTCGATCTGCGTGGTGAGGATGTTGAACCCCAGGCCCATGCCCTCGATGTACTCGCGGGCGATGGTCGGCCAGTCGGCGTCGGGGTCGGCCGCGAGGTGCGCGGACCAGGTGCCGGTGGCGCCGGAGAACTTGGCCAGGTAGTCGGATGCCGCGATCTGGCCGCGTACGCGCTCGAGACGCCACGCGAACACCGCGAGCTCCTTGCCCATGGTCGACGGCGTCGCGGGCTGACCGTGCGTGCGGGAGAGCATCGCGGCGTCGGCGTGCTCGACGGCGAGCTCGCGCAGCTTCGCGATCACGGTGTCGAGCGCCGGGAGCCAGACCTCTTCGACGGCGCGCTTCACGGTGAGGGCGTACGAAGCGGAGTTGATGTCCTCGCTCGTGGCGGCGAAGTGTGTGAGCTCGGCGATGCCGTCAAGTCCGAGCGTCGAGAGCCGGTCGCGCACGAGGTACTCGATCGCCTTCACATCGTGCTGGGTGACCGCTTCCTTCTCGGCCAGCCAGTCGATCTCGGCCTGCCCGAAATCGCGGTAGAGGGCGCGCAGGCGCTCCTTGTCGGCGTCGGAGAGCGGAGTCGTCTCGAACAGCGAGCGGTCGGTGAGTGCGATCAGCCACTCGACCTCGACCTCGACGCGCGCCCGGTTCAGGCCCGCCTCGGACAGGAAGTCGGCGAGACCGGTGACGGCGCCGCGGTAGCGACCGTCGAGCGGGCTCAGGGGCTGGGGCGGGAGCGAAGGCTGGAAAGTCAGGGGAGTCCTCCTGATCGGGCCCCTCAGAGGCGGGGCGTGCGGGGGAGACGCAGAGCGGGTTCGAGCTGACGGAACAGGCCCCGAGTCGCCGCCTCAATCATACCGAGCACGGAATCGAACATTTCCGCTCCCGCGTAGTACGGATCGGGCACATCGTGGCTCGAGGCGTTCGGGTCGAAGGCCAGCAGCAGGGTGACCTTGCCCTCCTCGTCCTCGTCGTGCGCCCACTCCCTCAGGATGCGCTCGTGGGTGCGGTCGAGCGCGACGACGAGATCGTTGTCGGCGAACGCCGCAGCGGTGAATTGGCGGGCGCGGTGCTGCGAGCCGTCGTAGCCGCGTCGGGCCAGCGAGTCGATCGTGCGGTGGTCGGCCCGCTCGCCGAGATGCCAGTCGCCGGTTCCCGCACTGCGCGAGACGATGCGCGGGCCGAGTCCCTGCCGTTCGGCGAGGTCGCGGAAGACGACCTCGGCCATGGGAGAGCGGCAGATGTTCCCCGTGCAGACGAAGATCACGCGGAAGGGATCCGGGGATGTCACAGATACATTCTGCCCGCCCTCGGGCGTCCTGCACAGCGCGAGCCGTCTCCCGCGACCTTCTGCACATCCCGAGCAGGCGTCGCTCTCTCCACCGGTCGTGCGGATCGGGTGGGGCGGGTGGCCCGTGATCGCGGATGCTGAGGCCATGTACTCGTTCGCGCACGACCTGTCCGGCGGCTCCTCCACGGCGTGGGGGCAGGTCCTGGCGTGTCGGGAGATCGGCGAGGCCCTCTCGACGCTCGAGGAGGCAGGAGCGACGCTGGTCTCGCTCATCGATGCGTCCGACTGGCGATCCGCGGGTCTCCGTGCGCTGAACGAGCTGCTCGCGCGAGTGCGTGATGACACCGCCGTCGAGATCGGGAACCTCGAGGTGAGGCGGTGGGAGCTGGGTGAGGGGAGCGCCGGATGAGGCGGATCACGAGTGCGGAGGCGTCGACGAACGCCGGGGAGCTGGAGATCGATCACGGCGGGGCGATCGCCGTCGACACCGAGCAGCTGCGCGAGGTCGGCGCGCGCCTGCGCACGGTGGCATCGAGGTTCGCCGAGGCACGCGAGGCGGTCGGTCGCGCGCAGGCGCTCCTCTCCTCCTCCGCACAGGCGGATCCGCACGTCGACCTCGGTGCTCTCCGACGCAGCGGCGACCAGGTGGGCAAGCTGGGTGCCGAGATCGAGAACGCCGGCACCGGAACGCTGCTGATGGCCAATGCGTTCGAGGTGGTCGAGCTGCGAGCACAGGCGGAGGCCCTCGCTCTCACCGACGCCGCGGCGGCGAACGAAGCGCAGGCGCGCGCCGACGAGATGGTCGAGGCAGACGCACGGCTGGCGACCATGGCGGACTGGCTGGTGGCGGGCTGGAAGCGGCAGCGCTTCGACGGGCTCGGCGACCAGTACGACCCGGACGGCCCGCTCCCGTCGGTGTTCGTGGCCGGCGCCCTGGTGGGCGTCGCTTCGGGGCTCGGCAAGGTCCGACCGGGCATGGTGCTGTCGGGGGTGACGGATCCCGTGCGGGTGACGCCGGTCAAGACCACGACTCCGAACGCGCCGACAGGCCTCGCTGCGGCCTTCCGGCGGGTACCAGGAGCGACCGCGCAGGTCGCGGTCGAGAAGTACACGATGGTCGGGGGCGCGACCCGGTACGTGGCCTACATCGCCGGGACTCGGAATTCGCTGCCGTGGCAGGCGGGGGAGTCGGAGCCGTGGGACATGAAGTCGAACGTCGAGCTCTATCAGGGCGGCCCGTCGGCGTCGTATCAGGCCACCCTCGATGCCCTCACGGCGGCGGGTGTGGAGCCGGGCGACCGGGTCGACGTGGTCGCGCACTCGCAGGGCGGGATGATCGCCGCCCGCCTGGCGATGGAGAGCGAGTTCGAGGTGTCGGTCATGATGACGGCGGGCAGTCCCACCGAGCCGAGTCTGACCGACGACCAGACTCTGCTCCAGCTGCGTCATACCGACGACGTCGTGTCCGCGCTCGCCGCGGGCGGGTCGGCGGAGGGGACGGGATCTCCCGACAGTTTCACCGCGTCGCGCGTCGGCGATCCGCACGGCGGAATCCAGGATCTGAAGCTGCAGACCCACGGCCTGGAGACCTACGTCGCGACGGCGGAGATGGTCGACGCGTCAGACGACCCGCGGGCCGAGGCCGTCGACGAGTACTGGGAAGAGCTCGGTGAAGCCGTGGAGGTCGAGCGTATCGAGTTCCATGCCGAGCGGGCGGGGTGAACCCGACCGACTCAGTCGCGGCGGTTCTTGCTCTGCGGTCGCAGGATGAAGCCGAAGATGCCGTTGATCACCGAGATGATGAGCGCGGCGAGCACGCCCCACCAGAAGTCGCCGACCGTCAGGCCCCAGCCGAAGCCGCTCGTGATCCACGCGGTCAACCACAGCAGGAAGCCGTTGATCAGGAAGCCGATCAGACCGAACGTGATGATGTAGAGCGGGAACGCGACGATCTTCACGATCGTGCCGATGATCGTGTTCACGAGCGCGAAGATCGCGGCCACCGCGAGCAGGGTCAGTACGAGCTGCAGCGTCTCGCCCGGCGGGAAGGCGGTGATCACGACCTGCAGGGCAGGGATCAGGGTGACGACCCAGAGGGCGAAGGCGTTGACGACGACGCGGATGATGAAGCGCATGGTCCGACCAGTGTCCCACGGACGCCCGCGAGTGTCAGCCTGCGGTGTCTTCTGCAATGTGTGCGGAGATGACCTGTGCGATCTGGTGCAGGTCCAGTCGGCTCTGTGCGACGTCGAGAACGAAGTCGAATGCCTCGTCGTTCGTGAACGTCACCTCGTATCCGTTGAGTCGGATGAAGATGAACGTGAGGTACAGAGAGATCCGCTTGTTCCCGTCGAACAGCGCGTGGTTCTGTGCGACCGAACTGATCAGCGCCGCGGCCTTCTCCGTGAAGGTCGGATACGCATCGACGCCGAACATCCCCGCTGAAGGGCGAGCGAGCGCGGAGAAGAGCAACCCTTCGTCACGGACGTGCAGTCCGAGCTTCGCTATCAGGGCGAGTGCCTGCGCCGGCTCGATGTACTCCGTCGCCATCGCTCAGGCGTCTTCGAGTCGCTTGAGAGTCTCGGCGTAGCGTTCGGTCACCTCGTCGGCGATCGAGAGCACGCGGTCTGTCTTCGACTCGCTGTTCGCGAACCGCGTCGCCGCCTCGATGATCACCGCGTGCTTCGAGGTGTGCCGGGCGCGTGCTATCGCCTCGAGCTGCGCGTCGAGTTCTTCCGGAAGTCGCACCGTCATGGCCATACCAAAATGGTACCACCGCACTTCACGCCTCGATGGGCCGCGTCCGAGCCCGCCGCCGCCCGCCGCCGCCCTCGTAGACTCGACCTCGTGACCGAGCCCATCCTGCCCCGCATCCGTCCCGCCATCGCCGCGCTCGCGCCGTATCGCCAGGGCAAGCAGGCAGGCCCCGACGCGTTCAAGCTTTCGAGCAACGAGAACCCGTTCGATCCCCTGCCCTCGGTGCTCGAGGCGCTGCAGAGCACGACGCCGATCAACCGCTACCCCGACGCCACGGCCGGGCGCCTGCGCGCGCGTCTCGGTGCCCGCTACGGGGTCGAGCCCGACCAGGTGCACGTCGCATCCGGCAGCGTGTCGATCCTGCACCAGCTGATCCTCGCGACCGCATCGGTGGGCGATGAGGTCATCTACGCGTGGCGCTCCTTCGAGGCGTACCCCAGCCTGCCGCTGGTGGCCGGTGCGACCGGGGTGCAGGTGCCGCTCACCGCCGATTCCCGCCACGATCTCGATGCGATGGCGGACGCGGTGACCGATCGCACCCGCGCGATCATCCTGTGCACGCCCAACAACCCGACCGGGCCGATCATCACCTCGGCCGAGTTCGCCGCCTTCGTCGAGCGCGTCCCGAACGACGTCCTGATCATCCTCGACGAGGCGTACACCGAGTTCGTCACGGCGCCCGACGCGGTCGACGGCCTCGCCGAGCGCGTGTTCGAACAGCACCCGAACGTGGTGGTGCTGCGCACCTTCTCGAAGGCCTACGGTCTCGCCGGCCTCCGCGTCGGCTATGCGATCGGACACGAGAAGGTGCTCGACGCCGCGCGCACCACCGGTATCCCGCTCTCGGTCACCTCCGCCGCGGAGAACGCCGCGATCGCCAGCCTCGACGCCGAGTCCGAGCTTCTGGAGCGCGTCGCCGTGATCGTCGAGCGACGCGCCCGCCTCTTGGAGGGCCTCCGCGCGCAGGGCTGGGACGTGCCAGACTCCCAGTCCAACTTCGTCTGGCTGCCCGCGGGCGAGCGCACCGACGAGGTGGCTGCGGCCTTCGTGGAGAACGACCTCATCGTCCGTCCGTTCTCGGGAGACGGCATCCGCATCTCGGTGGGCGAGGAAGACTCCATCGCCCGCGTGCTCGAGGTGGCAGCCTCCGTCCGCTGAGGCGGTCCCTCCTCCTGGTTCGGGCGGTTTTCCGCGGTTTTCTCCGGGTTCCCGCCAGTTACAAGGGCGTCCTAGGTATGCGTGACCTGGCATGCGGGCGCGGGTAGCGTGAGAGCGTGACCACCTCCGAGACACCCCTTGTGAGCGTTCTGGACGAGACCGGACGCTACGCGCCGTCCGCCGCCGCTGAGCGATACCTTCCCCTGATCGAAGCGATCGGCGACGCGGAACTCGAGCAGTTCTACCGGGACATGGTCGTGATCCGTGCGATCGACACCCAGGCGACGAACCTGCAGCGGCAGGGGCAGCTCGCGCTGTGGCCGCCGAGCCGGGGGCAGGAGGCGGCACAGGTCGGCTCCGGTCGCGCCGCCCGCGCGCAGGACACGATCTTCCCCTCGTACCGCGAGCACGCCGTGACCCGCATCCGCGGCGTCGATCCCGTCGACATCATCAAGCTGATGCGCGGCGTCTCGCACGGCGGGTGGGACCCGACCGACCCCAAGAACGGCAACACCCGGTTGTACACGCTCGTGCTCGGATCGCAGGTGCTGCACGCCGCCGGCTACGGGATGGGCCTCGTCTTCGACGGCCGCACCGGAACCGGCGATGCCGACCGCGATGAAGCGGTCATCGTCTACTACGGCGATGGTGCATCCAGTCAGGGCGACGTGCACGAGGCGATGGTCTTCGCCGCGAGCTACCAGGCGCCCACCGTCTTCTTCCTCCAGAACAACCACTGGGCGATCTCCGTGCCCGTGTCCACCCAGTCGCGCGTGCCGCTCGTGCAGCGCAGCGCCGGCTACGGCATCCCGAGCGTCCGTGTCGACGGCAACGACGTACTCGCCAGCTACGCCGTCTCCCGTGTCGCGCTCGACGAGGCCCGCGCCGGCAACGGCCCGCAGGCGATCGAGGCCGTCACCTATCGGCTCGGCGCCCACACCACGAGCGACGACCCGACGAAGTACCGCGGCACCGACGAGGAGCAGTACTGGGCCGGTCGCGATCCGATCGTCCGGATGCGCGCGTTCCTCGAAGGGCGGGGAGCGTCGGCGCAGCTGTTCGCCGACGTGGAGGCGGAGGCGGCGGATGCCGCGGAGGATCTGCGCGCCCGCACCGTGGAGCTCGGGCCGCCCAGCGCCGACAAGATCTTCGACCACGTGTACAGCGAGCCGCATCCGCTGATCGACCAGCAGAAGGCCTGGCGCGCGCAGTACGAAGCGTCGTTCGAAGGAGGAGCCCAGTGACTCTGGAGACGATGCCGCTCAGCAAGGCGCTGAACGCGGGTATGCGCAAGGCCATGGAGAACGACCCGAAGGTCCTGCTCATGGGCGAGGACATCGGCAAGCTCGGCGGCGTCTTCCGCGTGACGGAGCATCTGCAGCGCGACTTCGGAGACCGTCGGGTGCTCGACACCCCTCTGGCCGAGTCGGGGATCGTCGGCACCGCGATCGGCATGGCGATGGTCGGGTACCGCCCCGTCATCGAGATCCAGTTCGACGGTTTCGTGTTCCCCGCGTTCGACCAGATCACCACGCAGCTCGCGAAGCTCACCAACCGGCACGAGGGCGCGATCAGCATGCCCATCGTGATCCGCATCCCCTACGGCGGGCACATCGGCGCGGTCGAGCACCACCAGGAGAGCCCGGAGGCGTACTTCGCGCACACCCCAGGTCTGCGCGTGGTCTCGCCGTCGACGCCCAACGACGCGTACTGGATGATCCAGGAGGCGATCGCCTCGAACGACCCGGTGATCTTCATGGAGCCGAAGAGCCGCTACTGGCAGAAGGGCGAGGTCGAGCTCGATGCCTCCGCCGTTCCGCTGCACTCCTCGCGGGTCGTCCGCACGGGCAGCGACGTGACGCTCGTCGGACACGGCGCGATGGTCACCACGCTCCTGCAGGCCGCGGCGCTCGCCGAGGCCGAGGGCACGAGCTGCGAGGTCGTCGACGTGCGCTCGCTGTCGCCGGTCGACTACGAGCCCATCCTCGATTCGGTGCGCAAGACCGGACGCATGGTCTACGCGCAGGAGGCCCAGGGCTTCGGCAGCATCGGCGGCGAGATCGCGGCGACCGTGATGGAGCGCGCGTTCTATGCGCTCGAGGCGCCGGTGCTGCGCGTCTCGGGCTACGACACCCCGTTCCCGCCCGCGAAGCTCGAAGGCGCATACCTCCCGGATGCCGACCGCATCCTCGAGGCCGTCGATCGCTCGCTGGCATACTGACATCCCCGCTCGGCCGAAAGGACTCGTCATGAGCACGCAGAACTTCACCCTCCCCGATGTCGGGGAAGGGCTCACCGAAGCCGAGATCGTGGCCTGGAAGGTCGCCCCCGGCGACACGGTCGCGATCAACGACGTGCTCTGCGAGATCGAGACGGCCAAGTCGCTCGTCGAGTTGCCGTCGCCGCATGCCGGTGTGGTGGGCGAGCTGCTCGTCGCGGAGGGCACGACGGTCGAGGTCGGAACGCCCATCATCACGTTCGTCACGGAACCCGCCGCCGGTGCTCCGACTGCTGCTCCTGCCGCCCCGGCGGCGGAAGAGGGCGGCGGCTCCGTGCTGGTCGGCTATGGCACGGGAGGCGGGGCCACCTCGCGTCGCAAGCGCGCGGCCGAGCGCCCGGTGCGCTCTTCGGTCGGCGTGATCGCGAAGCCGCCGATCCGCAAGCTCGCTCGCGACCTCGGCGTCGACCTCACCGCGGTCGCCGCGACCGGCGCCGACGGCGAGGTCACCCGGGACGACGTCATGAAGCACGCCTCGCAGGCGAGTGTCTTCCGCAACATCGAGACTCCCGAGTGGGGGACCGTGCGCGAGGAGACCGTGCCCGCACCCCAGCCTGCTCCGGCTGGGCTCGCGCGAGGGCTCACTCCGACCCAGCCTTCGGCTGCCGGCGACGACCGCACCGAGTCGATCCCGGTCAAGGGTGTGCGCAAGGCCACGTCTTCGGCGATGGTGCAGAGCGCGTACTCGGCCCCGCACGTGACCGTGTGGAAGGAGATCGACGCCAGCCGCACGATGGAGCTCGTCAAGCGCCTCAAGGCCTCGCCCGACTACGCCGACATCCGCGTCTCGCCGTTGCTGATCATGGCCCGCGCCGTGATCTGGGCCGCCCGCCGCACGCCCATGGTGAATGCGGCCTGGATCGAGACCGAAGCCGGCGCCGAGATCGCCGTGCGCCACTACGTGAACCTCGGCATCGCCGCCGCCACCCCGCGCGGCCTGCTCGTGCCGAACATCAAGGACGCGCAGGACCTCGGCATGAAGGACCTGGCGCGGGCGCTGAACCGTCTGACGCTCACGGCGCGCGAGGGCAAGACCCCGCCGGCCGATCAGCAGGGCGGCACGATCACCATCACGAACATCGGTGTGTTCGGGATGGATGCCGGCACCCCGATCATCAACCCCGGCGAGGCCGGCATCGTGGCGATGGGCACCATCAGTCAGAAGCCGTGGGTCGTCGACGGCGAGGTGCGTCCTCGTTGGGTGACGACGGTCGCAGGGTCCTTCGACCACCGCGTGATCGACGGCGACGGCATGAGCCGCTTCATCGCCGACGTGGCATCGGTGCTCGAGGAGCCCGCGCTGCTGGTGGACTGACCCCGCGTCACGCGCCAGAGCGCCCGATCAGGCACTCGCGCGCAGGCGCTCCTCGGCCAACAGCGGCACGGCATGCTCCCTGGCTGCGCGGCGAGCGGTCGCGACGGCCCCGCGTGACACGACCTCTGCCCCCAGCGTCGAGGCCAGGATCTCGGGCGCCGGCAGGTGCAGCTCTTCGGGCAGGATGCGTCGGGCCGCGGTCAACACGGGCTCGATGCTCTCGGCGACCGCTCCGCACACGATGACCCGCGCTGGGTCGTACATGCTGCCGAGCACGCCGACGATGCGGGCGACGGTGGCCCCGACGCGGGAGGTGACCAGCGCGGCATCCGCGTCTCCTGACGCGGCGAGGGTCAGCACGAGCCGGGGATCGATGCGATCGGCCTCGACGAGCCGGCCGACCGCGCTGTCTGCGGCGATCTCGCCCTCATCCACCGCCGCGCGCACCTGATCCTGCACCGCGTAGCGGAGGCCGAACGCCGACCCCACACCGACGATGTGGTCGAACACGACGCCCTCGCCGACGCCGCCGTGCGCACCGTGCAGCACGTGGCCGTCGACGACCACGCCGCCGCCGAACCGCTCGCTCGCGAGCAGGGCGACATAGTCGCGGCACCCGATAGCTGCGCCCTCAGCGCCCTCGGCGATGGCGGCGAGCTGTGCGTCGTTCTTGATCTGGACGACCGGAGCCCAGTCGCGCAGGGCCTCGGCGAGGCCCGGGTTGGTGCGCTCCCAGAAGCCGTCGGGGTGGGGAGGGGAGATGCCGTCGCGGTTCACGGGGGCGGCGACGCCGACGCACACCGCGAGCACCTGGTCGCGCGTCACCTCGGCCTCGGCGAGCGCATCGCCCAGGCGCTCGAGGATCGTCGCGCGCCTCTCGGCGGCCGACTGCGACGGCTCGAACTCGACGCGATGATGCACGAGGGTCCGGTCGAGGGGATCGGCGACGGTGACGGCGAGGTGGGTGTCTCCCGCATCCACCCCGATCACGACGCCGAGGTCGGGGGCCAGCACGAAGCGGCGCGAGGGGCGACCTGCGCGGTAGGTGCCGGCCGCGCGGGCGTTCGGGAGCTCGCGCAGCACGTCGGCGCCGACGAGCGTGTCGATCGCATCGATCGCGGTCGAGCGGGTGAGGGAGGTGCCCGCCATCGCCTCGGTCGCGGTGAACTCACCGGCCGTCCAGGCGAAGTCGAGGATGGCGCCGACGCTCGCGCGCCCTGTTCCCAGGTCTGCGGAGACTTCTGTCATGGCACTTGACCTCCCTGTCTTCCAATGAGAGAGTACCCTTCGGCAGAGTAAATTCGCTCACTAGATTTAGTACGCGGATCTACACGACGGAAGGACGACGGTGTCTGAGAGACGAACACACGCGGTGCGAGCGGTGGCCGCGGCCCTGGGGGTCACCCTGGTCGGCACGGCGCTGGCAGGCTGTGCCGCCGGCACGGGAGCGGAGACCATCCGCTTCACGTTCAGCAAGCGCGAGGCGATCGAGTTCATGACCGCCCTCGTCGCCGAGTACAACTCCTCGCAGAGCGATGTGAAGGTCGAGATCGACACCTCGGGCGTCGATGTCGTCTCGGCGAGCTTCGTGCGGGGCAATCCGCCCGACATCATGCTCGCCAACTACAACTACGAGATCGCGCGCTTCGTGCAGCGCTGCGCGCTCACCGACCTCTCCGAGACGGACGCCGCCGCCGGCATCCGCGACGACCTGCAGCCGCTCATGGACCAGTACGGATCCTGCGAGGGTCGCACGAGCGCGCTGCCGTACTCGGTGATGGCCGCATCCGTCATCTACAACAAGGAGATCTTCCAGGCGCAGGGCCTCGAGGTTCCGCAGACCTGGGACGAGCTGCTCGCCGTGTGCGACCAGCTGAAGGCCGCCGGCATCGATCCGTTCTACGGCACGTTCAAGGACGACTGGACCGTGGGGCAGGGGTGGTACGACTACTCCGCCGGCGGCTCGGTCGACGTGGTCGACTTCTTCGACGCGCTCGCCGCCGAGGGAGCGGATGTGGGACCCGACTCCGACGTCTCGTTCTCGAAGGACTTCACCGAGCCGATGGACAGGATGCTGCAGCTCGCGAACGACTACACGAACGCGGATGCCCCGAGTCGCGGCTACGGCGACGGCAACCTCGCCTTCGGCAAGGGCGAGGCGGCGATGTACCTGCAGGGCCCGTGGGCCTTCAGCGAGATCGCGAAGACCGCGCCCGACCTGCAGCTGGGCACCTTCCCGCTGCCGATGACGAACGACCCCGCCGACCTCGGCGTGCGCGTCAACATGGACCTCGCCGCGATGATCCCGGAGGGCTCGCACCACAAGGAGGCCGCCCGCGACTTCCTCGAGTTCCTCTACGAGCCGCAGAACATCGAGGAGTACAACGCCTCGCAGCTCGGCTTCACCCCCACGAAGGGCGCTTCCGCCCCCGACGACCCCCGGGTCGAGGGCATGGTCGAGTACTACGACAACGGGCAGATCTATCAGGGCCCCTCGGTGCTCGTACCCAAGACGCTTCCGATGATGAACTACGCGCAGGCGATGGTGCTCGGCGCCGCTCCGAACTCCATCCTGCGCACGATGGACGCGGACTGGGCCCGCATCGCCTTCCGCGCGCCGATCCCCTCGACGAAGGACACCGCGTCCGCGTCGGGCGACCCATCCGCTTCCGGCGAGACAGAGGAGTCCGCGCCATGAGCACCACCACCCCCACCGCACCCGCCGACAGCACGACCCTCATCGTCACCGGCGGCGACCGAAAGCTCCGCCGGCACACGCGTCGCGTCGAGCCGATCTATTACCTGTTCCTGCTGCCGACGCTCGCGCTCTTCACGCTCGCGATCACGGTGCCGGGTGTCATCGGCATCTTCTTCAGCTTCACCGACTCCATCGGCATCGGCGAGTGGAGCTTCAACGGGCTGACGAACTACATCGCGCTGTTCAGCGATCCGTCGATCCTGCAGAGCTACCTGTTCACCTTCGGGTTCTCCATCGCCACGGTCATCGTCGTGAACGTGGTCGCGTTCCTGC
This sequence comes from Microbacterium sp. Root322, assembly GCF_001425645.1. Lineage (NCBI taxonomy): Bacteria > Bacillati > Actinomycetota > Actinomycetes > Micrococcales > Microbacteriaceae > Microbacterium > Microbacterium sp. Root322. The sequence goes on along the minus strand of NZ_LMCS01000002.1, from coordinate 1,121,893 downwards.
TGGCGGTCGGGCTCACCTCGCGCATCCGGTTCAAGACGGGCCTGCGCACGATCTTCGTCATCCCGATGGTGATCTCGGGCATCATCATCGCCTACGTCTTCAACTTCCTGTTCTCCAACTCGATCCCCGCGGCGGGCGCGGCAGCCGGCATCCCGTGGCTCGAGACGAGCCTGCTCGCCAACCCCGACCTCGCCTGGATCGCGATCGTCGTCGTCACCGCCTGGCAGGCCGTGCCCGGCACCCTGCTGATCTACATCGCGGGCCTCCTGTCGGTACCCGGCGAGGTCTACGAGGCGGCCAGCATCGACGGTGCCAGCAAGACGCAGCAGCTCACCCGCATCACGCTCCCGCTGGTGGCGGGGTACGTGGTGATCAACGTGATCCTCGGATTCAAGGGCTTCCTGAACGCCTACGACATCATCGTCGGCCTGACGAACGGCGGCCCCGGCACCTCGACCCGCAGCGTCGCCATGACGATCATCGCGGGCTTCAACGGCGGCGACTACGCCTACCAGATGGCCAACGCGACCATCTTCTTCATCGTCGCCGTGCTCATCTCCCTCCTCCAGCTGTCGCTGACGCGCGGAAGGAACGCACTCTGATGTCGACGCAGACACTCACCACCATCCCCACCTCGGGCAAGAAGCGCCGCGTGCGCATGGAGCGGGTGAACTGGTCGGGCACGATCATCCTGATCCTGTGCGCCGTCACCGTCCTCCTGCCGCTGTACGTGACCATCTCGATGGCCCTCAAGACCACGGGCCAGGCGGTCGACGGCAACGCCTTCTCGCTCCCGGCCCCGTTCAGCTTCGACGGCTTCGTCGAGGCATGGACCCTGACGAAGTTCCCCGTCGGTGCCGGTATCTCACTGCTGGTCACCGCCGGCACCGTGATCGCGACGATCGTGCTGGCGGCCTTCGCCTCGTACGCGATCGTGCGCAACTGGGACCGCCGGCTGTTCCGCTACTCGTTCTTCTACCTGCTCGCGGCGATGTTCATCCCGTTCCCCGTCGTGGCGCTGCCGCAGATCCAGCTCACCGGACGCGTCGGGCTCGACAACCCGTTCGGGGTGATCATCCTCGCGACCATGTTCCAGCTGAGCTTCAGCGTGCTGCTGTTCACCGCGTTCCTGAGGTCGATCCCGATCGAGCTGGAGGAGAGCGCCCGTATCGACGGCGCGACGACCTGGCAGACCTTCTGGAAGCTGATCTTCCCCCTGCTCGCCCCCATGAGCGCCACCGTCGGCATCTTCGCGTTCCTGTACGCCTGGAACGACTTCATGATGCCGTCGCTCATCATCGCCGACCCGGCGCTGCAGACGCTGCCCGTGCGGCAGAACCTGTTCCAGAACCAGTTCAGCAACAACTACAACGTCGCGTTCGCCTCGTACCTGATGGCGATGGCGCCCGCGATCGTGGCCTACCTGTTCACCCAGAGATGGGTCATGGAAGGCGTCACGCAGGGCGCCGTCAAGGGCTGACGCTCACCGAAGCCCCCGACCCCCGGAAAGAAAGAAGGAGTTCCCCCCTCATGACCGACGCGCTTCTCGTCGAGACCCGCACCGCCCCAGACGCCGCCTGGTGGCGTCAGGCGGCCGTCTACCAGATCTACCCGCGCAGCTTCGCCGACGCGAACGGTGATGGGATCGGCGACATCCCGGGCATCGTCTCGCGGGCCGATTACCTCCGCGATCTCGGCATCGATGCGGTCTGGCTGAGCCCGTTCTATCCGTCTGCGCTCGCCGACGGCGGATACGACGTCGCCGATTACCGCGACGTCGACCCGCGGTTGGGCACCCTCGCCGACTTCGACGACATGGTCGAGGCGCTGCACTCCCGCGGCATCCGGGTGATCGTCGACATCGTCCCGAACCACTCCTCCGACCAGCACGAATGGTTCCAGGAGGCGCTCGCCGCCGGTCGCGGCTCGGCCGCGCGCGATCGCTACATCTTCCGTGAGGGCACCGGCCCCGACGGCTCCGAGCCGCCGACCGACTGGGACTCGGTGTTCGGCGGCAGCGCGTGGGAGCGGGTCGAAGACGGGCAGTGGTACCTGCACAACTTCGCCGTGGAGCAGCCCGACCTCAACTGGGATCACCCCGAGGTGCGCGCCGACTTCCTGAAGACGCTGCGCTTCTGGTCGGACCGGGGAGTGGACGGATTCCGCATCGACGTCGCTCACATGCTCACGAAGGACCTCAGCGAGCCGCTGCCCTCGCGCGCCGAGCTCGACGCGATGGACCGCACCTCGGGCACGCATCCGATGATCGACCGCGACGACGTGCACGAGATCTACGCCGAGTGGCGTGCGGTGTTCGACGAGTACGACCCTCCGCGCACGGCCGTCGCCGAGGCCTGGGTGGAGACACCGGAGCGCCGCGCGAAGTACGCCTCGGCGGAGGGTCTCGGACAGGCGTTCAACTTCGACCTGCTGGTGGCCGACTACGACGCGGCGCAGTTCCGGAGCATCATCGCCGACAACCTGCAGCAGGCGCAGGCGACCGGATCGTCGACCACCTGGGTGCTGTCGAACCACGACGTCACCCGGCACGCCACCCGCTACGGACTCCCGGCGCTGAACGGCCGCCCGGTCAAGCAGGGCACCGAGTGGGTCAAGGCCGGTGGCCCGGCAGAGGGCCTCGATCGTGACGGCGGGCTCCGCAGGGCGCACGCGGCGACCCTGCTGCTGCTCGGTCTTCCCGGCAGCACCTACCTCTACCAGGGGGAGGAGCTCGGGCTGCACGAGGTGGCGCAGATCACCCCGGAGCAGCGTCAGGACCCCGGTTTCTTCCGCGGTGCCGAGTTCGACGGTCTGGGCCGCGACGGATGCCGCGTACCGCTGCCGTGGACCGCGGAGGGCTCGTCCCTGGGCTTCGGCGCGGGCGGTGCACACCTCCCGCAGCCGGCATGGTTCGCGCAGTACGCGGTCGACGTCGAGGCGGCCGACCCGTCGTCGACGCTGTCGCTGTACCGGGAGGCTCTGCGCCTGCGGCGCCTGCTGCAGGCCGACGAGACGCTGGAGTGGATCGACACCGGACGCGCCGACGTGCTGCGCTTCGCCCGGCCGAACGGGTGGCAGGTGGTGTCGAACTTCGGTGCCGAGCCATTCGACCTGGGTGCGGACGCCGCCGACGCGGTGCTCGCAAGCCTTCCGCTCGAGGGTTCCGCGCTTCCCGGTGAGTCCACCGCCTGGATCGCACCGGCCGCCCTGCGCGCCTGAGTTCCGCCCACATCTGCGCCGAGACCCATCGCGCTCGCCGAGACCCATCGCCCCGGTCGTCTGCGGCGATGGGTCTCGGCGCGCGGAGTGGGTCTCGGTGAGATGGGCGAGGGAGAAACGGCGAGGATTTGATAATGGTTCTCATTAGCGTTTAGAGTGAGGGCATGAAGAAGCCCGTCGTCGCCCTCGCCCTCGCATCCGTCGCCGCTCTCACGCTGGCCGGATGCTCCACCCCGGCTACGGGCGAGGGCGACGACGGCACCATCACGGTGGTCGCGAGCACCAACGTCTACGGCGACATCGCCGCGACGATCGGCGGCGACCGCGTCGACGTGCAGTCGATCATCACGTCCGCCTCGCAGGATCCGCACTCCTACGAGGCGAGCGCCCGCGACCGGCTGACCGTGCAGAAGGCCGACCTCGTGATCGAGAACGGCGGCGGCTACGACGCCTTCATCGACACGCTGCTGCAGGATGCGAAGGACCCGCACGTCGTCACGGCCGTCGAGTACTCGCACGACTTCCCCGGCAACGAGGGCCACGACGACGAGGCGCACGCCGACGAAGCGCACAGCGACGAAGCGCACGCCGACGAGGCCGAGCACGACCACGCCGAAGACGAGGCGGGGCACGAGGGCCACGACCACATCGAGGGCTTCAACGAGCACGTCTGGTTCGATCCGCACACCATGATCCACGTCGTCGAGGCCATCGCCGACGAGCTGACCGCGCTCGACCCCGACGGCGCGAAGGAGTTCGCCGCCAATGCGGCCGACCTCACTGCCGACCTCGAGGGCTTCGAGACGGAGCTTGCGACCCTCAAGACGGATGCGCCGGACGTCAACGTCTTCATCACCGAGCCGCTGCCCGGCTACCTCGCCGCCGCCGCCGGCTTCACCGATGTCACGCCCGAAGGATTCGCAGAGTCGGTCGAGGAGGGCACCGACGTCGCACCCGCCGTACTGCTCGAGGCGCTCGACGTGATCGGCAGCGGTCAGGTCACCGCGCTGCTGACCAACGCCCAGACCGGCGGGTCCGAGACCCAGCGCGTCGAGACCGCGGCGAAGGACGCCGGCATCCCTGTCGTCGCCTTCACGGAGCTGCTCGAGGACGGATCGTCGTACTCTGAGTGGATGAGTGACGCGATCCAGAGCCTCGCCGCCGCCGTCACCTCGTGAGCGGCGCCGCACAGCGCGAGAAACCGGTCCTCGCGATCTCCGACGCGTCCCTGCACCGCGGAGATCGCGAACTCTGGTCGGGCCTGGACCTCACGGTCGAGCCGGGCGAGTTCATCGCGGTGCTCGGCCCGTCGGGGTCGGGCAAGACCACGCTGCTTCGCACCATCCTCGGGCTGCAGCCGCTGTCCTCGGGGACGATCCGCGTCGCGGGGGAACCCGTGCACCGCGGAAACTCCCGCATCGGGTACATCCCGCAGCAGCGCTCGCTCGCTCCCGACACCAGCATGCGCGCGCGCGACCTGGTCGCCCTCGGCGTGCAGGGCAGCCGCTTCGGCCTCCCGATCCCGCACCGCGGCGACCGGGCCAAGGTGGACCGTCTGCTCGAAGCGGTCGGAGCCTCGCACTTCGCCGACCGCAGGGTAGGACTCCTCTCGGGAGGAGAGCAGCAGCGCCTCCGGGTCGGACAGGCCCTCGCCGACGAACCCGCCCTGCTGCTGTGCGACGAGCCGCTGTCGAACCTCGACCTCGCGAACCAGGTCGCCGTGACCGACATCATCGACCGCCAGCGCCGCGAGCGCGAGGCGGCGGTGCTGTTCGTCACCCACGACATCAATCCGATCCTCGGGCGGGTCGACCGCATCCTGTACATCGCCGGGGGGCGGTTCCTGCTCGGAACCCCCGACGAGGTGCTGCAGACCCGCGTGCTCACCGACCTCTACGGCACCCCGGTGTTCGTGCTGCGCGCGGGCGACCGGCTGGTCGTCGTCGGAGTTCCCGACGCCGAGCCCCACCACGACCACGGCGACCACGAGCACGGAGGAGCGGCATGAGCGTCGCACTGGGCATGGTGCCTCTGGTGGACTGGAGCGACGTCTTCTCCTTCCAGGACTACGGCGAGCTCGTCGCCCTGCTCGCGAACTCGATCATCGCGGGCGCGGTGCTGGGCATCGTCGGCGGACTCATCGGCGTCTTCGTGATGCAGCGCGACCTCGCGTTCGCGGTGCACGGAGTGAGCGAGCTGTCGTTCGCCGGAGCCGCGGCAGCCCTCCTCCTCGGCGGCAGCGTCGTTGCCGGATCCCTCGGCGGAGCCCTCGTCGCCGCCATCCTGATCGGCGTCCTCGGAGCCAAGGCCAGGGATCGCAACTCGATCGTCGGCGTGCTCATGCCGTTCGGCCTCGGCCTCGGCATCCTTTTCCTCTCGCTCTACGACGGCCGCAGCGCCAACCGCTTCAGCCTGCTCACCGGCCAGATCGTCTCGGTCTCCAGCCCCGACCTGGGCTGGCTGATCGGCATCAGCATGGTCGTGCTGATCGGGCTGCTGGTGATGTGGAATCCGCTGCGATTCGACTCGCTCGACCCGGAATCGGCCGCCGCCCGCGGGGTGCCGACCCGTGCCGTCAGTCTGCTGTTCATGGTGCTGCTCGGCCTGATCGTCGCCGTCAGCGTGCACATCATCGGGGCGCTCCTGGTGATGGCGCTGCTGGTCACACCCGCGGCCGCAGCGATGCGCGTCACCGCCGGTCCCATCGCCGTGCCGCTGCTGGCCGCGCTGTTCGGGTTCGTCTCGGCGGTCGGCGGGATCCTGCTCGCCCTCGCCGGAACACTGCCGGTGAGCCCCTACATCACCACGCTGTCGTTCACGATCTACGTCGTCTGCTGGATCGTGCAGCGCTCGCGTGCCCGGGTTCGCCGTGTGCGGGTCTGAGATCCGCTCCCAGCCCTCGCCAACCCCCGCGGCCTAGACTCTTCCTATGGCTCAGCGGAACACCTGGCAGCGCGAACGCGTGCGCGAAGCACTCGCCGACGCCCGCGGATTCGTGAGCGCGCAGGGCCTGCACGCCTCGCTGCGCGAAGACAACACCGGCATCGGTCTGGCCACCGTGTACCGTGCGCTGGCGGGGCTCGCCGCCTCGGGCGACGCCGACTCGCTGCAGAGCCCCGAGGGCGAGGCGCTGTACCGCGCCTGCACCACGCAGGGCCACCACCACCACCTCATCTGCCGATCCTGCGGTCTGACCGTCGAGATCGAGGCGAAGGATGTCGAGCAGTGGGCGCACCGCACGGCGGCGCTGCACGGCTTCACCGAGGCCGCCCACGTGGTCGACATCTTCGGTCTGTGCACTCCCTGCGCGAACAAGCGCGACGCCGAGAGGGCCGCGTCCGCGTGAGCTCCTCGGCAGCAACGGCGACCCGTCACGGCCACTCCCATCGCCCGGCACCCTCGCCGCGATCGGCCTGGATCGGCGTCGGCCTCGGCGCCGCGATCATCGCTGCCCTGTTCCTGATCGATGCCTTCCTGCCGACGCTGTTCCCCGCCTCGCTGCCCACCAGGGCGCAGGACGGGCTCACCCTCGCGCTGAGCGTGCTCATCGAGGCCCTGCCGTTCGTGGTCCTCGGCGTGCTGCTGTCGATCGTGGTGCAGGTGTGGCTTCCGGCCGATGTGATCCACCGGTGGCTCCCGAAGCGCGCCTGGGCCCGTCGCGCCGTGCTGTCGCTGCTGGGCATGCTGATCCCGGTGTGCGAGTGCGGCAACGTGCCCTTCGCCCGTGGGCTCATGATGCGAGGGCTCGCCCCGGCCGAGGCGATGACGTTCCTCATCGCGGCGCCGATCGTGAACCCGATCGTGATCCTCACCACGCACGCGGCCTTCGGCTGGGACGGCGGCATCCTCGTCGCCCGCCTCGTCGGCGGCTACCTCATCGCCAACCTGATCGGGTGGATCTACAGCCGGCACCCCGATCCCGACGGCATGCTCACGCAGCGCTTCGTCGACACCTGCGATCGCGTCACCCACGAACCGGGAACGCCCGTTCGCCGCAGCCTCACGCAGTTCCTCGTCGAGCTGCGTGCCGTGATGCCCGCCCTCGTGATCGGCTCCGCGCTCGCCGGAGCCGTGCAGGTGCTGATCCCGCGGGAGTGGCTGCTGGCGATCGGATCGAACCCGGTGCTGTCGATCGTCGCGATGATGGCACTCGCGATGACCGTGGCCATCTGCTCGAACGTCGATGCGTTCTTCGCGCTGTCCTTCGCCTCCACGTTCTCCTCCGGTGCCATCGTCGCCTTCCTGCTGGTCGGTCCGCTCGTCGACATCAAGATGCTCGCGCTCATGCGCACGACGTTCACCGCTCGCACGCTGGTCGGCATCGTCGGTATCGTCCTGGCTGCGGCCTTCGCGATCGGGATCGGGGTGAACGTCCTTGTCTGAGCAGACGGCCGCTCGCGCACGCGCACTCGGCACCCGCTGGCTGGGGGTGGGACTCGCCGCCGTGATCTCGGTGGTCACGCTCGGCCTCGGTCTCACCGGACGCCTCAATCTCTACATCAGCCCCGAGTCGGTGTGGTTCGCCTGCGCCGCCGCCGTCGTCACCCTGGCCGGAGCGATCTGGTCGTGCACTCTGCCGCTCGGCGAGGAGGGCGACCACGGCCACGACCACGGGCCTGCCGCCGCTGTTGTGGACGACACGGAGGGGCGCGAGGTCCCGGCTTCCTCCCGCCGCACGCTCGGTGCCGTCGCGGCCGTCACCGGTGGCGTCATCGCCTCGGGCGTCGTCGTCGCCGGTCTCATCCTGCCGCCGGCCTCGCTGTCGGTCGAGCTCGCCATGTCGCGCGCGGGGGAGCAGAGCGCGTTGTTCGTCGGCGCTGACACGGTAGCGCTCGGCGTGGCCGACACCTCGACCTTCGGCGTCGGCGACTGGGCCAGCGTCTTCTCGGCGGCGACCAACACGGCCGCCTACGACGGTGCAGCGGTCACGCTCAGAGGTTTCGTGACGCCCGGCGAATCGGGTGACGGTGTGAATCTGACCCGTCTGGTCATCACCCACTGCGTCATCGACGCCCAGACCGCCGTCCTGCCGGTGGATGTGAAGGCCGACGAGTACGCGACCGGCCAATGGGTCGAGATCACCGGAACCGTGCGAGCGGATGCCGACGGCAAGCTGCGCATCGAACCGACCGATGTCGTCGCGATCGACGAGCCGGGAGACCCGTATGAGTACTGACGACGAGCGCCCAGAGGTGCCCGCCGTCCCGCGCACCCGTGCGGAGATGCGTGCAGCGCGAGAAGCCGCCGAGGCGGCGGAGGCCGAGCGGATCGACCGCGCGGTCGCATCCGCCGACCACGTAGCCCCTCCCGTCGACCAGGGCACACAGCCCGCCGCGCAGCCCGCTGCACAGCCCGCCGCCGGTGCAGAGGATGCTGCTGTTCGTGAGTCCGCCGCTCGTGAGGCTGCCGCCCGCGAGGCCGCAGCTCGTGAGGCCGCCGTGCGTGAGGCGGGTGACCGCGAGGTCGCCGAGCAGGAGGCCGCCGCCCGGAAGATGGCCGCCTTCGAGGCCGCGGCGCGCGAGGATGCCGAGGCGACCGCGCTTCCGCCCGTGCCGCTCGCGACGGAGCCGGTGTTCGTCGGTGCCGCCCCGATCGGTGCCGCCCCGATCTCTGCCGACCCGATCTCTGCCGCTGAGGCCGAGGCCGCCGAGGAATTCCCTGCGCCGCCGGCGCCTCGCGCCCCTGTGGGCCGGGAGGCCCCGCACACGCCCGTGAGTCGTCGCCGGTTCGCGCTCACGCTCGTCGCGGTTCTCGGTGTGCTCGTCGTCGTCGGAACCGGCTTGGGCATCGCCAGTCTTCTGCAGGGGCCGCGCATCAGCGACGTGCAGGTGAACGCCGCGCAGGCGATCGAGTCGTCCGGAAGCCGTGTCATCCTGACCGCCAACCAAGCCCTCGCCGACATCGACCCCGCGCAGGTCACGGTCGAACCGGCCGTGCCGTTCACGGTCGACGCCTCCGGTCGCGGCGTCGGCGTGCGATTCACCGTCCCGCTCGACGACTCGACCGAGTACACGATCCGTGTGGCCGATGCCGTGGGCGCCGGCGGCGGGCCGAAGACGACGCTGACCACGAGCTTCACGACGCCGCCTTCGAACATCTTCCTGCTACGCCGCGACGTCGAGGGCAAGGACAAGATCTTCCTCACCGACCTCAGCGGCGAGAAGGCCGTCCCGGTCTTCGAGCACGACAAGATCAACGACTTCCGCGCGACCTCCACGAAGCTCGTCGTGGCGGTGGAGGAGGACGAGGGATCCCGGCTGCTCGTGATGGACCGCGACGGCAAGAACCCGCGCGAGCTGAAGCTCCCCGGCGACGGCTATGTGGGTGCGATCCAGGTCTCCGAGCGAGGCGGCCTCGTCGGCTACAGCTACTCCGACAAAGAGCTCAGCGACACCGAAGGCCGTGCGAGCGTGCTCGTGACCCAGTCGCTGACCGGCGACGGCGACCCGCAGATCATCGAGGTCGCCGGAGCCGAGGCGAGCGTGTTCGTCTGGCAGTTCGTGCCCGACAGCGCGGCGGTGCTGTTCATCGACTTCGACGGTGCGCTCTCGCTCGTCGACCGTTCGACCGATACCGGCGTGCAGGCGCTCGGCCTCGCCGCCACCATCCAGGGGATCTCCCGCGGTACCTACACCGCGATCGTCGAGAGGCTCGACGGTGCGGTGGTCGAGCTCAACCTGGCGGATGGCTCTGAGCAGCCGCTCGCGGCATCCGATCCCGACTACGGGATCGCGAGCTCGATCACGCCGTTCCCCGGGGGCACGCTGCGCCACGTCGTCGCCCGCGACGACGAGGGACTCCCGATCGGACAGGTGGTCGTGCGTGTCGACGACGACGGGGCGGCGACCCCGCTGGTGGAGGTCGGTTCGACCGACTCGATCCTGCAGGCGTGCGCATCGCCGAGCGGCCAGTATGCCGCCGTGGTGGTCGCACCCGACCTGGCGAACAACGCCTACGACGGGATGCTGCTGCCGCTGCCGGAGAACGTCGAGACGCACCTGATCGACATGGCCTCCGGCAAGGAGATCGTCGCCCTCACCGGCTTCGACGCCTCGTGGTGCCAGACGGCCCCGCGATTCTGAGATGCCCGGCGATCCCGATGTCGCCCGCGGCAACGACCGGCCGCAGGAGGCGCTGCGCCGTGCCGTCCGCGCCGACCTGAGCGACTCCGCGGTCGACGTCGCGCCGCGCCTGCTGGGGGGAGAGCTGCGCACGTTCGTCGCGCCCTCGGCCGATGCCGTCGCGCTCGAGGTGCGGCTGCGCATCACCGAGGTCGAGGCCTATCACGGGCAGGGCACGGGCGGGATCCCCGACCCGGGCTCCCACGCCCGCATGGGCCGCACGGCGCGCAACTCCACCATGTGGGGCGAGCCGGGGCATCTGTACGTGTACCTCAGCCACGGCATCCACTCGTGCGTGAACGTCGTGTGCGGGCCCGAGGGGCAGGGTGACGGCGTGCTGCTCCGGGCCGGCGAGGTCGTGGCCGGCGCTGAGGCCGCGGCCACCCGTCGCGGTGCCGCCCTTCCGCTTCGGCGCACGACGTCGCGCGACCTCGCACGGGGGCCGGGCCGCCTCGGGCAGGCCGTGGGGCTGCGTCATCCGCTGCACGACGGGATCGATGCCATCACGGGCGAGGAGCAGCACGGAATGCGAGCCGAGCTGTGGCTGGGCCCGCAGCGGGACGGCGTGGTGAGCGGCCCGCGCGTCGGCGTCGCCGGCGTGGCCGGAACCGCGGCCTTCCCCTGGCGCTTCTGGATCGATGAGGACCCGACCGTGTCTCCGTTCCGGTGGGGGAGAGGTGCTCAGGCGGAGTCTCTCCACACGACCGGGGTGGGCAGGATGATGCCGGCGCGCGGGCGCTGATCGTCGCGCAGCTGGGCGAGCACGGCGGCCGCTGCGGCTGCACCGAGTCCTTCCGCCGGCTGGTCGACGGTCGACAGCGGCGGGGTGGTCCTGGTCGCCCAGGAGCTGTTGTCGAATCCCACGACGCCCACGTCCTCGGGAACGCGGCGCCCGGCTTGGCGCAGTGCCAGCATCGCTCCGGCGGCGACCGCGTCGGAGGCGCCGAACACCCCGTCGATGTCGGGGGCGCGCGCGAGCAGCCGCGTCATCGCCGCAGCTCCCTCGGCGTACGAGTACAGCGGCGCCTCCTCGACCAGGTCCGGGTCGAAGTCGGGGCCCAGTGCGTCGGTGAACCCCGCGAGGCGATCGGTGCCCGAGTCGCGGTCGAGCGCCGCGGCGATCATGCCGACGCGTCTGCGTCCTGTCGCCATCAGGCGTGATGTCAAGGCGTTCGCGGCCCCGCGGTTGTCGACGCCGACCCAGGCCGCATCCACATCAGGGGGATGGCCCACGTAGGCGACGGGAAGGTCGAGTCGCATGACCGCGTTCGTGATCGGATCCTGCGCGCGGGCCGAGACGATCACTGCACCGTCCACGAAGCCGCCGTTGAGGTAGCGGGCGACGCGTTCCGTGTCGCGCACCGAGTCCACCACGAGGCACACCATCTGGTAGTCCGCCTCGGACAGCGTCTCGTTGGTACCGAGCATGATGGCGCCGATGTTCGGGTCTTCCAGGAACAGCGCGTGCGGTTCGTGCACGATGAATGCGATGGCCTGGGTGCGCTGGCGCACCAGGTTCTGCGCCGCGGTGTTGGGAACGTATCCGACCTCGCGGATCGCCTCTTCGATCGCCGCCCGAGCGGTGTCGGACACATAGCCGCCGTTGATCACGCGGCTCACGGTTCCCCTCGACACCCCGGCCACCCGTGCCACGTCGTGCACGGTGCTGCGGCGGCGGGCGGAAGTGGTCATGATCGACAGCCTAGCGACCCGGACTTGACGACCTCCACGGCGACATGCAACCATGTGTGCACGTTCACAGAAATTCCGATCGGTGCTTTCATGACCGAATCTGTGCACGTGCACACATCTTCGCAAAGGAGCGTCTCCGTATGGCCGCCGCAGTGTCCGACCGCATCGCCGCCCTCTCCGCAGGGCGCGGCCTCGTCTTCGGATGCGACTACAACCCCGAGCAGTGGGATCGCAGCGTGTGGCCCGAGGATGTGCGCCTCATGAAGCAGGCGGGTGTCGGCCTCGTCGCGATCAACATCTTCGGCTGGTCGTCGATCAACCCGGCCCCTGATGTCTGGGACTTCAGCGCGCTGGACGAGATCATCGGTCTTCTGCACGCGAGCGGGATCCGCATCAACCTCGGCACTGGCACCGCCTCGCCCGCCCCGTGGGTCACCGCCCGCCATCCCGAGATGCTCCCGGTCGGGGCGGACGGCACCGTGTTCCAGCAGGGCGGTCGTCAGGGGTACTGCCCGAGCTCTCCGCTCTTTCGCGCGTATGCCGCCGACGTCGTGACGCACGTGGTCGAGCGCTACGGCGATCACCCCGCGGTGTCGCTGTGGCACGTGTCGAACGAACTCGGCTGTCACAACGCCCTCTGCTACTGCGGCGTCAGCGCCGAGGCGTTCCGCGCCTGGCTGCGTGAGCGCTACGACGACATCGACGCGCTGAACCGCGCATGGGGGACGACGTTCTGGAGCCAGCGGTACAGCGACTTCGAGGATGTGCGTTCGCCCGCCCAGGCCCTGTCGCTGCGCAACCCCGGGCAGATGATCGACTTCCAGCGGTTCAGCTCCGACGAGCAGCTCGCGCTGTACCGGGCGGAGGCCGCGATCCTGCGGGAGCGGAGCAGCATTCCGGTCACGACGAACTTCATGGTCACCGCGCACATCCGCAACCTCGACTACTGGACCTGGGCGGGCGAGATGGATCTGATCGCCAACGACCACTATCTCGACCGCCGTCTCGACGATGCCCGCGGGGAGCTCTCGTTCGCCGCCGACCTCACGCGCGGCCTCGCGCAGGGGGAGCCCTGGCTGCTGATGGAGACCTCGACGGGCGCGGTGAACTGGCAGCCGTACAACCTCGCCAAGGCGCCGGGGGAGATGCGGCGCAACATCGTCTCTCACCTCGCCCGCGGCGCCGACGGGATCTGCTTCTTCCAGTGGCGGGCGTCGACGCAGGGCGCGGAGAAGTTCCACACCGCTCTCGTCCCCCACGCCGGCGAGGACTCCGACCAGTGGCGCGAGGTGGTCGAACTGGGCGCGCTGGTCGATCGCCTCGGCGAGGTCGCCGGCACCAGGGTCGCGGCGGATACCGCGCTGTTCTTCTCGTGGGAGAGCTGGTGGGCGGCCGAGAACGAAGGGCGTCCGAGCGAGGCGCTGACCTACCTCGGGCAGGTGCATGCCGCTCACGCGGCCCTGTCGGACGCGGGTCTGACCACCGACGTCGTGCGCCCCGGCGCCGACCTCGACGGCTACGGTCTGCTCATCGTGCCGGCCCTGCACCTCATCAGCGATGCGGATGCCGCGGCCATCGCACGCGCGGTCGAAGGCGGTGCCGTCGCGCTCATCACCTTCTTCAGCGGCATCGTCGACGAGGAGGATCGCGTGCGCACCGGCGGCTATCCGGGGGCGTTCCGCGATCTGCTGGGCATCCGCTCCGAGGAGTTCGCTCCGCTGCGCCCTGGCGAGGTCGTCACCCTCACCGACGGCACGACGGGCACCGTCTGGAGCGAGCGGCTCGCGGCGACCGACGCCGAGGTCATCGCATCGTTCGTCGACGGCCCCGCTGCCGGGGGTCCAGCGATCACGCGGCGGACGGCCGGCGACGGCGCGGCCTGGTTCCTCTCCACCCAGCTCTCGCGAGCGGATTACGCCGGGCTGATGACGCGGATCGCCGCCGGCGCCGGGGTCGCACGGACGCCGGGCGCGGGGCCGGACGTCGAGATCGTCCGACGTGTCGGGGACACCGGCAGCTTCCTGTTCGTCGTCAACCACGGGGCGACCGACGCCGAGGTCACGGCGTCCGGTCATGAGTTCGTCACGGATGCCCCCGCCACCGGCATCGTGCCGGCTGGGGCCGTCCGCATCATCAAGGAGGATGTATGACCACCACGCTCACCGCCTCGGCGGTCTCTGCGCCCACCGCGGCGCGAGCCCGTCGGCGCGTCCCGCACAAGGGAGCCATCGCCTTCCTGATCGTGCCGTTCGGCGTTCTGTTCGCGCTCTTCTATGTCGTGCCGATCGCCTACGCGTTCTGGCAGTCCCTGCTCGTCGTCGAGCGCGACGGCACCTTCGGCAAGGCCGAGCAGGTGTTCGGCGGCCTCACCCAGTACGTGCTCGTCTTCCAGAACGAGGCCTTCTGGAGCTCGATGGGGCGCATGCTGCTGTTCGGCGTCGTGCAGGTGCCCGTCATGCTGGGCCTCGCCCTGCTGTTCGCCCTGCTGCTGGACTCGCCTCTCGTGCGCGGGAAGCGCTTCTTCCGTCTGGCGTTCTTCGTGCCCTACGCGGTGCCGGGCGTGATCGCCGCGATCATGTGGGGCTCGCTCTTCTCGCCCAACCTCTCGCCCTTCACCGCGATCACCAAGAACATCGACTTCCTCGGCGCCGACCTGGTGCTGTGGTCGATCGCGAACGTCGTGACCTGGGTCTACGTCGGATACAACATGCTGATCATCTACTCGGCACTGCTGTCGATCCCGCAGGAGCTGTACGAAGCGGCTCGCCTCGACGGCGCAGGCCAATGGCGGATCGCCTGGTCGATCAAGATCCCGCTGGTGCGGCCCGCGATCGTGATGACCGCGATCTTCTCGATCATCGGCACGTTGCAGCTGCTCGCCGAGCCCCAGGTGTTCCGGTCGTTCAGCTCGGCCGTGACCAGCACCTTCACCCCGAACATGACCGTGTACGCCACCGCATCCATCCCGAACACCAACCTGGCCGCCGCCTTCTCGGTCGTGCTCGCCGTGACGACGTTCGTGCTGTCGTTCGGGTTCATGAAGTACATGCAGCGCAAGGAGCAGAACGCATGACCACCGCGTCGATCGTCGCGCCCGGCCGGCGCCGCAGCACTGCTCGGGAATCGGGCATCTCCCGCACGGGCGCCATGCTGATCATGGCCGTGTTCACGGTCTACTTCCTGCTGCCGCTGTGGTGGCTGCTCGTTGCCTCCAGCAAGGAGACCGGCGACATCCTCACCACCGCGCCGCTGTGGTTCGCCGACTTCCACCTCTTCGACAACATCGCGGAGCTGTTCACCTACCGGGACGGCGTGTACCTGCGCTGGCTTGGCAACTCGATGCTCTACGCCGCTCTCGGCGGGGCCATCGCCACGCTCCTGGCCGCCATGGCCGGGTACGCCCTCGCCAAGTACCGCTTCCTCGGCCGCGACGTGCTTTTCGACATCGTGCTGGGAGGAGTGCTCGTCCCCGCGACGGCTCTCGCGCTGCCGCTGTTCCTGATCTTCAGCCAAGCGCAGCTGACCAACACGTTCTGGTCGGTCTTCCTCCCCTCGATCGTGAGCCCGTTCGGCGTGTACCTCGCGCGCATCTTCGCCGCCTCCTCGGTGCCGGACGAACTGCTCGAGGCGAGCCGACTCGACGGGGCGGGGGAGATCCGCACCTTCTTCACCGTAAGCATCCGTCTGATGACCCCGGCACTGGTGACGATGTTCCTCTTCCAGTTCGTGGCCATCTGGAACAACTTCTTCCTGCCGATGATCATGCTGCGCAGCGAAGACCTCTTCCCCGTCGTGTTCGGTCTCTACAACTGGAACAACCAGCTGAACCAGCTCCCCGAACTCCGCGGTCTCGTCCTGATCGGCGCCCTGCTGTCGGTCATCCCGCTGATCGTGACATTCCTCCTGCTCCAGCGCTTCTGGCGCAACGGACTGGGCGCCGGCGCCCTGAAGTGAGCAGGTCGTCACGCGGACCTTCCGCGTGACGCACCACCCCTGCACCACCCCCATCGCATCCACGAAAGGATCGAAATGCAGCATTCGAAGAAGAAGGCAGCGGCCGTCATCGCCATCTCGGCGTTCGCGCTCGCAGGCTGCTCCGCCGGCGGCGGAGACAGCACCGGAGGCGGCGACGCCGCCGCTTCCTGCACCCCGGCCGACGGTGACGTCACCCTCGAGTTCACCTCCTGGATCCCCGGTATCGAAGACGTCGTGAAGATCTGGAACGATGCCAACCCCGAGATCCAGGTCGACGTGCAGACCGGCCCCAACGGCAACGGCGGCACGTACCAGAACTTCTTCAACCAGATCAAGGCGGGCGACGCGCCCGACCTCGGGCAGATCGAGTACGACGCCCTGCCGAACTTCCTCGTGCAGGACGGCCTCGAAGACCTCAGCGCCTGCGAAGACGTCGTCGCCGCCGAGGACCAGTTCGTCGACTGGGCCTGGGGACAGGTGACCCTCGGCACCGACGGTGTGTACGGCGTTCCGCAGGACACCGGACCCATGGCGCTGTTCTACCGCGCCGACCTGTTTGAGCAGAACGGCATCGCGATCCCTACCACCTGGGACGAGTACCGTGAGGCGGCCGTGAAGATCCGCGACCTGGGCGGCTACATCACCAACTTCTCGCAGTCGGACATCAACCAGTTCGCCGGATTCGCGTGGCAGGACGGCGCCCAGTGGTTCTCGAGCGACGGCGAGGGCTGGACGGTCACGCTCGCCGACGACGCCACGACCACCGTGGCCGACTTCTGGCAGAGCATGCTCGACGACGACCTCGTCGCGACAGTGCCCGCCTGGACCGACGAGTGGAACAACGCCTACAACTCGGGCGAGGTCTGGACCTGGAACTCCGCGGTCTGGGGTGCCAACTCGATCTCCAGCGGCGCCCCCGACACCGCAGGCTCGTGGGCCGTCGCTCCCCTCCCGCAGTGGAAGGCCGGCGGATCCGCGGCCGGAAACTGGGGCGGTTCCTCGACCGCCGTGCTCAAGGGCAGCGAACACCTCTACGAGGCGACCAAGTTCGCGCTGTGGCTCAACACGTCGGATGAGGCGCTGACCGCGCTCGCCGAGGCGGCCAACCTCTATCCCGCCACGACGGCGGGACTCGCACTGCCGGTGTTCAGCGAGGGCGTGGAGTTCTACGGCGGGCAGAAGATCTACGACGTCTTCGCCGACGCCGCCACCCAGGTCTCTCCCGACTTCGCGTGGGGTCCGACCATGACCCAGACCTACGCCGACGTCTCGGACGGCTTCAAGGCCGCGGTCTCGGGCAGCGGAACCCTGCTCGACGCGATCGAGAAGGGCCAGACGGCGACCGTCGACGCGCTCAAGGCGGCGTCGATCCCCGTCACGGAGTAATGCCTTTCGGAGGCCCGCCCGTATGCTCACGGGCGGGCCTCCCTTTTCGTCTGGAGCGGCAATGAGCGAACTCGTCCATCTGACCTCCGGCGGCGTCAGCGTCGTCATCGACACGACCGGAGCGCGGCTGCTGCACTGGGGTGCGGCGCTCGACCCCGTCGACCTCGACGCGCTCGCCGCATCGTCGACCGGCGCCGTGACCTTCAGTTCGTTCGACGCTCCTCGGGCTTTCCCCCTGCTCGCCGTCGAGGCGGACGGCTGGTCGGGCGCACCGGCACTCGCCTGGCACCGGGCGGGGCTGCACAGCGCCCCGCTGCTGCGACCGACAGGGTGGGAGGCCTCGGCGACATCGCTGCGGGCGGAGTTCGCAGATGCCGAGGCCGAGGCCACCGTCATGCTCGACCTCGCGCTGGACGTCGATGGCGTGCTCACCGCGCAGCTGTCGGTCACGAGCACAGCCGCCGATGACGCCCAGCCGCTGGACCTGCTGGCCACGCGCATCCTGCTGCCGATCCCCGCGCACGCGACGGAGGCGCTCGACCACACCGGGCGTTGGACGGGCGAGCGGCACCCGCAGCGCGGCGCCCTGCGTCACGGAGCGCATCTGCGCCAGGTGCGCCGCGGTCGCGGTGGCCACGACGCCCCCTATCTGACCGCGGTCGGCACCGACGGATTCGGCTTCCGCCGTGGCGAGCTGTGGACTGCGCACGTCGCGTGGAGCGGCGACGTCGAGGTCGGCGTCGAGCGGCTCCCCGAGGGCGCCGGAGTGCACGGTGCGGTGCTCGGCGGGGGAGAGCTGCTGCTGCCGGGCGAGATCCGACTGGGGGCGGGAGAGACCTACGTCTCGCCGCGGGTGCACCTCACCTACGGGGAGAGCGGTCTGGATTCCGTCGCCGCACGGCTTCACCGGATGGTGCGCTCGTTCTCCGCGCACCCCACGACGCCGCGGCCACTGGTGCTCAACACGTGGGAGGCGGTCTACTTCGACCACGACCCGACGCGTCTGCTCGCGCTCGCCGAAGCCGCGGCTTCGGTCGGTGTCGAGCGTTTCGTCCTGGACGACGGCTGGTTCCGCGGACGCCCCGACGACAGGTCGGGCCTCGGGGACTGGTACATCGACGACGTCAAATGGCCGGAGGGTCTGCGCCCTCTCGCCGATCACGTGCACGGCCTCGGGATGCAGTTCGGCCTGTGGTTCGAGCCCGAGATGGTGAACCCGGTGTCCGACCTCGCCACGCAGCATCCGGAGTGGGTGCTGCAGGCATCGCCCGATTCGCCCACCTGGCGGCACCAGAAGGTGCTCGACCTCGCCAACCCCGCCGCCGCCGCTCACCTGCTCGAGCGCATCGACGGATTGGTCTCGGAGATCGGGGTCGACTTCATCAAGTGGGACCACAACCGCGACCTGCACGCCGCCGTCTCCCCGCACACCGGGCGCGCGTCCGTGCACGCCCAGACCGCCGCGTTCTACGCCCTGCTCGACGCGCTGCGCGAGAGGCATCCCTCCCTGGAGATCGAGTCCTGCGCGAGCGGCGGCGCCCGTGTCGACCTCGGGGTCCTGCGGCGCACACAGCGCGTGTGGGCCTCGGATTCGAACGACCCTGTGGAGCGTCAGCGCATCCAGCGGTGGACCGGTACCCTCATCCCTCCCGAACTCGTGGGCTCGCACGTCGGGCCGCCGATCGCCGAGACGACCCATCGGGCGGCGTCGCTGCCCTTCCGCATGACGACGGCGCTGTTCGGTCACGCCGGCATCGAGTGGGACATCACCCGCGCCGACGAGGGCGAGCGCGAGGCGCTGAGGCGCTGGGCGGCGCTCTACCGCGAGCTGCGCCCGCTGCTGCACTCGGGGATCACGGTGCGCGCCGATGAGGTCGATGACCAGACGCTGCTGCACGGCGTGGTCGCCGCCGACGGCTCGCGCGCCGTCTACGCCTGGGTGCGCCTGGGCACATCCGTCGACGGCTTCACCCCGCGCACGCGGATCCCCGGCCTGCCGGCGGCGCAGCGCTATCGCCTGCGGATGCGGGAGGACCTCGGGAGGGTCGCGCGGCATCAGGTCGCCGACCCCGCGTGGACCGACGCCGGGGTGGAGGCATCCGGTGCCTTCTTCGAGACCGTCGGTGTGCCGCTGCCGCTGCTGGCTCCGGGGGCGGCTCTGCTGATCGAGGCCGTTCGAGCCTGAATCGCCGCCGTGCTAAACTGACTCTTTGTCTGCGCACACTCCTGTGCGCAGTTCGCGTGCTTCCCCTTCTGCGGCCGAGAGATCGGCGAGGCGGGGTCGCGTGCAGACAAGGGATCTTGGGTGAGGCCGTCCGGCCTCACGGTATAGAAGGAGTCACCACCATGGCAGCAGTGTGCCAGGTGACCGGAGCTGTTCCCGGCTTCGGTCACAACGTCTCGCACTCGCACCGCCGGACGAAGCGCCGCTTCGACCCGAACGTGCAGAAGAAGACTTATTTCGTTCCGTCGCTCGGTCGTAAGATCACGCTCAACGTGTCCGCCAAGGGCATCAAGGTGATCGACGTCCGTGGCATCGAGAACGTCGTCAAGGACCTCCAGGCGAAGGGTGTGAAGCTCTAATGGCCAAGAAGGCTCAGGACGTACGTCCGATCATCAAGCTGCGTTCGACGGCAGGTACGGGTTACACGTACGTGACGAAGAAGAACCGCCGCAACACCCCCGACCGCCTCGTGCTCAAGAAGTACGACCCGGTCATCCGTCAGCACGTCGAATTCCGAGAGGAGCGTTGATCAATGGCTAAGAAGAGCAAGATCGCTCGCAACGAGCAGCGCAAGGTCATCGTCGAGCGTTACGCAGAGCGTCGCGCCGAGCTGAAGAAGACCCTGGTCGACCCGAACGCCACCGACGAGGCCCGCGAGGCCGCACGCGTCGGCCTGCAGAAGCTGCCGCGCAACGCGTCGCCGGCTCGCGTGCGTTCGCGCGACGTCATCGACGGCCGCCCCCGCGGTGTCCTCACGAAGTTCGGCATCTCGCGTGTCCGCTTCCGTGACATGGCACACCGTGGCGAGCTGCCCGGCGTGACCAAGTCGAGCTGGTAAGTCTCAGCAGACAGTCGAAAGGGGCGAGGATCTTCGGATCCTCGCCCCTTTCGCGTATCCGGGGGATGCGCAGCGCGCCGCGATACCGATACCCTCTCTGTGAACCGGGGGGTGGAGAGGACTCATGAACGACTGCATCCCCGCCTCCGGCCTTCTCGCCGAGTCCGGCGCCGACCCGCTGACGCTCGCGGGTCTTCTCGTCCTGGCCGTGCTGCTCATCGCCGGCGGTCTCGTGCTGACGGTCCGCGTCGGTGGGCGCGGGCGCCGCGGCCGTCTCGCCGGAGGAGCGCTGCTGCTCGCCCTCGCGGTGGCCGGCGGGGGCCTGATCGCCGCGCCCTCTTCGGCGACCGCGGCCGAGTCGTGCCCCGCGGTCCAGCCGCAGCCGCAGCCGCAGCCGCAGCCGGACCAGCAGCCACAGCCGGGCGTCGATACGCGTCTCGACGTGTTCGGTGCGAGCGCCCAGGAGTGGGCGGGAACGCACGACCGTGTTCCGGAGACGGTGGCCCTGTACAACCCCGAACAGGAGCGCGGCACCGACACGATCCCGCTCGAGACGGCTCTCGCGCAGTGCGACACCGACTACGTGCCTGGTCCTGTGCCGATGTGGCTGATCCTCGTCGACGCCGAGACCCGCGCCATCGCGTGGCGCACTCCGATCCGCAGCGCCGAGGCCGAGCCGCAGCAGTTCGTCGGCATCCCTCTCGGGACGTTCGACGTGTACCTGATCCCGGATGACCGCGCGGTCGGCGACGTGCTGCCCGAGGATGCGAACATCGGTGTGAACTCGGCCCGCAGCTGGCAGCTGACGAACTGCGACGTCGAGTGGGAGGACACGATCCTCACGGAGGGGGCGTTCACCACGGGCATCATCGGCTGGGTCTCGGCCTCGGTCGGCGAAGGCATCAGGGCGGAGGTCACCGCCGCGAATCCGGTGCTCGAGGTGCGTCTGCTCAGCAACCTGCCCTGACCTCCGGCACCGCCACGGGCATCCGCGACCGCGCCGATCCGGCTTCCGGGGCGCGGATCCGCCCCTCGAATCTGTGACTGGAGTGACAAAAGTGACGCGACACGCCCAGTAATTGCCCAAAACCCGCGAAATGACGCGGAAATGAGGGTGGTGGTTGGTACATTCAAGGCGGTCGCTAGACCAGGAGCATCCGCTCCGACACCCACAACGATGCGACGGGAACTCGTCGCTGGAGGATGACATGGCTGACAAGTCCATCACCAAGACCGAGCTCGTCGCGAGCATCGCAAGCGCCACGGGCCAGAGCCAGGCCACCGTCTCCGGTGTCCTCGACTCGCTGTTCGCCACGGTCTCCGACGCCGTTGCCAAGGGCAGCAAGGTCTCCATCCCGGGCTGGATCTCCTTCGAGCAGGTCGACACCGCTGCTCGCACGGGCCGCAACCCGCAGACCGGCGCCGAGATCAAGATCCCGGCCGGCAAGCGCGTCAAGGTGACCGCTGGCTCCAAGCTCAAGGCTGCCGTCAAGTAATTCGACCGCACCTCTTCGCAGGCCGCTCCCGTTCCGACGGGGGCGGCCTGCGTGCTTTCTCACCGTCGGGCGCGCCTAGGCTGGAGGGGTGAGTTCCCGCAGCGAGTCGACGAGTCGGATTTCGGCGTATCGAGTCGCCGGCGTCATCATCCTCCTCATCGCCGCCCTGGCGGCGCTGGTGCTGGCGCTCCTCGTCGGCGGAGGCGCCAAGCCGCCGCTGCTGCAGGACCCCGGCCCCTTCGTGCTCTGGGGTACGCCGATCGCGAAGCTCGTCATGAACGTCTCGGGCGCGGTCATGCTCGGCGCGCTCGTGCTCGCGCTGTTCGGCCTGCGCGCGGGGGAGCGATCGTTCGACGCCGCTCTGAACATCGCCTCGGTCGGTGCGGCCGTGTTCACGGTCTCGGCCGGCCTCGCGGGGTTCCTCGCCTTCATGGCCGCGTTCAACCCCAAGCTCAGCATCGAGCGCGAGTTCGGCACGCAGCTCGGGCGCTTCCTGCTGGAGCTGCCGCTGGGGCAGTCCTGGCTCATCACCACCATCTTCGGCGCGATCATCACGGTGCTCGCGTTCGCGTGGCGTTCGTGGACGCCAACCCTCATCACGGCGCTGCTCGCCGCGGTCTCCTTCCTCCCGCTCGCGACGCAGGGGCATGCCGGCGACCTCGCCGGGCACAACATGGCGGTCAACTCGATCCTGCTGCACACCATCGGCGCCGCCGTCTGGCTCGGTGGGCTCCTGCTGCTGGTGCTGCTGCGCGGGCGCGCCGACATCGACACCCCGCGGCTCGTCGCACGCTACTCGTCCCTCGCGATCGCCGCCTTCGCCGTGGTCGCGTTCTCCGGGGTCACCCGGTCGATCGTGGCCGTCGGAGGCTGGGACGCGCTGTGGGCGACGCCCTACGGCTGGATCGTGCTCGCCAAGGTCGTGCTGCTGGGAGGCATGGGACTGCTGGGCGCCTGGTATCGCGCACGTCTGATCCCCCGGCTCGCAGGTCAGCGGACGGCCGGCTGGTTCTGGCTCCTCGTGCTGTGCGAGGTCGCGCTGATGGGCCTCGCCTCGGGAGCGGCCGCCGCGCTCGCGCGCACACCTCCGCCCACCGGCGAGGTCGCCGCCTTCGCCCAGACGCCCGCGCAGATCCTCACCGGCGCGACGCTGCCTCCGGAGCTGACGCTCGAGCGCTGGTTCACGGCCTGGGACTTCGACGTGCTCTGGCTCGTCGCCGCAGGCTTCGGCCTCTTCCTGTACCTCGCCGGCGTGCGGCGCCTGCACCTGCGCGGCGACCGCTGGCCGATCCACCGCACCGTGTTCTGGGTGCTCGGCATGCTGATGCTCGTCTGGGTGACGAGCGGCCCGCTCAACGCGTACCAGGAGTACCTGTTCAGCATCCACATGATGGGCCACATGATGCTGTCGATGGCCATCCCGCTGCTGCTGGTCTCCGGCGCCCCCATCACGCTCGCTCTGCGTGCGATCCACAAGCGCGACGACGGCACCCGCGGTGGTCGCGAGTGGATCATGTGGGCCGTGCACTCGCCGTTCTCCCGCGTGGTGACCCATCCGTTCGTCGCAGCGGCGATCTTCATCCTGTCGCTGTGGGCCTTCTACTTCACCGACCTGGTTCGCTGGTCGATGTACGAGCACCTCGGTCACGAGTGGATGGTCATCCACTTCCTGATCTCGGGCTACCTGTTCGTGATGAGCCTGATCGGCGCCGACCCTGTGCCGTACCGTCTGCCCTACCCCGGTCGCCTGATCACCCTGATCGCCGTCATGGCGATGCACGCCTTCTTCGGCATCGCGATCATGATGCAGGAAGGGCTGATGGTCGCCGACTGGTTCGGGTCGATGGGCCGCGACTGGGGTGTGGACCCGCTGCAGGACCAGTACGTCGGTGGCGGCATCGCCTGGTCGATCGGCGAGATCCCGACGCTGATCCTCGCGATCACGGTCGCGATCCAGTGGAGCCGCAGCGACACCAAGCTGCAGCGCCGCGCAGACCGGCATGCCGACCGCACGGGAGACGCCGAGCTCGAGGAGTACAACGCCAAGCTCGCCGCCCTCGCGGAGCGCGACCAGCGCGGAAGCCGCTGAGGCCGACGCCCGACCCGGTCAGTCGACGGCGGGGTCGCCGGGGGAGCCGATCCTGATCGACGCGGATCCGTCGGGCAGGATCGCGATCGTCCCGGTGAGCTGGAAGGGCACGTCCTCCGCCAACGGCTGGGTCTTGCCGTCGAACAGCGAGCGGATGTCGACCTCGACGTGGGCGACCGCGTCCGTCGTCGGGATCTGCCACTGCCCGCCGTCGGGGGTGACCGTGACCTGGGGCTGCGTCGCGATCGACCACTTCGGCGCGGAGGCGAGTCGGTTCGTGACGCGCAGGCCGAACGGGCAGGCCGTCGGCTGGAGCACCTCCTGCGTCGTGCACTCCGTGAGGAAGGCCTCGACCCTTTCCTGAACCACGTCGACGAACTCGTCGGTCGGCTCGGTCTGCACATCGAGCGGTGTGACGGCCAGGGGAGTGTCGGCGAGGACCCCGTGGCCCGAGGCGGTCGAGATCGCGGTGTCCACCGTCACCGCGTACAGGCCCGGCGTGAACACGAGCAGCGGCAGCGGGTCGAGCGCGACCGCATCGACGCCGTCGATCGACACCTGGCGCCGGTCGACCTCGAACCCGTTCACCGCGAACTGGTCGGCGCCGCGCACCGTCAGATCCACGACGGCCAGGGGGCTGGTGGTGAAGCGCCAGTTGGGGGTGACGCCCGCCCAACCGTCCTGCTCGACCAGGAAGGTGCTGGTGCCGGCGTGTCCGCTCGCCTGGTAGCTGACGGTGACGGCTGTGCCGCCCTCTGCCGGCTTCTCCGAGGTGATCGTCACGTCGGTCAGTGGGGCGAGTGCGGCGCGGCGGAGCATCGCTTCGGACGCTCCGGGATCGATCCCGGCGGCGTCGAGCGTCTCGCGGTCGATCGCGACGCCCGGTACGCGCAGCGCATCGGCGGCGCGACCGGAGGAGAGCAGGTCGAGGTAGCGGACGACGAACGCGGACGGGCCGTAGAACTGCTGGTACAGCGTGACGCCGCCCGCTCCCAGAGCCGCGATGAGCAGCAGGCCGACGACGGTGAGCATCGCCAGATCGACCCCCAGGCGCGCACGCCGGGGCGCGCTCGCACGTGCCCGGTCCATGGCGTCAGTCTAGGAGGGCGTCCTGGGGGGACGCCGAGCGTCGGCGGCCGTGTGCGGATACCGGGACGTAGCATGGACGAGCGCCCTGTCCGTCCGCTGCCCCTGTGAGAACCGTGTCCCTTCCCGCCCTGTCCGAGGAGCAGCAAGAGCTGTTCCGACTCATCGAGGACACGGGCGAGCACGTCTTCATCACCGGGCGAGCCGGGACCGGGAAGTCGACGCTCCTGCAGCACTTCGCATGGAATACGAAGAAGCAGATCGCGATCTGCGCGCCCACGGGCGTCGCGGCGCTCAACGTCGAGGGGCAGACGATCCACTCGCTGTTCCGCCTGCCGATCGGTCTGATCGGGGATGCCGACATCGATCAGAACGACGCGACTCGTCGCATCCTGAACGCCATCGAGACGCTTGTGATCGATGAGATCTCGATGGTCAACGCGGATCTGATGGATGCGATCGATCGTTCTCTCCGCCAGGCGCGGGGGCGCAGGGGCGAGCCGTTCGGCGGGGTGCAGGTCGTCATGTTCGGAGACCCGTACCAGCTGGCGCCCGTGCCGCCCCGCGGCGACGAGGCCCGATACGTGCAGGACCACTACCGCTCGTTCTGGTTCTTCGACGCGAAGGTGTGGGCAGGGACCGGCGGCGGCACCGGCGAGTCGGACCACGAGGGGTTGTTCGCCGTCGACACGCGCGCCGAGCTGCACGTGCGCGAGCTCGTGCAGATCCACCGGCAGTCCGACGACGGGTTCAAGGCCATGCTGAACGCCGTGCGCTACGGGCGGGTGACCGCCGAGATCGCGGGCGTGCTGAACACCCAGGGGGCGCGGACACCACCGGATCCGGAGCCCGGCGAGGTCCCGATGATCACGCTCGCGACCCGCAACGACATCGTGAACAGCATCAACAGCCGACACCTGGCCGCGCTGCCGGGCAAGGAGCAGACCGCGCGCGCCGAGGTGAGCGGAGATTTCGGCAGGGGCGAGGCCGCGCTCCCGGCCGAGTCGGAGCTGAAGCTCAAGGTGGGGGCGCAGGTCATGTTCCTGCGCAACGACACCGCGATGTCCGGCGAGCCGCCGCGCTGGGTCAACGGCACGATCGGAACGGTGGTGCGCATCCTCGGCAGTGCCGTGCGCGTCGACATCGACGGTGAAGAGGTCGATGTCGAGCCCGCCGTGTGGGAACGGTTCCGCTACGCGTACGACCAGAACACGAAGAAGCTCTCCCGTGACGTCGTCGCCGAGTTCACGCAGTTCCCGCTGCGTCTGGCCTGGGCTGTCACGATCCACAAGTCGCAGGGCAAGACTTACGAGCGGGCCATCATCGACCTCGGCTCCGGGGCGTTCGCGCCGGGGCAGACCTATGTCGCCCTCAGCCGGCTGACCTCGCTCGAGGGGCTCTATCTGTCGCGTGCGCTGCGACCCCGCGACATCCGGGTGGACGAAGACGTGCGTCGGTTCATGCGCGATGCCTGGCTCGCGGCATCCGCCCCCGAGCTGCCGAAGAGCTGAGCTCCCGGGCGCGGGATCCGCTCAGGCGGCGGCGCGAGCGCGGTCGAGGTCTTCGAACAGCTCGGTGTTGAAGCGGTAGGCAAGGAGCACCTCGTCGATCACGCGCTCGCGCTCGGCCTCATCCCACGGGGCGGCATCGAGCTGCTCGCGGTACACGTCCTTGAAAGCGGACGGGTCGGCGATGTCGTCGAACAGGTAGAAGCCGATGCCGTTGGTCTCGAAGCCGAAGCGACGGGCCATCACACGACCGATGAAGATGCCGCCGGACAGATCGCCGAGGTAGCGGGTGTAGTGGTGCGCGACGAAGCCGCCGGCCCAGGTGGCGCCCACCTGGCGGATGCGGTCGACGTAGCGCTGAGTGGTGGGCAGGGCGACGATCTGCTCGCGCCAGTCGGCCCCGAGCAGGAACTCGAGGTCGGCCTCCAGCGCGGGGAGTCGGGTGAGCTTGTCGGTGATGAAGACCGAGGCCACCGGATCCTGACGCATGCGCTCGCCCGCGCCCTCGAGCGCCTCGTAGATGAAGTAGTGCTGCGCGACGAGGGAGATGTAGTCCTCGCGCGACCCCTCGCCCTTCAGGAGGTCGGACATGAAGCCGGCCGTCTCGCTGCGGGAGTGCGATCCGGACGAACGCTCGCGCAGGGCGGCGGAGAAGGAGAGGATCTCGGGCATGAGGCCAGTGTAAGGGTTACCTAACCCCGGAGGGAAGTCGCAGTGTTCAGGCGTGCGGCCGTGGCTCGACCCCGAGGCGGGCGCAGGCGGCGTCGTAGAGAGCCACGACCTCGCGGCGCACGGCGGGGCGGTCGGCGATCGGGCCGCCGGGCCAGGGCACGCGCAGCTCGGCGACCTCACCGTCGCGGGTGATCTCCCACACGCCGGCGTCTCCGTCGAACCCGGTCATCACCGAACCGGTCACCTCGACATCCGACGGCTCCGCGAAGGCGCGGGCGATGAGGATGTTGTCATCGGTGTGGTCGCCGTTCATGTGGCGGAGAACGGCGGTGATCACGTCGGCGTCGAAGATATGGGGCACGGTGACCACCTTACGTCGGCTCCGAGATCGCTCCGGGGCCGACTTTCAGCCTCGGCGCTCTAGACTCGGGAGACACGTCCTCGGGGGTCCCTTTCATGCAGCTTCTCTCGTCGCGCCGGTGGCGCGCCGCAACGGCGACGGCAGCCGTGCTCGCTCTCGCTCTCACCGGATGCTCGTCCGAGGAGTCCTTCTCCTACACGCCGCCCGCACAGGTCGACGGTCCGCTCCCGGACGACACGGTCGCCGCGATGCAGGCCGCGGTCGACAACGCGCTCGTCTCCTCCGGTGCGACCGGTGCGATCGTCGGCGTGTGGGCGCCCTGGAGCGGGAGCTGGGTGGCGGGCATCGGCACGCAGGATCGCGAAGGCGGTGCGGAGCTGTCGACCGACATGTCCTTCCGCATCGCGGACGTCACCCGTCTGATGACCTGCGACGTGCTCTATGCCCTCGCCGACCGGGACGTGGTGGAGCTCGACGCCAACGTCGCCGACTACGTCTCGGGCGTCGCCGACATGCGCGACGACGGCATCACCCTCCTCGATCTGTGCAACGGCACCAGTGGCGCGGGATCCTCCGAGGGAACCGTGAAGTCGGCCTGGCTGAACACCCCTGAGCGGGTGTGGTCGCCGCTGGAGCTCGCGGGCTTCGGGCTGGCGCGCGAGCGCGTCGCGCCCCACACGACCTTCCGCGACTCGGACGCCGGCTACCTGTTGCTCGGCCTCGCCCTCGAGCGCGCGTCGGGCATGACGGCCTCCGAGCTGATCGCCGAGTACGTCACCGAACCTCTCGCGCTGCCCGACACCTCGCTTCCCGGGCCGACCCCGGCAGCGCCGGGAACCGGCGCGGTGCTCGACGGTCACTACCTCAATGCTGTCGAGGGCGGATACGACTGCGCGGCCCCCGTCGACATCACGAAGCTGTCGTCCAGCTCGGGGTTCACCGACTCCGGTGTCGTCTCCACCATCACCGACCTCGGTCGCTACGCCCAGGCGGAGGCGAAGCAGGTGCTGCGCACGAAGGAGAAGCCGGAGCGCTTCGCCGATCCGCTCTCGGCGGCAGACGGCGCCGCATCCTGGTTCCAGGCCGCCGGCGGTGGCTACCTGGTGGGATCGATGATCGGCCAGCACGGCTGGACTCCGGGATACGCCACCGCGGCGTACTCCGACCCGGCGACCGGATTCACGGTGGCGGTCGTGCTCAACGACTCCACGGCCGGCGCCCAGTTCGCCCAGCACCTCTCGTGGGAGCTCGCAGCCATCGCCTCGAAGGCGCCGGCCGCCGACGGCCAGACGGCTCCCGAGTTCGGTCTGCCGTTCACCGCCGAGCAGTACCACCAGACGATCACCGACGCGGCGATCGCCTGCGTCGCTCCTCCCGCCGCGGAGTGAACCCGGGCTGACCCACAGGTACTCGAAGGGGCGACGATGGCGATCATCGACAATGCGATCTACGTGGATGGCGTCCGCACCGAGAACCCGGTGACCCTGAGCGAGACGTTCGAGCGAATGCGCGAACGCGACGGCATGGGGTGGATAGGCCTCTATCGACCGAGCGAGGACGAGATCCGCGAGGTCGCCGAGGAGTTCGGGATCCATGCGCTCGTCGTGGAGGACGCCCTCTCCGGGCACCAGCGCGCGAAGCTCGAGCGCTACGGAGACGTGTTGTTCATGGTGCTGCGGCCGGCCCGCTATCTCGACGACCTCGAAGAGGTCGAGTTCGGGGAGGTGCATGTGCTGGTCGGTCCCGACTTCGTGGTGACGATCCGGCACGCGGAGTCCCCCGACCTCGGCCGCGTCCGGCGTCGCCTCGAAGCCGACCCCGCGCTCCTCGCCCACGGCCCCGAAGCCGTGCTGTACGCCATCCTCGACGAGGTCGTCGACGAGTACACGCCCGTCCTCGCGGGGCTCGAGAACGACATCGACGAGATCGAGAGCCAGCTGTTCGAGGAGAACACCGACGCCACGCAGCGCATCTACGATCTGGGTCGGGAGGTCATCGACTTCCAGCGGGCCACGCAGCCGCTGTCGGGGATGCTGGAGGCACTGCTTCGAGGGTCGGACAAGTACCAGGTGACCGAAGAGCTGCAGCGGTATCTGCGCGACGTGCTGGATCACACCCTGCGCGTGAGCGACCGCGCGACGACGTTCCGCACCGTGCTCGACAACGCGCTCACCGTCGAATCGACCATCGTCGCACGCCGCCAGAACGAGGAGATGCGGCGGATGACGGAGCTCAGCATCCGTCAGAACGACGAGGTCAAGAAGATCTCGGGATGGGCGGCGATCCTGTTCGCGCCCACGCTCGTCGGCACCATCTACGGCATGAACTTCGACCACATGCCGGAGCTGCACTGGCTGCTCGGCTACCCCATGGCGGTCGGCATGATGATCGCGCTGGGCTTCGGCCTGTACGCCGCGTTCAAACGCAAGGGCTGGCTCTGACACCGAGCCGGATGAGTGCCCGTCGCCCCGCATGGGATGATCGCAGCATGGAACTCGTGGCGGGAATCGACTCCTCGACCCAGTCCTGCAAGGTCGTCATCGCAGACGCGGTCTCCGGCACGGTCGTCCGCGAAGGGCGGGCGGCTCACCCGCCGGGAACCGAGGTCGACCCGGAGGCCTGGTGGCAGGCGCTGCAGCAGGCGATCGCCGCGGCGGGCGGGCTCGGCGACGTGCGCGCGTGGGCGATCAGCGGGCAGCAGCACGGGATGGTGGCGCTGGACAGCAGGGGACGCGTCGTGCGGCCCGCCCTGCTGTGGAACGACCTGCGCTCGTCGGATGCGGCAACGGCACTGATCGCCCGGTACGGCGCGACGGCCCTCGCGGAGCGCACCGGCCTCGTGCCCGTGCCCTCGTTCACCCTCACCAAGGTGCACTGGCTGCGCGAACATGAGCCCGAGCGCGCCCGTGCGGTCGGTGCCGTCGCGCTCCCGCATGACTGGCTCACCTGGCGTCTGCGGGGTTTCGGCCCCGACTCCCGTCTCGGCGCCGACCTGGATGAGCTCGTGACCGACCGTTCCGAGGCCTCGGGAACCGGGTACTGGACGGATGCCGGCTATGACCGGGAGCTCTTCGCCGAGGCGCTGGGGCACGACGCGGTGCTGCCGCGGGTCCTCGCCCACGACGCAGCGGTCCGCGATGCCGACGGCCGTTCGGTCGGACCGGGATCCGGGGACAACGCCGGCGCCGCGCTGGGTCTGGGAGCTCGTGTCGGAGACGTGGTGGTGTCGATCGGCACGAGCGGGACGGTCTTCGCGACGAGCGCTCATCGCACGATCGACCCCTCGGGAACGGTCGCCGGATTCGCCGACGCAGCCGACGGCCATCTGCCGCTCGTCGCGACCCTCAGCGCCGCGCGGGTGCTCGACACGCTCGCCGCCCTCCTCGGAGTGGATCACGAAGAACTCAGCCGACTCGCCCTTGCTGCCTCTCCCGGTGCCGGCGGTCTGGTGCTCGAGCCGTACCTGGAGGGCGAGCGCACCCCGAACCTCCCGGATGCGACCGGAACCCTGTTCGGCATGACGCTGGCCTCGACCACGAGAGAGAACGTCGCCCGCTCGGCCTATGAGGGCGTGCTCGGCGGTCTGCTGTTCGGCCTGAACGCGATCCGCGACCTCGGCGTGCCCACGGAGCGGGGCATCCTCATCGGCGGTGGCGCCCGGTCCGCGGCCGTGCGCGCGATGGCTCCCGAGATCCTCGGCATCCCGATGACCGCGCCGCCCGCAGGCGAGTTCGTCGCCTGGGGCATGGCCCGCCAGGCGGCGCGCACGCTCGGACTCGAGCTGCCTCCGGCCGCCTAGGGCGTGTTGATCAAGCCAGTGGCGTGTAGGTATCCTCGCGCTATGCAGATTTGGGTTCCGCAATGGTCGGTGCGCCCGCCACAAAACTCTGAAGGGGCGAGTTGGTTTGGCGGTGTTCCGACAGGTCTGGCTGCGGACCGTTGGCCGGTGTGCGGAGAGTGCGGCGCGGTCATGACGCCGTTGCTTCAACTCGCGCCGGGGCCGTGGCTGCCGCGGGTCCCCGCCAGCTGCGTGCTGCTGGTGTTCAAATGCGAGAGCGACGCTGTTTGTGACTTCTGGGAGCCAGATGAGGTCGCTAATCGGTGCCTGCTGGTTCCGTCGACAGAGTTGGCAGGCGAGTCGCACGTCCCTTCCGCCGGGGCCAACGGAGAGACTCCCATCCTCCCGCGGCTATGGGTGCGCGATTGGGTACCGTCGGACGACGGAATCACGGCTGAGCAGGCGCGCCAGATCGACGACCCCGTCGCGTTCTGGGCATTGCCTGATGAGATCACAGCGGTACACGGCTTCGACTCGAACAAGCTCACGAAGGCCGGCGGGGCACCATATTGGACAGGAAACGGCCCTAGTGATGTTCCACCACGGCCGAGGCAGCTGCTCTTTCAGGTTGACAACTGGATCACCGCCATCGAGCCGAGTGAGGAAGTTTCCGCGTATATCGGAGACCAGGACTTGCGGGTAGCAGTAGCCGGTAGCTCGGTAAGCGCCGCGAACTTCATGAGCGACGGCATCGCGTTCGTCTTCGACATCACCCCAGACGACCCGCTCCCGACGCCGAGGCTAGCCATCAGCCGCTGAGCGCGAGGGATGGGATCGTTTGCGGGGCGTTTATGCCCCCCCTCAGTGAGGTTCCCTCAGTCAGAGCAGAACAGCTGAGAGCGTGATCGCGCATACGAGACCCTGATCGACACGCCCTAGGGCGCCTGCAGGTCAGGAAGTCGGGAGGTCAGGCCGAGGCGTCGGCCCCGGCGGCGAGGACCTCGGCCCAGGCGTCCTCCTGGTCGAACACCAGGTCGGTGCCGACGACGGCCCAGTCGGCGCCGGCGGAGGCGAGGGCGTCGTGGTGCAGGCGGCGCACGCCGCCGTCGACGGCGAGCCGACGGTCGGGCGAGGCTCTGCGCAGGGCGGTGAGCTTGTGCAGGACAGCGGTGTCGAACGCGCTTCCGGCCTGACCGGGGACAATCGACATGCACAGCACCGCGACATCGGCTGGCACGTCGGCGGCGCGGGTCTGCGGTGAGACCGCGAGGCCGGGGGTGGCGCCGCGCCGCTCGATGCGCACGAGTGCCTCCTGCCAGTCGTCGCTCTCGATGTGCACGAAGACGAGGTCGCAGAACGTGGTCCAGGCGTCCACGTCCCGCCCAGCCCGATGAGCCATCACGTGGGCTTCGGCAGAGAGCCCGGTCGCGGAGGCCAGCTCGGCGGCGGAGTCCGGGGGGAACCCTCCCGCCGCGGCGAAGCTGCCGTCGGTCGTGTCCCAGTGCAGCCGACGCAGACCGGCGTCCCGCAGCCGCAGCGCGGTGGTCAGGCGATCCTCGGCGGGAACGGACCACAGCGAGCCGGCGATCCGCATCAGCGATCCTCCGCGAGCACGGCCTCGGCGAGAGTGTGGTCGGTGAACAGCTCGGTGATGAGCCCCACACGGGACACCGTCCGGATCGCATCGGCCTTCGCGGCTCCACCGGCGACGGCGACCACACGCGGCACCTTCTGCAGCTGCTCGTACGAGATGTTGACGCAGCGGTCCTGGAAATCGGGGTCCACCGGGGTGCCGTCGCTCTGGATGAGGATGCCCGCGATGTCGGCGACGCATCCCTTGCTGAGAGCGTTGGCGAGGTCGTCGATGGGCAGCACGTCCCGCACCTGCGACACCGGCGGGTTCCAGGCGCCGACCGAGAGCAGGGCGGTGGTGACCGCGGGGAACAGGTCCATGGCCGAGCGGATGTCGGGATGGCGGCGCAGGCTCTTCGCGGTCTCGAGGTCGTCGACGATCAGCGGGGAGAAGATCGGGTAGACATCCCCGCCGGAGCGGCGCGACGTCTGGCGCACGACCTCGATGGGTGACGATGCCAGGTCGCCGGCCACGACGCCGGTGAGCTGCACGATCGACAGCCGGGGGAGGTGGTCGAACTGACTCACGGTCGCGGTCAGGGTGCGGCCCCAGGTGACGCCGAGCACCTCGTCCTCGCGCAGGCTCTCGCTGAGCGCCCGCGCCGCCGCCCCGCCGATCTGTCGACGCACGGTGTCGTCGTCGCCGTGAGAGCGCACGACGAGGCATCGCTCGAGGCCGAGCTTCTCCTGCAGCCGCTGGCTCAGCTCGACGTCGGGCAGACCCCAGTCGTGGATCTCGATCGTGACGACGCCCTCTTCGCGGGCGCGGGTGAGCAGCCGGGCCACCTTGAAACGTGAGATCCCCAGGGCGTCGGAGATGTCGACGCGGGACCGGTCTTCGAGGTAGTGGGCACGGGCGACGGCTGCCATGAGGGCGCGATCGTGGTCCATGCCCGTCGATACCTCGCTCATTTGAGCGTCGAAATCACGAAACTGTGACATATGTGACGGCTGCCTTTCTTCGGCACGAGGAGCTTCCTATGCTCAAACGTACATCCAAGCATCACAGATGAGCGCGACTGATTCCATCGTGCGATTGAAGGAGCAAGAGTTGACGGTCAATGACGACATCCTCGCGGTAGCGCGCGGACGCCTGCGTGCAGAGGCCGATGCCGTGGCAGCGCTGATCGACACGGTCGACGACTCGCTCGTCACCGCGGCGTCGCTGATCCTCTCCGGCACGGGCAAGCTCTTCATCGGCGGCTCCGGCACATCCGGCACCGTCGCGCGGCGGATGGCGCACATCCTCTCAGTGACCGGCACCCCGTCGCTGCCCTTCTCGCCCATGGACGGCCTGCACGGAGCCTCCGGTGCGATCACGGCTGCCGACATCGTGCTGCTCATCTCGAACGGCGGAGCCTCCGGCGAGGTCGTGCAGCTCGCCCGCATCGCCCGCGGTCGTGGGGCGCGGGTGATCTCCCTCTCGCGCAGCCACTCGACGCCGCTCGCGCTCCTGGCCGACCACAGCGTCGCCGTCGCCGTGCAGCCTGCGGCCGACATCGGCGGCATCGTCGCGACCGGCATCACGATCGCGCAGTCGGCGTGGGGCGACGCGCTCGCCGAGGTGCTCATGCGCGGGCGGGGGTACACCTGGGCCGAGTTCATGACCACGCATCCCGCCGGCGCTGTCGGTCGCCTCGAGGACCTTCCGGCAGACGCCGACCGGATCGTCATCCCCGCGTACCGGGAGGTCGCGTCATGATCGATGTGGTCGCCGGAGTCGACAGCTCCACCCAGTCGTGCACCGTGGAGCTCCGCGACGCCGCATCCGGAGCGCTCGTCTCGACCGGCCGCGCCCCGCATCCGGTCACCCACCCGCCGATCAGCGAGCAGGACCCCGAGTCCTGGTGGCAGGCGCTGGTCGCGGCGATGGGAGACGCGCGCCGCGACGTCGAGGTGCGCATCATCGGCGTGAGCGTCGGCGCGCAGTGTCACGGTCTGGTGGTCTCCGATGAGGCCGGTCGCCTGCTGCGCCCCGCGCGCCTCTGGAACGACACCACCTCGGGGCCGCAGGCTGCCGCGCTGCTCGACAGGCATCCCGCCTCCTGGTGGGCACAGCAGATCGGGATCGTCCCCTCGGCCGCCATCACCATCTCGAAGCTCGCGCTCCTGGCAGAGACCGACGCGGATGCGTTCGCCCGCGTCCGCCACATCTCGGTGCCGCACGACTGGCTCACGTACCGGTTGACCGGACGCCGTGTCACGGATCGCTCGGACGCCTCGGGAACCGGGTACTACTCCGCCGACACCGGGCGTTGGCGCACCGACATCCTCGACGAGGTCGTGGGGGAGCGCGACTGGGCCCCGCTGCTTCCCGAGGTGCTCGCACCCGATGAGGCGGCCGGACGGATCGCACCCGCCGCGGCCGCAGAGCTCGGCATCGACCCCGGCGCACTGGTCGGCGCGGGCGGTGGCGACCAGCATCTCGCCGCGCAGGGCATCGGGCTCGGCGAAGGCGACATGGCGTACAGCCTCGGCACCTCCGGCGTCGTGTTCGCGACCACCCCCGACCCCGTCGTCGACGTCACGGGTTCGGTCGACGGCGTCGCGAACGTCACAGGCGGCTATCTTCCGCTCGTCTGCACGCTCAACGCCACCAAGGTCACCGACACCATCGCGCGGCTGCTCGCGGTCGATCACGCCGCCCTCGCCGCCCTCGCCCTCGCCGCGCCGCTGGACCCGGAACGCCCCCTGCTCGCGGCCTACCTCGACGGTGAGCGCTCGCCGCGACTGCCCTCGGCGCGCGGCATGCTGGCGGGTCTGAGCACCGCGACCAGCCGCGAGCAGCTCGCATTGGCCGCGTTCGAGGGGGTCGCCCTCGGCCTCGTGCGAGGAGAGCGTGGGATGGCGTCTCTCGGCATCCCCGTGACGGGACGCACTATCGCCATCGGCGGGGGAGCGCGGTCGCACGCCTACCGGCAGATCATCGCCGACCTGACAGGTCGCGCCGTGCACACCGTCGATGCGCCGGAAGGCACGGCGCGCGGCGCTGCGATCCAGGCCGCAGCGGTGGTGCGCGGCGAGACCGTCGCCGCCGTCACGGCCGCCTGGCGCCCCGAGGCCACCTCGGTCACCGAGCCGGTCGCCGATCGCGGTGACATCTGGGACCGCTACATCCGTCTGGCCGACCTGCAGTCCGACGGCGAACGCTTCTAGGAGGACCCGTGCTCTACATCGACAGCGCCGACCGTGACCTGCTCGCGCCGCTTCTGGCGACCGGGTTGTTCGCCGGTGTCACCACCAACCCCGCGATCCTCGATCGCGCCGGGCTGACCGCCGACGACCTGCCCGCTCTCGCCACCTGGCTGCGGGACCGTGGCGTGACCCGCTTCTACGCACAGGCGACCGGGACGACGATCGAAGAGCTGCGCGACACCGCCCGTCAGATCGCGGATCTCGGCGGCGACGTGGTGATCAAGCTCGTGGCGTCAGCCCCGGCGCTCACTGTCGCTCGCGAGCTGACGGACGCCGGACGCGAGGTGCTGATCACGGCGGTGTACCACCCGGCCCAGGCCCTCCTCGCCGCCGCTGCCGGCGCGCAGGAGGTCGCACCCTACGTGGGTAGGGCGAGCGAGAACGGTCGCGAAGGCGTTGCGCTCGTCGCGGCGATCGCCCGAAGCGTGCCGAGCGTGCGCATCCTGGCCGCGAGCCTGCGCTCCGCCGACCAGGTCGCGGCCGTCGCCGGGGCCGGCGCGCACGATCTCACGCTCGCTCCGGCGATCGCCGGCGCCCTCTTCGAGGACGAGCTCACGCTCGCCGCGACCGCGGAGTTCGAGGAGCTCGTGGCAGCGGCGGCGCGTGCAGCGGCGGTGCCGTCATGACCCCGCCGGACTCCTGCCGCGCGCTCTCAGGGACGCGGAGGACCGCTCGTCGCCCTCACCTCGAGCGAGGTCGGCAGGAAGCGTCGCCGCGGGGTCTCGGCCAGTGCATGGCTCAGCAGCATCTCGCCGGCGATGCGGCCCTTCTCGACGAGTGGCTGGCTCACCGTGGTGAGGCCGACGCGTCCCGCTTCGGGGATGTCGTCGAAGCCGGTGATCGTGAGGTCGCCCGGCACGCTCAGACCCTGACGGCGTGCGGCGTCGAGTGCGCCGATCGCGAGGACGTCTCCGAAGCAGCAGATCGCCGTGAGGTCGGGGTGGCGCTGGAGCAGGGCCTGGAGGGCGGCGGCGCCGGACTCGACCGCGTTCTCGAAGCGCTCCTCGACGACCAGCGGAACGCCGCCCAGGCCGTCGCGGAGACCGGCGATCCGGTTGCGCTGCACCGAGTAGACGGCCTGCGTCCAGCGGTCCTCGTCGGCGGGGCCGTTGTAGCGCGCGCGCCCGAGGCGCGAGGTGATGACGCCCACCTTCCGGTGGCCGAGATGGGCCAGATGCTGCCCGAGCTCGGCGGCGGCGGCACGATCGTCCAGCCCGACCCAGTCGGCGGTGAGGCCGTCGCGCGGCTCGTCCACCACCACGGTGGGCAGGCGGCGCCGCAGTGCGGCGTCGAGGTGCGGATCGCCCTCCGGGACCGAGTAGAAGACGAAGCCGTCGACGACGGCCCCCATGACGTTCGACACCCGCGACGCCCCGACGGGCGGGCCGGTGGGCAGCAGCAGCAGGTTGAGCCGCGCCTCCTGGAGCGTGGTCGAGAGCCCCGCCAGCAGGGCCACGGAGGCGGGGTCGGCCAGGGCGAAGGGCATCTCGTCGGTGAAGACCACGCCGATCGTCTCGGACTTCCCGCGGCGGAAGCGGCGGGCCGCGGCATCCGGTCCCGCATAGCCGACGGCTTCGGCGGTGGCGAGCACACGTTCTCTGACGTCGTCACTGACCCGCTCCGGGTGGTTGTAGACGTTCGAGATCGTGGCCGGCGACAGGCCGAGCGACCGGGCGATGCTCGTGAGCGTCGGCGGCGGCGCTCCGGGCGTCTTGGTCATCTCTTCAGCCTAGTGGATTTGACGTTTCAAGAGCGAGTGGACCACTCCTCTCTGCACTGTTTCATTGATAAATCAAGGATGGATGAGGAGTTGTTGACGTCTATAGATTTACGTTCTAATATTCAAGCGATCGCAAGCCCCCGGATCGACACGCGTCGCCCGGGCAGGCTCGTCGCCGGATACCCGAACGGCTCCGGGCGCAGAAGCCCGAAGCCCCGCACCACCCCGTTCTCACAGGAGAGAGAGGTTTCTCATGACTGAGATTCCGTCGACGATGACCGCCAGCGTGCTGCGAGGGGTGAAGGACCTGGTGCTGGAAGAGCGCCCCGTCCCGGTGCCCGCCGCTGACGAGGTGCTGGTGGAGGTCGCGAGCGTCGGCGTCTGCGGCTCCGATGTGCACTACTACGAGCACGGCCGCATCGGTCCGTACGTGGTCGACGCCCCGCTGATCCTCGGTCACGAGGTGAGCGGTCGCATCGTCGCCGTCGGTGCTGACGTCGACCCGTCGCGCATCGGACGACGTGTGGCCATCGAGCCCCAGCGGCCCTGCCGTCGCTGCGACTTCTGCCGAGCCGGCGACTACAACCTGTGCCCGCAGATGGAGTTCTACGCGACGCCGCCGATCGACGGAGCGTTCTGCGACTACGTCATCATCCAGGACGACTTCGCGTATGACGTGCCCGACTCGATCAGCGATCACGCGGCAGCGCTCATGGAGCCGCTGTCGGTCGGCATCGCAGCCGCGCAGAAGGGCGGCATCAAGGTGGGGGACACCGTGCTGATCGCCGGCGGCGGACCGATTGGCATCATCGCCGCTCAGGTGGCCAAAGCGTTCGGCGCCGTCGACGTGGTGGTCGCCGACATCAACCCGGCCCGCCGGGAGCTCGCCGCATCGTACGGTGCCCGCGTCGTCGACCCGGCGGCACAGTCGACCGTCGACCTCGCGGCAAACGTCTTCATCGATGCCTCCGGTGCCACGCCCGCGATCGTCAACGGCATCCGCTCCACCCGTGCCGGCGGCACCGTGGTCCTGGTCGGCAGCGCCGACGAGTTCCCGCTCTCGGTGCCCGACGTGGCGATGCGCGAGCTGAACGTCACCGGCATCTTCCGCTACACCGGCACCTGGCCGATCGCCCGGGCCCTGCTGGAATCCGGCCAGGTCGTGCTCGACTCGCTCGTCACGCACGTGTACGGCATCGAGCAGGTCGAGGAGGCGCTGTCCGGCGAAGGATCGGTCGACTCTCTCAAGCGGATCGTCCTGCCGCGCGTGCGTCGTGTCGACGAGCCAGAGGTCAGGGCGGCGTCATGATCGACGCGCTGCTGTCCGTCCAGGGGATCTCGAAGTCGTTCCCCGGTGTGAAGGCCCTCGACGACGTGTCGTTCGATGTGCGCCCCGGCACCGTGCACGCTCTCTGCGGCGAGAACGGCGCCGGCAAGTCGACCCTGATGAAGATCATCAACGGGATCTACCAGCCCGACACCGGCACCATCCGGGTGCGCGGCGAGGAGGTGCGGATCAAGAACCCGATCGACGCCCGCGCCCGCGGCATCGCGATGATCTCGCAGGAGCTCAACTACGTGCCGGGCATGACCATCGCGGAGAGCTTCTTCCTCGGTCGCCTGCCCATGAAGCTCGGCAAGATCGACTGGAAGTTCATCCGCAGCGAGGCGCGTCGCATCCTCGCAGCGGAAGGGCTGGACTTCTCGATCAACCGCCGACTCGGCACGCTCACCGTCTCGGAGATCCAGACCCTCGAGATCCTCCGCGCGGTCTACCACAGCGCCGACGTGCTGATCATGGACGAGCCCACCTCGGCGATCGCCCACAAGGAGGTCGAGTCGTTGTTCGCGAAGATCCGCGATCTGCGCGCACAGGGCAAGTCGATCATCTACATCTCGCACAAGATGGACGAGGTGTTCGAGCTCGCGGACGACGTCAGCGTGCTCCGCGACGGCACCGTCGTGAGCTCGCAGCCCACCGCCGAGATCAGCTCCAGCCAGATCATCGCGCAGATGGTCGGTCGTGACCTCGACCACCAGGCCTACCCCAAGGAGCAGGTCGAGATCGGTGACACGGTCTTCCGTGCCACCGGGCTGTCGTCCGCGCACATGTTCGAGGACATCGACCTGAACATCCGCGCGGGCGAGATCGTCGGGCTCGCCGGACTCATCGGCGCCGGTCGCAGCGAGGTCATCCGCGCGGTGTTCGGACTCGACAAGCTCGATGCGGGCGAGATCGAGATCGACACGGCCACCGTGAAGATCAAGAACCCGACGCAGGCGATCAAAGCCGGTGTCGCGATGCTCTCCGAGGACCGGCGCCTGGTCGGCATCGTGCCGCAGCTCAGCATCATGAAGAACGCCACGCTGGCGAGCATGCGCAAGGTGATCCACGGCGGCTTCGCCCGGCGCCGGGAGGAGGAGAAGCTCGTCACCGAGTACTTCGACAAGATGAACGTCAAGGCGCCCAGCCTGCAGACGCGCATCGCGAACCTCAGCGGCGGCAACCAGCAGAAGGTCCTCCTCGCCCGCTGGCTGATCTCCGACCCGAAGATCCTCCTCCTCGACGAGCCCACCCGCGGCATCGACGTCGGAGCGAAGTTCGAGATCTACAAGATCATGACCGAGCTGGCCAAGCAGGGCCGCGGCATCCTCATGATCTCGTCCGAGCTGCCCGAGCTCATCGGGATGTGCGACCGCATCTACGTGATGTCGGCCGGACGCCTCACCGCGGAGCTGACACCCGATCAGTTCTCGCAGGAAACCATCCTCACGTACGCCATGAATGAAATCGAGGTGGCATGAAAATGCTCTCCAACCTGAAGAGACTCGAGGTGAGCCGCTTCTCGATCTACATCATCCTGTTGATCGTCATCGTCGCGGCGAGCCTGCTGAGCCCGAACTTCCTGAGCTCGGACAACCTGTTCAACGTGCTTCGGCAGGTGTCGGTCATCACCATCCTCGCGTTCGGCGCGATGACGCTCATCATCGGCGGGATGATCGACCTCTCCGCCGGCGCCGTGATGGCGTTCGCGGGTGTGGTGTCGGTCATGGTCTACAAGTCGAGCGGCAACCTGCTGCTCGCGATCCTCGCCGGCATCGCGATCGGCATGATCTGCAACCTCGTCAACGCCTTCCTCGTCGCGACGCTGAAGACCCCGGCGTTCATCGTCACCCTCGGCATGATGCTCATGGCCCGCGGCGCGGTGCTCGAGCTCACGCAGGGTCAGAACGTGCTCCAGCTCGGTGACTTCGTCCTGATCGGACAGGGCAACCTCGGCTGGCTGCCGATCCCGGTGCTGGTGCTCATCGGCGTGACGATCGTGATCTGGTACCTGATGAACCAGACCAGGTACGGCCGCTCGGTGTACGCGGTCGGCGGCAACGAGGAGGCGGCGCGGGCCGCCGGGATCTCGGTCGCGCGTGTGAAATACCAGGCGTTCCTCGTCAACGGCGCCCTGGTCGGCATCGCCGGCGTGATCTTCATGTCGCGCGTCAACGCCGGTCTGCCCAACGCCGGCGTCGGCTACGAGCTGCAGGCGATCACCGCGCCGATCATCGGTGGCACGAGCTTCTCCGGAGGCGTCGGCACCGTGATGGGAACACTCGCGGGTGCGCTCATCGTCGGCATCCTCGGCAACATCATGAACCTCATCGGGATCGGCTCGTACATCCAGCAGATCGTGATGGGCGCGATCATCGTGATCGCCGTCGCCTACGACGTCTTCAGCAAGCGCGGCAAGGCGAAGACCACGATCCTCAAGTCCGACGCGAAGGGCGATCCCTTCCCCGTCCGGGCCTCCTCGACCGATCCGGGAGGCGGTCGGGTGAAAGCCTGACCCTCCCCTTTCCGCAACGCTTCACCCACCCAACGAAAACAGGAGAAGACAATGAAGAGTCTTACCCGCAGGATCATCGCCCTCGGCGCCGCAGCCGCTGCAGCGATCAGCCTCGCCGGCTGCGCCGTCACCACCGGAAACCCGACCGGAGGCGGCGGCGGTGCCACCGAGGACAAGGACGAGTACCGCGTCGCGTACATCGCCCGAGCCCAGGCCGACTCGTTCGCCGCCTGGCTCGCCAACGAGATGAAGGCGGAGGCCGGCAACTACGACGACATCACCCTCGAGGTGTTCGACGGCCAGGCCGACGACGAGATCGAGAACAAGATGATCGAGAACGCGATCGCCAACAAGTTCGACGCGATCATCATCCAGGCGAACAACGCCGACGCCCAGCTGCCCTACATCCAGCAGGCGATCGACGCGGGCATCGTGACCATCACCACCAACCCGCGCGTGGAGGGACTCACCGGCGGCAACTCGGTCGACGCCGACCCGTACAAGCAGGGCGCCGTCGTCGCGCAGCTCGCGCTGGACGAGATTCCGGAGAACGCGAACGTGGTCGTGCTCAACGGCCCCGCCGGCAACTTCCACAGCACCGCACGCCGCGAAGCGTGGGAGGCGGAGTTCTTCGAGAAGCGTCCCGACGTGAAGATCGTCGCGGAGGACATCGCGAACTGGAACAAGGATGAGGCCATGACGCTCATGGAGGACTGGTCGCTGGCCAACCCCGACGTCGACGCGATCATCTCGATGAACGACAACATGGCGTCGGGTGCGCTCGAGGCTGTGAAGGGCAAGGGCGGCT
Source organism: Microbacterium sp. Root322 (assembly GCF_001425645.1). Taxonomy (NCBI): domain Bacteria; kingdom Bacillati; phylum Actinomycetota; class Actinomycetes; order Micrococcales; family Microbacteriaceae; genus Microbacterium; species Microbacterium sp. Root322. Next base: position 1,079,254 of record NZ_LMCS01000002.1, on the reverse strand, counting down.
TCGACGGCATCCTCGCCTACGGCGTCGACGGCACCCCCGAGGCCGTGCTCCTGATCGAGGCCGGCACGATGACCGCGACCTCGCTCCAGAACGCCCGCGAACTGGCCCAGCTCAACCTGAAGGCCGTGCACGACCTGCTCACGGGCGCGGAGGACGAGGTGAACGTCGACATCGGCAACCCGCTGATCACGAAGGACAACGTCCAGGAGTACATCGACCTGTACAAGGAAGCCGGACTCCTCGACAAGTGACGTCGCCCGAGCGGTGACACCGACGTCGGGGGAGCGGGCGCCCGCCCGTTCCCCCGACGTCTGCCCGCACACCTCCTGGAAGGCAGATCCCGCGATGCTCGTTCTTGCTCTCGCCGACGCCCGTGATCGCGCGCGCCGGCTCGCCCAGGATGGGCGTCCCTTCCTGCTGGGGATCGTCGGGCCGCCCGGCGCCGGCAAGTCCACCCTCGCCGAGGCACTCGGCGAACCCGCGTTCCCCATGGACGGGTTCCACTACGCCAACGAGCACCTGGATCGGCTCGGCCTGCGCGACCGGAAGGGGGCGCCGGCGACGTTCGACGTCGACGGCTTCGCCGCCCAGCTCGGTCGCCTGCGGGCGGGGCGCGACGTGGTGGCGCCTCGCTTCGACCGCGAGATCGATGCCGCCGTCGCGGGTGCCCTGTCCCTCTCCGCCGCCGACCGCCTGATCGTCGTCGAGGGCAATTACCTGCTCCACGACGCCGATGGGTGGGAGCGGATCCGCCCACTGCTCGACGAGGTCTGGTACATCGACGTGCCGGAGGATCTCCGGCTGCGCCGGCTCGTCGCCCGCCACGAGTCGTTCGGCCGCACGCACGACGACGCCGTGCGGTGGGCCTCCGACGTCGACGGCCCCAACGCCGTCCTCATCCGCGCCACCCGCCACCGGGCCGACGCCATCATCACCCTGACCGAAGGAGAAGACGCATGAGCGTCATGGAAGCATTCGCCCTCACCGACCGCACGGCACTCGTGACCGGTGCCACCCGAGGGCTGGGTCGCGAGTTCGCGCGGGCCCTCGCCGAAGCCGGAGCCGACATCGTCGTGCACGGCCGTGACGAGGAGGCGGCCAAGGAGGTCGCCGCCGAGATCGAGGCGCGCGGACGCCGCGCGTGGATCGTGCTCGGGGACCTCACCGATCGCGCCTCGGTCGACCGCATCGCCGCCGAGGCCATCGGTGCGGCCGGGCACCTCGACATCCTCATCAACAACGCCGGCGCGTGCATCCACCGTCCCGCGCTCGAGGTGACGGACGACGAGTGGTCGCACGTCATCGACACCAACCTCACGGCGCTGTGGCGCATGTCGCAGGCGGTCGGCGGACACATGGTCGCACGCGGCTCAGGCTCGATCGTCAACGTCGGCTCCATCTCGGCGCAGATCGTCAACCGGCCGCAGTTCCAGCCGGCGTACAACGCGTCCAAAGCCGCCGTGCACCACCTCACCAAGTCGCTCGCGGCGGAGTGGGCGCCGTCCGGCGTCCGCGTGAACGCCGTGGCCCCCGGGTACATCAAGACCGACATGTCGCCGGTCGACGAGCCCAAGTACCGTCGCTTCTGGATCGAGGACTCCGCGCAGCAGCGTTATGCGACGCCGGACGAGGTGAGCCCCTCGATCGTGTTCCTCGCCTCGGACGCCGCGAGCTTCATGTCGGGCACCGTGCTGGTCGTCGACGGCGGCTACACGCTGTTCTGAGCGGCACGGCGGACGCCGCCGGGGATGAATCCTCGGTGGCGTCCGCTCCTCCCGTCCGGCCCGTCTGTCCGGATCCCTGCGGTCGTCGGCAGTGTGCGGTCTTGTCCGCGTCCGCGAGGGGCGGGCACGATGAGCGCATGACCTCTTCTTCCGACACCGCCCTGCTCGTCATCGATGCGCAGGAGTCCTTCCGCCGGCGTGCCGACGACTGGGCGACCACGGCGAATCCTGCTGTGATCGACAACATCGCGCTCCTCGTCGCCCACGCGCGAGAGGTCGGCGACCCGGTCGTGTGGATCACGCACTCCGAGCCGGGGAGCGGGGGTGTGTTCGACCCCGCATCGGGCTTCGTGCGTGTGATCGAGGACCTCGATCCGCGCGAATCCGAAGCAGCCCTCACCAAGACGACGGTCAACTCGTTCGGCTCGACGGACCTCCATGACAGGTTGCAGGGGGCGGGGGTGCGTCGCGTCGTGATCTGCGGCATCCGCACCGAGCAGTGCTGCGAGACGACGGCCCGCGTCGCCGCCGACCTCGGCTACGAGGTGGAGTTCGTCACCGATGCGACCACGACCTCGGCGATCCCGGCGCACGGCGGGCTGGCCGCCGTGTCGGGGGAGGACATCATGCGCCGTACGGAGAGCATCCTGGCGGCCCGGGGATTCGCGACCATCGCGAGCACGAGCGAACGGATCGGAGCGGTCCGGGCGCCCGGTCTCCCCTAGAAGTGCCGCCCGGATTCCCCACGACGTCGTCGCCCACCGACAGATTCCGTCGCGATGCTCGTTGTCCGGAAGGGGGCGTTCCCGCGGGGAGATGCGCGGCGTGCCATCGCGTAATCTCATCAGTAGCGGAGGGGGGCGCACTCAGGGGAGTGGGCAATGGGCGAAGCAACGGACCAGGTCGATCGGCGTGTCGTCGATGATCGACGGGCCCGAGAGGCGAACGCGGGGGACCGTGGTGCGGCCGGGGAGTACCTCGCCGAGAATCTCCCGTACCTGTTGTCGATAGCGCGACGGATCTCCAACGGCGTGCTCGATCCCGACGACCTCGCCGCGGACGCCATCGCCGCCCTCCTCGCGCTGTGGGCCGAGGGCAGGGGACCGACCTCGAACCCCAACGCCTATCTCTCGCGAGCGATGAGGAACCGTCTGATCGACGAGTACCGTTCACCGCGCTCCCGCGTCGGTGGCATCCTCGATGCCGATGAGGAGCTCCAGCCGCACTTCGACTCGACCAGGCGCACCGATCTTCACCGCGAGTACGCGTATGTCGCCGCCGCTCTGCAGTCCCTCCCGCCGGATCAGCAGCTGGTGCTGAAAGCCGTCGTCGTCGATGGGCGCAAGCCGGGAGACCTCGAGGGAGAACTGGCGCGGCGGGCGCCGGCGATCTCGTCCCTGCTGCGGCGCGCCAAGCTCAGCCTGCGCCGGGCGACGCTGCGGGTGGTCCTCGAAGAAGACGCGCCAGCGGACTGCCGTCGCGCCGCCGGCGACCTCCCGGAGTCGGTCGCGGTGCAGATGGAGGATGTCCCTGGATCGCGCGGCATGGCGCACATCCGCACGTGCGATCGGTGCAGGGCCGCCTGGGGCCGGTTCGGCGCCCTCACCTCCGCGCTCGGCACGGTCGCGCTCCTCGTCGCCGGAAGCGTGCTCAGCCCGTCCGGCTCTGCCGAGGCCGATGATCGTCCGCGGGGGACGCCGACCGCGACACCGTCGGTGGCCCGATGGCTCCCCGGCGCGCGACGGATCTCCCTGGTGCCGCAGATCATGGCGATCGTCTCGGTCGTGGTGGGGGTGCTCCTGATCGCGCTGGCTCTTCCTGCGGTGCAGAACCTCCTCTCGGGAGGGCCGGTCGGCGGGCTCCAACTCGCCGTCGCCTCACGAGCGCTTCCGGCCGAGCGTGCCGAGATCGACGTGGACCTGCGGCTGGCAGACACCGAGGACGTCGTGGTCGAGCTCCTTCTTCGGCCCGGACTGAGCGTTGTGAGCACTCCCGAGGCGTGGGACTGCTCGCCCTCCTCGACGGGTGCCATCTGCCGGGGGGATGCGACCTCCCGCGTCACCTTCGCCCTCGTCGACTCCCGCCCTGATGAGGCCGGCGGATACCGGCTCCTGCTGGCCGGGCATCGCGGGGACCGCGCGGTCAGCGGTGTCGCCGAGGGGCAGGTGCGTTCCGAGACGCAGACCGTCACGGCGACGGTCGGCTGACACCGACAGATTCCTTCGGCTCGCTCGTTTGTACCTCCGAGGGGTCACGCCGGCTGGCGTGCCTGCGAATTCGCACTGTCCGCGTAATGGAAAGCGCCCGAACGGAGTCTCTCCTTCCGGGTGTGTCGCGGGGACAACGCCCGAAGATGCTGGGGGTCAGCAATGTCTACTGGGAACACACACGTCCGTCGTCGCGTGGCAGGTGCCGTGGTCATCGGCGTCGCCGCGGCTCTCGCGGTTCCGACCGCGGGGTGGGCCGCGCCCACACCCGACTCCGGCCCTGTGGCCGGAGGAACCACGGTTCTCATCGAATGCTCGGACGTCTCGCCGATCGAGATGTTCGCCGCAGGCGGGATGAACGCCATGATCGTCACGAAGGAGGAGAAGGTCCTCACCTGGGGCGCGTGGCAGTACGGATCCAACGGGAACGGCGGGGGATCAGGGCCCGGGCAGATCTCGCAGGGGGCTATCCCCGCGGATGCCGACATCGTCGACGCCGACTACGACCAGTACGCCGGCTACGTGGTCGCCGCCGACGGTGCGATCTACGCCTGGGGCATGAACTCCTCCGGCCAGCTCGGCATCGGCGGTTTCAACCCGCAGGAATCGGCGACGCCCGTGAAGGTGAACCAGGGGCAGATCCCGGCGGGAGTGAAGCCGCTCTCGATCGCCGCCGGCTCGGGGCGTGCCGCCGTGCTCGCCGACAACGGCTGGGTGTACAGCTGGGGCGAGCCGTCGAACGGAGAGGGCACGAACAACTGGCGTCCCGAGCCCGTCGCGCTCGCGCAGGGGCAGATCCCCGCAGGTGTCACCATCACCCAGCTCGCCAACGGCAACGGCAACACCTACGCGCTCGGCAGCGACGGCTGGATCTACTCCTGGGGTGGCAGCTTCATGGGCGGCAACGGCGATGGCAACGTCGGTGGAGCCGACCGGCTCGCACCGGTGCGGATCGCACAGGGGGCGGTTCCCGCCGGCGTCACGTTCACCCAGGTCGCTGCCGGCTCGTATGTGGGCTACGGGCTCGGCACCGACGGAAAGATCTACTCCTGGGGGTACAACGGCAACGGCCGCCTCGGCATCGGTGACACCGGTGTGACCGCCGTCGGAGCCCCCGTGCTCGTCTCCGCGGGCGACATGCCCGCAGGCCTCAGCATCAAGAAGATCGTCGCGAGCGAGTTCCACGTTCTCGTGCTCGCCGACGACGGGACCATGTACAGCTGGGGCTACAACCCCGACGGTCAGCTCGGCATCATCTCCGTCGTCGACGCGGCGGCGCCCGTCAAGGTCGACACCAGCGACATCCCCGCCGGTGTCATCGCCACGGATGTCGAGATCGGGCTGCAGGCGTCGTTCGCGCTGGGTTCGGACGGTCGTCTCTACAGCTGGGGAGGGATGCGTCCGACCTGGGGCAGCATCTCCGGTCCCGCACAGCTCGGCAGCTACGCGAGCGAGGGGCGGATGCGGCCGGGCCTCGCGCTCAGCTTCGGGGTGACCGAGGTCACCTTCGACGGCATCCCCGGCACCGACCTCGACGCGTCGGGGTGCCCGATCAGCGTCGTGACCCCGCCGCACGTTCACGGTCCCGTCGACGTCGTCGTCCGCACGGGCCTGATCGCGGGGACCACCGCCACGCCGTATCAGTCCGCGACGACCTACCCCGGCGGGTTCACGTACCTCGAGCCGCCGGTCATCGTCACCTCCTCCCTCCCGGACGGGACGGTCGGGACCACCTACACCGCGACGGTCGAGGCGACGGGACCGGGGCCGATCACGCTCGCGGTCACCACGGGCTCGCTGCCCCCGGGACTCGCCCTGGATCCGGCCACGGGGGCGCTCACCGGCACCCCGACGACCGCGGGCACCTACACGTTCACGGTGACGGCGACGAATCAGTACGGGACCGACACCCAGGAGTACGTGGTCGTGATCCGCGAGCGGACGGTGATCCCGACGACCGATCCGATCGATCCGACCGACCCGACCGACCCGGCTCGCGGCGGGGGAAGCACGTCCGGCGGCAGCGCCTCGCTCGCCGTCACCGGCGGCACTGCGGCGTTCGCGGCGTACGCGGCCGGGGCCGGAGCGCTCCTGATCGTCGTCGGCAGCGGCTATCTGCTGTTCACCAGGAGCCGTCGACGGGTGTGACGCGTCGGCGCTGCACGCGCCGACAGATTCCGCCCGGACACCCGTTGTTCTAGATGAGTCCTCCCCGGGCTCGGTGACACCTCCCCGTCACCTGGTGCACAGCACCTCCCCAACAGGGGCGGCACACCCCCACGTGCCGCCCCTACCTCCTTCGGGCTCGTCCTGAGCCCGACCGGATGTGTCAGCCCTCGGGATCGGCCTCGGGCATTCCCGGGCCGGGTCCCGGACGCACAGGCGCCTCCGGGGCGATGTCGATGCGGGTGTTCCCGTCGTGCTCACTGACCTCGATGCGGGGCGCGGCGTCGGCCTCGGTGGCCTCCGGCGCCGCCGTCAGCTGGTCGTGTCGCTTCTGTGCGCTCGTCATCTCTTCGTCGGATGCGTGCTCAGGCGTGCTCATGGTTCTCCTTCGGGTTGCCGACGGGTTCGCCGCCGGAGGTCTCGTTCCTCTTCTCGGCGTGCTTCCTGCCCCAGAGCGCCAGCAGGTAGAGCACACCGCCGACGGCGAGCAGGATCCCACCGAAGAGCCAGACGGCCGGACGCTGCTGGGTCAGCAGCAGGATGCAGGACCCGATGCCGAGCACGGGGACGAAGGTCCACACGCGGAAGTGATCGTTCTCGACGCGGTCCCGACGCAGCACCAGCACGGACACGTTGACGCTGAGGAAGACGACCAGAAGCAGCAGCACGACGGTCTCGGCGAGCGTTGCCAGATCCCCGACGAGGGTCAGGCCCATCGCCACGAGGGTGGTGGTGAGGATCGCGACCCAGGGAGTCCGCCTCTTCGGGAGCACGCGGCCGAGGGTGGCGGGCAGGAGGTTCTGCTCGGCCATGCCGTAGGTCAGGCGGCTGACCATGATCATCGTCAGCAGTGCGCCGTTGGCGACGGCGACGAGCGCGATGAGGCTGAACAGCCAGGAGGGGATGCTGACGCCGGTGGCCTCCACGACGGCGAGCAGGGGTCCGCTCGACTCCTGCAGTGCTGCGGGCGGGAGCGCGATCGCGCTCGCCAACCCGACCAGCACGTAGACCGCTCCGGCGGTGAACAGTGCGCCGAAGAGGGCGCGGGGGTACGTGCGGCGCGGATCCTTCACCTCTTCGATCATGTTCGCGGAGGTCTCGAACCCGACGAACGAGTAGTAGGCGATGACGGCGCCCGACAGCACCGCGATCGCAGCATTCGTGCCCTCCGGCACCTCGGTGACACGGGAGAGGTCACCGCCACCGCCGCCGACGAAGATCGCGACCACGGCGACGACGATGACGAGGCCGCTGAGCTCGATCGCCGTCATCACGAGATTGGCTCCCATGGACTCCCGGATGCCGCGGGCGTTCAGTAGGCCGACGAGGGCGAGGAACGCGATGGCGACCGGGATCGTCGGCAGGTCGAGGAACGTGCCCAGGTAGTCGCCCGCGAACGCGATGGCCAGTCCGGCCGCGCTCGTGACGCCCGCCGCGAGCATGCTGAATCCGACCAGGAACGACACCAGCGGGCTGTGGAAGGCGCGCTCGGCGAAGACCGCTGCTCCACCGGCGCGAGGGTATTTGGTGACGAGCTCGGCATACGAGCCCGCGGTGAGCATCGCGAGAAGCAGTGCCAGGAGCAGGGGTGCCCACAGCATCCCGCCGACCTTCTCGGAGAGCACGCCCATCAGCGCGTAGATGCCGGCGCCCAGCACGTCTCCCAGGATGAAGGCGAACAGGAGAGGCCCGGTGATCGCCCTCCGCAGCCGGGTCGAGGTCTCGGCGGCGGGCGCGGTCTCGGTCGTCATCCTCGAAAGCTACGGGGGAGAGGCGAGAGCGGCCACGGGGTTGACATCCCGACGCCGTGGCCTCCTCGCCGACCGACCGCCCGCCGATCGGCGCCCGTCTTCAGGCTCAGCGAATTCACAGAAAGCCCGCGCGGCTCCCGGAATTCCGCGGGATCCGGCGATAGCGTCAGTGCCGCAAGAGGCTCGGTCGACCGGAGTATGCGGGCAGGACGGGCTTCCTCTCTCTCGAATCTCCGATACAAAGGGCACTCTCATGACCGGTACGGCACGCAAGGCGCTCGCAGAGGCGCTCGCCACCTTCCTCTTCGTCCTCGCGATCATCGCGGCAGTGAACAGTGGCAGCCCGCTGACTCCGCTCGCGATCGGCTTCACCCTGATGGTGCTCGTGTTCTCGACGGGCCACATCTCGGGTGCACACCTCAACCCGGCCGTCTCGGTCGGCGTGTTCCTGCGCGGCGGCCTCAGCGTCGCCGACTTCATCTCCTACCTCATCGCCCAGTTCGTCGGTGGCGCACTGGCCGCGCTCGTCAGCATGTCCGTGTGGCCCGTCGGCGAGAAGGCCATGATCGTCGAGGTCGGCCCTGCGTTCCTCGTCGAGGCGCTCTTCACGCTGATCCTCGTGTGGGTCGTGCTCAACACCGCCACGTCGAAGGACACCGCGGGCAACTCGTTCTACGGTCTCGCTATCGGTGCGACCGTGTTCGTGGGCGCGGCGACCGTCGGCTCGATCTCGGGTGGCGGCTTCAACCCGGCCGTCGCGCTCGGCCTCTCGGTCAGCGGTCACTTCGCCTGGAGCTCGCTGTGGCTCTACCTCGTCGCCCCCGTCGTCGGAGCCGTGATCGCGGCGATCCTGTTCCGGGTGCTCAACACGGACGACGCCAAGAAGATCGCCGCAGCGGAGTAGTCCTCCGCATGCCCGAAGCGCCGCATCCTCCTCGGAGGGTGCGGCGCTTCTGCGTGCGGAAGCGTCAGCCGACCGGCACCGATGCGGTGGGGGTCGGCTCCGCATCCCGGGCATCCGCGGCGCGGACTCTGGCGCGGGCCGCGGCGACGACCATCACGACGAGTGCGACGCCGGTGAGGATCGCCCCCATCCAGATCGGCGAGGTGTAGCCGAGACCGGCGGAGATGCCGACTCCGCCCGCCCAGGCGCCGAGCGCGTTGCCGATGTTGAACGCCCCGATGTTCGCACCGGAGGCGAGGGTGGGTGCGCCGCCCGCGTACTGCATGACGCGGCTCTGCAGACCCGGGACCGTGCCGAAGCCGAAGCCGCCCATGAGGAACAGGGCGACGATCGTGGCCACGCCCGACTGCGCCGATGCGGCGAAGAGCACGAGGACGATCACGAGAGCGGCGATGAAGATGACCAGGGTGCGGTCGATCGCGCGATCGGCGAGGCGTCCGCCCAGCCAGTTGCCGAGCACGAGGCCGGCGCCGAACAGCACGAGCAGCCACGGCACGGCGGAGGTGGCGAAGCCGCTCACCTCGGTGAGCGTGTAGGCGATGTAGGTGAAGGCGCCGAACATCCCGCCGAACGCGAGGATCGTGACGACGAGCGAGAACCACACCTGTCCGGAGCGGAAGGCGGCGAGCTCACCGCGGAGGCTCACCTGGGCGGTGGGGCGAGGAAGGCGCGGGACGAGGAGGGCGATGCCGAGGAAGGCCAGCACGCCGATGCCGGAGATCGCCCAGAAGGTCGAGCGCCAGCCCAGCTCCTGACCGAGGAAGGTGCCGAACGGCACACCGAAGACGTTCGCGGCGGTGAGGCCGGTGAACATGATCGCGATCGCGCCGGCCTTCTTCTCCGGGGCGACGAGGCCGGCGGCGACGACCGACCCGATGCCGAAGAACGCACCATGGCAGAGGGCGGCGATGATGCGGCCGAGCATCGCGACGCCGTAGTCGTCGGCGAGAGCGGTGAGGGCGTTGCCGATGATGAACAGCACGATGAGCCCGAGCAGCACGGGCTTCTTGGGCAGCCGGGTGGCCGCGGCGGTGAGCACGAGTGCGCCGACCACCACAGCCAGCGCGTAGCCGGAGATGAGCCAGCCGGCTGCCGACTCGGTGACGCCGAAGTCGTGGGCGACTTCGGGCAGCAGGCCCATGATGACGAACTCGGTGAGTCCGATGCCGAACGCCCCGATGGCGAGGGCGATCAGTCCTGGAGGCATGACGATTCTCCTGATAGATTGGTGGGGATACTTGCAGACGCCGCATATTGCGCATCGAACGTTAATGATTGCACACGCAAGTATCTGGCGCAAGCAACTATCTCGGAGGATGGCCATGGGTATCGGTGACGACGCGGTCGAGGTGCGTGCGCAGGGCTGGCGGACGCTCGCCGCCCTGCACGGCCTGATCGAGACCGCGCTCGAGCGCAGCCTGGGAGAGGCGGCATCGCTCTCGGTCGTCGAGTACACCGTGCTCGACGCGCTCGACAGGCAGGACGGATGGCACATGCGGATGCAGCAGCTCGCGCGTGCGGCGGCCCTGAGCCCCAGCGCCACGACCCGCCTGGTCAACCGCCTCGAGGACCGCGGTCTCCTCACACGCATCCTGTGTGCCGATGACCGTCGCGGCATCTACACCGAGCTCACTCCCGCAGGTCGCGAGCTCTACGAACAAGCGCGACCGATCCATGACGCCGCCCTCGAGCGGGTGCTCGAAGACGCGGCGGCGCAGCCGGAACTGGCCCCCGTCGTCGAGGCACTGCACGGTGTCGCTCTGCCCGCGCTCGCCGCAGGCTGATCCCGACAGATCGACGGCTCCGCGATGACCACCCCCTCCCGCACGCTCCTCGTCGGCTCCGGCAAGATCGCCGCCCGCCTCGCACCGCTGATCCTCGAGCACGGCGAGGTGCTCGCGCTGCGCAGGAGCGACGCCGAGCCGCCGGCCGGCGTGACCGGGATCCGCGCCGACCTCGCGGCGCCGCTCGCCTCGCGACTTCCCGCGGTCGACGCGATGGTCGTCACGCTTCCGCCCGGCGAGGGCGTGTCGGCCTACCGCACGGCGTTGACGCATCTCGCCGAGGCTCTGCCCGCGATCCCGGCCCGCACCGTGTTCGTGTCGTCGACCGGGGTGTTCGACGGTCCAGGGGCCGCGCGGCCGATCACCGAGCAGGACGATCCGGAACCGACGAGCGCGCGCTCGCGAGGACTGCGCGACGGCGAGCGGGCGGCCGTCGAGATCTTCGATGCGGTCGTCGTGAGGCCGGCCGGCATCTACGGACCCGGCCGCGACTTCCTGCTGCGGAAGGTGCGCGAAGGCGCGGCGGTCGAACACGCGCGGCGCACGAACCGCATCCACGAGACCGACCTGGTGCGCACCCTCGAACTGCTGCTGCGGACGCCCGCCCCTCCACGGCTCGTGCACGCCGTCGACGAGAGCCCGGCACCGCTGGGAGAGGTCGTCGGGTTCATCGCGCGCGAGCTCGGTGTCGATGTGCCTCCCGACATCGACTCTGCGGACCCGGGCGGCTTCGTGTACGACGGGTCGTTGCTGCGGTCGCTGCTCGGCACCCTCGAGTATCCGACCTATCGCGAGGGATACGCCGAGATGATCGCGGGCCCCACCGCGAGCTGAGGCGCCGTCGTCGGCAGCGCCGCGTAGCCTGGGGCCATGACGAGCACAGCTGCGCGCACCGCCATGGAGGTCGTCGACTGGCGGCGTCGGGTCTTCGCCCTGTACGACGCCGTGCGGATCGCGGACTCCCCGGAGGAGGCGCACGAACTCTGGCGGATCGAGCGGGACGATCTGATGCTCCACCACCCGGCCACTCCGTTGCTGCTCGAGGACAGGGCGCTGTTCGAGGGGCTCCCGATCGCCTCGTACGACCCGCAGTGGCGCTTCGAACTGCCGATGCTCCCCGCAGATCCCGGCGGCTTCGAGTTCGCGACCGGCACCGACGGCATCGTCCCGTTCGAGCGGATCGGCCGTGTGGAGATCCCGGATGCCGGATCGCTCGACGTCTGGCGGCTGGCCTCCTACGGCGGCGGTCTCTTCATCCCGGTGCGTGATGCGCTGGCCGGCCACCCCGGCGGAACCTACGGCGGCGGACGCTACCTGATCGACACGGTCAAGGGCGCCGACCTCGGATCCGACGCCCGGCGCGGCACGATCGTGCTCGACTTCAACTTCGCCTACAACCCCTCGTGCGCCTACGACCCGGCGTGGGCCTGCCCACTCGCGCAACCGGGGAACGTGCTCACGACCGCCGTCCCGGTCGGGGAGATGTACGGGGTCGGGAGCGCCTGAGCGCCTGGTCTTCCGGGCTCCCGCACGGATCCGGAACGACTTTGTGACGAATCGACGTGCGCGCACGTCCTATCTCCGAGCGAGCGTTTCGCTCCCGGCGGGAGTCTCACACGGGACCCGCGACCGGTCTTCAGATCGAGATGGGACACCTCATGGCAAACCAGGACCAGAACACCCCCGCTCCGGCCGAGAAGGAGCTCGCTCAGGCTGCTCCGAAGGCTGCCGGCGCCTCCGCGTCGCGCGTCGACCGGTCGAGCGGATTCTCCGCTTCGCGCGTCCCCGCCGACGAGAACGCCGCGGGTAAGACGACCATCGCCGACGGCGTGGTGGCCAAGGTCGCCGGCATCGCCGCGCGTGAGGTCCCCGGCGTCTACGCGCTCGGCGGCGGCGGAGCCCGCGCCTTCGGCGCCATCCGCGACGTCATCAACGCCACCGACCTCGCTCAGGGCGTCAAGGTCGAGGTCGGCGACACGCAGGCCGCAGCTGACCTGACCATCGTCGTCGAGTACCCGGCACCCATCCAGGACGTCGCGAACAACGTCCGTGCTGCTGTCGCCGGTGCGATCAGCCGCCTGGTCGGCCTCGAGGTCGTCGAGGTCAACGTCGAGGTCAACGACGTGCACGTGCCCGGCGACGACAGCGACGACGAGGAGTCGCGCGTCTCATGAGCGCCACAACGGTCGGCGCCCTGATCGGCGCTCTGCTGGCCCTCGCCGCCCTGCTGTTCGGGTTCTGGGGGTTCCTCCTCATGGCCGTGTTCGCGGGCATCGGGGCGCTCGTGGGCCGAATCGCCTCCGGCAAGCTCGACGTCCGCGGTCTCGCAGACGTCTTCACCGGGCGGCGCACCTCCTGATGCGTGCCGACCAGCACATCGCCGGCGGCGACGCTCTCTCGGGAGTCGCCGCCGGCGGGGCCGCCCTCCGCGGTCGCGTCGAGGTGAAGGAGCGTGTCTATCGCACGGTCACCGAGAAGGCGTCCGCGACGTTGATCGGGGTGCCTCGCAGCGACGTGAAGGTCGATGTCGCGGAGCACCCCCGGGGGATCACGGTGCGCATCGCCGCGCCTCTTCCCGTCCCCCGACTGGATGACACGGCCGCGATCGCTCAGACCGTGCCTGTTCTCGAGCGGGCGCGGGATCTGCAGGAGCAGTTGCAGCAGCACCTGAGCACGATCCTCGGACGCAACGTCATCCGCATCAACCTCACCGTCACCGGTGCCACCATCCCGGAAAGGAGACGAGTGCAATGAGCACCCCGGTTCTGCGCCGCGTCATCCGGCGCGAGACGCACTCGCCGCGGACCGTCGCGATGTTCGTCGCGGTGGTCCTGCTGATCCTGGCCCTCGCATACATCGGGCTCGAGATCGTGTTGAGCCTCGCCGCGCAGCCCGCGCTCCTGATCGGTCCCGCCGCAGCCGGAGGGTGGCTCATCGGGCTTCCCACCGCGCAGCCCGCCGGGCTCGTGATCGCCGGCAGCGTCGTCCTCGCCCTCATCGGCGTGATCTTCATCGTGCTGGCCATCACCCCGGGGCGGCTCTCGAAGCACGTCCTGGACGGGGGTGGACGGGCCGTGGTCGTGGACAACGGTGTGATCGCCAGCGCGCTGGCCCAGCACCTCGCAGAGGAGACCGGCCTCGCCCGCGACAGCATCACCGTCGGCGTCGGTCATCGCACCGTCGACGTGACCGTGCGCCCCGGCATCGGCATCCCGCTCGACAAGGCCGACGTGGCCTCGGCCGCCGAGGCGGAGCTGCAGACCTACCGGCTGGCCCACCGGGTCCGCACCCGGGTGCGCATCGAGCGACCCGCCGAGAAGGAGGACGAACTGTGAACAACACCAATCGTGCGTTGAATCGCACCCTGCTCCTGATCATCGGGGTGCTGTTCCTCGGGCTCGGCGCCCTCGGCATCGCCATCATGAGCTGGCCGACGGCGTCGGACATCTGGGCCGCAGGTGGCGAGGACGCGCAGTCCTGGCTCGACCAGGCGATCGCCGCGACCGCGATCGCCGGTGGCGGCCTGTCATGGATCGGCATCGGCGCTGTCGTGGCGATCGTGGTCGTCATCGTCCTGCTGATCCTCGCGCTCACGAGCATCGCGGGTCGCCGCTCGAAGACCGTGCTCCGCTCGACGGGAGCACAGAACCCTCTGGGCCGCGTGACCGTCAACGAATCGTTCGTCTCGGATGCGGTGAAGAACTCCCTCACCACTCGGGACGAGGTCCTCTCGGCGCAGGTCACGGCCAACGACGTGCGCCGCCGTCCGGTGCTGCACGTGTCGGTCACCCCGCGGCAGAACACCGATCCGCGCGAGCTCGTCGACCATGTCGACCGACTGCTCGCCAACCTCGCGGTCCTGACCGGCCGCGACACCGAGACGTTCGTCTCGGTCCACACGAGCCTTCGGGCCCGCCTCGCGCACGACCAGCGTCGACTCTCCTGAGCGCGCGGGTCGCCCCACCTCCGCAGAAAGCAGGCATCATGCGCAACAAGATCCTCCTCGTCGTCGGCGTCGCCTTCGTCGCGTACGTCCTCGGCAGCCGGTCAGCGACCGTGCAGATCAACAAGGGCGAGTCGGTGAGGCATCAGCTGGTGCGGATGTGGAACGACCCGAAGGCCAGGAAGCAGCGCCACAAGGCCGCCGAGAAGGCGGCCAAGAAGGCGCGCAAGGCACTTCGCGGCTGACCGAGGCGCCGTCGCCTCAGACGACGTGCGTGTTCGGCAGCGGGCTCACCGTCGGGCGGGCGTAGGTGCGACGTCGGGCGGAGACGTCGGTGGGCCGGGCCGCGCGCGGCACGCCGCGGTCGACCGCGATCACCTCGAACTCCTGGATCTGCGCTGGCCGCACCGGGGTGAGGTGGATCATGCAGATCAGCTCGCCCCGCTCGGCGGGGATCGACCACGTGATGTCGGCCGGAGTCGCCGAGGAGACGATCTCCGGTGCTCCGGCATCCTGGCGCAGCGGACCCACCTGGGCGATGAGCTCGTCGATCGAGGCGCGGCGCTGAGGAAGCGGACGATCGAAGTCGATGTTGTCGGCGAAGATCTCGGCGACCGCATCGTCATCCCAGGAGCGGACCAGCGCGTCTGCTGCCGCCATCAGTCGCCGCGTCTCCGGCCACGGCCGCACGGTCCGGGCGGGGGTGTCGTGCATGGCGAGGGCGCGGAACAGCGCATCCTCCGACAGAGCCACGGGGTTGCCCCGGTGGCTGTTGGTGAGCACGACGACACCGGTACCGGAATCGGCGTGCCACACCATGTTCAGGATGAACCCGGGAAGACCGCCGCTGTGGGTGACGATCCGGCCGCGGTGCAGGTCTTCACGCACGAAGAGGCCGAGCGCGTAGCCGCCCGTGACGAACTTCCAGGTGCCATCGGGTCGCGCCTGGAGGGAGGGGGTGTCGACCTGATGAATGCGCTGCAGCTCGCGCCGTGAGGCCCGGCTGACGACCGCGTCGCCATCGTCCGCACTGGCCGTGGCTGGTCGGGTGGCCGCGGCGAGGAAGCGCACCCAGACGCTCAGGTCGGTGATCGTCGACTGCATGCCTCCTGCCGCGGCCATGGCGTCGGACACGGCCGGAGGGAACCCCGCCCATTCGCCCTCGGTGTTCAGCGAGTAGCCGACCGCCCGGAGAGTGCCGCCCTCCGGGGCACGGTTGTCGAACCACGTGCTGTTCATCCCGAGCGGCCGCAGGATCTCGTCGGTGACCCAGTCCTCCACGCGCCGACCGACGGCCTTGCCCACCGCGAGCCCCGCCATCGTGAAGCCGATGTTCGAGTACTCGAAGGCGCTGCCGGGATGGTTGCTGTAGTTGAAGCCCGGTCGGATCCGCTCGACGAGCTCCGCTTCGGACAGGCCCAGGAACGGGTCGACCCACGAGTTGTCCTCGGTGAGACCGCCGCCCATGCTGAGCAGCTGCCGCAGGGTCGGGACGACAGCCGGCTCATCGCCCACGGTGCCGTGCCACTGCGGATAGAAGTCGGTGATGGGGGCGTCAAGGTCGAGGAGTCCGCGGTCCCGGGCGAGCAGCGCGCCGAGCGCTACGAAGCTCTTGGTCATCGACGCGATCGGGAAGACCGTGTCGGCGTCGGGGGCGTTACCCTGGTCGTCGGCGGTCCCGAACCCCCGGGTGTGCTCGAGGCCGTCGGCCCCGACGAGTCCGTACACGAGCCCCGGCGACTGGCCCGCCGCCGTGTACTGGCCGAAGAAGGCATCGAGCTGATCGATGAGCGGCACCACGAGGGTTTCGCTGGACATGGAGACTCCCTTGTTCTGGGGTGGCAGGAACGCCGGTTCGTCTCCAGCCTGTCGTGCCCGGCGCACGAAGTCATGTCCGCGGGAACCGAGTGTCGCGACCGGATGTGTGCGGGGTCACGAAGGCGGCTGCGCGCTGTGGGGCCGGTGCCTCGGCGGCGCTTCTCTCCACGACGCCGCGGGGTTCACGGCGCACGCAGAGGCGCCGCGAACCCCGCGTCGGGCTCACGCCATCTGGGCGGCGTACTTGGCGGGGTCCGAGTCGAAGGCCGGACCGCACCCGGCGCAGCAGAAGTAGTATCGCTCGTCCTCGTGGTCACGGTAGAGGCCGGCGGCCTCCGCGGCCTTCTTGCTGACCGGGTTGCCGACCATGACCGGGCAGGTGGTGAGGTCGTCGCCTGCACTGCCGGTCAACAGGTTCTCGCGGCCGTTGCCTGTGGCGGCGGGGTTGATGGCGCTGGTGCTGCAACAGCTGGGAGCGGCCTCGGTGTTGTTCGTCATGCGGGATGGTTCCTTTCTCGAGTGCTTCTGGCGGAGGGAGATGGTGCGTGTCATCACTTGGCGATGCTCTTGAACCCGCGCAGGCGCAGGCTGTTGCCGACGACGAAGACGCTGGAAAGCGCCATCGCCGCGCCGGCGAGCATGGGGTTGAGCATTCCGAGTGCGGCGACGGGGATCGCCGCGACGTTGTAGGCGAAGGCCCAGAACAGGTTGGTCTTGATCGTTCCGAGTGTCTTTCGCGACAGCCGGATCGCGTCGACCGCGCTGCGCAGATCGCCGCGCACCAGGGTGATGTCGGATGCTTCGATCGCGACATCCGCGCCGGTACCCATCGCGAGTCCGAGATCGGCCTGTGCGAGCGCGGGGGCGTCGTTGACGCCGTCGCCGATCATCGCGACCACCTTGCCTTCGCGCTGCAATCGGGTGACGACATCGACCTTGTCCTTCGGGAGGACTTCGGCGATGACCTCCTCGATACCCACCTCGGCCGCGATCTGCCGGGCCACGGCCTCGTTGTCTCCGGTGAGCAGGATCGGGGTCAACCCGATCGCCTTGAACTGAGCGATCGCTTCGGCGCTGCTCGGCTTCACGGTGTCGGCCACGACGAGGATGCCTCGGGCCTGACCGTCCCACCCCACGGCGACGACGGTCTTTCCCTCGCTCTCGGCGCGGGCCTTCGTCGACGCGAGTTCACGGCTCAGCTGCTGCGACCACTCGGCGAGGAGCGAATCGCGGCCGACGAGCACGGCGTGGCCGTCGACGATCCCCTGTACTCCCTTGCCCTCGATGTTCGCGAAGTCCGAGGGGGTCGGCAGAGAACCGACCTCCTGGGTCGCCCCCTTGGCGATCGCCTGTGCGATGGGGTGCTCCGAGGCATCCTCCAGGGCGCCGGCCAGCCGCAGCAGTTCTGCACGATCTGTGCGGTCCTCTGTGAACACGCCGACGAGTGTCATCTTGCCGGTGGTGACGGTGCCGGTCTTGTCGAGCACGACGGTGTCGACCTTGCGGGTGGACTCCAGAACCTCTGGGCCCTTGATGAGCACGCCCATCTGCGCGCCGCGACCAGTGCCGACCAGAAGCGCCGTGGGGGTCGCCAGACCGAGCGCGCACGGGCAGGCGATCACGAGCACGGCGACCGCCGCCGTGAACGCCGCGGTCACGGGGAATCCTGCCCCGAGCCAGCCGCCGAGCGCCACGAAGGCGATCACGATCACGATCGGCACGAACACCCCGGAGATCCGGTCGGCGAGGCGCTGCACCTCGGCCTTCCCGGTCTGGGCGTCCTCGACCAGCTGCGCCATCTGTGCCAGTTGCGTGTCCGACCCGATTCGCGTCGCACGGATCACGAGTCGGCCGCCGACGTTCGTCGTGGCACCGGTGACGGCGTCGCCCTCGGCGACCTCGACCGGGACGGCCTCTCCGGTGAGCATGGATGCGTCCACGGCCGAGGTGCCGGAGACGACCACGCCGTCGGTGGCGATCTTCTCCCCGGGGCGCACGATGAACTCGTCGCCCACCTGGAGATCCTCGACGGGGATCTTCGTCTCCACACCGCCACGCAGGACGGCGACCTCTTTCGCGCCGAGTTCGAGAAGCGCGCGCAGGGCCGCGCCGGCCTGCTTCTTCGACCGCTTCTCGAAGTACCGCCCGGCGAGGATGAACATGGTCACCCCTGCGCCCACCTCGAGGTAGATGTTCGCCGCCCCGTCGGACGGGGCCAGCGCGAACTCGAACGGGTGCGTCATGCCTGGCGTGCCCGCTGTGCCGAAGAACAGTGCGTACAACGACCACAGGAACGCGGCCGAGGTGCCCATCGAGATGAGCGTGTCCATCGTGGCGGCGCCGTGCTTCAGGTTGGTCCATGCGGCCTTATGGAAGGGCCATGCCGCCCAGAGGATCACAGGAGCAGCCAGCGCGAGCGAGGCCCACTGCCAGTACGTGAACTGCAGCGCGGGGATCATCGCCATCGCGATCACGGGCACGGTCAGCACGATCGCGCCGATCAGTCGGTTGCGCAGCGACCGCAATTCAGGATCCGCGTCATCGGCGTCACCGGCGGCCGCCTGGTCGTTCCTCTTCCCCTTCGGGGCGGGCAGGGCCGCGGAGTACCCCGTCTTCTCCACCTCGGCGATCAGCACCGCAGGGTCGTAGCCGTCAGGTACCGTGATCTTCGCCTTCTCGGTCGCGTAGTTCACGGTCGCCACGACACCCTCGAGCTTGTTCAGCTTCTTCTCGATCCGCATCGCGCACGACGCGCAGGTCATCCCGCCGATCTCCAACTCGACGCCTGACCCCATGCTCGGAGGTGCTGATGTACTCATGTGCTTTTCCTTCTGTCGGCTGTGTGTGCGGGCAGCAGCGCGGAGCTGCCGCAGGGCGATGCTCGTCGCTCAGTGCCCGTCGTCGTGGGAGTCGCCGTCGGACACGGCCGCGTCATCCCCCGAAGCGGCGTCGACCACGAACTCGGCGGTGTGCACCTGTCCGTCGACCTGGAAGTCGAGGTACAGGAAGTACCGGCCGGCGGTCGGCGCCTCGGCGGCGAACTCGATCTCGGGCCCTGAGGTCTCGCCGACCTCAGGCTCTTCCCCCTTGGCGTGCACGTGCAGGTAGGCGAGGTCGCCGTCGCGCAATGCGACGAGATGGCCGAAAGCCCCCAGGTAGGGCTCCAGAGCGGTGACGGGCTTGCCGTCTCGCGTCACGGTGAGGGTGAGGTCTTTCGCTGTTCCCGCCGTGAGGTCGCCGTCGAGCGAGACCGTGAAGTCGCCGACCTGTGCGGTCTGCGTCGGCTGCGGCGCCACCGGGGTGAACTCGCCCGCCACCTGGACCGTGCGCGTGAGAGTGAGCGAAGGGGCATCCGTGCCGGCGGGGGTGAAGTCCGCGAAGACGCGATAGGTCCCGGCTTCCGTCCATTCCCACGGCAGTGACCACATGCCCGTGCTCTCATCCAGCGTCGGGTGGACGTGACGGAACAGGCTCCCGTCCGAGCGCACCACGATCAGGTGCAGGTCCTTGTCATGCGCGGTCGTGTAGTCCGTGACCGGGGTGCCTGCGGCGTCGAGGATCTGGAACTGCAGCTCGCCGGAGGTTGCGACGGCTCCCGGCGCCTCGACCGGCGACAGGACGTATCCTTCCAGGCCGAGCGAGAGGCCTTTCAGGCTGTCCGCAGCGACATTCGCGGACTCCTCCGCGGCCGTCGTGGCAGCATCGTGGCCGCCGTCGTGACTGTTCATCTCCGTACCTTCCTTCCACTCGCTGACAACGCTCGGGGGAACGATGGCGCTGGCGAGGCCGAAGGCCCCACCGAACGCCACCACCACGCCGATCCCGTAGATCGTGAGGCGCGCCCCGGCGTTCATACCGTCCGCACCGCCGAGTACCCCGCCTCCGCGACGGCAGCCAGAATCTGCGCATCGTCGAGGGAACCGGAGCCGGTGACGACGAGCGTGCCCGTCTGTGCGCTCACCTGGATGTCTTCGACACCCGGGACTTCGGAGACCTCTTCGCGGATCGACATCTCGCAGTGTCCGCAGGTCATGCCGGTCACCTGGAACTCGTTCGTGGTCATCGCGTTTCCTCTTCTCGTGGTCAGTACCCGTATGGGGTACTCGTCATAACCGTATACCCCGGTGGGGTATTCCTTCAACCGGCCCGGTTCTCCTCCGCGCGGGGGAGGGCCGGATCTGTCACCCCTGAGGCGTGACAGATCCGGCGCAGATCCGGTCGGTGCTCACCTACGGGGCGGGGTGGCCCCTCGGTTGGTGCGGCGGGCTGCGGCCACGTCGTCCGAGGGGATCACGAGGGTCGGACGGGTGGCATGGTGGAGCACATTCGCGGAGGTGCTTCCCAGCACGGTCGCGGTGAACCCCCGCAGGCCGCGGGACCCGAGGACGATCAGATCGACACCCCGCACCTCGGCGGCCTCGACGATCGCCTCGGAGGCGGTGGCCATCGTCGAGGAGATGAGAGCCTCCGCCTTCAGTCCGAGGTCGAGGGCCAGCTGCGCGCCGTCGGCAGCGATCCGCTCTGACGCGTCGAGTGCCGCAGCGTCAAGGTCCTGCAGCTTCTCCAAGGCTGGATGGCCTTCCAGATGAGCGGCGAAGCCCTCGAGGGGTTGACGAGCATAGAAGAGCAGCGCGGTGGCGCCGGGGAACAGGCCGGCAACGGTGTGCACCGCGCTCTGCGCGTTCGGTGATCCGTCGTAGGCGATGAGCAGTGTGGGAGAGGGCATCGGTTCGTTCCTTGCTGATCGGTGGTCGGGAGGGCTGCGGCTATATCGAGTACGACTCGACGGGAACCGCGGCGGACGCCCGTGGCTTCGTCATGGTGATCGCCGTGATGATCGCTCCGAGGAGAGCGAGGATCGCCGCACCGACGAAGGCCGCGGAGTACCCCTGGGTGAGCTCCACCTTCGAGGCCTCCGCGCCGGCGATCCCGTAGACGATCGCCGTGAGCACGGCGAGCCCGAGCGCGGATCCGATCTGGTAGCTGGTGCTCACCAGTCCGGACGCGACGCCGGTCTCGGCGGGTGGGGCCGCGTTGATGGCCGTGCCCAGCGACGGCACGAACGCGAGCGACATGCCGAGGGCGGCGAGCAGCGATGCGGGAAGAACGTCCACCACATAGTTGCCGTCGGGCCGTACGAACGCGAGCCAGGCCAGTCCTGCTGCCAGAAGCAGGAGGCCGCTGACGATCAGCGACTTCGCCCCGAACCGCTCCTGGAGTCGCGGCGCCAGCGCGATCATGACGATCACGACCAGGCCGGTCATCGGCAGCAGTGCGGCGCCGGCGGCGAAGGCGCTCGCACCGAGGACCTGCTGCAGGTAGAGGTTCAGGAAGAACCACATCGACACCCACGCGGCGCCGAGCATGAGCTGTGCACCGTTCGCGGCGCCCAGGAGAGGGGCGCGGAGCAGGCCGAGACGAAGCAGCGGGGTGCGGCTGCGCGCCTGGATCAGGAAGAAGATGACCAGGAGCATGATGCCGGCCGCCAGCATGCCCAGAGTGGACCAGGTGAGCCAGCCGACTTCCGGGGCGTTGACGACGGCGTAGACCACGGCGGCCAGTCCCACCGTGACCGTGACGGCTCCGGCGACATCGATCGACCCCGTCGCCTTTCGGACGGTGCGGGGGAGTGTCGTCGCGGAGAATGCGAGCACGAAGAGCGCGATCGGCACGGTCACGTAGAACACCCATGGCCAGCTCGCGTACTCGGTCAGGACTCCGCCGAGGAAGACGCCGGCAGTGCCGCCGATGGGCGCTGCGGCGCCGTAGACGGCGAATGCCTTGGGTAGATCAGATGTGCCGCCGAACAGCATCATCAGAAGGGTCAGGGCGGCCGGCGCGATCAGCGCTGATCCGGCGCCTTGGATCGCGCGACCGGCGATCTCGACACCGACGCTCCCGGCCGCTCCCGCCAGGATCGAACCGGCGATCAGGATGAGCCAGCCGAGCACGAAGATCTTTCGAGCGCCGAAGGCGTCGGACAGTCGGCCTCCCAAGAGCAGCAGTCCCCCGAAGGCGACCACGTACGCGTTGAACACCCACGACAGGGACTCCGGCGTGAAGCCGAGGTCCCGCTGGATATCAGGCAGGGCGACACCGATGATCGAGGTGTCCATGATGACGACGAACTGTGCGGTGGCTATCAGCACGAGGCCGAGCCACCGCTTCGCTGGTGACAGGGGTCGGGGTGTGGACATTGTCGTTCCTCCTATGAAGCGGCGCCGAGTGGCGGGTCGCGGTGTAGCCTATACCCATAGGGGGTGGGGGTATCAATCTTGTCGACCTCGACTGCCGCACGAGCGGCGAAGAGCCCTGCGCCACGAAGGAGGCAGAACACATGAGTGAATCCGTCCCACGTAAGCGGAACGAGCCATCACCCTTGCGCGGCACCACGGTGCCGATGACGCGGCTACGGCGAGTGATCGCCCAGCGGGCGGTCGCGTCGATGACGTCGATGGCGCAGGTCACGAGCGTCGTCGAGGTCGATGTGAGTCGCGTCGCTCACCTTCGGGATCGGGTCAAGGCCGAGTTCCTTCGCACGACCGGCCACCGCCTCACGTTCCTGCCGTTCTTCGCGATCGCTGCGGCCGAAGCGCTGCGCACCCACCCGATCATCAACGCCATCGTCGATGGAGATGACGTCGTCTACCCGGATCGGGAGAACCTGAGCATCGCGGTCGACACGGAAAGGGGCCTCTTGGCGCCGGTGATCCGCAACGCCGCAGACCTCGACATCGCCGGTCTCACCGCGCAGATCGCCGACCTCGCGGAGCGTACGCGCAGCAATCGGCTGCAGCCGGACGAGCTCGCCGGCGGCACGTTCACCCTCACCAACACGGGGTCGCGGGGCGCGCTGTTCGACACCCCGATCGTCTTCCAGCCCCAATCTGCGATCCTCGGCACGGGAATGGTCGTGAAGCGCGCAGTGGTCGAATCCGCGGAGGGCGTGGAGGCGATCGCCGTGCGCTCCATGGTCTATCTGGCGCTCTCTTACGACCACCGCATCATCGATGGCGCTGATGCCGCGCGGTTCCTCGCCACAGTGAAGGCGCGGCTCGAGGAGGGCGCCTTCACGCGGGACCTCGGTATCGAGGTGCGCTGAGGGTCTATGCGGCCTTCTCGCGCACGGCCGGCCGCGTGAGCCGCGGGATCAGGGAGGGCGTGTTCTCGCGGTAGGCGATGTAGTCGGCGCGATCGCCCCACTTCTTCTCGGCGCGCGCCTCCAGCAGCGGGATGCCGCTGACCCGGGTGAGCAGCAGGATCACGAACAGCGGCGAGAGGAGTGCGACCCACTGCCATCCGGCCAGCACCGGAGCGGCGGTGACGAACACGCCCACCCAGATGACGATCTCGCCGAAGTAGTTGGGGTGGCGCGACCGCGACCACAGGCCGGTGCGGATGAATTCGTCCCGGTTCTGCGGGTCTGCGCGGAACGCCGACTTCTGCGCGTCGGCGACGATCTCGATCGCCATGCCGATGACCCACACGATGATGCCCACGACGGTCAGCCACCCGATGGGGGCGCGGGCACCGGCATCCGTGCTGATCGCGATCCAGGCGGCGGCCGCGGTCAGCGACACCCACGCGCCCTGGATCACCCACACCTGAAGAAAGCGCAGCGGGGAGCTCTTGATCTCGTCGAAACGGCCGTCTGATCCGGCCTTGTGCACGCGCAGGGCCAGGAAGGATCCGAGGCGGGCGGCCCACAGCATCACCATCGCCGCGAGGATCCAGCTACGCGCGTCGGGCAGGGGCGACAGGAGGACGAGTGCGGCGGAGATCACGAGGAAGGTGAGGCTGCCGGTGAGATCGAAGAACCGCTCGGTCTGCAGGATCATCGCGGGGATGAAAGCGATGACCTGGATCGCGAAGGCCGCGGCGACGGCCAGGGCGAACAGCGGGATGCCGCCTAGCGTCGCACTGTTCTGGCTGCCGGCGAGCGCGACGAGCGCGCCGATCACGAGCGCGGCGATGATCGCGATGAGTGAGGAGCGGGAGGACTTGGGGGCTGTGGGTGCGGGGGAGGACATGGCGTGCTTTCTGTTTCTCAGAGGTACAGGTCTTCGACGGTGACGGCTGC
Source organism: Microbacterium sp. Root322 (assembly GCF_001425645.1). Taxonomy (NCBI): domain Bacteria; kingdom Bacillati; phylum Actinomycetota; class Actinomycetes; order Micrococcales; family Microbacteriaceae; genus Microbacterium; species Microbacterium sp. Root322. The sequence continues at coordinate 1,054,817 of NZ_LMCS01000002.1, read as the reverse complement.
GCGATCCAGCACGACGTTCCGCTTGAGTTTCATGGTCGGTGTGACGAGCCCGCGGTCGTCGAGGTCGGCGAAGACCACGCTGAACCGGCGGACCTGCTCGCTGCGCGCCACGAGGGCATTGGCGGCGTCGACGGCGCGCTGCAGGTGGGCGCGCAGCGCCGGGTCGTTCACCGCACGGATGTCGGACGGCGCGGCCAGGGGGATGCTGGTGCCTTCCGCGGCGGCCCACGCCCTGGCCTGCTCCGGGTCGAGGACGAGCAGCGCGGAGAGGTACGGCTTGCCCTCGCCGACCATCACCGCGTGCGAGACGAGCGGATTCGCTTCGACCGCGCTCTCCCAGCGGGTTGGCACGATCGTCTTGCCGTTCGACGTCACGATCACGTCCTTGAGCCGGCCTTCGAGGATCAACCTGCCCTGCTCGTCGAGTCGCCCGAGATCGCCGGTGCGGAAGAAGCCGTCGACGAAGGCGCCCTCGTCGTGGGCCGGGTTGCGATAGCCGCTGAAGACGCCGAGGCCGCGGGCCAGAACTTCGCCCTCATCGCTGATGCGAACGGTGAGTCCCGGCAGGGGCGAGCCGACGCTGCCCGAGGCGATGCGACCGGGCAGGTTGCCGGTGAGCGGCGCCGTCGTCTCGGTGAGGCCGTAGCCCTCGATGACGGGGACCCCGATGCCGCGGAAGAAGAGCGAGAGCTCGGTGTCGAGGGCCGCTCCGCCCGACAGGATGTACCCGACCCTCCCACCCATCACGGTGCGAAGACGCCGGTAGAAGAGGGCGTCGAAGACGCGGTGGCGCACGCGGAGGCCGCGGTTCCTGGCGATGCGCCTGCCGGCGTCGATCCGCTCGGCGCGGCGGCCCCACGCGATGGCCGTGGCCTCGGCCTTCGCCCAGACTCCCGCGAGGCCCTTGTCGGCGGCTTTGCCCGCGGCGGCCGCCTGGATCTTCTGCAGCACCCGCGGCACGACGACCAGGAACGTGGGACGCAGAGTATCGAGGGTGGCGACGACCGTCGACGGGTCGGACAGGTGCGCGATGCGCATGCCGCTGGCCAGGCAGATCAGCTGAAGCCCGCGCGCCAGCACATGAGCGAGGGGCAGGAAGATGACGGTGTTGCCGTCTTCGTTCACGATCTCGCTGTACGCGGCGGCGATGTTGAGCACCTGGCCGAGGAAGTTCCGGTGGGTGAGCACGACGCCCTTGGGCTCGCCCGTGGTGCCCGAGGTGTAGACGATCGTCGCAGGATCGTCCTGGGTGGCGGTCGTTCTGCGGGCCTCGAGTTCCTCGTCGGTGACGCCGACACCGCCCGCGACCAGATCGGCAAGGGCGCCGGTCGTCTCGGCATCCATCGTCCACGCGCCGAGCGTGACGGCGTTCGTCTTCGCGAGCGCCTCCTGTAGGAGCGCCGTGTGCTCCGAGGTGCCACCGATCGCCAGACGCACACCGGCATCCGCGACGATGGCGTTCACCTGCGACGGCGAGGAGGTCTCGTAGATCGGCACGACGACGGCACCGGCGAACCAGGCCGCGAGGTCGGCGACGGCCCACTCGTAGCGCGTGGGCGCCATGATCGCGATCGGGTCGCCTGCCTGGATGCCCTGGGCCATGAAGCCCTTCGCCAGAGCGCGCACCTCCTCTTCGAAACCACGCGTCGTGATCGGTCGCCACGAGCCGGTCGACGGGTCTTCGACCTCGAATGCCACGTGACCGGGGGCGGCGGCGGCCCGCGCCACGAGCAGGTCGGTGACGTTGCGGTAGCCGTCGAGGGCGGCAAGCGGCGGGGTCGATGACTCGAGCATCGGGGCTCCTCTCGGTCGTGCGGGCGGCTCGGAGGGCGCGCGAGCATCCCCCATCCGCTCTTGTTCGGAACCGATGACGATTCGGATGGGATGTCCTGCCGGGCGCGAAGTCATCGACCCGACGACAAAGCCCCCGGGGTCCGGGGGCTTCATGGATGTCACTTCCAGAGGATACGGCTCGATCCACTGTCCGCCGACGATGGGCGTCGTGGGCAGGCCTCATACCCCCAGCGCTTCGAGCGCGTGGAAGGTCAGGTAGACGGGCCAGACGGCTGCCTGGAGAAGGCCGAGGATGACATCCCAGAACGCCCCGCCGGAGCGTGAGATGAAGTAGATGGCAGCGCCCACGTAGGCAAGGAGGAAGAAGAACCCCCACTGGCCCGCCTTCTCGACGACTTTGATCGTGCTCCGTTCTTCACCCATGGAGCAATCGTCGGGCGGATTCGCTCGGATCGTCGGGCCGAAGGTCCTGTTCATGCGCACTCGGATTCTCCGAGTGTGTCCATGTCCGTAGGACGTTCGCCCCTCGTTCCGGCTGTGAGCCGCCCAAGCTGGACGCATGACTATGACGGGTCCGGCAGACCGGCCTACGACGGCCTACACGGTTCATGCGAGCGTTACAGAAGCAGGGGCGGCCGTCATCGAGGCGGGGACACAGCGGATCGCCTTCGATGCCAGTTGGGGCCGCCCGCAGCGGGTAGCTCTCCCGGGGCCTGCGGATCTGCTCGCCTCCGCTCTGGCAGCGTGCCTGCTGAAGAATGTCGAGAGATGCTCCGCACTCCTTCCGTTTCGGTATGAACGCGCCGATGTGGTGGTCACGGCACATCGCCAAGACCGGCCACCGTCCTTCACGCGACTCTGGTACGAGCTCTCGCTGGTGACGGACGAGTCCCCGCGTCGCATCGAACTGCTGCATGAGAATCTGCGCCGCTACGGGACCGTGTACAACACGCTGGCCGTCGTGTGTGAGCTCGACGGGACCGTCGTCGCCGCCACCGAGCCGTCGGGGCACTGACGGAGCCCGGACGAGTTCCGCGAGATCGTGCGCGCCCTCGGCGACCCCACCTGAGGGACCCGCGGGACCTCTGGCCCTATGACCACCGTCCGGCTTCGGAGCACACTGAGCGCGGCTCTTCGGGGCGGGCGATACCGATGGGAGCGTCGGTGCTTGTTCGTCCTGCGGCGGCGTCAGGCGGCGTCCGGGTGTGGGTCACTGAGAGGTCATGACATGCGCAACAGTTCTCGCACGGTGAGGCGAATCGCCCTTGCTCTCACGCTCGGAGTGCTCGTCATCGGAACCGGGGCAGGCGCTGTCGCCTCTCCTCGGGCGCCGGCGACAGCAGCGGATGCGGGCGTGCGCGCGGCTGCCGGCGACCAAGACGGGCCGCAGTTCTATTCCGGCGTGACGGTCGACGTCTCCGGAGTCGTGAACGGTGACGTCTACGCTGCCGGTCAGAGCGTCACGATCAGCGGGGACGTCACCGGAGACGTCATCGCCGCGGCGCAGACCATCACGATCACCGGGACGGTCGATGGAAATGTGCGGCTCTCGGGCCAGGCGGTCACGATCAGCGGCGAGGTGTCCCGCAGCGGGACGATCCTCGCAGCCGACGTGACGGTCACCGAGACCGGCTCCTTCGGCGATGATCTCGTGGGCGCCGCGGGCGACATGCGCGTCGCCGGCACCGTGGGCCGGGATCTGATGCTCAGTGTCGGAACCCTCACCGTCGATGGAGCGGTCGGCGGAAGCCTGACCTATCACAGTGACCGGGAGGCGCGGATCGCGGAAGGGGCGGTCGCCGGTACCGTGCAACGCATCGCCCCGACCGAATCGCCGCGAGTGGAGATCTCCCCGTGGGCTGTCGTCTTCGGGTGGTTCCTGGGCCTGCTCTATGCCCTGGTGGCCTTCAGTCTCGTCACGCTCGTGGCGGGTCTGGCGTTCCCGCGCTGGCTGGACCGCGTGACGGGCCATCTGCTCCCCTCGCCGTGGAAGGCGCTGCTCGTGGGCTTCGTCGCAGCGATCACCGTTCCCCTCGTGCTCCTCTTCCTTCTCGTCACCGTCGTCGGCGCTCCGCTCGCGCTCATCGGTGCCGTGGTGTGGCTGGCGATGACGCTCGCCGCATTCCCCTACGTCGCGCACTACGTCGGCCGGCTGGTCTTCCGAGACAGGCGGCGGCCCGTGGTCGAATCCCTGCTCGGCGGTCTCATCCTGATCGCGGCGCTGCAGGTTCCCTGGCTCAACATCGTGGTGTGGCTCGCGATGGTGTGCTTCGGCCTGGGCGCCCAGCTCTTGGAGATCCATCGCCAGAGGCCGTGGGCCGCGTCGAGGGACTCGGCCCAGGAGCGGTCGGAACGGCCCGGCCCGACGGAGGACACGTCTCCGGCGTCCGACTCGTGATCCGCCACGGCGGTCGAATCGTGCAGGGAGACGTCAGAGGCCTCATGGCCACCGCGGGGCTCGGGATGCCCTCGTCCTTCCTCGCGACCGGTCCGTTCTCGAACTTCATAGGGCCGGGTGTCATCCTGCTCGTCGTCGTCGGGGGCACTCAGGTGATCGCGATGGGGCTGCTGCTGGCTCGGAGGGAGGCGGGACTGTTCTGGTCCGCAGTCGCGGGTTTCGGAATGATCCTCTGGATCTACGTCGAGACGGGGATGATCAGAGGGACGTCCTGGCTTCAGGTGCTCTACCTCGCCACGGGCATCGCTCAGCTCATCCTCGTGATGGCTCTGCTCGGCGTCGCCGCCTGGCTCCCGCGTGCACCACTGCCTGCCTCACGGTCTTCCCAGGACCGGCGGTAGATCACACCCCTGATCGCCGAGCGGGCCCCGCCACCGCTGGCAGCGTGAACCGGGCAACCGGCACGCCCCGCGGGCCTTCGGGAGTATCGTGAGCGCATGGTCGACAGCGCCGAGGAGAGCATGAACGAGCAGCACTGGTCCGGCGCAGGGACTCCGACGGACCCCTGGGTCCTGAAGACCGCGCCTCTGTCGTCCGAGTACACGATCTTTCGGGATGACGACACCGATCCGGCCCTCTTGGTCTGCCAGGTGGGGTCGACCAGGCTCACGTACCTCGCGCGCGCGATCGATGACCTCCACGCAGAACTGCTCCGACGCGGCGACTGGGTGACGCTGGGCGCCGCCGACGAGAAGAAGGAGCCGGCGCCGGACTCGGTCGAGGCATGGGGTCGTTCTGAGGACAACCCCGTGGGTGGCTGGTACGGCCAGCGGAAGGGGTATCGAGGCCGTTTCGGCATGTACCTGCCGCCCCTCCTCGAAGCCCTCGGACTCGTCGAACTCGAGCACAATCCTCGCAACAATCGCGTCAGGGCGATCGCGCGCGCATAGGGCCGCCGCCGGTGCAACCCGTCGTCGGCGACGGTTTCCTGCTTCGGCGAACCCGGATCACCAGCGGCCCGCCGCGCTGCCCCTTCGCACCACAGCGGACCGCCGGCTACGCAGCGCTCCTGCACGCCCTCCCCGGGCAAGCAGTACCGACTGCGGCCAGCAACGCTAGACCCGCGCGGAGCAGATGGTAAGGGGGTGTCCAAACCCCGCCGTCGGCGCTATGGGTCTGGATGGCGGGGCTTCTCCGTGAGGGAAGCTCTGTGTGGAGGGGCTGACGGGAATCGAACCCGCGCTATCTGCTTGGGAAGCAGAAGTTCTACCATTGAACTACAGCCCCGTACTCGCATCCGAGGAGCGAGCGAAGGCCAGCCTACCTGTACGCCGCCCGATGGCCAAAGCACGGGACGCGTCGGAGTGCCACCGCAGACGGTGATCTGCGATGGCACCCCATGATCGCGTCGATCAGCGGCGGACGCCCCGTCGTCGGGCGAACGCCAGGCCGCCGGCCGCGAGCAGCAGCGCCGCGAGGGCCAGCGCCGAGGTGAGCCCGGCGGTGTCGAGTCCGGTGGAGGCCAGGCCGCCGGCGGCGCCGGAGCCGGTTCCGGTGGTGGTCCCTCCGCCGACTCCGCCGGTCCCCGGCTGTGCGGCGCGCACCGTCAGGGGAGCCCGCACCTCGGTGCCGTCGGCGCGCGTCATCACGACGTGGTGCTGTCCTGCGGCCACATCGGTCGGCACGCGCCAGGAGAGCGTCCCGGCTCCGGATCCATCCGCCGTGACGGTTCCCATGTCGATCGGGTCGGAGTGCAGCGCGAACGACACCACCTCATCGGGCTCCAGCCCGGCGACGTCGATCGTGATCTGCTGACCGGCCGTGACGGCATCCGCGGAGAGCGTGACCCGCGCAGGCTCCGGCGTCGTCGCCTCGTCGAGCGTCACCATGATCCAGCTCACCTGCACGTCGGCGTCGCGAGTCGGCTGCAGCACGAGTTCGATCTGACCCTCGTCGCCCACGGCGATGTCGCCGTAGCTGCGCACCTCGTCGGCCGCGCCGTAGTCATGGTCCTGCTCGACGACGGCGCCGTTCACGCTCACCTTCGCGCCGCGGTCGTCCCACTGGTCCCAGGGGTCCGCGTAGCCGACATGCACGCTGTACCGACCGGGCTCGAGGTCGCCGAACCGGTAGGCGATGTCGCGATCGTCGACCGCGTATCGCATGGTCGAGAACATCGTTCCGTCGACGGTGCCCGCGCTCTTGCTGCCCTCGCTGACGTATCCCCACGACGCGCCGCTCGCGGCATCCTCGGCATACGCCTGATCGGCACGGCTGTTGAGCAGGTCGCCCTCGTCCTCGGCGGCGTCCCGCAGGGCCAACCAGTCCGCGGTCTGCTGTCCACCGGCGTTGACCGCGTAGCGCAGCCCCTCGGGAACGACCGCGATCGTGCGGGTGAACGTGCGTCCGCCGAACTCGGGGAGGGTGCCCGTCGCGGTGACGATCCCCGGTGCGTCGAACGAGCCGGCGATGCTCCAGGTCACGGGCTGCTCGGTCATCATGCCGTTCTGGGTGACGTTGACCACCGGTGTGTCGAGTGCGCCCCCGACCTGCACCGTCTCGGGCACGGCCGAGACATCCCACGCCGACCACTGGTCGAGCTGGTCGAGCGTCCACTCGTCGTGCACCTCGACCGCCAGCGAGTCGCCGCCTTCGCCCATGTTGATCGGCAGCCACACCATCTGCGCGTTCTTGAGGTCGCCGCCGCCGTTCCATCGGTCGCCCATGTAGATGTACTTGCCGTGCTCGCGATCCACCGGGATCACCGAGCTGGGCTGCGAGTTCCAGGAGTTGCTCTGCGCCCACCAGGGGAACGGGTCTCCCATCTCGGTCCACGCGCCCATGATGTCGCTGGAGCTCGCCCACCGTGAGGGGTTCGGGCTCCATCCCGTGGTGCCCGAGGTGATCAGGAAGTACCGCTCGTCGTGCTTGAAGATCGCCGGGGATTCCCTCGACTGGTTCACGAAGATGCGGTTGTAGTCCACACCGAGCACGGCCTCATCGGCGGGAGTCGCCAGGTCGGTGTAGTCGTCGTTGAGCTTGGAGATGAACATGGTCGCGTTCTCCTCGCTCGAATAGATGATGTAGCCGGTGCCGTCGTCGTCGACGAACAGGTTCATGTCGCGCGCCATGCCACGGTTGTTCGGGGCGTGGTTGGTCGGTTCGGCATCGGCGGGTGCGTAGTGCAGCCGGTAGCTGTCGATGTACTTGAAGGGGCCGAACGGCGAGTCCGCCACCGCGACCCCGGCGTTGGCCTTGGCGTACTGCGCGGACGACGTCGCCGACGGGCCGTCCATGTGCGCCCACATCACCCACTTGCCGGTCTTCTCGTTGAAGATCACCTTCGGTCGTTCGATGATCGGCGGGGTCACGCCGTCGACGGGCACGGTGCCGAGATCGCGGTAGACGGCGTCCTTCTGGGCGGCGGAGTAGTCGCCGTACAGCGCCTCGAAGTAGGGATCGTCCTCGAACTGGTCCTTCGACGACAGCGCCCGCAGCGCCACTCCGCGGTCATCCCAGTTGTATAGATCGTACGAGCTGTAGACGTGCACGCCGGGGGCCGAGTGGTACCCGTTCGTGCGGTCTTCGCCGTAGAGGTAGTAGATGGTGCGACCGTCGGCATCCTTCGACGGCACGACCTGACCGCCGTGCGCCTGGATCACCTCGCCGTCGGAGTCGAGCCATTCCTGTCCTGGGCGGAAGCTCGCGTACGGGGCGATGTCGTCGCGTGCCGACTCGAGCCGCCACAGCTGGTTGGCGCCCCAGTTCGACTGCCACACCCCGACGCTCGCACCGACCGAGGTCGAGGAGCCTCCGACATCCAGCACGGCACCGCGTCCGGCGTTCAGCAGGCTGAACTCCGCGCCGTCGGTCGAGGTCATCATCCACAGCGCAGACGGGTCTGTCGCTGCGGAGGCGTCGTCGAGCACGCGCAGGGCCGTGGAGTCGCCGTCGGCGACCAGCGCACGTCCGTCGGCCGCACGCAGGGCGAAGCGGTCGCGCGAGGTGCCCGGCTGGTCGTCGATGAGCGAGGCCGTCCAGGTCTGCACGGGGATCAGTTCGGGATCCCTGGCGCTGCCGAGGAGGGCGCCGTCATCGGAGGCGGTCAGTGCATGCCCGCTCTGGACGCCGGTGATCGTGTACGTCTCACCGTCGCGGAGCGCCGGTGCCTCGGTGGCGATGCCTTCGACGCCGGAGACGACGAAGGTGGTCACCGACTTCGCGGGAACCGTGAGAACGGCGGTCCCGTCTGCGCCGACCGCGACCGCTGTCCCGGTGCGCAGAGCGTTCGCCGTCGGGTCGGATGCCGGAGACTCCGTCGTCACGACGGGGGTCACCGTGGCGCCCTGATCGATGTCGCCGAACAGGGACAGGTCGATCGTGATCGTGCGGGCCTGGTCGCTCTCGTTCGTGTGCACGAGCGTGGCGCCGGAGCCGTCACCGTCGATGGCCGCCGTGGTGTCGTTGTCGGCGACCCGCACCAGCTGGTCGCCGGGTTCGATGTAGTGCGTGAAGTTGCGCAGGGTGTTGTACTTCGCGTTCGTGCGGACGTGGCATCCCGCGTCCGCGTCGCCGTCGGCCAGGCGACGGGCGGAGTCGCCCTCGGCGTTGCAGTCGAAGTCGATGAACACCGAGCCCCAGTTCTTCTTCTCGACCTTCTCCATGTTGTAGAGGTCTTCGACCGGCTGCCACAGCACCCAGGCCTCCGGCTCGAGCTCGCGCAGGTCGGAGCTGACGAGCTGGGCGATGCCGAGCCCGTTCTCGATGGCATCCGGGTTCCAGCTGTCGCCGCCCCAGTTGCCCTCGACCTCACTCATCCACAGCGGCTTGGCCGCGCTCTTCGCGATGTCACGAGCCAGGTGGCGGCCTCCCGTGGAGTAGGTGTGCACGTTCAGCTGGGCGACGGCGTCACGTGCCGCGGTGTCCCATCCGTTCCAGTCCTCCACGAATCGCTGCGGATTCGTCTCGTCGGGGCCGGAGATCACGGCGTCGGTCGTGGTGTCGGAGGCGGCCAGCTCAGCGGCGAGCGCCTTGATCACGTCAGCCTGCAGCGCGGGGCCGGCGTGGGCACCCTCCTGCCTGCTCGCGCTCGTGGGCCAGCCGTCGCCACCGATCGTGGTGCCCCAGTAGTTGGTGTTCGGCTCGTTCAGCGGGTCGATCGTGTCGAACGAGATGCCCTGGGTGTCTTCGACGTGCTCGACGACGGTCTTGAGGTACGTCGCGAAAGTGTCGAGGGAGTCGCGGCGGATCTGGTCGGCCCAGGGGTCGGTACCGCCGCTGACGAAGCCGCTCTCGGTCATGAAGTAGGGCGGGGAGTTACTGAAGGCCTCCCAGGTGTCGACCTGGTCCTTGATGGCCGAGACCCAGGCGAGCTGTGCGGCATCGGCCGAGAAGTCGTAGTCGCTCGCGTTCTCGCCCGTCCACGCGGCGCGGAAGCGGTCCCGGTCGGCGAAGCTCGACGTGATCGCGCCGTCGTCGTCGGTGAGCGGAGCATCCGGGTTCCACCACCCTGGGACCGCTCCGCCGGGGCGCAGGTAGTCGGGCACATCGGTCGCGTTGCCGCCGCCGATGTTGTAGCGCGCGATGTTGAGGTTCAGGCCCTCGTCGCCGAAGACCTTGTCGATGAGCTCATCGCGCAGCTCTGCCGGGTACGAGCCGGTCGCGTTCGCCATCCACACCAGACTCGAACCCCACCCCTTGAAGGGGGCGCCCGCATAGGCGGGATTGGGGGTCAGGGTGACATCGGATTCCGCAGCCGTGGCCGCCTGCGGGAAGGCGGCGAGACCGCTCGCGGTCGCGGCGAGCACCGCGGCCATGGCGAGTGCGCGCCGGGATGTGGTCGCTGTTCTTGCAGACATCGTTGTCCATTCAGATTGTGTTGACGTTAACATGTCGACGTCAACACAATCTAGCGGATCTTGATCGGCCGGACAAGTTCCCGCTCGCGACAACTAGGCTGGTGCCGTGCTTCTCAGCGACCGCGACATCAAGGCAGAACTCGCATCCGGCCGCATCGGCCTCGAGCCTCGCGAAGACGGGATGATCCAGCCGTCGAGCATCGACGTGCGCCTGGACCGGTACTTCCGGTTGTTCGACAACCACAAGTACCCGTTCATCGATCCCTCGGTCGACCAGCCCGAGCTCACGCGCCTGATCGAGGTCGACCCCGACGAGCCCTTCATCCTGCACCCCGGGGAGTTCGCACTCGGTGCCACGTTCGAGCAGGTCACGCTGTCCGACGACATCGCGGCGCGCCTCGAGGGCAAGTCGTCCCTGGGGCGCCTCGGGCTCATCACGCACTCCACCGCAGGGTTCATCGACCCGGGCTTCACGGGGCATGTGACGCTCGAGCTCGCGAACGTCGCGACCCTGCCCATCAAGCTGTGGCCGGGGATGAAGATCGGGCAGCTGTGCTTCTTCCGGCTCACGTCTCCCGCCGAGAACCCGTATGGCTCCGGCCCCTATGGCAACCGGTACCAGGGGCAGCGCGGACCGACGGCCTCGCGGTCGTTCCAGAACTTCCATCGAACGGATGTCGGCAGCACCGACATCGGAGCAGTCGGAGGCTGAGATGAGTGACGTCAGCGGCACACCGCCGGAAGAGCCCGTCGTCCCCGAGGGGGCGGACCTTCCCGACGCGCGGGAGGCCATGCCGGATGAGCCGCTGATCCCGCCCGCCGACGTCGTCATCCCGCCTCCGCCGCCCGAGATCCCGATCCCGGAGGGATTGCTGGCGGAGCCTGCGTCGGACATCCCCTCGGATGTGTCGTCCGTCGATGCGGTCGTCCCGCCGCCACCCGCGACGCGTCGCGGTTCCGACCGTGCACGCCCGACCCCCGCCATCCTCGAAGGAGAGCCGCCCGCCGCAGTGGCGGACGACTGGTCCCAGCCGTCGGTCGCGCCCGAGGCGCCGACATCCGGCGGCTATCGCGTGCTCACCGTCGTGATCTTCGCGTTCCTGTTCGTGCTCCTCGTCGCCGCGATCATCGTCGGGGTGTACCTGCTGAACACGACGACCTTCCCCTTCGCGGGTGCCGACGAGGCCGTCACGACGGCGATCACCTTCGCGCTGCGTTCCTGAACCTCGGCGCAGGCGAACTCAGGCGCGTGTGCGTCCCGGCCGACGCCGAAGCGCCGCCGATGCCACGGCGACGAGAGTGCCGATGGCCATGCCGATCACGGTCTCGATCGCGCGGTCCTGAAGGAGTATGTCGACGGGAGTGGGTGCGGCGAGGTGCACCATGAGCAGCGCGAGCGGGGTGATGAACACCATCGCGATGCCGTAGTTGCGGCCGACGAACAGCTCGGCGGCGGCCTGCAGCACGACCACGAGCGCGATGACGGCGAGCGGCGGCAGATCGATCGCGAGGATCGCCGCCGCGACAAGCACGCCGAGAAGGGTGCCGACGAGGCGCTGGATGCCGCGGATCACCCGGGCGTTCAGCTGCGGTCCGCTCACGGCGGCGACCGCGCCGACGGCTGCCCAGTACCAGTGGGAGTCCATGATCAGCAGGCCGGCGAAGCCTGCTCCCACGATCGCCACTCCGACCGATGCCGCCATCTCTCCGGCTATGGGGCCCACGGGTTGCCGGGACCTCGACGACGCATCGGCAGTGCTGCGCGTGAAGACGCCGATGAGGGCGGTGATGGCCAGTCCGAACAGCACGCTCGGACCGCCGACCAGCAGCACGTCGCCGAAGGAGGCGGTCGTCGCCGGGATCGTGGCGCATGCCCCGACCGCGAACACCGGGAACAGAGGCCCCGGAGGGTGCCACCGCATCGTGTAGGCGAGCAGGGTGACGGCGGATGCGATGACCGCGACGACGAGGATGCTGACCGGGGCGGGAGCGGCGAGGACCGACAGGGCGGTGCCGACGAGCATCGAGGCGAGGATCACCCCGCCGGCGGTGGCCTGCATCCGCAAGCGATCGCGGAACACGTCATGGCGCCCGTAGAGCGCGGCGAAGGCGCCGAAGCTCGCATAGATGCTGAGGTCGAGGCGCCCCAGCATCCAGAGCACGAGGAGGGGGACCGCGACGCTGATCGCGGCGCGGAGCGCGACCCGGTGGTCACCGCGGTGCGGTTCGACGCGCAGAACGCCCGTCCACACTCTGCCCCGCGAATCCGCCACCGATCCAGCCTACGTCCGAGCCCGGGCCTCCATCGCGGCTGGGCCTCCATCTCGGCCGGGCGGTCGCTCGATACACGAAACGCCCCACCCGGATGTCGGGAGAGGCGTTTCGAGGGTGGTGCGGATGTCAGGCGTCGCGGCCGCGGGTGAATCCCGCGTCGAAGCCACGCTCGAACGCGTGCTGAGCGATCCGCTCTGCACGGTGCGCGCCGTGTCCGTGTCCGTGTCCGCCGTGTCCGTGTCCGTGTCCGCGGCCGTGACCGCGGTGACCGGCGCCGGGCTCGCCGTGGCGGCATCCGTTCTCGGCGTCCTCGTGCGGGCCGAAGCCGTGTCCGGGGCCGAAGCCGTGCTCACGGTCGTGTCCGAAGCCGTGCACGGCCTCGCGCTCGGGGCCGCGGCCGAAGCCTCGTCCGAACGGGCGTCCGAAGCCGCGGGGAAAGCCGCGACCGTGGCGGGGGCCGCCGAAGCCATGCCGGCGTGCACGGGGAAGAGGAGTCTCCTCGTCCCAGCCGAACGCACGGGCGATCTTCTCGAGTGAGGCCAGCGTGGTGGCCATGTCCTCGGGGGGCACGGCCTCGGTGACCGTGGTGCGGATCTCGTCGACGAGGGCGCCGAGGCGTTCCTTCGCCGCGCGGCCGTCGTCGGTGAGCGTCCAGCCCTCTCCCTCGGGGGAGACCCAGCCGCGCTCGACGAGTCGATGCAGCTTGTGGCCGTTCAGCGGGCGGTCGGATGCGACGGTGCCGTCGACGATGTTGAGCAGGCGCCAGTCGCGGCGACTCGCGTGCTCGCTGTCGAACGCGGTGGCGAACTCGGCCGCCATGAGGCGGTCGGCGGCCTTCAGCCAGTAGCCGAAGGGGCGGGAGGTGTTCTCGGGGTTCTGTGATTCAGAGGTGTTCATGGGAAGTCCTTCGTGTCGGGGTGACTTTGTTGTCAGTGTGCATGTGTATGTCACAGTGCATGTACATGTAGTGTCACATGGACTCGCAATGCATGTCAAGTCGCATGTAAAATCGATCCGTGACCACCGAATCGAACGATGCCGCGAACGACGCCGCACCGGACGCGGCCCAGCGGGATTCCGCACAGCCGGACTCCGGACAGCCGGACTCCGCCGAGGCCATCGCGCAGGCGCTGTCCCGTCTGCGAGGACGCCGACCGGGGGAGCGGGGCGCGGGCGAGCGGGGCCAGGGCGGCCGTGGTCATGGCGGACCGCGCGGATGGCACGGAGGGCCCCACGGCGTCGCGCCGGGGGAAGATCCTCGCGACCACTTCGAGCACCATCGCGGTCACCCCGGGATGCCGCCGTGGATGGCCGACCCCTCGGGTCGCCTCGGCGGCCCCGCCCGCATGCGGATGCTGGAGGCGCTGGCCGCGGCATCCGCGCCGCTGAGCGTGAGCGACCTCGGTGCCGCGATCGGGGTCGATCAGCCCCGCGCGTCACGGCTCGTGCAGCAGGGCGTCGAACGCGGTTACGTGCGCCGCGAGGCCGACCCCGACGACGCGCGGCGCACACGTATCGCGCTGACGGACGAGGGGCGTCGCCTCGCCAGGGGCATGCGCGGCGAACGTCGCGAGATGCTGGCGACGGCGCTCACCTCCTTCACGGAAGAGGAGCGCGTCGAGCTCGCCCGGCTGCTGAACAAGCTCGCCGACAACTGGCAGCGCTGACCCGGACTCGGATCAGCGCGGCGCCTTCACCGGGAGCAAGAGCAGGAAACCGGCGATCAGGACGATCACGATGCCCAGGATGCCGAACGCGGTCTGGGCCGTCAGCACGATCAACAGGGTCCAGGCGCCGGAGGCCATCCAGCTCGCGGCCCGACCGGTCGTGGCGTACAGGCCGAAGATCTCGCCCTCGCGGCCGGCCGGGGTGACCCTGGCCAGGAACGACCGTGCCGCCGCCTGCGCGGGGCCGACGAACGCGCAGAGGATGAGTCCGCCGATCCAGAACACGATGGCGCCCGCTTCCCTCAAGAAGAAGACCGCGAGGCCGGCGACGATCATCGACCCGATCGAGGCGAGGATGATCCGCTTCGGCCCCAGGTAGTCGTCGAGTCGTCCGGCGGCGATCGTCGAGACCCCCGCGATCAGGTTCGCGGCGATGCCGAAGATGATGATCTCCTGCGTCTCGAACTTGAACACCGCGGTGCCGATGATCGCACCGAAGGCGAACACGCCACCGAGGCCGTCACGGAACACGGCGCTCGCCAGCAGATACCAGAAGGTGGGCCGGGTCTCCGGGTCGCGGTACAGGCCAGCGACGTCCTTCACCAGCAGCGGGTACGAAGCGAAGAATCCGACTCTGCGCTCGGGGCGTCCGAGTGAGGGCTCCGGCACGTTGAGGAAGATCGGGATGCTGAAGATGATCGCCCAAACCGCGCATCCGACCGCGATCAGCCGGTAGGCCAGGCCGTTGTCGGTCGACATGCCGAACCAGTCGAAGGTGTCGAGCACGACCACGATCACGAGAGCGATGATGCCGCCGAGGTAGCCGAAGCCCCAGCCGAGGCCCGAGATGCGACCGACGTTCTTCGGGTTCGCGATGCCGATGAGCATCGCGTTGGAGTTCACCGCCGCGATCTCCTGGAACACCGTCGCGGCCGAGATCAGGGCGACTCCCAGCCAGAACAGGCTCGGTGTGGGTTCGACGAACCACAGGCCCAGCATGCACATGACCAGTGCGCCGGTTCCGATTCCGAGCCACAGCTTCTGGCGCCCGGCGGCGTCCGCGCGCTGACCCAGCACGGGGGCCAGCAGCAGGATGCCGAAGGCAGCGATCGTCGACCCCAGGCCGAGACCGGCCGCGAGATCCGCCTCGGCGGCGAGTCGGACCGGGTCGTCCACATCGAGCGACGCGACCTCTGGTGGCAGGAAGCCCTCGCCGACGAGATACAGCGCCGTGAACACGAACGTCAGGATGACGGTGTTGAAGGGCTGCGTCGCCCAGTCCCACAGCGCCCAGGAGTACACCTGCTTCTTCGGCGCGGGTGTGTCGCCGCGCAGATCCAGGCCGACGACGGCCACGGCGCCGCTGTTCGCGGTCGCCACGGGCTCGGGAACGCCCTGGCGAGGTTCGGGTTCGCTCATGGGGGAAGTCTGGCGGGCCGCGGTGAACGCCCGGTGACGGCGCGCCGCGCCAGGGGGCAGAGATCGGAGCCGCAGTGAGGCTCAGGCGTAGAGCAGATCCGCCTCGACGGCCACGGGCCAGTCCGGTACTGCGAGTGTCGCCGGGTCGTTCCAGTTCCCGTCGGCGATCTGGCGGAATGCGCCGCGCACGCCGAAGAGCTTCTCCAGCGGCGACCAGTTCGACTCTCCCGGCATCGGGATCAGCGACCGTTCGGCGAGGGACTCCGGGTACATCTCCGCCAGGAGTGCCAGGAGGCGCACCCCGGTGTGCACCGGCCGCAGGGCCGCGGCATCGGTCACGTGCAGGATCACACCCTCGCACTGCGCGCCGGCATGGTCGCGCACGAGGGGGGTGAATCCGTAAGGGGAGGCGGTCACCCCGGGGAGATCGAGGTCGACCACCGCCTGCGCATAGTCCTCGGCGTCGATGAAGGGTGCCCCGATCACACGGAACGGCACCGCGGTGCTGCGCCCTTCGGAGACGTTCACGCCCTCGGCGAGGCACGTCCCGGGGTAGAGCAGGGCTGTCGCCGCGCTCGGCAGGTTCGGCGACGGCGGCATCCAGCGGAGCTCTTCGCGACCGATCGCGGTGTCCCCGCGTCGCCAGTCGTCGAGCTCGACGACGTCGAGCTCGACATCGATGCCGCGGGTGCGCACCCAGTGCCGAGCGAGTTCTCCGATGGTGAGTCCGTGACGGATCGGCATCGACCAGCGCCCGACCAGCGATTGCGCCGCCTCGTCGAGCATCGGACCCTCTGCCTGTTCGAGGAGACCGCCGAGCGGATTGGGGCGGTCGAGCACGATGACGGCGACCCCCGCATGCGCGCAGGCTTCGAGCATGTGGCTCATGGTCCAGATGTAGGTGTAGAAGCGTGCGCCGACATCCGGGAGATCCACCAGGACGACGTCGAGGTCGGCGAGGTCTTCCGCGGAGGGGCGCACGGAGGGGCCGTACAGGCTGCGCACGGGAACGCCCGTGACGCGGTCTCGCACGTCGTCGATGAGCGCTCCCTCCTTCGCCCGTCCGTCCATCCCGTGTTCCGGGCCGAAGAGCAGGTTCAGCGACCACCCCTTCGCCGCGAGCGCGGCCCGCCCACGCGTGAGCTGCGACGTCAGCGCCAGGTCGTTGGTGAGCATCCCGATCCGCGCGGTGCGCAGCGTGGTCAGCAGGCGCGGGGGCAGGTCGTGCCGGAGGAGCCGGTCGATACCGAGGTGCATGGTCAGTCGATTCTGTGAGTGGTGACGGCGTCGAGGGTGCGCTGCAGGTTCGCCGAGATGGTGTCGTAGTCGGCCTGCGCAATGCGGGTGTAGAGGAAGTCGAGGATCGCGAGCTGCGCGATGCGGCTCGCCATCGCGCCGGAGCGGAACGTCGATTCCGACACCGCGGTGACGAGCACCAGGTCGCACGCTCTGGCCAGAGGCGACTTCGGGTTGTTCGTGATGGCGATCGTGGTCGCCCCGGCTCTCCCCGCGACCTGCGCCGCCTGCACGATCTCGAGCGTGCGTCCGGAATGGGAGATGGCGATCGCCACATCCCGCCCGTCCAGCAGCGCGGCGCCCGTCAGCGCGAGATGGTGGTCGGTGCGGGCCTGGGCGACGAGTCCTGCGCGGTGCAGCTTCTGCTCCAGATCCTGGGCGGCGAGTCCGCTGGAGGCGGCACCGTAGATGTCGATGCGTCGCGCGTCTCGGACCTCGGCGACGCAGCGTTCGAGTTCGTCGAGATCGATCTGGCGGGCGGTGCGTTCGATCGCGGCGGCCTCCGCGAAGGCGATCTTGCGCACGGTCGTCGCGACGTCGTCGTAGCGGCTGACGTCGCCCGCAGACACCTGGAACCTCTCCTGGTCGGAGGCGCTGCGGCTGAGCTCGGTCGCGAGCGCCAATCGCATGTCCGGGTAACCGCCGAAGCCGACGCTGCGGGTGAAGCGGGCGACGCTGGCGACGGAGACCTCGCACTCCTCGGCCAACCGGGTGATGGAGCTCTCCACGACGGCCTGGGGCTCGGCGAGGACGTACTCGGCGATACGGCGCTCGGTCGGGGTCAACTCGGAGAGACGCTGATGGATGGCTGTCACGACACTGTTCGGCACGTGCCCATGATGTCAGGCCGAAACCCACTTCGGAAGAAATTTTCAGATTTGCTTGCATTTCTGTAAGAGATTGCCCAAAGTGGGCATGTCGGCATCTCCCCAACCACGGGAATGCCGCATGACATCGACGTCACGCGACGTGTCCTCAGCACCGAGGGCACTTCGAAGGGCGTTCCCCCCGAAGTAACGGCAGCCCACGACGTGCCAGGCAGCTGCCACCGTCCGAGAGGAACATCATGCGAAACCGCCCCGTCCGCCTCGCATCCACAGCAGGCATTCTCGTCGCTGGGCTCGCTGTCGCGGGCTGTGCCCCCGCCGCGTCCAGCGGTGAAGCCGAGAGCGATGTCACGCTCACGATCTGGTCGTGGCAGGCTTCCTCCTCGCCCAAGTGGGAGGCCGTCTTCGACAAGTACGAAGAGTCCCACCCCGGGGTCACGATCCAGTTCGAAGGCTTCCAGCCGACCGAGTACAACCAGATCCTGGCGACCGGTCTCGAGGGGAGCGATGGACCGGACATCGCCATGCTCCGCGCGTACGGCGGCATCCAGCCGGCGATCCAGTCGGAGCAGATCGTGCCGATCGACGACATCGTCGACGGACTCGATCAGTTCGATCCGACCGTGCTGCGGGCAGCTCAGGGCAAGGACGACGGGAAGACCTATGGGGTCCCGTTCGCGTACCAGACGATGCAGATGTTCTACAACAAGACCATGTTCGACGAGATGGGTCTCGAGGAGCCCACCGACTGGGACGAGTTCATCGACCTGCAGGAGACTTTGCTGAAAGAGGGCGTGACCCCGATGGCACTCGGTGCCCGCGAGGACTGGGTGCTGCCGATGTTCCACGACATCATGGGCTCGGCGAACTACGGCGGATCCGAGTTCGAGGAGAAGGTGCTCGCCGGCGACATCGACTTCACCGACCCGACGTACGTGTCGTCGCTGCAGATCGTCAAGGACATGCAGAAGTACCTCGACAAGAACGTCAACGCGATCGCCGTCGCCGACGCCGTGCTGCAGTTCACCTCGGGGCAGGCGGCACAGTGGCCCGGTGGATCGTTCGATCTGCCGACGTTCCAGAACTCCGCGCCCGACACGGAATGGGGCGTGTACGAGGTGCCCCCGGCCCCCGGCAGCGCTCTGGACCATGCGGTCACCCCGGGCTACGCCGACGGCAGCTTCGGCATCAACGCCTCCAGCGAGAACCAGGAGGCGGCGGCAGAGCTGCTGAACTGGATGACGACCTCGGAATTCGGTCAGCTCGTCGCCGATGAGGTGGACCAGTTCTCCGCCCTCCCCGGAGTGAAGTACTCCGACCCGCTCATGCAGGAGATGAACGAGCAGTACACCGCCAACCCGGCGCCGTACCTGCTGCTCGTCGACTTCCGCTACGGCGACCCGACCGGAACCGCGGTCCTGGGCCCGGACATCCAGGCGATGTTCCTCGGCGACAAGACGCCGGAGCAGCTCGGTGCCGACCTGCAGTCCGGGGTCTCCACCTGGTTCACCCCTGGTTCCTGATCCGAACACGAGGGGGCGTCGATCCGGCGCCCCCTCGCGGAGCGAAAGACACACCATGGCACTGACCATCCCCGTCCGGCGCGACCCCGCGAAGCGCGAGGGCACGAAGCGACGCACACGCGCAGGCATCGCCCTATCCACCCCGACGGCCACCCTGTTCGTGCTGCCGGCCGCCGTGCTGTTCGCCGTGCTCATCCTCTATCCGATGCTCGCTGCGCTCAGCTATTCGTTCTTCGACTGGCAGGGCACGAAGCAGGGCGGTTTCGCAGGGGTCGCGAACTACATCACCCTCCTCACGAAGGAGCCCTACGCCTCCGAGCTGTGGAACGCGTTCGGGCACAACCTGCTGCTGTTCGCGGGTGCGCTGGTCTTCCAGAACTCGCTCGGCCTCGGTATCGCCACCCTGCTGCACCGCCGCAAGCGCACCAAGCGCTTCTTCCAGACGATCTTCGCGCTGCCCTACCTGGTGAGCCCCATGGTCATCGGCTACCTGTGGTCGCTCATGCTCTCGCCGCTGTTCGGCCCGGTGAATGCGATCCTCCGCGGTGTGGGCCTCGAGAGCCTCGCCCTTCCCTGGCTCGGCGACCCGCAGCTCGCGATCTGGGTGATCGTGCTCGTGAGTGCCTGGCAGTGGATCGGCTTCCCGATCCTGCTGTACGGCGCCGCTCTCGGCGGGATCCCGGAGGAGATCGAAGAGGCCGCCTCGCTCGACGGGGCGACCGCGGCGAAGCGTTTCCGCTACATCACGCTGCCCATGCTCACGCCCACGATCGGCATCATCACGGTGCTCACCTTCATCGGCAGCATGGAGGCGATGGCCATTCCGTTCGCGCTCGCCGGCTCGAACGGGGCGCCCGCCGGGTCGACCGACGTCATGATGCTCCTCTTCTACCGGACCGCCTTCGAATCGGGGAACCCGAACTCGATCGGCGTCTCCTCCGCGCTCGCGACCGTCCTGTTCATCTTCATCATGGTGATCTCGGTCGTGATCACCTCGACGATGCGTCGCGCTGAACGAAAGCTGTTCTGATGAGCACTGCCCTCGACACCCGTCCGGAGCCCACCACCGAAGCGATCGTCTCCGGTCGTTCCTCCGCCCCCCGCCGCCGCTCCAGCCGCACCGCCGATGCCCCGTTCATCGGGCGGTTGTTCGCGAACGTGTTCCTCTGGGGCTACGCGCTCGTCGCCATCGGCCCGCTGCTGCTGATGGTCAACAACTCGTTGCGCACTCAGCAGCAGATCGCGACCGAGCCGCTCGGACTCCCGGTCCCTCCGACGTTCACGAGCTTCCAGAGCGCGTGGATCACCGCGTCGTTCGACACCTACTTCCTCAACTCGATCACCGTCACCGTCGGCTCGGTCATCGTCACGACCGTCGTCTCGGTGCTCGCCGCGTACGCGTTCGCGAGGGCTCGGGCGAAGTTCTTCCGTGGCATCGAGGCGGTCTTCCTGTCCGGGCTCATGCTGCCGGTGCACCTGGCGATCCTGCCGCTGTTCTACCTGCTCGACTCGCTCAAGATGACGAGCAACGTGTTCAGCCTGATCCTCGTCTACGGAGCCCTCGGCATTCCGTTCACGACGTTCGTGCTGACGGTCTTCTTCCGCGCGTTGCCGATCGAACTCGAAGAGGCGGCGCGCATCGACGGCGCCGGTCCGTTCCGCACCTTCGTGCAGATCCTGCTGCCGCTCGTGCGTCCGGCGCTCGCGACCGTGATCGTCTTCCGCTTCGTGCCGGTGTGGAACGACTTCTTCTACCCGCTGATCCTGCTGCGCGACCGGGACTCGTACACCCTTCCCGTCGGACTCACCCGCTTCTTCGGCGAGTACTCCACCGACTGGCCGCAGCTGTTCGCCGGGCTCACGATCGCGACGATCCCGCTCATCGTGCTGTTCCTGCTCGCGACCAAGCAGATCATCAACGGACTCACCTCCGGCATGAGCAAGTGACGGGAGAGCGGCCGTGGTGAACGGGGCGCCGGGGTCGGCGTGGGCCTCCCTGCGCACGACGCCGGGGCGGGGAGTCGACGATCTGCTGATCCTCGGCACCCCGGCCCACGACGATCGGACGCCTCTGAACGAGCGGCACCTGTTCGATCTCGCGTCGCTCACGAAGGTCTTCACCGCGGTCGCCGCACTGCGGCTCGTCGACCAGGGCAGGGTCGACCTCGACGCGCCCGTCGCGCCGGTCCTGGATGCCGGTTCGGGTGAGGGCGCTGGACGCATCACCCTCCGCCACCTCCTCACGCACAGCTCAGGGCTGCCGGCCGAGGGACGCGAGTGGCGGGACGGGATCCGCGGCGATGAGTTGCGCGCGCGGGTGCTGCAGCGACCGCTCGGATCTGAACCCGGTGGTGGTCACCTCTACTCCGACGTCGGGTTCATCGCCGCAGGGGAGTACCTGGAGCGCGTCGCGGGGAGACCCCTCGCCGAGCTGTGGGCGGAGGTGGCGACGGCCATCGGCGCGGGGTCGTTGACATCGTCGCCCGATCCGCGCGAGGCCGTGGCGACGGAGGATCAGCCGCACCGCGGTCCGGTGCGCGGAGACGTGCATGACGAGCTGGCGCACGCGCTCGAACGCCCGGCGGGTCACGCCGGGCTGTTCGGGTCGGTGCACGACGTCGCCGCATTGGCGCGGATGATCCGTGAGGACGGGCAGGGGCCGCGGGAGCGCGTGCTGTCCACGGACTCCACGCGCGCACTCCGCGTGCCGACCGTGCGTGCCGATGCCGGTTACGGCCAGGCGATCGGGTTGCGGGTACGGGACGAGTCGTGGATGTCCGGCATCGACGCGGTGGGGCATACCGGATTCACGGGCACATGCTTCGCCGTCCACACCGGTTCCGGCGGCTTCGGTGTGCTGCTCGTCAACCGCGTGCATCCATCGCGTGAAGACGCCGACATCGCCGCCGTCCGTCGCGCCTTCCTCGCACCGCTCGCGTCCTGAACCTCAGTCCGTGCGCAGTGGACGCAGCGTGCGCGCGTAGTCCTCCTTCAACACGGCGAGGTGCAGCCAGGCCTCGATGCGCGTCACCCCCGGCAGTGCGCGCAGCCGCTCGAGGCTGGCGTACAGCGCCCCCGCCGAGGGCTCGACCAGCGTGGCCACGGCGTCGAAGCGGCCGAGCGTGCGGGCGGCGAAGTCCACACCGCGCCCCCTTCGCAGTTCGTCGATCACGGCCTCGTCATCGTCGCCGAGCGTCATGCCCACCCCCATCGACAGCTGCCGGTGCGCGAGCCCGCGCGCCTCGACCGCGCTGATCTTGATCACCCCGGCGTCGATCAGCCGCTGCACCCTGGTCGCGACGGCCGAGGGCGACAGGCGCACCTCCTCGCCCAGTGCGCGGAAGCTCTTGCGTCCGTCGGCCTGCAGCTGTTCGATCAGCGCCTCATCGATCGTGTCGAGGGTGACACCGCCGTGGTACTCCGAGACGAAGAAGCCCTTGATCACGGTCGAGTAGATGATCGTGCTGATGTCGAGCACGCCGTCGATCGCACGGATCAGGGCCAGCAGGTCGTGCAGCTCCGACATCGAGCCCACGCGCACCTCGGTGACCACGTCGTGCGCCCCGCCGACGGCCGACACCAGCACGGTCTCGCTCATGTCGCGCAGGTGCTCTGCCACGAGCTCGACCGAGCCGTCGGTGCGGATGGAGACGTGGGCGAGCACGTGCTGACCGAGAAAGACCGGGTCGACGGCGGCGACGACCCGCACCGTACGGTCGGCGAGCATCGTGCGCAGCCGCGCGGCGACGGCGGCCCGAGACTGCCCGAGTCGCTGTGCCAGCGAGAGGATGCTGGCGCGACCGTCTTCCTGCAGCGCGCGGATGAGTTCGGCGTCGAAATCCATGGTTCCGCTCGATTCGGTCAGTTTCCCGCGATCGCACGCTTCGTGGTGCGTAAAGCCAGTGTAGGAGCCTTCTCGGCGACCGGGTAGGCGCGCATTGCACGAATGCGCGATCATATATTCAGTGAATCCGCGTTATCGCTGGAGTTCTGTGCTTGCTGGCCGGGCCGCACGTCCGTAGCATCCTTCGCTATCCGACATCTTCCGCAAAGGAGCGGGCACCCCATGACCACTACCCCCACCAGCGGCACCCACAGCCGGGCGCGACGCGCCGGCATCGCCGCCTTCGTCGGTACCACCATCGAGTGGTACGACTTCTACGTCTACGCGACCGCCGCGGCGCTCGTCTTCGGTCCGCTGTTCTTCCCGAGCGGCGACCGGCTGGCCGAGACCGCAGCGGCCTTCGCGACCTTCGCCGTCGCCTTCCTCGTCCGCCCGCTGGGTGGCATCATCTTCGGCCACATCGGCGACAAGCTCGGTCGGCGCACGTCGCTGGTCATCACGCTGGTGATGATGGGCGCGGCCACGGTTCTCGTCGGCTGCCTGCCGACCTACGAGAACATCGGCATCCTCGCCCCGATCCTGCTGATCCTGCTCCGTGCGGTGCAGGGGCTCGCCGTCGGCGGCGAGTGGGGCGGTGCGGTGCTCATGAGCGTCGAGCACGCCCCCGAGAAGTCCAAGACCTTCTACGGCGGCTTCACGCAGCTCGGCAACCCGGCCGGCGCGCTGCTCGCCTCGGGCATCTTCGCGATCATGACCCGCATGGGCGACGACTTCATCATCAACGGCGGCTGGCGCATCCCGTTCCTGCTGTCGATCGTGCTGGTCGGCGTCGGCTTCTGGGTGCGTTACCGCGTCGAGGAGACGCCCGTCTTCGAGGCGAAGGTCGAGGGCCGCAAGCAGTCGATGCCGTTGGCCTTCGCGCTGCGCACCAACTGGCGTCCGATCCTCCTCGGCATCGGCATCCTGCCCATCTCGACCGGCGGCTACTACCTGGCCACCACCTTCGCCACGGCGTACGCCACCGGTGACACGGTCGCCATCAGCGAGCAGGTGATCCTGGACGCCATGACGATCGCCTCCTTCGTGGAGTTCGTGGTGACCCTCCCCGTCGCCTGGCTGGGCGACAAGTGGGGCCGCAAGAACGTCATGTACATCGGTCTGATCACCTCGGTGCTGACCTTCGTGCCGTTCCTGCTGATCCTGCCGGGGCGCGTGGAACCGCTCATCTTCCTGTTCGCCTCGCTGGTGCGCATCGCGATGAGCGCGACGTACGCGCCGATCGCTGCTCTGCTCTCGCAGATGTTCCGCCCACAGGCCCGCTACACCTCGATCGCGCTGTCCTACGGCGTCGGCGCAGCGGTCTGGGCCGGCTTCTCGCCCTGGTTCGCGACGCAGCTCATCGCCTGGACCGGAAGCATCTGGTCGGTGATCGCGATGTTCATCGGCATGGCCGTCATCGCCGGCATCTGCACGCGCCTCGCACCGCAGCACTCCGACGAGGCCCCCGTCACCGCCTCCTTCACCGCCCGCACCGACACGACCGCGAACAGGCTGCCATGAGAAAGCTCACCCCCTTCGACCGCTCGGCCCAGACGGCACCCGTCCTTCTGACCGCGCACACGATCCACACGGCGGATGCCGCCGCCACGACGGCCACGGCGATGCTGACCGACCGTGGGCGGATCCTCGCGATCGGCACCCCCGCCGAGTGCGAGGCGGCGGCCGAACGGGGTGGGCTCTCTCCGGAGCGCATCGACCTCGGCGACGCCGTCGTCGTCCCGGGCTTCGTCGACGCCCATGCGCATCCGCTCATGTTCGGGCAGATGATGAGCTGGGTCGACTGCGGGCCGGAGAAGGCCGGCAGCATCCCCGAGATCGTGGCCCTGCTGAAGGCGGCGGCCGCCGCCCTCCCCGAGGGGCGCCCCGTGCGCGGCTACGGCTACGAACAGCGCAACCTCGCCGAGAAGCGGCACCCCACCCGTTTCGAGCTCGACGAGGTCGCGGCCGATCGCGAGGTGTACCTCATGAACGCGTCGGGTCACGGCGGCGTCGTGAACTCGCACACCCTCACCGTCAACGGCGTCGACCGGGACACCCCGAACCCCGACGGCGGCGAGTTCTTCCGCGACGCGGAGGGCGAGCTGACCGGAGAGCTCTCGGATGCCGCGTGCAACATCCTCACGGGTGTGCACGGCGTGAAGATCGGTCACCACGGTCCGAACTTCCACTTGGCCGATGAGCCGGAGGAGCACCTGCGCCAGCTGGATGCGGCGACGCAGCGCTTCCTCGCAGGCGGGGTCACCTCGATCGGCGACGCCCAGGTCACGCGTCGGGAGTTCGACATGTACCTGCGCCTGGCCGAGGCCGGACGCCTCGAACTGCGCGTGTCGATGTACCTGCTCTCGCACCTGCTCGACGAGGCCCTCGAGATGGGACTCGTCGGCCAATTCGGCAACGCCCACCTGAGCTTCGCGGGCATCAAGTTCTACGCCGACGGCACGCTCGGCGGCTGGACCGCGTACTTCCCCGACGGCTACGTGGGCGACCCGTGCCGCACCGGCCAGCTGTACCACGAGCCCGCGGAGTACGCCGGCCTCATCCGCAAGGCGCACGCCGCCGGTCTCCAGACCGCCACGCACGCGCAGTCGCCCACCGCGATCGAGATGGTCGTGTCGGCGATCGAGGCCGCGCTCGCCGAGCATCCGGATGCGGACGCCCGGCACCGCATCGAGCACTGCGGGCTGCCGACCCCCGAGCAGATCGGGCGGATGGCCGCCTCGGGCATCCGCCCGGTCAACCAGACCCAGCACTACTTCAACTGGGGCGAGGGCGTCGAGGAGGCCATCGGCACTCCGGGCGAGCGCTTCAACCCGCTGGGTGAGTTCGAGCGTGCGGGCGTGCCCTTCACGATCTCCTCCGATGCGCCGGTCGCCGAGCCCATCCCGCTCGAGGCCATCCAGACCGCCGTCACCCGCGTCACCCGCCGCGGGCACAAGCTCGGCCCCGACGATCTGCGCGTCTCCGCGCTCGCAGCCCTGCGCGCCCACACGATCGAGGGCGCCGTGTCGATCGGGCGCGAAGACGACCTGGGCTCGCTCGAGGTCGGCAAGTACGCCGACTTCGCGGTGCTCTCCGGCGATCCGCTTGCTGTTCCCGCCGAGGAGATCTCGGCGATCACGGTGCGCGAGACCTGGGTCGACGGTGTTCGCCGTCACCGGGTGTGAGGATGATCCGATGAACTCCGAGCAGTACACCGACACCGCCGGCCGTGCGGTGCTGGAGACGATCCGCGCCTACGGCGTGACCGCGATCTTCGGCATTCCCGGCACCCACAACCTCGAGCTCTACCGGCCGCTCGCCGACCTCGGCATCCGCGCGGTGACGAACCGCCACGAGCAGGGATCCGGCTACGGTGCCGACGGCTGGGCGCAGCAGACGGGTCTCCCCGGCGTCGTCATCACGACCTCAGGCCCCGGTCTGCAGAACGCGATGAGCGCGATCGGCACGGCGTTCTGCGAGTCGCGACCGCTCATCGTCCTCTCGCCCGGTGTGCCGCTCGGCGCGGAGTTCGCCGACGTGGGCACGCTGCACGAGACGAAGGATGCCACGGCCATGGTGGGCGCGATCGCCGAGTGGTCGCGCCGCGTGACCAGCGCCGCCGAGGCGGTCGATGCCGTGCACGATGCGTTCGCCCTGTTCCGCACCGGTCGCCCTCGTCCCGTGCACATCGAGATCCCCCTCGACGTGCTGGAGGCGCCGGCCGGGGTTCCCGCCGAGGCGCGACGGCCGCGTCCGGTCCCCGCGCGGATCTCCGGCGATCCGCAGGCGCTGGCCGAGGCCGCACGCCTGTTGGCCGGAGCGAAGACCCCGGTGATCGTGGCGGGTGGCGGAGCGGTGGATGCCGCGCACGAGGTCACGGTCGTCGCCGAGCGCCTCGGCGCGCCGGTGCTGACGACACTGAACGGCAAGGGCGTGGTGGATGAGCGGCATCCGCTCGCCCTCGGCTCGAACCTGCGTCTGGCCGCGGCGCGCACGGTCGCGGAGGACGCGGACGTGCTGCTCGTGGTCGGCTCGAAGCTCGGTGAGGCCGAGCTCTGGGCACCGCGACTCGAGGCGCGAGGATCCGTGATCCGCATCGACATCTCGCCGGCGCAGCGCGACAAGAACCTCGCAGCGACGGTCGGGATCGCCGGCGACGCGGCCGCGGTTCTGGAAGCACTGCTCGCGGTCCTCCCCGCAGAGACCCGCCCGCCGCGTGAGCTGACCGCAGAACGCGCCGCGATCGCCGCCGAGATGCGGGAGACCGCCCCCGAGACGGTCGCGCTGGCCGAGATCATCGCCGACGCCCTGCCCGACGACGCGATCGTCGCCGGCGACTCGTCCCAGATCGTCTATATGGCGCTGGGCAGCGTGCTGGCGTCGGCGCATCCGCACTCCCTGCTCTACACCCCCACCTACGCGACCCTCGGCTACGGCCTGCCCGCGGCGATCGGCGCACGGGTCGCGCAGACCGAGCATCCGGTCGTGACCGTGATCGGCGACGGCGCGCTGATGTTCTGCGTGAACGAGCTGGTCACGGCGATCGAGCAGCGTCTCGACCTCACGATCGTGTGCGTCGACAACGGCGGCTACGCCGAGATCCGGCAGAACGAGCTCGACAGGGGGATGACCCCGATCGGCGTCGACCTGGTGCAGCCCGACTGGGCGGCCCTCGCCACGGCCTTCGGCGCGACCGGGCGGCGGGTGGAGAACCGCGATGACATCGCCTCCAGCGTCCGCGCCGCGATCGCCGACGGGGGAGTGCAGCTGGTGCACCTCCCGCAGAACGCCCTCTGACCTCCAGCCGCTGGAACTCTCCCTCACCCCGACGAACAGGAACGAGCAATGACCGAGAACGTGGGCCCCATCGACGCGTCCGTGAACCCCCGCTACTCCGGCATCGCCACCTTCGCGCGCCTGCCGCGGATCGAAGACGTGCCGCGCGCCGACATCGCCGTCGTCGGCATCCCCTTCGACTCCGGCGTGAGCTACCGGCCGGGCACGCGGTTCGGTCCGTCGCATGTGCGCGAGTCGTCGCGACTGCTGCGCCCGTACAACCCTGCGCAGGACGTGTCGCCGTTCGCGATCGCGCAGGTGGTGGATGCCGGTGACATCCCGGTCAACCCGTTCGACCTCACCGAGGCCGTGAGCGAGGTCGAGCGCGCGGCACTGGCCCTCGGCGAGCAGGTGCAGCGCATCGTCACGATCGGTGGCGACCACACGGTCGCGCTGCCGCTGCTGAGGGCTGTCGCCGCGAAGCACGGTCCGGTCGCTGTGCTGCATTTCGATGCCCACCTCGACACGTGGGACACCTACTTCGGGGCGCCCATCACGCACGGCACACCCTTCCGTCGCGCGAGCGAGGAGGGGCTGATCGACCTCACCGCGAGCTGCCACGTCGGCACCCGCGGTCCCCTGTACTCGAAGCAGGACCTCGAAGACGACGAGCGCCTCGGCTTCTCCATCGTGTCGAGCGAGTACATCGAGGAGCACGGCGTCGAGGCCGGTATCGCCCGCATCCTGCAGCGCATCGGCGACAAGCCGCTGTACGTGTCGATCGACATCGACGTGCTCGACCCCGCCCACGCGCCCGGCACCGGCACCCCCGAGGCGGGCGGGCTGACCAGCCGCGAACTGCTGCGCATCCTGCGCGCCCTGTCCTCGCAGAACATCGTCGGCGCGGATGTGGTCGAGGTCTCGCCCGCCTACGACCACGCGCAGATGACCGGCATCGCCGCGAGCCACGTGGTCTACGAGCTCGTGTGCCTGCTGGCAGCCCGCGTGGGGTCTGACTCTCAGTAAAGCGCGGCGAGGAGCTCGGCGAACAGCTCCTCGGCGTCGCATTCGACACGGCGCCGGGTGAACCAGTCGCAGATGCTCACGCAGTCGCGATGCAGCAGATCGAGCCCCTGCGGATTCGCGATGATGTCGACGATCTGCGGCAGGTCGATCACGCGCACCCGCCCCTCGTGCACGAGCAGGTTGTAGGCCGAGAGGTCGCCGTGGGCGAACCCCGCCGCCGCGAAGATGCGCATCAGGTCGACGACCTGCGCGTAGTACCCCTGCAGTTCGGTGCGGTCGCCGCGGGCCTGGGCGAGGCGGGGTGCGGCCGTGCCGTCGGCGTCACCGAGGAACTCCATCAGCACCTCGGTGCCGTTGACCTGCACGGGATACGGCACCGGGGCCCCGAGCTCCCACATCCGGCACAGCGCCTCGAACTCGGCGAACGACCACTGCGCGGCGGCCACCTCCCGGCCGTGGTCCGACTTCTTGGCGAGGGCGCGCGCGTCGCGGGTGTTCCGGATGCTGCGCCCCTCTGTGTAGACGGATGACCGGTGGAAGCTGCGATGCTCCGTGCTGCGATAGCGCTTCGCTGCGAGGAGGGTGTGCCGGCTCGGGTCGCCCGGCACGGCGCGTTCGAGCAGGAACACGTCGGCCTCCTTGCCGGTCTTGAGGATTCCGCGCTCGGTGTCGAGTGCGCCGGCCGAGGTCACCACCCATGCCGGCCACGGCTCGGGGCCGCGCTCGGACGGGGTGATCGCCGGCCACGTGGACCAGCGCTGGCCCTCGCCGGGGTCGACGTCGGCGAAGGCGAGCTCGGTTTCGAGGGAATCGAATGCGGCGGCGTCGAACGAGGGTGTGTCAAACGAGGGTGCGTCGAAGGACGCGGCTTCCGAGGAAGCGAAGGGATCAGACAAGATGTGGCTCCGGGAGCAGGAGGCCACACCAGGATCAGGAGCGGGTGGCCTCGAAGGGAAGGTGGTCGGCGGAGAGCGCGACAAAGACGGTGTTCATGTCCTCGGCTCCTTCCGCTCGGGCTTCCCGGGCCGGTCCCGGTGCGTCGTCGAGCCTAGGGC
Organism: Microbacterium sp. Root322; assembly: GCF_001425645.1. Lineage (NCBI taxonomy): Bacteria > Bacillati > Actinomycetota > Actinomycetes > Micrococcales > Microbacteriaceae > Microbacterium > Microbacterium sp. Root322. Next base: position 1,025,021 of record NZ_LMCS01000002.1, on the reverse strand, counting down.
GTCGACGCACCCCTGTCCAGAGGTGGGGGTCAGCCTCCGACGGGCGGGATGAGGCGGATGAGCACTCCGTCGCCCTCGCCGCCGGTCGCGACCACCCACGACCCACCCGTCCACGCGGCGGCGTTCGCGCCGCACAGGAACGGCAGCGGATGCTGTCCGGCGGCGTCGCCGAGACGGAGGGCGTCGTCGCGGCGGAGGATGTCACCGTTCGAGGTCTCGGCGCAGTGCAGGCGGCGTTCGACCGCCGTCCGCGCATCGGGGGAGCCGCCGACGATCACGCCCTGCACGTCGCTCTGCTCCGGCTCTCCGCCCCACCACAGCGCCGTGCCGTCGGGAGCGACGGCGACGAGGGGGTGCTCAGCGACCTGCCGATCCCGACTCAGCTCGGTGCCGTCGGCCGCGAGGACGATCCGTGCGGAGGGGGTCGCCAGATACACCCGTCCCGCGCCGTCGACGTCGATGCCAATCGGTGGGATGCCGGGTCGAGCGCTCGGCGCCTCGTCGAGTGCGACCGGGCCGCTGTGCAGCAGGGTCCGTGTCCCGCTCTCGAGATCCACGCGCAGCACCTCGTAGTCCAGGTAGGCGTCGGGAGGGCGCGGCTGGTAGCGCACCACGATGGCGTCGCCGTCGTGCACGGCCACATCGCCGAACTCGAAGTCCCCGTAGTCGAAGTCGCCCTGGTCTCCCACGACATCGCCCGGCAGGTCCCTCATCGTCATGGTGGTGGTGTCGAGCACCGAGATCATCGGCATCACGTGGGCGCGGTCGCCCTGCAGCACGACGAGCTCGGTGGCCGAGAGCGGAGCCATCGCCCCGATCCGCGAGGCCGGGGCGCCGGGATCGGTGTCGAACCTCGCGAGCGTCTCGCCATCGGCGCCGACGTGCAGCCACGATCCGGAAGATGTGGCCCAGAACCCGCCTGCGCCGTCGGCCGACAGCACGTGCATCCCGTACGACAGGTCGGTCGGGGGACCGGCGGGGGTGGCCTCCGGTCCGGAACCGACGAAGGAGCTCTGGAACGAGATCGGCTCGAGGGCCCAGTCGTCCGGACCCGCGGCGCGCTGCCCGGTGCATCCGGAGGTGAGCATGATCGCCGCGACGGCGGCGGCACCGCACCACAGGCGCGCCCGTCTCCGTCTCCGATCCCGCATGCTGACACTCTGCAAGCTCGGGCTGGGAACCGACCGGGAGCGCGTCGGACGAATGGTCGGATGCCGCGGACGACCGGTCGGGCGACGGCCTCCGGGTGCTGCGAACGTGGAACCATGACCACGACAGCGCCCGTTCCCACCATGCCGCCCTCCGCGGCCTCCCGCATCCGCTACGGCGGACTCATCGTGCTGATGCTGATGGGCTTCCTGCTGGTCACGGCCGAGTTCCTCCCCAACGGCGTGCTCACCGAGATGGCCGACGGGCTGGGGGTCACTCCGGGTCAGGCAGGACAGACCGTGACCGTGACGGCGCTGGTCGGACTCATCGTCGCGCCGACCGTCGGACTCATGTTCCCGCGGCTGGATCGGCGGTCGCTGCTGGTGTGGATGGCGCTCGCCGCCGCCGTGTCGAACCTGATCGTGGCGATCGCGCCGAACCTGATCATCGTGCTGCTGGCGCGGTTCCTGCTGGGTGCCGCCATCAGCGCCTTCTGGGCGATGTCGATCACGGTCGCTGCGCGCCTGGCGGGACCGGAGAATCTCGGACGCGGTGTCATGTTCACCTCGGCGGGAGTGTCGCTGGCGACTGTGGCCGGTGTGCCGTTGGGCGTCATGCTGAGCGAACTCGTCGACTGGCGGATGGTCTTCGCCATCGCGGGCGTGCTGATGGTCGTGCTCGCGGTGGTGCTGCGGTTCGCGCTGCCGTCGGTGCCGGCGGAGCGGGCGTCGAGCCTGCGCCTGCTCGTCGACACGCTGCGCCGCCCCGGCATCGGTCTCGGCATGGTCGGCCACGTGCTCGTCGTGCTCGGGCACTTCCTCGCCTACACGTACGTGCGGCTCGCGCTGGAGCGGATCCCCGAGGTCGACGCCTCGACCATCGTCGTGCTGCTCGCGCTGTTCGGCGTCGGCGGCCTCCTCGGCAACATCACGATCGGGCTCGTGATCGACCGCACGTTCGCCTTCTTCGCGGTGTTCGCGCCGCTCGTGATCGCCGTGTCCGTGATGTCGATGATCCTGTTCTCCGGGTCGATCGTGGGTGTCGGCATCGTCGTGCTGGTGTGGGGCTTCTTCTTCTCGTCCTGGCTGATCGTGGCGAACACGTGGGTCGGACACCGGATGCCGGATCGGCTCGAAGCCGGCGGCAGTCTCGTCGTCGTGGGGTTCCAGGGGGCGATCACCCTCGCGGCCGGCATCGGCGGACTGCTCGTGGACACCCTGAACGTCGAGCTGGTCTACGTGATCGGGTCGATCGCGCTGCTCGCCGGCGCGGTGCTGTTCGGCGCGTCCAACCGCGTCAGCAGCAGGGCCTGAAAGGCAGAGATCCTCGGGCCGAGATCCTCAGGCCGAGATCGGCGTGCGGTTCGCCAGACGCCACGACGAGGGGGTCTGCCCGGTGCGGCGGCGGAAGGCCCGGCTGAACCCCTCGTCGGAGGCGTAGCCCAGCTCGCGGGAGATGTCCGAGACGCTTCGCCCAGCCTCGAGCATCCGTTTGGCCGCGTCGACGCGCACCTCGGTGACGTAGTCGGCGGGGGAGCGGCCGACGGTGCTGCGGAACCGTTCGGCGAAGGTCGAGCGCGACATGGCGCCGATGCCGGCGAGGCGCTCCACCGTCCAGTCCCGGCCCGGTTCCTCGCGGATGGCGTCGACGACGCGGTCGAGGAACGGGTCGTTCGACAGCGAGGGCCAGCCCGTCGGGGCACAGCCGTTCGCAGCCCAGGCGCGGATGACCGACAGCAGCACGGTCGTTGCCATCATGCGGCAGATGATGGGGTCGCCCTGGCGGGCGGGCATCACCGTGTCGCCGAGCACCCCCATGTTCAGCGCCAGGGCGGCGGCGGCGGGCTCGACGGCGTCGAACCCGGTGACGGTGAGGAACGGCGGCAGCAGGGCGGGCAGCGGCGAGGCCGCATCGGCGAGCTCGATGTCGGCGATCATCAGGCTCGTGTCGTCCTGCGCTTCGAGCACGAACGGCGAACGGCCGAGGGTCAGGAACGCGTCGCCCGCCACGAGCAGGTCATGGCGGGCCTTCGTGTCGACCCTGAGTCGCTGCGAGTCGGGATCGACGTCGAGGCGGCAGCCGTCTCCGAGTGGAGGATGCCCCTGCACAGCGCCCTCGGCGATGTAGACCAGGGTGACGGAGTCGGCGGGGATCGGTAGCAGCGCTCCCGCAGCTACCGAGGTGCGACGGCCGATGCCGACGCGCAGGTCGACCGCACCGAGCACGTTCGAGAGCGCGTCCGCATCCACTGTCACCATGCCTTCGGCAACGTCGTCGCGCGGCGTGCTATTCCGCCGTCGGCCCCGTCGATGTGCGAAACGGGTCGCGTCGTGCTGGCGGACTCAACCATTCGGTTGATTCGAAGGGGGTGACCGCCGGATACGGTGGAGGGACACCACCCGAGGAGTACCGTGTTCCGCACCCCCGACCGACTGTTCCGAGTTCTCGCGATCGCGGAGGCGATCACCTGGACGATCCTGATCGCCGCGATCATCGCCCGCGCCGTCGGCGCCCCCGGGGTCGTGGTGACCGTGGGCGGAGGCATCCACGGGTTCATCTTCCTGAGCTACGCGGCGACGGCGATCCTGGTCGCGCTGAACCAGCGCTGGCATGTCGGTGTGGGTGTTCTCGCCGTCGCCAGCGCCGTCATCCCGTACGCGACGATCCCGACCGAGATCTGGCTGCACCGCACCGGGCGGCTCACCGGGGCCTGGCGTCTCGAGGCGACCGACGACCCGCGCGATCGCCGCTGGTACGACCGGCTGATGCGGTGGTTCCTGCAGCGGCCGTGGGTTCTCGCGCTGCTTCTGGTCGTCGGCATCGTCGCGCTGTACGTCATCCTGCTGCTGGTGGGTCCTCCCGGCGGCAAGTGACGCCCGGCGGGGTCGAATCCCTGCGCCGGGTTCAGGGCGTGACGACGACCGCGTTCTCCTCGTTGATCGCAGCCAGCGTCGCCTCAGCATCCGCGGCGGTGCAGTCCACGACCACCGACAGGCCCACCCCGGTCTGCGTGAACGCACGCGCGGCCATGAGCCAGGTGCGGCTGCCGTCCACGCCGACGACCTGGCGCGTCTCGACGCCTCCGTTGCCGCCCGCCATGTAGCTGAACTCGCCGGTCGTGGCGAGCGGGGTGACCTCGCTGGTCGGAGTCTGCAGCAGCACACCGAGGATCGCGTCGGACGAGGCGCTGTCGTCTCCGGCGACCACGGGAACGTCGGTCGTGTACCCCTGCCAGAACCGCGCCGTGCAGGTGCCGTCGACCGTGCCGTACGTCCAGGCGCCGTTGCCGTCGTCGGGCGTGACGATCTTCCAGCCCTCGTCGACCACGAGCCCGTCGCCCCATTCGATGTAGGTGTCGCTCGCGAGATCGAGGCCTTCGGCGAAGGTCAGGGTCGAGCCGGACGACTCGTCGCTCGGCGCATCGGTCTCCGGACTCGACGAGGGGACGTCGGTGGGCGACCCCACGGGGATCTGCGCGTACAGGCATCCGCTCAGTGACAGCACGGCCACAGCGGCGATCGCGGTGCTGGCCAGGCGCAGGGGGATCGAGGAGGAGGTGCGCGTCATGCCGGTCAGCCTAGTCCCGGACCGTCATCGTCTCCGGTCCACGGTTCCACCCGGGCCGACTGATCAGTGGGCGCTGACGACCCCGATCGAGTCGTGCACGATGACCGTCGCGACCCGAGCGCCGGCACCCGCCGCGACGATGAGCTGCTGCGGACCGGGTGTCGCGGCGTCGCCCGCGGCGTAGAGCCCCGGTACATCGGTGCGACCGGAGCGGTCCGTGCGCAGATGCCCGGCGTGATCAAGCGTGGGCGCGATCCCGTCGAGGAACGTCAGCGCGTTCTCCCACTCGGGGCGCACGAAACCGCCGTCGACCGCGACTGATGTGCCGTCGGCCAAACGGATGGCGTCGAGACTTCCCCGCTCACCCACGAGCTCGACGATCGTCTCGCGACGCACGTCGATGCCGGAGGCGGCGAGCTCCGCCTCCTCGTCCGCGGTCACGACGTCCGCCCCGTGCGTGAACACGGTGAGGCTCTCGGTCCAGCGTCCGATGAGTCGCGCGCGGTCGGCGATGTCGGGCGTCTCACCGATCAGGGCGAGGCGGCGGCCCTGCAGCTCCCACGCATCGCAGGTGGCGCAGCTGAACAGGCTCATGCCGTAGTACCCGCGCAGGTTCCGGACATCGGGGAGCGTCTCACGCAGCCCGGTGGCCAGCAGCACCGCCCTGGCCGTGACGGTGGTCTCGGTATCCTGCCGGCCGATATCCGCCGCGAACGCGCGTCGATCGCCGTGCGGTCCCGTCCCCTCTCCGTCCGTCTGCCGGAGGGCGGTGACGCGCGTCCGCGATCGCACCTCCACGTTCGGATAGGCCGCGAGCTCTTCTCTGGCGAGGCGCCGCAGCTCGTGCGGCGGGATGCCGTCGCGGGTCAGGAACCCGTGCGATCGCAGCGTCGCCGCATTGCGCGGACGATCGGCGTCGATCACCAGCACGCGTGCGAGCGCGCGGCCGAGGTTGAGGGCGGCGGAGAGACCGGCCGGTCCGCCGCCCACGATGAGCACGTCGTAGTCGGCACGCTCGTTCATGTCCGCCATCGGTGATGTCATCCGCACGGTCCTTCCGAGAAAGGGGCGGATCCATCGCGCGGCGTCTGCCGGGGCGACACCGCCGGGCGGCCGCTAAGGCTCGCCTTACTCTCATTTTGCCACTGTTCGACGCTGTCTCGGTCGGTTCGACGGTGTCTCGGGCGCCCGAGGCCAGGGACCCGTGCTCGCTAGGATCCCCCTATGCGGCTCCGTGCCATCGACCTCGTCGACGTCCTGATGTACCTGATCGTGCTCGGCACGTTCAGTCAGCTGTTCCCCGCGGTCATCTCCGAGACGTTCCTGCTGTCGCTTCTGACGGCGATCCTCCTGAAGATCGTCCTCGAGGCCGTCGTCTGGGTGAAGGGGAGGGCGATCGCCCACATCCGATCCGACGGCACGGCGGCCAGGCGAGCGGTCGGTGTCGTCGTGCTGCTGCTGATCCTCCCCGGCAGCAAGTTCCTCGTGCTGGAGCTGGTGGACGTCGTGTTCGGAGATGCCGTCCAACTCGGCGGGTTCTTCCTGGTGACCCTGCTGATCGTCGTCCTGATGCTCGCGCGCGGCGTCGCGCGACGGCTCCTCTCGCCAGCGCCGACCGTCGAGAGCGCCGCCTGAGCGCGAAGGGCTCGGTGCGCTCAGCTGCGACGGACGGGCTGCTGCAGCTCGGTGACCCAATCGGACTGGTCCTCGGAGACCGCGCGCACATACAGCTCGCGACACGGGCCGTCGTGCACCAGGCCCCGCGCGAAGATCTCGGTGTGGATCGCGTGCCAGCTCTCGGCGATGTGCTCCATCGATCCGAGATGGATGCCGCACACGGCCTCCGTCGCCGCGGGGAGCTCGACGATCTCGAAGCCCTCGCGCGCGGGGCCGCTGTACGTGTAGCCCGCGATGACCTGCAGCCCGTCGTCGAGAGTCTCGTACTGGGCGATCGGGGTGGCCAGGGAGTGCGTGTCGCCGATGATCTCGGCCACGGCGTCGAAGGCGGGCCCGACCACTCCGGCGACGGCCGGCTGGTCGGCAACGACCGTGCGGATGGCAGCGAGGCGCACGGCGGGGAGGGGCTTGTCGATGATCTCGATCTGGGACATGTGCTTCTCTCTCTCGATGAGGTGGAGGCGCCTCTCCACGTCGACGAGTCTCTCCGCGGCGATCCGATGCTCCTGCTCGACTTCTGCGCGACGGATCCTCAGCAGGGCGGCGATGTGTTCGGCATCGACGCCGCGTTCGAGGATCGCCGAGACGTCATCGAGACCGAAACCCAGCTGGCGCAGGGCGACGATCCGGTGCAGCCGTTCCAGCTGCGAGGGATCGTAGGAGCGGTATCCGGTGAACTCGTCCACGTGGGCGGGCTCGAGCAGGCCGGCCGTGTCCCAATGCCGGAGCATCCGGTGGGTCACCTGGCCGATCTGCGCGAACGCTCCGATGGACAACATGTCTCAGTTCTCCCGTCTGCCACTGTGTCAGAGTCAAGTATCGCGTCGGGAGGTGGAGGCCTCGGCGCGCTAGCGTCGAGGGATGAGCGAAGAGGTACTGGCGGGCGGGAACGCGAGCGGCACCGTGGTGCGGCTCGGCGAGACGGTGCGAAAGTCGTGGTCGGAGGCGACCCCGAGCGTCACCCGCTTCGTGCGGGCATTGCGGGCAGCGGGCGTCGATGTGCCGGAGCCGCGAGGGCGGGATGAGCAGGGCCGGCAGGTCGTCGAATTCGTGCCGGGCACGCCGGCGATCGAGAGAATGCCACTGGACGCCGACGAGCTGCGACGAGTCGGTTCGATGATCCGCGAGATCCATGACGCCAGCGCCCACTATGCGCCGGAGGCCGATGCCGTGTGGCGGACAGCGATCCCCGCGCCCGCCGCCGAGCTCGTCTGTCACAACGACCTCGCCCCCTGGAACCTCATCACCGGCGACCGCTGGGTCTTCATCGACTGGGACGCCGCAGCCCCGAGCACCCGCCTGTGGGACCTCGCCTACGCGGCCCAGGCGTTCGCGCTGTCCGGCGGTGAACGCGATCCGGAGAGTGCGGCTCGGGATCTCGCCGACATCGTCGACGGATACCGCGCGGACGACGTCATGCGACGTGATCTGCCTCAGGCGATGGAGGAGCGGACGGCGGCGATGCTCGCACTGCTCGAAGGGGCGCACGCGACCGGCGACGAGCCGTGGGCGTCGATGTATGCGAACGGCCACGGCGACCACTGGGCGAAGGCGCTGGCATTCGTGCGAGAACATCGGGCGCGGTGGGCACGGTCGCTCGGCGGGGTCTGAGGTCGGCCGCGTGGGCGGTGCGCCGTGCGTGGTGCGCGCACATTCCGGTATATCATTTTTAGGCCCTGATCTGGGCCTTTGAATGTCGGTGGCCCCAGGTTCACTGAAGGCATGACGGCACTGGCGGATGCGACTCGCGAGCAGGTGGCTGCGCTCGCTGCGCTCACCGAGATGCTCGTCGAGGTCGAGCGCACCATCAGCAGTCTGCAGGCCGCACGCGACGGCATCCTGGCCGTGGGCTCGCGGCTCGCACTCGAAGTCGCTGAGCAGGCGGAGCATCCCGATCAGGGGGAGATGTCTGCGCGCACCGTCGCCGCGGAGTTCGCCACAGCCCTGCGGGTGAGCGATCGGACGGTGCAGCGGCGGATGGCGGATGCGGCGTGGGTCGTAGAGCGCTTCCCGATGGTCTGGGAAGCGCAGGGCGCCGGTCGTATCAGCGCGGCGCACGCCCGCGTCGTGTGCGAAGCGGGCGAGCATCTCGACGATGCGGCGAGCCGCGATGCCTACGCGACGCAGATGATCGTCTTCGCCGAGACCGAGTCTCCCGCCCGCGTCGGCCGCATGGCTCGGCGGGTGGCCGAGCGGTTCCAGGCGCGGTCGATCGAGGAGCGGCATCTCGACGCGCGGGAGAAGAGAGCCGTGTGGGTGAAAGACGTCGGCGACGGGATGACACAGCTCGGGGTGCTCGGTCCCTCGGCGCTCGTCCACGGTGTCCTCGATCGCCTGACGCAGATGGCCGAGGCGATGCAGGAGCCCGAATCCCGGAAGCCCGAGTCCCCGGAGCCCGATCGGCGCACCATCGCGCAGCTCCGCGCCGATCTCGCCCTCGACCTGCTCCTCGCCGGTGCCCCGGTCGGGCACGACGGCTCGGAGGGGCCCCTCGCGGCGATCCGCGGAACGGTGTCGATCACTGTTCCCGTCATGACCCTGATCGCGGGCGACGCGACACCGGCCGAGCTGAACGGCCGCACCCCGATCGACCCCGTTACCGCCCGCTGGTTCGCCGGTGCGGCATCCGGATGGGACCGTATCCTCACCCACCCCATCACCGGGACGGTCCTCGCGGTCGACCGCTATCGGCCGGGTTCGGATCTGAGGCGACATCTTCGCGCCAGGGATCAGCGCTGCAGATTCCCCACCTGCGGGCATCCGTCCACCGATTGCGACATCGATCATCATCGCGATGCCGTGCTCGGTGGTTCCACCGACGAGTCGAACCTCGGCCATCTGTGTCGACGCCATCATGTGCTCAAGCACCATTCGCCGTGGACGGTCGAGCCCCTGGGCGGTGGGCTCTACGCCTGGACGAGCCCGACCGGCAAGGTCTACATCGACCGGCCGCCTCCCCAGAACACCGTCACCTTCACCGAGGATCCCGAGGTCGCCCCGTTCTGAGTGACGCCGCCGTGCACCCGGAACAGCGCCGAATCTCAAAGTTGAGCCAATTCATATCAAGTTCATTTGACTCCTTCTCGACCCCTGGGTACACTTGAGTCATCGCGACTCAGGTTTTCCTGATCGCCGCAGATTTTCCGAACCACAACGAACTTCCAACAAAGGAGAGAACACATGGCACGTGCTGTCGGTATCGACCTCGGAACCACCAACTCCGTCGTCAGCGTCCTCGAGGGTGGCGAGCCCAAGGTCATCGCCAACGCCGAGGGCTTCCGCACGACCCCCTCGGTCGTGGCCTTCACCAAGGACGGGGAGGTGCTCGTCGGTGAGACCGCGAAGCGCCAGGCCGTCACCAACGTCGATCGGACGATCGCTTCCGTCAAGCGCCACATGGGCACCGACTGGAGCTTCGACGTCGACGGCAAGAAGTGGACGCCGCAGGAGATCTCCGCGCGCATCCTCATGAAGCTCAAGCGCGACGCCGAGGCGTACCTGGGTGACACGGTGACCGACGCGGTCATCACCGTCCCCGCGTACTTCAACGACGCCGAGCGTCAGGCCACCAAGGAGGCCGGCGAGATCTCGGGCCTCAACGTGCTGCGCATCATCAACGAGCCGACCGCGGCCGCGCTCGCCTACGGCCTCGACAAGGGCAAGGAAGACGAGCTCATCCTGGTCTTCGACCTGGGTGGCGGAACGTTCGACGTCTCGCTGCTCGAGGTGGGCAAGGACGACGACTTCTCCACGATCCAGGTGCGCTCGACCGCCGGTGACAACCGTCTCGGTGGAGACGACTGGGACCAGCGTCTCGTCGACTACCTGATCAAGCAGTTCAAGGAGACCACGGGCGTCGACGTCTCGGGTGACAAGATCGCCCTGCAGCGTCTCAAGGAGGCTGCGGAGCAGGCGAAGAAGGAGCTCTCCTCCTCGACGTCGACGAGCATCAACCTGCCCTACCTGTCGCTGACCGAGTCGGGCCCGGTGTCGCTTTCCGAGACCATCACCCGCGCGAAGTTCGAGGACCTCACGAAGGACCTTCTCGACCGCACCAAGAAGCCGTTCGAGGACGTCATCCGCGAAGCCGGCATCAAGGTGTCCGAGATCGACCACATCGTGCTCGTCGGTGGATCCACGCGTATGCCTGCGGTCGCCGAACTCGTCAAGCGCGAGACCGGCAAGGACGCGAACAAGGGCGTCAACCCGGATGAGGTCGTCGCCGTCGGCGCCGCGCTCCAGGCCGGTGTCCTCAAGGGTGAGCGCAAGGACGTTCTCCTCATCGACGTCACCCCGCTGAGCCTCGGTATCGAGACCAAGGGCGGCATGATGACCAAGCTCATCGAGCGCAACACGGCCATCCCGACCAAGCGCAGCGAGACCTTCACCACGGCAGACGACAACCAGCCGTCCGTCGCGATCCAGGTCTTCCAGGGCGAGCGTGACTTCACGCGCGACAACAAGCCGCTCGGCACGTTCGAGCTGACGGGTATCGCTCCGGCTCCCCGCGGCATCCCGCAGATCGAGGTCACCTTCGACATCGACGCCAACGGCATCGTGCACGTGTCCGCCAAGGACAAGGGCACCGGCACCGAGAAGTCGATCGTCATCTCCGGCGGCTCGTCGCTGTCGAAGGAAGACATCGAGCGCATGGTGCGCGAGGCCGAGGAGCACGCCGCTGAGGACAAGGCGCGCCGCGAGGCCGCAGAGGTCCGCAACCAGGCCGAGACGCTCGCGTACTCGATCGACAAGCTGATCACCGAGAACGACGACAAGCTGCCCGAAGACGTGAAGACCGAGGTCAAGGCCGACGTCGACGCGCTCAAGACGGCGCTGGCCGGCGAAGACGACGAGGCCGTGAAGACCGCGTTCGACAAGCTCAACCAGTCGCAGTCCAAGCTCGGCGAGGCCATCTACGCCTCCTCGCAGGCGGATGCCGCTGCCGGCGCTTCGGCTGACGGCGAGGCCCCGGCCGGTGACGCTCCCTCCTCCGAGGAAGACGTCATCGACGCCGAGGTCGTCGACGACGAGGACGAGAAGAAGTAATCATGACGGACAAGAACTTCGACGAGAACCAGTTTCCTGAGTCCGCCGAAGGTCGCAGCGAGGGGTCGGATGCTCAGGCATCCGGCCCCGTGCCGCAGAACCCGGACTCCACCGAGGCGAAGGCCGCCGAGGGGTCGGACGAGACTCCTGACGACGGCGCCGATGACCTCACGGTCGACGACATCCTCGGTGCCACGCAGACCGGTGAGGCCGCGGCGGAAGACGCCGTGCTCGCCGACCTCGAGTCCACGCTGCTGAACGACCTCAAGCGCCTCCAGGCCGAATACGCGAACTACCGTCGCCGCACCGAAGAGCAGCGTCAGGTCGAGATCGAGCGAGCGAAGGGCGAGGCCGCCAAGGGCCTGGTCCCCGTGCTCGATGACCTCGACCGCGCGGCTCAGCACGGTGATCTGGTGGAGGGCACGCCCTTCGCCGTGATCGCCGACAAGGTGCGCACGGTCGTGGAGCGTCTCGGAGTGGTCGCGTATGGCGCGAAGGGCGAGGAATTCGACCCGCAGCGCCACGAGGCCATCTTCCAGCAGCCGACCCCCGGCGCCGAGAAGACCACGATCCTCGAGGTCGTCGAGGTGGGCTACCGCCTCGGAGACGTCGAGCTGCGCCCCGCGAAGGTCGTCGTCGCTGTCCCTGCGGAGTAGGTGATCGATGGCCAGCCAGGATTGGTTCGACAAGGACTTCTACAAGACCCTCGGGGTCTCCAAGGACGTCAGTGATGCGGATCTGAAGAAGACGTATCGCAAGCTCGCGCGGAAGTACCACCCGGACTCCAATCAGGGTGATGCCAAAGCCGAAGCGAAGTTCAAGGAGATCAGCGAGGCCTACTCGGTGCTCTCCGACACCGAACAGCGCAAGGAATACGACGAGATCCGCGCCATGGGATCCGGCGCTCGCTTCACGGCGAGCGGTGCGGGTGCCGGCGGCTTCGAAGACGTGTTCAGCCGGTTCGGACAGCAGGGCCGCGGACAGACGGCGGACTTCGAGGACATCTTCGCGATGTTCAACCAAGGGCAGGGTGCGAGCTTCGGCAACGGACGCTTCGGGCAGCCGAGCGGCGGATACCGCGGCTTCGGCGGCCCGCAGCGCGGAGCCGATGTCACGGCCCGCACCACGCTCGACTTCGTCACCGCTGTGCAGGGCGAGACCATCTCCCTGCAGGGCGAAGACGGCAAGCCCTTCAAGGTGAAGATCCCGGCGGGCGTCGCCGACGGACAGAAGATCCGTCTCCGCGGTCGCGGTCGTCCTTCGCCCGATGGGGGAGAGAGCGGCGACATCGTCGTGCAGATCGCGGTGCGCCCGCACCCGGTCTTCACGCGCGACGGTCTCAACCTGCGCGTCGTGGTGCCTGTGACGTTCACCGAGGCGACTCTCGGTGCGACCATCGAGGTCCCGACCCTCGGCGGCGACGTGGTCAAGCTCCGCGTCGCACCCGGCACTCCCTCCGGGCGGGTGCTGCGGGTCAAGGGCCGAGGGGTTGCGACCTCGAAGGGCACGGGCGACCTGCTCGCCGAGCTCCAGGTCGCGGTGCCGACGCACCTCGACGACGCCGCGCGTGCGGCTCTGGAGAAGTTCCAGGAACTCGAGCCCGACGAGAACCCGCGGGCCGAGCTGATGGCGAAGGCGCGGCGATGACCGATCGTCGAAGCGGGCACCGGGGGCGGAGGCGTTCATGATGAATGCTGACACCCCGGTGTTCGCGATCGCGGCCGCCGCCGAGCTCTCCGGCCTTCATCCCCAGACGCTGCGGCAGTACGACCGCATCGGGCTCGTCGTCCCCGGACGCACTTCCGGCGGTTCGCGCCGGTACTCCCCCCGGAACATCGAGCAGCTGCGCGAGGTCGCCCAGCTCTCTTCCGAGGGCGTGAGCCTCCCCGCGATCGCCCGTCTGCTCGACCTCGAAGACGAGAACAGGGCGCTGCACAACCGCATCGCCGTGCTCGAGAGTGCGTTGCGCACCGAGCGCGAGAGCCGCCCCGGAGTGCGCGTGTTCGCCGCGGGTTCCGCCGGAGTCGTACCCATGCCGACCGGACGGCGCCTGCGTCGCTCGACGGAGGTCGTGCTCTGGGACCCGCGCGGGAGCGCCTAGGCCCAGGCACCGCCGCGGTGTGTATCCTGTCAACTGTTAACAGGAGGTCACCATGACGCAGACCGTCACGCGCGGAGAATCCCTCGGCGCCCAGGTGGCGCGCGTGCTCCGCCAGCGCATCGTGCGCGGCGAGCTCGCCCCCGGCGCGCGCATCACCGAAGAGGCGCTCGCCGAGGAGTTCTCGGTCAGCCGCGGACCGGTGCGCGATGCCCTCACCCAGTTGAGTTTCGAGAAGCTCGTCGAGGTGCAGCGTCCGCGCGGGGTCTACATCGTGGGGCTCACGCACGACGACGTCGATCAGCTGTACAGCCTGCGCGGTGCCCTCGAACAGCTCGCCCTCTCGCGCGCCATGCGTGTCGACGACGATGCGCGCTGGGCGGCGATGGCTGCGGCGGTCGGACGCATGGGCGAGGCCGCGGATGCCGGTGACCACGCCGCTTTCGTGGCGGCCGACCTCGAGTTCCACTCGCAGATCTACGCGCTCGCCGACCATCCACGCCTCGAGGGGGCGTGGAACCAGTACCTCCCGACGTTCACGGCGCTCCTCGAGGTCACGATCAACCACGATGAAGATCTGCACGAGTCGTCCGGCGACCACGTGAAGCTCATGGACGTGATGCGAAGCGGTACGCCGACGCAGGCGGCGAAGGTGCTGTCGGAGCACCTCGACGGCGCCCGCGAGCGCATGCTGAGCGAGATCGCCACCCGCGCCTGAGCGGGGCGGGCCTCTGCTCGTCGGGGGAGGGGCGCACGTTTGTCAGTGTTGACTGTTAACAGTCAACACTGCTACGGTCGGGGAGTCGACAACAAGGTCGACCCACGTAGAGGAGCAAAGATGCCCCGCAAGCGCATCACCCGGGCGGCTGCCGCGATCGCCGCCCTCGCAGCCACCGCTCTCATCGTCTCGGCCTGCACCAAGGTCGAAGAGGGCGAGGAAGCCGGATCGGCGTTCCCCGAGAACGACATCCGACTCATCATCCAGGCCAACCCCGGCGGAGGATCCGACCTCTCGTCGCGCGCGCTCGCCACGGAGCTCGAGAAGATCCTCGGCGTCAGCGTCATCCCGGAGAACATGCCCGGTGCCGCCGGCGCCCTCGCGATGGAGTACGTGGGCGCTCAGGATGCCGACGGCTACGTCATCGGATTCGCGCCCGTCGAGATCGCGATGCTCAACACCACGCAGAGCGCGAACGTGCTGCCGGACGACTTCGACCTGCTCGGCCAGATCATGCTCGCCCCCGGGGTCGTCACGGTCGGCGCGAACAGCGGCATCGAGACGCTCGAAGACCTCGTCGCCCAGGCGAAGTCCGGCGCCGTCACGGTCGCCAACTCCGGTGCCGGCTCCATCTGGGAGGCGGCGACCCTCGGACTCGGTGCCGCGACCGACGCCGACTTCACCCCGGTCCCCTACGACGGCGGAGCGACAGCCGTCGCTGCAGCCGCATCCGGTGAGACCGTCGCGGCCGTCTCCGGCCTCGGCGAGGCCCTGGCGCAGGGCGAGGCCGTGCGCATCCTCGCCGTCATGAACGACGAGCGTCACCCCGACGCGGAAGACGTCGAGACGGTCGAAGAGGCCATCGGCGAAGACGTGGTCTTCGGTGGCTGGGGCGGTATCTATGCCCCCAAGGGTCTGCCCGACGACGTGAAGTCGACGCTCGAGGCCGCGGTCAAGGAAGCCGTCGAGTCCGACGGATACCAGAAGTTCCAGGCCGATGCCGGAAACCTCGTCGTGTACCGCGACTCCGCCGAATGGACGACGTTCGTCGACGAGCAGTTCGACCTCTTCAAGGATCTCCTGGGCTGAGAACACTGCGGGGCCGGTGCAGACCGGCCCCGCAGCCGTTCCCCTTCGACGAAGGAGAAGGAGCATGATGTCCACCCCCGACACCGCTGCAGAACCGGCGGGCCGCGACGAATCCGCCGGTGACGAGTACGAGGGCGCGCCCGCGTCGCGAACCCTCGAGATCGTGTTCGCCGTCGTCGCCCTGGCGTTCACCGCCGGATACCTCTTCCTCTCGACGCAGATCCCGCTGCGCCGTGAGGCAGCCCCCGGGCAGATCGACGCCCGCTTCTGGCCGCTCGTGATCGGGGTCACCGGAGTCGTCGTCGCCATCGCGCTGCTCGCCGTCGCGATCACCCGCCCGGCACCCACCCGCGAAGACCTCGAACGCATCCAGCCCGGCGGCTACCTCCGCGTCATCGCCACGCTCGCGATCACCGGCGCCTTCATCGCGCTGTGGTCGCTGGGCTCGGTCATCCTCTTCGGCTACCGCATCGAGGTCTTCCCGATCGCCGCAGCTCTGCTGATGGCCTCCCTCATGCTCCTCTACGGCCACCGCCGCTGGCTGAGCCTGATCATCTACTCCGCCTCCGTCACGGCGTTCGTCTACGTCGTGTTCGGGATGCTCCTGAGGATCCCCCTGTGAACGCGCTCATGGAGGGGCTGAACTCGCTCCTCGACATCTCGATTCTGCTCTACATGCTCGTCGGCCTCGTGCTCGGCTTCATGGTCGGAGCCTTCCCCGGCATCACCGCGACCATGGCTGTCGCGCTCGCCGCCGGCTTCACGATGACCCTCGAGCCCGTGCAGGGTCTCGCGGTCCTGCTGACGATCTACGTCGCCGCGAACTTCGGCGATCGGGTGCCCTCGATCCTCATCAACACTCCCGGCACTCCCGCGTCTATCGCGACGACGCTCGACGGCTATCCCATGGCCAAGCAGGGGCGGGCCGGTCTCGCCCTGACGATCTCCGCGATCGTCTCGGCCGTCGGCATCCTCGCCTCGCTCGTGCTCTTCGCAGTCGCAGCCGTGCCGATCGCCAGCTTCGCCCGCGACTACTTCAAATCCCCGGAACTGTTCGCCCTGGTGGTCTTCGGCATCTCGATCATGATCGGCATCTCGTCGAAGTCGATGCTCAAGGGCATCCTCGCCGGGCTCTTCGGCCTCATGCTCGGCAGCGTCGGCACGTATGCTGCGACGGCCGATCAGCGCTTCACCTTCGGAGTGCTCGAACTCGTCGAGGGCGTGAACTTCATCGCCGTGATCATCGGACTCTTCGGCATCGCCGAACTCTTCGACCAGCTGCTCACGCACCGGAAGTCGCACGTGCGGCCCATCTCGAGCCTCGGCCGCTGGTGGCCGAACCGGGCAGAGCTGAAGCAGAGCGGTCGGGCCACGGCGGTCGGCGGTGCGGTCGGACTCGGCGTCGGGCTCATCCCCGCGGCCGGCGGCGACATCGCGGGACTCATCGGGTGGGAGCGGGCGCGCAAGGCGTCGAAGCACCCCGAGATGTTCGGCAAGGGATCGATCGAGGGCGTCGCTGCCTCCGACACCGCCTCGAGCGCCACGCTCGGCGGCTCGCTCACCACGACCATGGCGCTGGGCATCCCCGGCGACTCCGTGATGGCCGTGATGATCGGTTCGATGATCATCTGGGGCATCACGCCTGGGCCGACGCTGTTCACGAACCGCCCCGACCTGGTCGTGTCGATCGTGGGAATCATGCTGATCGCGACGATCCTGTCGCTCGTGCTGAGCCTGATCCGCATGAAAGGCATGGTCAAGCTGCTCGACGTGCCGCAGCCGTATCTGTGGAGTGGCATCCTGATCTTCTGCATCATCGGCACGTACGCCACCTCGAACAGCCTCTCCACGGTCGTCACGATGCTCGTCTTCGGTGTGATCGGAGTGATGCTCAAGCGCATGCAGGTGCCGGCGGGCCCCGTGGTGCTCGGGCTCCTGCTCGGACCCCTCGCCGAGGAGAACCTCGCCCGGACGCTGGCGATCCTGCCCACGCGTCCGTTCTTCGAGGTCGTCAGCCCCATCGCGCTCGTGCTCCTCGCCCTGGCCGTGCTGTCGATCGTGATGCCGGCGATCCGTGCCGCCCGTCGTCCCCGTTCCGAGCGCGCCTCGCTCGCGGACTCGATCCTGCACGACGACAGCATCCAGCAGATCGAGAAGGCGCACGACGAGCTCGCCGCGCAGCCGGACCTGCTCACCTCCACCGTCCGCAACGTCGACGCCCCGCGGCGTCGTTCCCGCAAGCCCCGCAAGAACTCCGAGGAGACCGAGAAGTGACCCGCTACGACATCCTGACCGCCGTGCCCACCGCGTTCCACCGCGACGGCACCCTCGACATCGAGGGTTCGCGTGCGATCTTCCGATTCGTCGCCGACTCGGAGAACGAGGGAGCATTCGTGCTCGGCACGACGGGGGAGTTCCCCGCGGTGGATGCCGAGGAGTTCGCGGCCATCGTCGAAGCGGCGCTGGCCGAGTTGCAGGGGCGCATGCGCGTCGTCGTGCACGTCGGCCGCCCCAGCACGTTCGAGGCTGTGCGGCTGACCCGCATCGCCCGCGAACTGGGCGCCGTGGAGTTCGCCGCGCTGACGCCGTACTACCTGCGCGCCACCGACGACGCGATCTTCGACTACTACCGCGCGGTGTCGGATGCCGTCGGCGACGGTCGACTGTACGTGTACATCTACCCGGCTCGCAGCGGGAACCCGGTCTCGCCGGAGCTTCTGGTGCGGCTCGCCGAACTGCCCAACGTCGTCGGTGCCAAGATCAGCGAGCTCTCGCTCGACGACATCGCCGCGTACCGGGCCGTCGTGCCCGCCGACTTCGACCTCTACACCGGCGCCGATCGCGACCTGATCGCCGCCGTCGAGGTGGGCGCGCAGGGCGTCGTCTCCGGGGTGTCATCGGTCACACCGAAGCCCTTCCGCGCGCTCGCCGACGCGGGCCGAGCGGGAGACGCGGCGGCCATCGTCGCCGCCCAGGCCGCCGTCGACGACGTCGTCGCGCTCATCGGGGGCGACATGGCGCGCATGAAGGAGGCGTACCGCGTGCTCGACGTCGTCGACACGCACTGCCGCATGGCTATCGCCGAGCCGAGCGCCGCCGAGCGCACCGCCGTCGCCGAGGTGGTCGCCGCGCACCGGTGACCCGGTCACAGGAGATGGAAATGTCGCCTTCCTAGCGTGGAAGCAGGGAACGACCCTGCTCCGCGCCTGGCGCGCGGGTGTCCTGCCACGAAGGAAGAACTCCTCATGACGAACACCAAAGCCCCATCCGCCGCACCCTCGCTGGGACTCCTGGTCCTCCGCGTGGTCGTCGGTGCGATCTTCGCCGCACACGGCGCACAGAAGATCTTCGAGTTCACGCTTCCCGGGACGATCGGCAGCTTCGCGGGCATGGGAGTACCTCTGCCGGAGATCGCCGGTCCGGTCGTCGCCTTCGTCGAGCTCATCGGCGGCATCCTGCTGATCCTCGGGCTCCTCACCCGTCCGGTCGCCATCCTGCTCGCGATCGACATGATCGTCGCCCTCGTCGCCGTGCACCTTCCCGCCGGTCTCTGGGTCGGTGACGGCGGCTACGAGTTCGTCGCGGTCCTCGGCGCGGCAGCTCTCGCCCTCGCGCTCACGGGTGCGGGGCGGTTCTCCCTCGACGGAGCGTTCCTGCGAGGACGCGCGCCGGCCTGGCTGAGCTGAAGAACCTCAGCAACACGACGGATGCCGCGACCGAGGGGTCGCGGCATCCGTCGCGTGGGCGGGTGAAGATGTGCGCGGCATCGATTTCACCGAGGCGCTGATCCTCGGCCACCGCGCGATACTGTTGCAGCACCCGCCGCGCTCGGCGGGAGCAGGAGTCCGCGGGGGAGCAGGGAGCGCATGGCAACGATCTACGACGTCGCCGAGCTCGCGGGGGTCTCACCCGCGACGGTCTCGCGCGTCTTCAACGGCACGAGCGTCTCCGACGAGAAGGTGGCGGCCGTCCGTGCGGCCGCGGCGACGCTCGACTTCACCCCCAACCGCGCCGCCCGCTCGCTGCGTCGACAGAGTTCCGAGGTCATCGCCCTCGTGATCCCCGACATCGAGAACCCGTACTTCACCGAGATGGCGCGCGGGGTCGAGGACGTCGCCTCCGAAGCCGGATACTCCGTCGTGCTCTGCAACTCCGACGCGCAGGTGGAGAAGGAGGCGACGTATCTCCGCATCGCGATCGCCGAGAACATGTCCGGCGTCATCATCGCGACAGCCGACGAGCACTCCGACCTCGACGGCATCCTCGCCACCGGCCGGCCCGTCGTGGCCGTCGACCGCAGCACGGCCTACGACATCGACGGCGTCACGATGGCCAATCGCGCGGCGGGTACGTCGGCCACGCGGAGCCTGATCGATGCGGGCCACCGTCGCATCGCCTACATCGGCGGCCCTGCGCACATCGACACCGCCGCCGAGCGCGCCGCGGGGTGGCGCTCCGCGCTCACCACGGCCCACCCCGACCTCGACCTCGACGGGCTCGAGCGCTTCACGACCTTCCGCGTCGACGGTGGCCGGTCGGCGATGGAGGAGCTGCTCGCGCTGCCCGAGCCGCCGGATGCGGTGGTGGCCGGCAACAACCTGATCGGGGTCGGCGCCATCCAGGTGCTCACGGAGCACGGGCGCACTCCGCCGGATGTCGGTGTGGCGGTGATCGGCTCCCTGCCGTTCACGACGCTCTCGCCGACGGCCGTGACCGTGGTGCGACTGCCGGCGCGGCACATGGGCGTGACCGCGGCGCGGATGCTGCTGGATCGCATCAAGGGTGACACGCAGCCGGCGCGGACGGTCGTGCTGCGCAACGAGCTCCAGCCCGCGAGCGCGACGCGGAGCTGAGCGGGCGGTCGGGCGGACTACTGTGAGCGCCAGAACCGCGTCGCGAGGTTCGCCACCTCTTTGTCGAGACTGTCGACCTTGTGCTCCAGGGCATCTATGCGGCCGGTGAGCCGGCCCTCGAGACTCTCCAGCCGCCCGCTCAGATCGCCGCGCAACCCGCCGATCTCACCTCGCAGCTCGCCGCGCAGACCACCGATCTCGGCGCGGATCACGCGGCTGAACTGCATCGTCATGAGGGTCATGCCGCCGAGCATCATCGTCGTGAACACGCCGATCAGCGTCCATACCTGCGGGTCGTCCAAGCGCATGCCTCCAGTCTGATTCGGGGTGCCCAGAATGTCACGGTATTCCGGTGCTGGTCAGCCAGAAAGCCGCTCTCGGTGGGCAGATCACTCTCTGGCGCGAGCGGTGCAGGACTACTCGCGCCTTGCGGCATGAAATCGATTTCGCGTACAGTGGCGATCAGACCGAGGACTCCGTCGTCCCGGCACGAGGAGGACTCCATGCGCTGCACCCTGGGGGTGGACATCGGCACGTCCAGCAGCAAGGGCGTGCTGGTCGGTGCCGACGGCGGCATCCTGGCGACGGCGACCAGAGCGCACGACGTCGAACGCCCTCGCACGGGCTGGGTCGAGATGGACGCCGCGATCTGGTGGGACGAGTTCGTCGCGATCGCGCGCGAACTGCTCGCCGGAGTCCCCGATGCCGAGATCGTCGGTGTGGGCGTCAGCGGCATGGGGCCCTGCATCCTGCTCGCCGACGAACGCGACGAACCCGTGCGCCCGGCCATCCTCTACGGCGTCGACACCCGCTCGACCGCGCAGATCGAGCGCATGACCGCCGAGCTCGGCGTCGACGAGATCACGCGCATCGGCGGATCGACCCTGACCTCGCAGGCGGGCGGGCCGAAGATCGCCTGGATCGAGGAGGAGGAGCCCGAGGCGTGGGAGCGCGCTAGGCGGATGTACATGCCCGCGTCCTGGCTCGCGCGTCGGCTCACCGGTGCGTACGTGCTCGATCACCAGTCCGCCAGTCAGGTCTCTCCCCTCTACGACATCGAGGGCGAGTGCTGGCATGACCCGTGGTGGGCGCGATACGCAGGGGAGATCGAGCGGCCGCGGCTGCACTGGGCGGGCGAGATCGCCGGAGAGGTCACGGCCGAGGCGGCAGCCCTCACCGGGATCCCCGTGGGCGCGCCCGTGATCGCCGGGACGATCGATGCCTGGACCGAAGCTGTCAGCGTCGGCGCGCACGAGGTCGGCGACCTGATGCTGATGTACGGCACGACCATGTTCCTCGTGGCCACCGGCGAAGAGACCCTGCGGACGCCGTCGATGTGGACCACGGCCGGGGCCTTCGCCGGCACCCGCAACCTCGCCGGCGGCCTCTCGACGTCCGGCGCTCTCACCGCATGGCTCAAAGGCCTGACCGGTGCCGACTATCCCGAACTGCTCGCCGAGGCTGCCGCGTCGGGTGCCGGCGCGAACGGCCTCCTCGTCCTGCCCTACTTCGCGGGCGAGCGCACGCCGATCCAGGATCCGGACGCTCGGGGCGTGATCGCGGGCCTCACCCTCGCGCACACGCGCGGCGACCTGTACCGCGCGGCGCTGGAGGCGACCGCCCTGGGGGTGCGGCACAACGTCGAGACCATGCGGGCGGCAGGTGCCGACATCCGCCGCATCGTCGCGGTCGGCGGCGGAACGCAGGGACGGTTGTGGCTGCAGATCGTCTCCGACGTCACCGGCCTCGTGCAGGAGGTGCCTGCGACGACGATCGGCGCGAGCTACGGCGCGGCCTTCCTCGCGGCGACCGCGACCGCTGCACAAGGCGAGGAGCCGACGATCACCGCCTGGAACCCGATCTCGGAGCGCATCAGCCCGGATGAGGCGCTGCGGCCGCTCTACGACTCCCTGTTCGAACGCTACGTGCGCCTCTATGAGGGATCGAGATCCGTCGTGCACGAACTCGCCGCCGCGCAGCGCGGTGCCGCCCCGACCACCCCGACCACCACCCCCATCGCCCCGGAGGCATCATGACCACGTACACCCTGCCGACCGCGGCTCCCCGCCCCGCCACCGCGCCGAAGACCGCGTACATCATCACGTCCGGCGACCTGCGCGAGTCGGCGAACGTCGCCGGCTGGCCGACCCAGGTCGAGCTCGAGAGCGGCGTCGCCGGAGTGCTGAACGCGCTCGGCTGGGAGGTCATCCGTCCGTTCGGGGTGGACCCGCAGACCGGGCACGGCTTCATCTCGAGCCAGCGCATGGGCCTCGAGGTGTTCAAGGGCATCCCCGTCGATGCTCCTCTGATCGTCGCGATCGCCAACTGGCAGTACTCCCACCACGTGCTCGCCGGTCTCCGGTCGCATGAGGGGCCCATCCTCACGGTCGCGAACTTCGCGGGGGACTGGCCCGGCCTCGTCGGGCTGCTCGGTCTGAACGCGGGGCTCACCAAGATGGACAAGCCGTACGCGACGACCTGGTCGGTCGACTTCACCGACGAGTGGTTCACCGACGGGATCAGGGAGTGGACCGAGACCGGCGCCATCACGCACGACGCCTCGCACGTGCGGGCGCTGCCCGCGCTGCCGGACAGCCCCGAGAAGCAGCTGGGTGAGGCGCTCGCGGCAGAGATGCTCGCCGAGAAGGCCATCATCGGCGTCTTCGACGAGGGTTGCATGGGCATGTACAACGCGATCTTCGACGACGAGCCGCTCAACCAGACCGGCATCTACAAGGAGCGCCTGTCGCAGTCGGCGCTGTACGCCGAGATGCTGAACGTCACCGAGGACGAGGCGGATGCCGCCTACGACTGGCTGATCGAGGCGGGCATGACCTTCCGGTACGGCGAGGACGCCGCCACCGAGCTCACGCGCGAGCAGGTGCAGTGGCAGTTGAAGATGTACATCGCTGCGCTCCGCATCGCCGACGACTTCGGGCTCGACGCGGTCGGCATCCAGTACCAGCAGGGGCTGAAGGACCTGGTGCCGGCATCCGACCTCGCCGAGGGCATCCTGAACTCCACCGAACGCCCGCCGGTGACCTCGCGCGACGGCTCGCGCGTGCTGCACGAGGGCCGCGCCTTCCCGCACTTCAACGAAGCCGACGAGGGCGTCGCGGTCGACGCGCTCGTCACCGACCGGGTGTGGCGCGCGATGGGTCTCGTGCCCGACAACACCCTGCACGACGTGCGCTGGGGCGAGGACTACGACGGTCGGTTCGTCTGGGTCTATGAGATCTCCGGCTCGGTGCCCGCCTCGCACCTGGGCGGGTGGCAGAACGCCGAGGGCTGGCGTCAGGGCCACGTGTTCTTCCCTGCGGGCGGTGCCACGATCAACGGTGTCTCGAAGCCCGGCGAGATCGTGCTGTCGCGCGTCTTCATCGCCGAGGGCATCCTGCAGGCCGACATCTTCCGGGCGTCGGTCGTGGAGCTGCCGGAGGAGGAGACGCAGCGCCGCAAGGACGCCACCAACCCGGAATGGCCGATCGCCCACGTGGTGCTGCACGGCATCTCGCGCGACCAGTTCATGGCCCGCCACAAGGCCAACCATGCGCAGCTGGTCTACGCCCCGGATGCGGAGACGGCGGACAAGGCCCTGATCGCGAAGGCCGCGATGTTCGCCGGGATGGGCATCAAGGTAAACCTGGTGGGAGATGTGACGGTCTGACCCGCCGGTGAGCCTCTCGGCTCGGGCCGTCTCAGTGAGAAACCGCTGCGGCATCCTGCCGCTCGATGAGCCGAGTGCTCCACGAGAAGTCGGACTCGGTGATGGTGTCGTCGCCGGGGACCTTGCCGTCGCGGTCCACGGCGTAGGAGAAGATGCCGGCCTTGGTCGCGCCCGTGGGCTGCCAGTCGGCGTAGCGGGCGGCGCGGGAGGCGTCGAAAGGCTCCGTCGTGTCGCCCCAGTCCTGTCCGCGCTCCTCGTAGAACGAGAACCCGATCAGGTACTGACACGCGTCGAAGTAGGGTGCGTAGCTCTCCCATGTCGATTGCAGCCCGGAGACCGAGCGGCCGTAGGACTGCACGAGGACGTAGGAGACGTAGGGGGCGATCCCGGCCGTGAGCGGGTGGGTGCCTTCCTGGTTCGTGTCGTAGATGAAGAGCCGGTCGGTGCCGGACTGCGGTCCGAGGTGCTCTGACAGGGCCCGGAAGACGCCAGTCACCCGAGCGACCTGGGCGGCCGTGAGAGAGCGCTCCATGTCGACGTCGAGTCCGTCGAGGCCGTCGTCGGTGACGTATTCGGCGAGGATCTCGTCAGCTGCCGCGGCATAGGCGGCCGGGGTGTCGGCCGCGGGTGCGTCGAGGATCACGCCGATGTCGACCGTGCGGACGACCCGAGTGCCCTGCGCATGCAGGTTCGGCACGTACTCGTTCTTCAGCACGTCCCAGAACCCGGAATCGTCGCTCACATAGGCGTTGAACACGAAGGCGACGTCCACGCCGTCGGGGAGATCGTCCATCCGCTGCGTGTTGTCCGCCGGGTTCTCCGGGTCGTTCTCGCTGCCCGGCCAGGAGGCGTTCGCGTCACGCCACGTGCGGTAGTAGGCGAAGTACTGCGGGTCGGCTGCGCACGAGGCGGCGGATGCGCCGTCCGTCGAGGCGGTGTCTCCGGTTGCGGTAGCGGACGCGGGCGCGACGGCCACCAGCAATGACGCGGCGAGCCCTGCGGCTGCTGCGGCGGACCATGACTTCTTCATCTTCACACTCCAGACTTCGTCGTCGGATCGCAGTGATTAAGCGATTTAGTAGCACGGTAGCAGCGTTGGGCTGTTGTGCACAGTCCAAGAACCGCCTCAGACCTGTATCGCTACAGTTGGGGCATGTCCAAAGCGAAGCGCGTGACCATCACGGACATCGCCCGGCTGGCAGGGGTGTCGCCGGGAGCCGTGTCCTTCGCGCTCAACGGCCGTCCGGGCGTCAGCGAGCAGACCCGGCAGCGCATCCTCGACATCGCCGAGGAGCACCAATGGCTCCCCAGCTCCGCCGCCAGGGCACTCGTGGGAGCCCGCGCCGGCGTCGTCGGATTCGCGGTCAACCGCCCAGCCGACACCCTCGGCACCGAAGCCTTCTTCACCGATCTGATCGCCGGAGCGCAGTCCGCTCTCGCCGCCAGACGCATCGCGATGCAGATGGTGCTCGTCTCCTCGATCGAAGAGGAGGTGGCGACCTACCGACGCTGGCGCAGTGCGAATCAGGTCGACGGAGTGATCGTGATCGACCCGCGAGACGACGATCCCCGCCTCCCCGTCCTGCGCGACCTGCCGCTCCCGGCGGTCGTGATCGGCAGTGACGCCTCGGAGGACGGGCACCCCGCGACGATCTGGCTGGATGACAGTCAGGTCGCCCACTCGCTCTTCGACTACCTCGTGGCCTTGGGGCACCGTTCGATCGCCTACGTCGCCGGGCCCGCCGAGTTCCAGCACACGCGTCTGCGCACCGATGTGCTCCACGGGCTGAGCGGCCGCGGCGTCACGGGCGAGACCATCGCCACCGACTTCTCGCCGGCCGCAGCCTCCGCCACCATGCGTCGTCTGCTGAGCCGTGCGGACCGGCCCACCGCCGTCGTGTTCGACAACGACGTGATGGCGATCGCCGGATTGCGCGTGGCTCAGGAGATGGGGCTGGCCGTGCCGTCCGATGTCTCCATCGCCTCGTTCGACGATTCCGTCGTCGCCGGACTCGTGCACCCTTCGATCACCTGCATCACCCGCGACACGTTCGGGCTCGGGGCGGATGCGGCGGAGTTCCTGCTCGAACAGATCGACGCCGCCGAGATGCTCCCCGATCGGGTGGCCGCAGTCCCGCAGCTCACGGTTCGCGAGAGCACGGCCGCGCCGCGCTGAGGGGGAAAGCTCAGACGACGGTGTTCCGTGAGGCATACTCGGTGCGCTCGACGACAGGTCTGATCAGTTCGGTGATCCCGCGCGCGGCGAGCACCTCGGGCCGGGCAGCGTCGCTCGACGTGACGATGGCGGGGTCCGCGCCCGCTTCGCAGGCGTCGACCCAGGCCTGGAAGATCGTGCCGCCGGGGCTCATCGCGCCGCGGCTGACGGGCGTGTCGTTCTCATCGGCCTCCACGACGATGCCGACGGGGCGGGCGGGGGCGGGTCTGCGCTCGCGCAGTTCGGGGATGAGCTCGGCGAAACGGCGGCCGATCGGCTTGGCCTCGCCGTTCTGATCCACGAGCCCGAGCGTGTACTCGAGCTCGGGGAAGTCGGCGAGACTGCGGCTCACGTCGTGCGAGCACCACCAGGTCACGCCCCAGAGGTTCTCGGTGCGGGCGACCGAGCGCAGGGTCGCCTCGAGGAAGTCGGGGGTCTGCGCGGGCGTCAGGCAGTTCGACGGGGCGCCGACCTCCTGCAGCCAGATGGGCTTCGCGGGGTCGGTGGCGAATCCGCGGGCGAGCTCGATCATGTACTCGGCGTGGCGGTCGGACGCCACCGACCGCCCGCCGTACCTCTGTGCGGTGCCGTTGAAGATCCACGAGTGCACGGTCGTGATGTCGCCCAGACGCGAGGCCAGTGCGGGGGTGAAGCCGTGTCCGTCCATGTACCAGGCGGCGTCGTATTCGCTGTGCACGTGCTGCTGCGCGGGGGCCGCGGCGTGCGCGGCGTCCAGGAGCGTCGTGATCCAGTTCGCGGCCTCCGCCTCGGTGACCGGCCACGGGGAGGGATGCGTCTGCGCCGAGAACTGGTTGGTCTCGTTGCCGAGCGTGAAGCCCAGGAAGTTGGAGGCGCCTCCGAGTCTCTCGCCGAGGCGGGTGACGAGTTCGGCTTGGCCGCTGAGTGCATCCGGGTGCGTGAACATGTTCTTGTCATGCCACGTGAACAGCCACGACGGGATGAAGTCGAAGCTCGACAGGTGCCCCTGGATCACGTCGACGCTCGCATCCAGCCCGAACTCGGCAGCGACATCGACCACGGCCCGCACGTCGTCGACGGCCTCGTCGCGGATCAGCGTGCGGTTCGGCTGCAGAACGGTCCACAGGGGGAAGATGCGCAGGTGGTCGAGGCCCAGGTCGGCGAGGGCGGCGAAGTCGCGGCGCACCTCGTCGAGATCCAGCGACATCCACGCGTGCATCCACTGGGAGCGCGGGGTGTAGTTGGCGCCGAAGCGCAGCGGGGCGGCGGAGGTGGTCATCGCTGTCCTTTCCGGGACCGACGGTGGGGGAGCGGCGTGCGGCGGGGCTGGACCCCGAGCGCGCCGTTATGGCATGCTATGGTCACTATATCGTTTTAGTAGGGGTTGTCACAGCGACTCGAACGAGACGCCGCAGCCTGGATCACTTCGAAGGAGAATGTCCATGAAGATCCGCACCAGTGTCGCCGCAGGCATCGCGGTGGCCACAGCATTCGCGCTCACGGCCTGCACGGGCGGAGCCCCGACCTCCGGCGGATCGGCCGCGGACGGGGAGGTGGGGGGAGAGATCTCCTTCCAGACCTGGTCGCTCAAGAACGACAAGTTCACCCCGTACTTCGAGGGCGTCATCGATGCCTTCGAGAAGGAGAACCCCGGCACCACGGTGAAGTGGATCGACCAGCCCGCCGACGGGTATGAGGACAAGATCCTGCAGCAGGCCGAGTCCGGCGAGCTGCCCGACGTCATCAACCTCCCGCCCGAGTATGCCTACTCGTTGGCCTCGGCGGACCAGCTGCTCGACCTGGGCAGCGCCTCGAAGGTCATCGGCGACTACGTCGACGGCGGTGTCGAGGCCTACACCTACGACGGCATCGACGGGTCGTTCGGCTTCCCGTGGTACCTCGGCACCGAGCTCAACTACTGGAACACGGCGCTGCTCGCGCAGGGAGGCGTCACCGCGACTCCGCAGACGTTCGAGGAGACGATGGATGCGGCCGAGCAGCTCGCCGCCGCCGGCATCCAGACCATCTCCGACGTGCCGAGCCCTAAATCGCTCCAGATCATGGTGTCCGACGGCGGAGGCACGCAGGATGTGTACAAGGACGGGAAGTTCGTCTTCAACACTCCCGAGGCCGTCGCGATCGTCGAGCGCTATGCGCAGCTCTACAAGGCCGGCGCGATCTCGCCGGAGGCGCTGCAGAACGCCGGCACCGCGAACGCCAACATCAACAACTTCAACAAGGGCACGGTGGCCTGGGCGACCGCAGGCCCGAACTACATCGACAAGGACATCGCGGTCAACGCCCCGACCCTGCTCCCCGACGTCGACGTGACCAACGGCTTCGGCAACCCGCCGCTGTTCGTGCAGGGCATCAGCGTCTCGGCGAACTCCGACAACGCCGCCACCGCTGTGGCCTTCGCCGAGTTCCTCACGAACACCGACAACCAGATCGAGTTCGTGAAGCTCGCCACCGGGTTCTTCCCCGGCACCAAGGCCGCGAACGAGGACCCGTCGGTGTTCGCCGAGACCGCCCAGAACGAGATGCAGGCCACGGCCAACGACCTCGCCGCCTCGCAGATGAACGACGCGCGGATGCTCGGCGCCCCGCAGTTCACCGAGGCCATGGAGACCTACGCCAAGCAGCAGATCGCTCTCGCGGTCAAGGGCGACATCACGGCGCAGGAGGCCCTGGACAAGGCGGTCGAGTACGCGGAGCAGAACGTCGTCGGCTGAGCCGATGACGCGGAGATGAAGGGGGTGGATGCCTCATGAGACGACAGCGCTGGTACACGCCGTACCTGCTCGTGCTCCCCGGTGTGATCTGGGTGTTCGTGTTCGCCCTCTGGCCGTTCCTGAACACGATCGCCCTCGCGTTCACGGATGCCCGCCCCCTTCGTCCCGCGCAGTTCGTGGGACTCGACAACTTCGAGAAGATGCTCGGCGACGACCGGTTCGGCTATGCGCTGACGACGTCGCTCGTCTACGTCGTGGTCTGCGTGCCGCTGCTGACGTTCCTCCCGCTGCTGCTCGCGCTCCTCGTGCACAGCAAAATCCCGGCGATCGGCTTCTTCCGCACCACGTTCTACTTCCCCGTGATCGCATCGGCGGTCGTGGTGGCGATCGTGTGGGAGTTCCTGTTCTCCGGAAGCGGCACGATCAACTCGGCGCTGAGCTTCTTCGGGCTGATCGATCGGCCCGTCGAGTTCCTCTCCGATCGGTGGCTCCTGATCGGCTGCGCCATCGGACTCACGGTCTGGAAGGGGCTCGGGTACTACATGGTCGTGTACCTCGCCGCGCTCGGAAACGTTGGACGTGAGCTGCATGAGGCCGCGGCGATGGACGGAGCCGGACGCTGGCGCCGCTTCTGGTCCGTCACCGTTCCGGGTGTGCGCGGTCCGATGATGCTCGTCTCGGTGCTGGTGTGCGTGGGAGCGATGCGGGTGTTCACCGAGCTGTACGTGCTCTCGGGCGGCTCCGGCGGCCCCGGCGGACAAGCGATGAGCATGGTCATGCTCATCCAATCGATGGGCAAGGGTCTCAACGGTCAGGTCGGCTACGCATCGGCCATCTCGCTCGTGCTGTTCCTGCTCACCCTGGTGCCCCTGGCGATCGTGGGCGTCGCGAACAACAGCGACACGATCAAGGAAGCCCTCGCCGGACGGCGCGCGGCCAAGGACGCGAAGCTCGCCAGACTCGCGGCGGCAGAGGAGGCCAGGCGATGACGACGACGCGAGCGATGGTCACTCAGGAGAGCACCCCGAAGGAGCGGCGCGATCGGCCCTACCGCACGCGCGGTTCCGCCGACATCATGAAGCCGTCGCTCGGCGGTCTGATCGGCAAGTACGCGCTGCTCATCGGCGTGCTCGCCATCATGGTCTTCCCGTTCCTGTGGCAGATGTCGACCTCGTTCAAGGGCGCCGCCGAGAACATCTACGACTTTCCGCCGTCGCTGATCCCGAACGCGCCGACCCTCGACAACTACGCCGAGGTGTTCCGCACGATCCCGGTGCTCGACTACGCGTGGCACTCGCTCCTCGTGGGCGTCGGCACCGTGCTCACCAACGTGGTCTTCGCCACGATCGGCGGCTATGCGCTGGGCACCATGAAGTTCCGCGGCAAGTGGATCGTGCTCGCGATCTTCTTCTCGACGCTGCTCCTGCCCGGCGAGGTCACGCTGACGAGCCAGTACCTCACGGTCAAGTCGCTCGGCCTCGCGAACACCCTGTGGGGCGTGTTCCTCCCCGGAGCCATCGCGGCGATCAACGTGCTGCTGATGATGGCCGCCTGCCGCATGATCCCCCCTGACACCCTGGATGCGGCGACCATCGACGGCGCCAACACGATGCAGCGTCTGCGCCACATCGTGTGGCCGAACGTCCGCGGCATGGTCTCGGTCGTCGCGCTGTTCGCCTTCATCGGCGCCTGGGACGACTTCCTCTGGCCTCTGGTCGTGCTGTCGGATCCCGCGAACTACACGCTGACCGTCGGCATGCAGTATCTGAGCTCGAACTTCGCCGCGAATCCGCGCGTGATCGCGGCGGGGACGATGATCGCGCTGGTGCCGATCATCCTGCTGTTCGCGGTACTGCAGCGGCAGTTCTTCAAGGGCGTCGAAGAGGGAAGCGTCAAGGGGTGACTGCACTGCACGACACCGGCCGCGCCGACAGCCCGCATCCCTGGCTCGCGATCCCGCAGCCGACGACGGCGGAGCTGTCGAGCGGCGCATGGAGACCCTCCACGGTCAGGGTCACGGCCGATGACCCGATGCTCGCTCGGGAGGCGGAGCGGTTGACCCGGGAGCTCGCAGCCCTTGGCATCCCGGACGGCGAAGGCTCTGTCGTGCGTGTGCGGCGAGACGACAGGGCCGACGAATCGTTCGAGATCACGGTCGGCGAGGACATCGCGGTGTCCGCAGGCACCGCGGCCGGGGCGTTCCGGGCGACACGTCAGCTGCTGCACAACCTGCGGGCGCAGGGCCTCGTGCCGCACGGCCGGGTCTGCTCCGCGCCCGTGGTCACGGAGCGCGGGTTCCACCTCGACGCCGCCCGCAAGCACTTCCCCGCGCCGTGGATCGTCGACCTGCTGCACGCGCTCGCCGACGTCGGCGTCACGACCTTCCAATGGCACGTGTCCGAGAACGAGGGCTTCCGGATCGGCTCGGAGGCCTTCCCCGAGATCGTCTCGAGCGCTCATGTCACCCGTGCCGAGGCCCTGGTCGTGGCCGACACCGCCGCCGACCTGCACATCGACCTCGTGCCCTCCCTCGACATGCCGGGCCACCTCCGCCACGCCCTCGCCGCGCATCCGTATCTCCGGCTGCCGGACGCCGGCGGCCTGCCGACCGATCATGCGCTGGACATCACCAGCGCCGCGGCGATCGACTTCGCTGCGGCGCTGATCGACGACGTCGCCGCGCTGTTCCCGCGCAGCACGCGCTGGCACCTCGGCGGCGACGAATTCGTCGACTTCGCGCGCATCGAGGAGTATCCCGCGCTGGCCGCCGCCGCCAGGGAGAAGCACGGGCCCCGCGCCACCGGCTTCGACCTGCTGACCGCGTTCGTGAACGCCCTGTCGGCGCACCTCCGTGCACGCGGCCTCGCCGCGCGCGTCTGGAATGACGGGATGCTCCGCAGCGACACCGTCGCCCTCGATCCGGAGCTCGTGCTGACCTGGTGGACGAACTGGCACGTCGACATGCGGCCGCTCGCCGCCGCCGTCGACGCGGGGAACCCCCTCGTGAACTTCCACGACGCGCTGTTGTACTACGTCCTCGGAGAGAAGGCGGGCTACACGTATCCGACGAGCGCGCGCATCTGGGAGTCCGAGTGGCACCCGGGTCTGTTCCCCGCGCTCCCGGACGGCACCCGGCAGGAGATCCCGATGCCCTACCCCGCTCGGCTCCTCGGGGCCTCGTTCTCCGTCTGGTCCGACGATGCTTCGGCGCAGACCCCCGAAGAGGTCGCCGACGGCGTCCGCAGGCCGCTGCGGGCGATGGCCGAGCGCGCATGGAACGGCATCAGCGCACTCTCGCACGATCAGTTCTGCGAGATCGACGCGGCGATCGGTGTCGCGACCGCCCCGGCGCCGTGCGCCCGGTAGCGTCGAGCCGTCTGCACCGATCCGAGTCATCCCTGTTCAGAACCCCGTCCCCCACCCACCGTCGAGCCCGGAGACCCACCCATGCATGACGACACCTCGCTCACCGTCGGCCGCGTCAAGCGCGTGCTCGAGGAGCGCATCCGCCCCGCGATCCACTCCGCTTCCGTGCCGCTGGGCGTCGAGATCCGCGAGCTGCCAGGGGAGCCCATCGCTCCTGCCGAGGGACTCGCGCTCGACTTCGAGCCCGGTGCGGTCGGCGCTCCTTGGGGGCCGGCCTGGGGCACCACCTGGTTCAAGCTCACCGGCCGTGTGCCCGCCGAGTGGGCGGGGCGTCGTGTCGAGGCCCTCATCGATCTCGGCTTCGACGTGAACATGACCGGCTTCCAGTGCGAGGCGCTGGCCTATCGCCGGGGTGCCGCGGATTCCGACCCGGTCCCCGTGAAGAGCATCAATCCGCGCAACCAGTGGGTGCCGATCGCCGAGGCCGCCGCGGGCGAAGAGCCCGTCGAGCTGTACCTCGAAGCGGCATCCAACCCGGTGCTGCTGGACTACCACCCCTTCCTGCCGACGCAGGAGGGCGACATCCTCACCTCCTCGAAGGAGCCGCTCTACCGCACGCGCCGGATGGATCTGGCGGTGTTCGAGGAGGAGGTCTTCGACCTCTCCCTCGACCTGGAGGTACTGTTCGAGCTGCAGGCCGAGCTGCCGGCGACCTCGCCACGGCGCATGCGCATCCTGCAGGCCATGGACGACGCGCTCGATGTGCTCGACCTGCAGCGCATCGTGGCGACCGCGCCCGCCGCCCGCGCCCGCCTCGCCGACGTGCTCGCCGCGCCCGCCGAGGCGAGTGCGCACCGCATCTCGGCCGTCGGACACGCGCACATCGACTCGGCGTGGCTGTGGCCGGTGCGGGAGACGATCCGCAAGGTCGCGCGCACCACGTCGTCGATGACGACGCTCATCGACGAGCATCCGCAGTTCCAGTACGGCATGTCGAGCGCGCAGCAGTACGCGTGGATCAAGGAGCACCGCCCCGAGGTGTGGGAGCGCGTCAAGGCCGCGGTCGCCGCGGGGCGCTTCCTGCCGCTCGGCGGCATGTGGGTCGAGTCCGACACCGTGATGCCGACGGGGGAGTCGCTCGTGCGGCAGTTCTCGCACGGACAGCGGTTCTTCGAGCGCGAATTCGGCATCCGCTCGAAGGGCGTCTGGCTGCCGGACAGCTTCGGGTACTCGCCGGCCCTGCCGCAGCTGATGCGCCGCGCCGGGTTCGAGTGGTTCTTCACGCAGAAGATCTCCTGGAACCAGCAGAACGTCTTCCCGCACCACTCCTTCCTGTGGGAGGGCATCGACGGTTCGCAGGTGTTCACGCACTTCCCCTCGATGGACACCTACAACTCGCAGCTCAGCGGCATGGAGGTCGCGAAGGCCGCGCGCCAGTTCAAGGAGAACCGCCTCAGCTCGCGGTCGATCGCCCCGGTCGGCTGGGGTGACGGCGGCGGTGGAACGACCCGCGAGATGACGGGCAAGGCCGAGCGCCTGCGCGACCTTGAGGGCAGCGCGCAGGTCGTGTGGGAGCACCCGGACGACTTCTTCGACGCCGCCAAGGCCGAGCTGCCGAACCCGGCGGTGTGGGTCGGCGAGCTGTACCTCGAGCTGCACCGCGGAACGCTCACCAGCCAGCACGCTACCAAGGCGCTGCACCGGTGGGCGGAGCACGCGCTGATCGAGGCCGAGCTGTGGGCGGCGACCGATGCCGTGCGCACCGGAGCCGCGTATCCGCAGGCCGAGTTCGACCGGCTGTGGCAGGCCGTGCTGCTGCACGAGTTCCACGACATCCTTCCCGGCACCTCGATCGCGTGGGTGCATCGTGAAGCTGTCGCGGTGCTGTCGGATGTGCTGTCGGATGCTCGCGACATCGCGGTTGCCGCCCGCCGTTCGCTCGCCGGCGAGGGTGATCGCGAGCTGCGGTTCGAGCCGACGTCGGTGGGGAGCGGTCGCGCGCTCGGCGCGGCGTTCGTCTCCGAGTCGACCGCCGCTGCGGTCTCGCTCACCGAGGAAGACGGCGGCTGGCGCCTGGAGAACGAACTCGTCTCGGTGCTGGTGTCGGGCGAAGGTCTGATCGTCTCGGCCGTCGACAAGGCCACCGGACGTGACGCCGTCGCGCCGGGCAAGGCCGCGAACCTGTTCCAGCTGCACCAGGACTTCCCGAACATGTGGGATGCGTGGGACATCGACCGGTACTACCTGGGCAGCGTCGACGACCTCACGGCCGTCTCGTCGATCGAGGCTTCGATGGTCGGCGGCTCCGCCCGGATCGTGGTCGTGCGTCCGTTCTCGGAGTCGACCATCGAGCAGACGATCATCCTCCAGCCGGAGTCGCGTACCGTGCTGCTGCGCAACGAGATCGACTGGCACGAGACCGAGAAGCTGCTCAAGCTCGCCTTCCCGCTCGACATCCAGGCCGCGCACACCGACGCCGAGACCCAGTTCGGCTACCAGTCGCGCGTCACGCACACGAACACGAGCTGGGAGGCCGCGAAGTTCGAGACCTCGATGCACCGCTTCGTGCTGGTGCGCGAGCAGGACTTCGGCGTCGCGCTCGTGAACGACTCGATCTACGGCTACGACACCTCGCGTGAGGTGTCGGACGACGCGGTCGCGACGACCGTGCGGCTCTCGCTGCTGCGCGCTCCACGCTTCCCCGACCCCGACACGGATCACGGCCGTCACGCGATCGAGGTCGGCTTCGTGATCGGTGCGGATGCGGCGATCGCGACGGCCGAGGGCATCCGGATCAACTCCCTCCCGTCCGTCCTGCACGGTGCGCGCGAGGTGGAGCCGCTGGTGTCGGCGCAGGGCGAGGGGCTCGTGGTGTCGGCGGTCAAGCTCGCCGACGACGGCTCGGGCGACGTGATCGTTCGCGTGTACGAGGCGCTCGGGCGCCGTGCGATCGGCGAGCTCTCGGTCGGGTTCGACCACCGCGAGGTGCGCGAGGTGAGCCTGATCGAAGACGACATCGACGACGCCCGGACCGGTGGAGAGTTGAAGCTGCGTCCGTTCGAGGTGCGGACGCTGCGCATCGTGCGCTGAGAGGGGCGTCCTGGTCGGGAGTCGTCAGAGGGACGCGCGGAAGGCCTCGTAGTCGGCGAGCGACACCGCGGCGTAGGCGCGGGCCCACTCGAGCAGCGCCTGCCCGAGCACCCGCCCGTTGCCGATGTAGCCGGCGACCTCGGTGGCTGTCAGCGACTGGCTGTGGGCGCGGGCGATGGTCGCGGCGCACGCCTGCCCGTACGTGATGAACGGCCCGTCGTCGAGGTCTTCGACGTCGATGCTGCCCTTCATGTCGTGGAACTGCCGCACGTAGAAGTCGGCGTTCGTGTTGCGCATGTGCCCGAGGAACGGGTCGGAGAGGGCCTGCAGGATGCGCTGCATCGCGACGACGCGCGCTCCTTCGCCGTCGGCGTCGATCACCTCCTGCAGC
Organism: Microbacterium sp. Root322; assembly: GCF_001425645.1. Classification (NCBI taxonomy): domain Bacteria; kingdom Bacillati; phylum Actinomycetota; class Actinomycetes; order Micrococcales; family Microbacteriaceae; genus Microbacterium; species Microbacterium sp. Root322. Next base: position 989,384 of record NZ_LMCS01000002.1, on the reverse strand, counting down.
GCGGTCGGCTGGGGGATGCGGCCGTACTCCACCAGCACGCTCTGCGACGCCTGCTTCGGCTGCATCAGGATCGTGGCCCCCTCTCCATCCTGGAAGAGCACCAGGTAGCAGCGCGTGCCCACGCTGCCGACGCCGACCACGCGGCGTGCGACGTCGCTCACGGTGAAGTGGTCGAACAGCAGGGCGACGTCGGGGCTCGTGGTGCGGCGATACTGCGACAGCAGATCGTGCACGGCGTCGAGGAGTGCGGGGCCGACCGCGGTGGTGGTCGGTTCGTCGGGCACGAAGCGACGGCGGCCGTCGGCATCCTCCACCGTGAGCCGGCGCACCGCACGCTCGCCGGTGCGTCGCTCCGCCTGCTTCACCGCCCGGCGGATCGCCTTCTGCGAGGCCTTGTCGAGCATGGTCCGTGACGAGGCGACGTCGAAGTGCGTGAAGTAGCGGGCGGTCGGGCTCAGCTCGGTCGCGCGTGCGATGCCGCGGGCGTAGCCGGAGACGGCGGTGAGGACGGCGGTGTCGATGACCTCATCGGAGCGGCCGCTCGCCCTGCCTCCGACGACGATGCTCGCGACGAGCCTCTTCACATCCCACTCCCACGGCGCCCATGCGGCTTCATCGAAGTCGTTGAGGTCGAACATCAGTCGTCGTTCGGCCGAGGCGTAGAACCCGAAGTTCGACACGTGGGCGTCGCCGCAGGAGGCGACGAGGATGCCGCTGTGCGGCGCATCCGCGAGGTCGGCGGCCATCAGGGCCGCGGTACCGCGATAGAACGCGAAGGGACTCGTCGACATGCGTTCGGCTCGCAGGGGGAGCAGCTCGGGGATGCGGGAGCTGTTCTGTGCGGCCAGGATGCCGAGGGGATCGCGCGTGCCGCTCGCGAGTTCGGCGAGGGCGCGTCGTGGCGCGCGCTTTCGGGCCTCCTCGCCGCGTTCGAGGAGTTCGCGATGCGACAGCGGGCGTGTCCAGGCGGGGAGCATGAGGACATTGTGGCAGGACCGCGGGCACGGAGCCCGGGTCTGCACGCTCAGGCGGGATCGAGTCGCAGCACGTCGGGCGATTCCCCACCCGCGAGGTCGTCGGCGATGCGGAGGCTGCGCGCCAGGTCGTCGAGTGCACCGATCAGCGTGCCGAAGCGTTCCTTGTCGCTGCACACCGCCGTCAGGGTGACCAGGTGCGTTCCCGTGTCCCAGGTGTAGGTCGCGAAGGGCGGTGACGCCGGCGAGGGCGGCATCGGGACCAGCAGTTTCTCGCCCACCCCGAGCCGGGTGGGGAACGACTCGGTGTCGTCGTAGTCCATCGGCATGGATGCGCGTGCGATGCGCACGTCCGGGGTGAGCACCTGCGCGGTCGCCATCGCCACGATCAGTTCGGGCTCCGCCTTCCACGTCCACACCAGCACGCGGCCGTCCGCGCGCTTCATGAGCATCGGCGCCGCCTGGCTCATCGCCCACGCGCCGAACTTCGAGCCCGGCCGCTCGGTCGCACCGACGGCCGCGTTCACCTGGCCGAGCAGCATCCGGATCGCTGCCTTGCGGTGGCGGCGCCCCTTCCAGCCGAGCGAGTCCGTCACGGGAATCCACAGCTGGGGATCGGCCTCGGCAGTCAGTCGCATGGCTCCACGGTATCGGCTGCGCCTGGGCGATGCCCGGTACGCCTCGGCCGTGCGATCAGGCCCCTCGGGTAGAGTGGCCAGCGCCCGACCAGGGCTCTTCCTTGGCCGCCACATCGTAAGGCAGCATGTCTGTGACCTCCTCCGACGATCCGATCGATCCGTCGAGCGGCCCCGCCGCCGAATCCTCGCCCCGACCGTTGAAGATCGTGATCGGCTGCGACACCTTCTCGCCCGACATCAACGGCGCCGCCCGCTTCGCCGAGCGTCTCGCCGCCGGCCTGGTGCAGCGCGGCCACGACGTGCACGTCGTGGCACCCAACCAGGCGTATCGGCGTACGCAGCCGCACACCGAGGTGATCGAGGGCGAGCCGATGACCCTGCACCGGCTGCCGTCGCTGCGCTGGGCTCCGCACGACTGGCTGCGGTTCGTGTGGCCGTGGCGCTCGAAGCACTATGCACGCAAGGTTCTCGACCAGGTGCAGCCGGATGTCGTGCACATCCAGTCGCACATCGTGATCGGTCGCGGGCTCGCGTACATCGCGAACGAACGCGGCATCCCGGTCATCGCGACCAACCACGTGATGGCCGAGAACATCCTCGACCACACGACGATGCCGAAGTTCATCGACGACCTGGTGCTCAAGTTCGCCTGGGCGGATGCGAAGCGCACGTTCGACATGACCCGCGCCATCACCACGCCCACGCGCCGCGCCGCCGACTTCCTCGAGAAGACCGTCGAGGTGGAGGGCGTCATCCCGGTCAGCTGCGGCATCGACCGCACGCAGTACACGCCGGTGATCGCCCCGCGCGAGAAGAACAGGATCATCTTCGTCGGCAGGCTCACCGCCGAGAAGCAGGTCGAGGTCATCCTCAAGGCGATGACGAAGCTCGACCCGGCACTCGCCACGACGTTCGACATCGTCGGCGGCGGCGATCAGCGCAAGCAGCTGGAGCATCTGACGGCGCAGCTCGGCCTGGCCGATCGCGTCACCTTCCATGGCCGCACGAGCGATGAGGAGCTTCGCGCGCTGCTCTCGCGAGCGAGCCTGTTCGTGATCGCCTCGATCGCCGAGCTGCAGTCGATCGCGACCATGGAGGCGATGGCCTCGGCCCTGCCGATCGTCGCCGCGGATGCCGTCGCCCTCCCGCACCTCGTGCACGACGGCGAGAACGGGTACCTGTTCGAGCCCGGGAACGTCGATGAGCTCGCCGCACGTCTGGCCGACGTGCTCACCGCGGAGCCTGCGGAGTACGAGCGGATGCAGCGTGCCTCGCTCGACGGCGTCGCGATCCACGACATCAACCGCACCCTCGACACGTTCGAGGCGCTGTACCGCGACGAGCCGCTGCCGGAGTAGCCCGCCATGCACATCGTCTTCTTCGGCGATCAGCACCTCGACTCCCTCGGCGGAGCGCAGGTGTCGATGCGACTCCAGCGCGAGTTCCTCGAGCGCGCCGGACACACCGTCACGGTCGTCGCTCCGAAGATGCACGGGTCGCGCTCCTCGTCCGGCTCGCACGGCGGGGCGTACGTCGATCTGCCCTCGATGCCGATCACGAGCGACCGCGAGTACTCGATGAGCTGGCCGGGTCGCGCGACCGACCGTTTCCTCGACAAGGCCATGACCCGCCGGCCGCCCGTGGAACTGGTGCATGTCCAGGCCGACTTCTGGGGCGCGTTCATCGGGCACCGCTACGCGCAGCGTCACGGCATCCCCGTCGTGCACACGATGCACAACCGGGTCGATGTCGGCATCGCGGCCGTCACTCCGCTGCACCGTCCGGTGCTCGCCGCATTGAACATGTGGCGCGGCATCGCGATGCGCGGCGTCGCCACGAGCAGCGGTCGCGACCGGGTGCGCGGCAGCGACGGGTGGGCGTTCCTGCGCGGCCTGGCCGCCGGGGCCTCCGCCGTCACGGCGCCGTCGACGCACTTCGCCCGACGCCTCGAGCAGCACGACGTCTTCCCTCACGTCGACGTGATCTGGAACGGCATCGACGACGACCTGCGCGCGCAGACGCTGGCACAGGGCCCCGCCGAGCGTGCCCCCGGGCGTCCACGGTTCGTCTGGCTCGGTCGGATGAGCCCCGAGAAGCGGCTGCTGCCGTTCCTCGAGGCGTTCGTCGCCTCGGGGGTCGACGCCGACCTGGAGATCATCGGTGGCGGGGCCCAGCGTGCGGCCGCCGAGAAGATCGTCCGCGGACGCGACGGCGTGCACTTCGCCGGACGGCTCACCTACCCGCAGACCCTGGCGCGGATCGCCGCCGCCGACGCGCTGGTGCAGACGTCGATCGGCTTCGAGACCCAGGGGATGACCCCGTTCGAAGCCGCCACGCTGGGGACGCCGTCGGTGATCTGCGACCCCGACATCGCCGCCGAGCTGGGGGGCGGGCTCTGGGCTGTTCCTGATGCGGCCGGTGAAGACCGGCGGACCGCCGCGCTCGCCGAGACCCTGCGGCGGGCCGCATCCGACATCGCCGACGGCACGGCTCCGACGCCCCTTCCGGGGGTCGCCGAGGCGTTCCGGCAGTCATCGCGCACGGCGGCGATGGTCGAGGTCTACGAGCGGGTGCTCGCCGGCGGCTGACCCGGCGGCTTCCCGGAGCGGGCGCCGGCTCAGTAGTACTGGTACAGGGCGATCGTGAGACCGGTGAATGCGAGCCCGATGGCACCGGCTCCGGCCACCCCGATGGCGATCCCGGCGAGCAGTCGCGCGGAGGAACGGCGCACCGCCACCAGTGCCAGCACCAGCGCCACGACGTAGGTGAAGAAGCTGAGGATGCCGATGCCGTTGTCGAGGGCGAGCATGAACTCGAACCCTCCGTCGCCGCTGTAGACCAGCGGCCGGGCGACGGCACTGAACAGGTTGACGGCGAGAGTGGCCACCGCGATCACGAAGGCCGTGACGCCGAGCGGGTTGCCCTCACGGGCCTGAGGCCGGTACGCGAGGTGACCGGGGAACAGCGGGCTCGCGGGCGGGGAGGCCGGGGAACCGGGCGCGGGCGTCGGGTACGCGGTCGGGTGTGCCGTGGGAGGAGCCGGGGCTCCGGCAGCTGGGGCGGGGTGCTGCGCGGCGGTCGAATATGGCGGAGCGGTGGGGTGCGGGACCGCCGGGTACTGCGGCGCGGCGGGCAGATGCACGGCGGGCGGAACGGGAGGCTGCTGAGGCTCGCTCATGACGACGAGCGTAGCCCCGGGTGCTGTGTCGTGCACGGCGACGAGCGCCGGTGCGGTCTCAGCTCTTGGCGCCGCTGAGGGCGAGCGTGCCCCCGAGCCCGATCATCATCACGCCGCCGGTGCCGGACAGCGTGGACATGCGGCGGGGCGAGCGGGCGAACCAGGTGCGCGCGGTTCCGGCGGCGAGGGCCCACACGCTGTCGCAGACGAGCGCGAGCGCTTGGAAGAGGAGTCCGAGCAGCAGCAGCTGGGCCCACACCGGGCCGGTCGACGGGGAGACGAACTGCGGGAGCACCGCGACGAAGAAGGCGATGGTCTTGGGGTTGGTGATCCCGACGATGAACCCCTGGCGCAACAGCCTTCCCGTCGAGGCCGGTGTGCGGTCCGCGTCCGTCGTGTGGGCATGGCGGTGGCGGATCGCCTGCACCCCGAGCCACACGAGGTACCCGGCGCCGATGATCTTGATCGCCGTGAACGCGACCACCGACGAGGCGACGATCGCACCGACTCCGAAGGCCACGGCGAGCACGGCGGGCACGGTGCCGAGGGCGTTGCCCACGACGCTGAGCACACCTGCGCGGCGACCGAGCGAGAGGGACCGACCGATCACGAACAGCACGCTCGGTCCGGGGATCGCGATGATCACGACGGAGGCGACGGCGAACGCGACGAGGTTGTCGAGCGGGATCATGAGCCGACGATACACCGCACAGCACCCGGAGCGTCCGGGTGCTGTGCCGCGGTGATCAGCGGTAGACGTGGCCCGATTCGGCCTGCTGGTCGATGTCGCGGCCGGCGACGCGCGTCCAATCGGTGGGGGTGCGTCGGTAGCCGTCGCGGCGCAGCTCGATGACGGTGGCGACGGTGGCCCACGCGGCGAGGATGAGGAGTGCGATGAGGAGTACCATGGCAGAAACGCTACGTTCGATGTCGAACCGCCACGAGTGGCAGGATTGACTATCAACGTCAGAAAACCGCCAACGGGAGTGTGAGCATGAAGACGGTCGCCTGCGTCATCCAAGACGGATTCGCACCCTTCGAGTTCGGCGTCGCCTGCGAGGCGTTCGGCCTGGACCGCGCCGATGACGGCGTGCCGAATTTCGACTTCCGCATCGTCGCTCCCCGTGCCGGGGTCGTGACCTCGAAGATCGGCTTCTCGGTCAACGTCGAGCACGACCTGGCCTTCGCGTACGAAGCCGACCTCGTGGTGTTCTGTCCCCTTCCTCGCGAGCGGTGGGGCGACATCGATCCGCTCCTGCTCGACGTCGCCAGGCACGCGGTCGACCGCGGCGCCTGGGTGATGAGCGTCTGCAGCGGCTCGTTCATCCTCGCCGCGGCAGGAGTGCTCGACGGTCGGCGCGCCACCACGCACTGGATGTACGCGCACGTCATGGCCGACATGTACCCGGAGATCGACATCGACCCCGACGTGCTGTTCGTGCAGGACGGCAAGATCATCACGAGCGCGGGAACGGCCGCAGGGATCGACGCCTGCCTGCACCTGCTCCGGCAGGAGGTGGGCGCCGAGCTCACCAACCGCATCGCCCGCCGGATGGTCGTGCCGCCCCAGCGCGACGGTGGCCAGGCGCAGTTCATCGACCGTCCGATCCCGGTGGTACCGACCGACTCGCTCGCCGCCGTCGCCGACTGGGCGGTCGCGAACCTCCGCGACGACCTCGGCGTCGACCAGCTTGCGGCCAGGGCGTTGATGTCGCCGCGCACCTTCGCCCGCCGCTTCAAGGCCGAGTACGGTGCCACGCCCGCGGCCTGGCTCGCGCGTCAGCGCATCATCCACGCGCAGCGGATGCTGGAGCGCACCGACCTCCCGCTCGAGCACATCGCCGACGAGTGCGGATTCGGCTCGGCGGCCGTGCTCCGGCAGAACTTCGCCAGGGTGCTCGGCCTCACACCGACGGCCTACCGCGCGCGGTTCTCCTGCGCCGAGGAGTCGGCGGTGCCCGCAGCCTGAGTCCGGGTCGGGCCTGACGAGTAGCCGGTCGCGCCGGCTACTCGGTCCAGTGCGCCGGGGTCGGGAGGGTGACGTCGCGCACCTCGACACCGTCGCCGGTGACCGTGGCGACGCAGTAGAGCAGTGACTGCGTCGGGTAGCCGTGCGGACGGTTGTCGCGGATGATCGCCCGGTCGTCCTCCGGGGCCAGGGCGGTCGAGGATGCGAGCAGCGCGGTCCACTCGGCCGTCCAGTCCGCGCTGTCAGCGGTCGGCCCGAGGGCGCGGAACTCCGGCAGCCAGGCCTCGATCCTCGGGGTCGTCACATCGTCGAGGTCGTCGTGAGCGATCATGTGCGTGCCCGGATCGATGGGCGTCTCACGCAGGTCGACGCCGTCCCACGACAGCACCCTGGCGCCCTCCGGCCGCACTTCGAGCAGATTGAAGCCATGCATCGACAGCGGTGCGACGGGGGAGCGGCCGCTGACCGACTCCAGCGCGAGGGCTCCGCGCGAGACGACGTGCGTCTCGGGGAGGCCCTCCACATCCGCGCGGTTCAGCAGTACGGCGAGGCGACGTTCGGCGGGGTTCACGGCGAGCCAGGCCCCACCGGCCCGACGGTCGCGGATCCCGATCACGCCGGGGTGCTCCTCGGGCCACCAGGCTCCGAGCGAGTCCCACGCCCGCAGCGGGTCTTCGTCCCGGACCGCGAGAAGTCGTGCGGAACCGGCATTCTCGACATCGATCACGACCGTGCACACGGTGCCAAGTCTAGGTCGAGGATGCCGGCGTCGGCCCACGACGGCGGATGCTGGGGCAGAATCGAGACGTGAACATCGTCGTCGGAGTCACAGGCGGCATCGCCGCGTACAAGACGGTGCACCTCGTGCGCCTGCTCACGAAGGGCGGGCACGACGTGACCGTGGTGCCCACCGAGGATGCGCTGCGCTTCGTGGGTCTGCCCACGTGGGAGGCGATCAGCCGGCACCCGGTGACCACGAGCGTGCACGACGACGTGGCGAAGGTGCGGCACGTCGCCCTCGGCCAGGCCGCCGAACTCGTGATCGTCGCCCCGGCGACCGCGAACTCGATCGCGAAGATCACCGCGGGCCTCGCCGACGACCTCCTGGGAACGACGGTGCTCGCCACCGAGGCCCCGGTGCTGCTCGCCCCGGCGATGCACGCGGAGATGTGGCGGAACCGGGCGACGCAGGCGAACATCGCCACCCTGCGAGAGCGCGGGGTACATCTGGTTGGACCCGCCGACGGCGAGCTCGCCGGCGGCGACAGCGGTCCCGGCAGGATGTCGGAGCCGGAGGAGATCTTCGCCGCCGCGCAGGCCCTGCTGATTCCTGGCGACCTCGCCGGGGTGCGCGTCGTGGTCTCGGTCGGCGGCACGCGTGAACCGATCGATCCGGTGCGCTTCCTCGGTAATCGCTCCAGCGGAAGGCAGGGGGTGGCGCTCGCCGCCGAGGCCGCTGCCCGTGGGGCCGAGGTCACCCTGGTGTCGGCCCATATCTCCGGCGACGTGCTCGCCGAGGCGCGGCATCCGTCGATCCGCATCGTGCCCGTCGGCGCTGCCGCTGACCTCGCCGAGGCGATGACGCGTGAGTCCGAGGTCGCCGACGTCGTCGTGATGGCGGCGGCGGTCGCCGACTACCGACCGGTGCAGGTGTCGGAGCGCAAGCTCACGAAAGAGGGCGGCGGGGTGCCGGCCATCGAACTGATCGAGAACGAGGACATCGTGGCGTCTCTGGCCGCGGCGCGGCGCCCGGGGCAGCTCGTCGTCGGCTTCGCCGCGGAGACTCCTGAGGATCAGGCCGAGATGCTCGCCCGTGCACGCGGCAAGCAGCAGCGCAAGGGCGTCGACGTCCTCGTGGTGAACGAGGTCGGGTGGGAGCGCGGCTTCGAGTCCGTCGAGAACGCGGTGCACATCCTCGGGCCAGGGGGCGTCGAGGCGGGTGCGGCTTCGGGGTCCAAGCGGGCGGTCGCCGTCGCGATCTGGGATGTCATCGCAGAGCAGCGCGTGCTAAACTTGAGTCAACAACACTCAACTTTGATCCCGTCTTCCGATCCGGCAGGCGGGAGACGACCAGAAGGAGCATCTCCAGGAGGAGCGCATGACCACCCCGCAGACCGGTAACCAGAATCAAGAGCAGCAGTCCGCCCTCGAGCAGTTCGGCATCAACCTCACCGACCGTGCCCGCGAGGGCAAGCTCGACCCCGTGATCGGACGCGACAGCGAGATCCGTCGCGTCAGCCAGGTGCTCACCCGCCGCACGAAGAACAACCCCGTGCTGATCGGTGAGCCGGGCGTCGGCAAGACCGCCGTCGTCGAAGGACTCGCCCAGCGCATCGTCGCGGGCGACGTCGCCGAGTCCCTCAAGGACAAGGAGCTGGTCACGCTCGACATCTCCGCACTCGTGGCCGGCGCCATGTACCGCGGGCAGTTCGAAGAGCGGCTGAAGCAGGTGCTCAAAGAGATCACCGAGTCCGACGGTCAGGTCATCACGTTCATCGACGAGCTGCACGTGCTCATGGGTGCGGGCGGCGGCGAGGGCTCCGTGGCTGCGTCGAACATGCTCAAGCCCATGCTGGCCCGTGGCGAGCTGCGCCTGATCGGTGCGACCACGCTCAACGAGTATCGCGAATTCATCGAGAAGGACGCCGCTCTCGAGCGCCGCTTCCAGCAGGTGTACGTCGGCGAGCCGACGGTCGAGGACACGATCGCGATCCTCCGCGGCCTCAAGGGGCGGTACGAGGCGCATCACGGCGTCACGATCTCCGACAGCGCCCTGGTGGCCGCGGCCGCACTGTCGAGCCGGTACCTTCCTGCGCGCCAGCTTCCAGACAAGGCGATCGACCTGATCGACGAGTCGATGTCGCGGCTCAAGATGGAGATCGACTCGTCGCCGGTCGAGATCGACCAGCTCAAGCGCCAGGTCGACCGGATGAAGCTCGAAGAACTCGCGCTGAAGCGGGAGAAGGACGCCGCCTCCAAGGAGCGCCTGAGCACTCTGCGTGAGCAGCTCGTGGGCATGGAGCGGCAGCTCGCCGAGCTCGAGGCCCGCTGGGCGCGCGAGCGTCAGGGGCTCAACAGGGTCGGTGAGCTGAAGAAGCAGCTCGACGACGCGATCACCCAGCGCGATCTCGCGATGCGCAACGCCGACTACACGAAGGCCTCGAAGCTGGAGTACGAGACCATCAAGCGGCTGGAGCGCGACATCGCCGAGGCCGAGCAAGCCGAGGCGGCAACCCCCGCCGAACCCCGCATGGTCAACGAGCAGGTGACCGATGAGGACATCGCCGCCGTGATCGCGGCGTGGACCGGCATCCCCGTCGGGCGTCTGCTGCAGGGCGAGAGCGAGAAGCTGCTGCACCTGGAGAACGAGCTCGGCAAGCGCCTGATCGGTCAGAAGGATGCCGTCAAGGCGGTGTCGGACGCGGTTCGACGCTCGCGCGCGGGCATCAGCGACCCCGGTCGCCCGACCGGTTCGTTCCTGTTCCTCGGACCGACCGGTGTGGGAAAGACCGAGCTGGCCAAGGCCCTGGCCGAGTTCCTCTTCGACGACGAGCACGCCATGGTGCGCATCGACATGTCGGAGTACGGCGAGAAGCACTCGGTCTCGCGGCTCGTCGGTGCCCCTCCCGGGTACGTCGGCTACGAGCAGGGCGGTCAGCTGACCGAGGCCGTGCGGCGTCGTCCGTACAGCGTGATCCTGCTCGACGAGGTCGAGAAGGCGCACCCCGAGGTGTTCGACGTGCTGCTGCAGGTGCTCGACGACGGTCGACTGACCGACGGGCAGGGCCGCACGGTCGACTTCTCGAACGTGATCCTGATCCTGACATCGAACCTGGGATCGCCGATCCTCATCGACCCGGTGCTCGCACCCGATGAGAAGCGCGACCAGGTCATGGCTCTCGTGCGACAGGCGTTCCGTCCGGAGTTCCTGAACCGTCTCGACGACATCGTGATGTTCTCGGCTCTGAGCGAAGACGACCTCGCCCAGATCGTCGAGCTGTCGATCGATCAGCTGCACAAGCGTCTGAAGGATCGCCGGCTCACGCTCGCAGTCACCCCGGACGCCCGGTCGTGGCTCGCCGAGCGCGGGTACGACCCGATGTTCGGCGCCCGACCGCTGCGCCGCCTCATCCAGAGCGAGGTGCAGAACAAGCTGGCCACCGCGCTGCTCTCGGGCGGCGTGCATGACGGCGACACGGTGCGGGTGGATGTGGCCGCCGATGGGATGGGCCTCGTGCTCACCTCGACGACGCCCGAACCCGCGGCCGACGACGACGTGATCGAGGCCGAGCTGCTCGAGGACTGAGCTGCTCGAAGACTGAGCATCACCCCCGTGCACAAGAGCGCCGCCCCGGATGAAACCGGGGCGGCGCTCTTGTTCGTGCGGTCTGCGCTCAGGCGCTGAGGATGACCGTCTCGGCGATGGGGCGACGCACGCGCGGGGCGACCTCGCGCTCCTGCAGCACCTCAGGAAGGGCTTCGATGTCGCCGAACTCGCCGACGGCGAAGACGGTGAAGGGCACGAAGCGCTCTTCGAGGTCGGCGAACTCGCGGACGACCTCCGGGTCGAAGCCGCTCATCTGGTGAACCACCAGTCCGTCGTGGTGGGCCTGCACCGAGAAGTGCGCAACGGCCTGGCCGAGGTCGTAGAGGGCGTGGGTGATCGGGGTGCCGGAGGCGTCGGCCGTCTCGGCGATCGCGACCACGAGCACGGCGGCGTTGCCCGCCCATGCCTGGTTGAAGCCCATCAGGGCGTCGACGACCTGCGCGTGCAGTGCCGTGCCACGGCGGGCGACGATGAAGCGCCAGGGCTGCGAGTTGTTGGCCGAAGGGCTCCAGCGGGCGGCCTCGAGGGCGGTGGCGAGCTTGGCCTCGTCGATCGAGTTCTGCGCATCGAAGGCGCGGGGGCTCCAGCGACCGGCGAGAACGTCGAGGACGGGGTGCTCGGTCGGTGCGGTGCGGTCGATGACGGGAGTGCTCACAGAATTGCCTTTCGAAAGGAGTGGATCGGACTCCTTCGTCCGGGTACACGGGGGTGAACAGATGCATGTGCATGCATATTCCCGCTGGGTGCCTCTGCGTCTGCTCAGACGGGCAGGTTGTGGGATGCCGCGTCGGCCAGCGCGCTGCGCACCGCGTGGATGGAGGGGGCGTCGGCCGACACCCGCCGCGCAGAGGAGAAGATCTCGCGGCGGGGCTCGTGGGGGAGCGGCGCCAGATCGACGGTCGGAGTGTCGCCCGCCCACACGAGTTCCGGCAGCAGCCCGACCGCGAGCCCGGCGTGGATCAGCCGCACGTGCGCGGTGAGGTCGGCGATCTCGAACCGCACGTCGGGTTCGAACCCCGCTGTGCGGCACAGCTGCTCGGCCCAGGCGCGCGAGGCGGTGCCGGCGGGCTCGAGCACCCAGGGCTCCTCCCGCGTCGACCACAGTGCAGCGAAGGCGTCGGCGTGCGCGGGGGTTCCGGGGCGTCGGGCGAGCGCGATCGCGTCGTGTGCGAGCACCACCCGGTCGAGGTCGGCGTGGATCGGACGTGTGCGGCCCGGGTACTGCTCGGCGAGGATCAGGTCGAAGTCGCGGCTGGACACCCCGACCAGTCCGGTCTCCGGGTCGCACTCGGTGACTTCGACCCGCAGCGCGGGGTGCCGGTCCTTGAGGGCTTCGAGCGCGCGGGGAAGCAGGGAGTGCGCCGTCGACTGGAACACCGCGATGCGCACGGTGCCGGTCACTTCGGTGAGCGATTCGGCGACGGCGACCTCGGCGTGCTCGAGCTGATCGAGGATGCCGATGGCCTCGGCCACGAGCACGTTCCCCTGCGGGGTGAACTGCACTCCGCGCCCCACCCGGCGCAGCAGCGGCACGCCCACATCGCGCTCCAGCGCGCTCAGCTGCTGCGACACCGAGGCCTTGCTGTACGACAGGGCGTCGGCGACGGCCGACAGCGTTCCGCGGCGCGAGAGCTCCACCAGCATCCGGAGTCGATTCACATCCAGCACGGCGGCATCCTTCGTTCAGCTTGAGTGAACAGAATCCACGCAAATCGGTTGATAGACGGAGCCTACCGAGCGGCAGGACAATGATCCAGCCCGCACACGAAATCCCGGTGTGCGCTCTCTTGGAAGGTCCCACCGATGCCTGTCGCCGCCGACACCACCACTCCCCGTACCGAAGACGTCGCCGCCCTGGTGCAGCGCTGGCTCGTCGAGAGCGAGACCCACCCCGTCGAGCCGGCCGCCCAGCGCCTGTCCGAAGTGCTCAAGGACCCGAACGGACTCGCGTTCACGGTCGGCTTCGTCGACGGCGTGATGCGTCCGGAAGACCTGCGCGTCGCCGGCCGCAAGCTCGCCGAGCTGAGCGACATCACCCCGGCGCTGCTGCCCGGCTACCTGCGGGCCGCGATCAAGACCGGCGGCTTCTGGGCGCCGAAGATCCCCGGCGTCGTCGTGCCGATCTCGCGTCGCGTGCTGCGCGCCATGGTCGGGCACCTCGTGCTGGATGCCACGCCCTCCAAGCTCGGCCCCGCGATCGCGAAGCTGCGCAAGAGCGGCAACCGCCTGAACCTCAACCTCCTCGGCGAGGCCGTGCTCGGCGAGCGCGAAGCGGGGCACCGTCTGCAGGGCACCCGCGACTTCCTCGCCCGCGACGACGTCGACTACGTCTCGATCAAGGTGTCCAGCGTCGTGAGCCAGCTGTCGATGTGGTCGTTCGACGAGGCGGTGGCCGATGTCGTCGAGAAGCTCACTCCGCTCTACGAGCTCGCCGCCCGAGCCGAAGCCCAGGGCAAGGCGAAGTTCATCAACCTCGACATGGAGGAGTACCGCGACCTCGACCTGACGATCGCGGCCTTCACGAGCATCCTCGACCAGCCCGGCCTGGAGGACCTCGAAGCCGGCATCGTGCTGCAGGCCTACCTCCCCGACGCCCTCGGCGCCATGCAGCACCTGCAGGAGTGGGCCGCCGCCCGCCGTGCGAAGGGCGGAGCCCCGATCAAGGTGCGCGTGGTCAAGGGCGCGAACCTCGCGATGGAAGAGGTCGACTCGAAGGTGCACGGCTGGCCGCTCGCGACCTACGGCACCAAGCAGGACTCCGACACGAACTACAAGCGCGTGCTGGACTGGGCGATGACGCCCGAGCGGCTCGACGCCGTGCGCATCGGCGTCGCGGGTCACAACCTGTTCGACATCGCCTACACCTGGCTGCTCGCGCAGGCGCGCGGTGTGGCCGACCCGACCGGCGCCGACCCCCTCGTCGAGTACGAGATGCTGCTGGGCATGGCGACGGGTCAGGCCGAGGCGGTCCGCAAGGATGTCGGACGCCTGCTGCTGTACACACCGGTGGTGAACCCGGCCGAGTTCGACGTCGCGATCGCGTACCTCGTGCGCCGCCTCGAGGAGAACGCCAGCCCCGAGAACTTCATGTCCGCGGTGTTCGAGCTGGCCTCGAACCCGACCCTGCTCACCCGCGAACGGGAGCGCTTCGAGCGCTCGCTGGCCGCGCTCGCGACCGATGAGGCGGGATTCGTCCCCGGCCCCCACCGCGTGCAGGACCGTACCGTCGAGGCTCCCTCCGGAACCACCACCGGCTTCGAGAACCAGGCTGACACCGACCCCGCCATCGCCGCGAACCGCGCCTGGGGCCGTGAGATCCTGAGCCGCTCGGTCGGCTCGACGCTCGGTCTCGACACCATCGCGCTCGCCAAGGTCGACACGGATGCCGAGCTCGACGGCATCTTCGCCGCAGCGACCGCCGCCGCCGAGAAGTGGGCCGCGTTTCCGGCCGCCGACCGCGCCGCCGTCTTGCACCGCGCCGGAGACGAGCTCGCCGCGCGCCGCGGTCAGCTCATCGAGATCATGGCGAACGAGGCGGGCAAGACCATCGCCGAGGCCGACCCCGAGATCAGCGAGGCCATCGACTTCGCGCACTACTACGCCGAGCGCGCGAAGGATCTCGAGACCGTCTCGGGTGCGGAGTTCGTGCCGTCGAAGGTGACCGTGGTCACCCCGCCGTGGAACTTCCCGGTCGCGATCCCCGCCGGCGGCGTGCTCGCGGGGCTGGCCTCCGGCTCCGCCGTCATCATCAAGCCGGCCAAGCTCACCCAGCGCTGCGGCGCCGTCATGGTCGAGGCGCTGTGGGCCGCCGGTGTGCCGCGCGACCTGCTGGCCCTCGTCGACCTGGCCTCGCGCGACCTCGGAAAGCGCCTGGTCGCCGGCCCCGCGGTGGACCGCGTGATCCTCACGGGCGCGTACGAGACGGCACAGCTGTTCCGCTCGTTCCGCTCCGACCTGCCACTGCTGGCCGAGACCAGTGGCAAGAACGCGATCATCGTCACCCCCTCCGCCGACCTCGACCTCGCGGCCGCCGATGTGGCGCGCAGCGCGTTCGGCCACGCGGGGCAGAAGTGCTCCGCCGCGTCGCTGGCGATCCTCGTCGGATCGGTCGCCGACTCGAAGCGGTTCGAGCGTCAGCTGGTGGATGCCGTGACCTCGATGCGCGTCGGCCTGCCCGATGACCCGGCCACGCAGATGGGTCCGATCATCGAGCCCGCGAACGGCAAGCTGCTCACGGCGCTCACGAAGCTCGAGAAGGGCGAGCGCTGGCTGGTCGAGCCGCGCAAGCTCGACGAAGACGGGAAGCAGTGGACGCCCGGCGTCAAGACCGGCGTGCGCGAGGGCTCGTACTTCCACCTGACCGAGTTCTTCGGCCCGGTGCTCGGCATCATGCACGCGAAGGACCTGGATGAGGCCCTGCGCCTGCAGAACGCGGTCGACTACGGCCTGACCGCCGGCATCCACTCGCTCGACTCCGAGGAGGTCGCCACCTGGCTCGATCGCGTCGAGGCCGGCAACCTGTACGTGAACCGCGGCATCACCGGGGCGATCGTGCAGCGTCAGCCGTTCGGCGGCTGGAAGCGCTCGGCTGTCGGAGCGGGTGCGAAGGCCGGTGGGCCGAACTACCTCTTCGGACTGGGCGAGTGGGCCCCGGCCGACCTTCCGGCTGCGGCGCCGAGTGCGGCCGTCGTGCCCGTGGTCGCTGCGCTGCTGGATGCGGCCGGAGCCGAGGTCGACGCGGCAGAGGCCGAATGGCTGCACCGTGCCGCGGCGTCCGACGAGCGCGCCTGGGTCGATGAGTTCGGCGCGGTGAGCGACAAGTCCGGCCTCGGGGTCGAGCGCAACCTCTTCCGCTACCGTCCGGTCGCGGTCGACGTGCGCATCGCCGAGAACTCCCCGCTCGTCGACGGCATCCGCGTGCTCGCCGCCGCCCTGCGCAGCGGCAGCCCGTTCACGGTGTCGGCGCAGGCGTTGCCCTCGCGCATCGAGAAGGCGCTGCGTGCGCACGGCGTGAGCGTGAAGCACGAGTCGGATGCGGCATGGACAAAGCGCTACGCGAAGGCGGCGAACTCCTGGCACCGCGTGCGTCTGGTCGGTGGCGACGCCGCCGCTCTCCACGAAGCGCTCGACGGAAGCCCCGACGTGGCGGTCTGGTCGCACGCCGTGACCGGTGCCGGTCGCGTCGAGATGCTGCCGTTCCTGCACGAGCAGGCCGTGTCGATCACGAACCACCGTTTCGGCAACCCGACGACCCTCGCCGACGGCGTGATCTGACCCGCGGGGCAGCCGAGACCCATCGGCCACAACGAAACCCACCGTCGCAGACGTCTGCGACGGTGGGTTTCGGCGTGCGGTGTGGGTTTCGGCGTCCCCGGCGTCAGCCGCGCAGCGCCTCGGAGAGCTTGACCCGGGAGCCCATGCGCAGCAGCGAGTTCTCGTAGATCTTCGCGCCGATGACGATCGCGGCCACGCAGCTCGCGAGCAGGATGACCAGGCTCAGCAGCGGCTCCCACCACTGGGCCTCCCCGACGAAGAGGCGCATCGGCATGCCGACCGGGGCCGAGAACGGCACGTACGACATGATCGTCAGCACCAGCGGGTTGTCGTTGAACACGATCACCAGGATGTACGGCGCCATGATCAGCATCGTGATCGGGGTGGTCGTGGAGCCGATGTCCTCCTGGCGAGAGACCATGGAGGCCGCGGCCGCGAACATCGCCGCGAGCAGGATGAAGCCGAACAGGAAGAACACGGCGAACCAGATGATCGGCGCGCCCAGCGTGGTGAGCACCTCGCGCTGACCGGTGACGATCAGCCCGATCGTGGCCACGGCTGCCAGGGCGAGGATCTGCCCCATCGCCAGCACCGTGTTGCCGATGACCTTGCCCGCGAGCAGTGTGCGCGCCGGGATCGCCGACAGCAGCACCTCGACCACGCGGGTCTGCTTCTCTTCCACGACGCTCTGCGCGATCGTGCCGCCGAACGTCGCCGCGGCCATCATGAACACCAGGCCGAACGCGATCGCGATGAAGTACCGCAGCAGCGGGTTGGTGGTGGCCGGCTCCAGGATGACGACCTCGGGAGAGATCGACAGCGCGGACATGATCGAACCAGGGGCATCCTGCAGGGCGATGACCGTGTAGCCGGAGGGGCTGTCGCCCGGCAGCACTGCGGCATCGACCTTGTCGTCGCGCACGAGCTTCTCGGCTTCGGCCTGGTCGGCGACCGTGGTGACCTCGACGTTCGGGATGGCGGAGACGGCGGACGCGGTCTCCGCCGTCGCGGCGATCGGCGTGGTGTCGGTGTTCTTGCTCGCGAAACCGCCGAACAGGATGCCGGCGAGCGCGAGGACCAGCAGGATGCCGGTGGAGATCAGGAACGCCTTGCTACGCAGCTTCGATCCGATCTCGCGCTCGGCGACGAGCCAGATGCCGTTGGAGGCGCGGACGGGGGTGGGGGCGCTCACTGGATGACCTCCTTGAAGATCTGTGCGAGGGACGGATGCTTGGGGGCGAAGCTCGCGACATCGCCGCGCTGCACGGCGGACTGCAGCACGCGCTGCGCCGTCTCGGGGCCGTCCGCGTCGAACAGCGCGTAGCCGCCTTCGAAGTCGACGACCGTCACTCCGGGCTCGGTGCGCAGCCATCCGGCGTCGCCCGCGGAGACGAGCTCGTAGCGGTCCCTGGCGTGCTCGGAACGCAGCGCCTCGCGGGAACCGGACGCACGGATCGTGCCGCCGGCGAGGATGACGAGGTCGTCGCACAGGCGCTCGACCACGTCGAGCTGGTGGGAGGAGAACAGGATGGAGGCGCCCTTGGCGGCACTGGCCTGCAGGACTCCCGCGACCACGTCGACCGCGAGCGGGTCGAGGCCCGAGAACGGCTCGTCGAGGATGAGCACCTCGGGGTCGTGCACGAGAGAGGCGGCGATCTGCGCGCGTTGCTGGTTGCCGAGCGAGAGCGACTCGATCGTGTCGTTCAGCCGCTCGCCGAGACCGAGCTCGGTGAGCAGGGCACTCGCCCGCTCCGTGGCCTCCTGCTTGCTGAAGCCGTGCAGGCGGGCGAGATAGACGATCTGCTCGAGGACCTTCATCTTCGGGTAGAGCCCGCGCTCCTCGGGCATGTAGCCGAAGCGGCGGCGGTCCTCGGCGGTGAGGGCGGCGCCGTCCAGGTCGACCGTGCCGCCGTCCGACGACAGCAGGCCGAGGACGATGCGCATGGTGGTGGTCTTGCCGGCGCCGTTGCCGCCGACGAAGCCCGTCAGCCGCCCGGGGGCGACGGTGAAGGACACGTCATCGAGCACGCGCCGAGAGCCGTAGCTCTTGGTGATGCCGGAGAGTTCGAGCATTCCTGTGGTCATACCCTCACGCTACGGAGCGCAGGCATCGCGGGGCATCCCCCCTGCGACGGACGCGAGGGGATCACCCGTCAGGGGGAGGGGAGGATCAGCGGCGTCGGGTGTGCAGCACCGTGCGCACCAGGAGTCCTGCCACGAGGGCCCAGAACGCGGCGCTGACACCGAGGACGGCGATCCCGGATGCGGCCACCAGGAAGGTCACCACGGCGGGGATCCGCTCGTTCGGATCGTCGATCGCCTGCTGCACCGCCGCGCCGAACGCGGCGAACAGAGCCAGCCCCGCGACGGCGGGGATCACGGCGGCGGGCGCGAGCACCACGAGGGCGGCGAACGCGGCGGAGAACACGGCGAGCACGAGGTACGACGCCCCGGTCGAGACCCCGGCGACCCACCGCCGCCTCGGGTCGGGATCGGCGTCCGGCGACGCGGCGAGTGCGGCGCTGATCGCGGCGAGGTTGATGGCGTGTCCGCCTGCCGTCGCCCCCAATGCCGTGCCGATCCCGGTCACCAGCATGGCCGGACGCCACGGCACCTCGTACCCGAAGCTGCGCATGATCGCGATGCCCGGCACGTTCTGGGAGGCCATCGTCACGATGAACAGCGGCAGCGCGAGGCCGACGAGAGCGCCGACCGTGAACGTCGGTGCCGTGAACTCGAGGCGCGGGAGGAGCAGCGCGGGGTCGAACGGTGCGCCTTCTCCGATCAGCGACACGGCGACCACGACGGACGCGGCGACGAACGCGAGCGGCACCGCCCAGCGCGGTGCGAGACGGGCGAAAAGCAGCCAGGTGAGCACGACCGGCACCACGCCCCAGGGGTTCGCGACGATACCGGTGATCGGTGCGAGACACAGCGGCAGCAGGACGCCGGCGAGCATCGCCTGCGCGATCGAGGGCGGGATGCGGGCGATCAGCGCACCGAGCGCCGGCCAGAGCGCGGTGAGCAGGATGAGGGCCGCGGTGATCAGGAAGGCGCCGACCGCTGCCGACCACCCGCCTTCGACAGCGCCGGTCGCCACCAGGAGGGCGGCGCCGGGCGTCGACCAGGCGACCGTGATCGGCATCCGATGCCGCCAGGCGAGCACCACGCAGGCCAGGCCCATCGTGAGGCTGACGGCGAGGAGTCCGCTCGCCGCCTGCGCCGCGTTCGCGCCGACGGCATCGAGCCCGGTCAGCACGACCGCGAACGAGCTGGTGAAGCCGACCAGTGCCGTCACCACCCCCGCGAGGATCGGGCGGGACAGGGGTGCGGCGTCGGACATGGCTCCGAGGTTATCGCGGACCGGGAGGTCGGCGCGGAGCCCGGGTGCGCCGCGCTACGCGAGCCCCATGCGATGAGCCAGCACCACCGCCTGCACGCGATCCCGGGCGCCCAGTTTCTGCAGGACGCGCGAGACGTGCGTCTTCACGGTCGCCTCGCCGATGAACAGCGCCTGCGCGATCTCGGCGTTGCTGCGGGCATCGGCGAGCAGCGTGAGCACCTCGGCCTCACGATCGGTGAGGGGCTCGGCGAGCGCGACTTTCGGGAGGGCGCCGCTCGTGGCCGATGCGGCGGCGGGAGCGGGTGTCGCGGCGAAGCGCGCCAACACGCGGCGGGTCACCTCGGGGGCGAGCATGCCGTCGCCCGCGGCCAGTGCCCGCACCGCCGCGATCAGATCCTCGGCGCCGGCGTTCTTGAGCAGGAACCCGCCGGCCCCCGCGTCCAGAGCCCGGTACAGGTAGTCGTCGCGGTCGAACGTGGTGACGATCGCGATGGCCGCGTCGACGCCCGGGTCGGCGACGATGCGTCTGGTGGCCTCGATGCCGTCCATGTCGGGCATCTGCACGTCCATCATGATGACGTCGGGATGCAGGGCCGCGGCCTGCGCCACCGCCTCGGCCCCGGAGGATGCCTCCCCGACCACGGCGATGTCGGTCTGCGTGTCGAGGATCGTGCGGAAGCCGGCGCGCAGCAGTGCGTGATCGTCGACGAGCAGCACGCGGATCGTGGCGGTCATCGGTTCACGCTCGATTCGCTCGTAAAGGGCAGGGGCACACGGGCGCGCACGCGCAGCCCGCCGAACGGACGGGGGGTCACCTCGAGGGTGCCGCCGGACGCCGCGGCACGCTCGCGCATCCCGAGCTGTCCGAGTCCTGGGCGCACCTGGGCGACAGGGCGCCCGGTGTTGACGATCTCGACCTCGACGCCGTCATCGTCGTAGCGCACGCGGACGTCGGCGGTCGCATCGGGCCCGGCATGGCGGCGGGCGTTCGTGAGCGACTCCTGGGCGATGCGATACAGATTCACGGCGACGAGCGAAGGCACGGGCGTCGGGTCGCCGATCACCGTGTACGCCGTCGGTAGCCCCGCCTCGGTCGAGGCGTCGA
This sequence comes from Microbacterium sp. Root322, assembly GCF_001425645.1. NCBI lineage: Bacteria > Bacillati > Actinomycetota > Actinomycetes > Micrococcales > Microbacteriaceae > Microbacterium > Microbacterium sp. Root322. The sequence goes on along the minus strand of NZ_LMCS01000002.1, from coordinate 968,576 downwards.
CGAGTTCGGGGATGTCGTCGAGGGCCAGGGTCGAGGCGGCATCCGTCGTCTCTCCTCCGGGGGTCCGCAGGGTCTCCAGTAGCTGGCGCAGCTCGTGGATGGCGTCACGCGCCGACCCCTCGATCCCGGTGAGGATGCGCGCGGACTCTGCCGGGTCCCGGTCGAGCACCAGGCGCGCGGCTCCCGCCTGCACGCCCATGACCGACACGTGGTGGGCGACCACGTCGTGCAGCTCCCTGGCGATGCGCACCCGGTCGAGGGCGACCGCCTGCGCCGCGGTGACCTCGCGTTCGCGCTCGAGCTCGGCCGTGCGCTGCTCGAGCACCGCGAGCTGCGTCGCCGCAGCCCATGACCGCTCGCCGAAGTAGTAGGCCCCGCCGAAGTAGAGCACGTTCAGCAGCAACTGGATGAGCATGAAGGCCACGTAGGGAGACATGGCTCCGGCGATGACGTCCGCCTTGTCGGCTTCGAGGATCGCGTCGCGGTACATCGTGATCAGCAGCCACACGAACATGCTCACGATGATCCCGATGCGGACGATGACCGCGCGGCGACGATCGTTCATCCACGCCCCCGCCGTGTAGATCGCGATGAACATCGCGATGTTGCCGACGTAGATCTCGGGGACGCGGATCGTCACCGCGATGAAGTACGCGACGACCACGATGATGGCGACCGTGCCGGGCCAGCGGCGGCGGACCGCGAGCGGAGCGGTCACGACGACCGCGTACACGAGTGCGGTCCACAACGGAGCCTGTTCGTCGCCGTACACCTGGGCGATCGAGGAGAGCCCGGCGCTCAGCACGGCTCCCACGAACATGACCACGGCGAGGACGATGTCGCCGCGCCGTTCGCGCTCGGTCGGCGTGCGGAGGAACGGGACAGCAGGCATCCCTCCACCGTAGGGCGGGGTGTGTCGGCGTCGCATCCCCCGTGCGGGGGATCGGGGATGGAGGGATCGAGTGCTGAGGACGGGGTGTTTCCTCACCCGAGCACGAGTAACTCCTGTGTATCGACTATTCCTTTCCTCTGCACCGAGCCTCTAGATTCGATGTGAGCGTTACCGGGCGATCGGCTCGGGCTCGAGGTCGACCGCGACATCCTTCGCGAGATCGTCCTTCTTCGGAGGGTGGGAACATGGCGCGACGACGCGCATTGATTCGGGCGGTACTCGGCGCAGCGGCGGCACTCGCGCTCGCTCTGGGCGGCGTGACGCCGGCCGCCGCGGAAGACGACCCGGTCGTCACCGGTTCGATCTCCGGGACGGTGACATCGACCGTAGGCGGAACAACCCTGGCCGGCATCGAGGTGCGGGCGCAGCGCGATAGCGATACCGGATGGCACACCGTCGTCACCAACGCGAGCGGCACCTACACGTTCAGCGGCCTGGCCGACGGCAGCTACCTCGTGCGATTCTTCGATCCGGCGGGCGACTACGCCACCGAGTACTGGGACGACGCCAGGGACTCTCTGGGCGCGCAGCGCGTCGCCGTCGTCGACGGCTCCGCGCATCCTGGTGTCGATGCCGCGCTCGCACCCACTCCGACCTCATCGATCAGCGGCACTGTCACGCGTGCCGATGACGGCACGCCCGTCAGCGGGGCCCGTGTGACCGCGGACGGCACGGACGGGTACTGGACCTCGACCCTCACCGACGGGGCCGGGCGATACACGCTCGGCAGTCTTCCCGGCGGCTCCTATGTCATCGGATTCCACGCGGAGGGGACCGACCTGAAGCGCGGATACTGGAGGAACGCCTCCGAATACTCGCAAGCCGAGCCGATCGTGATCGCCGAGCACACGACGACCTCCGGGATCGATGCCTCCCTCGCGGCGGGAGGATCGATCGCCGGCGTCGTCACGCGCACCGACAACGGCGAGGCGCTCGCGAACGTCACGGTCAACGCTCTCGACATGAACGGCGAGATCGCCGCCTTCGCCCGCACCGATCTCACGGGCGGATACCACGTCGACGGACTCGCCGCGGGTTCCTATCGTGTGCAGTTCGCTGAGCCGGGCCCCGGGCTTTCTGCGGAGTACTGGGAGAACGCGTACAGCTTCGACGCTGCGAAGATCGTCGTCGTCACCGAGTCGCAGACGACCACCGGAATCGACGCGGCGCTCGAGACGGTGGGATACATCAGCGGATCGGTGACCAAGAGCAGCGACGGGACCCGCGCACTCGGCAGGGTCACCATCACCAGCGTGGACGACGACCGCCACGCGTACTTCTCCGGCGTCTCGAACGACGGCACCTATCAGGTCGCCGTCGCCCCTGGCGAGTACCGCGTGCTCTTCGAGCCTTTCGACTCCGACCTGCGGGCGGAGTACTGGGCGGACGCCTTTACGAAGGCATCCGCGACGCCCGTCACCGTGTCGTCGGGAGTGAACGTCGGGGGAATCGATGCGCAGCTCGACGCAGCTGCCATCGTGACCGGCACCGTCGCCCTCGACACCGCCGTCGAGCGCGAGGTCATCGTCGAGGCCTGGTCCGGAAACCAGATCGTCGGCACGACCTTCGCCGACCCTCAGACCGGTGCCTACTCCCTGGCGCTCCCCGAAGGATCGTTCATCCTCAAGGCATCTGCTCTGTTCCACGACGACGGCACCACGATCGCGCAGCCTCAGTTCTATGACGGTGTCGCCACCTCGGCGCTGGCGACGCCCGTCGTGGCGACCGTGGGTGTCCCCGTCACGGGGATCGACTTCACCCTCGTCGCGGTCACGAATCCCGAGCCTCAGCCGAAGCCCACCCTCGCGCTCGCCGCGGGCTCGATCCGCGCCGGCAAGGACATCACGATCTCGGGCACCGGTTTCGCGCCGGGAGCGACGATCGCGTTCGAGCTGCACTCCGACCCGATCGCGCTCGGCACGCTGACGGCTGACGCGGACGGAGCGCTCCAGGGCACCCTCCGCATCCCGGCGGCCGCGCCGGCGGGCGCGCACACCCTGGTGGCGCTGTCGGGGACCACAGTGATCGCTCGTACGGCGCTCACCGTCACCGCAGCTGCGGGCACGGGTACGGGCACCGGCGGGCAGGCGGGCGGCAGCGCAGCGGCGCCGGGCGCGGGGCTTGCCAGCACCGGTCTCGACGCCCCGGTGGCCGTCGTCGCGATCGGCGTCATCCTGTCGGTGATGGGCGGGATGCTCGTGCGTCGTCGTCGCGTCGAAAGCTGATCCTCAGCCGAGCAGCCGCTCGATCACCTGCGCCACACCGTCTTCGTCGTTCGACGCGGTCGTCTCGTCGGCCGCGTCGTGCACGAGCGGCTCGGCGTCGGCCATGGCGACCCCGTGCCCTGCCCAGCGGAGCATCTCGACGTCGTTGAGCGCGTCACCGAAGGCCACGACGTCGGCGCGGTCGATGCCGAGGTGCTCGCAGAGGCGGGCGAGACCCGTGGCCTTGGTGACGCCTTCGGCCATGACCTCGACGAACGGCGCACCCGAGAGCGTGACCTCGAAGCCGGTGAGCCCGAGCGAGCGCACCGTGTCGAACAGGGCGGCCGGGGCGAGCTCGGGGTGCCGGATCACGAACTTCAGGCTGGGAGCGGCGAGCACCTGATCCAACGGAACGCCGCCCATGGTGGCGGGGTCGCGCTTGTGGTCGGCGAGAGCGGCGATCGCGGCATAGCCGTGCTGGGCCACGAACGTCTCGCCGGCGTCGCGCACGCTCGCGAACAGCAGGTCGGGGATGCTCGCGCGGAGGGCCTCGGCCAGGGAGCGGATCGTCTCGGGCGGAAGCTCTTCGGCGAACAGCATCCGCCCGTCGTCGAGGCGCACGGCGTAGGCGCCGTTGCTGCACAGAGCCCAGCCGTCGAAGCCCGCATCCGCCGCGATGGCACGCAGGCCGATCGGCTGACGCGCCGTGACCGGAACGACGTGGATTCCGCGCTCCCGTGCCGCGTCGAGGGCCGCACGGGTGCGTGCGGTGACGGCGGGCGTCGAGTCGAGAAGGGTGCCGTCGAGATCGGTGGCGATCAGCCGCACGCTCATGAGACCGGCACTCAGGAGAAGATCATCGGGAGGTCGTCGTCGTCATCGGCGCCACCGAAATCGAGATCGACGACCACCGGGACGTGGTCGCTGGGCTGCTCGCCCTTGCGCTCGTCGCGGTGGATGGACGCGCCCTTCACCGCTTCTGCGAGAGTGCGCGAACCCAGCACGAAGTCGATGCGGACACCCTCGTTGCGGGGGAACTTCAGACGCTGGTAGTCCCAGTAGGTGAAGCCCTCGGGGATGAGCGGGCGCACGACGTCGGTGACGCCGGCGTCTTGGAACGCGAAGAACGCGTCCCGCTCCTGCGGGGAGACGTGGGTCGACCGACCGATCACGATGTCGGGGTCGCCGTTGTCGACATCGAACGGGATGATGTTGAAGTCGCCCACCAGAGCGAGCGGAAGGTCGGGGTTCACCGACAGCTCGGCGGCCGTGGACTTCTTCAGCTGCTCCAGCCAGTGCAGCTTGTAGAGGTAGTGCGGGTCATCGAGTGCACGGCCGTTCGGCACGTACAGGCTCCACACCCGCACCCCCTCGACCATCACGCCGAGCGCGCGGGCCTCGAGCGGCGCATCCGGCCCCTCATGCCCCTTCGCGAAGCCCGGCATCCCGTCGAACGACGTGCGCACATCGGTGACCGGCAGCCGGCTCGCGATCGCGACGCCGTTCCACTGATTCAGCCCGTGCACCTCGACGTGGTAGCCGGCCTCTTCGAACGGAGCGTAGGGGAACTGCTCGGGCTTGCACTTGATCTCCTGCATCGCCAGCACGTCGATGTCCTCTCGGACGGCGAACTCGACGGTGCGGGTGACGCGGGTGCGGATGGAGTTGACGTTCCAGGTGGCCAAGCGCATGCCTCAAGCCTAGGGCCCACCTCCTACACGGATCACCGCCGAACGGACGTCCCTCGCCGACATCTGCATGAGTGCTGGACGGGCGCATGAGCGGTGCGGCCCCGGTTCTCATGCATCCGGTCGGGCCTCATGCATCCGAAGTCTCGGATCCCGTCGACGCCGGCTTGCCTCCTACACTGGATGCCGTGACCGCACTCGACGCAGACCGCCAGACACTTCTCGACCTCATCAAAGCGGAGGCGGTGTTCCACGGCGACTTCACCCTCTCCAGCGGCAAGCAGGCGACGTACTACGTCGACATGCGAAAGCTCACCCTGGACCACCGTGCCGCTCCCGCGATCGGTCGCATCATGCTCGACCTGATCGGCGACCTCGATGTCGTGGCGGTCGGCGGCCTCACCCTCGGTGCGGACCCGATCGCGAACGCGGTGCTGCATGCGTCGGTCGCCACCGACACCCCGCTCGACGCCTTCGTCGTGCGCAAGGAGCCCAAGGACCACGGGCGTGGCCGTCAGATCGAAGGCGCAGATGTCAAGGGCAAGCGCGTCGTGGTGCTCGAAGACACCTCGACCACCGGCCAGTCCGCGCTCAAGGCCGTCGAAGCCCTGCGCAAGGAAGGCGCCGAGATCGTCGCGGTCGCCGTGATCGTCGACCGCAAGACCGGCGCACAGGCCGCGATCGAAGCCGAGGGCCTGGAATGGCGCGCGGCCTTCGACCTCGACGACCTCGGGCTCGACCCCCAGTGACGCGCTACGCGCTCGCCGTCGATGTGGGCGGCACGAAGATGGAGGCCGCGCTCGTCGCGGAGGACGGTCTGCTCGTCGAGGGCAGCAGGAGCCGGCAGGCGACCGGTCGCGAAGCCACGCTCGCGTCGCTCACCGCCTCGGTCGTCGCCATCGTCGAGCACGCCCTCGCGGCTCTTCCCGCAGACGCCGAGCTCGTCGGAGCGGGAGTCGGCAGCGCCGGACCCATCGACCGCACAGCCGGCGCGATCATGCCGGTGAACATGCCCCTCGCCCGCGGCTTCGGCCTCGAAGAGGCCGTGCGTGCTGCGGCATCCACCGTCCTCGGACGCGACGTGCCCACGGTGCTCGGTCACGACGGCGGTGCACTCGCGCTCGCCGAGTCGTGGCTCGGTGCCACGCAGGGCGCCGGCGCCTCGCTGTCGATCGTCGTCTCCACCGGTGTCGGCGGCGGGTTCGTCGCCAACGGCGCCTACATCCCCGGTGCCACCGGCAACGCCGGCCATCTCGGTCAGGTGCGTCGTCACGGTGGCCTGACCCTCGAGGAGATCGCCTCGGGGCCCGCGAGCGCCGCCTGGGCGCAGCAGCAGGGCTGGACAGGAGCGACCGGCGAGGATCTGGCTCGTGATTCGGCCGCAGGCGACCCGGTCGCACGGGCGGCGATCGAGCGTTCGGCCCGCGAGGTGGGCGAGGCTCTCGCAGATGCCGCCACCCTCGTCGACCTCGACGTGGTGGCCATCGGCGGCGGATTCTCACGGGTGTCGGCGGACTACATCGACCTCGTGCAGCAGGCTCTCACCGCGAGCGCCGCGCATGAGTACTCGCGCCGAACCCGGGTCGTGCGATCGGGGCTGGGCGACGAGGGGCCGCTCATCGGTGCCGCCGCCCTCGTGCTCCGGTAGGCGCTTCCACGCGCGCTGCTCAGCGGCGCGCGGTGAGCAGGTGCCGGGGTGGTCCTTCGAGCCGCGCCACGGAGATCTTCAGGTCGGTGACGTCGGCGGCGACAGCATCGATGCGGGTGCTGAGTTTCTCGTCGACGGCGTCGATGCGGTCATCGATGCGGCGGATCATCCAGGCGCCGGCGGCGAAGAGGCTGGTGCCGAGGGTGAGCACGATGCCGATCGCGCTGACGACGATGGTGAGGGTCTCGGTGGTCACGGTCTCATNGTCGATGCGGGTGCTGAGTTTCTCGTCGACGGCGTCGATGCGGTCATCGATGCGGCGGATCATCCAGGCGCCGGCGGCGAAGAGGCTGGTGCCGAGGGTGAGCACGATGCCGATCGCGCTGACGACGATGGTGAGGGTTTCGGTGGTCACGGTCTCATCCCCGTCCCGTCGTGAGCAGGTGCCGTGGTGGCCCTTCGAGCCGCGCCACGGAGATCTTGAGGTCGGTTACGTCGGCGGCGACGGCGTCGATGCGGGTGCTGAGTTTCTCGTCGACGGCGTCGATGCGGTCATCGATGCGGCGGATCATCCAGGCGCCGGCGGCGAAGAGGCTGGTGCCGAGGGTNTCGATGCGGGTGCTGAGTTTCTCGTCGACGGCGTCGATGCGGTCATCGATGCGGCGGATCATCCAGGCGCCGGCGGCGAAGAGGCTGGTGCCGAGGGTGAGCACGATGCCGATCGCGCTGATGACGATGGTGAGGGTCTCGGTGGTCACGGTCTCATCCCCGTCCCGTCGTGAGCAGGTGCCGTGGTGGCCCTTCGAGTCGTGCGACGGAGATCTTGAGGTCGGTGACGTCGGCGGCGACCGCGTCGATGCGGCGGACCATCCAGGCGGCGCCGACGAACATGCTCGTGCCGAGCGTCACCACGACGCCGACGGCGCTGATGATGATCGCGAGGACCTCCGTGGACACGCGTACTCTCCTTGCTCGGATGGGTGTGTCGACGACGTTACGCCGCCCTCACCGGTGTGCGCGCCGGTATTCCAGCATCTGTGAAGAGGTCGTCGGCGGTGCGAGGTGTGGACGAGGTGTCAGTTCGCCGTCGAGGCCCGCTGCGGCGACCGCGCGGCGACCAGCACCAGCGCCGGCACGAGCGCGCACAGAGCAGCGGACACTAGGAAGGTCGTGCTCGATGCTGGGTCTCGGCCGATCAGCAGGATCAGGGTCGGCACGAACGTGCCGCCGACCGCACCGCAGGCGACGAGCGCGCCGGTCACCGCGGCGCTGCGAGCGGGATCGAGGCGGTCGAGGGCGAGTCCCAGGATGAGGCCGTAGCTGGGAGCGAGGAGCACGACCACGGCGGCCAGTGCGACGAGCGCGCCCACGGGAGCGGAGTCCACCAGCATCCCCGCGGCGGCCATCAGGAGGGCGGCGACGCTCGTGGCGCCGGCGAGGATCACGATCGGCGATACGGACAGTCGCCGCAGACCCGCTGCGCCGAAGCGGCCGATCGCCATGAGGGTCCAGAACGCCGAGGTTCCCAGTGCGGCGAGGCCGGGATCGACCGCGAGGATCCGCTCCGGGATCACCGCCGACCAACCGGACAGCACGGTCTCGACGCCCACGTACAGCGGCAGTGCCACGGCGAACGGCAGGAGGACGAGCAGCCCGCGCACGTCGCGCTGCGCGGGAACCTCGGCGCGGGAGGAAGGGGCTGCCGCTCCGGAGAGGATCGCGACCGTGAGAAGCGGCACGATCGCCAGGATGCCGAGCAGCGCACGTGCAGGCGACCCCACGGCGACGAGCAGCGGGGTGACGGCCGCGCAGACGGCGACCGTGCCGAGCAGGGCGCTGAGCAGTCCCGTCGCGCTGCCGGTGGCCAGGGACTTCGCGGCCACGGATCCGGAGGCCTCGACCAGTCCGAACCCGACCCCGGCGATCGCGGCCGCGACGATGAAGACCGCGGGAGTGCCGGACAGTGCCACCACGACGACGGCGGCGGCCTGGAGTGCGCTGCCGAGCATCAGCGCGGTGCGCGGCGGCCATCGCGTCAGCAGCGGGCCCGACGCCAGGACCCCGACCAGGAGCCCGGCGAAGAGTGCGGGCACGGCGGCGCTGAGGTCGGCGGTCATCGCACGCTCGGCGGAGGGGAGGATCGCGGGAACGAAGGCAGCCGTGACCCCGAGGCCCGCGAATGCGGTGAACAGCCCCGCTCGCGCGCGTCGGGTGTCGTCGGTCACGCCCCCGCCGTCCGCACGCGGTGCACGGCGGCGAAGGTGTCGCGCAGCGCCTCCATCGAACGGTCGTAGTTCGACTGGGCGACGCCGATGAAGATGCAGTCGACCACCATGAGCTGAGCGATCCGGCTGCCCAGTGCGCCCGAGCGAAAGCCGGTCTCGCGGGCGGCGGTCGTCAGCACGATGTCGGCTTGATCGGCCAGGGGAGCGCCCGCGTGGTTCGTGATCGCGATGGTGGTGGCTCCGGCCTGACGGGCGAGCAGCAGGAACTCGATCGTGTCGGTGGTGGCGCCGGTGTGCGACACCGCGATCGCGACGTTGCCGGGCCCGAGGGTCGCCGCCGACGTCCACGCGGCATGCGGGTCCGACCAGTCCAGAGCGGTGCGCCCGATGCGGGTGAGCTTGCGTTGCAGGTCGAGGCCGACGATGGAGCTCGCGCCCACACCGAAGATGTCGACCCTGGTCGATGAGGTGATGGCGTCGACGGAGGCCCGCAGCGACTCGGTGTCGAGCACCTTGGCGGTGTCGGCGAGGGAGAGGGTCTCGGCGAGCGAGACCTTCGCGACGATGTCGGCCAGGGTGTCGTTGCGGTCGATGTCGCCGGAGACGGCGGGAAGCGCGGCCGTGTCGAACGTCTCGCGCTCGACGTCGCGCAGCACGTGGTTGCGGAGCTCCCGCACGTGCTCGTAGCCCAGGCGCTTGCAGAATCGCACGACCGAGGTGGTCGAGGTGTCGCAGCGCTGGGCGAGTTCGGCGACGGACAGGCCAGCGGTCCCCGCGGGATCGGCGAGGAACAGGTCGGCGATGCGCTGCTCGCTCGGACGCAGCTCGGGGCGGATCGCACGCATGCGGACGAGCACGGGGTGTGCGCCGGCGTCGTCGCGGGCGGCTTCATGGGGCATGGGGTCTCCGATCGCTGTTCATAACAGTAGAGGAACTTCTGTTACATCAGTAGTGTCTGTCGTGTACTTTTAGTACCAACCAAGACCGACGATGTTCGCGGGGCGGCAGGCAACAGCGCCTGACCCGACGCCACGGCGACGCGTCCCAGCCAGGAGGAATCAGCAATGAGCACAGCACGGCGGGCGTCATTCGGCGCTCTCACTGCCACGGGTGTCGCTTTGGCGCTCGTGATCACAGGTTGTTCCGCACCCGCATCCGACCCTCAGCCGTCAGCGGGTGCTGCAGGCGGCGACCTCGTCATCGGCGTCACCAGCGACCCAGACACGCTCTTCCCCTGGAAGGCGACCCAGTTCCAGGCCGTCAACGTGCTGCAGAACCTGTACGGCACCCTGACCGAGTTCGACGAGGACCTCAACGTGGTCCCCGGCCTCGCCGAGTCCTGGGACGTCTCGGAAGACGGCCTCACCCTGACCTTCCACCTGCGGGAAGGCGTCACGTTCGCCGACGGCAGCACGTTCGGATCCGAAGACGTGAAGCACTCGCTCGATGCGATCGCGGCCGAGGCCACCGCCGCCGTGTCGCGCAGCTCTCTCGCCTCCGTCACCGCGGTCGAGGCCACCGACGAGAACACCGTCACCCTCACCCTCAGCGCTCCCGACGCCGCGCTTCCGGCGAACCTCGCCGTGATCAACATGGCGATGCTGTCCTCGGACGACACCGAAGAGGGGCTGAACACCACCCCGAACGGCACCGGTCCCTTCATCCTCGACGACCGCAAGGCGAGCCAGTCGATCACGCTCGCCAAGAACGAGGACTACTGGGGAGACACCGCGCTGCTCGACACCGTCGAGTTCCGCGTGATCCCCGACGAGTCCTCGATCGTCTCGGCGATGCAGTCCGGCAACGTGCAGCTGGCCGTGTTCGATGACCCGCTGGTCGCGCAGACCGCCGAGGGTGCGAATGTCGAGGTCGCCACGACCCCGCAGCTGAGCTACCACGCGCTGCAGCTGAACGCCACGCGCGGCGACCTCACCGACGTCAACGTGCGCCTCGCGATCCAGTGCGCGATCGACCGCCAGGAGGTGCTCGACACCGCAGCCCTCGGCGAGGGCGAGGTCACCGGTCCCATCACGTCTCCCGCGTACAAGTCCGACCCCGACGCACGCCCGTGCCCTGAGCGCGACCTGGACAAGGCGGCCGAGTACCTGAAGAAGGCGGGCAAGGAGGACGGCGTCACCATCAAGACGATCGTCTCCCAGGGCGAGTACGCGACCTCGGTCAACGAGGCGCAGAACCTGAAGGCGCAGCTGGCCGACGCGAACATCACGCTCGACCTCGAGGTGCTCGAGTCCGGTGCCTACGTCGATCGCTGGATCGCGGCCGACTTCGACGCCGCTGTCGCCCTCAACGGCGGTCGCCCCGACCCCGACGGCATGTACGGCCGGTACTTCACCAGCACGGGCAACCTGAACAAGGTCGCCGGCTACTCCTCGCCCGAGCTCGACGCGCTGTTCGCCGAGGGCCGCCAGACGGCCGACCCGGAGAAGCGCAAGGACATCTACGCGCAGGTCTCCGAGAACCTCGAGGACAACGCCGCGTGGATCTGGCTGTTCACGAGCTACACCTACACGGCGACCGCGTCGAACGTCGACGGCTTCGTCCCGATGGTGAACGGCTCGCTGCAGTACCTGCGGACCACCTCCATCAAGTAGCGGATCGAGGGGGCGCGGCCACCCCGCGTCCCCTCCCTCCCCGACGACAGGCACCCACACACGCGCATGTTCAGACAGATCCTCCGCAACAGCGTGCTGCGACGCATCCTCGCAGCCCTCGGCACGCTCCTCGGCGTCGCCATCTTCGTCTTCCTGATGCTGCGCGCCATCCCCGGCGACCAGATCAGTTCCGGCCTCGGCACCGAGGCCGCCGCCCTCACGCCGTCGCAGCGCGCCGCCCTCGAGTCGTACTACGGTCTCGACCAGCCGCTCTTCGTGCAGTTCTTCTCGTGGTTGGGCAACATCTTCACCGGCAACCTCGGCTTCTCGTCGCGGGCGCAGACGAGCGTGCTCGATCTCACCGCCGCCGCCCTCCCCGTGACGTTCGAGCTCGCGATCTTCTCGATCGTGATCGCGCTGGCCATCGGCATCCCGCTCGGAATGCTCTCCGCCTCGAAGCCCGACTCGTTCCGCGACGGCGTCGGACAGGTGGTCGGCCTCGCCGGTCTCTCGATCCCCGCGTTCCTGCTCGGCACGGCGCTGCTGGCGATCCTCGCCTCGTCGTTCGGCTTCAACCCCAACGGCCAGGCCTACGCCACGCTGTTCGAGAACCCGCTGCTGAACCTCCAGCAGATGCTGCTGCCCTCGATCGTGCTCGGCTTCGGCATCGCCGCGCCGATCATGCGCACCACCCGCACGGCCGTGCTCGAGATCCGCTCCAACGACTTCATCCGCACCGCCAGGGCGAAGGGCGTCCCCCCGCGTCGCCTGCAGGTGCGCCACGTGCTCGGCAACGCGCTCGTGCCCATCGTCACGATGACCGGGCTGCAGTTCGGCTACCTCCTCGGCGGTGCCGTGGTGGTGGAGCAGATCTTCTCGCTCCCCGGCATCGGGCGTCAGGTGCTGCTGGGCATACAGCAGAAGGAGTACGCGCTCGTGCAGAGCACCGTGCTCGTGATCGCGCTCGCCTTCGTCATCGTCAACCTGCTCACCGACCTGCTGTACCGGGTCATCGATCCTCGGGTGCGTGCCGCATGACCGACATCTCTCAGACCCCGGCCCTCGCCCCCGGCGGCGGGCGCACCATGGAGCGCGTGCGTCTCCTGCTGCGGAGCCGCAGCGGGCTCACGGGACTCATCATCGTCGCACTGCTCGCCGTGCTGAGCCTCGTCTCGGCGTTCGGGCTGCTGCCGTTCGACCCGCTCGCGCAGGATCCGCCCTCCCGCCTGCAGCCGCCGTCGGCCGTGCACTGGTTCGGCACCGACCAGTTCGGTCGCGACGTGTTCTCCCGCGTCGCCGCCGGCGTCGCCAACTCGGCGCTGATCTCGGTCGTCGCCGTGGCCTTCGCCACCGTGGTCGGTACCGTGTGCGGGCTCATCGCCGGCTTCTACCGCGGCTTCTCCGACGGCGCGATCACCGCGGTCACCAACGTGCTGTTCGCCTTCCCTCCGCTGCTGCTCGCGCTGTCGCTCGCCTCGGTGTTCGAGCGCAACTGGTTCACCATCGCCGTGGCCATCGCGATCGTCTACGTGCCGATCTTCATCCGCGTCACCCGAGGGCCGGTGCTGTCGCTGCGCGAGGTCGAGTACGTCAAGGCCGCCAAGAGCACGGGTCAGAGCCGCATGGCGACCATGTTCCGGCACGTGCTGCCGAACATCACGTCGATCATCATCGTGCAGGTGACGCTCTCGCTGTCCTGGGCCGTGCTCACCGAGGCCTCGCTGAGCTTCCTCGGCCTCGGCACACCTCCGCCCGCGCCCTCGCTCGGCTCGATGATCTTCGAGGCGCGCACGCTCGTGACGATCGCCCCGTGGACCATGATCGCGCCCGGTGTGATCGTGGTGCTCCTCGTCGTGGGATTGAACCTGCTCGGCGATGGCCTGCGCGACAGCCTCGACCCCCGGAACAGAGGAAAGCGATGACCATGGAGGACCTCGGCGCACTGGCGACGGAGGCCAGCGATCCCCGCTACGCCGAACTCGACCTGATGAGCGTGGCGGAGCTCGCGCAGACCATGAACGAGGCGGATGCCACGGTGCCGGCCGCCGTGCAGCGCGCACTCGGGGAGATCGTTCCGGCGATCGAGGCCACGGCCGCCCGCATGGCGCAGGGCGGACGCCTGGTCTACGTCGGCGCGGGAACCCCCGGCCGCATCGGCGTGCTCGACGCCTCGGAGTGCCCTCCCACGTTCAGCACTCCGCCGGAGCTGGTATTCGCGATCATGGCGGGCGGTCCCGGCGCGATCGTGAACCCCGTCGAGGGCGCGGAGGACGACGCGGAAGCGGGCGCTGCGGCCATCGACGCGGCGGGCATCGGCCCGCTCGACACCGTGATCGGCATCGCCTCGAGCGGACGCACGCCGTATGTGATCGCCGCCGTCCGCCGCGCGCGCGAGCTCGGAGCGCTCAGCATCGGCCTCTCGTGCAACGTCGGTACAGCTCTCAGCGCGGCGGCGGAACACGGGATCGAGGTCGAGGTCGGCCCCGAGGTGCTCTCCGGTTCGACCCGCCTCAAATCGGGCACGGCGCAGAAGCTCGTGCTCAACATGTTCTCGACCATCTCGATGGTGCGAAACGGCAAGGCCTACGGCAACCTGATGGTGGATGTGAAGGCCACCAACCACAAGCTGCGCGAACGGGCGATCCGGATGGTGCAGACCATCGCCGAGGTCGACCGCGACGCGGCGGTGGCTGCGCTGGAGGCCGCCGCCTACGACGTGAAGCTCGCGTCGATCATGATCCGCCGCGGTGAGGATCTCGCCGCGGCGACCGCTCGACTGGGCGCCGCCGACGGTCGGCTGCGCACCGCACTGGAGGAGAACTGATGCGCGTCCTCGGACTGATCTCCGGCACCTCGCATGACGGGATCGATGCCGCCGTCGTCGACTTCACGACCAATGGCGGCTTCACCGCGCACGGGGTGGATCTGCACGGCACGGTGCTCGCCGCCACGAGCGTGCCCTACGCGCCTGAGCTGCGGGCGCGGCTGATCGCTGCGCTGCCACCGGCGCAGACCACCCTCGCCGAGGTGTGCGAGCTCGACACCCTCATCGGACAGGCGTTCGCCGAGGTCGCCGCCGACATCGCCGCAGAGGTGGGCGGCGTCGACGCGGTCTGCTCGCACGGGCAGACCGTGTACCACTGGGTCGACGGAGCGCACGCGCTGGGCACCCTGCAGATCGGGCAGCCCGCCTGGATCGCGGAGAAGGTCGGTGCCCCCGTGGTCTCCGACATCCGCATCCGCGACATCACGGTCGGCGGGCACGGTGCCCCGCTGGTGTCGTTCCTCGACGAGCTGCTGCTGCGCTCGCGCGCCGGGGTGTCGGCGGCCCTGAACCTGGGCGGCATCTCGAACATGACGGTGGTGCGGCAGGACGGCCTGGTCGCCTACGACATCGGCCCCGCGAACGCGCTGGTGGATGCGGTCATCGTGGAGCACGGCCTCAACCCGCTCGGCTATGACGACGACGCCGCGATCGCCCGCACCGGTCAGGTCGACGAGGCGCTGCTGGCCGCGCTGCTGGAGGACTCGTACTACGCCCTCACGCCGCCCAAGAGCACGGGCAAGGAGCACTTCCACCTCGGCTACGTGCAGGAGCACCTCGCCGCGCAGGGTCGCGAGATCGCCGTCGCGGATGTCGTGCGCACCCTGACCGAGCTGACGGTCCGCACGGTCGCGCGTGATGTGGAGGCTGCAGGTATCGGTTTCCTCGCCGTGTCGGGCGGCGGCTGCCGCAACCCGCTGATCCTCGACGGACTGCGCGCCGCGCTCCCTGCGACCGAGGTCGTGCTGGCCGACGAGCTGGGCGCGGCCGCCGACAGCAAGGAGGCGATCCTCCTCGCGCTGATCGGCTGGTCCACGATGCACGGTGTTCCCGCGATCGTCCCGGGGGGAACAGGTGCGCGCGAGCCGCGCATCCTGGGCACCATCACCCCGGGGGTCGGTCCTCTGCAGATGCCGGAGCCGGTCGCTGCCATCGACTCCCTCGTGCTCACGGAGGCCGCAGCATCGTGAGCCTCCAGGTGCGCCCCGCCACCCCGGACGACCTGTCCGGGGTGATCGAGGTGTTCCTCGCCTGCTGGCGGGAGAGCTACCGCGGCGTGCTGCCCGATGGGGCGATCGATGCCATGACCGACGAGCGCGCCGAGGCGCTGTGGCAGCGGGTGCTCGCCGATCCGGTGGGCGTCGTGCTCGTCGCGGAGCGCGACGGCGGGATCGTCGGACTCACCCGGTACGCCGCGACCGCAGGCGGCGAGGGCCGGATCGACGGTGCCGTGCACTCCCTGTACGTCTCGCCCCGTGCCCACGGCGGGGGAATCGGCGGCGCGCTGCTGGCGCGGGCGACTGCTGACCTGCAGGAGGCCGGGGCCGAGGCCGCGACGCTGTGGGTGTTCGCGGCCAACGCGCCGTCGATCGGCTTCTACGAGGCGAAGGGCTGGCACCCCGATGGAGCCACCCGCACGCAGCCGGAGTTCGGAGAACCCGAACAGCGCATGCGCAGGGAGTGGACATGAGCGGGGTATCGCCATGAGCGCGGTGATGCGCCTGCGCGTGCTCCGGGTGCCGTCGCCCCTGGTGCGGCCGTTCATCACAGCCGTGCGCCGCACGGATCACCTCGACGTCGTGCTCGTCGAGGCGACCGACGCCGACGGGCGCCGCGGATACGGTGAGGCCGCCACGAGCTGGCGCGTCACGGGGGAGAGCCCGCAGAGTGTCGCCGCCGCCGTCGCAGGTCCGCTCGCCGAGGCCGTACGCGGTCGCGACGCCGGCGACCCCGGACTTGCTGTCGACATCTCGCGGTCGATCTGGGGCAACGCCGCCGCCCGCAGCGCGGTCGAGTGCGCCGTCGCGGATCTCGCCGCACAGCAGCAGGGGGTCTCGCTCGCGGCCGACCTGTCTCGCGCATACGCCATGCACGACTCCTCGAGGACGTCGCGCATCCGCACCGACATGACCCTGTCCGTGGGGGAGCCGGATGCGGTGGCAGTGCTTTCCGAGGAGTACGTCACCGCGGGGTTCGGGTGTCTCAAGCTCAAGGCCTCCGCTGCGCACGACACGGTCGCCGGACTCCGCGCCGTTCGTTCCGCGGTCGGGCCCGACGTCACGCTGCGGATCGACGCGAACCAGGCCTGGGACGCCGAGACCGCGATCCGCGTGATCCGTGCCGCCGAAGACGCAGGCCTCGGGATCGAACTCGTCGAGCAGCCCGTCGCCGCGCACGATCTCGACGCTCTCGCCGCCGTGACAGCGGCCGTCGACACCCTGATCATGGCCGATGAGTCGGTGCGCACGGCCCAGGACGTGCGCAGGGTCGCCGAGCGCGGAGCCGCCGATCTCGTGAACATCAAGCTCGCCAAGACGGGTGGACTGGCCGAGGCCCTCGCCGCCGCGGAAGCCGCACGAGAGGCGGGCCTGGGTGTCGTGATCGGCTGCATGATGGAGTCGCATGTCGGAGTGAGCGCCGCCGCCCACCTCGCAGCTGTCGTCGCCCCCGGTGTCGTGCACGACCTGGATGCGGCGTTCTGGCTGAAGCGGTCGCCGGTGATCGGCGGCGTCGTGCCGTCCGGAGACGTTCTGCTGCTGGAGGCGGACGCGGGTCTCGGCATCAGCGCCCTCGCCGCGGATGCGCACTCCGAGGTCCTGCTCGACCTCCCCGTCGGTGCGGAGGTGCGCGCATGACCGCCGCCGAAGCCGTCGGCGCCGTGCTCGCCATGGAATCCGCCCCTCGCGGCGTGGTCGCGGGTGTCGTCACCGATGCCGGGCGGGACATCGCCGCCGGCGGTCTGGCGGACCTCGCCGGAACGGCGATGACCACAGAGACCGCGTTCGACATCGCCTCGGTGTCGAAGGTCGCCGCGACCACCACCGCGATCCTGCGACTCGTGAGCCGGGGCGAGCTGGGCTTCGACGACCCGGTCGAGCGGTTCGTCCGCGGCACCGCGTGCGCGGCGGGAACCACCGTGCGCCACCTCCTGCAGCACCGCGCAGGACTCTGGGAATGGCAGCCGCTCTACCTCGATGGTGAGCACGCCGGCGACCCCGCCGCCGCGGTCGATGCGATCCCGCTGCGCTACGGCCTGGACGAAGGCCGCCACTACTCCGACCTCGGCTTCATGCTCCTCGGCCGCATCATCGCGGCCGTCACCGGCGCGCCGCTGGATGCCGCCGTCCGCGAGCTCGTGACCGCACCCCTCGGCCTCGACCGCACCGGATACGGCCCGTTCGCCCCGCCCGTCGCCTCCTCCGCCGTCGGCGATGCCGCCGAGCGTCGCATGGTGGCCACGGGTGAGCCCTATCCGATCCTCACGACCGCGCGGGAGTTCGCCTGGCGCGACGACGAGATCGCCGGAGTCGTGAACGACGGCAACTGCTTCCACGCCCTCGGCGGCGTCGCAGGTCACGCCGGACTCTTCAGCGCCGCCGGTGATCTGCTGACCCTCGGTGCCGCGCTGGCCGCGCCCGAGCGGCACCCGGAGCTGTGGGATCCGGATGCCGTCGCCGAGCTGTTCCGGGACGGACCGGACCCCGGACAGGCACTGGGTTGGCGCAGCGATGCGATCGCGGTCGCCGGTGAGCGGACCCGTCTGCTCTGGCACCCCGGCTACACAGGATGCGCGCTCGGACTCCTTCCGGGCACCGGCACGGCGGTGGTGCTGCTGAGCACCCGCCTCTTCGCCGTCGAGCCCGCACCGACCGAGGCGCTCTGGCGCACGGCACTCCCCGCGCTCGTGCCAGACGACAACGATCCCGACGACAACGATCCCGATGACAACGATCCCGACGACAACGAAGGAACGAGAACACCATGAGCACCACCGAGCCCGTGCTGAGCATCAGCGGCCTCGCCGTCGCCTTCCGGACCGGTTCCGAGCTGGTCACCGCGATCAGCGACGTCGACATCGACATCGCCGCCGGTGAGACCGTCGCGATCGTGGGGGAGTCGGGGTCGGGCAAGTCCACCACCGCGGCCGCGGTCAACCGTCTGCTCCCCGAGAACGGGGTGATCACGGCCGGCAGCATCCGCTTCGACGGGCGCGAGCTGACCGACCTCCCCGAGAACGCCATGATCTCGCTCCGCGGTGCCGGGATCGGCCTCGTGCCGCAGGACCCGATGTCGAACCTCAACCCGCTCATGCGCGTGGGCGAGCAGATCGGCGAGGCGCTCGAGGTGCACGGCCACACGCACGGCGACGCCACCAAGGCCCGAGTCGTCGAGCTGCTGGAGATGGTGGGGATCGCGGATGCCGCGCAGCGCGCCCACCAGTACCCGCACGAGTTCTCCGGCGGCATGCGCCAGCGCGTGCTGATCGCGATGGGCCTCGCCTGCAAGCCGCGCCTGCTGATCGCCGACGAGCCCACCTCCGCCCTCGACGTGACGGTGCAGCGCCGCATCCTCGACCAGCTCGACACGCTCACCGATGAACTCGGCACCGCGGTCTTCCTGATCACGCACGACTTGGCCCTCGCCGCCGAGCGCGCAGATCGCATCGTCGTGATGTTCCGCGGTCGGGTGGTCGAGGAGGGCACCTCGGCGCAGGTGCTCGGCGCCCCGCAGCACGAGTACACCAAGCAGCTGCTCGCTGCGGCGCCCAGTCTCGCCTCGCGCCGCGATGTCCTGCCGCAGCGCGAGGCCGCAACGGGGACGCCGTTCGTCGAGATCCGCGACCTCCGCAAGGAGTTCGCCCTCCGCGCCCCCAAGGCCGGGGAGCCGCAGACGTTCACGGCGGTCGACGGCGTGAGCTTCGAGATCCGCCGCGGCACCACGGTGTCGATCGTGGGCGAGTCGGGCTCAGGCAAGTCGACCACGGCGAACATGGTGCTCGGGCTCGAAGACGCCACGTCGGGGTCGATCCTGTTCGACGGGCTCGACCTGACCACGCTCCGCCGCAAGGAGCTGTTCGCCCTGCGCCGTCGCGTGCAGCCGGTGTTCCAGAACCCCTACGCCTCGCTCGATCCGCGCTACACGGTCGAGCAGTCGATCGCCGAGCCGCTGCGCGTGCACCGCATCGGCACCACGGCGTCGCGGCATGCCCGGGTGCTCGAGCTGCTGGAGCAGGTCGCGCTGCCCGCGGCGATGGCGGAGCGCCTGCCGCACGAGCTGTCGGGTGGGCAGCGCCAGCGCGTCGCGATCGCCCGCGCCCTGGCGCTCGAACCCGAGCTCGTGGTGCTCGACGAGGCGGTGTCGGCGCTCGACGTGCTGGTGCAGGCGCAGATCCTCGACCTGCTCGCCGACCTGCAGAAGCGCCTGGGGCTGAGCTACCTCTTCATCAGTCACGACCTCGCCGTGGTGCGGATGATCTCCGACGAGGTGCACGTCATGCAGCGCGGCGTCGTGGTCGAGAGCGGCACGCCGGAGCGCATCTTCGACGCCCCGCAGCATCCCTACACGCGCGAGCTGCTCGCGGCGATCCCTGGAGCCTCGCTGGCGTCCTGAACGGATTTCTCCGGCGACCGCAGGCTCAGCGCCTGCGGTCGTCGTCGTCCCAGGGGCCTTCCCACCAGCCGGCGCGGCCGTCGTCCGAGCCGCCGCGTCCGCGGCGCGAGCGCACGAACTGCACGACGAACACCGTCAGCGAGCTGAGCAGGATCAGGAAGACGACGAGGAACAGCAGGTCGTTCTGGTTCATGGACGTTTCCCCTCCGCGGCATCCGCCACGATCTTCGCGATGCGGGCGGTCTTCGTCTCCGGCCGCTTGGCCATCGCGATCTGCGTGAGACCGAACTTCTTGATCGACTTCGGGAACGCATCCCAGTTCGCACGCGCGACGGGCACGGCATCGAGCGCGGCGGCGAACTCGTCGGGCTCGATCCCGGCTTCCGCTCCGTCGAGCAGCGTCCAGGAGCCGTTCGCCTTCGCCGCCTCGAGCACGCGGATGCCGGCCGGGGCGAGAAGCCCCGCGGCTTCGAGCTCGGCGATGCGCGCCTTGTTCGTCGCCGCCCACCCGCTGCCGGGGCGCCGAGGGGAGAACCACTGCCCGGAGGCACGGTCGTTCGTCCCGTCGTCGAACACACGCACGGGCCCGTCGATCCAACCGAAGCAGAGGGCGTGCCGCACGGCATCCTCGTAGCCGACGCCGTCGGAGGCACCTCGCACGCTCAGCAGCCAGACGCCTCCCGTGCGCTCGTGGTTCTCGGCGAGCCAAGCGCGCCAGGCCGCGGCATCCGCCGCCCTGATCCGCTCGCCGTCGTCCAGTGCGCCCATGGGCTACTTCTTGGTCTTCACCGTCGTGATCGTCTCGGTGATCCGCGGCAGCAGGTCGGCCACCGACTGCACGATCTCGTCGGGGCGGAAGGGGTACTTCTCGATCTCGGCCTGGTCGCTGATGCCGGTCAGCACCAGCACGGTGTGCAGGCCCGCCTCGATGCCGGCCACGACGTCGGTGTCCATGCGGTCGCCGATCATGCCCGTGCGCTTCGAGTGCGCGCCGATCTTGTTCAGTGCAGAGCGGAACATCATCGGGTTCGGCTTGCCGACGACGTAGGGCTCCTTGCCCGTGGCCTTCGTGATGAGGGCGGCGATCGCGCCGGTGGCCGGGAGCGGTCCGTCGGTGCTCGGGCCCGTGGCGTCCGGGTTCGTGACGATGAAGCGCGCGCCGCCGATGATGAGGCGGATCGCCTTGGTGATCGCCTCGAACGAGTAGTTGCGCGTCTCGCCGACGACCACGAAGTCGGGGTTCGTCTCGGTCATGATGAAGCCGGCGTCGTGCAGCGCGGTGAGGATGCCGGCCTCTCCGATCACGAAGGCCGAGCCTCCGGGAAGCTGCTGCTTCAGGAAATCGGCGGTCGCGAGCGCCGAGGTCCAGATGCGCTCCTCCGGCACGTGCAGTCCGCTGATGCGCAGGCGTGCCGACAGGTCGCGAGCGGTGAAGATCGAGTTGTTGGTGAGCACCAGGTACGGGATGCCCGCGCTCTCCCATCCGGCGAGCAGTTCGGACGCTCCGGGGATGGCGTCGTTCTCATGGACGAGCACGCCGTCCATGTCGGTGAGCCAGCATTCGATGTCATCACGTTGTGCCATGTGCACAGCCTAGAGGGCAGGGGTGACGCGCACCTGACCGTGTTGCAGAGGGAGCTAGGCGCTGAGCCAGACCACCTGTGCCGCCTCGTCGGGAAGAGCCGTCTGCGCGCCGTCGATCTCGACCCCGGATGCCGTGACCGTCACGGTCGATGCGACCGTCAGCCCGAGGGGCTCGAGGGCTCGGAGCAGCTCGGGGTCGCGGTCGTCGACCCGCAGCACGCGCCCCGTGTGCCCGACCGGCGCATCCGCGAGCAGCACGAACGGCTCGCGCTCGATGCGGCCGTCGGCGTCGGGGATCGCATCGCCGTGGGGGTCGAAGCGGGGGCGTCCCAGGCGGGCGTCGATGCCCTCGAGCAGTCGGTCGCTGATGGTGTGCTCGAGCACCTCGGCCTCGTCGTGCACCTCGTCCCAGCCGTAGCCGAACTCCTGTACCAGCCAGGTCTCGACCAGCCGGTGCCGGCGCACCATGGCGAGGGCGCGGGCGGTGCCGGCCTCCGTCAGTCGCACCGCACCGTAGGGCACGTGCGACACGAGTCCGGCGGCGGCGAGCTTCTTCACCATCTCGGTGACCGACGACGGAGCGATGCCGAGCTTCGCGGCGAGCACCGAGGGAGTGATCGGTGCGTCCTGCCACTCGGTGTGCGCGTAGACGGTCTTCAGATAGTCGTCAGCTGCAGGGGATGCCACCGGACCAGCCTACGTGGTGCTCTCGCGTGCCCATGCGGTGAGTCCGTGGATGAGGGCGCGCACGCCGATCTCGAACGTGCGCCGGGCGGGATCCGTGCTGAGCCGCGCGCGGGCGGCCTCGGCCTCGGCGAAGGTGGGGAACTGCGCAGCGAGCGCGCCCGGAGCCATGTTGTCCGCCGGGGCGAGGGCATCCAGTGCGGAGCCGATGACGAACGACTCCAGGGCGACGATGGCGTCCACGATGGTGTCGGTCGGCCAGCCGTCGGCGGCGAGCAGTCGGGCGATCTGCTCGTAGTCGGCGAACGAGCCCTCGTCGGCATCGATCGGCGAGGTCGCGAGCATGACCATGGCCTCCGGTGCGGCGATCGCGGCGTCACGGTAGCTGTGCGCCCAGGTGAGAAGCGCGTCTTCGACCGGCATCTCGTGGAGCACGGGGGAGACGAGTGCGCGGCTCACCTGCCCGCGCATCGCCCGGATCACGGCGTCCCGGTTCGCGAAGTGGTGGTAGAGCGCCGAGGTGCGGACACCCAGCGATTCGGCGAGTGCGGTCATCGTGAACTGGCGCGGAGTGCGCTGAGCGCTGAGCGCGAACGCGGCCTTCAGGATGCGCTCCTCGGTGAGCACCTGGGTCGACGGGCGACCGACTCTGCGCGGAGATTTCGTCATCGTGCTCGATTCTGCTCAGGCGTCTGGTATTTTATTGAAACTCTTTCAATACCGAACGATTCACCACGACGAAGGTACAGCCCATGACCGGTTTCGACGCCGACACCATTGTCACCGGCGCGCACGTGGTGACGATGGACCCGCGCCGCCCGCACGCCACAGCCTTCGCCGTGCGCGACGGCCGCTTCCTCGCCGTCGGCGACGACGACCTGGTGCGTGAACTGCGCGGACCCCGCACCGTCGTCCACGATCTCGGCGGCGCAGCGGTGACCCCCGGACTCATCGACGCGCACCTGCATCCCATTCAGGGCATCGAGCTGACGGCGGGGATCGACCTCGGCGGCCTGACCACCGGCTCCGCTCTCCTCGCGGCGCTTCGAGCCGAAGCCGATCGGGCGCTCGCCGAGGACCCCGACCCGTGGGTGCGCGGCTGGAACCTCGACTACGACGTGTTCCACGAGCTGCCGATGACGGCGGCGGCGATCGAAGACGCGGTGCGCGGACTCCCGGCGCTGCTGATCGTGTTCGACGGGCACACCGCCCTCGCCAGTCGTGCGGGACTCGCGCGTGCGGGCATCACCGGCGCGCGCGCGTTCGAGGACTCGTCGTGCGTGGTCGTCGATGCCGATGGCCGCCCCACCGGGGAGCTGCGCGAGCTCGGCGCCTACGAGCCCGTGCGGCTGAGCGCCCCTGCGCTGACCCGCGATCAGACCCTCGCCGTCGGACACGAACTGCTGCGTGGCCTGCGCGACTCCGGCCTTACCGGCGGCACGATCATGGACGGCGGCTTCGCCACGCTCGACCTGCTCGACGCCCTGGAGCAGGGACCAGGACTGCCGATCCGCATCGTGTCGGCCATCGACCACGAACCCGGTTTCGACGAGGAGCGCACGGCCGCCAACCTCGCCATGCGCGACCGCCGCGGCGACCGGTGGCGCGGCGGCGTGGTCAAGCTCTACGCCGACGGCGTGGTCGAGACCGGAACCGCCTGGCTCCACGAGCCGGATACCGCAGGGGCCGGCCTGGAGCCGTTCTGGAAGGATGCGGCCGCGTACGCCCGCACCGTGCGGCGATACGCCGAAGCCGGGTTCCAGGTGGCGACCCACGCGATCGGCGATCGTGCCGTCGGGGAAGTCGTCGACGCCTATCTCGCCGCCGGTGTGCGCAGCGCCGGTGGAGCCCCGCACCGCATCGAGCACCTCGAGACGACGACCGACCGCGACGTTGCACGCATCGCCGCTGCGGGGATCACCGCCTCCATGCAGCCTCTGCACATGCAGTGGCGCAAGGCCGACGGTTCGGACGACTGGTCGCACCGGTTGGGTCCCGTTCGCGCCGCCCGCGCCTGGCGAGTGCGCGACTACTGGGAGGCCGGAGCGCCCCTCGCCCTCGGATCCGACTGGCCCATCGCCGAGAACGATGCCCGCATCGGTCTCGCGTGGTCGATGCTGCGCCGGCGTCCCGGCGACCCCGACGCCCCGGTGTTCGAGCCCGACCAGGCGCTCACCCCCTACCAGGCGCTGCACGGCTACACCGTGGGCGCCGCCCTGGCCCAGGGAGATGCCGACCTCGGCCGCATCGCTCCCGGGTTCCGCGCCGACTACGCCGTGTGGGCGGAGAACCCGCTGCACGTCGCCCCGGACGACCTCCCCGACCTTCCCGTACAGGGGACGGTCGTCGGCGGCGTCGAGCCCTGACCCCCGGCTCGACCGCACCACTCGCACGCTCTTCGCACCCGCATCCCTTCACACTGAGGTGACTCCCATGCCTGAATTCGGCGCTCTCGCGCTCCTGCCCATCGTGGTGATCCTGATCGTCGCGGTCGCCACCCGCCGCACCCTGTTCGCCCTGTTCTGCGGCACCGTAGCCGGGGCGCTGATCCTCGGCGGCTGGGGTGGCTTCGACGTCTGGGTCGAGTACACCGGCAAAGCCCTCTCCAACGCCACGGCGCAGTGGCTGCTGCTGATCGTCGCGCTGTTCGGCATCCTGATGATGCTGTTCGAGAAGTCGGGCATCGTCACCGACTTCGCACGCTGGGCGGAGCGATTCGTCACCTCGCGGCGCAAGTCGACCGTGCTGACGTTCCTGCTCTCGGTCGTGCTGTTCGTCGACGACTACCTGAACGTGCTGACCACGGGTACCTCGATGAAGCCCGTGACCGATCGCTACCGGGTACCCCGCACCCAGCTCGGCGCGATCATGAAGATGACGGCCGCACCCATCGCCGTGCTCGTCCCCGTCTCGACGTGGGCGCTGTTCTTCTCCGGTCTGTTCGAGGCGCAGGGCGTCACGGTCGGCGGCACGGGGTTCGGCGCCTACCTGCAGGCGATCCCGTTCATCTTCTTCGGGTGGGCGGCACTCGCCGTCGCCCTGCTGATGAGCATCGGTTGGCTGCCGAAGCTCGGCGTGATCAAGCGCGACGCGATCCGAGCGGAGCGAGACGGCGACGTCTTCCCGCTCGGCACCACCGACGACGAGCGGCGGGCCGAGGGGGCCGCTCTCCTCGCCGAGCTCAAGGCCGACGACCCCGACGGATCGACCGCGCAGCGGGTGGCCACCGCGCTCGCGACCTCTGCCGACGCCGAGCGCAAGCCGCAGCCCTGGGGCTTCCTGATCGCGATGGCCGTGCTGGTCGGTGTGACGATCGTCACCAACGCGAACGTCGTGGCCGGCACCGCCGCGGCTCTCGCCGTCACTCTGGTGATCGTGCTCGTGCAGCGCCGACTCAGCATCCGCGGGGTGCTGGATGCCGCGCTCGAGGGTATCGAGAGCATGCTGTTCGTGATGATCCTCACGGTCCTCGCGTTCATGGTGCAGGAGATGAACATCACCCTGCAGCTCGCCGAGTTCGTGATCCAGGTCACCGAGCCGGTGCTCACCCCGGCGCTGCTGCCGGCGATCGTGTTCGCAGTGTGCGGCATCTACGCGTACGCCACCGGATCGTTCTGGGACCTCGCCGCGGTGATCACCCCGGTCGTCCTGCCGCTGGCGCTCGCGCTCGGCGCCGACCCGATCCTCGCGGGCGCCGCGGTGTTCTCGGGAGCGGCGCTGGGCAGCACCACCTGCCTCTACGGCGACGGCATCATCCTCGCGTCGAGGTCGATCGGCATCAAGCCGATCAACCTCATGCTCGCGATCCTGCCGTACGCGGGCATCGCCGCAGGGCTGTCGTTCGTGCTCTACCTGGTCACGGGCTTCGTCACGGCGTAGTCCGCGCCGACCCGATCCTCGCGCGGATCAGCCCAGTGTCGTCAGGATGATGAAGGCGGCCTGACCGGCGAAGAACAGGACGAGGAATCCGAGGAGGGCGGCGGCCAGTGACAGTCGGCCGTCGAACCCCTCGACCTCGGCCATGCCGATCTTGCGCGCACGGAATGCCATCACGAGCGTGGCGACGCCGAGCGCGACCTGCACCCAGGGGCTGGCGAGGCCGATGACCGTGGGGAAGGCGATCAGCAGGCCGCCGATCACGCCGGTCGCGAAGCCGATCCAGGTGAGGATGCGGACGTTGCGGCGGGCGCTCTCGGCAGACATGCATCGAGCCTATCCGGGCTCAGGCTCCCGTCAGCACCAGCCAGAGCAGGGCGCCGTTGAGCGCGATCAGCAGCACAGAGGCGAGGACTCCCGCCGCCGTCGTCCACCGTCGGTTGACCCAGGCGCCGAGGGTGCGTCGCTGCGCGGTGAGCGCGACCAGGGGGATCAGCGCGAACGGGATGCCGAACGACAGCACCACCTGGCTGAGGACCAGGGCGAGCGTCGGGTCGAAGCCGATGCCGAGGATCACGAGCGCGGGGATCAGCGTCACCAGTCGACGCACGAGCAGCGGGATGCGCACATGCAGCAGGCCGTGCATGATCTCCGCCCCGGCGTAGGCGCCGACCGAGGTCGAGGCCAGGCCCGAGGCGAGCAGACCCACGGCGAAGAAGGTCGCCACGACCGGTCCGAGTCCTGCCGCGAGGGCGGCATGGGCTCCCTCCAGCGAGTCGGTGCCCTCGACGCCGGCGAGGTTCGCTGCGGCGAGCAGGAGGATGCAGAGGTTGACGGAACCGGCGATCACCATGGCGATCGAGACATCCCAGCGGGTGGCCGTGAGCAGGCGGCGGATGCGCGAGGTCTCGGTGCGCACGGCCTCGTCGCCGGCATGGGAGGTTGTCGCACCGAAACGGTCGCGGGCGAGCGAGGAGTGCGCATAGATCGCGTGCGGCATGATGGTCGCCCCGAGGATGGACGCGGCCAGCAGGACCGAACCGGTGTCCTGGAAGCGGGGGACCATCCCGCCGATGACTCCTGCCGGGTCCGGTGGTGCGACGAAGACTCCGGCGACGAAGCCGATCGTGATGATGGCCATGAGCCCGATGATCACGAACTCGAACGGACGGGCGCCGCGCCGGCTCTGCACCGTGAGCAGGATCATCGAGACCGCACCGGTGATCAGGCCGCCGAGCAGCAGCGGCACATCGAACAGCAGATTGAGGGCGACCGCGCCGCCGATGACCTCGGCCAGGTCGGTGGCCATCGCGACGAGCTCGGCCTGCAGCCAGTAGGCGCGGCGCGCCCAGGGCCGCTTCAGCCGTGCGCCCAGCACTTCGGGAAGGCTCTGCCCGGTGACGACCCCCAGCTTGGCGGAGAGGTACTGGATCAGCCACGCCATCACGTTGCCGGCGAGCACCACCCACACCAGCAGGTAACCGTACTGTGCGCCTGCGGTCATGTTGCTGGCGACGTTGCCGGGGTCGAGGTAGGCGACGCCGGCGACGAGGGCGGGTCCGAGCAGCCACAGGCTCCGCGGAGCCCGGGCCGCGGGCGCGGCGGGAGCCGTCATCGGGAGTGAGGAATTTTTAGGCACACCGAAACCGTAGCGCATTTTTCGGTACACCTAAATATCTCAGACGCTCCGTTCTCGGGTCGCATTCGCAGGGGCGAGGGCAGGCAGGAGTGCGCGGCGGCGATAGCCTGGCGGGATGGAAGACGCCGCGCCGGACAGCACGACCCCCGACGTTCCCGCGGACGCGGTGAGCACGGGTTCGATCGCCCAGCCCGGCTACGGCGTCGGCCCCTGGCCTGGGGGCGAGGATGCGTGGCCGGCCGGTGAGCAGTTCGACCCCGAGCTCCTCGCTGCAGGTGACACCCGCAACGTGATCGACCGCTATCGCTATTGGCGGATGGAGGCGATCGTCGCCGACCTCGACACGCAGCGGCATCCGTTCCATGTCGCGATCGAGAACTGGCAGCACGACATGAACATCGGGTCGATCGTGCGCAGCGCCAACGCCTTCCTCGCCGACACCGTGCACATCATCGGTCGCCGTCGATGGAATAAGCGGGGGGCCATGGTCACCGACCGCTACCAGCACGTCGTGCACCACGAAGACGTCGAGACGTTCGCCGCCTGGGCCGCCTCCGAAGCGCTCCCGATCATCGCAGTCGACAACGTCGAGGGTGCGGTGCCGGTCGACAGAGCCGACCTGCCGCAGCGCTGCGTGCTGCTGTTCGGTCAGGAGGGACCGGGGCTCTCGCACGAAGCGCTCGCCGCTGCCTCCGCGCACATCGAGATCACCCAGTACGGCTCGACCCGTTCGATCAACGCCAGCGCGGCAGCCGCCGTGATCATGTACGAGTGGTGCCGGAGATACGCGGGCTGACGCTCTCCAGCCCGAGAGCGCCCGGCATCACCCGCGGTCGATGCCGAACAGGTGACGGTAGATCGCGTTGACGTCGCGATCCAGGTGATCGATTCGCCCGTGCACCGCTCCGATCTCTGTCCGCACATTCGCGAACTCGCTCCGCATCTCGGTGCGTACGCTCGCGAACTCGTTCCGCATCTCTGTCTGCACGCCGTCGAACCCGTTCTGCATCGTGCGAAGGAACATCGTCGAGATCAGCGTGATGGTGCCGAACATCCCCGCGGCGAAGACGCCGATCAGTGTCCAGACCTGTGGTTCCGTCATCCCCAGCATCCCTTCAGTGTCACCCGATCATCGTCGAAGGCGCCAGGGGTCGGCGACGTAGTATTCCGCGGATTCCGGCGGTTGTGGAGAAGTGGTGAAGGTGCAGATCAGTGCAGCATGAGACCACTCGCCGTCAGGCCGCGGCGGCAAGCCAGCGCCCCGATCGCACGCGCCACCCCAGGGTGCCGAGCCGTGCGAGAAGGTAGACGCCGAAGAAGGCGAGCGCGAGCCAGACGAGACCGGCGGTGCCGTCGACCCCGGTCGCGGCCACGATCCAGAGCGCGGGCAGGAACGGCACCAGGTTGAGGCCACCAGCGATCGCGAGGTATCGGGCGTCGTTCGCCCCCATGAGCACCCCGTCGAGCACGAAGACGACACCGGCGATCGGCTGGGCGACCGCGAGCACGAGCAGCACGGGCTGCACGAGCGCCGCGATCTCGGCGTCGCCCGTGAAGACGATGCCGAGCACCCCGGAAGCTGCGGCGATCAGTCCGCCGACGATCACGCCGAACCAGGCTCCCCAGGCGACGGTGCGGGCGAGCACACGGTGCACCTGCTGCTCGTCTCCGGCTCCGAGCTCCTTGCCGATGAGCGCCTGGGCCGCGATCGCGAGCGCGTCGAGGGCGAAGGCCGCCGCCGAGAAGATCGTGAACACGATCTGCCATCCGGCGAGCTCGTCGGTGCCGATGCCGGTCGCCACACCCACGGTCGCGAGCAGGGCCACGCGCAGGCTCACGGTGCGCAGGAACAGCCATCCACCCGACGTCGCGGTGTTGCGCAGGCCCGCGCTCTGCGCGCGCAACGAGGCGCTGTGACGCGTGGCGAGGCGGCGGACGACCAGCACGTAGGCGGCGACCATCCCCCACTGCGCGGTCACGGTTCCGGCGGCGGATCCGGCGATGCCCCAGCCGAGTCCGTAGATGAACAGCCAATTGAGCAGGGCGTTCGCACCGAAACCGAGTCCCGCGATCCACAGCGGCGTCATGGTGTCCTGCATGCCGCGCAGCAGTCCGGTCGCGGCGAACACGATGAGCATCGCCGGCAGGCCCCACATCGAGATCACCAGGTACTCGTTCGCCTGAGCGGCGACGGCTTCACCCGCACCGAACAGCGAGACCAGCCACGGAGAGGAGACGGCGCCGATCACCGCGAGCACGGCGCCGAGCCCGAGCGCGAGCCACATGCCGTTGACGCCGACGGAGACGGCCTCGCCGGGCTGCCCCGCCCCGAAGCGTCGGGCGACAGCGGGGGTGGTCGAGTAGGCCAGGAAGACCATCAGCCCGACGATCGTCTGGAGCACGGCGCCCGCGATGCCGAGACCGGCGAGTGGGGTGGTTCCGAGGTGTCCGACGAGCGCGGCATCCACGATCAGGAACGCCGGCTCCGCGATCAGAGCGCCGAGGGCCGGGACGGCCAACCGCAGGATGTCTCGATTGAGGGAGGCACGCGCGGTCATCCTCCGAGCCTATGACCTGGGACCGACCCCGCCTTCCGTGCTGCCTCCGTCTGCGACCGCCGTCATAGGGTGGGAGGGAGCTCGGATGCACGGAGGTGCCTCATGACGGATCCCCGAGACGCGGCGGCGCGGTATCTCGCGAGCAGGCAGAACGGCGAGAGCGCCGACGGCGACGAGGAGTCGGGTACGCCGCCCGGGATCGCGGCGGCGGTCGATCGTGCCGCGTTCATCGAGACGGCCATCCAGGTGGCGATCCGCCGCGGAGAGTTCGACGACCTGCCCGGCGCGGGCAAGCCCCTCGAAGGACTCGGCACCCACCACGACCCCGACTGGTGGATCCGCCGGAAGATCGAGACCGAGAACCTGACCGGTCTCGGGCCCCCGGCGATCCTGCTGCGCACGGAGGACCGGGAACTGAACGATCAGCTCGATCTGCTCGGTCGCGAGTCGGATGTGCGCACCGTCGTCGAAGACTTCAACCGGCGTGTGCGGGAAGCGCGCCGCCAGCTTCAGGGCGGACCGCCCGTCGTCACGTCACCCCGCGACGTCGACGCCGAGGTGGCCGCCTGGGCGGAGCGTCGGGCGGCGCGGCCGAAGGCCGCCCCCGCCGAGCAGCCACGACGCCGACGCTTCCGCGTGCGGCGCCGCAGCTGACGGATTCACCCGGGTCTCCGCCCGGTCGCTCGCGACCGACGTGCACGAAACCATCCGTCCATCCCGAACCGTCCCGAACCGGGCAAGAGGAGGACGACCGCGGAGAGCACGACCATCGCCGGATACTGCGCGATCAGCTGATCGGCGCTCCAATAGAGCATCAGCGTCCCGATCGACACGAAGGCCGCGATCCTGGTCAGCGATCCCGCGACCAGCAGCACTCCGAGAACGACCTCGAGAGCGGGCATCACCACACCGAACAGGGCGGGCGCCGTCCCCATGACCGACCCGAGCGGCTCGAAGAACCACGGCACCCGAGGGTTCCCCTCCGTGCTCTGCGCCACCAACTCGATGTCGGCCGCCCCGAATCCGGCGCGGTACTTCAGGAAGCCCTCGATCATCCAGAGCACCCCGACCGCCACCCTGGCCCCGCCGCCGAGCAGCGACAGGGCCAGGGCGCCTGCGGGTCGCGATCCGGTCATGAGAGCTCGGCTGCTCCGAACACGGCCTTCGCCTTGTCGCAGTGGATCACGACATACGAGTACTTCGAGGTGTCGACACCGTCGAGCGTGAAGGTCTGCGTGGCGGTGTCGAACGAGACGGCGTCGACGAGCATGCCGGCGGAGACGGCGGCCTCATCGGTGCCGTCGGTGAGATAGACGTGCAGATCGGGACCCTCGTCGGACGAGAAGCCAGACAGGGTGATCTCGTCGTCGGTCACGGTGACGGTGCCGGACACCGTCTTCTCGTTCAGGCCCATGAACGCCCCGGTCTTCTCTGTCATCGTCATCGCGGCACCCGAGTCCGCGCTCTGCGACGCCGACGAGGAGGGCGTGGTGTCCTCGGTCGCTGCGGGCGAGCTGCACGCCGACAGGGCGAGGGCGAGGGTGAGGGCCGCTGTGGCGGCGAGAGCGATCTTGCGCATGAGGTTCTCCTGTTCACTGTGTGTGCGACGGTGTGGCCGCGACGACGGATGCCGCGGCGGATCGCACTTCGAAGAACGCTACGAACGAGACGAGCGCCGCGGGGAAGACCTTTCGGGACCGTAAGGAACCGCCCGATGGCGCGGATCGCGCGACTAGTGTCGACCCCATGCAGGAGGCAACCGAGGTCGTCGTGGTCGAAGACGACCCCACCGTCAGGGAGGCGGTGGGGGCGTACCTGCGGGCCAACGGCTACGCGGTCTCCAGCTTCGGTGACGGGGTCTCGGCGCGCACGGCGCTGCGTGACACCGTCCCCGATGTGGTGATCGTCGACCGAATGCTGCCCGGCATCAGCGGCGACGAGCTGTGCCGCGATCTGCGCTCGTTCTCCGACGTGCCCATCATGATGCTCACCGCGCTCGGGCAGGTGGATGACCGCATCGAGGGCTTCGAGTTCGGCGTCGACGACTACCTCGCGAAGCCGTTCTCGCTGCGGGAGCTTCTCCTGCGGGTCGGAGCGCTCGTGCGCCGCTCGCAGGTGGTGCAGGCCTCGGTCGGCGAGGTGCGGGCCGGTGTCTTCGTGATCGATCCCCTCCGGCGTCGGGTCTGGGTGCGCCAGGAGGAGGTCCCCCTCACCGCGCGCGAGTACGACCTGCTGCACTTCCTGGTGCGCAACCAGGGGCGCCCGCTCGGGCGTGACGAGATCCTCCGTGAGGCCTGGGGGTGGAGCTTCGGTGAGGCCTCGACGGTCACCGTGCACGTGCGCCGGCTGCGGGAGAAGATCGAGTTAGATCCTCGAGACCCCATCCACCTGCGCACGCAATGGGGCGTCGGCTATCGATTCTCGGCGGAGGGGGACCGCTCGTGATCATGCTCTCCGCAGCCGACGTGCTGCTGATCGTGCTGACGTGCCTGCTCGTCGCCGCGTGCGTCGCGGCGCTCACCCTCGTCCTGCTGCGGGTTCTGCGCCGCCGGTCGTTCCGTGCGCAGCTGATGCTGGTCGCGAGCGCGGGTGTCGTCGCGATGGCGGCATCCGTCGTCGCGATCTCGCTGGAGATGTACATCTCCACGCATGACCTGACCGTGCTCCTCGCCGTGATCGCGGTGTCCCTCATCCTGGGCCTCGCGACGGCCTGGGTCGTGGCCAGGGCGATGCGGTCGTCGTTCGATCGCCTGTCCGCATCGCTCGACGAGGTCGGCCGCGGCGGCGTGATCGTCGCCGAGCAGGGCGGGTCCCGCGAGCTGGATGACCTGTCGGCGCAGCTGGCCGAGGTGTCGGGGAAGGTGGACGCCGCGAGTGCCGAACTGGAGCGGCTGGACTCGGCGCGGCGGCGGTTCTTCGCCTGGATATCACACGATCTGCGCACTCCGTTGACGGCGGTACGCGCGCTCGCCGAGTCGATCGAGGAGGGGGCTGCCGATGCCCCTGAGCGCTTCGCGGGGCAGGTTCGGGTGCAGGTCGACACCATGAGCCGCATGGTCGACGACCTGTTCGAGCTGTCCACGTTGACCTCCGGAGCGGTGCAGCTGCAGACGCAGCAGGTCGACCTGCTCGATGTGGTCTCGGATGCCGTCGCGGATGTCGCGGCCGCCGCCGCCCGCCACGGCGTGCGCATCGTCGAGCGCGGGGTGGGCGCGCACGTGCTCTGGGCGGATCCGCATCAGCTCGGACGGATCATCGTGAACCTGCTGACCAATGCGATCCGGCACGCTCCACGCGGCACGGAGATCGTCATCTCGGCCACCGAGATCGACCGGAACCGTCTCGTGCTCGGCATCCTCGATCACGGCGCCGGGGTCGCGGTGGAGGATCTGGACCGCATGTTCGACGTCGGCTGGCGCGAGGATGCGGCGCGCACGGCTCCGACCGATCGCGACGCGGTGGCCTCCGGCGCGGGCCTCGGGCTGTCGATCGCGCGCGGTCTCGCACGTGCTCACGGCGGAGAGGTGTTCGCCGAGCGCACCGATGAGGGGTTCCGCATGAACGTGCTCCTGCCGTCCGGGGGAGGCGGGTCATAGGCTGGGGAGCATGACTGACGTTCTTCCCGTGGGCCTCGCCCTTGATGAGTTCAGCTCCGACATCCGCCCGCAGGACGACCTCTATCGTCACGTGAACGGCGCCTGGCTCGCCCGCACCGAGATCCCGGGCGACAAGGCGCGCTGGGGCTCGTTCCATCTTCTCGCCGAGCAGGCAGAGAAAGACGTGCGCGCGATCATCGAGGAGTCGCAGGATGCCCCGGAGGGCACTCTCGCCCGCAAGATCGGCGACCTGTTCGCGAGCTTCATGGACACCGCGCGCATCGATGCCGCCGGCGTCGCGCCGCTTGCCGACACGCTCGCCGAGATCGATGCGATCGCCGACGTTCCGACGTTCCTGCGCACGGTGGGCGCCTACGACCGCGACGGCCGTGCGTCGATCATCGGCCTGTACGTCGACGGCGATCCCGGCGACCCCGAGCGCTATGTTCCGGTGCTCGTGCAGGCCGGTCTGTCGCTGCCCGACGAGAGCTACTTCCGTCTCGACACCTTCGCCGACACCCGGGCCGCGTACCGTGCGCACCTCGAGCGTCTGCTCGGCCTCGCGGGCGTGGCCGATGCCGCCGTGAACGCCGACCGTGCGATCGCGCTCGAGACCGAGCTCGCCGGTCATCACTGGGACAACGTGCGCAGCCGCGATGCGGTGGCGACGTACAACCTCAAGACGTGGGAAGAGCTGCAGGCGCTCGCCGGCATCGACCTGACTCCGTGGCGAGAGGCGGTCTCGCCGTCGAACCCCGCGGCCTTCGACGAGGTCGTCGTCTCGCAGCCGAGCTTCTTCGAAGGCCTCGGCTCGCTGCTGACCCCCGAGCGCCTGGACGACTGGAAGGCATGGCTGCGCGCCAAGGCCGTGCACGCCGCGGCCCCGTACCTGACCGACGATCTCGTGCAGGAGAACTTCTCGTTCTACGGCACCGAGCTCACCGGCGTCCCCACCATCCGCGAGCGCTGGAAGCGCGGCGTCTCGCTCACCGAGGGTGCGCTCGGAGAGGCGATCGGCAAGGTGTACGTCGAGCGCCACTACCCGCCGACGGCGAAGGCCGCGATGGACGAGCTGGTCGCCCACCTCATCGAGGCGTACCGGCAGAGCATCACCGAGCTGGAGTGGATGACGGCCGAGACCCGCGAGCGCGCACTCGCCAAGCTCGACTCCTTCACCCCGAAGATCGGGCACCCCGAGGTCTGGCGCGACTATTCGAGCCTCGAGATCGACAGGGCCGACCTGTTCGGCAACGTGCGCCGCGCCTCGATCTTCGAGCACGACCGCAACATCGACAAGGTAGGCACGCCCATCGACCGCACCGAGTGGCACATGCCGCCGCAGATGGTCAACGCCTACTACAACCCGTCCATGAACGAGATCGTGTTCCCCGCGGCGATCCTGCAGTACCCGTTCTTCGACGCCGGTCGCGACGCGGCGGCGAACTACGGCGGCATCGGTGCGGTCATCGGCCACGAGATCGGCCACGGCTTCGACGACCAGGGCAGCCGCTACGACGGCGACGGACGCCTGCAGGACTGGTGGACGGATGCCGACCGGTCGGCGTTCGAGGAGCGCACCAAGGCGCTGATCGCCCAGTACGACGCGCTGGTGCCCGAGGGCCTCGACGCCGAGCACCACGTGAACGGCGCGCTCACGATCGGTGAGAACATCGGCGACCTCGGCGGCCTCGGGATCGCCCTCAAGGCCTATGAGCTCTCGCTCGGCGGCGCGGAGGCCCCGGTGATCGATGGATACACGGGTGTGCAGCGCCTGCTGCTCTCGTGGGCGCAGGTGTGGCAGCAGAAGAGCCGTGACGCCGAGACGCTGCGCCTGCTGACGATCGACCCGCACTCGCCGAACGAGTTCCGCTGCAACCAGATCGTGCGCAACATCGACGCGTTCTACGAGGCGTTCGGCGTGAGCGAGAACGACGCCCTCTGGCTGCCTGCGGCGTCGCGAGTGACCATCTGGTGACCAATCGTCACACTCTGTGAACCGTCCCCCGGCGGTGGGGTTACGATAGCCCTGCCGCTGGGGAGCGTCTCCCCTCGGTATCCCGCACATCCACCCCCCTAAGGATCAGCGTGGGCGCTCTCGAGCCTGGTGAAGGTCTCCGAAACTCCTCGGCCCCCGAGTCTCTCGGCGCTGCCCAGGAGGCCTCCGGTGCGGGTCGCCGCTCGCAGCGCACCAGGCGCCGGCTTCCCCGACGCGCCGCTGCCGGACGCCGGTCGTTCACCGCCACGCTGCGTTCGCTGGAGGGCCTGGTCGACTCCGGGGCGCAGGTCTCGGTGCACGTCGTCGACCTCGACAACCATGTGCACGTGCTCGCCGGCGACGACCATGTCACGATGCCGATCGCGGGTCTCGGAGTGGTGCCTCTGCTGATCGAGGTGGCTGCCGGCTTCCAGAGCGGTGCTCTCGATCCGTTCGAGATCGTCGAACGCGAAAGCCTCGAGCCGGTGGAGACCTCGGGCCTGTGGCGGCATCTGCACGCACCGGCCCTGCCATTGGAAGACCTCGCCGTGATGGCGGCGACCGCGGGGGATCCCATCGCGGTGAACGCTCTGCTGCACAAGGTCGGCCACGACCGGGTGCGCGAGCGCATCGAGTCGCTGGGTCTGCGCCGCACGGCCCTTCTCGACCGCTTCCGCGACCGCCGCGGTCCAGACGACGCCCCGCAGGTGGCCGTGGGATCCGCACGCGAGCTCGCCGGACTGTTCTCCGCCCTCGTGAACTCGCAGGTGGTCGATGCCGCCGTCAGCGCACAGGTGTCGGAGTGGCTGAGCCTGAATCAGGACCTGAGCCTGGTCGCGGCATCCACGGGTCTCGATCCGTTCGCGCACGATCACGATGCCCACGGCCTGCTGTTCGTGAACAAGACCGGCCGCGATCGCGGGGTTCGGGCCGAGGCCGGTGTGCTGGCCGGGCCCCGCGCCGGCGTCGCCTACTCGCTCATCGTGTGCTTCGACGATCTCTCGATCACGCACCGCCTGCGTGCGCACGACGCCTTCCGGGTGCTCGGCGTCGAGCTCATGGAATACACGCACTGACGCCGTCGTCACGTCGCTAGCATCGAGGGATGCCACGACCTGACTGGACCCCGCACCGCCGCGACGACGGCGAACTGCTCGGATGGATCCACCCCGCCGGCGACGACTGGGTCGGCGTCGATGTGCTCGGGCGGCCCGTCACCGCAGCGACGGAGTGGCTCGAAGCCGAAGCGGCGCTGGAGGAGCACGGGATCGCCTGGCTCGCCGATCCGTGGATGCTGGAGGGCGAGGACGAGCGCCCCTTGCGGGTGCGCATCCTCGAGGTGACGCCCGACGAAGACGGCGTGCCAGGGCGGATCGTCGTCAAGATCGACGACTTCGGCGACATGACGCGGCCTGCGACGGCGCAGTTCATCCTGGCGTGGCCTATCCCTGACCGGCTGCGCACACCGCGCGACGACGACCCCGACCCGCGCACGATCTCCCGCTGAACGCGCGAGGCGTCCTCACCCCGGCAGCGATGGATGCTGCTCGGACGCGCGCTGCTTCGGGATGAACAGCGACAGCACCATCGCGATCACCCCGGCGGCGATCGCGAGCCAGAAGCACACCTCGAAAGCGGCCCTGGTGGGCACGGCCACGCCGTCGATGTCGATGCTCATCGCGGCGAGCACGCCGCCCATAACGGCCGAGGCTCCCGACGTTCCGATCGAGCGGAACAGCGCGTTCAGGCCGTTCGATGCGCCGGTCTCGTTGGCCGGAACCGAGCGCATGATGATCATGGGCATCGCGGCGAACGTGAACCCGATGCCCACGCCGATCAGCAGGTTCGCGACGAGGACGTGCCACACCTCGGAAGACCACAGCAGCACGAAGACGTAGGCGAGCACGATCGCGGTGGCGCCGACCGTGAACAGGGGGCGCGGACCCACGGTGCGCTCCAGCCAGCCGGAGAGCGGCGAGATCACCATCATCACGAGGCCCGCAGGCATGATCACGAGCGACGCGGCGACCATGTCGAGGCCGAAGCCCCCGCCGATCGACGGAGCTTCGAGCAGCTGCGGGAACGTGACGTTCGAGGCGAAGAGCGCGAATCCCATGCCGATCGCAGCGATGTTCGTGAAGAGCACGGCGGGTCGCGCGGCGACCCGGAGGTCGAGCAGAGGATCCTTCGTGCGCAGCTGATACCAGCCCCACACCAGCAGCACCGCGAGTCCGCCGAGGATGCAGGCGAGGGTCAGCGGCGAGGTCCAGCCCCACTGCGCACCTCGGGAGACGAAGAGCAGGACGCCGGTGAGACCGATCGCGAGGCCGATGGCGCCGATCACGTCGAGGCGGCCGGGGGAGCGCAGCACGTCTTCGGGGATCACCGCCAGCACGAGGACGAGGCCGACGACGCCGAGGGCTGCCGCGAGCCAGAAGAGCATGTGCCAGTCGGCGTTCTGGGCGAGGAGGGCGGCGACCGGCATGCCGATCGCTCCGCCGACACCCATGGTCGCGCTCATGAGGGCCACGGCGGTGCCGAGCCGTTCCGGAGGCAGCACGTCGCGCATGATGGCGATGCCGAGCGGGACGACCCCCGTCACCGCACCCTGGAGTGCGCGACCGATGATGACTCCGACGATCGAACCGGAGACCGCGGCGATCACGGAGCCGAGGATCAGGATCGCGAGCAGCGCGATCACGACCCGGCGCTTGCCGTACATATCGCCCAGCCGGCCCGAGATGGGGGTGGCGACGGCGGCGACGAGCAGCGTGATGGTGACGACCCAGGTGGTGTCCTCGCGGGAGGCGTTCAGCAGCTGCGGGAGCTCGGCCTGCAGCGGGACGACGAGCGTGAACATGAAAGAGGAGCACAGGCCCGCGAAGGCGAGCACGGCGACGATCGCCCACTTGGGTGGGGTCCGGGAGAGACGTTTCCTGGCTCTGTCCTCGCTCGCACCCACCGACTCAGGCTATCGGCGATCGAGTGGCGCGGGGTCGAACACCCGGGCTCGATCGACCGGGTGGCACGCAGTCCGTGATTGCATGGGGAGATGAGCGACGACGCCACGATCGACCAGCATCCCGCCGATTCCGCGTTCCACCGCAGGCTCCCGATCGGCGAGGCACTCGACGCCTCCGCCGTCGCCGAGGGACTGCCGTGGGCCTTCGAGACGATCACGATGCGACCGCTTGAACCGATGCTGGTGCCGGAGAAGCCCCGCGGCGGCGAGCTGGACCCGGCCGAATGCGGACCCTGCGCCCCGAGCGAGTTCACGATCTGGCACGACGAGCACTGGCAGGTGCGCGCGGGGTGGGAGATCGGAGGGTTGCCGTTCATCGGCGCGATCGCCCCGCGTGAGCATTGGCTGCTCGAGAACGCGCCGGTCGAGGTGCTCGCGGCGCTCGGACCCCTGATGCAGCGGGTCTCGCAGGCGGTCAAGAGCGTCCCCGGTGTCGCGCGGTGTCACTTCGGGCGGTGGAACGACGGCTCGGCGCATCTGCACCTGTGGGCGATGGGACGCCCCGCCGGCATGATGCAAGGGCGAGGTGCGGTGCTGTCGTTCTGGGACGGGATCCTGCCGCCGATCCCGCAGGAGATGGCCGAGGAGCACATCCGCATCGTCGCCGAGGCGCTCGCCGCGGGTGGGGGAGAGGCGTTCCCGATGCGGTGACATCGAGGTTCCGATTCCTCGAACGGGCCGAGGAGGGGCAGACTGGGTGCGTGCGAACCATCCGTGACCTCGACACCGTTGAACTCATCCTCGACGCCCAGGGCCTGCTCGACTCCATTCGGGGTCCGCAGCGCGTGGTGGATGCCGGAACCCTGCGCGCCCTGCAGCAGTCGGGCAACTACGTCGTCGGCTTCTTCGACGGCGAGGGTGACGAGGAGCGCATGGTCGGCGCGTCGATCGCGTTCTTCGGCGAGCCCGCCCGCCGTGCGATGCACTCCCACATCACCGCGCTGCTGCCCGAGTACCGCGGTCGCGGCTGGGGTCGCGAGCTCAAGGAGCACCAGCGGCAGTGGGCCTTCTCCCGAGACGTCGGCCGCATCACGTGGGTCTTCGATCCGCTCGTGGCACGCAACGCCCACTTCTTCTTCACCGTGCTGGGCGCCCGCGCGACCGGCTACTCGGTGAACCGCTACGGCATCTTCGGCGGCGGCGACGCGGGCGATGAGAGCGACCGACTCGATGTCGAGTGGGCGCTCGCCGACATCGCCAAGCCCCCGGCTGACGACGCGGTCGTGGAGACTCTGGCCATCCCCGCCGACATCGAGGCGCTGCGCGAGTCCGACCCGGCAGCCGCCCACGAGTGGCGTCTGCGTCTGCGGGCGCAGATGGAGGGCCTGCTCGGCAGCGGGTTGCGCATCGCCGGCTACGACACCGCGCGGGGCTACCTCTTCACCGCGTGAGCACGCTCTTCACAGCGTGATTCTCGTGGCCCGTGTGCTCAGCGCACTCCGCGCATGAGCTTCAACACGGGCTTGACGCTCAGCAGCAGTCCGATGCCGACCACGATGGCGATGCCCCCGAGGATCGAGAAGAACGGCACCTCGTCGGTCGGATCGTAGAACCGGACGAGCTCGCCCGAGATGGCGGTGCCGAGCGCGATCGACAGGAAGAAGAGCGCGACCATCTGCGTGCGGAACACCGTCGGTGCGAGCTTGGTGGCAGCCGACAGGCCGACCGGCGAGATGAGCAGCTCGGCGACCGTGAACACGAAGAGGATCCCGACGATGGCCAGCAGCGGCGTGGAGTTCGCCCCTCCGCCGGCGAACGGCAGGAAGAGCAGGAACGCCGATCCCATGATGATCGCCGCCAGAGCGAACTTCACGGGCGTCGAGGGCTGACGCTTTCCCAAGCGGGTCCAGATCGCCGCGAAGACGCCGGACAGGATGATGATGAACACCGGGTTGATCGACTGCACCCAGGACACCGGCATCTCCCATCCGAACAGATTCCGATCCAGGCGCTGGTCCGAGTAGATCGTCAGCACCGTGAACTGCTGCTGGTACAGCGACCAGAACGCGACGCTGGTGATGAACAGCGGCAGGAAGGCCCACACCCGCGATCGTTCGGTGGCATCGATGCGACGGCTGCCGAGGATCACCGAGAAGTACGCGACCGCGGCGACGATCGTGACGACGATCACCAGGGTGGCCAGATTGTCTGCGCGGATCACACCGGTGAGCACCAGGACGGCGATGGCCACGATCGCGGCGCCGGCGATGAGCCCGACCAGGCCGTAGCGGGACCTCGGAAGCGGGTTGGGCACCTCCCGTGCCGAGGCGGGAAGGGCCTTGCGGCCGAACGAGTACTGGATGAGTCCCAGGGTCATGCCGATGGCGGCGAGCCCGAAGCCGTAGTGGAATCCGAGAGACGACTGCAGGATGCCGGTGAGGATCGGTCCGAGGAACGCGCCGAGGTTGATGCCCAGGTAGAAGAGCGAGAAGCCGGCATCCCGCCGGGGATCTTCCGCGCTGTAGAGGCTGCCGACGACCGAGGTCGCGTTCGCCTTGAGTCCGCCGGAGCCCAATGCGACCAGCACCAGACCGACGCCCACCCCGACGGCGCCGGGCAGGAACGCGAGAGCCAGGTGACCGGCCACGATCACCATCGCGCTGACGAACAGCACCCGCTCGGAGCCGAACAGTCGGTCGGCGAGCCAGGCGCCGAGGATCGTCGACAGGTAGACCGAGCCCCCGTAGGCACCGACGATGCCGCCCGCGACCGCCTCGGGGATGCCGAGGCCGCCCTGTGTGACCGAGTAGTACAGGTAGATGAGCAGGATGCCCTGCATGCCGTAGAAGCTGAAGCGCTCCCACATCTCCACGCCGAAGATGTGCACCAGGGCCCACGGTTGCCCGAAGAAACGGGTGTCGTCGTCGCGGGTCCGCGGTGTTCGCGCTGCAGTGCTCATCCCAAGGACGGTACTCTGACGCAGCCGCCGAGGCCAGGGAGCGCGCGGGAACCACGGATAGAATGAGGTGCCCGTGTTCACGGGTTTTTCCTCCCGCATCCGACCATTGGAGCCACCATGGCCGAACAGTCCCGCCTCGACAAGGTCATCGCCCTCGCCCGCCACCGCGGGTTCGTGTTCCAAGCGGGTGAGATCTACGGCGGTTCCCGGTCGGCCTGGGACTACGGCCCCCTCGGCACCGAGCTCAAGGAGAACATCCGCCGCCAGTGGTGGCAGACGTTCGTGCGCGGCCGCGGCGACATGGTGGGGCTGGACTCCAGCATCATCCTGCCCAAGCGCGTCTGGGAGGCGTCGGGTCACGTCGCGACCTTCACCGACCCGCTGGTCGAGTGCCTGCAGTGCCACAAGCGCTTCCGCGCCGACAACCTGATCGAGGACTTCGAGGCGCGCAAGGGCCGCAAGGCCGAGAACGGGCTCGCCGACATCCCCTGCCCGAACTGCGGCACCAAGGGGCAGTACACCGAGCCCAAGGCCTTCTCCGGTCTGGTGAAGACCTACCTCGGCGTCGTCGATGACGAGTCGGGCCTCTACTTCCTGCGCCCCGAGACCGCACAGGGCATCTTCGTGAACTTCTCGAACGTGCTCACCGCCAGCCGCAAGAAGCCGCCGTTCGGCATCGGCCAGGTCGGCAAGGCGTTCCGCAACGAGATCACGCCGGGTAACTTCATCTTCCGCACCCGCGAGTTCGAGCAGATGGAGATCGAGTTCTTCACGCCGCCCGCCGAGGCGCAGGAGTGGTTCGAGCACTGGGTCGAGGCGTGCTGGAACTGGTTCATCGACCTGGGCATCGACCCCGAGAACATGCGCCAGTTCGACGTTCCGGAAGACGACCGCGCGCACTACTCGGCCGGCACGATCGACGTCGAGTACAAGTTCGGCTTCGCGGGCAAGGAGTGGGGCGAGCTCATGGGCGTCGCCAACCGCACCGACTACGACCTCTCCAGCCACAGCGAAGCGTCCGGCCAGAGCCTGACGTACTTCGACCAGGCCACCGGCGAGCGCTACACCCCGTACGTGATCGAGCCGTCGTTCGGTCTCACGCGCGCGATGATGGCGTTCCTCGTCGACGCGTACCGCGAGGAGCAGGTGCCCAACGCCAAGGGCGGCACCGATGTGCGCACCGTGCTCAAGCTCGACCCGCGCCTCGCTCCGGTCAAGGCCGCCGTGCTGCCGCTGTCGCGCAACGAGAACCTCTCGCCTCTCGCTCGCGAGGTCGCCGACACGCTCCGCAGCTCCTGGGCCGTCGACTTCGACGACGCGGGGGCGATCGGCCGCCGCTACCGTCGCCAGGACGAGATCGGCACCCCGTTCTGCGTCACGGTCGACTTCGACTCGCTCGACGACCGTGCCGTCACGGTGCGCGACCGCGACACCATGGCACAGGAGCGCGTCTCGATCGACGAGTTGCACGCGTACCTCGCGGAGCGCCTGCGCGGCGCCTGAGCACCCTCAGTCATCGTCGAGACCCATCCTCATCGCCGAGACCCATCGTGGTCAGCGGGTGTGGGAGTGGGTCTCGACGGGGAGTGTGGGTTTCGACGTGCCTCATGATCTCGCCACGGCGCGCGCGTAGCGCTCGGAGAGCAGCTGCAGGCGGGGGAGCAGCTCGGGTGGGCTCTCGACCGTGAAGTCCATCATCAGCATGCCGATGTAGGCGGCGACGGTGTCGAGGCTGTCCGCACCCGTGACGAGGATGCAGTGCTCGTCGTCGACCGGCTCGACGATCCCGACCGCAGCGTGGATCCGGTCGAGCACGGCCGCAGCCGGCGCGTCGATGCGCAGCCGGGCATGCACGATCCACCCGCTCACGGCGATGGTCCGCATGGCGAAGGCCGTGTAGTCACCCCCGGGCAGCGGCTGCGGCGTGAAGGAGCGTCGCGTCGGCATCCGCAGCTGCATCCAGTCGACCCGGTACGTGCCCCATTCGTCGGTCTGCGGATCGCGTGCGACCAGGTACCAGCGCCGCACCCAGGTGAGCAGTCGGTACGGCTCGACCAGCACGGGTGCGCCCTCGTAGTCGAAGCGCAGCCACTCCTCGTCGCGGATCGCACGTGCGATGGCCTGCAGTGACGCGGCGTCGACCTCGGGGTCCGGGGCGTCGGTGTCGTTGTTCTCCGGGGCGCGGTCGACGCTCGAGCGGAGCGCATCGACCGTGGGGCGCAGGTGCGATGGCAATACCTGTTCGAGCTTGGCGAGCGCCCGTGCTCCGGCCTCCTCGACGCCGGCGATCCCGGCTGCGGCCCGCAGGCCCACGGTGACGGCCACGGCTTCCTCATCGTCGAGCAGCAGCGGAGGGAGCTTGCCCCCGGCGCCGAGGCGGTAGCCGCCGACGGATCCTCGCGTGGCGTCGACGGGGTAGCCGAGGTCGCGCAGCCGCTCGACGTCGTGCCGCACCGTGCGGGAGGAGACGCCGAGCCGGGCGGCGAGGTCGCTTCCCGAGCGCTCGGGGCCGGTCTGCAGCAGAGCCAGCAGTGCGAGCAGTCGTGCGGTCGGATCGGCCATCGGAACTCCTCGAAAAGTCAGGCATCCATTAGGAACGAATCTAACCTAATGCCCTCGTACCTTCGAGATATGGATAACACGACGCTCGCCTTCCGCCCCTTCACCGTCTCGGTCTCCGCCGCCGAGGTGGCCGATCTCCAGGATCGCCTCGCCCGCACCCGCCTTCCGCAGCCGTCGCCGACGGATGACTGGGATGCCGGCACTCCCAACTCCTACCTCCGCGAGGCCGTCGCCGCCTGGCGCGAGTTCGACTGGGCCGCAGCCCAGGAGCGGATCAACGCCGTCCCGCACTTCACCACCGAGATCGACGGCCAGACGATCCACTTCCTCCACGTGCGCTCGGCTCACGAGGGTGCGACGCCGCTGCTGCTCGCGCACACCTACCCCGGTTCGTCGGTCGACTACCTCGACGTGATCGATCGCCTCGTCGACCCCGTCGCGCACGGCGGCCGTGCCGAAGACGCGTTCGACGTCGTGATCCCGGATGCTCCGGGCTACGGCTTCTCGCAGCCGCTCGCCTCTGCCGGGTGGACAACGGCCCGGGTCGCGGCGGCCTATGACCGTCTGATGCGCGGGCTCGGCTACGACAGCTACGGCATCCACGGCTCGGACAACGGCGCCATGGTCGCGCGTGAGCTGGGCCTGCTCGAGCCTGCGGGCTTCCTCGGACTGCACGTGCTGCAGCTGTTCTCGTTCCCCTCGGGCGACCCGGCCGAGTTCGAGAAGCTCGAGCCCGCGGACTACGCCGGCCTCGAGCACA
The DNA here is from genome assembly GCF_001425645.1 of Microbacterium sp. Root322. NCBI lineage: Bacteria > Bacillati > Actinomycetota > Actinomycetes > Micrococcales > Microbacteriaceae > Microbacterium > Microbacterium sp. Root322. The sequence continues at coordinate 923,658 of NZ_LMCS01000002.1, read as the reverse complement.
TGCAGTGGTTCCAGTCGGTCGGCGGGTACAACACGATGAACTCTTCGCGCCCGCAGACCGTGTCGGTCGGGATCAGCGATTCCCCGGTCGGGCTGCTCGCCTACAGCGAGTTGTTCAACTCGTTCGGCAACGGCACCTCTCTGGTTCCGCTGGAGAAGATCCTGCTCGAGGTGAGTGTGAACTGGTTCGCGAACGCGGCATCCGGCATGAACCGCAGCTATCTGGAGAACGCCAGGGCCGACGCCGCGGCCGACGCCGCCGAGGATGCCGGGCCGCGGATCAACGCCGCACGCACGGGGGTCGCCGTGTTCGCGGACGACTTCCAGACGATCCGGGTCTTCGCCGAGCGCGACAACGCGAACATCGTGCACTGGAGCCGCTTCGATGAGGGCGGGCACTTTGCCGCTCTGGAGCGTCCCGACCTGCTCGCCGACGACATCCGGGCGTTCTTCGCCGACGTCCGCTGACTGTCGAACCCCACTCTGCTGCCCAGACCCACCCGTGCGTCCGTCGCACGGGTGGGTCTAGCATGTCGGCATGTTCGAGCCGTGGAGCGAGTTCAACGTCGCGATGGCGGGGGCGACGGCCGCGCTCGCCGGACTCGTGATCGTCGCCGCGAGTGTGAACATCGCCGAGATCGTCAAGTCCCGCACTCTGACAGCACGGCTCCTCGCCGGGATCGCCGCCCTGCTCCTGGCGCTCGCGGTGTCGGCGCTGGGGTTGATCCCCGACATCGACGGCCCCTGGTTCGGCGCGGCCGCCGTCGTCGCGTCGCTGCTGGCTGCCGTGTTCCAGGTGCACGCGACGCGCCTCATCGCGACCGATCCGAGCCCCGAGGATCGCGCCCGTCCGCTCAAGTACCTGGTCGGCTTCCTGCCGATCTTCGCCTATCTCGCCGCGGGCGTGCTGGTGTGGATCGGGCATCCGGCCGGGCTGTACCTCGCGGCGGCGGGCTGTCTGCTCGCGATCGTCTCGGCCGTGGTGGTGTCGTGGGTCGCGCTCGTCGAGGTCCTGCGCTGAGCGGGTACGCGGAGAGGGATCTCGCGCGTCAGCCCGTGACGGTGAGCTGCACCTCGGAGGTGCCGCCCGCCTCGACCCAGGCGAGTGAGCGTTCCAGGATGCCGCGCAGCACGTCGAGGTCGATCTGCTCCAGGTCCTTGATGTAGAGGCACCCGACGCCCGTGGTGTGCGGCCCGAGCTTGGCCAGGGCTTCGGTGTGCGCGCCGACCCCGTCGAACAGATAGATCGTGGTCGCGGCCTTGCGCGGAGCGAAGCCGAGCAGTCCGCTGTCGCCTTCGGTCCCCGTCGGGTAGCGGTAGTGGCAGGAGCCGAACCCGATGATCGTGCCCCACGTCTGCGGTTCGCGTCCGGTGACCTCCTGCATGAGCGCGGTCAGCGTCTCGGCGTCCCTGCGGCGCACGGCGGGGGAGGAGCGGGCGATGAGCCCGGCGACGTCGTCCCCCGTGGGCTTCACTTCGGGGCCTTCGCCGCGGCCTTCATCGCCTTCTTGTGCTCGCGCACCTTCGCGAGCGAGTCGGGCGAGACGATGTCGGCGACGCTGCGGTACGAGCCGTCCTCGCCGTAGGGAGCGGATGCCTCGCGCCAGCCTTCGCCGGTGAAACCGTACTGCTTGCCGAGGAGGGCGAGGAAGATCTTGGCCTTCTGCTCCCCGAAGCCGGGGAGGGCCTTCAGCCGCTTCAGCACCTCGGGCCCCGACGGGTCGCCCGCGGTCCACAGGGCTGCGGCATCGCCGTCCCAGTCGTCGACGAGGGTCTGGCACAGCGTCTGCACGCGCGTCGCCATGGACCCGGGGAACCGGTGCACCGCGGGGGTCTGCTTGAAGGCCTCGAGGAACTCGTCCGGTGCCATGTGGGCGATCGTCGCGGCGTCGGTCGCGCCGGTGCGCTGCTCGATCTTGAGCGGACCGGCGAACGCGGTCTCCATCGGAACCTGCTGATCCAGCAGCATCCCCACCAGCAGGGCCAGCGGATTGTCGGTCAGCAGCTCGTCGGCGGCGGTGTCTCCGGTGATGTGAAGGGCCATGCCTCCAGTGTGCCACCGGTGAACGGAGCGTGTCAGGCGGTCGCGGCGTCGTCTGCAGCGTCGGCTTCGGGGGCGATGCCGTACAGGGCGGCGAGCGCCGCGGTGAACTCGTCGGCACGGCCGGCTGCGGCGAGCTCGTGGGCGCGCACGGTCGGGGTGTGCAGGAGCACGCCGGAGAGGTGACGCAGAGCCTGCTCGACCTTGCCGTCCTCGTCGCCGCGCGCGCGGGCACGGTCGATCTCGCGTTCCAGGAGCTCGAAGATGTGCGACCGCAGCGCCACCACCGACGGCGTGACGCTCTGGCGGGCGCCCACGACGTGGAAGGTCTCGGCGGCTTCCCGGACCACGCTGCGCGCGGCATCCGTCGCCTGCAGCTCTTCGAGCGGCGCGTGCAGACGGATGGTCTCGAGGTCGAGCAGGGCCACACCCTCGAGGCCGGCGATGGCGGGGTCGACGTTTCGCGGCATGCCCAGGTCGACGACGAGCTGACGGTGTGCGCCGACGGGGCAGCCCGCCGCGGCGGGGCCGGTCGGCAGCTGCAGGTGCTCGGGGCCGAGCACGGGCTCCGTCGCCGTGGTGCAGGTGATGAGCAGGCTCGACCGCGCGGCGGTGCGGGCGTACTCGTCGGCGGCGATCGGACGGATGCCGTGCTTCGCGGCGAACACCTCGGCGCGGCCGGAAGGTGAGTACACCGAAATGTTCACGGCACCGCGTTCGCGGAGCGTGGCGAGGGTGACCGCGGCGTAGGCGCCGGTACCGACCAGCAGCACGCGTTCGGCGGACCAGTCGGCGATGCGGCTGTCTGCCAGCTCGAGCGCGAGACGCACGAGCGAGCGGCCGGCGCGACCGAGGGCCGTGACGTTCTTGACCTTGCGCTGGGCCTGGCTGGCGCGCTGGAAGAGGCGCTCGAGCTCGGGCGAAGTGGTGCCGTCCTTGCGGGCGGACTTGAGAGCGCGGCGCACCTGGCCTGCGATCTCGCCCTCGCCGGAGACGACGGATTCGAGACCGGAGGCGACGGAGAAGAGGTGCTCGGCGACGCGGCGCCCCGAGTGCACGGTGTAGGCGCCGTCGAGGTCGGCGGCCGAGATGCCGGTCGCGGATTCGACCGCTTCGATCACGGCTTCGACACCGATGGCGCCGGCGGCGGTGACCGGTTCGTCCATTTCCACGTACGCCTCGAACCGGTTGCACGTCGCCAGCACGACCGCACCCTGCACGCACGGCGTCATGCCCACGATGGTGGGAGCGACGTCGTCGGGGGTGCGGCTCAGGCGTTCGAGCAATTCGAAGGAGGCGGTCTTGTGACTCGCCGTCACACACAGCAGCACACATCGATTGTACCGGAGGGTCTGCGGGGGAGGGTTCGACCGGTCGACTCGGCGGCTCCATAAGGGTCGGATGGGAGGATGGACGCATGGCCCTCTCCGACGCCCCGCTCCTGCGCGCCCTCGCCGGCGACCGTCCCCCTCACGCCCCGGTGTGGTTCATGCGGCAGGCCGGCCGGTCGCTTCCCGAGTATCGCGACCTGCGCGTCGGGACCCGGATGCTCGACGCCTGCCTCACCCCCGATCTCGCCGCCGAGATCACCCTGCAGCCGGTGCGGCGTCACGGGGTCGATGCGGCCGTGTTCTTCAGCGACATCGTCATCCCGCTGCGCCTCGCCGGTGTCGAGGTCGAGATCGAGCCCGGTCGCGGCCCGGTGTTCGCGAACCCGGTGCGCACGTCGGCCGACGTCGACCGCATCACCGCCATCGACCCGGACGGCCTGGACGGCACGGCGATCGCCGAGGCTGTGCGGCTCGTCACGGCCGAGCTCGGCGACACCCCGCTGATCGGATTCGCCGGAGCGCCCTTCACCCTCGCCGCCTACCTCGTCGAGGGCGGCCCCTCGAAGGAGCACCTGCGTGCGCGGGCGATGATGCACTCGGATCCGGCGTCCTGGAACCGGCTCGCCGGCTGGCTCGCCCAGATCTCGCGCCGTTTCCTGGAGACCCAGCGCGATGCCGGGGCGTCCGTCGTCCAGCTCTTCGACAGCTGGGCCGGATCCCTCAGCACCGCCGACTACCGCGCCTTCGTCGCCCCGCATTCCCACGCGGCGCTCTCGGGCATCGGCCTGCCGACCATCCACTTCGGCGTCGGGACCGGACCGTTCCTCGCTGATATGCGCCTCGACGGTGTGGCCGATGGCGTCGGCGTCGACTGGCGGCAGCCGCTCGACGAGGCGGCCGCGATCCTCGGACCGGACGTGACGGTGCAGGGCAACATCGACCCCGCGCTGCTCTCGGCCCCCTGGTCGGTGCTGGAGGCGCACGTGCGCGACGTCGTCGAGCGCGGCCGTGCGGCGCGCGCCCACATCCTCAACCTCGGCCACGGCGTGCCCCCGGAGACCGACCCCGACCAGCTCACCCGCATCGTCGAACTGGCGCACACGATCTGACCGTCAGGCCACGCGCCGAGAGCTATCTAGCCAAGGTGCTATATTGCAACCATGACTGACAGCGCGACGGACATCTTCGCGGCGCTGGCCCACCCCACACGACGTCAGATCCTGCAGGACCTGAAGGACGGTGAACTCGCGGCCGGCGAGATCGCGTCGCGCTTCTCCGCGAGCGGCCCGACCATCTCCCGTCACCTGAGCGTGCTCCGCCAGGCGGGACTCATCAGCGAGCGGCGCGATGCCAACCGCATCCTCTACTCCCTCGTGGGTGAGCGGCTCGCGCTCTCGGTCGGCGACTTCCTCTCGACGGTGTGCCCCGAGCAGATCGTGCTGCGCGAGGTCCGCAAGCGCGGACGCGGAGCCTCCGAGCCCGTCGAGGCCTGAACCGCCCCGGTGCGAGAATTGAGGGCATGAGCCCCGAGCCCTCCTCCGCCGAGCCGTCCGACCTCGCCGCCCGCGCGGCGCACACGCATGTCGTCGTCGTGGGCGGTGGCATCGGAGGTCTCGTCGCTGCGCGGGAGTGCGCGAAGGTCGGAATGCGCGTCACCGTGCTCGAGGCGGAGGAGACGCTGGGCGGCGCGATCCGCCGGGTCGACCTCGACGGTGTCACCATCGACGCCGGAGCCGAGAGCTACGCCACCAGGGGCGGACTCGTGCGCGCCCTCGTGGAGGAGCTCGACCTGGCGGACCGCATCGTCCTCCCGAAGCCGGGCGGGGCATGGCTGGCCGGAATCCCCGGTGTGGGTGCGGCGCCGCTCCCTGTGGGCGGCATCCTCGGCATCCCCGCCAATCCGTTCCAGCCCGACGTCCGCCGCATCATCGGATGGGCGGGCGTCTGGCGCGCCTACCTCGACCGCGTGCGTCCGCCCCTCACGATCGGGCACCAGCTCAGTCTCGGAAAGCTCGTCGCGTCGCGCATGGGGGCGAAGGTGCGGGATCGACTCGTCGCCCCCGTGACGACCGGCGTCTACTCGGCGTCTCCCGACGATGTCGACATCGACGTCGCAGCCCCGGGACTCAACGCCGCACTGACCCGGGTGGGCTCCCTCTCCGGCGCGGTGCAGACGCTGCGTGATGACGCCGCGGAGAAGGCCTCGGAAGCGCAGGCGGCCGCGAAGACGCCGGGAGCGGCCGTCGAGGGGCTCTCGGGAGGCATGAGCACGCTGGTCGATGCCCTCGCCGCCGACCTCATCCGCCTCGGTGCCGAGGTGCGCACGGGAGTGCGGGTGCGCGCCGTGCACAAGACCGGGGCGCGCTGGTCGGTCGAGGCCGAGGCCGAGGCTGAGGTCGCGGCCGAGGTCGAGGTGAGGGCGGAGGAAAGCGGCGAGAGCGCCGCAACGGATCCTCTGGAGCCGGTGGTCGAGGAGCTCGACGCTGACGCCGTCATCATCGCGACGCCCGAGTCGGCCGCACGGAAGCTCCTCGCCTCCGCGGTGCCGGCCCTCGCCACGACGGAGGCCGCGTCATCGCCCGAGATCGAGATCGTCACCCTCGTCCTCGACGCGCCGGAACTCGCCGCCGCCCCGAGGGGAACCGGCGTGCTGACCGTTCCGGGCAGCCACACCGCCAAGGCGCTCACCCACTCGACCGCCAAGTGGGGCTGGGTGCGCGACGCCGCGGGTGCCCGACAGATCGTGCGGGTGTCGTTCGGCGCCCAGGGGGAACCCGCAGCGACCGCGGGCCTGGACGACGCCGCGGCGGCAGACCTCGCACGGCGCGAAGCCGCCGCCCTGCTGGGAGTCACCATCGCCCCCGAGGCTGTCATCGCCTCGCATCGCGGCCGTTTCATCCAGTCGCAGCCCGCCTCGATCATCGGCTCAGGGGGGCGGCGCACCGCAGCACGCGCAGCGGTCGAGGCGGTGCCCGGTGTGGCCGCGGTCGGCGCCTGGCTCGCGGGGACCGGACTCGCCCAGGTGATCCCGGACGCACGGGACGAGGCCGATCGTCTGCGCCGCGCCCTGTTGTGGGACGGAGAGTCCTGAAGTGCGGGAGCGGTCTGTGTCAACCCTCTGACCCATAGATGCCGAATTCGGCATACGGGGTTACGCTGGGTACCTGGTCGCGGGGGGCGAATGCCTGCGGTCGGTCCCAACCGGGCGAATCTGGCCGGACTACCGGAACAAGGTGAGGAGACCCCATGAAGGGGAAGATCGGACTCGTCGTCGGGCTCGGCGTGGGCTACGTGCTCGGCACCCGTGCCGGACGTGAGCGCTACGAGCAGATCAAGACGCAGTGGCTCAAGGTGTGGCACCTCGACCCCGTGCAGGAGCAGGTCACCAAGGTCAAGGGTTTCGTCGGCGACAAGGCCGCGGCCGTTCCCGGTGCGCTCTGGACCGGTGTGGTGAAGGTCGCGAAGTCCGTCACCGGCTCGGGCACGCCCGGTCAGCGACTCGACTCCGCCATCGCCACCGGCCGTGAGGCGGCAGAAGATCTCGCCGAGGCGACCGAGGAAGCGGTCGAGGCTGCGAAGTCCACCGCGACGTCGACCAAGCCCGCTGCGAAGAAGCCCGCCGCCAAGAAGCCGGCGGCCAAGAAGCCGGCTGCGAAGCCCGCCCCCAAGAAGTCCGGCGCCTGAGATGCCCCGCGGATACCGCGATCGCGCCGACGACAGCCTGCTGACTCTCCTCGGAGATCTGCCGGAACTCGTCACGAATCTGGTCAAGGCCGAGATCGACGCCGCCAAGGCGTGGGTCTCGCGCACCTCGAAGGATGCCGGCATCGGTTCCGTGTGGTTCCTCGTCGCGCTGTTCTTCCTGTTCTGGGCCGTGCCCGTCATCCTCGTCTTCGCGATCGCCGGGCTGTCGTCCTGGTGGCCGGTGTGGCTCTCGGCGATCGCGGTGTTCGGCATCCTGATCCTCGCGGTGCTGCTGTTCGCGTTGCTCGGGATCCTCAAGTTCCGCAAGGTGCTCGCGCGCCAGAACCCGGCGCAGGCCGTCGCCGAAGACATCCGACTCGTGAAGGAGGCCGGCGATGACGAGTTCTGAGTCGCTGCCGCGCACCGCCGTTCCCGGCGGGATCGTCGACCCCGTCGCTTCGGCCCGTGCCGAGCTGAAGGCCGCCCTCGCGGCGATCGAGGTCAAGGGGAACATCCCGCGCCGGGTCGAGAAGGCGTCGACACGTGCGGTGGCGAAGGCCCGCGTGTTCGCCGATCGGAACCCGATCGGCGCGATCGCCGCCGCCGTCGGAATCGCTGCCGCAGTCGGAGGCGCGGTCTGGGCGATCGCGCGCTTCATCTCGCGCTGAGGCGCAGCATTCCGGGGAGCCGCGAGCAGCCCTCCGGGGTGATTAGCGGCTCCTGCGCAAACGAGGCAGACTGGGGAGCATGATGTCCGAAGAGCGCGATGAGAACCCGTCCGGCTTCACCCTCTGGGCTGTCTGGCGAAGAAACCCCGACCTCCCCGTGACGGAGAACGACTCGACCGAGCTCGAGACGATCGTCTCCTACATCGAGGACTCGGGTGTCACCGTCCGCGGCTTCTACGACGTCTCCGGACTCAAGGCCGACGCCGACCTCATGGTGTGGCTGCACGGCGACACCGCCGAGGAGCTGCAGAAGGCGCTGCGTCGCCTTCGTCGCACCGAGCTGCTGCGTTCGCTCCTCCCGGTGTGGAACGTCATGGGCGTGCACCGCGATGCGGAGTTCAACCGCTCCCACGTCCCGGGCTTCCTGCGGGGTATGGACCCCAAGGACTGGCTGTGCCTGTACCCGTTCGTGCGCACACCGGAGTGGTACCTCGCCCCGGAGGAGGAGCGTCGCAAGATGCTCGCCGACCACGGACGCAAGGGCGCCGCGTTCACGGGCGTTCTCGCCAACACCGTCGCCTCCTTCGCTCTCGGCGACTACGAATGGCTGCTGCCGCTCGAAGCCGATGAGCTCACCGACCTCGTCGACATGATGCGCGATCTCCGCTACACCGACGCTCGCATGTACGTGAAGGAGGAGGTGCCCTTCTACACCGGGCGCAGGCTCCGGTTCGACGAGATCGCGGACGTGCTCCAGTAAGCCCATGAGCACCCCCATTCGTCTGGGCACCCGCCGCAGCGCGCTCGCGCAGGCGCAGTCGGGTCACGTCGCCGCAGCCCTCGAGAAGCTCTCGGGGCGCCGGGTCGAGCTCGTCCCGATCACCAGCGAGGGCGACACGAATCGTGCCTCGCTCTCCGAGATCGGCGGTCAGGGCATCTTCGCCACGCGTCTTCGCGAGGCTCTGTTCGCGGGCGAGTGCGACTTCCTCGTGCACTCCCTGAAGGATCTGCCGACGGCCGTCCCCGAGGGCCTCGTGATCGCGGCGACGCCGAAGCGCGAGGATCCGCGCGATGTGGTCCTCACCCGCGACGGCACCCCGCTGCACGAGCTGCGCTCCGGAAGCACGGTGGGCACAGGGTCGCCGCGTCGCATCGCGCAGGTGCATCGACGCGCGCCGAAGGCCGAGGTCGTCGACATCCGCGGGAACGTCGACTCCCGTCTCGCCCGGGTCACATCGGGTGAGCTGGACGCGGTCATCCTCGCGGCGGCAGGTCTCTCCAGGCTCGGCGCGGAGACGCCGCTACGGCGCGAGGAGCTGGGTCTTGCCGAATGGCCGACCGCGCCAGGGCAGGGGTCGCTCGCCGTCGAGACCCGCGCGGATGCGCCGGAGGAGCTGCTCGCGGCCCTTGCCGGTCTCGACGACACCGATACTCGTCTGGCCATCACGGTGGAACGCGCGATCCTGCAGGGATTGGACGCAGGATGCCAGGCGCCGATGGCCGCGCATGCGGTGGTCGAAGGCTCCTCGATCCGGGTCAGGACGGTCGTCTATGCCGCCGACGGCGGGCGCCGGATCGGCCTCGACGTCACGGAAGACCTGAACGGGGAGTATATTCGTCGGAACGGCAGTGGCAATGGAGCGGATGCTGCCGATGGTGCAGACCCGATGCACGCAGCGCGCGAGCTCGGGTTCACTGTTGCCCGTCGGCTGCTCGATCAAGGGGCGGCCGGCCTCGTATCCCGAGAGCAATCCTCATGACCACTTCCGAAATCAAGCAGGACCGACCGTTGGACGGCTGGCGCATCCTCGTGCCCCGTGGCGGGCCGTGGGGCGACAGCGTCGCCGCGAGCCTGCGGGCTCTGGGCGCCGTGCCGGTCGTCGCACCACTGATCAACTTCGCCCCGACGACGGATCAGGCGACGCTCGACACCGCGCTGGCGCAGTTGGCCGCGGGCGAGTTCGACTGGCTGACGGTCACGAGCGCCACCACCGTCGACGTGCTCTTCGCCCACCGGGCGGCGGTGCCGCGGGAGACCAAGATCGCCGCCGTGGGCGAGACGACCGCGGCGGCGCTGCAGGCGGTCGGCTACGAGGTCACACTGGTCCCCGAGCAGGACAACTCGGCAGAGGGCATGGCGCAGCAGCTCATAGCCCTCGAGAAGGAGCCGCGTCGCATCCTCGCCCTTCGCAGCGAGATCGCGAAGCCCGTGCTCAGCAGACTGCTCTCCGAGGCGGGTCATGACGTACATGGCGTCGTCGCCTATCGCACGGTCGGTGTGCCGGTCACGGAACGGATCCGCCGCGACGTCGAGAACGGCCGGATCAACGCGATCCTCATCACCAGCGGCTCTGTCGCCGAGCAGGTGCGCGAGCAGTTCCCGGAGATCCCCGATGACACGCTGCTCGCGGCGATCGGACCACGCACGGCGAATGACGCCCAGCGTGCCGGTCTGCCGGTGTCGGTCGTCGCCGACCGTCAGACCATCGACGCCCTGATCGATGCGGTCTCGCACTTCACGCTTCCGCACGCGGCCGACGAGTTCGCGCCGTGAGCTTTCCCGATGTCCGGCTGAGGCGAGTGCGTCAGTCTCGTGCGGTGCGCGACCTCGTGCGCGAGACCTCGCTGCAGCCGCGGCAGCTCGTGCTGCCCCTCTTCGTGCGCGAGGGCATCGCCGAACCCGTGCAGATCGGGTCGATGCCCGGTGTCGCTCAGCACTCGCTCGACTCGCTGCGCGCAGCCGCGGTCGAGGCCGCGGAGGCGGGGGTCGGCGGCGTGATGCTGTTCGGCGTGCCCGCGGTGCGCGATGCCGTCGGCTCCGGCGCCGATGATCCGCGAGGCATCCTGAACGTCGCGACGGAAGCGCTGGCCTCCGAGGTCGGCGACGCGCTCGTCGTGCAGACCGATCTGTGCCTGGACGAGTTCACCGATCACGGCCACTGCGGCGTGCTCGCCGCCGACGGGTCCGTCGACAACGACGCGACGCTCGAGCGGTACACCTCGATGGCGCTGGCGCAGGCCCGTGCCGGCTCTCAGCTGCTGGGGCTGTCCGGGATGATGGACGGCCAGGTCACGGTGATCCGCAGGGCGCTCGACGCCGAGGGTTTCACCGACACGCTTCTGCTCGCCTACGCCGCGAAGTACGCGAGCGCCTTCTACGGACCCTTCCGCGAGGCTGTCGACTCTCAGCTGAAGGGCGACCGTCGCACGTACCAACTCGATCCGGGCAACCGGCGCGAGGGCGTACGCGAGGCTGTCGTCGATGAGGCCGAGGGCGCCGACATCGTCATGGTGAAACCGGCCATGGCCTTCCTCGACGTGCTGCGCGAGGTTCGCGACACGGTGAGTATTCCCGTGTGGGCATATCAGGTGTCCGGCGAGTACGCGATGATCGAAGCCGCCGGCGCGAACGGCTGGATCGACCGTCGTGCGGCCATCCTCGAATCCCTTCTCTCCATCCGCCGCGCCGGTGCGGATGCGGTGCTCACCTACTGGGCCACCGAAGCGGCCGGCTGGCTGCGCGACTGACTTCTCCGAGGAGCTCTCCTTCATGACCGACCGCAATGACGACCTGTTCTCCGCTGCCCGCGCGGTGATCCCCGGTGGGGTCAACTCGCCGGTGCGCGCCTACGGTTCGGTCGGCGGGACGCCGCGGTTCCTCGCCTCCGCGAAGGGGGCGCGGGTCACTGACGCGGCTGGTCGTGAGTACGTCGACCTCGTCGCTTCGTGGGGTCCTGCCCTGCTCGGTCACGCGCACCCCGAGATCGTCGCGGCGGTGCAGGAGGCGGCGTCCCGCGGCCTGTCCTTCGGCGCGCCGACCGAGGGCGAGGTCGAGCTCGCCACGCTGATCGCCGACCGCGTGCGGTTCGGCGAGGTCCGTCCTGTCGAGCGCGTGCGTCTGGTCTCCACCGGAACCGAGGCGACCATGACGGCGATCCGCCTCGCGCGGGGCGCCACCGGTCGCGACCTGCTCGTGAAGTTCGCCGGGCACTACCACGGTCACTCCGACGGTCTTCTCGCCGAAGCGGGTTCGGGTGTCGCCACGCTCGCCCTTCCCGGTTCTGCCGGGGTTCCGGCGCCGATCGCGGCCCAGACTCTCGTGATCGGCTACAACGACCCGGATGCGTTGGCTGCGGTGTTCGCCGAGCATGGTCCGCGCATCGCCGCCGTCATCGTCGAGGCATCGGCGGCGAACATGGGCGTCGTCGCGCCGATGCCCGGGTTCAACCGGCTGATCGCCGAGACCGCCCACGCGCACGGTGCCCTGATGATCATCGACGAGGTGCTCACCGGATTCCGCGTGCACCCGGCAGGGTTCTGGGGTCTGCAGGCCGCAGCGGGCGAGGACTATCTGCCCGACATCTTCACCTTCGGCAAGGTCGTCGGCGGGGGGATGCCGTTGGCGGCGCTGGGTGGACGAGCCGACGTCATGGACATGCTGGCTCCGCTCGGACCGGTGTACCAGGCAGGGACGCTGTCCGGGAACCCGCTCTCGGTCGCTGCGGGGCTCGCGACGCTGCGGCTCGCGACGCCCGAGGTCTACGCGACCGTCGACGCGGCGGCCGCACGGGTGTCCGCTGCTCTCGATGCCGCTCTCACATCAGCGGGCGTGACGCACGCGGTCGCCACCGCCGGCAACCTGTTCAACGCGTCCTTCCGGGCATCGGCGCCGAGGGACTATGCCGAGGCTCAGGCGCAGGAGTCGTACCGCTATGCGCCGTTCTTCCACTCGCTGCGTGAGCAGGGCGTGGCTCTTCCGCCGAGCGTGTTCGAGGCCTGGTTCCTCACCGCAGCGCACGGCGAGGAAGAGCTGCAGCAGATCGAGGCCGCCCTCCCCGCTGCTGCGGCTGCCGCGGCAGCTGCGCGCCCGTAACGCGACTCCGGTCAGAAGGACATCGGTCGGCGCCTCGCGCTGATCGGTGGCATTCGCGCACCCGGCAGTGAATCGAGTATGGTACATATGTTCGAAACACGGGGAAGGAATCATGATGACTGGTGCTGATCGACAAGGGATCGTTGCGTTCCTGTGAACAACTTCCAGACAACTGGCAGGACCGCGCTGGCAGACTGGGTGACATGGTGACGTTGTTGCTGGACCAGACGCAACTCGAGGTCGTTCTCTCGCCGATCGAACGTGCCGCCACCTTCCACCGCGACAACCTCCGGATCGCGCGCGACACCATCACCAAGGTGCAGCTGACAGAAGATGCCTGGACCTGGCTGCGTGGAGTCCCCAACCCCGGGACGCACATCCCCGGTGTGCTCGCTGCGGGCAGCTGGAAGGCCGCGGGCAGCCTCGACTTCGTGCTGATCCGCCGGCGTCGCCCGAGTGTCGTGATCGACCTCGAGGGCGATGAGCACTACCGACGGCTGATCCTCACCACGAGTCACGGGCTCGCGCTCACGCAGGCACTACGCCTCGACGTGACCGACGAACCGGCGAACGTCGAAGAGATCGTGGCGACCGCACCGGTGCCCGTCTCGAAGGGCCGCCGTCGGCCCGTCATCCGGCCCCGACCCGCCTGACCTGCAGCTCCGGAGCTCACGCTGGGTGCGGCGACCTCCTCTGAACGAAGAACGCCCTCCAGACCTGCGGGTCCGGAGGGCGTTCCATGTCAGCTGAAGCTCAGTTGTGGTGGTGCTCGTCGCCGTCGCCGTCGTGGTTCTCTTCATCGGCATGGTTCTGATTGCCGTCGGCAGCGCCTGATTCCTCGGTGCCGGACTCGTGGTGCTCTGACGCGTCGTGACCGGCACCGTCCGTCTCGGAGTGACCCGAGGACTCCGCCAGCGGCACGGTGTCGATGACGCCGGTGGATGCGACGGTCCAGTGCGCGCCCTCTGCGGGGGTGTCGTCGCTGCCCGCCGTCTCGCTCTCCGCGCTCAGCGGGTAGTCCTTGGGCTCGTCCTCGTAATACGCACGCGCCGCCGCAGCGAGCATCGAGCTCACCGCCGCAGAGCGGGGGTCTTCGTCGTCGACGTCGACAGGGGAGGAGTCGGAGCCGGCGTCGGACGCGGGGGCCTTGTCATCCTCGGATGCGTCGTGGAGATCGGCGAAGATCTCGACACCGCTGTGGTCCTCGTCGCCGTGCACCTCCTCGGAGCCGGGGGCGTCGACCGATAGGGCGGCAACGCCGTCGGCGTCCTCGGCAGAGGCGTCGTTCCCCTCGGTCGGTGCTGCAGCACCGAACAGGATCTCATCGAACGACCGTTCCGGGGACTCCTCGAAGGAGACCGCGTCGTCCTGAACGTCGTGACCCGGCTCGCCGTCGGTCTGCTCGCCGTCGGTCTGCTCGCCGACGGTCTGCTGGTCGTCAGTCTCCGGTCCGTCGACCAGCGCGGCGTCCGCGGATGCGTCGCCTTCAGCGGCCTCGCCCGCCTCTTCGGTCGCCGCGTCCACGTCGGCATCCACGTCCACGTCAGCGGCAGGAGTATCAGACTCATCCGCGACCTGCTCGGTGTCGACCTGCTCGGTGTCGTCGTGCTCGGTGTTTTCCTGTTCCGTGCGGTCGTGGTCCGTGTCGACGGATGCGGCGAGGTCGTCGGCCACGGCTGCGCCCGCAGGGGCAGCGGCGGCCTCGGCCGCCCACGCGGCAGCTGCGGCGACAGGGATGGCGACCACCGAATCGGCGGGAGCCGGTGCGGAAGCGTCTGCCGCTTCTTCGGAAGCACTCTCGTCGGCAGCGGCCTCTTCGGAGATCGCCTCCGAGGGTGCCGGCGCGGCGAGCTGCGGCGGGGTCGTCGCAGCGTTCGGTGCGAAACGGCCCCCGCGCATCAGATCGATGAAGACGTCTTCGAGCGTCGGTCCGCGCTGCACGAGGGTGCTCAGGGCGATGCCCGCTTCGGCGGCGACGGCGCCGACCGTGCCGGCATCTCCGCCGCGCACCGTCAAGCCCGAACGCAGCACCTCGATGTCGAATCCGGCCGCCATGAGCGAAGCCGTCAGCGCGGCGCGATCAGCGGCGTCGACGATGACGGAGCCGCCCTTGGGGTCGGCGAGAGTCTCGATGCCGCTGGCAAGTACGAGCGTGCCCTTCGAGAGCACGAGCACGTTGTCGGCGACCTGCTCGACCTCGCTGAGGACGTGCGACGACACGAGCACGGTGCGTCCCTCGTCGGCGAGACGTCGCATCAGCAGGCGCATCCAGCGGATGCCCTCGGGGTCGAGTCCGTTGGCCGGCTCGTCGAAGACGAGGGCGCCGGGGTCGCCGAGGAGCGCGTGGGCGACGCTGAGCCGCTGACGCATGCCGAGGGAGAAGCCGCCGATGCGGGAGTCGCCCTCGCCCTCGAGGCCGACCAGCGAGAGCACCTCGCCGACGCGCGACAGGGGGATGCCGTTCGCCTTGGCGGCGATGGTCAGCTGGCGTTCGGCGGTGCGGCGAGGACGGTAGACCGTCTCCTCGAGCACCGCGCCGATCGTACGCAACGGCTGGCGGAGTTCGGCGTAGGTGGCGCCGCCGATGGTCGCCGTGCCGGATGTGGCGCGCACCTGACCGAGCAGGATGCGCAGCGTCGTGGTCTTGCCGGCTCCGTTCGGGCCGAGGAAGGCGGTGACGGCACCGGGCTCGACGCGCGCGGAGAAGTCCGAGACGGCGGTCACCTCATTGAAGCGCTTCGTCACGTGCGTGAACTCGAGCACCTGTCCTTCAGGCATCCGTGACCTCTCGTCGCATTTTGAACAGTTCCTCCCTATCCTGCCGGAAAAGCCTGTCGGATCCCGCATTTCGCGCGGAATACCGCCGTTTGCCGAAAGGGGTAGCCTGGCGAGCGTGACCGATTCTCACGCTGCATCCCGTGTCCTCGTCCGCACCGAAGGGGCGCTCGGGCGGCTCACGCTCAATCGCCCCGAGGCGATCAACGCCCTCGACGTCGAGATGATCCAGGCCCTCACCGCGGCGTTGAACGCCTGGCGCGACGACACCGACGTGCAGATCGTGCTGCTGGACGGGGCAGGCGGGCGTGGCATGTGCGCCGGCGGCGACGTGCGCGCACTGCACGCGCAGATCGTGGCAGGGCAGGCCGAGCAGACCGCCGAGTTCTTCCGCGCCGAGTACGCGTTGAACGCCATGATCGCCGAGTACCCCAAACCGGTGGTGGCCCTCGCCGACGGCATCACGATGGGCGGCGGGATCGGGCTCGCCGGTCACGCGGCGATCCGCATCGTCACGGAGCGCTCCCAGCTCGCGATGCCCGAGACGCGGATCGGATTCACGCCGGATGTCGGCGGCACCTGGCTGCTCGGCCGCGCGCCCGGACGGCTCGGCGAGTACTTCGGCCTCACCGGGGCAGTGATGAATGGAGCGGATGCCGTCTATCTCGGGTTCGCCGATCACTACGTGCCGTCGGACCGCCTCGAGGCGCTGAGCGAGGCTCTCGCGTTCCGCGCCGACCCGACGAGCCCCAGCGAGATCGTGCTGCTGTTCGACGAGACGCCCGAGCCCTCGCAGCTGCCCGCGTCGAGGGAGTGGATCGACGAGGCCTTCTCCGCTCCCACCGTGAGCGAGATCATCGAACGCCTGCAGGCGCAGGGCACGACGGATGCCGCCGCAACCGCGGATCTCCTCGAGGGTCTCGCGCCGACCGGCCTCACGGTCACGCTCGATGCCGTGCGCGAGGCACGCGACCTGCCGGGGCTTCGCGCGGCACTGGAGGGCGAGTACCGTCGCGTGATGTGGTTCGTGAACGAGCACCCCGACCTCGTCGAGGGCATCCGCGCGCAGATCGTCGACAAGGATCGCAACCCGAAGTGGGACCCGGCGACCCTGGCCGAGCTCGACCCGGACGCCGGTGCCCCTGCGCGCGCGTACGTTCCGCAGCCCGCCCTGTTCTGAGCCCGGGTTGTTCTGAGCCCGCCCTGTTCTGAGCGAGGGCGTGTTCACCTGTCGGGAGGATGCACGGTTGTCGGGTTGAACCGGCGGTTTCGGCACGCGAGACGCCGGAACTCCCGACGGATGAACTCCGGTGAGCTCCAGGCCTACTCGGAGGCCGCGGGGGCAGGATCGGGGATCGACCGCGACTGCCAGATCGCACGGAGCACGTCGACGACGTCATCCGGGTCGGACCCGCTGGCATCGGCCTCGTCGACCAGATCGCGGATGCGACGGATCACCGAGGCAGGAAGAACCCCCGCCGTCTCGGCGACCCTCGTACCCGCAGCCGTGCGCGAGACGACCAGCCCCTCGCCCTCGAGCATCTTGTACGCGCGCGCCGCGGTTCCGGGGGCGACGCCCAGGTCGCTCGCCGTCTGTCGGACAGTCGGCAACCGCTCCCCGGTGCCCAGCTGACCCGACACGATGAGGCCGCGCAGCTGCCGGTAGATGTCGAGTGCCGGATTCGCATCGTCTGCCGGGGAGAGTCGGGGGGTCGCGCTCATCGCACGGCCTCCCGATCGGCGGAGGTCTCGGCGTCGTCGGTCCGCTCGAAGTCGTAGCCCGGCGGGCACAGCTGCGCGGTCACGAGGAGCAGCAGCACGAAGGCCGCGATCTCGAGCGCTGGCGCCAGCCATCCGCCGACGGCCGCGATCTCGCCGTATCGCCAGACGGCGTCGTAGGAGTCGCTGCGACCGTCGCCCTCGATGGTGAGTCCGCCGATCGAGCCGGCCTCGGCGATGAACCGCCATGCCCCCGCGAGGGCGAGGAGCGCGCTCGATATCGCGAGCCGTGTGATCCCCGTCGCGATGTCGCGGCGCTCGCGCTGCTCGGTGAGGACGGTCTCCGGGCGTAGGAAGGGTCGAGCCGCGTTGGCATGCAGCGCGGCGACGCTCACGGCGACGAGGGCGGCCGTGCAGATCAGGACGGGGACGCCGTAGGCCCAGCCGTAGAACCAGGGGCGGATCGGATCGATCGTCTCGTTGGGCACGTCGATCTCGAGGAACACGTACGGACCGCCGTCGATGTTCGAGGAGGCGAGCCCGGCGAGCACGGTGGTGGCGGTGAGTGCGAGCAGCGCGACGGCGGCGCCGGCCGAGCCGATGCGCGAACTGAAGCTCAGCCAGGTGCGACGCGGGGACACGACGGGCCGCTCGGCCGGCCTGCTGCCCCTCGTGACGATCAGGGTCAGCAGGACGGCGATGCCCACCCCTGCCGTGAACACCGGAGTCGCGTATCGCCACCAGGAGACCACGTTGTAGAGGTTCAGGGCGTAGCGGGTGATCAGGTTCTCGGCGACGAAGATCACGATCACCGAGATCGCGACGAGACCGAGGACGCGGTGCTCTGGCGCGTAGCGCGCGAAGACCCCGCCGGATGAGGCCGGGGTGAGGCGCGCGCGGCTCTCGCTCCGTGCGCGCCAGCGCGGCGAGACGGTGACCGCGATCGCGATGATCGCCGCGACGATCAGCGACACCCACGGCATCGAGAGGAGAGCGCCGAACAGCTGCCAGGGGTCGAACAGCCACGGGCCGGGTTCGATCCGCTGGCCGGCGTCGATCGGGGATGCGGTGGTCGTGAGCATGGGAGTCCGTCCTCTTTGTGTCATATGTCTATCACAAGTTGTATCAGTGAGTAAATACAAATGAGGGGAGGATGCTCGTCACGCTCGTCGTCCGTCCGCGCGGAGAAACCGCTGATCGGAGCGGGAGGCGGTTCGCTGTGAGCGAAGGTCCACCGTGAGGGGGATACGAATGTCCGTGGATCGTGGCACTCTGTCTTGTGGCCGATTGTCGGTCGGCATCCGTCTGCCGAGAAATCCGCCGCTTCATCCTTCCTAGAAAGTCCGCCTGTGCTGGGAAAAATCCTCCTCCGCTATCTCTCCCGATACCGATGGCTGCTGCTCGCGGTGCTGGTCTTCCAGCTCGCCAGCGTGGCGGCGACCCTCTACCTCCCGCGCCTGAACGCCGACATCATCGACAAGGGCGTCGCCCGCGGTGACACGGCGTACATCTGGAGCACCGGTCTGTTCATGCTCGCGGTCTCGCTGGGCCAGATCATCGCCTCCGTCACCGCGACCTACTTCGCCGCACGCGCCGCGATGGGCGCCGGCCGCGACATCCGTGCCGACGTGTTCGGCAAGGTCAGCGGCTTCTCCGAGCGCGAGGTGTCGCAGTTCGGCGCCGGCTCGCTCATCACCCGCAACACCAACGACGTGCAGCAGGTGCAGATGCTCGCGATGATGGGTGCGACCATGCTCGTCACGGCCCCGCTGCTCGCGATCGGCGGCATCATCTTCGCCGTGCAGACCAACGTCGGCCTGAGCTGGCTCATCGCCGTCTCGGTGCCGCTGCTGCTGATCCTGGCCGCCGTCGTCATCGGGCGCATGGTGCCGCTGTTCCGCAGCTACCAGGGCAAGCTCGACAACGTCAACCGCATCATGCGCGAGCAGCTCACGGGTGTCCGCGTCGTGCGCGCCTTCGTGCGCGAGCGCATCGAGGAGGAGCGCTTCCGCGGCGCCAACACCGACATCATGGTGGTCGGGCGCAAGGTCGGCTCGCTCTTCGTGCTGCTGTTCCCGCTGTTCATGCTCATCCTCAACGTCACCGTCGTCTCGGTCATCTGGTTCGGCGGCATCGAGGTCAACAACGGCACGGTGCAGGTGGGCACGCTGTTCGCCTTCATGCAGTACATCGGCCAGATCATGGGCGGCGTCATCATGGCCAGCTTCATGGCGATGATGATCCCGCGCGCCGCGGTCTCGGCCGAGCGCATCGGCGAGGTGCTCGACTCCGAGTCCACTCTGGTCCGCCCCGAGAACGGCGTCACGGAGTTCCCGGTCCCCGGTGCCGTCGCACTCGACGACGTCGAGTTCACCTACCCCGGAGCCGACTCCCCGGTGCTCACCGGCATCAGCTTCGCCGCGCAGCCGGGCGAGACGGTCGCGATCGTCGGATCCACCGGATCGGGCAAGACGACCCTCGTGTCGCTCATCCCGCGTCTGTTCGACGTCTCGGGGGGTGCCGTGCATGTCGGCGGCACGGATGTGCGCGAAGCCGACGTCGAGTCCCTCTGGGACAGCATCGGCCTGGTGCCGCAGCGTCCGTTCCTTTTCACCGGCACCGTCGCGTCGAACCTGCGCTACGGCCGCGAAGAGGCGACGGACGAAGAGCTCTGGCACGCACTCGACATCGCTCAGGGCCGCGACTTCGTCGAAGAGATGCCCGACGGCCTCGAGTCCCGCATCGCCCAGGGCGGCACGAACGTCTCCGGCGGTCAGCGTCAGCGACTCGCGATCGCCCGTGCGATCGTGCACCAGCCGCAGATCCTCGTCTTCGACGACTCGTTCTCGGCCCTCGACCTCACGACCGATGCCCGGCTCCGCCAGGCACTGTGGCGCGAGCTCCCGCACGTGACGAAGATCGTGGTCGCGCAGCGCATCTCCACGATCACGGATGCCGATCGCATCGTCGTCCTCGACGGCGGCACCATGGTCGGCGTCGGCACACATGAGGAGCTGCTCGAGACGAGCGACACCTACCGAGAGATCGTCGAGTCGCAGCTGGGGGTGGACGCATGAGCGCGCAGGACAACGACCAGGCCAAGGCCAAGCGCGGCCGCGGCAAGGCGGCGCCCGCCGTGGCCGAGGTCGAGCTGAGCGCCGAGGAGAAGTACGAGGCCGAGCTCGCCGAGCAGGCGCGTCAGAACTCCGGCGATTGGGACAGTGTCGCACCCGGCAAGGCCGACAACTTCGGCCCCAGCTTCGCGCGCATGATCGGGCTGCTGAAGCCGTCGGCCATCTGGTTCGTCTTCGTGTCGATCCTCGGCGCGATCGGCGTGGTCCTGACGGTCGCGGCGCCCAAGGTGCTCGCCGAGGCGACCAACCTCGTCTACAAGGGCTTCATCTCGATCCAGCTCGGACAGCCGACCGACGGGTTCCCCGGCTTCCCCGCCGGCACGTCGCAGGATGTCGTCGTCGAGGCCCTGCGAGCCGGCGGCCAAGACGACTTCGCGAACCAGGTCGGTGCGCTGGGCGACTTCACCGTCGGCCAGGGCGTCGACTTCGACGCGCTGCGGCTCGTCATCGCGGCGGTCCTCGGGATCTATGTGGCCGCGGCCTTCCTCACCTGGATCCAGGGCTACGTCATCAACGTGATCATGGTCCGCACCATGTGGCGACTGCGCGAGTCCGTCGAGGCGAAGATCAACCGCCTGCCGCTGGCCTACTTCGACAAGGTGCAGCGCGGCGAGCTGATCTCGCGCGTCACGAACGACATCGACAACATCACGCAGACGATGCAGCAGTCGCTCTCCGGTGCCCTCACCTCGGTGCTCACCGTGATCGGCGTGCTCGTCATGATGTTCTCGATCTCGTGGCAGCTCGCGCTCGTGGCCCTGGTCACGCTGCCGCTCATGGGAGTGATCTTCGGCATCATCGGACCGCGGTCGCAGAAGGCCTTCGGCATGCAGTGGCGCAAGGTCGGTCGACTGAACGCCCGTGTCGAGGAGGCATTCTCGGGCCACGCGCTGGTGAAGGTCTTCGGACGCGAGAAGGATGCGCTTGACCGGTTCCAGGTCGAGAACGAAGAGCTGTTCCAGGCGAGCTTCAAGGCGCAGTTCCTCTCCGGCATCATCATGCCGGCCATGATGTTCGTCGGGAATCTCAGCTACGTGGGCATCGCGGTGCTCGGCGGTCTGATGGTCGCGAACGGTCAGCTCCGTCTCGGTGACGTGCAGGCGTTCATCCAGTACTCGCAGCAGTTCACGCAGCCGCTGTCCGAGCTCGGTGGCATGGCCGCGGTCGTGCAGTCCGGAACGGCATCGGCCGAGCGTGTCTTCGAGCTGCTGGACGCCGACGAGCAGGAGGCCGATGACGCCGACGCTCCCGATCTGGTGGAGGGCAAGGGCGTGATCGAGTTCGAGAACGTCGCGTTCTCCTACACGCCGGAGCGTCCGCTCATCCGTGACCTGTCGTTCCGGGTCGAGCCCGGGCAGACGGTCGCCATCGTGGGGCCGACCGGGGCGGGGAAGACCACGCTCGTCAACCTGATCATGCGCTTCTACGAGCTCAGCGGCGGGCGGATCATGCTCGACGGCCAGGATATCGCCGAGGTCACCCGCGACGAGCTGCGCTCACGCACCGGAATGGTGCTCCAGGATCCGTGGCTGTTCGCCGGCAGCATCCGCGAGAACATCCGCTACGGACGCTCCACCGCGACCGATGACGAGGTTCTCGCCGCCGCCAGAGCGACCTACGTCGACCGCTTCGTGCACGCCCTCCCCGAGGGCTACGACACGGTGCTCGACGAGGATGCAGCGAACGTGTCGGCGGGTGAGCGCCAGCTCATCACCATCGCGCGAGCCTTCGTCGCGCAGCCGTCGATCCTCATCCTCGATGAGGCCACCTCGGCGGTCGACACCCGCACCGAGCTGCTGCTGCAGCACGCGATGGCCGCGCTCCGTGAAGGACGTACGTCGTTCGTGATCGCGCATCGTCTGTCGACGATCCGCGACGCCGACCTCATCCTGGTGATGGAGCATGGCGACATCGTGGAGAAGGGCACGCACGACGAGCTGATCGCCGCGCAGGGCGCCTACTGGCGTCTGTACCAGTCGCAGTTCGAGCAGGCGGCGACCGACATCGACGCCGACGACGCACTCACCGGGGCGACCCCGGTCGTCGTCACGGGTGAGGCGACCGACGCCGAGGGCGCCGCTGCGGAGGCCGCTGCCGCCGTGGCCGGAGCCTCGGTGGGTGCCCAGGTGCCGGCCGCGGAGACAGCGGCCGCGCAGGCTCTGCTGGAAGACGGAGCGGACGGCTCCGCCCGCCGCTCCTGATCTGCGGGCACAGCACAGGACGACGCCCCATTCCGCTCACGCGGGGTGGGGCGTCGTCCTGTGCTGGTCACGCGACCGGGAGGCGCACGACGCGCTCGGGAGATGCGTGAGCGGAGAGGGTGGTCAGGAGCGGTCGGTCGTGATGCCGAGCAGTTCCAGCGGGTGGGTCAGACGCCACCACGGGCTCGGGCCCTCGACGTCTTCGGCCAGCACCAGAGGCGTCGTGGTGGTGTTGAGGGGGCCGGCTGTGGTGAGCGTCCCCACCGCGTCGTCCTGCTCACGCTCGTCGCCGAGGGCGAAGTCCGCCGTGGCCGTGGCGGTCGCTGCGTTCCAGAGCACCACGTCGGCGTCGGATTCGGTGATGACGTCGACCTTCTCACCCCAGGGGGTCGTGACCTGACCGACGACCGTGTTCTTCGCGACGGCCGGGGCCTGAGCTTCCAGCGCGGCTTCCGCCTCGGTGAACAGGGAGCGGGTGAGGGCGAGTCGCTGGTCGTTGCCGGCCTGGTTCAGGGCCGCGGCGTAGAGGTGCACGGTCGTGTCGCCGATGATCACATCCTTCGCGGTGAGCAGGTTCCAGCCCACGAGCGTGCCGGTCTTGATGCCCACGACACCGGGGTCGTCGAGCATTCCGTTCGTGTTCACGACGGTGCCGGCACCCGGAAGATCGACCGACCTGGTCCCCACGATCTCTGCGAACACCGGGTTCTGCATGGCGCGCTCACCGAGGGCGATCAGGGCCTCGGGAGTGGCGACGTTGCGTTCGTCGAAGCCCGACGGCGTCACCACGGTGATGCCGGTGAGCCCGCGTTCTCGCAGCCAGACCTCTGCGGCACGGGCGAACTCGCGATCGGAACCCCAGATCTCGGTTGCCAGGCGGTCGATGTAGTTGTTCGCCGAGCCCATGAGCGTGCCCTGCAGCAGCTGATACTCCGTCAGAACGCCGCCGATCGGCACATCGAGGGCGGACTGGTCGCTGCGGCGGTAGTCCCAGTACTTCACGCTGTCGGCGCGGGTGAACGAGAACTCGGGGCCCTGCTCGCCGAGCGCGAGCGGCATCCGGTCGAGCACCATCAGGCTGCTCACCACCTTGGTGATGCTCGCGATGCTCACCGCATCGGGGACCGATGCCGCGGTGCCCATGCCGGCGATCCCCACGGCGCCGGCGCCCTCGGTCGGCCAGGTGACCGCGGCAGCGGCGGCGGGCGTCGTCGCGAACTCGACAGACTGCACCGTGGGCGGCACCTCGTGCAACGGCCACAGCAGCGTGGTGCCGGCGTACACGGCGACGATGCCGACGAGCGTGGACAGCGGCACCAGGATTCCGGGGCGGGCGATGGCCGGACGAAGACGCGCCCCCCGCAGCAGGCCGTCCGTCGGTTCGGCTTTCGACGTCTCGTCGAGAGTCGCGGCGTCGGTGCCGGCGGCGACCGTCGCGGTGTCCACCCAGGTCAGAGCTGTGGCGGTGGTGGTGTCATCCGCCCACCGGGGTGACGCGCCGTCCAGCAGGGCGAGGGCGTCGTCAGAGGTCTCTGCGGCGATGGGCTCGCGAGGAACGAAAGGCGGCTTGGTCAGGGCGGGGGTCGCCGGTTCCGGCGACACCACCGGCTCCGGCGGCACGACGGGATCCGGCGCGACCACCGGTTCCGGCGGCACGACGGGATCCGGCGCGACCACCGGCTCCGCGGCGAGCGCGGGTGTCGACGTCTGCTCGGCCGTCAGCACCGAACCGGCTGCCGCAGCATCGACAGGTCCGGAGGGGGAGGCGTTCGCCGGGCCGTCGTCGCCGACGACGCCCGTCGCCTCGTCGGCGGGATCTGAAGCGGTCACTCGTTTACGGTACCCAATCCCGGGCGAGTTCCGCGGTGCGCGGCCTTGTCGCCCTGTGGGTGTCGCCGGCGGTAGGATCGTCAGCACAACCACGGGAGTCCGGCGAGCCGGGCTGAGAGGGAGCGAATCGCGCTTCGACCGTCGAACCTGATCTGGGTCATGCCAGCGCAGGGAGGAGTTCAGATGAGTACGTCCACGTCCACGTCCACATCCGCGACCGCGAAGACGCAGGGGAACACCCCGGGCCGGAGCTACCTGCGCTGGCGGATCGTCGACATCGTCGTCGCCAGCGTCCTCGGAGTCGCAGCCGGCCTGATCTTCCTGGCCTGGAACGTCGGGTACCTCGGGCCGAAGGCCCTGCTCGAGCCGCTGCTCCCCGGCATCCAGGGCCTCCTCGACGGCCCGTGGCTCTTCGCCGGCGTGCTCGGCGGACTCATCATCCGCAAGGCCGGGGCGGCGATCTACGTCGAGCTGCTCGCGGCGGTCGTCTCGGCGCTCATCGGCAACCAGTGGGGCGGGTTCCTCACCCTCGAGGCCGGACTCGTGCAGGGGCTCGGCGCCGAGCTGGTCTTCCTGCTCTTCTTCTACCGCCGCTGGTCGCTGCCCGTCGCGATCCTCGCAGGAGCCGGCGCCGCCCTTGCCGGTGGCATCAACAATCTCGTGCTCTGGTACGCCGGTTCCGGTCCCGCCTTCACCACCATCTACCTGATCAGCACGGTCATCTCGGGTGCCGTCATCGCGGGTGCCCTGTCCTGGGTGCTGGCGCGCGGCATCGCCGCGACCGGGGCTCTGGACCGGTTCGGCTCCGGGCGCGAGGCGCGCGTCCGCGTCTGATGTCGGCCGATCAGACGGCCCCCGCCGCCGTCGAGGCCCGCGGCTGGGGGTGGCGTCACGCGAGTCGCCTCGCCTGGGCGCTGCGCGACATCTCCTTCCGCATCGAGCCCGGTGAGCGTGTGCTCGTGCTCGGTGCGTCGGGTGCGGGCAAGTCGACCCTGCTGCACGGCCTCGCCGGCGTGCTCGGGGGTGAGGAAGAGGGCGAGAGCGAGGGCACGCTGATCGTCGACGGTGCTCCTGCCGTGGCCACCCGCGGACGTGCGGGGCTCGTGCTGCAGGACCCCGACTCCCAGGTGATCCTCGCGCGAGTGGGCGATGACGTGGCGTTCGGCTGCGAGAACCTCGGAGTGCCGCGAGCGCAGATCTGGCCGCGGGTGGAGGCGGCCCTGGAGGCCGTCGGCCTCGATGTGCCGCTCGGGCACCCGACCAAGGCCCTGTCCGGTGGGCAGAAGCAGCGGCTGGCGCTCGCCGGGGTGCTGGCGATGGGGCCGGGTCTGGTGCTGCTCGATGAACCGACGGCGAATCTCGATCCCGCCGGGGTCATCGAGGTGCGCGATGCCGTGGAGCGGATGCTGCAGGCTCAGCCGTCGACGCTCATCGTCGTCGAGCACCGCCTCGAGGTCTGGTTGCCGCTCATCACGCGCGTGATCGTGATCGGGAGCGGCGGTGTGGTCGCCGACGGTGCACCGGCGGAAGTCCTCGGAGTCCGTGGTGCACAGCTGGCCGCGGACGGCGTCTGGGTGCCGGGGCATCCTCCCGCCGCGCCGCCGCCCCCGCTCTGGCCGCCAGGGGAGACCCTGCTCTCGGCGCGCGACCTGGCCGTCGCCCGCGTCAAGGGGCGTCCTGTCGCCACCGGTATCGACCTCGACGTGCACGCGGGGGAGGCGCTCGCGATCACCGGACCCAACGGGGCGGGCAAGTCGACGCTCGGTCTGACCCTCGCCGGGCTCCTTCCTCCGGCGAGTGGCGCGGTCGAGGCATCCGCGCTCCTCGCGAACGGTGCGGAGTCCGCGCCGATCCGCTGGAGCTCGCGGGATCTGCTGACCCGCATCGGCATGGTGTTCCAGGAGCCGGAGCATCAGCTGCTCGCGAAGACCGTGCGCGAGGAACTGGCCGTCGGGCCGCGGGCGCTCGGCATGACCGACGACGAGATCACCGCTCGCAGCGACGAGCTGCTCACCCGTCTGCGTCTGGCGCACCTCGCCGCCGCCAACCCGTACACGCTCTCCGGCGGTGAGAAGCGCCGGCTCACGGTGGCCGCAGCCATCGCGACCAGACCGCGCGTGCTCGTGCTCGACGAGCCCACCTTCGGGCAGGATGCCCGCACCTGGGCCGAACTCGTCGCCATGCTCGCCGCGCTCCGAGACGAGGGTGCGGCGATCGTCACGATCACGCACGACCTCGAGGTCGTGCGCGCCCTGCACGCCGCGCGGTTCGAGCTGGGGGGTGCGTCATGAGCCTTCTCGAGACGCGCGCACGCACCGGAGCGCTCGCCACGGTCAACCCGGTGGCCAAGCTCGGGGTGAGCGCGCTCATCGCGGTACCCCTGATCCTGACTCTCGATCCGGTCTCGGCCTCCGTCGCCCTCGCCCTGGAGTTCGTGCTGTTCCTGTTCGCCGGGATCGGCTGGCGCGAGTTCTGGGTGCGCACCTGGCCGGTGTGGCTCGCAGCGCCCCTCACCGGTCTCACGATCGCGCTCTACGGTCAGACCAGCGGCGTCGTCTACGTCGACTGGTTCGTGCTGCGCATCAGCGAGGGATCGCTCGCGCTGGCGCTCGCGACGATGCTGCGTGTGCTGGCGATCGCGCTGCCGTCGGTCGTGCTCTTCATCACCGTCGATCCGACCGACCTCGCCGACGGTCTCGGCCAGATCGTCCGTCTGCCCGCCCGATTCGTGCTCGGCGCACTCGCGGGCCTCCGGATGGTGGGCCTCTTCCTCGACGATTGGCGTGCGCTCGAGCTGGCGCGTCGGGCCAGGGGTGTGGCCGATCGCGGCCGCATCCGTCGCTTCCTGGGGATGGCCTTCGCCCTGCTCGTGCTCTCCATCCGCCGCGGCGCCAAACTGGCGACGGCCATGGAGGCGCGGGGCTTCGGGGCGCCGGGCCGGCGCACCTGGGCGCGAGAGTCACGCTTCGGGGCGGCCGAATGGCTGCTGCTCGCCGTGGGCGCGGCCATCTCCGGCATAGCGGTCGCTGCTGCCGTCTTCACCGGGGCGTGGAACTTCATCCTCGGCCCCTCGGCCTGAGTCAACGCAACTGCGCGAACCTCTCGACCTTCGTGGTCGGACCGACGACGAGCACGGTGTCTCCTTCGCCCAGCACGGTGTCGGCCTCGGCGTTTCGCCATTCCCCTCGTTCGGGTCGATACGCGGCCACCGTGATCCCGTGCGTGCTGCGCACGGCGGCCTCTCGCAAGGTGATGCCCTGCAGGTGCCGGGGTGCGACGGTCTTGACGATCGCGTAGCCGCGGTCGATCTCCAGGTAGTCGGCGGCCGCGCCGCGCACGAGATGGGCGACGCGTCGGCCCATGTCCTTCTCCGGATAGATGACACGATGCACGCCGAGCTGTTCGAGGACCGCCCCGTGCTGCTCGTCGACCGCTTTGGCCCAGATCACGGGTACCTGCAGCTGGAGTAGCAGAGACGCGGTGAGGATCGACGCGGTGATGTCGTTGCCGATGGCGAGGACGACACGATCGAACTCTCCGACCGCGAGCTGATGGAGCACGTCGAGCCGTGTCGAGTCTGCTCTGACCACCTGCGTGAGCTCGCCGTTGAGGGACTGCACGATGTCCTCGTCGGCGTCGATGCCGAGGACCTCTGTGCCCGACGACATCAGTTCGAGCGCGAGGGAGGTCCCGAAGCGTCCGAGGCCGATCACCGCGACGGAATCGGCTTCGGCGATGCGTCGGGCGTCAGGGGTGAAGGAGAGGAACTTGGTCATGTGGTGTCCTTGTCGTCGAACGATCGTGCAGGGGAGACCGGTCAGCCGATCGCCGGGCGTTCCTTGGGCAGCTCGTACGCCGTCTGCCGTTGGCGCAGGGCCAGCGCGGAACCCAGTGTCAGCGGTCCGAGCCGGCCGAGGAACATCAGGAGAACGAGGATGAGCTGCGCGGCCGCCGGCAGATCGGCCGTGATGCCGGTGGACATGCCGACGGTACCGAACGCCGAGACGACTTCGAAGAGCACGCGATCGAGGTCGAGATCCGTCATCGCGAGTATCGCGATCACTGCGCTCATCACCGCGGCGAGGGCGACGATCACCACGGTGATGGCCTCCCTGTGCACAGACCGCGAGAGCCGCTTGCCGAACACGTTCACCGCGGTCCCGCCGCGGAACTCGGTCCACATGATGAACAACAGGACGGCGAAGGTCGTCACCTTGATGCCGCCGGCGGTGCCTGCCGGTCCGCCTCCGATGAACATCAGCACATCTGTGACGAGCCAGGTCTCATCGTGCATGAGCGAGGTGTCCACGGAGTTGAAGCCGGCCGTGCGGGCCTGCACCGAATGGAAGAACCCCGCCAGCATGCGGGAGGCGGGATCGAGCGGTCCCAGCGTGCCGGGATTGTTCCACTCCACGACCACCGTGAACCCCGTGCCGAGGGTGAGCAGGACGAGGGTGGCGACGAGCACGATCCGCGTGTTCATCGACCAGTGCAGCGGGTTCCTGAACTCCTTCCGGAGCTGTCGAAGCACGGGGAAGCCGAGCCCGCCGAGGATGATCGCGATGCAGATCGGGATGCAGATCCACGGGTCGGACACGAACCCGATCAGGCTGTCGGTGTACAGCGCGAACCCCGCGTTGTTGAAGGACGACACGGCGTGGAAGACGGCGTGCCAGGCGGCTCGGCCCACGTCGTAGTCGTAGCCGGTCCAGAAGCGGACGAACAGGACCGTCGCGACCGCCGCCTCGATGATCAAGGTCGTGATCAGGATGCCGATCGCGGTGCGCTTCATGTCGCCCACACCCGTGGACTTCGTCTCGGTGCCGGCGAAGATCCGTGAACGCACGCTGAGCTTGCGAGCGAGCGCGAAGCCGATCAGGGCCGCGAAGAGCATGATGCCGAGCCCGCCGAGCTGGATCAGGAGCAGGATCACGACTTTGCCGAACGGGCTCCAGTAGGTCGCGGTGTCGACCACGATGAGTCCCGTCACGCACACCGCAGAGGTCGAGGTGAAAAGCGCATCGACGAAGTTCGTCCAGACGCCGCTGCGCGACGAGAACGGGAGCATCAGAAGCGCGGTGCCGACGAGGATCGCCGCCCCGAAGCCGAGGGCGATCGCCTGGGCGGGGGCGAAGCCCCGCCGACGCGGGAGACGACGCGCCGGAGCGGGGAGGGTCAACACGAGAAGTGACGTTACTCCTCGAGACGATCATCCGGGTGCCGCCGGGCGGACGGAGACCGTGCACGACGGCCTCGACGGCCGCCTCGGAGAGGTCCGGGTCAGGTCTCGTTCCAGAGCCGCCGGTAGTACGCGAGTCGGTCGCGGTCGGGGTCGACGCCGTACGCCTCGATGAGGGTGTCCTCCCATCCGGTGCCGAAGTTCCACATCGTGCTCATCGATGCCACGGCGATGTCGGCCCAGCGGTCGGCGACTCCGAGGGCGGCGAGATCGACGAAGGCGGTGGGGCGTCCGTCGGCGTCGAGAAGCGTGTTGGGCATGCAGGCGTCGCCGTGGCACACCACCGGCCGGTCGATCGGCGGTGCCTGGAGCAGGTCTTCGGCCACGATCGTGCCGCGCTCCGCGGCGTCGGCGATCCGCTGGTGCGTGCTCCATTCCCAGGGGCACTCGGCCACCGGCAGTGCATCGTGGAGCGCGCGAAGGCCGACGCCGACCGCTCGCACCGCGGTCTCCGGTTCGGCGGCCCAGCGAGGGTCGACGGCACTGCTCGCATCGATCGCGACCGTGACGAGCCACTCGTGCGCGTCATCCTGGCCCTGCTCGAGTACCTCGGGCACCGAGATCCAGGTACGCGCCCACCTCATGCGCTCGGCTTCGTCGCGCATGTTCGCCTCGTCGTCGAGCGGCCCCCACTTGATGTACCGGCCGTCGTCGGTGCGGAAGGTCAGCCCCCCGATCCCATTGAGCCAGACCGGTGTGAGCGCGGCGCCGCGGGAGAGCTCGCGAACCCGCACCGGGACGTCGACGGAGGTGGAGGGGATGCTCATCCGTCCATCCTGCCCGACCACGATGAGCGGGATCCTGCCATCGATCCAGGCGGTGTCGTAGGCTCGCTCTCGATGCAGTTCCCCCGGTCGTGGTGAAACCAAGAACCACGTAGGCTGATACTGCGTTCCATCAATGCATGTCGCACGACGACGTTCGAAGGAGAACATCAGATGCAGATCAGCGGACAGGGTGCACTCATCACCGGTGGGGCCTCGGGGCTCGGACTCGCCACGGCGCGTCGGCTGGTCGCCGCGGGAGCGCACGTCACGATCATCGACCTCGCCTCGTCGAAGGGTGCCGAGATCGCAGACGAGCTCGGCGGGCTCTTCGTCGCGGCGGATGTGACGAACGCCGATGAGGTGCAGGCGGCCGTCGCGGCCGCGCAGGCGGCGGCTCCGCTGCGCGTCGTCGTGAACTGTGCAGGGATCGCTCCGCCCGCGAAGGTGCTCGACCGCGAGGGCAATCCCGCCGTGCTCGCCGACTTCGAGCGCGTGATCCGCATCAACCTCGTCGGCACGTTCAACGTCATCTCGCAGGCCTCTGCCGTGATCGCCAAGAACGAGCTGCACGACGAGGAACGCGGCGTCATCGTGAACACCGCGAGCGTCGCCGCGTTCGACGGCCAGATCGGCCAGCCCGCCTACTCCGCATCCAAGGGCGGCGTGCACGCCATGACCCTCCCCGTGGCGCGCGAGCTCGCCCGCTACGGCATCCGGGTCTGCACGATCGCTCCCGGCATCATGGAGACGCCGATGCTGATGGGTCTCCCGCAGGCCGCGCAGGACTCCCTGGGCCAGCAGGTCCCCTTCCCGTCGCGGCTCGGTCGCCCCGACGAATACGCCGTGCTCGTGCAGCAGATCGTCGAGAACGGCTATCTCAACGGCGAGACCATCCGCCTCGACGGCGCCATCCGCATGGCGCCGCGCTGACCCCGCGGCTGCCTTTCCCTTCGCGATCGAGAACCCAGGAGAACCCATGTCCCTTGCAGGCAAGACCATCCTGATGTCGGGCGGCAGCCGCGGCATCGGCCTCGCGATCGCGCTGCGGGCTGCCGCAGACGGTGCGAACATCGCGATGCTCGCGAAGACCGACACCCCGCATCCGAAGCTCGAGGGCACGATCCACACCGCCGCCGAGCAGATCCGCGCGGCGGGTGGCCAGGCCCTGCCGATCGTCGGCGACGTGCGCGACGACGACGACATCACCGAGGCGGTCATGAAGACGCAGGGTGAGTTCGGCGGCATCGACATCGTGATCAACAACGCCAGCGTGATCGACCTCTCGCGCTCGCTCGACCTGAACGCCAAGAAGTACGACCTGATGCAGGATGTCAACGTGCGCGGAACGTTCATGCTCTCGCGAGCGGCGGTGCCGATCCTGAAGGATGCCGAGAACCCGCACATCCTGTCGCTGTCGCCGCCCTTGAACCCCACCCCGAAGTGGCTCGGCGCGCACACCGGGTACACGCTCGCCAAGTTCGGCATGACCATGGTCACGCTCGGCCTCGCCGCCGAGTTCGCGCGCGACGGGATCGCCGCCAACACGCTCTGGCCGCGCACCACGATCGCGACCGCTGCGGTGCAGAACCTCCTCGGGGGCGACAAGGTCATGGCCGCCAGCCGCACGCCCGACATCTACGCCGATGCCGCCTACGCCGTGCTGCTCAAGCCCGCGGCGTCGTTCACCGGGCAGACGCTCATCGTCGAGGACGTGCTCGAAGCCGACGGCGTCACCGATTTCTCCGGCTACGCCGCGATCCCCGGCGCCCCCGACGACGCGCTCTTCCCCGACATCTTCCTCGACTGAGACGCGGGGGATCTCCCTAGAACAGCAGGTACACGGCGCCGACGATCGTGAGGACGATCACGATGCGGTCGAACACCCGCTGATTCATCTTCCGCGCGACCCACAGGCCCAGGAGCGCACCGGCCACGACGAGCGGGGCGAGGACGGCATCCATCAGCAGCACGGGTGTCTCGAACAGACCCAGGCCTGCGAGGAACGGCACCTTGATCGCGTTGATGATGGCGAAGAACCATGCCGACGTGCCGAGGAACACCTGCACCGGGGTGCGTGTGGCCAGGAAGTACATCGACATGACCGGCCCCCCGGCGTTCGCGACCATGGTGGTGAAGCCGCCGAGCGTGCCGTAGGTACCGGCGAGCACGATGCCACCGGACGGCGGAGCCGCGGCGTCCGCCCTGCTCTGCCGCCACCGGCGCCACAGCGTCACCGCGATCATCAGCAGCAGGATCACCCCGATCGCGCGGCGGACGATGCCGTCGCCGGCGAGCGCGAGGAAGGCGAATCCGACCAGGAGGCCGGCGATGACCGCGGGGGCGAGGCGCAGCAGCGTGGGCCAATGCGCATGCCGACGGTAGGCGATGAGCGCGAACACGTCGCCGACCATGAGCAGCAGCAGCATCGCCGCCGTGGAGGTGCGTGCGGGCAGGACCGCCGCGAACAGCGCGATCGCGA
Organism: Microbacterium sp. Root322; assembly: GCF_001425645.1. NCBI lineage: Bacteria > Bacillati > Actinomycetota > Actinomycetes > Micrococcales > Microbacteriaceae > Microbacterium > Microbacterium sp. Root322. The sequence continues at coordinate 890,918 of NZ_LMCS01000002.1, read as the reverse complement.
GGATGCTGCCGCCGGGAAGCGCCGTCTTCGAGATGCCGATCGTCACCGCGGCCAGGGCGAGCGCCGACCAGGCCCACGGATCGAGCGCGATCACCTCTCGAGCTCGGCGACGATCGCGTCATAACCGCGCGCTGCGGCGAGCAGATCGCGGGTGGCGTCGATCACAGTGGCCTCCTGGGTCGGCGGGTGCGGGGCGATCAGTCTCGCGTGGCGGCGAGAGCCGCCGCGAACCGTGCAGCGCGCTGCTCGATGTCGGCCCAGTCGGCAGCCTTGATCGACGCGCCGTTCGCGAGGTCGCCCCCGGCGCCTACCGCTACCGCGCCGGCGGCGAACCACGCGGCGAGGTTGTCGGGGCTCACGCCGCCGGTGGGCATCAGCGGAGCGTCGGGGAACGGTCCGCGCAGGGCGCCGAGGTACGAGGGGCCGCCGAGGGAGGCCGGGAAGATCTTCACCACGTCGACGCCCAGCTCGAGCGCGGCCATGACCTCGGTCGGCGTCATGGCTCCGGTCATCACGACGCGACCCGTGTCGAGCATGCTGCGGGTGAGGTGGGGCAGCGTGCCGGGGCTCACCAAGAACTCGGCGCCCGCCTCGGCGGCCTGCTCCGCCTGCGCTGCGGTGGTCACGGTGCCGGCGCCGATGTGGGCGGCGTCGCCGTGGCGTGCGATGAGCTCGCGGATGACGGCGGGTGCATCGGGCGTGGAGAAGGTCACCTCGATGCCCGTGACACCGCCGCGGATGATCGCCTCGGAGGCCTCGAGCGCCAGTTCAGGGGAGGGGGCGCGGAGAACGGCGAGGATGCCGGTGGTGCGGGCGCGGTCGAGACGGTCGGGCATGGGGCTCCTTCATCGGGCGGGCTCGTCCATTCTCCCGGGCGCAGCCTGTAACGACAAGTTGGTCAGGAGGCGTGGGTGCGCGGCCAGGCCTCGATCAGTTCCTTCGACTCCTTGAGCCCGAGTCCGGTGTGCTGGCGCAGCGTCTTGATCGCGGCGATGGCGGAGTCGCCGGCGACCATCCTGTCGATCTCGGTGGCGACCGACGGCGGCAGCGACGCGCGCACAGACGACGGGGTCATGGCGGTCGGGGTGATCGATGAGCGTGTGGCCGTGGCGTTCGACACGGCTGCGAGGTGCGGCGCCGTGGTGCTGACCGACCAGTGCTCGATGCGGTCCTTCGCCTCCTTGAGGCCGACGCCCGAGTGGTCGCGGTAGAGCTTGATCGCGTGGATCTTCTGCCCGGCCGAGACGAGCCGGTCGATCTCGGCGATCACGGTCGGCGTCAGACCGGAGACCGACGCCGACGCCGACGAGGCCGGAGCCGTGCGCGCGGTCGTGGGCGACGGGGTGAACACCTGTGGCTCCGGCAGCTTCGGCCGCATGCCGCGCAGTGCGACCGCGAGGATCGCGACGACCACGATCAGGCCGACGACGATCGCGATGATCCACAGCACGGCATCCATGGGCTCAGTCTAGAGAGGTCGCCTCCCGCGCCCCAGGGCGTTCCCATCCGCCACCGCGTACCCTGGAGGGTATGACCGAGACTCCCCGCACGCGCGAGACGCGCCCCGCAGCATCCGCGTCCGCCCCGCAGGGTCGGCCCGCCCAGGGCAAGGTCCGCGAGACGCGCACGGCGCAGGTGCGCCCCGCGACCGAGGGATGGACCCAGCAGAAGGATGCCGAGGGGCGTCCGCTGCTGCAGTTCGCGAGCCCCAAGCGCGGCAAGCCGCCGGTGCACCTGGCCGACCTCACGCCGGCCGAGCGCACCGAGAAGGTCAAGGAGCTCGGGCTTCCGGGCTTCCGCGCGAAGCAGCTGTCGACGCACTACTTCCGTCACTACACGTCCGACCCCGAGCAGATGACCGACCTCCCGGCCGACACCCGGGAGCAGCTCGTCGCCGGCATGCTCCCGCCTCTGCTCACCGAGGTGCGACGCCTGGAGACCGACCGCGGTGACACGATCAAGTTCCTGTGGCGCCTGCACGACGGCGCGCTGGTCGAGTCGGTGCTCATGCGCTACCCCGGCCGCATCACGCTGTGCGTGTCGAGCCAGGCCGGCTGCGGCATGAACTGCCCGTTCTGCGCGACCGGACAGGCGGGGCTCACCCGCAATATGTCGACGGCCGAGATCATCGAGCAGATCGTCCGCGCCAACCGTCTGATCGCCGAAGGCGGGCTCGGTGGCAAGAAGGCCGATGACCACAGCATGGAGCGTGTCTCGAACATCGTCTTCATGGGCATGGGGGAGCCGCTCGCCAACTACAAGCGCGTGATGGATGCGGTGCGCTCGATGGTCGCCCCGCAACCCGACGGCCTCGGTATGAGCGCGCGCGGCATCACGGTGTCGACCGTGGGCCTCGTGCCCGCGATCAAGAAGCTCGCCGACGAGAACATCCCGGTCACGTTCGCGCTGTCTCTGCACGCGCCCGATGACCACCTGCGCGATGAGCTCATCCCCGTGAACTCGCGGTGGAAGGTCGACGAGGCCCTCGATGCCGCCTACGAGTACTACGCCAAGACCGGTCGCCGCGTCTCGATCGAGTACGCACTCATCAAGGACATGAACGACCACGCCTGGCGCGCCGACCTGCTGGCCGAGAAGCTCAATCAGCGTGGCCGCGGCTGGGTGCACGTGAACCCGATCCCGCTGAACCCGACGCCCGGCTCGATCTGGACCTCGTCGGAGATCCCGGTGCAGAACGAGTTCGTGCGCAGGCTCAACGACGCCGGTATCCCCACGACCCTCCGCGACACCCGCGGCAAGGAGATCGACGGCGCCTGCGGTCAGCTCGTCGCCACGACCGAGGACGAGGCCGCTTCCGCCGCGATCGGCTGAGGCGCACCCGCTCGGCGTCCGTCCGCGGCGCCCAGCCGTTCGGCGCGGTCGAGCCACCGCGTGATGGTGGCATCGCTCGCGTCCTTCACACCGAGCATGCGGTGCGTGCGCACCGAGCGGATCCCGCAGAAGCGCATCGTCCCCCGGGCGACGTGGGTCTGCGCGGGCAATCCGGTGAACGGCACGAAGTACCAGGGTGTGTCCGCGAGCAGGAGCAGGCGGCCGTGGCGTGCCGGCAGCAGGCCCTCGACGAGACCGAGCTTCGTGTACCGGTACTCCTGCTGCGGCAGCAGGGCGCGGTCGAAGAAGCCCTTCAGCAGGGCGGGGACCGACCCCCACCACAGCGGCGTCGCGATGACGACCGTGTCGGCGCTCTGCAGTGCGCGCTTCGCCTCGACGAGGTCGGGCTCGAGCGTCATGCGCTCGCGGTAGCCGAAGCGCAGGTTCGGGTCGAAGTCGAGGTCGCGGAGGGCGAGCACGCGTGCGTCGCCGTGGGCTGCGGCGTAGCGCTGCGCGAGCGCGGCGGTCAGGGAGCGGGCATCGGGATGACCGTCGATCACGAGAGCGGGCATGTCGGATTCCTATCTGGACAGTGTCAAGCTGGTGGACACTGTCAAGATAGGAGAGGATGTTGCTCATGTCAAGTTCGAAGGACGGCTACCACCACGGCGATCTCGCCCGTGCGCTGGAAGACGCCGCGATGCAGCTGCTGGAGCGCATGCCCGCGGCGGAGATCAGCCTGCGCGAGGTCGCTCGGGCCGCGAACGTCAGCCACAACGCCCCCTATCACCACTTCTCGGACCGGCTCGGACTGCTGAAGGCGATCGCCGAGCGCAGCATGGCCGACCTCCTCGACCGGGTCCGCGCCGCCGCCGAGAACGCCCGCACCCCGCGGGCCGCGCTCACCGAGGGGGGATCCGCGTACATCCGTTTCGCGGTCGAGCATCCGCACGCGTTCGATGCGGTCTACGACCCGACCGTCTGCGTGCCCGGGGCGCCCACCCCGACGATGGCGCCCCTGATCGACGGGCTCGAGGCCGTGCTCGCCGAGAGTGCAGCCGCCGCGGGCCTGGACCGACCGACCGATGTCGTCGCGCTGTGGGGTCTGATCCACGGGCTCGGAACGCTGGCCGCCGCCGGGCACTTCACGCTCGACGACGGGCTCTCCGCCTATGCCGCCGCCCTCGATCGGCTTCTGCCGGCAACCTGATCCGCCCGGTTCCGCCGCCCAAGCTGTGAGTCGCTCAAAGCACTCTTCCACGCGATGCACAGGCGACCTTTCGTAGATTGTTCGGATGCCCTATTCCGCCCATCGACCGGGTCGCTACGACTCGCAGGGTCGGATCATCCTCGACAGCGAACCCGACGCCGTCACGGATGACCTCGACTTCCTGCGCGAGTTCGAGCCCACCGGCACGGACGACGCCACCCGTGAGGCGTCCGCATCCGCGCCGTCGGAGGCGACCCCGATCGCCGACGCCCTCGTCTCAGAAGAGCCCGCCCTGGTGAAGCCCCCGCGCGAGCCGCGCGCGCGCCGGCCCCGCAAGACGCGCGCACCGCGCACTCCCGGTTCGCGCGCGCGGACCCTCGCGATCCTCGGAGGAGCGGAAGGCGAGATCCTCGACCGCGTCCCCGGCGAGACGCCGCGCTTCGTGCAGATGTTCTTCGTGCTCGCCGGCACCGCGCTCGTCTCGGCGATCTCGATGCTCTTCGCCCTCACCACCGGTGTGCAGGCGGCCATCTGGCTGGCCGTGCCGCTGGCGCTCGTGTGGGCGCTCATCATCTTCAACCTCGACCGCTTCCTCACCTCGACCATGAGCTCGACGAGGAACGTCTGGCGCCTCATCGGCCTCGCGATCCCGCGTGTGATCATGGCCGCGATCATCGGCTTCGTCGTCGCCGAGCCGCTCGTGCTGCAGATCTTCCACAACGACATCGCCCGCGAGGTCGCCTCCACCAACATCACGCAGTCGCAATCCGACCAGGAGGCTCTCGAATCGGGCCCGGAGAAGATCGCGCTCGACGCGGCATCCGCCAAGGTCGCCGAGCTCGAGAACCAGGCGGCGACCGGCATCGTCGCGGGGACGGACGCGTCGTCGGCCACGGAGTCTGCGGCCCAGGCGACGGTCGATGACGTGACCGCGAAGATGACCGCTCAGCAGGCCGTGATCGACCAGGCTCGTGTGCTGTACCAGTGCGAACTGACGGGTGAGGGTGCCGGCACCGTTCCCGGCTGCACCGGCGTCAACGGCCAGGGCGCCAGCTCGGATGCCGCCAAGGCGCAGCTCGCCGAGGCCCAGCAGACCTACGACGCGCTCGCCGCGCAGCTGCGCACCGCGAACGAGGAGCTCGCCGCTGCGGGAACCGCCGCGAAGGAGAACACCTCGTCGTCGGAGGCGCAGAACCGCGAGCAGGCGAAGTCGCAGCTGCCGACCGCCCGCGACTCCTACGACCAGGCACTCGCCGCGTACAACGCGCGGGCCGACGCCGTGGCGCAGGGCAACGCCGGGGCCGTCGGGCTGCTCAGCCAGATCAGCGGACTCAACCGGCTGAGCGAGAAGGAGCCCTCTATCCTGTGGGCGCACATCCTGATCGCCGCGCTGTTCTTCATGATCGAGCTGCTGCCGGTGCTCGTGAAGGTGCTCACGAGCTACGGTGACCCGAGCCTCTACGAGAAGGCCGCGGCGATCCGCAAGCAGGTCGCACTCGACCGGGTGACGGCCGAGGGGTTCCGTGACCGCGCCAAGATCGTGACGGACCAGTCCCAGGAGGTACAGGCCGAGGCGGGCTCCGGTGAGCCGCAGACGCGTGCGGAACGCCGAGAGGCGGCCGAGGCGCAGGAGCGGGAACGGGCGGAGAAGCGCGCGCAGGCGCAGACGCTCGAGGAGCAGGAGCAGCTGGTTCGTCCGACGATCGGCTGAGCCGGGCACCGCGGTGCGGCGAGGCTGCGCGAGGCTCCGCGAGGCTCCGGTCAGGCGAGTTGAGGAATGCGCTCCGGCATCCGTGGCGCCTGCTGCGGGGAGAGCTCGCTGATCCGGATGCTTCCCCGCGCCGGGTCGTCGCGGACAGCGGCGGCGATCGAGCGGATCAACGCAACGGTGGACGGGGTGCGTGCCCAGCGCGCTCCGGTCAGCAGTGCCTCGATGCGGGCGAGCGGATGCTGAAGCGTGACATCGTGCTGGCGGACATCATCGCTGAGCCACTCCAGGAGCTGTGCGATGGTCCAATCGGGGTTGATTGGTCCAGGCTCTGAAGGACTGCTGGCGAAATGCGTGTTCATTGGTCCAGAATCGGTTCTCATGAGCGTGAAAGACAGGGCCAATGGCGGGCCAATGGATCAGGTATCGGCCATTGCTGCGGGACGAGCGGCATCTCTCGTGCAGGCAGGTGATGTGTCGTCGGAGGCGCTTTCGGCACGGCTCGGCCGCTGGACACAGGGAGACGGCACTCTCGCCGCCCGGCTCTCGCGGGGCGTCGAGGGGCTGATCGCGAGTGGTGAGCTGCGCCCGGGGGACCGGCTGCCCGCGGAGCGTGCACTGGCAGCGGCAGGGTCCGTGTCGCGCGGCACGGTCGTCGCCGCGTACGCCGACCTCGCCGAGCGCGGTCTCGTCGACCGGCGGCAGGGGAGCGGCACCCGCATCGCCGGGACAGCCGCAACCGCCGTGCCCGCCCAGCGACCGGGGCGAGGAGAAGCCCTGTTCTCCGCACTGCCGAACGCGATCGATCTCCTGCGCACCGTGCCGCAGATCTCCGACCTCGGGGTGCAGCTCATCCGCGATCACAAGCCGCGGCTCGACCTCGCTCTGCTGCCCGAGACCGACCCTGCGGGCCTGCCTGCCCTGCGCGCCCTCATCGCCGACATGTGCACCGCGGAAGGGACCCCGACCACACCGGAGCAGATCCTCGTCACCCACGGCGCGCAGCAGGCCATCAGCCTCGTGGTGAATGCGCTCGTCGGGCCCGGCGACATCGTGCTCGCCGAGGAGATCACCTGGCCGGGAGTCACCGACTCGGTCGGACTGCGCGGTGGCACGGTGCACGGCGTCCCGATGGGGGACGACGGTCTCGACGTCGACGCGCTGGAGCAGGCGCTCGCCCGACTGCGCCCCGTGCTCGTCGCGCTGAACCCGCATCACCAGAATCCCACCGGGTCGCGCCTGCCTGCCCCCGCGAGGCACCGGGTGGCCGAGCTCGCCGCGCAGTACGGCGTTCCCGTCATCGAAGACCGCGTGCTCGCGGGCATCTCCTTCGACGGGGTCGTACCGCCCACGCTCGCGGCCGAGCGCGCGGATGCCCCCGTCATCGTGGTCGAGTCGGTGTCGAAGTGGGTGTGGGCGGGGCTGCGGATCGGCTGGTTGCGCGCCGACCCCGTGCTCGTGCGACGGCTGCGCGGTGCGCGCCAGCTCGCCGACCAGTCCACCAGCGTGCCGGCCCAGCTGCTCGCGCTCGACCTGATCGCCCGCGCCGACGACCTGCGCCGGGCGAACAGCCGCATCCACCAGGAACGGCTGAGACTGCTCCAGGCGCTCATGGCCGAGCACCTGCCCGACTGGACGGTCGAACCGCCCCGTGGCGGGCTCTCGCTGTGGGTGCGGTTGCCCGCGGGGTCGGCGGCGGCGCTCGCCAGGACGGCCGCAACGCACGGCGTCTCGGTCGCGGGGAGCGCGGCGTTCGCGGTATCCGCGTCGCCGGACGACCACATCCGCATCCCGTTCACCGCCCCCGACGACGTGCTGGCAGAGGGGATCCGCCGACTCGGAGCGGCCTGGCGCGAGTATCGGGAGACTCTCGGGATGTCCTCTTAGGCTGACCCGCATGACTCGGATGCAGCGTCGGACCATGCGGATGCAGACGCTGTGGATCTCGATCGTCGGCGTGCTCGCCGTCACGATCTATGCCGCGCTCGCCGCGGTGCAGATCCTGGTGTGGACGCCTCTCGCGTCCGCTCCCGGGCTCACCCTCGACCAGATCCGCGCTGAGCTGAGCGGAGCGGGTGAGTCGCTCAACGCGCCGACGACCATCATGATTCTCGGGGTGGGAGTCGTGCTCGCCCTCGCCCTCGCTGTGATCGTGATGACGTCGAGGGCCGTTCCGATGATCGCGGCTGCCGGTTTCCTGAGTCTGCTCATGCTCGGAGCGCCGGGCTTCTTCATCGCCTCGTTCGGTCCTGGCATGGCGCTGGCCGATACCTTCATGATCTCGGCGGGCATCTACCTCCCCGGAGTGCGAGCGTTCTATATCACCAGCGCCTCCGCGGCAGCCCTGCTGGTGCTCGGCGGGGTGGTCGCCGTGCTCCGGGCACGCTCCGCTCCTGCGACCGCCTGACCTCTTCCCTCGCATCCGGCCCGGCCATAGTGGGCAGCCAGTAGCGTTGATCCATGGTCAACTATCGCTATCTCGGCAACAGCGGTCTCAAGGTCTCGGAGATCACCTACGGCAACTGGGTCACCCACGCCTCACAGGTCGGCGACGACGCCGCCGTGAAGACCGTGCATGCCGCCCTCGACGCCGGCATCACCACCTTCGACACCGCCGACACCTACGCCAACACGGCCGCGGAGGTCGTGCTCGGCAAGGCGCTGGAGGGTCAGCGCCGCGAGGGGCTGGAGATCTTCACGAAGGTCTACTTCCCGACCGGCCCCAAGGGACCGAACGACACCGGCCTGAGCCGCAAGCACATCTTCGAGTCGATCAACGGCTCGCTCACGCGCCTCGGCACCGACTACGTCGACCTGTACCAGGCGCACCGCTTCGACTACGAGACCCCGCTCGAGGAGACGTTCCAGGCCTTCGCCGACGTCGTCCGCCAGGGCAAGGCGCTCTACATCGGCGTCTCGGAGTGGACCGCGGAGCAGCTGCGCGAGGGGCATGCTCTCGCCAAGCAGCTCGGCATCCAGCTCATCTCGAACCAGCCCCAGTACTCGATGCTGTGGCGTGTCATCGAGGGCAAGGTCGTGCCGGCATCCGAAGAGCTCGGCATCTCGCAGATCGTCTGGTCGCCGATGGCGCAGGGCGTGCTCAGCGGCAAGTACCTCCCTGGTCAGCCGGTGCCAGAGGGCTCGCGTGCGACCGACCCCCACAGCGGCGCCGACTTCATCAAGAGCTTCCTGCAGGACGACATCCTCACCGCCGTCCAGCGCCTCAAGCCGATCGCCGAGCAGGCGGGCCTGTCGATGCCGCAGCTCGCGATCGCGTGGGTGCTGCAGAACCCGAACGTGGCAGCGGCCCTTGTCGGAGCCTCGCGTCCGGAGCAGCTCGCCGAGACCGTCAAGGCCTCTGGTGTGAAGCTCGACGCCGACACCATGACCGCGATCGACGAGGCCCTGGGCGACACGGTCAACCGCGACGCGGAGGCGACGTACTCGACCTCCCCGAAGACGCGCCTGGTCTGAGTGCCCTGATCTGACGCCGAGACCCATCGGTAGCGTCGAGACCCACCCCCGCTGACGTATGCGGGGGTGGGTCTCGACGTTGGGCGTGGGTCTCGGCGCTCGTCTTACTCCTTGACGGCGCCGGCGGTCAGGCCCTGCACGATCCAGCGGCTCGCGAGAGCGAACATCGCCATGGTCGGCAGGATCGTCAACACCGCGGCGGCACTCATCGAGCCCCAGTCGATGTTGAAGGTGGAGATGAAGCCGTTCAGCGCCGAGGGCACGGTGCGGTTCGCGTCGGTGTTCATCAGCACGACCGAGAGGAACAGCTCGTTCCAGCAGTTGACGAAGTTGAAGATGAACGCCGCGATGATGCCGGGGGTCATCACCGGGACGAGCACGCGGAACAGAGCGCCCAGGCGTGAGCATCCGTCGATCATCGCCGCCTCTTCGAGCGCATCCGGCACGTTCTCGAAGAAGCCCCGCAGCATGACGGTCGAGAACGGGATGCAGATCGCGATGTACACGAGGATGAGCCCCGGCTTGGTGTCGACCAGGCCGAGGTCGGTCATCATCGAGTAGAGGGGCCCGAGCGCGATGAACGCCGGGATCATCTGGGTCAGCAGGAACGCGATCAGGATCGCGCCCTTGCCGCGGAACTCGAACCGGGCCAGCACGTAGGCGCTCAACAGGGCGATGAGGGTGGCCACGGCACCGCCGACGACCGCGACCAGGGCGGAGTTGCCGAGGAAGACCCCGAACGAGCTCTTCTGGAACAGGCTGATGTAGTTCTCGAGCGACGGCTCGCTCGGCCAGTACTCGATCGGGAAACGGTTGATCGTGCCCGGCGACTTGATCGACGTCAGCGCGATCCAGTACAGCGGGAACAGCGTGATCACGAGCCAGAGCCCCAGGCCCACGACACGGACGATGCCGCCGATCGTGACGCGCGGCTTCGGGCGCGGTGCGGATGCCGGGTCGGGCACGGTGATGCGGCGGGTCTCGGTGATCGAGGAGCCCGTCCGCGAGGCGTCTGTCATGGTCATCGCTGCACTCTCCGCATCGCCATCAGGTAGAACGCGCAGAACACGAACAGGACCGCCATCACGATGAGGCCGATCGCGCTCGCGAAGCCGTAGTTGCCCTGTTGGGTGTAGTTGATCATCCAGGTCGTGATGATGTGCGTCTGGTTGGCGGGTCCGCCGTTGGTCATCGCGTAGATGATGTCCGGGAAGTTGAAGATCCAGATCACGCGCAGCAGGATCGTCAGCAGCAGCGTCATCGAGATGTACGGGATGATGATCGAGAACAGCTGACGGAACTTGCCGGCGCCGTCGAGGCTCGCCGCCTCCAGCATCTCGTCGGGGACCGACTGCAGGGCCGCGAGGATCATGATCGCGAAGAACGTCACCCCGTACCAGACGTTCGCGACGATCACCGCGAACATCGCGAGCTTCGGGTCGGCCAGCCAGGGCAGCGGCGCGTCGATCAGCCCGGCCTTCATGAGCAGGTCGTTGACCACGCCGAACTCGGCGTTGAACATCCAGCGGAAGAGCATGCCGATGAGGAAGCCCGACACCGCCCACGGGAAGAACACGAGCGCCTGGTAGAGCCCGCGGAAGCGGAACCTCTTGCGCAGGGCGAGCGCGATCAGGAACCCGATCACGAGCTGCGGAACGAGCGAGCCGACGACCCACAGCACGGAGTTTCCCGCGACGGTCGGGAACGCCGGATCGCGGAACACGGCGAGGAAGTTGTCGAAGCCCACGAACGGCGTCGACGTGAGATCCCACAGGTTCCAGTCGTGGAAGGCCATGCGCGCGCCCTGCAGCATCGGCCAGTAGGTGAACCAGCAGACGAAGACGATCGCCGGCGCGAGGAAGGCCAGCAGCGTCCATGCCTGGCGGCCGCGGAACGGGCGCCGGCGCGATGCCGGGGAGGCCCCGACGGCTGGCTGCTGCGAAGCAGTGCCGACGGAGCCTCCCTTCTGAGCGGTGCGGGCCACAGGTCAGCCCTTTTCCGCGGCGTACTTCTCGGTCCAGAACGCATCCCACGACGCCAGCAGGTCGCTGGTCGACATGTTGCCCAGCAGCACGTTCTGCACGTCCTGGTCGGACTTCTGGATCCACTCGGTCCACCAGCTGACCCCGCGCGGCTGACGCACGTTGACGTACGTCTCCGGGTCTTCCGTCATGGTGACGTAGCTGGTCCACGGGCCCGACGAGTAGAAGTCGTCGTCGGCTGCGGCCGTGATGATCGGCACCAGGCTGTTGGCCTGCGCGAACTCGGTGGCGGGCTCGGCCGAAGAGAGGAACTCGACCAGCTTGACGGCCGCCTCCTTGTTCTCGCTGTTCTCGGCCACACCCCAGCCGGCGACGGCGAGCGGCTGCGCGGCCTTGCCCGACGGGCCGACGAGCAGCGGAGCGGTGTCCCACTGGTCTTCGGTCAGCGAGGAGTCCTGCACGGTCGCGATGACCTCGGGGTCCTGCAGCAGGAAGGCGGTGGTGCCGTTCGTGAAGCCGGCGACCATCTCGGGGTAGCCCCACGAGACGGCGGAGGGCGGGGAGGCCTTCTTGAAGAGGTCGAAGTAGTCGTCGACGGCATCCTGTGCCTCGGGGGCGGCGAAGATCGTCGAGCCGTCCTCCATCAGGAACGCGTCGTCGACGTCGAGTCCGTCGATCGTGTACGCCTCGATGGCCGCGACCACGTTGCTGTTGGCGTTCTGGCCGCCGCGGAAGGCATAGCCGTAGATGTTGTTCGACGGGTCCTGGATCGCGCTCGCCTGCTCGAGCAGGTCCTTCCAGCTGTGCGGCGGACCGTCGAAGCCGGCGTCCTTCACGAGGTCGGTGCGGTAGAACAGCGACAGGCCGTAGAAGCCGTAGGGCACGAAGTAGCTCTTGCCGTCGGCGGCGACCGAGGCGGACTGCGCGTTGTCGGTCAGAGCATCCCAGCCGTCCCACTTCTCGAGGTCGGGGCCCAGGTCGTACAGCCAGCCGTTGTTCGCGAACGGTCCGACCGTGATGTCGCGGACTTCGAGGACGTCGACGCCCTTGCCGGACTGCAGCATCTGCTGGATCTTCGCGTCGGCCTGCTCGGTGGGAGGGGAGACCAGGTTGACCGTGATCTTCGGGTTCGCTTTCTCGAAGTCGTCGAGCAGTCCGCGTAGGAGCTCGGTGCGAGCGGGGTTGGTCAGGCTCTCGACCATCTGCAGGGTGACGGCGCCGTCGGCGGACGGGCCGGAGCTTGCGGAACAGCCGGTGAGAGCGAGGACGGCGACGGTGCCGAATCCCGCTGCGGTCGTCAAGATCTTGTTCTTCACGATGTGCCTCTCGGTGGGGTGGGGGTGGATGTTGCGGTCGGGCGGGGGGATGGACGCGGTCAGGGAAGGATGAGGGAATCGGCGCGGCGAATGCCGGCACGGCTGAGGATCTGCGGGACGCAGCGCTCGACGAAGGCCTCGTAGTCGGCGGCCTCGTTGTAGAGGTGGGCGGAGAGTCGGAAGTAGCCGACGCCGCGGAAGCTGGTGAAGGCCGTCTCGACGCCCACCTCGTCGAGCAGGTCCATGCGCAGGGCGTCGGCCTCTTCGCGGGTCGCGCCGAGCCCGAGCGGAAGGCGCACGAGTCGCATCGACGGCACGGGCGAGGGGAGCGGGGTGAGCGGGTCCTCGTCGCCGTAGGGGCGCAGGGCTTCGGCGATCACCGCGGCACCGGCATCCGCGATCTCCGCCATCGCCGTGCGCGCGGCCGCCCAGCCGAACTCGCTCTCGATGAAGTCGATCGCGGTCGGGGTCGCCAGGTAGGTCGTGGCGTCGATCGTGCCCTGGGTGTCGAAGCGGGTGGGATACGGCTCGCGAGCGGCCCACGAGTCGATGAGCGGCCAGAGCTCGTCGCGGTCGGGAGCGGTCGTGACGAGCAGGGCAGAGCCGCGCGGGGCGCAGGGCCACTTGTGCAGGTTGCCGAACCACCAGTCGCCTCCCGCGACCGCTGCCGCGTCGGGGATGAGGCCGGGGGCATGGGCGCCGTCGACGAGTGTGCGCACGCCGCGCTGGGCCGCGGCGTCGGCGATGCGCCGCGTGGGCAGCAGCCGCGCGGTGGGGGAGGTGATCTGGTCGACGACGATCAGGCGGGTGCGGGGCGTGAGCGCATCGGTGAAGAGCTGCACGATCTCGTCGTCGGAGGCGAGCAGGGGCAGGGCGACGGTGCGGACCGTCGCACCGAACCGGCGGGCGAGGCGCTCGGCTCCCATCGTGATGGCCCCGTACCCCTGGTCGGTCACGAGGATCTCGTCACCGGTCTCGAGCTGCAGCGCGTTGTAGACCACGGTCGCCGCCGCGGAGGCGTTCGGCACGAAGGCGCTGTCCTCCGCACGCGCGCCCACGAACGGGGCGGTGCGCTCGCGAGCCTCCTGCACGCGTTCGGCGATGCGCGGGAACCACTCGACGGGGCTGAGATCGGCGCGGCGGCGCAGGGCGTCCTGATGCTCGACGACGACGGATGGGACCGCGCCGAAGGATCCGTGGTTGAGGTGGATCACTTCCCGGTCGAGGGGCCAGGCGTCGCGCGCTCGCATGCCGGAGTTCAGCGTGAGCGGTGCGGGGAACAGCGGTGCGGGCATCAGTCCTCATCGATGAGTCGGGCGAGTTGTTGCACAACTTTGCCACATGCCGTGGAAAACTGCCACGAAAAGGAGAAGATGAAACATAGTTGTCATACGAGTTCCCTGCGAAGGGGAGTTCCGACAGACTTCACGAGGGGCGGGGGAGTGTCAGAGAGGATGACGATGAGCGCACTCGACACGGCGCTGCACGGGCTGCGGGCGCTGATCGCCGACGGCGCGCTGCGACCCGGCGACCGGCTGCCGAGCGAAGGCGAGCTCTGCGAACGTCTCGGCGTCTCCCGGGGATCCCTGCGCGAAGCGATCCGGATGCTGGCCGCTCTCGGTGTGCTCGACACCCGTCACGGCTCCGGCAGCTACGTCAGCGAGCTGCGTGCCGCCGATCTGATCGGCAGCCTGTCACTCACCGTCGGACTGCTGCCGATGGCCGGAGTGCTGGAGCTGACCGAGCTGCGCCGCGTGCTCGAACCGCATGCCGCCGCGCTCGCCGCAGCCCGCATCGACGAGGACACGGTGGCGTCGCTGGACCGTGTGCTCGACGAGATCGAGGCGACCACCGACTTCGAGGCGCAGTCGCGGCTCGACCACGAATTCCACATGGCGATCTCCGGCGTTGCGGGGAACGAGGCGCTGACCAGTCTGATCGACGTGCTGCGTTCGCGTTCGAGGGCCTATCGGATCTCCGACCCCGAGGACGCCGCCGAGCTGAAGGTGCACTCGGATGCCGGCCACCGTGCGATCCTGCGCGGACTCGCCGCCGCCGACCCTGTCGCCGCGAGTGCTGCGGCCTCGGCGCACGTGTCGTACACGGAGTACTGGGTGCGGAGGTACTCCGGCCTCGAGGACTGACGCGCGTTCTGGCGGAATGCTCAGCCGAGGGTGATGTCGACCTGGATCTCGGCGGCGATGCGCTCGAGGTCGGCACGCAGGGCGTCGAGGTCGACGGAGGCCGGAACCTTCGCGGTGACCGACGCCTCGAACAGACGCCCTCCGGCCATCGCGGCATCCCTGGTCTCGGTGGCGAGCTCCTCGATGCTCAGGGCATGCGCGCTCAGCACGCCGGAGACTTCGCGCACGATGCCGGGACGGTCGTTGCCGAGCACCTGGATCTCGAGCAGCTGATCGTCGTCTGCGGCGGCATCCGGGGTGCCGGTGAGCACGGCGAGCGTGAGGAGCCCCTGGCCCTGGAGGCCGCGCAGAGCGCTCTCGAGCTCCGCCGCCTGCTCGGTCGGCACGGAGACCTCGATGACGCCCGCGAACGTGCCGGCGAGCTCGGCCAGCGAGCTGTTCTCCCAGTTGCCGCCGTGCGCATCCACGACATCGGCGACGGCGGCCACGAGGCCAGGACGGTCTGCACCCGCGACGGTGAGGATCAGAGTAGTCATGCGGCCAGCGTAGCCCGCAGCCCTCACTCCACCCAGACGCCGGACTCCAGGAACCCGTCGAGTCGTGCCCGGTGCGGGGCGAGGTCCCAGCCTTGGGCCGCGACCCACTCGTCGGAGTAGTAGGTGCCGGCGTAGCGGACGCCGCTGTCGCAGATCAGGGTCACGACGCTGCCGGTCTCTCCCGCGGCCCGCATGCGGGCGATGAGCTGGAACGCGCCGTAGAGGTTCGTGCCCGTCGAGCCCCCGGCCCAGTGCAGGGTGCGTTCGCGCAGCAGGCGGATCGCGGCGATCGAGCCGGCATCCGGAACCTGGATCATCTCGTCGATCACGGTGGGCACGAACGACGCCTCGACCCGGGGGCGGCCGATGCCCTCGATGCGGCTCGGACGCCCGGCCGGCGGGTCCACGGTGCCGGCCCATCCGTCGTAGAAGGCCGAGCCCTCGGGGTCGACGACCGCGACCTTGGTGTCATGCCGGCGGTACTTCACGTACCGGCCGAACGTCGCGCTCGTCCCACCGGTGCCGGCGCCCGTGACGATCCAGGAGGGGATCGGATGCCGTTCCTGGGAGAGCTGGCTGAACACGCTCTCGGCGATGTTGTTGTTGCCGCGCCAGTCGGTCGCGCGCTCGGCGAACGTGAACTGGTCGAGGTAGTGGCCGGTGCAGTCGGAGGCGAGGCGCTGCGCCTCGGGCGACATGTCCTCTGCCCGGTCGACGAAGTGGCAGGTGCCGCCGTAGAACTCGATGAGGTCGATCTTCTCCTGCACGGTCGAACGGGGAACGACCGTGATGAACGGCAGCCCCAGCATGCGGGCGAAGTACGCCTCGGAGACGGCGGTCGATCCGCTCGACGACTCCACCAGTGTGGTGTCTTCGCGGATGCGTCCGTTGACCAGGCCGTAGAGGATCAGCGAGCGCGCGAGGCGATGCTTGAGGGAGCCCGTGGGGTGCACGGACTCGTCCTTCAGGTAGAGGTCGATGCCCCACTCGGAGGGCAGCGGGAACAGGTGCAGGTGGGTGTCGGCGCTGCGGTTGGCATCGGCTTCCAGCAGGGCGATCGCGGTGCTGGTCCAGTCGCTCATGCCCTCGACATTACCGGCCGCTCAGCCGACCGTCCCGGCACGGGACGCCCCGCCTTCGCCATCGACGTGCAGCAGCGAGGCCTGCGACTGCTCCTGCTGCAGTTGGAACTCGAAGCGCGAGCGGTCGCCGCGGTGATACGCGATGAAGTACTCGATCGGCGTGCCGTCGGAGCTGCGGCTGATGCTGCGCAGACGCAGCAGGGCCGAGCCGGCGCTCACTCCCAGGTGCTGTGCCTGCTCGTGCGTGGCCACGGTCGCCTCGGCTGAGCGCACGCCGTGCGTCGCGACGATGCCGTTGTCGGCGAGCAGTCGGTACAGAGAGCCCTCGGTCAGGTCGGCGCCGAGCGTCACACGGCCGACGGCCTCCGGCATCCACGTCGTCGACAGCGACCACGGCTCGCCGTCGACATGGCGCAGACGCTCCAGCACCACGACGGGCGACCCCACGGGCACCTCCAGCGCCAGGGCGACCTCTTCATCCGCCGTCGTCTGCTCGTGCCGCAGCACGTCGCTGTGCACATGGCCGCCGCGGCGCTCGACATCGTCGTACAGACCGACCAGCGTGTGCACCAGGCTCTCGCTCGTGCGGGGACGGGAGACGAAGGTGCCCTTGCCCTTCACCCGCTCGACGAGTCCCTCGTGTTCGAGCTGGGCGAGCGCCTGGCGCACGACGGTGCGCGAGATGCCGTAGCGCTCGCACAGCCGATGCTCACCGGGCAGCGGGTCGCCGGGCTGCAACCCGTCGCGCGCGATGCCGTCGATGATCAGCTGGCGCAGCTGGTCGTACATCGGCGCGGCGGAGTGCCGGTCGATCGCGTCGTCGACGAGGGCCATCAGTACGCCACCCCCGCGTGCAGGATCACGTTCGCGTAGGGGGTGAACTCCCCCGACCGCACGAATGCGCGGGCGCCGTGGCTGAGCTTCTTGAACTCGACGTGCGGGAGGAGTTCGATCTCGAATCCCATCCCGGCGAACCGCTCCCGCAGCGCGGCCAGCACCTCCGGGCTCTTCTCGGCGACCTCTGCCGAGACCGTCGCTCCCTCCACGACCAGCTCGGCGAGCACGGTGTCGAGCACGTCGAGGAAGGCCGGAGCCCCTGGGCGATAAGCAAGGTCGATGCGCTCGGAGCCCGGGGGGATCGGCAGGCCCGCGTCGGTGACGACGAGCAGGTCGGTGTGGCCGGTCTCGCTGATCACGCGGGAGAGCGCGGGATTGATCGTGGTGGCTGTCTTGCGCATGTGGCTCCTCGGTGCTCCGCAGGTTCGGTTCGCGAGTTCGGTTCGCGAGTTCAGTTCGCGACGGGTGCGGCCGCGCGCTCCGTCAGGAACGCATCGACCTCGGCGCGGTGGGGAAGGCTCGGCGACGCCCCCTGCTTGGTGACGGTGAGCGCGCCGGCCGCGGTGGCAAGGCGCACGGCATCCGCCAGGGTGCTGCCGTTCGCGAGCGCTGCACCGAGGTATCCGGCGTAGGCGTCGCCCGCCGCGGTCGTGTCGACGGCCTCGACCGGGAACGGAGGGATCACGGATGCGCCCTCGGCCGTGACGACGCACGACCCCTGGCCCGCGAGGGTGATCACGGCGGCGCCGACGCCCTGGGCGAGGAACCAGCGTCCGGCGCGTTCGGCCGATGCAGCATCCGTCACCTCGATGCCGCTGATCAGCGTCGCCTCGGTCTCGTTGGGGGTGACGATGTCGATGCTCCGCCAGATCTCCGCATCGAGCTCGGCGGCCGGCGCCGGGTCGAGGATGACCGTCATCCCGTGCTCGCGTCCGCGCGCGGTGATGTGCGCCGTGAGTGCCGACGGCGTCTCGAGCTGGGTGAGCAGCACCGAGGTCGTGGGGGCGAGAGCTGCGAGCGCCTCGTCGATCTGCGCGGCGCTGAGGGCGGCGTTGGCGAGCGGCACCATCACGATGTCGTTCTGCGCCGAGGAGTCGACCCGGATGTGAGCGATGCCGGTCGGGCCGGGAACCGTGCGCAAGTGCGTGAGGTCGACGCCCGCTGCCGTGAGCCCGTGGACGACCAGGTCGTGGAAGAGGTCGTCTCCCACGCAGCCGACGAAGCTCGTGCGTGCACCGGAGCGACCGGCGGCGACGGCCTGATTCGCGCCCTTGCCCCCCAGCATGAGGGTGAACTCGTCGCCGAGGATCGTCTCGCCTCTGGCCGGCAGGCGCCCGGAGAAGGTGGTCACATCGGCCGTGACGCTGCCGACGATGACGACGCCGGTGCGGTCCTCGGGGTGTGCGGGGGTCATCTCGCTCCTGATCTTCCTCGACGGCAGGCATGGCCGTCGCTTTGACAGACCGCGATGGCTGTCATTACATTAGCCGAATCCGCACCTGTAACGACAGGTTGTCCGCGAGGAGACCCCGATGACCCCGATCGCGCCACGTCTGTACGTCGACAGCGCCGATGTCGACCGTGTCTCCCCGCTGCTCGCCGCGGGGGTGGTGCACGGCGTCACCACGAACCCGACCATCCTCGAACGCGGTGGCCGCACCGCCGCCGAGATCCCTGATCTCTACGCCCGCTGGGAGTCGGAGGGGGCGCGCGAGATCTTCTTCCAGACCTGGGGTGGCGACACCGCCTCGTTCCTCCGCAACGCCGAGGGCATCCGCGCGCTGGGTGACCGGGTGGCCGTGAAGGTGCCGGCGACGGCTGAGGGTTTCGCCGCCGCAGCCGCGCTCGTGCGCGAGGGGGCGACCGTGCTGGTCACCGCCGTGTACTCGGTCGCGCAGGCCCTGGCGTGCGCGTCGATCGGCGCGCAGTACATCGCCCCGTACCTCGGACGCATGCGCGATGCCGGGCTCGACGGCGACGCGACGATCGCCCGCATGCAGGAGGTGTGCGCGGGGAGTGTGTCGAACGTGCTCGCCGCATCCCTGCGCTCGCCGGATGACATCACGGGCCTGCGACTGGCGGGGATCCCCTACTTCACCGCGGCTCCCGATGTGCTGGACCGGCTGCTCTTCCATGAGGTGAGCGACAGCTCGGCGGCCGAGTTCGACGCCGCCATGGTGCGCCTGGGGGCGTGAGCGGCTGCTCCCGCGGGCGTCAGCTCGCTGCGGCCTGACGCAGCCAGCGCTCGACGCCCGCGATGTGCGCCGTGGCCAGAGAGGTCGCGAGGGCGGAGTCATGCTGGGCGATCGCGTCGGCGATGGCCCGGTGCTCCGACAGGGTGCGCTCGACAGCGCCGCCCTCGGTGAGGCCGCGCCAGACGCGGGCGCGGACGGTCTGGCTGCTCAGATGCTCGATCAGGCTCGCGAGGTAGGCGTTGCCGGACATCGCGACGATCTCGCGGTGGAAACGGATGTCGTGGTCGACCAGGGATTCGATCGTGACCGCCGCATCGATGGAGTCGACCTCATCCTGCAGCTCGGCGATCTGCTCATCTGTCCCGAGCGTCGCCGCGAGCCCTGTTGCCTGCGACTCCAGCATGCGCCGCACTGCGAAGATCTCGAGCATCGAATCGTCGTCGTGCATGTCGACCACGAACGAGATCGCCTCCAGCAGCAGATGCGGCTCGAGGCTCGTCACGTAGGTGCCGTCGCCGCGACGCACGTCGAGGACCCGGATGACCTCCAGCGCCTTGACCGCTTCGCGCATCGAGCTGCGGGACAGGCCGAGTCGTTCGGACAGCTCCTTCTCGGGGGGAAGCCGATCACCGGGGGAGAGCTCGCCCGCCACGATCATCGCCTTGATCTTCTCGATCGCCTCGTCGGTGACTGCCATGGCGTCATCCTAGCGATTGATCGGATGTCTCCGGCAGGATGGAGCCATGCGCGTTCTCGATTCACATCTGCACCTCTGGGATCCGGAGGTTCTGACGTACACCTGGCTCGAAGGGCCGATGGCCTATCGTTTCGCCGACCTCGAGCTCGAGCATGCCCGCCTGGCTCTGGCCGAACCGGAGAAGTCGGTCTTCGTGCAGGCCGAGACCGTCGAAGACGACTTCCTCGCCGAGGTGGACTGGGTCGCAGGCCTCGCCCCCGCGCTCGGCATCGTCGGGATCGTCGCGGGCGTCCGCCTCGACATGGGGACCGACACGGTCGCGCACCTGGAGGGACTCCTGGCCGAACCCCTCGTCGTGGGCGTGCGGCACAACCTGCAGGGTGAGCCGGACGGACTCGCGGTCTCGGCGGCGTTCGTGACCGGTGCCAGGGAGGTCGCCGCTCGTGACCTGAGCTTCGACGTCTGCGTGCGCGAGAACCAGCTGCCCGACATCGCCCGCCTCGCCGGAGCGATCCCCGAGCTGCGGCTCGTGCTCGATCACCTCGGAAAGCCCGCCGTCGGCACGGCGGCGTCCCCGCTTGCGCCGTCCGCGGAGTGGGCGCGCGACCTCACCGAGTTGGCGCGGCATGCGAACGCCTTCTGCAAGCTCTCGGGGCTGCCGGGAGAGGCGGGCGGCGACTGGAGCGCCGAGCAGCTCGAGCCGTTCCTCGACGTGGCGGCGGATGCCTTCGGCGTCGAGCGGCTGATGTGGGGGAGCGACTGGCCCGTCTCCGTGATCGGTCCGGCCGAGGACGGCGACCCGCATGCGCCGGAGGACGGGTCCGCCACCTACCAGGCGACGGCGCGATCGCGCTGGGCCGACACCGTGATCGCCTGGGCGCAATCGCGTGGGCACGACCTCGATGCGCTCCTGTGGCGCAACGCCGAGCAGTTCTACCGCACCGATCGGCCGCGGCAGCTGCCGACGGAGGGGGCTCCGCGCTCCGGCCTCCGGAGCTGGCTCCGCGGCCACCGCGGCTGAGCGCCGTCTGACCGGCGTTCCGGTCGCAGTTGCTGCCATCCCCGCACGTCGGATGCGGCGTCAACTGCGACCGGGAGGAGGCAGCGGGGGCTACTCCGCGCGCAG
This sequence comes from Microbacterium sp. Root322, assembly GCF_001425645.1. Lineage (NCBI taxonomy): Bacteria > Bacillati > Actinomycetota > Actinomycetes > Micrococcales > Microbacteriaceae > Microbacterium > Microbacterium sp. Root322. The sequence continues at coordinate 869,779 of NZ_LMCS01000002.1, read as the reverse complement.
GCGCAGCTGGGCCATGCCGCCGTCGACCTCGATGAAGGTTCCGGTGGTCGAGCCTGCAGCGGGGCTCACGAGGTAGGCGACAGCCGCGGCGACCTCGTCGGGGCTGACCAGTCGCCCGTGGGGCTGGCGTGCCTCGAGGGCCGCACGCTCGGCGGCGGGGTCGGTGGCCGAGTCGAGCAGGCGTCCCACCCACGGAGTGTCGGCCGTGCCCGGGTTGACCGCGTTCACACGGATCCCCTCGCGCAGGTGGTCGGCGGCCATCGCGCGGGTGAGGGCGGAGACGGCACCCTTCGACGCGCTGTAGAGCGCGCGCTGCGGCAGTCCGGTGGTCGATGCGATGGATGCCGTGTTGCACACCGCCGCCGACGGGGACTTCCGCAGCCACGGGAGAGCTGCCGAGGTGACACGGGCGATGCCGGTGACGTTGACGGAGAGCACTCGCGCCCACTCGTCGTCGTCGTTCGCGGCGATGTCGCCCTGCGCGCCGATGCCGGCGTTGTTGACGACGATGTCGATGCGCCCGAACCTCTCGGCCACGGCGGCCACCGCCGCGTCGACGCTCGCGCGGTCGGAGACGTCTGCAGTGAAGGCGGCGAAGGCGGGGTCGGCCGCTGCGGTGTCACGGTCGAGCACCGCGATGGTCGCGCCGTCGGCGTGCAGGCGCTGCGCGATCGCCGCGCCGATTCCGGATGCTCCGCCGGTGACGATCGCCACCAGTCCCTGCAGTGCGCTCACTTCTGGGCCTCCCATGCCACGAACTCCTGTCGCTGACGGCCGAGGCCGTCGATCTCGATCTCGACCACGTCGCCCGCGGCGAGGTACGGGTACTTGCCCGAGAGGGCGACGCCCTGCGGGGTGCCGGTGAGGATCAGGTCGCCCGGCTCGAGCGTCACGTACTGCGACAGGTGGTGCACGATGTGCTCGACCGTGAAGATCATGTCGCTCGTGTTCGAGTCCTGCCGCGGCTCGCCGTTCACGAAGCTGCGAAGTCCGAGCGCATGGTGGTCGACCTCGTCGGGGGTGACGAGCCAGGGGCCGGTCGGGTTGAAGCCGGGCGCGATCTTCCCCTTGGACCACTGGCCGCCGGAGACCGTCATCTGGAAGTCGCGCTCGGAGACGTCGTTCGCGGCGACGAAGCCGGCGACGTGCGCGAGCGACTCCTCGGGGCTGTCGAGGTAGGCGGTGCGGGTGCCGATGACGATGCCGAGCTCGACCTCCCAGTCGGTCTTCTCGCTGCCCCGCGGGATCGTGACTGTGTCGTTCGGGCCGACGACCGTGTTCGGGGTCTTGAGGAAGAGGATCGGAATGGTCGGCGGCTCCGAGCCGGACTCGGCCGCGTGGGCCGCGTAGTTCATGCCGATGCAGATCACGGCGCTCGGGCGGGCGATCGGGGCGCCGATGCGCATCGACGCGGCGTCCGCGAGCTCGGGGAGCTCTCCGCCTTCACGCGCGGCCGTGACCCGGGCGACGAAGTCGCTCTCGAGGAAATCGCCGTTCACGTCGGATGTTACGGAGCGGAGGTCGAGGTATCGGTCGCCCTCCACGAGGACGGGGATCTCATTCCCGGGGGTGCCGAGCCGCGCGAACTTCATGTTTCTCCTGATCGGTCGGGAGGCCGCGATGAGGCGGCCGGTCTCGTTGACAGTATAGACATCGGATGTTTACACTCCAAGAGATCCGCACGGAAGAAATCACCCGTGCATGGAGAGGAATCCCGTGAGCCGTATCGTCGCCCTCGACACCACCGACATCCGCTTCCCCACGTCCCTGAGCCTGGACGGGTCGGACGCGATGAACCCCGACCCCGACTACTCGGCCGCGTACGTCATCGTGCGCACCGACGCCGACGACGACATCGAGGGGCACGCGTTCGTCTTCACGATCGGCCGAGGCAACGACGTGCAGGTCGCGGCGATCGACGCGCTCGCCGGGCACCTCGTCGGGCGCGAGATCGAGCCGCTGCTCGACGACATGGGCGGCACGTTCCGTGACATCATCGGCGACTCGCAGCTGCGCTGGCTCGGCCCCGAGAAGGGGGTCATGCACATGGCCATCGGCGCGGTCATCAACGCGCTGTGGGACATCAAGGCCAAGCGCGCAGGGCTTCCGCTCTGGCAGCTGCTCGCCCGCATGACGCCGGAGGAGCTCGTCGACCTGGTCGACTTCCGCTACCTCACCAACGCCCTCACCCCCGAAGACGCCCTCGAGATCCTGCGCGCGGCCGAGCCCGGACGAGCTGAGCGCGAGCAGCAGCTGCTGGCCACCGGATACCCCGGCTACACCACGAGCCCCGGCTGGCTCGGCTACTCCGACGAGAAGCTCGAACGCCTCGCCCGCGAGGCCATGGCCGACGGCTTCACCCAGATCAAGCTCAAGGTCGGCGCCGACCTCGACGACGACATCCGCCGCTTCCGCAAGGCGCGCGAGGTGTGCGGACCCGACTTCCCCATCGCGATCGACGCCAACCAGCGCTGGGAGGTGTCGGAGGCGATCGAGTGGGTGAACGCGCTCGCCGAGTTCCATCCCGCCTGGATCGAGGAGCCCACGAGCCCCGACGACGTACTCGGCCACGCCGAGATCGCCAGGGGCGTCGCGCCCATCCGCGTCGCGACGGGTGAGCACGCGCAGAACCGTGTCATCTTCAAGCAGCTGCTGCAGGCCGACGCCATCTCGGTCATGCAGATCGACGCCGTGCGCGTGGCCGGGGTGAACGAGAACATCGCGAACCTGCTGCTCGCCGCCAAGTTCGGCGTGCCCGTGTGCCCGCACGCCGGTGGTGTCGGCCTGTGCGAGGCCGTGCAGCACCTGTCTATGTTCGACTTCGTCGCGGTCACCGGCACCCGCGAGGGCCGCATGATCGAGTTCGTCGACCACCTGCACGAGCACTTCGTCGTGCCTACCGACATCCAGGGCGGCTCGTACATGGCGCCGACCGCGCCGGGAACGGGCATGGAGATGAAGGCCGACAGCATCGCGACCTACACCTGGACGGGTGCACATGTCGGTGCCTGATCGCGGGGGAGTGCGCGACCGCCTGGAGGTTCCCGCCCTCGGGTACGGCGCCGCGAACGTGGGCAACCTGTTCCGTCCGCTCAGCGACGACGAGGCGTGGGCCGTGCTGGATGCCGCGTGGGAGAGCGGCATCCGCTTCTACGACACCGCGCCGCACTACGGTCTGGGCCTGTCGGAGCGCAGGCTCGGGGCGTTCCTGCAGACCAAGCCGCGCGACCAGTACGTGCTCTCGACCAAGGCCGGGCGCCTGCTGCGGCCGAACCCCGACCACTCCGGCGGCCTCGACACCGCGAACGACTTCCACGTGCCGGACGACCTGCAGCGCGTGTGGGACTTCTCGGAGGCGGGCATTCGCGCGAGCGTCGACGAGTCTCGCGAGAGGCTCGGCATCGAACGCATCGATCTGCTCTACCTGCACGACCCCGAGCGGCACGACCTCGACCTCGCGCTCGCCGAAGCCCTGCCCGCGATGGAGCAGCTGCGTGCCGACGGCGAGGTCACCGCGATCGGCATCGGCTCGATGGTGTCGGATGCTCTCGCCGCAGCCGTGCGTGCCGCCGACCTCGACCTGATCATGGTGGCCGGCCGGTACACGCTGCTCGAGCAGCCCGCCGCCGTCGACGTGCTGCCCGCCTGCCGTGAGACCGCGACCGGGATCGTGGCGGCGTCCGTCTTCAACTCGGGGCTGCTCGCATCGAGTGAGCCGCGCCGCGACGGACGCTACGAGTACGGACAGCTCCCCGACGAGCTGTGGGACAGGCTCGTGCGCATCGCCGCCGTGTGCGCCGATCACGGTGTGCCGCTGCCCGCTGCGGCCATCCAGTTCCCCCTGCAGTCCGACGTCGTGCGCTCCGTGGTGGTGGGCGGCAGCCGGCCGGCGCAGCTGCAGCAGAACGCGGAGTACGCCGCGCTCGAGATCCCGGCGGCGCTGTGGGAGAACCTGTCGATGGAGGGGCTCATCCCGACGGCCTGAATCCCCCGCCGCCTGCGGCAGGAAGTTGTCCACGGCGGCGGGCCGAGACCGAGCGCCTCAGCGCCTCAGCGGCCGACGGTCGACTCCCGCACGATGAGCTCGGCGGGGAACGGGGTCGTCGCGGGCGGCGGTGCGCTGGGGTCGGCGAGCTGCTGCAGGAGCGCTGCTCCCGCGGCGCGGCCGATCTCGTAGCCGGGCTGCCGCACGCTCGTGAGCGGAACGACGCTCTGGTGCGCCTGGGCGACGTCGTCGAAGCCGACGAGCGCGATCTCCTCCGGCACCCGGATGCCGTGGCGCAGCAGCTGCGTGAGCACGCCGACCGCCACCATGTCGTTCGCCGCGAACACGGCGTCGGGGCGCTCGGCCGGGGGCATCGCGATGATCTGCTCGCCGGCGTGGAGCCCGTCTTCCGTGACCAGGTGCGGCACCTCGATCGTCGTCACGGTCGCGGAGGTCCCTGAGACCGCTTCCCTGAGCCCTTCCAGACGGTGGTTCGATTGGCTCACCGCCGGATTGCCGAGGAACAGGATGCGCCGTCGGCCGAGTGTCACGAGATGCTCTCCTGCGAGTCGCCCGCCGTCTCGGTCGTCGAACAGCACGGATGCGACCTTCGAGGAGTCGGGGATCGGGCCCACCACGACCGAGCGGATGCCGCGATCTGCCAGGGCTTCCAGGCGCGGCACCACGTCACCGAGCGGGTAGATGACGATGCCCTGCACCCGGTGCGCCTCGAACATGTCGAGGTTGCGCCGCTCCTGTGCGTCGTCGCGGTTGCTGTTGCTGAAGAACAGCGACCAGCCGCCCTCGCGGGCGACGTCTTCGACCCCGCGCGAGAGGTCGTGGAAGTAGGGCAGCCAGGCGTCGAGCAGGATGAGGGCGAGCGCCTTGCTCGATCCCGCACGCAGCTGCCGAGCCGACTCGTTGGGCACGAAGCCCAGCTGCTCGATCGCCGACCGCACCCGTTCGCGGCTCGCGGCTCCGAGCACGTGCGGGTGGTTGAGGTAGTTCGAGACGGTGGAGGAGGAGACTCCGGCGAGGGCGGCGACGTCCTTGACGCTCGCGGGCATGGGACTCCTTGGTCGGGCCGCGTCGATCGGGGTTCCTGACGGCGTCGGCGGCATCAGGATATCGGAGGACTTGCAACGTGCCAAGAAAGTTCTTGACAGGGGTCGGTCGACCGACGTAGCGTGACTCGCACGCCGGAGTTGCAACGTGCCAACTCCGGGACGGCGACGGTGCCGCACACCCGCTGCGAGAGGTCTCATGAACATCGGCTGCCACGGGCTCGTCTGGACGGGGAACTTCGATGCCGAGGGCATCCGTCTGGCGGTGCACAAGACCAGGGAGGCGGGTTTCGACCTCATCGAGTTCCCGCTCATGGATCCGTTCACGTTCGACGTCTCCGTCGCGAAGGATGCGCTGGAGGAGTACGACCTCGCCGTCAGTGCTTCGCTCGGACTCTCCGAGGCGACCGATGTCACCAGCGCCGATCCGGCGATCGCGGCGGCGGGCGAAGCGCTCCTTGTCAAGGCCGTCGACGTGCTCGCCGACCTCGGTGGAGAGCATTTCTGCGGGGTGATCTACAGCGCCATGAAGAAGTACATGGAGCCCGTGACCCCTGAGGGTCTCGCGAGCAGCAAGGCCGCGATCGCCCGGGTCGCCGACCATGCGGCCGCGCGCGGGGTGTCGGTCTCGCTCGAGGTCGTGAACCGCTACGAGACGAACGTGCTCAACACCGCACGACAGGCCCTCGCCTACATCACCGAGGTGGATCGCCCGAATCTCGGGATCCACATCGACACGTATCACATGAACATCGAGGAGTCGGATATGTTCACGCCCGTCCTCGATGCGGCACCGGCGCTGCGCTATGTGCACATCGGGGAGAGCCACCGCGGCTACCTCGGCACCGGAACGGTCGACTTCGACACCTTCTTCAAGGCGCTCGGTCGCATTGGTTACGGCGGCCCCATCGTGTTCGAGTCGTTCTCGTCGGCGGTCGTCGCGCCTGACCTGAGTCGCATGCTCGGCATCTGGCGGAACCTCTGGAACGACAACGACGAGCTCGGCGCGCACGCCAACGCGTACATCCGCGACAAGCTCGTCGCGGTCGATTCGATCCGCCTCCACTGAGCGGAATCACGGGGGAAGGAGAGCGGAAGATCAAGATGTCATTACAGGTCTTCCCAATCCCTCCGACCTTAGATACATTTAGATACAACTTGCGCTGGCCGTGGCGCAGGACGCAGAATTGATCCGATGTTTGTGGCGGAATGATCCGCCGACATCGAAGCAGAACCTTCAAGGAAGCAGGTGAGCGCATGAGTGGACCCATCCTCCGGGTCGAGGGGATCAGCAAGGGATTCCCCGGCGTGCAGGCGCTGAAGGACGTGCACCTCGAGGTGCACGCCGGCGAGGTGCTCGTGCTCGTGGGCGAGAACGGCGCGGGAAAGTCGACGCTGATGAAGATCCTCTCCGGGATCTACACCAAGGACGAGGGCACGATCACGTTCGAGGGTCAGGAGGTGGAGCTCACCAGCCCCCTCCAGGCGCAGGAGCTCGGCATCACGATCATCCATCAGGAGCTCAACCTGATGCCCGATCTGACCGTGGCGCAGAACATCTACGTGGGGCGAGAGCCCACCACCGGGCCGTTCCTGTCGGAGCGCAAGCTGAACGCGCAGACCGCGGAACTGCTGCAGCGCCTGGACATCCACCTGAACCCCCGGCAGCTCGTCGGCGAGCTCACGGTGGCCGAGCAGCAGATGGTCGAGATCGCCAAGGCGCTGTCGTTCAACGCCAAGGTGCTCATCATGGACGAGCCGACCTCCGCCCTCACCGACACCGAGGTCGAGACGCTCTTCGTGCTGATCGAGCAGCTCAAGGCGCGCGGCACCGGGATCGTCTACATCTCGCACCGCATGGACGAGCTGCGCCGTCTGGCCGACCGGGTGACCGTCCTCCGTGACGGCACATACATCGGATCACTCGACAGGTCCGAGATCACCATCCCGACCATCATCGAGATGATGGTCGGACGTGTGATCGACGAGGGGACCCGTCCGCAGGCCCGAGAGCACGCGAACGATCCCGTTGTCCTCGAGGTGCAGGGTCTGTCGACCAAGAACCTCCTGAAAGACGTCTCGTTCCAGCTGCACAAGGGCGAGATCCTCGGCTTCGCAGGGCTCATGGGCGCCGGGCGCACCGAGACCGCGCGTGCCGTGATCGGCGCCGATCACCGCGACAGCGGCACGATCGCGATCGACGGTCGCACGGTGCGGATCGCCCAGCCAGCCGACGCCGTGCAGCACGGCGTCGGATACCTCTCGGAGGACCGCAAGCTCCTCGGCCTCATGCTAGAGCAGGACGTGACGTTCAACACCGTGCTCGCCTCGCTCGGCTCCTACGCCAACGCGATCGGCTGGATGGGCGACAGCAAGGCGAAGAACCGTACCAAGGAGTACGTGCAGCAGCTGCGCGTGAAGACCCCCTCGGTCAACCAGGTCGTCAAGCTCCTCTCCGGAGGGAACCAGCAGAAGGTCGTCATCGCCCGCTGGCTGATGCGCGACTGCGACATCCTCATCTTCGACGAGCCGACCCGAGGGATCGACGTCGGCGCGAAGGAGGAGATCTACCGCCTCATGCAGCAGCTTGCTGATGCAGGCAAGTCCATCATCGTCATCTCATCCGAGCTCCCGGAGATCCTCCGTGTGGCGAACCGCATCGCGGTCTTCGCCAACGGCCGCATCACCGGGACGCTCCGCAACGAGGAAGCAAGCCAGGAGAAGATCATGCAACTCGCAGCCCACGGGGAGGAAGACTGATGAGCGCTCCGCAGCAGCCCGGATCGTCGACGACGACGATCATCCAGACCGCCGTGAACGAGAACACCGACAAGAGAGACGTCGGCGCGTTCCTGAAGCGGCAGTTCCAGCAGTCGCTGGCGTTCGGCACGCTCATCGTGCTGATCATCTTCTTCTCGATCGCCAGCCCCAACTTCTTCACCTTCAGCAACATCGCCACGGTGCTGCTGTCGACCGCCGTCATCGGTATCCTCGCCCTCGGCACCACCTTCGTCATCATCACCGGCGGCATCGACCTGTCGATCGGCACCGGCATGGCGCTGTGCGCCGTGATGACGGGTGTGTTCGTGACGAACATGGGGCTCCCGGTCTGGGTCGGTGTCATCGGCGGCATCCTCACCGGTGTGCTGATGGGCCTGATCAACGGTGTGAACATCACGTTCCTCCGGCTCCCGCCGTTCATCGCGACCCTGGCGATGATGATGATCGCCGGTGGCCTCGCCCTCGTGATCTCGGGCGTCGCGCCGATCTACTTCTCGACGTCGGCCCCCGACTTCAAGAAGATCGCCCTCGGCGTGATCATCCCCGGCATCCCGAACGCCGTTCTCGTCACCGCCGTGCTCGCGATCATCGCGTACCTCGTGCTGTCGAAGACGCTGCTCGGCCGGTACACCTTCGCGATCGGCTCGAACGAAGAGGCCACGCGCCTCTCGGGCGTCAACACCCGTCGCTGGACGATCCTGATCTACATGTTCGCCGGGGCGTTCACCGGCGTCGCGGGCATCGTCATCGCCTCCCGCCTCGACTCGGCGCAGCCGCAGATCGGCACCGGGTACGAGCTGCAGGCGATCGCCGCGGTCATCATCGGCGGAACCTCGCTGCTGGGCGGACGCGGCTCGATCCTCGGCACCGTGATCGGCGCCCTCATCATGAGCGTTCTCGTGAACGGTCTGCGCATCATGTCGATCCAGCCCGAATGGCAGAACATCGTCGTCGGCGTCGTCGTGCTGCTCGCGGTCTTCCTCGACTCGCTCCGCAACCGACAGCGCACCTGAGACCTGGACGGCGACGAAACCCGTGCCCGTCGTCGTCCTCCGGCCACGGCCGGCTTCCGCGGAGACATCCGCACAGGCACCTGGAATGTCCACAGCGCCGGCTCGTCCGGCATCCACACAGAACAAACCGAGTCGTACCCAAACAATGGAGTTTTCATGAAATTCGGGAAGAAGACCGCACTCGTGGCCCTCATGGCCGCATCCGCACTGGTGTTCGCCGGCTGTGCCGGTGGTGGCGACGTGATCGAGGAAGGCTCGAGCAGCGGGGGCAGCAGCGACGGCGAGATGTACATCGCCATGGTCTCGAAGGGGTTCCAGCACCAGTTCTGGCAGGCCGTGAAGAAGGGCGCCGAGGACAAGGCGAAGGAGCTCGGCGTGAAGATCACGTTCGAGGGTCCTGCCGCCGAGACCGAGATCGCCGCGCAGCTGGAGATGCTGACCGCAGCGATCGACAAGAACCCGAGTGCCATCGCCTACGCCGCCCTCGACCCCGAGGCGTGCGTCGCCCCGCTCGAGCAGGCCAAGGCGAAGGACATTCCCGTCGTCTACTTCGACGCCCCCTGCAACGGCGACGTCGGGCTCAGCCTGTCGGCCACCGACAGCAAGGTCGCCGGTGCGCTCGCCGCCGAGCACATGGCCGAACTGATCGGCGGCGAGGGCCAGGTCGCGATCGTCGGCCACTCGCAGATCAACTCCACCGGCGTCGAGCGTCGCGACGGCTTCGTCGACAAGATCGAGGCGGACTACCCCGACATCGAGATCGTCGACATCCAGTACGGTGACGGCGACCACCTCAAGTCGGCCGACATCGCCAAGACCCTGATCGCGGCCCACCCCGACCTCAAGGGCATCTACGGCACCAACGAAGGCTCCGCCATCGGTGTCGTGAACGCCGTGAACGAGCTGGGCCTCGAGAAGGGCAAGATCACGATCGTCGGCTTCGACTCCGGCGCCGCGCAGATCAACGCCATCAAGGACGGCACCATGGCCGGCGCGATCACGCAGGACCCGATCGGCATCGGCGCACAGGTCGTGCAGGCCGCGTACGACGCCGCGAACGGCAAGTCGGTCGAGAAGTTCTACGACACCGGCTCGTACTGGTACGACAAGACCAACATCGAAGACCCGAAGATCGCGGGCGTGCTCTACGAGTGACACCGCATCGTCGAAGAAGCCCCTCACCTTCGGGTGGGGGGCTTCTTCATGTCCGGGGTGTGCGCGTGTCCGGGGTGTGGGCGTGCCGGGTGCGTATGCCGGATGCGGGTGCGTGTGCCCGGTGCGGGTGCATGTGCCGGATGTCGGGAGGACTCACGGATGCAGGAGCGGATGCCGGCGATTCCTCCGACATGCGTGCATTCTCCCGACAGGTGAGCAGGGCGGAGAGGCCGGGATCCCGCTCGCCGCCGCGTCACGGCGTGACGGCCTCAGAGGCGGCGGAGGAAGGTGAGCTGCGACGACGGTTCGACGATGAGCGCCTGCAGCGCCGCGTTGAAGGGCACTCCGGCGGGGGCGGCGATGTGCGCCTGGAAGGCCGCTTCGTCGCGATAGACCTCGTAGACGAAGAAGCGGTCGGGGTCGTCGACGAGCCGGGTCGCATCGAAGACGACGTTGCCCTCCTCGGCGCGCACGACCTCGGCGAAATCGCGCAGCAGGGCCGCCACACGGTCGCCCGCTCCGGGCTGGGCGGTGAAGGTGGCGTGCAGGATGGTCGGCTCGGACACGGTGTCTCCTCGGGGATGTCGGGCGTGGAGTCGGATGCTCATGGTCATGCTCGTGCGCAGGGGGAGAAGATCACGGCGCGAGGGTCAGCAGGCGGGCCGGGGTGGTCACGAGCATCCGGTGCACGGCGTCGTCGCCGACGGCCGCGCGGAGGCGCGGGAGGTAGCGGTCGCCGAGGTAGGCGAGTCCGGGCATGCCGCCGTAGGCGATGTACCGCGTGCGCCGGGCGACGTCGCCGCCGAGCACGATCCGGTCGCCGGCCCCGCGCTCCACCACCGCGACCGTCAGGGCGAGCAGCTCGGCGTCGGAGCGGGTGCGCGGACGCGCGAAGCCGTCGTAGCCGAGGTGGGTTCCGCGTTCGGCGAGCGACACGTGCAGCCCGGGGTCGGGGTCGCGGTCGGCGTGCGCGAGCACGACCCGCGCGGCGGGCACCCCCTCGGCGTCGAGCAGGTCGAGCACCTCATGGGCCGCGGTGCCGAACTCCAGATGCACCATGACCGCAGCGCCCGTCGCGCGGTGCGCCTCGGCCACGGCGATCAGGGTGGTGCGCTCGAACGCACTGATGCGCCAGTAGTCGGCGCCGCCCTTGAGCAGACCTGCGCGCACGGGTCCGCCATCGGGCGCGGCAGCGAGGGACACCTCGGGCGTCTCGAAGATCTCCCCGTCGTCGGCGGGCATCCCGCGCGTGATGTCGGCGATGAAGAGGGCGGCCAGACGCTCGGCGGTCCACACCTGCATCGGATGATCCGCGCCGTAGTGGGCCTCGCGGTGTCGGCCGGTCGTCGCGACGATGTGCAGTCCGGTCGTCGCACTGATCCGGGCCAGTGCTGCGGGGTCGCGGGCGAGGCCGAACGGTGTGGCATCCACCATCGCCTCGAACCCGCTCGCCTGCAGCAGGGCTGCTTCTTCGCCCGAGGCCTTCTCGTCGTCGAGCTCGTCGCCCGGAAGCAGTGGCGACACCTGGAACAGGTGCTCGTGATAGTCCACCCGCCCGAGCAGCGCCGGGTCGATGTCGCCGAGCACCGTGCGGACGAGGGCGGACATCAGCGCACCGACTCCGCGGCCTCGGCGAGCCGTTCGACGATCTCGGGCGTCAGGTCGAGATCGAACACATCGGCCACGACCTGCGACCAGCCGTGGATGAAGTAGCGCCAGCCGTCGACCACGTGCAGCCCGCGTGCGAACGCTTGCGCCTCGGCCTGGTGGAGGAACTCGAGCGTGCCGCGGTAGTTGAACTCCCACGCGTACGCGCCCTCGGGGAACACCACGGCGTCGGTCAGAGGAGAGCCGGGCCGGTCCTTGCCGAGCCCCGTCGCGTTGGCGATCACCGATCCTGCGGGGGCGGCGGCCACCAGCGCGTCGGCATCTTCGGCCGAAGCGGTCACCACGTACTCGATCAGCCCCTCCCTGGTGCCGTGCTGGCGGTGCACATCGCGCAGGTGGTCGAGCTTGTCCTGCGTGCGGGCCGTCACCGTGATCTTCGCCGGGGCGTCTTCGCGTTCGGCCAGCGCCCAGCTCAGGGCGGTGCCCGAACCTCCGGCGCCGAGGATCACGACCGCGGCCCCGGTGCGGGCGAAGTGGTCGGCGGGAAGGAAGTCGTTCAGGGCGAGGTCGACCGTGATCGGGTCCTTCGCCCGCCCCGACAGGACCGGGCCCCGTTTGGAGATGCTGGAGATCTCGGAGCACGACACCGCGAACGGGTCGAGCTCGTCGAACAGGTCGGAGGCGGCGGCGTACACGTTCATCTTGTGCGTGGTCACGAGCGCCCCGCGGTGATGCGGGTCATCGCGGATCTGCTCGACCATGGCGCGGTACTGCGCGGGCTCGGCATCCATCGGCAGGTCGTGGCCGAGCAGGGTGCGGGTCGGCAGGCCCAGGATGTCGGCCCAGAGCGGGAAGACCTTCATGATCGACGATGACGCGGTGGTCACCCCGACGAACCCCATGTAGTCGGCGGATGCCGTGGCCGGTGTCGCGGCCTCTGTGCGGACGGCGTCGATGGTCATCGGGTCTCCTCGGGGACGGGGACGGGGATGGAGGCGTTGGGCACGGGATGGGCGGGCTCGGCACCCGACAGCACGGCGATCACGTCGGCGAGCGAGAGGGAGCCCATGTTGTCGACGGCCTGCGTGGTCTGCGCGCCCAGGTGCGGGGTGACGATCACGCGATCGGCGAGTTCGGGCGCGAGCAGCGGACTGTCATGTGCGGCTGTGTCGCCGTCGAGGGTGTCGGCCGCGTAGCCGGCGAGGATGCCGTCGTGCAGCGCCCGTGCCACGGAGGCTTCGTCGATCAGATCGCCGCGGGCGGTGTTGACCAGCACGGTTCCCGGTCGCATGTCGGCCAGACGCTCGGCGTCGACCAGTCGCTGACCCCCGGGCGCGTGCAGGGTGATGACGTCGGCTCGGCGGAACAGGTCGTCGAGCGCGACGGGTTCCGCACCGCGAGAGCGCACCACATCGTCGGGCAGGAACGGGTCGGCGGCGAGCACGCGCGGCCCGAAGCCGCGCAGTCGCGCGGCGACCCCCTGGCCGATCCGTCCGAAGCCCACGATCCCGACCGTGGCGGCCCCGAGTTCCCGCCCGCGACGCACGCTCCAGTCGCCGGCGCGCACGCGGCGGTCGCCGTCGGGGACGAAGCGGAGGGCGGCGAGCATGAGCCCGACCGCGTGGTCGGCCACCGCATCGGCGTTGGCGCCCGGAGTGTTGGTCACCGGGATGCCGCGGTCTCGCGCCGCTGCCAGGTCGACCGACTCGGTGCCGACGCCGTACCGGGCGACGACCTTGAGCTTCGGAGCCGCGGCGAGATGCTCCTCGGTGATCGCGCCGGTGCCGGCGATCCACGCGTCGGCGCCGTGCAGCAGCGACCGCAACTCGTCGAGGTCGTGGTGCGCCGGACCGCGGAGGATGCGGTGTCCCGCCTGAGCGGCGCGTTCCGCCAGATCCAGGTCGCCGTCCGAGAACGAGCGGCTGGTGACGAGGATGACGCCCATCAGCGCGGCCGTCCGGCGAACCACGGCGCGAGGGCCGTGTAGGCGTCGACGAAGCGGGCGTGCCGCTCGGCGTAGACGGCGTGGCGCCCGGCATCCGGGGTGAACTCGGCGGTGACCTCGCTCAGGGCGCGGGCGGCAGAGAAGTCGGTGAGTCCGAGCCCGACCGCGGCGGTGACCGCGGCACCGAGGCTGTTCGCCTCTTCCACGATCGTGCGTCGGCGCACCGGCACTCCCCACACATCGGCGAGCACCGAGAGGTACACGTCGCTCTGGGCTCCGCCGCCGACGGCATCGATGCGGTCGATCACGGCGCCTGATTCACGGAACGCCTGGATGCAGCTGAGCAGGTTGAACGCCGTGCCCTCCAGCACGGCCCGCACGAGGTGTGCCCTGCCGTGGTGGCGGGCCAGCCCGATGAACGCGCCCCGGGCATCCGGGTCCCACATCGGGGAGCGTTCCCCGAGCAGGTAGGGGAGGAAGTAGAGGTCGTCGGTGTCGACGTCGGCGGATGCCTCGGCCGTGAGCCGCGAGGTCTCGGGGTGCGCGGGGTCGGGGGAGAGCGCCTCGGCGATCCACTGCACGGAGGCACCGCCGGCCTGCATGGTGGCGGTGGGCACGAACGAGCCGGGCACGACGTTGTCGAACGTGAACGTGCGCATCGCGGGGTCATGCAGCGGGGCGTCGGCCGCGAACGAGATCCACGACGAGGTGCCCAGGCACACGTATGCGCCGTCTTCCGGGGCGACGACACCCGAGCCGACGGCGGCGAGCGGTCCGTCGCCGCCACCCATCACCACGCGCACTCCCGTGTGGAGTCCGAGCGCGGCGGCGGCGGCATCGGTCAGTGTGCCAGCGATCTGCGTGGATTCCAGGATCTCGGGGAACAGTGCGGGGTCGAGGCGCGCGGCCTGCAGCACCTCGTCGGACCAGGTGCCGCGCGCCTGGTCGTAGGCGTTGGTGCCGGATGCATCGGAGCGGTCGGTCGCGAGGCGCCCGGTCAGACGCAGCACGATGAAGTCCTTCGCGACGCACACCCGACGCACGCGCGTCCAGGTGTCGGGCTCGTTGTCGCGCACCCACATGATCTTCTCGATCGAGTAGGTGGGGTTGAGGCGGTGGCCCAGGATGCCGTAGGCGCGCTCGGCGCCGATCGCGGCCTCGAGCTCGCGTTGCTGGGCGCCGGCCCTGGTGTCGGCCCAGATGATCGCCGGACGGGCGGGTTCGCCGTCGGCATCGAGCAGCACGGCCCCCATCATCTGGCCGCTGACCACGAGTCCGGCGATGTCGGTCGCGGCCGTGCCGGTGCGCGCGATCAGGTCGCGCGTGGCGGCGACGACCGCGTTCCACCAGTCCGCAGGGTTCTGCTCGGCGACCCCGCCCGCGGCGAAGTGCGCGGGGTAGGGGACGGTGACCGAGGCGACGAGACGGCCGTCGTCATGATGCAGCGAGGCCTTGTTCCCGGTCGTGCCCAGGTCGTGCGCGATGATCATGGCCGGAGCCTATTCCGCGTAGGGACGCAGGTCGACGCCGGAGGCTGCGCGATAGGCACGCGAGCCCATTCCGTGCTCCAGCACCCAGCCGTAGTCGTGCCCTGCTCCTCCCGGATACACCGCGAGGAAGGCGTAGGGCTCGTCGCCGGTGTTGACCGAGCGGTGCGCCCAGCCCGGCGGGATGTAGCCGATGGTGCCGGGGAGCATGTCGAGCCATTCGGTGCGCTCGCCGTCGAACATGAGCAGGCCGCCGCGGCCCTGCAACGCCAGGTAGATCTCGCCCTGGTGGTTCGGGTGCTGGTGCCCCTTGGTCATCCAGAGCTCGCCGCCGGTGTCGCCGGGCATGATCGTGGTGATCGACTGCGGCAGCTCGCGGTCGGCCTCGGGCACGGGGGAGCTCACGACCGTGTAGACGACGGGGTTCTCGCCGGCGGATGCTTCGGCCCAGGCCTCGGCGTCGAGGAAGAGCCCCTCGAGGTCGGACATCCGCCGGGTGAGGGTCGGCCCCTCGGGCGAGAGCGTCAGCTTCTCGGCGTCGAAGGCGATCGCCATCGGAGAGATCGGCGGGGTGTGGAACTCGGGCATCGGTGCTCCTCGTAACGGATGCTGCGGCGCTGCGCAACCTGTAATAACAGGTTCACTGTACCTGTTATGACAGGTGGCGTCCAGGGGCGCATGCCTGCTGCCGCTCCGGTCGCCGTTGATGCCGCCCGATCGTGAAGAATCCGGCAGGAAGTGCGACCGGAGCGCGGAGGGGCCGCCGGCGTCAGTGCCGGGTCACTCGGCGGTGCGCCTCGCGCGGTATGCGGCGACGGCGTTGCGGTTCGCGCACGTCGTGGAGCAGTAGCGCTTCGAGCGGTTGCGCGAGAGGTCGAGCGCGATCGACTGGCAGGTGTCGTCGTCGCACACGGAGAGGCGCGAGCCCTCGTCGGCGCGGATGACGTCGATCAAGGCCATCGCGGTCTCGATCAGAATGCGCTCGGCGAAGGGCTGCTCATCGGCGACGGCGTGGAGGTGCCAGTCCAAGCCGTCATGGCGACGCAGCGCCGGGGTGAGCCGGGATTCCGCGAGCGCGTCGTTGACGTGCGCGGCCATCTCGTCACGCGGTGCCAGCAGCATGGCGCGCAGGCGCGGACGCAGATCGCGCAGCGAGGCGACCTCGACCTCATCGCGGTCGAGGCGCCCGGTGTAGGGGAACTCGCGGAGGAAGGCGTCTTCATCGTCGAGGTCGTTCAGCGTGTCCGGCTGTTCGGCGGAGTTCGCGAGCCAGACGGCGGAAAGCAGCGCCTCCTCCGTGTCATCGGTGAAGATCATGTTGACATCTTACAGCGCGCGCGAGTAGCGTCATCGATCATGAGCAAGGTGAGAAGTGACACGGTGGTCTCCTCCGCACGAGACGTGCGTCTCGGACTGCCGCTCGCGCTCGCCGCGGCCTTCGCCTTCGGCATGTCGGGCGGGTGGGCGCGAGGGCTCATCGATGCCGGATGGACGCCTGGGGCTGCCGTGACCGCCCGCATCTGGGTGGCCGCTCTCGTGCTGCTGATCCCGACGATCCTGTCCCTCCGAGGGCGGTGGGTGCTGCTGCGGTGCAACGCCGGCATGATCCTCGCCTACGGACTGCTGGCTGTCGCCGCGACCCAGCTCTTCTACTTCCAGGCCGTGGCCGTCATGGACGTGGGTCTGGCTCTGCTCATCGAGTACACCGCCCCGGTCGCGGTGCTGCTGTGGCTGTGGCTGCGAAGGGGTGAACGGCCGACCCGCCGCAGCATCCTCGGCGCGGCCATCGCCTTCGTCGGGCTCGTGCTCATGCTCGACATCCTCACGGGGGCCGACGTGAACGTGGCCGGCATCCTGTGGGCACTCGGGGCGATGGTGGGCGCGGCGACCTACTTCGTGCTCTCGGCCAAGGTCGACACCGGGCTGCCGCCCATCGCCCTCGCCGGGAGCGGTCTGCTTCTCGGCGCGGTCGGGCTCACCGTGGCCGGTGCGATCGGCGTGCTGCCGATCGCGTGGACCACCGACGACATCGCGTACCGGTTCGGCAGCGTGCCCTGGTTCGTGCCGGTGCTGGCGATGGGGGTCGTGGCGACCGCGCTCGCCTACCTGCTCGGCATCGCCTCGACGCGGATGCTGGGTTCGCGGCTCGCCTCCTTCGTCGCACTCGCCGAGGTGGTGGCGGCCCTGCTGTTCGGCTGGCTGCTTCTCGGGCAGCTGCCCGACCTGCTGCAGGCGCTTGGCGGCGTGCTCGTGCTCGTGGGCGTCGTGGTCGTGAAGCTGGGTGAGCCCGTCGCGGCGGAATTCGTCGAGCCGATGCCCGCGGGGGCGCCGGCGCTTCCTGCGAAGAATGTATACGAGAAGCCCGCTCAGAAAGAACTCTGACCCTTCAACCTCGGTTTATGTATACACTGAGGGCATGACCCTCGCTGTGGAACGCACCTCCGCGAGTGATCGCGCGTACGCGGCTCTGCTCGATGACATCCAGTCGGGCACGCTCCCGGCCGGTTTCGTGCTCGGCGAGGTCGAACAGGCCGAGCGCCTGGGTGTGAGCCGCACCCCGATGCGTGAAGCGCTGCGTCGACTCATCGCGGATGGGCTCGTCGTGCAGCAGTCGCCGCGGGTCACCGTGGTCGCCGATCTGGATGCCGACGACATCCGCTCCCTCTTCGAGATCCGCCGCGCGCTCGAGGAGAGCTCAGCCCGCCTCGCCGCCACCAGGGGAGACGCCGCCCTGTTCGCCGCACTCGCCGACGAATTCGCGCACGTCGACCTCGACGCCGTCGAAGGCCGTGACGCCTACTACGCGCTGATCGCCCGCTTCGACGTCGCCCTCGACGCGGCCGTGGCGAACGACTACATCGCCTCGGCGCTGCGCACCGTGCGCACCCACCTCGTGCGTGTGCGCCGGATGGCTCGCGACAAGCCCGCCCGGCTCGCCGCCTCCGCCGCCGAGCACCGCACCATCGCCGAGGCGCTCGCCGCCCGCGACGGCGACCTCGCCGCCCACGCCACGCACGTGCACCTGCACAACGCGCTCACCGGCATCCTCGATTCCCTCGAATCCCGCAACAGTGAAGGATAAGAAATGACCGTCACCCACCACGTCCGTGTGCACCGCAGCGACGAGAACCTCGCCAGGGAAGACCAGCTCGCCTGGAAGATCGCCGAGGTGGCCGCCGACCAGGTCGAGGTCGAGCAGGACGTCGTCGACATGATCATCAACCGCATCATCGACAACGCTTCGGTGGCTGCGGCTTCCCTCACCCGTGCGCCCATCAACGCGGCCAGGGCCCAGGCGTTCAGCCACCCCGTCTCGACCGGCGGCGTCGGTGCGAACCTGTTCGGTGCGGCGCTCGAGCACCGCACCAGCCCCGAGTGGGCCGCCTGGGCGAACGGCGTGGCCGTGCGCGAGCTCGACTACCACGACACGTTCCTCGCCGCGGAGTACTCGCACCCCGGCGACAACATCCCGCCGATCCTCGCGGTCGCGCAGCACACCGGCAAGGACGGGCGGGCGCTCGTGCGCGGCATCGCCACCGGCTACGAGATCCAGATGGACCTGGTGCGCGCGATCTGCCTGCACAAGCACAAGATCGACCACGTCGCCCACCTCGGCCCGTCCGCCGCCGCCGGCATCGGCACCCTGCTCGGCCTCGACGTCGAGACCATCTACCAGGCCGTCGGGCAGGGCCTTCACACCACGACCGCCACGCGCCAGAGCCGCAAGGGCGAGATCTCGACCTGGAAGGCGCACGCTCCGGCCTTCGCCGGCAAGATGGCCGTCGAAGCCGTCGACCGGGCGATGCGCGGACAGACCAGCCCCGCCCCCATCTATGAAGGCGAAGACGGCGTGATCGCCTGGATGCTCGACGGCAAGGACGCGTCGTACGACGTGCCGCTGCCCGCCGCCGGTGAGCCCAAGCGCGCGATCCTCGACTCGTACACGAAGGAGCACTCGGCCGAGTACCAGGCGCAGGCGCTGATCGACCTCGCCCGCAAGCTCGGGATCGAGAACCCGGCACTGCGCGACCCGGCGAACATCGATCAGATCGTGATCCACACCAGCCACCACACCCACAACGTGATCGGCTCGGGCGCGAACGACCCGCAGAAGTACGACCCGACCGCGTCGCGAGAGACGCTCGACCACTCGGTGCCGTACATCTTCGCGGTGGCCCTGCAGGACGGCGGGTGGCACCACGTCGACTCCTACGCCCCCGAGCGCGCGGGCCGTGCCGACACGGTCGCGCTGTGGCACAAGATCACCACCGCGGAGGACGCCGAGTGGACCCGCCGCTACCACTCCGAGGACCCGGCCGAGAAGGCGTTCGGCGGTCGTGTGGAGATCCGCCTCGCCGACGGCTCGACCGTGGTCGACGAGATCGCCGTGGCCGATGCGCACCCGCTGGGGGCTCGTCCGTTCGCCCGAGAGAACTACATCGCGAAGTTCCGTCTGCTGGCGGAGCCCGTGCTCGAGCCCGCCGAGATCGAGCGGTTCCTCGCCCTCGTGCAGCGCCTGCCCGAGCTGACGGCTGCCGAGGTCGGCGAGCTCTCGATCGTCGCGAAGCCCGGCCTGCTCGAGGCTGCTCCTGCTCCTGCGGGACTGTTCTGATGCTGTACTCCACCGTCACGCCCGCCGAGAAGCGCCGACTGTTCCGCGAGCGTCTCGCGAGCGGGGAGCTGCTGCGCTTCCCCGGTGCGTTCAACCCGCTGAGCGCGCGCCTGATCGAGCAGAAGGGCTTCGACGGCGTCTACATCTCCGGCGCCGTGCTCTCGGCTGACCTGGGCCTGCCCGACATCGGCCTCACGACGCTCACCGAGGTGGCCGGACGGGCGAAGCAGATCGCCCGTATGACCGACCTCCCCGCGATCGTCGACGCCGACACCGGCTTCGGCGAGCCGATGAACGTCGCCCGCACGATCCAGGAGCTCGAAGACGCGGGCCTCGCCGGCACGCACATCGAGGATCAGGTCAATCCGAAGCGCTGCGGCCACCTCGACGGCAAGGCCGTGGTCGACGAGAACACCGCGATCAAGCGCATCCGTGCCGCAGCCGACGCTCGTCGCGACGAGAACTTCCTCATCATGGCGCGCACCGACATCCGCGCGGTCGAGGGTCTCGACGCCGCGATCGACCGTGCCAAGGCGCTGGTCGACGCCGGTGCCGACGCGGTGTTCCCCGAGGCCATGCGCACTCTCGCCGAGTTCGAGGCCATGGCCGCGGCGCTCGACGTGCCGATCCTGGCGAACATGACGGAGTTCGGCAAGAGCGAGCTGTTCTCGGTCGACCAGCTGCGTGACGCGGGTGTGAACCTGGTGATCTGGCCCGTGTCGCTGCTGCGCATCTCGATGGGGGCCGCAGGCCGCGCACTGGATACTCTGAACGAAGAGGGGCACCTGACCTCCACGCTCAGCGAGATGCAGCACCGCGCCGATCTCTACGACCTGATCGACTACGAGTCGTACAACCACTTCGACTCTGGCGTCTTCAACTTCACCATCACGAAGGAGTGACCATGACCGAGCCGGACATCAAGAAGGGCCTCGCGGGCGTCGTCGTCGACACGACCGCGATCTCGAAGGTCAACCCCGAGACGAACAGCCTGCTGTACCGCGGCTACCCCGTGCAGGAGCTGGCGGACACGCAGCCGTTCGAGGCCGTCGCCTACCTGCTGTGGAACGGCGAGCTGCCCACTCCGGAGGAGCTCGCAGCCTTCCGGCTCGAGGAGCGCAAGCACCGGGCGCTGGCCGACAACGTCAAGACCGCGATCGACCTGGTCCCGCTGGATGCGCACCCGATGGACGAGGTGCGTACCGCGGTCAGCCTGATCGGCGCCTCCGACCCCGGCGCCGGCGGCTCGGTGCTCGACGCGGGCGGCAGCCCCGAGCAGAACCTCGAGCGCAGCATCCGCCTGTTCGCCGCGCTTCCTGCGATCGTCGCCTACGGTCAGCGTCGTCGTCGCGGCCAGGAGATCATCGCTGCACGCTCCGACCTCGACTACTCCGCGAACTTCCTCTGGATGACGTTCGGCGAAGAGGCGGATGACGTCGTGGTGGATGCCTTCAACCGCTCGATGATCCTCTACGCCGAGCACTCCTTCAACGCCTCCACGTTCACCGCGCGTGTGATCACCTCGACCCTGAGCGACATCTATTCGGCGGTCGTCGGCGCGATCGGCGCGCTCAAGGGTCCGCTGCACGGTGGCGCCAACGAGGCCGTGCTGCACATCTTCGACGACATCGGCACGGCCGACAACGTCGTGCCGTGGCTCGACAAAGCACTCGCCGAGAAGCGCAAGATCATGGGCTTCGGGCACCGCGTCTACAAGAAGGGCGACTCGCGTGTGCCGACCATGAAGGCCGCGCTCGACACCCTCGTGGAGCATTACGACCGCGCCGACGTCGCCGCTCTGTACGACGCTCTCGAGTCGGAGTTCGTGGCGCGCAAGGGCATCTACCCGAACCTCGACTACCCCTCGGGCCCGGCCTACAACCTGATCGGCTTCGACACCCTGACCTTCACACCGCTGTTCGTGGCGGCGCGGGTGACGGGGTGGACCGCGCACGTGATCGAGCAGGCCGGATCGAACGCGCTGATCCGTCCGCTGTCGTACTACGACGGACCGGACGAGCGGCACGTCGCCGTCTGAGCGTCGCGGTCAGCGGGTGAGCCAGCTCCGCAGGGACCGGGTCACGAACGGCAGCACCCAGTACGCCATGATCGGCGTGAGCACGAGGGTGGTGGTCAGTACCCGCGCCCAGATCGGCAGTTCGTTCCACCCCGGCACGGGGCTCATCGCGTAGGTGAACGCGAGGTTCACGGGGAAGAAGCCCAACCAGATCGAGGTCGCCTGCTTCCACCGCGGGGGAGCGGGGGCGACGGTGACCGTCTCGGTCGTGCCGTCGGCGGACGGCAGCGTGATCGTGCCGGTGGTCGGCTCGTCGAACCAGCCCTCGATCCCGGTGCGGCGCTTGGAGCGCTCGCTGCGCACGAAGCCCTGGCCCATCGACAGCCACCAGGCCCGCTCTGCCGACTGCTCCCAGGCGGTGAGCGAGTCCTCGCTCGCGAACCGGTAGAGCATGTGCCACACCTGCGAGTCCTCGCCGGCGCGCACCCAGCCGGAGCCGAGGAAGCCCGGGTACTTCGTCGCGAGGTTCACCCCCGTCTGCACCCAGGCGGTCGCCTCGACGATGCGCTCGGGGTCGACTTCGCGGCGAATGGACACGGTGAGGGGTTCGGACATGGTGGGGTCCTCGGGGGAACGGGCGCCCGGGGTCGGGGCGTCGAAGCGGATGCGCCAAGGGTGGCGGCGCACCGTCGATTCTAATTCGGATGCGGCGTGCTCCCGGCCGCTCCCGCCTCCACGAGGAGGACCCCCGCCGACCCGATTCGGCGGGGGTCTCGCGGCGTGGAGCCGCGACGGGAGCGAGAGCGCTCACCGTGTGCGCGGTAGACGTGACACCCGATCCGGTCTGAGTCTCTGTCCGCGCACCTGCAGTTGTACCCGGGCGAGATGACGCGGCGGTGAACACGGCGGGAACAACCGCGATCGACGCAGACGCGGCCGTGCGCGCGGAATACAAGGATGTCCTAGTAAATGTCCGGCCCTCCGAGTAAACTCCCCAATGTGCCAACGACGGCACGGAGGGATGTCACACAATGACTCGTACTATCCCGCACTTCGTGGGCGGATCGCTTCTCACTCCCGACTCCGGTCGGTTCGCCGACGTGTTCGATCCGAGCACCGGTGCCGTGCAGGCGCGCGTGCCGCTCGCCTCGGCCGACGAGGTGCGCCGCGCGATCGCGAACGCAGAAGAGGCGCAGGTCGCGTGGGCCGCGACCAACCCGCAGAAGCGCGCTCGCGTGCTGTTGCGGTTCCTCGACCTGGTGCAGCGGGAGATGACGTCACTGGCCGAGCTGCTCGCGAGCGAGCACGGCAAGACGGTCGACGATGCGAAGGGCGACATCCAGCGCGGCCTCGAGGTCATCGAGTTCGCAGCCGGCGCTCCGCACCTGCTCAAGGGCGAGTACTCCACCGGCGCGGGAACGGGCATCGACGTCTACTCGATGCGGCAGCCGCTCGGGGTCGTCGCCGCGATCACCCCGTTCAACTTCCCCGCCATGATCCCGCTGTGGAAGGCCGGCCCCGCGCTCGCCGCCGGCAACGCGGTGGTGCTCAAGCCCAGTGAGCGCGACCCCTCGGTGCCGGTGCGCATCGCCGAGCTCTTCCTCGAAGCGGGTCTCCCCGCAGGTGTCCTCAACGTCGTGCACGGCGACAAGGAGGCGGTCGACACGCTGCTCACCGACGAGCGCATCCGCGCCGTGGGCTTCGTCGGATCGACCCCGATCGCCGAGTACATCTATGCGACGGCCGCGGCGAACGGCAAGCGCGCGCAGTGCTTCGGCGGCGCGAAGAACCACATGATCGTGATGCCCGACGCCGACCTCGATCAGGCCGTCGACGCGCTGATCGGCTCGGGGTACGGTTCGGCGGGCGAGCGCTGCATGGCCATCTCGGTCGCTGTCCCGGTGGGACAGGAGACGGCCGACGCGCTGGCCGCCAAGCTCACCGAACGCGTCGCCCAGCTGCGGGTCGGCCCCTCTCTCGCGGCCGACGTCGACTACGGCCCGCTGGTCACACGGGCGGCCGTCGAGCGGGTCGAGGGCTACATCCAGCAGGGCATCGACGAGGGGGCGACACTCCTCGCCGACGGTCGCGGCTTCACCGTGGAAGGGCACGAGGAGGGCTTCTACCTCGGACCGACCCTGTTCGACCACGTCACCACCGACATGGCGATCTACCGCGAGGAGATCTTCGGCCCCGTGCTGGTCATCGCCCGCGCCGCCGACTACGAGGAGGCGCTGCGGATGGCCTCGGAGCACGAGTACGGCAACGGCGTCGCCATCTTCACGCGCGACGGCGACGCGGCCCGCGACTTCGCCGCCCGCGTCGAGGTGGGGATGGTCGGTGTGAACGTGCCGATCCCGGTCCCGATCGCGTACTACACGTTCGGCGGCTGGAAGCGCAGCGGATTCGGTGACCTCAATCAGCACGGAACCGACGCCTTCCGGTTCTACACGAAGACCAAGACGGTGACGAGCCGCTGGCCCGCAGCAGGCATCCGCGATGGTGCCAGCTTCGTCATCCCGACCATGCACTAGCCCCGGAAACCTCCACAAGGAAACCACGATGACCATGACCACCGTCACCACCACCGCCGAGGAGCGCGAGGCGATCATCGGCGCCGTCCGCGAGTTCGCCGAGACCGAACTCGCACCCTACGCCGCCGAGCGCGACGAGAAGCACCTGTTCCCGCGGGAGTCGCTCAACCGTGCCGGCGAGCTCGGGCTCGGCGGCATCTACGTCGACGAGGAGTTCGGCGGCAGCGGCCTCAGCCGTCTCGACACCGTCGCGATCTTCGAGGAGCTCGCGAAGGGCGACCCCGCGGTCGCGGCCTACATCTCCATCCACAACATGGTCGTCTGGATGATCGACACCTACGGCGACGACGCCCAGCGCGCGCACTGGCTGCCGATGCTGACGGCCATGTCGGAGTTCGGCGGCTACTGCCTCACCGAGCCGGGTGCAGGATCGGATGCCGCGAACATCGCGACCAGCGCCGTCCGCGACGGCGACGACTACGTTCTCACCGGAGTGAAGCAGTTCATCTCCGGAGCGGGCGAGGCTGCCGTCTACGTCGTCATGGCGCGCACGGGGGAGCCGGGCGCGCGCGGCATCAGCGCCTTCCTCGTCCCCGGCGACTCCGAGGCGTTGAGCTTCGGCGCCCCGGAGAAGAAGATGGGCTGGCACGCGCAGCCCACCCGCCAGGTGATCCTCGACGGTGTGCGGGTTCCCGCCTCCTCCATGCTCGGCGACGAGGGTCGCGGGTTCGCGATCGCGATGTCCGCGCTCAACGGCGGACGCCTCAACATCGCCGCCTGCTCGCTCGGGGGCGCCCAGTGGGCACTCGATCAGGCCGTGAAGTACGTGCACGAGCGGATGGCGTTCGGTGAGCCGCTCGCCGAGAAGCAGTCCATCCTGTTCGCGATCGCCGACATGCGCACCGATCTGCACGCGGCGCGACTCATGGTGCGCGACGGCGCGCAGGCGGTCGACGAGCACGCACCCGACGCGACGATGCGCTGCGCCATGGCGAAGCGCTTCGCGACCGACGCCGGCTTCGACGTCGCCAACCGGGCTCTGCAGCTGCACGGCGGCTACGGCTACCTGCAGGATTACGGGATCGAGAAGGTCGTCCGCGACCTGCGCGTGCACCAGATCCTGGAAGGGACGAACGAGATCATGCGACTGATCGTCGGACGTGAGATGCTGCGACCGGCGGGTTCCGCCTCCCTCCAGCGCAGCGGCGGAGAGCAGATGCGGAGCGGATCATGACGGCGCCGTCCTCCCCGGTGGTCGTCGCGTTCCTCGGCCTCGGGCACATGGGACTGCCGATGGCGAAGAACCTCCTCGCCGCGGGACACGAGGTTCACGGCTTCGATCTGGTTCCCGCGGCCATCGAGGCGGCGCGGACGGCCGGCATCCCGGTGGCGGCGAGCGGCGCGGATGCCGTGGCCGACGCGGATGTCGTCATCACCATGTTCCCCGCCGGAAAGCACGTGATCGAGGCCTATCGCACCGAACTGCTCGCGGCCGCCCGCCCCGGCACGCTCTTCATCGAGTCATCGACCATCGCCGTCGATGAGGCGCGGGCCGCGCACGCTCTCGCGCTCGCCGCCGGGCATCGCAACGTCGACGCTCCGGTGTCGGGAGGCGTGGTCGGCGCGGAGAACGGCACCCTCGCCTTCATGGTCGGCGGGTCGGACGACGACTTCGCAGCCGCCCTCCCGCTGCTCGAGGTCATGGGAAAGCGCATCGTGCACTGCGGGGGTCCCGGCCTCGGCCAGGCGGCGAAGGTCTGCAACAACATGGTGCTCGCGGTCTCGCAGATCGCGGTGGCCGAGGCGTTCGTGCTGGGGGAGCGGCTCGGGCTCGAGCATCAGGCGCTGTTCGACGTCGTCTCGCAGGCCTCGGGCCAGTGCTGGTCGATCACGACCAACTGCCCCGTGCCCGGCCCTGTGCCCACGAGTCCTGCCAACCGCGACTATCAGCCGGGTTTCGCGGGGGCGTTGATGGCGAAGGATCTCGGCCTCGCGCTGCAGGCGATCGAGCAGACGTCGACGGATGCCAGGATGGGCCGTCTCGCGCAGGAGATCTATGCCGCGTTCGCGGCCGGCGACGGCGCGGGGCGCGATTTCTCCGGGATCATCACCGACATCCGCGACGACCGCGTGTGATGATCGGTATTTCGACGGAGAGGGTGACATGACCGAGTACGAGACGATCCTGGTCGAGCAGCGCGGACGAGTCGGGTGGATCACCCTGAACCGTCCGGAGGCGCTGAACGCGTTGAACAGCCGGCTCGCGGAAGAGGTCACCGCCGCGGCCGTGGCCTTCGACGCGGACGAGGGCGTCGGCGCGATCGTGGTGACCGGATCCGAGAAGGCCTTCGCCGCCGGCGCCGACATCAAGGAGATGGAGGGCATGTCCGCGGCGCAGATGCTCGAGACCGATCATTTCGGGGTCTGGCACGAGTTCGCCGCGGTGCGCACGCCCGTGATCGCCGCGGTCTCCGGCTTCGCCCTCGGCGGCGGATGCGAGCTGGCGATGATGTGCGACATCATCCTGGCCGCCGACAACGCGAAGTTCGGACAGCCCGAGATCAACCTCGGCGTCATCCCCGGCATGGGCGGAACCCAGCGACTGATCCGCGCGGTCGGCTACTACAAGGCGGCGGAGCTGGTGCTCTCCGGCCGATTCATGGGAGCGGAGGAGGCCGAGCGCTCCGGCCTCGTCTCCCGCGTCGTCGCGGCATCCGACCTCCTCGCCGAGGCGACGAAGCTGGCTGACACGATCGCGTCGAAGTCGCTGCCGTCGGTCTATGCCGCGAAGGCCGCGCTGGATGCGGCCATGGAGACGCCCCTGGCCGAGGGACTCGCGCACGAGAAGCAGGCCTTCGCCGCCCTGTTCGACACCGCGGATCAGAAGGAGGGCATGTCGGCCTTCCGCCAGAAGCGGTCGCCCGACTTCCAGAACCGCTAGCGCGTCGTGAACAACTCCTCGGAACAGAGTGCGCCTCGCCGGAAGCGGCTCTCAGCGCCGTGCCCGACGAGAATTCCTGCGGAGTCGTGCACCACCTCAGCCACGGAGCGCGTCGACGATCTTCGCGATCCGGCGCTCGCGCGTCGCTTCCTGCTTGGCCTCGGCCACGCTGCGCGCGTGCTCCTTGCGCACGGTGTACGACAGGGCGTCGAAGGCCGCGCGCACAGCAGGGTCGGCATCGAGGGCCGCGGCGAGTCCCGGCGGTACCTCGACCGTGCGCTCGGCCGAATCCACCCGGATCACGGCGTCGACCTCCTGGCCGATCTCGAGCCCCAGGTCGGCACGCACGGCTTTGCTGAAGCCGATCATGTTCTCGCTGCCCATCCGCGCCAGGCGCAGGCGGGCGGTGCGTCCGCCGATGGTGACCGCAACGGGGAAGGCCTTGCCGGCGCCGAGGGAGGCGACCTGCTCATCCGTGAGGAGGATCGCCGCAGCGGGGCCACGGCCGGTGAGGACGGTGTGCAGGCGCAGTTCGCTCATGCCGAAAGAGTACGCCCGGGGCCCTCGAGTTCGGCGGTGAGAATCGCGTTGCGCTCCGTGATGAGGCGGCGCATGTACTCCCGCATGAACAGCGCGTCGACGAGCCGGCCGAGCGGGCCGAACGGCGAGCGGAAGGTCACCGTGTCGTGCATGAGCGTGCCGGACGGGTGCTCCTCGAACCGGTGCTCGTGCAGGAACGCGGCGAACGGGCCCGAGATCTGCCGGTCCGAGAATCCGTTCGGGGGATCGATGTCGAACACGATCGAGCGCAGCCGGAACCGGACGCCGAAGTGGCGTGCCCGCCAGGTCGCGGTCGTGCCCTCGGTGAAGACGCCGCCGGCCGGTGCCTCGATCATCGTCTCGCCGAATCGGGCCATACTCTTCACGTGCAGTGCAGGGTCGAGCGACGCGGCGAACACCTCGGCGGGGGCCGCACCGATGACCGTCTCGAGTGCGAACCGGGCCATGTCAGAGGGCTTCGGGCTGCGGACGCGGATCGGCGAAGTCGCCCGCGTCCTTGCGCAGCCTGGCCACGATCGCGACGAGTTCGGCCGCGTCGTCGCGGCTCAGACCGGGCTGGGCGAAGACATCGGCGTTGAGGGCCTGGGTGGCGCGCTCGACCAGTTCCCGGCCGGACTCGGTCAGGACCAGGAGCGCGGCGCGTCCGTCGTGCGGGTGCGGTTCACGCGCGATCAGGCCGTCGCGCACCAGCCGCTCCGCCGTGCTCGTGACCGTGGTCGGGTGCACCTGCAGTCGGGCGACCACGCTCGAAAGCGGAAGGCTCCCCGCGCGGCTGAAGGCCAGCAGGCGCAGCACCTCGTAGCGGGCGAAGCTCAGAGCGAAGGGCTTGAGGGTCGCATCGACGCGGGCGAGCAGCAGTTGCTGGGCGCGCATGACGGAGGTGACCAGAGCCATGCCGTCGGCGGCATCCGTCCATCCGTGCGCGAGCCACTGCCGCTTCGCCTCGGCGAGCGGATCGATGGGGAGCGGACGGGGTCGGGCCATTTCTCTACGGTAGTGGCGGGAGGGTGGGGTGCGGCGACGGCGCGCGACGCATCCGTCGCTGCAGCGGCTGAGTCTCAGTCGCATGTGAGCTGGAACTCAGTATCGCGGTCTAGAATTGCAGCAGTCGTGAGGAGCAATCGATGAAGATCTTCGTCCTGGTCAAAGAGGTGCCGGACACCTATGGCGATCGCAAGCTGAATCTCGAGACCGGACTCGCCGATCGCGCGGCGGGGGATGTGGTCCTCGACGAGATCACCGAGCGCGCTCTCGAAGTCGCCCTCAGCTACGCCGACAAGAACGACGGCACCGAGGTGGTGGCCGTCTCGATGGCTCCGGAGGGCTCGACGGCCTCCCTTCGCCGGGCGCTCGCGATCGGTGCCGGCTCCGCCGTGCACATCGCCGACGAGCAGCTCGCCGGTGCCGACCTCGGCCTCACCGCCGAGGTGCTGGCCGCGGCGATCCGCCGCGGCGCCCCCGACCTCGTGATCACCGGCAACCTGTCTACCGACGGCTCCGGTGGTGTGATCCCCGCGATGATCGCCGAGCATCTCGGGTTCGCGCAGGTCACCGCCCTTTCCGCGGTGGAGATCACCGCAGACGGCGTCTCGGGAGTCCGAGGCGCGGACGCCGGCAGCCAGCCGGTCTCAGCGCCGCTGCCCGCCGTGATCTCGATCACCGAGGCGCTCCCCGACGCCCGATTCCCCAACTTCAAGGGGATCATGGCGGCGAAGAAGAAGCCGCTCGAAGTGCTCTCGCTCGCCGACCTCGATGTGTCGGCAGATCCGTCCGCCGCCCCGCGGACCATCATGACGACCGTGTCGGAGAAGCCCCCGCGGGCTGCCGGCGTGAAGATCACCGATGAGGGCGACGCGGCCGACAAGCTCGTCGACTACCTCGTGCAGAACAGGCTGGTGTGAGATGACTTCCTCCGAGAACCCGATCCTCGTCCTCATCGACGTCGATCCTTCCGGCTACGTCGCGAGCAGCACGGCGGCGCTCCTCGGCGCTGCTTCCACGATCGGCTCGCCCGTGGCTCTGATCGTCGGCGGGAGCCCCGCCGCGGTGGACCAGGCTGCCGCGGCAGGAGCATCCGTCGTGCTGACCGCCGACGGCGACCCCGCAGCGCTCACCGTGCCGATCGTGGACGCCCTGCAGGCCGCCGCCGCGCAGGTGCGCCCCGACGCCGTACTGATCTCGAACTCGATCTCCGGTCGCGATGTGGCCGGACGCTTCGCGGTGCGCACGAAGAGCGCGCTGTCGGTCGACGCCGTCGGGGTCTCACGCGACGACGAGGGAGTGCTCGCGCATCACTCGGTCTACGGCGGGGCGTACCTCGTCGATTCGGCCCCCACCTTCGGCACCCCCGTGATCACGGTGCGTCAGGGTGCGGTGGATGCGCGTGCCGAGGCCGTGCCGTCGCACTCGGTCGAGGTGCTCGATGTCACGCCGTCCGGCGCCGTCGCGGCGACGGCAGGTCCGGTCGAGGCGGTCGAGGTCGCCTCTTCCCGTCCCGAGCTGCGCGGAGCGACGCGCGTCGTCTCCGGCGGTCGGGGCCTCGCGTCCAAGGAGAAGTTCGTGCTCGTCGAGGAGCTCGCCGACGCACTCGGCGCGGCCGTCGGCGCCTCCAGGGCAGCCGTCGACGCCGGGTACATCCCTCAATCGCACCAGGTCGGTCAGACCGGGGTGTCGGTGTCGCCGCAGCTGTATGTCGCGCTCGGCATCTCCGGAGCGATCCAGCACCGCGCGGGCATGCAGACGTCGAAGAACATCGTCGCGATCAACAAGGACCCCGAGGCGCCGATCTTCGACGTCGCGGACTTCGGCATCGTCGGCGACGTGTTCGCCGTGGTCCCGCAGGTGATCGCCGCCCTCGAGGCGCGGAAGAAGTAGCCATGGCGACGCGGATGCTGCGACGCGGTCTGCCGCGCGTGCCGGGTGGAGAGCCCTGGCCTCCCGCCGATGCGGTGGCCGTCGACGCGGCCGCAGCGGAACCGGAGGCCGGTGCGGCCCCGGAGACGGTGGCGCACGCGGTGACGCCGGCTGCGGTCGCCGCCGTCGACAGCGGGGTGACGACCGGTGCGGTGGATCCGGCACGGGCGGTCGCTCCTGCGCCGCCCACGGAAGCCGCTTCTCCGGCGACCTCCGGAGCACTGCGCATCCGTCGCGGTCTGCCGCGGGTCTCGGGCGGCGAGCCCTGGCCGCCGTCGCAGACCCCCGCCGCCCTCGCTGCCGCGGCCCCCGCTCCGCACACGACGACGGCGGAACCGGCCGCAGAGGCAGCATCTCCCGTGTCGACGGCGATGGCGACCGCGCCGGAGGCGGCCGCCGCATCGACCACCCCCTCGTCCGCCGTCGCCGAACCCGAGGCGCAGCACGCCGCGCCCGGCGGTGTCCGTCGTGGCCTGCCCCGAGTGGTCGGTGGCGACCCCTGGCCGCCCGCGGACATTGTTCCGATCGTGCGGACAGCCGCAGGATCCGCTCTTCTCGAGACCGTCGCCTCCGAGAGCACGCCCGCTGCCGCCGTGGAAACAGCCGCCGTGGAAACGCCTGCCGTGGAAGCGCCAGCCGTGGAAACGCCCGCAGCGGCCGCGACCGCCGTGGCCGTCGCCGGCTCTGCTCCGGCCATCGCCGACGTCTCGACGCCTCTGCCCTGGACCCGCACGGTGTGGAACGGGCGCGCACCGCGTCACATCCTTGCCGCACCGGCGCCGGCAACCGTCCGCCGTCGTCCGACCTGGACGCAGGCGATCGGCGTGCTGTTCGGCGCCGCCGCGCTCGGAGTGCTCGCAGGAGCGGCGATCGCCTTCGTGCGGACGCTCCTGAGCTTCCCGTTCATGCAGGACTTCCTCGCAGCCTTCCCTGGCGAGTACGAACCCGCGATCGCGGTCGAGCCCGGGTTCTCGCCCTGGATCGGCTGGCAGCACTTCTTCAACATGTTCCTGATGGTGCTGATCATCCGCTCGGGCCTGCAGGTGCGCACCGAGAAGCGGCCGACCGTGTTCTGGACGCCCCGGGGCAACCCCAAGGGGAAGATCAGCCTCAACCTCTGGTTCCACCAGTCGCTCGACATCCTGTGGCTCGTGAACGGCGTGATCTTCGTGGTCCTTCTGTTCGTCACCGGGCACTGGGTGCGCATCGTGCCGACGAGCTGGGAGGTGTTCCCGAACGCGCTGTCGGCGGCACTGCAGTACGTCTCGTTCGACTGGCCGCACGAGAACGGCTGGAACAACTACAACAGCCTGCAGCAGCTCGCCTACTTCGCGACCGTGTTCATCGCCGCACCGCTCGCGGCGATCACCGGGTTCCGCATGTCGGGGCTGTGGCCCAAGAAGGCCGAGAAGCTGTCGAAGGCGTACCCGGTCGAGTGGGCGCGGGCGCTGCACTTCCCGATCATGCTCTACTTCGTGGCGTTCATCATCGCCCACGTCGCGCTCGTGATGCTGACCGGATTCCTGCGCAACCTGAACCACATGTTCGCGGCGCAAGATGCGGTCACCTGGACCGGATTCTGGGTGTTCGTCCTCTCGCTCGTGGTGATCGCGATCGCGTGGGTGGCCGCCCGCCCGCTCGTGCTCGCCCCCATCGCGAAGGCGTTCGGGAAGGTCTCCGGACGCTGAGCCGGAGCTAGCCTGAGGGAGTGAGTGACAGCATCGACATCGAGATCTTCTGGCGACGGGCGAGGGCGGCTGATCCCCGCCTGCCCGAAGCACAGCCGGAGGCGTGGGGTTTCGGTGCCACACCGCAGCAGGCCGACGAGCTTCTGGCGCTGGTGATCAGCGGAGTGAAGGTGGGTACCGCCTCCGCGCTGTGGGACTACGAACAGGCCGGGGAGCCGCTGCCGCGCGTGGGCGAGCTGAGCATACTCCTCGACGGTGCCGACGTGCCGCGAGCCGTGATCGAGACCGTCGCGGTCGAGGTCGTGCCGTTCGACGAGGTCGACGAAGAGCACGCTTTCGCCGAGGGAGAGGGCGACCGCACGCTCGCGCACTGGCGTGAGGTGCACGAGCGCTTCTGGCGACTGCACTCCGAGAACCCCCGCGGATACGAGCCGGACATGCCAGTGGTGTGCGAGCGATTCCACCTGCTCCTCCCGTCGGATGCCGCGACTGCACCCACACGGTGAAGGATCATTCTCGACGACGGAAGGAAGATCATGGCCGAGGCGTACATCATCGATGCGGTCCGCTCCCCGGTCGGACGGCGCGGCGGATCGCTCTCCGGCATCCATCCGGCTGATCTCGGTGCGCACAGCCTCCGCGCGCTGGTCGATCGGGTCGGGATCGACCCCGGGGCGATCGACGACGTGGTGCTGGGGGCGATCGACGCGATCGGCGGACAGGCGGGGAACGTGGCGCGCACCGCCGCCCTGGTCGCCGGATTCCCCGAGCACGTGCCCGGTGTCACGATCGACCGCCAGTGCGGATCGAGCCAGCAGGCCGTGCACTTCGCGGCGCAGGCCGTGATGAGCGGCGTGAACGACCTCGTGATCGCGGGCGGTCTGCAGAACATGTCGCAGGTGCCCCTGCTCGCTGCGGCCATCGTGGGGGAGGCCTACGGATTCACCACCCCGTATGCGGAGTCGCCGGGGTGGCGCGAGAGGTACGGCGACCAGGAGATCTCGCAGTTCGCCGGTGCGGAGCTGATCGCCGAGAAGTGGGACATCTCCCGCGAGGATATGGAGCAGTTCGCCCTGGAGAGCCACCGCCGTGCGGCCGTCGCGCAGGACGAAGGTCGCTTCTCGAACGAGATCGCCCCGCTGAACGGTCTCGACCACGACGAAGGCGTGCGCCGGGACACGACCCTGGAGCGGATGGCACAGCTCGCGCCGCTCAGGGAAGGCGGACGGATCACGGCCGCCGTGTCATCGCAGATCAGCGATGCCTCCAGCGCCGTGCTCATCGCGAGCGCACGGGCCGTGCGCGAACACGGACTCACCCCACGCGCACGCATCCATCAGATGACGGTCCGCGGCGCCAGCCCCGTGCTCATGCTCACGGCGCCCATCCCGGCGACCAGGCACGCTCTGGAGCGTGCGGGGCTCGGCATCGGCGACATCGACCTGTTCGAGGTGAACGAGGCTTTCGCTCCCGTGGTCCTCGCCTGGATGCGCGAGCTCGACGCCCCCTACGAGAAGGTCAACGTCAACGGCGGCGGCATCGCGCTCGGCCACCCGATCGGTGCAACCGGCACGAGGCTGCTCACGACCATGCTGAACGAACTCGAGCGCACCGGCGGACGCTACGGCCTGCAGGCGATGTGCGAGGGCGGCGGTGTCGCGAACGTGACGATCATCGAGCGCCTCTGACCTGCCGTCGCCCGAGCACCAGCGCAGACAGCGAGAGCGGGCCGCCTCCTTGGGGAGACGGCCCGCTCTCGCGCGTGTGATCGATCAGGGGCGGACGAAGCGGACCTCGGTCAGCGTCTCGCCCAGGAACGGCTCGGTGTGCGATGCGCCGTCGAGGCGGAAGCCGTTGCGCGCGTAGAACCGGTGCGCGCGGGGGTTGTCCTCGGCGACCCACAGATACAGCGGTTCGTCCTTCTCGACGGCCGCGTCGAACAGCTTCTGGCCGATGCCGGTGGAGTGCCACGCATCGAGCAGGTAGATGAAGTAGAGCTCGCGGAACGCGGGAGCGTCCTTGTCGCGGGCCGGACCGGAGCCGACGAAGCCGACGATCTCGCCGTCGACGAGCGCGGCGTTCATCGTGAACTCGGGGCCCTGCGAGGCCCAGTGCGTCCACAGCTCGGCCATGCGGCGGGGCGAGACCTTCTCCAGCGCCGCCTTGCTGATCAGGTGGTCGTAGGTCTCGTGCCAGCACTGCGCGTGCACGCGACCGAGGGCTTCCGCATCCACATCACGGACCGGACGGACGATGACTTCAGGCTGGGCTTCGGCGCTCATGTTCGTGACTCTACGCGCGGCGTCCACGAAGAGGAAATCGAGTGGATGTTCGATGACACCCGATGCGCGGGCATGGAGGGTTCGCACAACGATGTTCGCCGATCGTGCGCTCCTGGCTACGATCGATCCTCGTGAACGTGATCTGGCGGACCCTCCTGGTAATCCTCGGCGCTCGCCGCCGCGTGCGACGGGGGAAGACCCTCGATGCGTCGGCGGTCAGCAGCATCCGCCTGACCACGCTGCCGACCGACATCGATATCCTGCGCCACATGAACAACGGGCGCTACCTGTCGCTCTTCGACCTCGGACGCTGGGATCTGCTGATACGAACCGGGCTGTTCGACGCGATGAAGGAGCACGGCTGGTACGCGGTCGTGTCCAGCGAGACCGTGACGTTCCGCAAGTCGCTGCAGCTGTGGCAGCGCTTCGACGTGCAGTCGCGCTTCATCGGCCACGACGACAAGGCGGTGTTCCTCGAGCACAGGGCCGTCGTCGACGGAGAGATCTACGCGCGGGTGATCGTGCGCTCGCGCATGCTGCGCCGTACCGGCGGCACCGTCAGCAACGAAGAGCTGTTCGCCGCCGTGGGCAAGCCCGAAGGCGTGCCGGAGATCGATGCGTGGGTTCACGACTGGGCAGCGGCATCCGCCCTCCCTCCCGTGCGGGTGAAGGCTCCGAGCGTCTGGGGCTGAAAGAAGCGACGGGGTAGCCAGCCCGGGACGGGCCTGTATACCGTGCAAACCAGAGCACGGACCTAGGCTGAAATCCATGGCTGACTCCCTGTCGGATGCCGTGGCATCCGCACCCCTCGCAGACCGTGCCGTCGAGCTCGCTCGTCGGTGGGCGATCGAGGCCGCGGCGATCGAACCCGACCCTGCCGCCGCCCGTCTCGCCGGGGTGCTGCAGGACGTCAACGGTCTGCCGTTCACGCTCGGCTTCGTCGACGGCGTCATGCGCCCGGAGAGCCTCACCGCCGCGGCCTCGCAGCTGCACCGGATCGCCCCGATCGTGCCTGAATTCCTGCCCTGGTACCTGCGCTCGGTGGTGCGTCTCGGCGGCGGTGTCGCGCAGATCCTGCCTTCGCCCGTGGTGCCGATCGCCCGCCGGGTGCTGCGCGACATGGTCGGCCACCTCGTCGTCGACGCGCGCCCAGCGAAACTCGGAGCGGCGATCGAGCGGATCAGGGCGAACGGCTCCCGTCTCAACCTCAACCTGCTCGGTGAGGCCGTGCTCGGCGAGACGGAGGCGCGGCGGCGGCTCGACGGCATCCACGCGCTCATCCAGCGCCCGGATGTGGACTACGTCTCGGTCAAGGTCTCGGCGATCATCAGCCACCTCTCGATGTGGGCGTTCGACGAGGTCGTCGACGAGGTGGTCGCTCGCCTCCTGCCGCTGTACGTCACCGCGGCGGCCGACGGTACCTTCATCAACCTCGACATGGAGGAGTACCGCGACCTCGACCTCACGATCGCGGTCTTCACGCGCATCCTCGAAGACCCGCGCCTGACCGGGCTCGAGGCCGGGATCGTGCTGCAGGCCTACCTGCCCGACGCCCTACCCGCCCTGCAGGAGCTCACCGCCTGGGCGCAGGACCGTGTCGCGCACGGCGGCGCCCGCATCAAGGTGCGACTCGTCAAGGGCGCCAACCTCGCGATGGAGCACGTCGAGGCACGCATGCACGGCTGGACGCCCGCGACCTACGACACCAAGCTCGACACCGACGCCAACTACCTGCGCTGCCTGGACTGGGCGCTGCAGCCCGAGCGCGCCGCGGCCGTGAAGCTCGGCGTCGCGGGGCACAACCTCTTCGGCATCGCCTACGCGTGGCTGCTGGCGGGGGAACGGGGTGTGCGCGAGGCCGTCGAGTTCGAGATGCTCCTCGGCATGGCACAGGGGCAGGTGCAGGCCGTCTCGCGCGAGGTCGGCCCGGTGCTGCTGTACGTGCCGGTCGTGGAGCCCGCCGAGTTCGACGTGGCCATCAGCTACCTGGTGCGCCGGCTCGAGGAGAACGCCTCGTCGGAGAACTTCCTCTCCGCCGCGTTCCGCCTCGGCGAGGACGAATCGCTGTTCGTGCGGGAGCAGGACCGCTTCCTCGATGCGCTCGACAGAGCGGGCGACCCCACGCTGCGTATCGGGCCGCGTCGCACGCAAGACCGCAGCGCGCCCGTGCACGAGTCCGTGCGGACGGCCCCCGCAGCCCCGGTGCCCGAGACCGACCTCACCAAGGCGGTGCTCGGCATCTCGCGCGGCTCCGACGACGGAGGACGGGAGGCGTTCCTCGAGACCGCCGTGTACTCCGCCCGTGAGCTGGATCAGGATGCCGGCGGAGCGCCGGGCTTCTCGAACACCGCCGACAGCGACCCCGCCCTCCCTGCGAACCGCGAGTGGGCGCGTGAGGTGCGCGAGCGCATCCCCGCATCCGACCTCGGCGCCGCCACGATCGCGGTCGCGCGGGTCTCGGATGCGGAGGATCTCGAACGGATCGTGCAGGGCGTGCATCGCGCGGCCCCGTCTTGGGGCGCGCGGCCCGCCGCCGAACGCGCCGAGGTGCTGCTGCGCGCTGCGGCCGCGCTCGAATCGCGCCGGGGGGATCTCATCGAGGTCGCGGCCTCCGAGACGGGCAAGATCTTCGCCGAAGCCGACGTCGAGGTGAGCGAAGCGGTCGACTTCGCCCGCTACTACGCGGCCAAGGCGCGCGAGCTCGACGCGATCGCCGGAGCCGTGTTCGTCCCGGCGGCGGTCACCGTCGTCGCACCGCCCTGGAACTTCCCCCTCGCGATCCCCGCCGGTGGCGTGCTCGCCGCGCTCGCCGCAGGTTCCGGCGTCGTCTTCAAGCCCGCGCCGCAGGCCCGCCGCTGCGCTGCCGTGATCGCCGAGACCCTGTGGCAGGCGGGGGTGCCGCGCGACCTCCTCGCACTCGTCGACATCGAGGAGGGCGAGCTCGGGCGCGCGCTCATCACGAACGACGCCGTCGATCGCGTGATCCTCACCGGAGCGTGGGACACGGCCGCGCTGTTTCGTTCCTGGCGGCCCGACCTGCCGCTGCTCGCCGAGACCAGCGGCAAGAACGCCATGATCATCACCCCGTCGGCGGATCTCGACCTCGCCGTCGCCGACCTCGTCAAGAGCGCCTTCGGGCATGCCGGGCAGAAGTGCTCGGCGGCGTCGCTGGCGATCCTCGTGGGTCCGGTCGGACGCTCGGCTCGGTTCGCCCGCCAGCTGGCCGACGCCGTGCGCTCGCTGCACGTCGGGCAGCCGACCGATCCGTTGGCCGAGGTGGGCCCTGTGATCGAGCGGCCTCACGGCAAGCTCGCCTGGGCGCTGAGCGAGCTCGAAGGCGATGAGCAGTGGCTGATCGAGCCCGCGCTCGCACCGGGAGACGACGGCAGCGGACGGCTGTGGCGGCCCGGCATCCGTGTCGGTGTGCAGCCGGGGTCGCGCTTTCACACCGAGGAGTTCTTCGGGCCGGTGCTGGGGGTGATGCACGCGCCGACGTTCGCGCGCGCCGTGGAGATGCAGAACGCCGTCGCCTACGGGCTCACCGCAGGTCTGCACACCCAGGACCCGGAGGAGCTGTCGTACTGGCTCGGACGGGTGCAGGCCGGCAACCTCTATGTGAACCGGGGCATCACCGGGGCGATCGTGCAGCGCCAGCCGTTCGGCGGGTGGAAACGTTCCTCGGTCGGTCCCGGTGCCAAGGCCGGTGGCCCGAACTACCTCATCGGCCTGGGGTCGTGGCGTTCGCAGCCGGGCGGACCGGCCTCCAGCACCCTGCATCTGCGGGGGCTCGACTCCCGCATCACGGCCCTGATCGAATCGGCCCAGTCGTCGCTCGCCTACGAGTCGTTCGAGTGGCTCCGGCGCTCCGCACTGTCGGATGCGCTCGCCTGGGATCGGGAGTTCGGGCAGGTGCGCGACGTCTCGCGTCTGGGCGTGGAGCGAAACCTCTTCCGCTACCGGCCGGTGCCCGTCGAGGTTCGCGCGACCGACGATGCGGCTCTGCAGGACCTGCTGCGCGTCGTGATCGCCGGAGTGCGCTCGGGTGCGAAGTTCGTCATCTCGACACCGGTGGGGGTGCCCGCCGACGTGCGTCGAGCCCTCGGCGACCTCGATGCCCCGGTGTTCCTGGAGAGCGACGACGAGTGGCTGCAGCGTATGCTGCGGCAGGATGATGCCTCCGACGGCGTCGCGCTGCCGGCGAGCGATCGGGTGCGGCTGGTCGGCGGCCGCGACGGGGTCGCCGCTCTTCGCGCGAAGCTCGCCACCGCCTCGGCCGGTGATCCCGATCTCGCGGTGTACGACGGCGAGGTGACGGCCGCCGCGCGCATCGAGCTGCTGCCGTTCGTGCACGAGCAGTCGATCTCGATCACCGCGCACCGCTACGGCAACCTCGACCCGTGGAGCAGCGACGTGATCTGATCTTCGTGTAAAGAATTCTTGACACACCTCCGGCGTCGACGTACGCTGAGCGTGTCAACAATCTTTTACATCGGAGTCGTCATGGTCTTTGAAGAACGCAACGCCTGGGCCGGGCTGATCGTCAGCCCCATCGTGATGGTCGCGTACGTCGTGCTGGTGCTCCAGAACGCCGGGGGAGGCCCGCTCACCGACGTCGATTGGTTCCCGCTCATGCTGTGGGTGATCGGTGGGGGCATCGTCGCCACGATCGTGGTCAGCATCGGCTGGGGGCTCATCGCCGGGATCAAAGACCCCGACGGCGTCGGTCGCTCCGACATCCGCGACCGCGACATCAGCCGGATGGGCGGCCGTGTGGAACAGGGCTTCGTGGTGATCGCCGGACTCGGCGTCATCGCGCTGTGCGCGGTCGGCGCCGATGTCTTCTGGATCGCGAACACGATGTTCGCGGGCTTCGCGGTGTCGGCCTTCATCGGCTGCATCGCCCGGGTGATCGCCTACCGGCGGGGCCTCGTCTGATG
Source organism: Microbacterium sp. Root322 (assembly GCF_001425645.1). Classification (NCBI taxonomy): domain Bacteria; kingdom Bacillati; phylum Actinomycetota; class Actinomycetes; order Micrococcales; family Microbacteriaceae; genus Microbacterium; species Microbacterium sp. Root322. The sequence goes on along the minus strand of NZ_LMCS01000002.1, from coordinate 830,256 downwards.
GTCAAGCCCACCCGCGTCTCGAACACCATCCGCATGCATCGCGAACAGGCCGGACTCACCCAGGCCGAGCTCGCGCGCACGGTCGGCGTGACGCGCCAGACGCTCATCGCGATCGAACAGCAGAAGTACTCGCCGACGCTCGAACTCGCATTCCAGATCGCCCGCGCCTTCGGCGTCGGCCTCGACGACATCTTCGAATACCCCGACACCTCAGGAGCAGCATCATGAACCGATCGATGAAGGCGTGGAGCCGAGAGACCTACGGTTCGGCCGACGGCGTCGCCCTCGAGCGCATCCCGGTGCCCGTGCCCGGCCGTGGGGAGGTGCTGCTGCGGGTGCGCGCCACGGCCCTGAACGCGGGCGATGTGCGCCTCCTGCTCGGGGATCCTCTGCTGGTGCGGCCGGTGTTCGGCATGACCCGTCCCAAGTACCCCGTGCGCGGTATCGAGGTCGCCGGCACCGTGGTCGCCGTCGGTCCCGACGTCGTCGGCGCCGAGATCGGCGAGGAGGTCGTCGGCGAGCTGGTCGGCGGTGGCGGGCTCGGAGAGTACGTGACCGTACCCGCGTCGCGACTCGTGCCGATCCCCACCGGCGTCGAGCCGGAGGCCGCCGCATGCCTCCCCGTCGCGGGAGGAACCGCGTGGCAGGCGCTGGATCTCGCCGGGTTGGGCATCTCGGAGGGCGGTCGTTCCGGCGGTGCCACGCCGCGGGTCCTGATCATCGGCGCCTCCGGAGGCGTCGGCACGTTCGCGGTGCAGCTCGCGGCCCTTCGTGGCGCTGAGGTCTGGGCGAGCTGCCGTGACCGAAACGCTCCCCTGGTCGAGCAGCTGGGCGCCGTGCGCACGTTCGATCACCGGGTGTCGCCGCTGAGCGCGCTACCGGACGGGCGATTCGACGTGATCATCGACATCGCCGGAGGCATCCCGCTTCGAGAGCTGAAGCGCCTGGTGGTTCCCGGCGGCAACGTCGTGCTGGTCACGGGCGACGGCGGACACGTGCTCGGTCCTCTGCCGCGGATGCTGCGCGCCGTGTTCCTGTCTATCGGCTCGCGGAGCATCCGACCGCTCGCCGCGTCGCCCCGCGCCGAGGTGCTGGCGAAGCTCCTCGAGCTCGTCGCCGAAGGTCGCGTGGTGCCGGTGATCGAGCGCGAGTACCCCTTCGGCGAAGCATCCACCGCCCTCGCGCGGCTGGAGGCCGGTCACACCGTCGGCAAGGTCGTGGTCACCGGCTCCTGATCCCGCCCGGATGGGGGTGGCACCGCACGGCGCTCTGGCGGCGTACAGGGGGCGGGTGACACAATGGACCTCGGCGTGCCCGAGTCGCATCTTCCCCGAAGCCCGCTCTGAACGAGTGAAGGGTCGAAGGACCGCCGGGCCCCTGGACAGCGTCCGCCGCGCCCGTCCTCCGAGGAGAGCACCCATGTCGACGCCTGAAGCCGCCGTCTCCACCGCCCCCGCCCGCACCGCGCACCACCGCCGCTATCTCATGTGCAAGCCGGAGCACTTCACCGTCAACTACTCCATCAACCCGTGGATGGAGCCGACGAAGCCCACCGACACCGCCAACGCGGTGGCCCAGTGGCAGAAGCTCTACGACCTCTACATCGAGCTGGGCCACGAGGTCGAGCTCATCGAGCCGCTCGCCGGGTACCCCGACATGGTCTACACGGCCAACGGCGGTTTCCTCATCGACGGCCGCGCCTACGTGCCCGAGTTCCGCTTCGTCGAGCGCCAGGGCGAGTCGCCGGCCTTCGCCGAGTGGTTCCGCGCCGCGGGGTACGACACCGTGATGCCGAAGGAGGTCAACGAGGGCGAGGGAGACTTCCTGCTCGTCGGCGACGTGATCCTGGCCGGCACCGGTTTCCGCTCCACGGGCGACAGCCACCGCGAGGTCGGCGAGGTCTTCGGTCGCGAGGTCGTCTCGCTCAACCTGGTCGACCCGCGCTTCTACCACCTCGACACCGCGATCGCCGTGCTCGACCCGGTGCAGGGCACGGAGAACGGCGGCCCGGAGCGCGCGAACATCGCCTACCTCCCCGGTGCCTTCGACGACGCGAGCCGCGCCATCCTCGAGGAGCGCTTCCCCGACGCGATCCTGGTGTCGGACGAAGACGGTTCGGTGTTCGGCCTGAACTCGGCGAGCGACGGCTACAACGTGGTCATCTCGCCGCGTGCGAAGGGCTTCGAGAAGCAGCTGCGCGAGCGCGGATACAACCCCATCACGGTCGACCTGTCCGAGCTGCTGCTCGGCGGCGGCGGCATCAAGTGCTGCACGCTCGAACTGCGGGGTGCGAAGTGACCGCGCTCGACGAGACCACCGGGGCAGGCGCCGAGCCGCACGTCGCACACAACTACCACCCGCTGCCGGTGAACATCGCCCGCGCGGAGGGGGCATGGGTGACCGACGTCGAGGGCAAGCGCTACCTCGACCTGCTCGCGGCGTATTCGGCCGTGAACTTCGGCCACCGGCACCCGGCCCTCGTCGCGGCGCTCACCGAGCAGCTCGGTCGGGTGACGCTCGTCAGCCGTGCGTTCCAGAGCGACCGGCTCGAACCGTTCGCCGCGGCGCTCGCCGAGCTTGCCGGCAAAGACCTCGTGCTGCCGATGAACACGGGGGCCGAGGCCGTCGAGACCGGCATCAAGGTCGCCCGCGCATGGGGCTACCGGGTCAAGGGCATCCCCGAGGGCAAGGCGCGCATCATCGTGGCTGCCGGTAACTTCCACGGCCGCACGACCACGATCGTCAGCTTCAGCGACGACGAGACGGCCCGCGACGACTTCGGCCCCTACACGCCGGGCTTCGACGTCGTGCCGTACGCAGACGCGGAGGCCATCGCCGCGGCCATCACCGACGAGACGGCGGCCGTGCTGGTCGAGCCGATCCAGGGCGAAGCCGGCGTCGTGATCCCGCCGGAGGGATACCTGCGCCGCATCCGCGAGATCTGCGACGAGAAGAACGTGCTGTTCATCGCCGACGAGATCCAGGCCGGACTCGGGCGCGTGGGCGAGACGTTCGCCTGTGACCGCGAGGGCGTCGTGCCCGATCTCTACCTGCTCGGCAAGGCGCTCGGCGGCGGCATCCTCCCGGTCTCGGCCGTGGTCGGCGACGCCGATGTGCTCGGCGTCATCCGTCCGGGCGAGCACGGCTCTACCTTCGGCGGCAACCCGCTGGCTGCGGCCGTGGGCCTGCGCGTGGTCGAGATGCTGCAGACGGGCGAGTTCCAGGAGCGGGCGCGTGCACTCGGCGCCCATCTCGAGCAGGCGCTGCAGCCGCTGATCGGCCACGGAGTCACCGCCGTGCGCATCGCCGGGCTCTGGGCCGGTGTCGACATCGATCCCGCCAAGGGCACGGGTCGCGAGATCGCCGAGAAGCTCCTCGAACGCGGCGTGCTCGTGAAGGACACGCACGGACAGACCATCCGCATCGCACCGCCGCTCGTGATCCGCGCGACCGAACTCGACTGGGCGGTGGAGCAGCTCAAGCTCGTGCTGGGCGCCTGATCAGGCGCATCCCGCCTCCGCGTACGCGGGCACGGGCAACGCCACCGCAGGGGAGGGCCGTGGCCTGGGGATGGCGACGGCTGGCGGTGGCGCTGCCCTCGTGCGTGCTCAGGCCGGCGGCGAGTCCGGGTCGAGCGTCTTGAGGGTGTCTTCTTCTGCTTCGTTGTCGGCGTCGAGCTGATCCTCGGTGGTCTCGTCGCCGCCGAGCGCCGCGCGGTGTCCCTGGCCTGCGTCGCCCTGGATGGCGCCGCCGGTCGACTCTCCGCGCGCGCTGTCTCCCTGGATCGCGCCGCCGGTGCCGTCGCCCTGACCGGAGTCCTCGTCGGCTCCTCCGACGCGGCGCGCGCCCTCGGCCGGATCCTGCGGGTGGGGGGTGCGTTCCGTGTTCTCGTCCATGCATCGACGGTACGTCGAGGCGTTCGTCTCGGAGAGGGCGTTGACAAACGCCCTGACGCGGGTCAGTTCTCGCGCTCGCTCTTCTTGGCGCTGCGGATCGGTGTGGTCACAGCCGCCTCGTCGCTGAACTCGATCGGGTCGACCTCGATCACGCGGAGGGGGCGGGTCTCGTCGAGCGTGAGCAGGAAGCGGCGATTCTCATCGCGCCGGAGGCGGCCAGATGTCGCCACCCAGATCACGCCGATCGCACACGCGACGAATCCCGCGGTGCCGCCGAGCATGATCGCGGCGCGCGGTCCGAAGGTGTCGGCGACCCATCCGGCGATCGGCGCCCCGACGGGTGTCGAACCCATGATGACCGCCATGTACAGGGCGAGCACACGTCCGCGCAGAGCGGGATCGGTGGTGATCTGCACGTAGCCGTTGGCGGTGGTGAGGAGGGTCACGATCATGAACCCGGTGAAGGTGAGGGTGACGGCGTAGGACGCGTATGTGGGCATGGCCGACGAGACGAAAGCGGCGATGCCGAACCCGCCAGCGGCGAGGATCACCACGCGCACGCGGGCTCGATCGCGTCGGGCGGCGAGCAGGGCTCCGATCAGCGAGCCGATCGCGAGGACCGAGCTGAGTACGCCGTACCCGTCGGCCCCGGCGCCGAACTCGAGAGCCATGGTGGAGGCGAAGATCGGGAAGTTCATGCCGAACGCGCCGATCAGGAACACCGTGACGAACACCACGCGCAGGTCGCTGCGCCCCCACACGTAGCGGAATCCGGCCGCGAGTCCGCCGCGGTTGCGGTTCTTCAGACGCGGAGCGAGCAGGCTCCGGCGCATCAGCATCAGTGCGAGCAGCATCGCCAGGAAGGTCGCCGCGTTCACGATGAAGACCCAGCCCGAGCCGATCGCCACGATCAGCAGGCCGCCGACGGCAGGCCCCACCATGCGGGCGAGGTTGAACGATGCCGAGTTGAGGGCCACCGCGTTGGAGGTGTCGCCGGTGGAGACCATGTCGGAGACGAACGCCTGCCGGGCCGGGGCGTCGAACGCGTTCACGATGCCGAACCCGAGGGCGAAGCCGAACATCATCGGCAGCGTCATGAGGTCGTTCAGCAGCAGTACGCCGACGGCGATGGCCAAGGCGAGCAGTGCCGACTGGGTGGCGAACAGGATGTGCCGTCGGTCGAAGCGGTCGGCCACCCACCCGGTCAGACTCACGAGCACGAGCGGAGGCCCGAACTGCAGGGCCATCGTCACGCCCATCGCGGTGGCGTCGTTGTCGGTCAGCTCGGTGAGCACCACCCAATCCTGAGCGGTGGCCTGCATCCATCCCCCGACGTTGGAGATCAGGGCGCCCGCGAACCAGATCCGGTAGTTGATGTTCGCGAAGGAGCGGAACATGGCGCTCATCGTTCGACCACCCGCCTCATCAGCGCGCTGGCTTCGCGCAGCGTGGTGAGCTCGGCCTCGGTGTATTCGACCTCGCGCAGCATGTCGGCGAGCAGCTCGTCGCGTCGACGGATGGTCTCGGCGACGATCTCGGTGCCTGCCACGGTGATGTCGACCTGCACACGGCGGCGGTCGTCTTCATCGGGCGTGCGCACCACGTAGCCCTGCTCCTCGAGGCCGTTGATCGTGCTGGTCATCGAGGGGGCCGTGACGCGCTCGCGCTCGGCGAGGGTGGAGACCGTGCGGCGACCGTTCATGCGCAGGTCGGCGAGCACCGCCAGCTGCGCGTCGCTCATCGAGTCGGCGGCGCGGGCGCAGCGGAGGCGGCGGGCCAGCCGGAACGTGGCCATGCGAAGGTCTGTGGCGGTGAGGTGGAGTGATTCATCAGACGCAGACATTACTTAGATAGCCTATCTAATTTTTCGGATGCCGTCTCGGCAGCGGGCACAATGGAGGGGTGACCCGAACGCTCGCTCTCGAAATCGCCGTGCAGGACCCCGCTGGAGTGCGGATCGCCGCAGAAGTCGGCGCCGACCGCGTCGAGCTCGCCACGGCCCTCGCCCTCGGCGGGCTGACCCCGTCTCCCGCGACCCTCGAGCTCGCCGTCGAGGCGGCAGGTGCCGACGGCCCCGAGGTGCACGTGCTGATCCGGCCCCGCGCGGGCGGTTTCCACTACACCGAGGACGAGCTCGTCGTCTCCGAACGCGACGTCCGCCGCGCGGTCGCCGCCGGTGCCGCAGGTGTCGTCATCGGAGCCCTCGACGCGGACGGGCGCCTCGACCTCTTCGCGATGGCCCGTCTGCGCGACGCCGCCGGGGGCGCGCCTGTCACCCTGCACCGCGCCATCGACGTGACAGCCGATCCTGTCGCGACGCTGCAGAGCGCCCGCGAGCTCGGCCTTCGCCGCGTGCTCACCTCGGGCGGGGCATCCGCCGCGATCGACGGCATCGAGACGCTGCGCGCTCTGGTCGCCGCCGCCGAGGGCGAGATCGAGATCATGGCCGGCAGCGGCGTCGACGTGACCAGTGCTCCGGTGCTGGCGGCGGCGGGCGTCGACGCCATCCACTTCTCCGCGAAGCGCGCTGTGACCGAGGACGGGGGCGTGCGCATGGGGTCGGCCTCCGACGGGGTCGGCGGCTACGAGGTCACCGACCGCGACATCGCCTTCGCGATCCGGGACGCCCTCGCGCGGTAGCCGCCCCCTCGCAGGGTGAGTAGGCTCGCACCGTGATGGATACCCGCGAGTTCACCGACGCCTATGGCGTCGACATCGTCTATGACGTCCATCCTGCGCACGGGACGCCCCGGGGAGTGGTGCAGCTGCTGCACGGCGTCGGCGAGCATGCCGGGAGATATGGAGCGCTGATCGCCGCGCTCACCGGCGCCGGCTTCCACGTCTACGCCGACGACCACCGCGGGCACGGACGCACCGGCATCCGTCAGCACGGCGGACCCGAGAAGCTCGGACGCCTGGGCAAGGGCGGACTGCGCGCGGCCGAAGAGGCGGTCTGGCAGCTGACCGGCATCATCCGCGAGGAGAACCCCGATCTCCCGCTCGTGCTGCTCGGGCATTCCTGGGGCTCGTTCCTCGCGCAGATGCTCGTCAACGATCACCCGGAAGCCTGGGACGCCGTGATCCTCTCCGGATCTGCACTGCGGATGCCCGGTTCGCTGAACGCCGCGCCGCTCAACGCGCGCTGGGCAGGCGAGGGGGCCACGGGTCTCGAGTGGCTCAGCCGCGATCCTGCCGTGTGGGCCGCGTTCGACGAGGATCCGCTGACCACCGACGTGCCGCTGCTCAAGCTCTTCGGCCCGATCGAGGCCGCGAAGCTCTACGGCCGCCCGGCCAAGGACCTCGGATACGACATCCCGATGCTGCTGCTCGTGGGTCGGGACGACCCGGTGGGCGGACCCCGCAGCGTGCACAAGCTCGCCGACGAGTACCGCAACCGTTCCGGCCTCACCGACGTCACGACGCTCGTGTACCCGGATGCGCGTCACGAGATCTTCGCGGAGCTGCAGCAGGAAGAGGTGCGTGCCGACGTGCTCGCCTGGCTCGACACGCACATCCCCGCGCGCTGAGATTCGCGGCTTCATCGCCGAGACCCATGCTCCTCGCCCATACCCACGGTGGCGACCGCTTGTGACGGTGGGTCTCGGCGGGGACCGTGGGTGCGGGCGTGAGGTGTTCCCGGATGAGGCCGGTGTGACGCGGCGTTACGCGCGGTGAAGGCGTGTGACGCTGCTGCCTCGACCGGCGCGGAGCCCCCGTAGATTCGGGGCAATATTCCGCGCATGAGCGAGGAGTGCCCCGTTCTGCGGTGCCCTCGCACGGGAGGGACCGCTCCGATGAGCTTCGTGAAGGACTGGCAGGACTGGCACGCGTCACGCGAGCGCTACGCGGGCTCGGAGTACGGTCCGTCGGCATTGGAGTCGACGAACTGGCTCATCACCGAGGCGGCGGCCGTCGACGGCATCCCCGGGCTCTGGGCGCTCACCGGTGACGGGGGCATCCGCGGCAGCGAGCTCGGTCAGGCGGGATCCACCGTCGTGCTGCGCGGAGGCGAGAGCATCCGCCTCGGACGCCGCGAGCTGCGCGTGTTCGAGCGCCACGGCGCGCTCGCCCTGCGGGTGCTGAATCCGGCCCGTCCGCAGCGCGAGTGGTTCACGGCGATCGACGCCTACGCCCCCGACGAGCGCTGGCGGCTGCCGGCCGTGTTCGAGGAGACGCCCGGCGAGCAGATCGTGATCACGTCGGTCGACGGGGATGCGCGGGAGACGCCCGTCGCCGGTCGACTGCGGTTCGAGCTGGCAGGGGCCCCGCAGACGCTGACCGTGACCCGGAGCGCTCAGGGAGCGCTGGGCGCGGTCTTCGCCGACGGCACGAACGGGCTCGAGACGTACCGCTTCCGGTTCCTCCCGGTCGACGAACCCGCCGCCGACGGCACGGCCGTGATCGACTTCAACCGCGCCTACCTGCCCCCGTGCGCGTTCTCGGACCAGTTCGTGTGCCCGCTCCCGCCCGTCGGCAACCGGTACTCGACGCCCATCCGCGCCGGGGAGCGTGTGGTGGTGCTCGGAGGCTGACCCGCCGGAACCGGGGCTACGCGCCTTAAGCTGGAACCGTGCACGGTGAATACAAGGTCCCAGGTGGAAAGCTCGTCGTCGTCGACCTCGAGATCGAGGACGATCGGATCGCCCGCTTCCGCCTCGCCGGCGACTTCTTTCTCGAGCCCGACTCGGCGCTGGACGACATCAACGCCGCCGTGAACGGACTGCCGGTCGAGTCGGACGCGACGGTGATCGCGAACGCCGTCCGCGGCGCTCTTCCCGACGGCGCCCAGCTGCTCGGCTTCAGCCCGGAGGCTGTTGGCACCGCGGTGCGCCGTGCGCTCGTGACCGCTCCGGGCTGGCGTGACTTCGACTGGGAGATCGTGCACGATGAGGCCGTCTCGCCGCGCATGAACCTCGCCCTCGACGAGGTTCTCACCTCTCGGGTGGGCGAGGGCCGCCGTCGACCCACCCTGCGCATCTGGGAGTGGAACGAGTCGGCCGTCGTGATCGGATCCTTCCAGTCGTACCGCAACGAGGTCGACCCCGAGGGTGCGGCGACGCACGGGTTCGACGTCGTCCGCCGCATCTCCGGCGGAGGGGCGATGCTGATGGCGGCCGGACAGATCATCACGTACTCGCTGTACGTGCCCGCATCGCTCGTCGCCGGCATGACCTTCGCCGACTCCTACGCGTTCCTCGACGACTGGGTGCTGCAGGCGCTGCGCTCGCTCGGCATCGACGCGGTGTACCAGCCGCTCAACGACATCGCGAGTCCGACCGGCAAGATCGGCGGTGCTGCCCAGAAGCGCCTCGCCAACGGGGGAGTGCTGCACCACGCGACCCTGTCGTACGACATCGACGGACAGGTGATGACCGAGGTCCTCCGCATCGGTCGCGAGAAGCTCAGCGACAAGGGCACGACCTCCGCCGCGAAGCGCGTCGATCCGCTGCGCAGTCAGACCGGGCTCGAGCGCGCCGAGATCATCGAGCGTTTCAAGGACACGTTCCGCTCGCTGACCGACGCCGAGACCGGATCGATCTCGGCCGACGAGTACGCCGATGCCGAAGCCCTCGTCGAGTCGAAGTTCGCCACCGAGGCGTGGCTGCATCGGGTGCCGTGACGGCGCCGGATCCCGACCTCTCCGCCGCGGCGGACCCGCCGGACGCCGCGCCGCACGCGGCGCCCGCGATCGATCCAGTCGTGCCCGAGCCGGTCGTGCCTGATCCCGTCGTGCCCGATCCCGTCGTGCGCGGTGCGGTCACGATCGTCGAGGGCGACAACCTCGCCGTGGCCGCGACCCTGCCCTCCGGATCGTTCACGCTCGTGTACCTCGACCCGCCCTTCAACACCGGTCGCACGCAGGAGCGGCAGGTGGTCACCGCGCGGCGGACGTCCACAGCTCCTCGAGAGTCCGTGCCGGGCGTCGACCCGACTTCGGAACCCGGCGACCGCGCGGGGGCGGCCGGCTCGGATCCGAGGACTTCTGCACAGGGGATGACCGAGCCCGAGACCGAGGTGCGGCACGGATTCCACGGCCACGCGTACGAGCGGGTGCGCGGGATGCTGCGCGCCTATGACGACCGCTTCGACGACTACGGCGCCTTCCTCATGCCCCGGCTCGAGGAGGCGTGGCGGCTGCTCGCCGACGACGGCACCCTCTATCTGCACCTCGACTATCGGGAGGCGCACTACGCGAAGGTCATGCTCGACGCGGTGTTCGGGCGGGACTGCTTCCTCAACGAGCTGATCTGGGCGTACGACTACGGCGCCAAGTCGCGCAGTCGCTGGCCCACCAAGCACGACACGATCCTGGTCTACGTCAAGAATCCGCGCGAGTACGTCTTCAACTCCGACGAGGTCGACCGCGAGCCCTACATGGCGCCGGGACTGGTCACCCCTGAGAAGGCCGCGCGCGGCAAGCTGCCCACCGACGTGTGGTGGCACACGATCGTGCCGACGACGGGGCGGGAGAAGACCGGCTATCCCACGCAGAAGCCGGAGGGGATCCTCCGCCGCATCGTGACGGCATCGAGTCGTCCCGGAGACCGTGTGCTCGATCTGTTCGCCGGGAGCGGCACGACGGGAGCGGTGGCCTCGGCGCTGGGCCGGGACGCCGTGCTCGTGGACGACAACCCCGAGGCGGTGCGGATCATGAGGGCGCGGATGCCGCACGCCGAGGCGACGACGCTCGACTGACGCGGGTCGTCAGGACGGACGCAGCAGCACGAGGAACTGCTCGATCTCGGCGGCCATGTCGAGGGACGGATCGAGCATCCACGCGGCCTGGAGCCCATCGGCCAGGGCGTGCAGAGTGCGCACCACCCAGGCGGGGTCGAGGTCGTCGCGCATCCGGCCGGCCTTCTGATCCTCGGCGACCTGGGCGCGGGTGAGGGCCTCGACCCGCTCGGTGCGCTCGCGGAAGTAGGCGTGAGCGGGGTGCGAGGGGTCTCCCGCCTCGGCGGCCAGCTGCGCGTAGAGCTGCACGAGTCCGGGGACGGAGGTGTTGTGGCGCATGACCGCGAGGAAGGCGCTGGAGGCGTCTTCGCCCGCGTACTCCTGCTCGTCGCGGTCGTCTCTGGCGCGGAGGATCGCGACGAAGAGCTCTTCCTTGCTGCCGAAGTAGTGCAACAGCCCCGCGGGGCTGAGGCCGGCGGCATCCGCGATCTCCCGCACAGAGGCCTTGCGGTATCCGTGCTCGGCGACGACGGCGAGAGCGGCTTCGAGGATCTTCTCGCGCTTGGCGACGCCCTTCGCATACGCCCCTCGTGTTGCCATGGCTCCAGGGTAACCGGCGCGACGAGATCACAAAAACCAAACAACGTTCGTGAATGGCTTGCGGGGATGACCTGCGATCTGCCAGCATGTCGGATGAATACCGAATAGCATTTGGTATTAACCTGATTTCGCTCAACATTCCGCTCGATGAGGAGCCGACATGTCCGTGTCACCGCTCGACCCCGCCGCCGAACTCGCCCCCACCGGCACGATCCGCTCGGCTCCGCCTCAAGCGGGGGAACCGGCGGCGAGTCCGCCCGCGAATCGGCGCCTGCTGCCCAGCCTGTTGATCGCCTCGCTCACCCTCTTCGCGACGTACGGCGGGCTCATCGCGATCCTCCTGCCGAGCCAGGTGCTGATGATCGACGAGGCGAACAAGGTCGCGAACCTCGCCGTCGTCACCACGATCTCCTTCGTATTCACGCTGTTCGCCCAGCCGATCGTCGGGGCGCTGAGCGACCGTACACGCTCGCGTTTCGGCCGCCGCGTGCCGTGGATGGTGCTCGGTGCGATCATCGGCGGCATCTTCCTGTTCGGCATGGGTTCGCTCACCGACATCCTCTGGATCACGGTGTTCTGGGTGATCATCCAGGTCGCGCTGAACTTCTTCCAGGCACCTCTCACCGCCATCACTGCCGATAGGTTCCCCCGCGCGAAACGCGGTGGGGCGAGCGCGATGATCGGACTCGGCACACAGGTCGGCATGACGGTCGGCATCATGCTCGCCGGCGCCTTCGCCGCGCAGATCGGCATCGGCTATGCGGTGTTCGGCGGCGCCGTGATCGTGGCGGCGCTGCTGTTCGCGCTCGTGAACCGCGACTGGTCGTCGAAGCAGGCCGCGGTCGACGCGTTCCGCTGGGGTGCGTTCTTCGCCGGCTTCTGGATCGATCCGCGCCGTCACCCCGACTTCGCCTGGGCGTTCGCCGCGCGGTTCCTGCTCATCCTCGGCTACTTCGTCGTCAGCGCCTACCAGCTGTACATGCTCACGGACTACATCGGCCTCCCGCTCGCGGACGCCCAGGGCGCGGTCGTCACCCTCACCCTCGTCGCCTTCGTCCCGACTCTGATCGCGATCGCCCTCTCCGGCTGGTGGAGCGACAGGGTCGGTCGTCGCAAGGTGTTCATCTACGCCGCATCCGTCGTCATGGTCGCGGGATTCGCCATGCCGCTGCTGCAGCCGAACATGACCGGCATGATCCTGATGAGCGTCATCAACGGCATCGGCTTCGGTCTGTACATGTCGGTGGATGCCGCGCTCATGACCGAGGTGCTGCCGGACGAAGGAGCCTCGGCGGGCAAGGACCTCGGAATCCTCAACGTCGCGACCAACGTGCCGCAGGCGCTGAGCCCCGCGATCGGCGGAGTCATCATCACGTCCCTCGGCGGCTACGCGATGCTCTTCGTCTTCGCGATCGTGTTCGTGATCCTCGCCGCGGTCGCGACCGCGCCGATCAGGGGAGTGCGCTGATGACCAGGAACGACCGGGAGAATGCTGTCATGACCGATACCGACTTCGAGACGACCGCCGACTATGTCGAGGTGAGCACGAGCGCAGGACGGGTGCGCGGCCGCTGGCGTGCGACCACGGGAGGGCGCGGCAATCCGCGCTCGGCCGGCTTCCTCGGCATCCCGTTCGCCGAGGCACCGATCGGAGAGCTGCGCTTCCAGGCGCCTGTGCCGAAGGCGCCGTGGGAGGGCGTGCGCGACGCGCTCGAGTTCGCCGCCACCGCACAGCGCGGGGACCCCGGTGTGACGCTCATCCCCGAGCCGAGCATCGAGGGCGACTCCACGCTCAACGTGAACGTCTTCACCCCGGACCCGACCCGTGCCGAGCAGGGGACCGGTCTCCCGGTGCTGGTGTGGATCCACGGCGGCGGGTACTTCGCGGGCTCACCGGCGAGTTCCTGGTACGACGGACGCAACTTCAATCGCGACGGTGTCGTGACGGTGTCGCTGTCGTACCGCCTGGGCTTCGACGGCTTCGGCTGGATCGAGGACGCACCGTCCAATCGCGGTGTGCGCGACTGGCTGCTCGCCCTCGAATGGGTGCAGCAGAACATCGCGGACTTCGGCGGGGATCCGTCGCGGGTGACGATCGCCGGACAGTCCGCCGGTGGAGGCGCTGTGCTGACCCTGCTCGGGATGGAGAAGGCGCAGCACCTGTTCCACGGCGTGTACGCGATCTCCGGTGCGCTCGCCGACGTGGCCCCCGCCCGCGCCGAGGCATTCGGGCGTGGACTCGCCGCAGCGGCGGGCGTCGAGCCGACCGTCGCGGGCTTCTCGTCCCTGAGCGAGGAGCGCATCCTCGAGCTGCAGAAGAAGGCGACCGCGCTCGGACCGGCTTCGCTCGGCAGCGTCGTTGAAGACGGCCTGCCGCTCGGGCCCGCCGTCGACGGCGACCTGCTGGCACGACTCACACGGGAGTCCCTCGCCGCGGGGGTCGGGGCCGACAAGCCGCTCGTGCTCGGTGCGACCGACGACGAGTTCACGATGGTGTTCGCAGGTTCCGAGAAGAAGCTGCGCTGGGTGCCGAGGTCGCTCCTGCTGAACAGGCTCGGGCTGCCGAAGAGCGTGCGACGGGAGTACCTCGCCGCCAACTCCGACATCACCGGGCTCGGCAACGCCAGGGTGGCCGGTCGGCTGTTGACGGACCGGATGTTCCGCTCGGCGCTGCTGAAGATCGTCGCCGACCGTGGCGATGTCCCCACCTGGCTGTACCGGTTCTCCTGGCCGTCGGGCCACTTCGGCTTCGCCGAGCACTGCCTCGATGTGCCGTTCTTCTTCGACTGCCTCGACGGTCCGGCCATGGAGCCGCTCGCCGGACCGCATCCGCCCCAGGAGCTGGCCGACGAGGTGCACGGCGCCGCTGTCGCCTTCATCACCGGAGGCGATCCCGGGTGGCCGCGCCATCAGGGGGCGAAGGGCGTCGCCCGGGTCTACGACGTGCCGACGCGCGACGTCGCCGACGCTTACGCCTCGGTGCGGCCGCTGCTGAGAACGTCGCCGTGACCACGGCCGTGGCGGTCGGGGACACCACCCGGCCGGTGGCGGTACTGCTGTGGTGGGCGTTCCTGCCGTGGCTGCGGCGCGATCAGGAGCGTCGGATCCGGTTCCTGCGGAAGGTGGATGCCGCGGGCTGAGGTCCCGGCACGATATCGAGAACGCCGGGAGCTCTCAGGGGCTCCCGGCGTTCTTCGCATCCGGCGTCAGCCCACGCGATGGGCGCGGTAGTGCACCGCGTGGGCCTGGCGCTGCGCGACCGCGATGAAGAGGCTGCGCTGGAGATCCGACAGTGCAGGTGCAGCGGTCTCCACCTGCACTGTCGTGCGGAAGCAGTAGGAGCGGGGATCGACGTCCTCGCCACGGCCCAGCCTTTCGAGCACCTCGGGCGATCCCGTGCGCAGGCCTTTCGCATGCAGCAGCAGGAGCGCGCCCGATGCGGTGCGCGCCGAGTAGCGGCCGTCGATCTCGATCGTGCCGTCGGGGCGGACGAGCTGCCAGTCGGCGCCGCCGGGAAGGATCTCGGCCTCGACGGTGCCGGTGATTCGGCCGCCGAGGATCGGGACCACGCGGCGGTGCCCGGCACTGGTGGCGCCGTGGTCCTCCAGCACCCCGAGGTCGACGGAGACGTCGAAGGCGGCCTCGAGCGTCGGGGCGGGCAGCAGGTCATGCAGGGTGTTCACGGGGTGTCCTGACGGTTCGACGAAGTGGTGGCATCCGGCCCGGTGAGCGCGGCGCAGAGGCGTTCGAGTGCGGGGAGTGCGGCGTCGAGCGCAGCGCGATCCGCGTCGTCGAGTTCGCGGCCCACCCGTGCGACGAGGGCGGAGTTCACGGCATCGAAGCGGTCGAACAGGTCCAGCGCCCGGTCGGAGGCGCGCACCACGACTCGACGTCCGTCGGAAGGATCGGGGCCACGCTCGATCAGGCCATCCGCTTCCATCGAGCTGAGCAGGTTGCTCACCGTCGGTCGGCTCAGGCGCAGCTGCGCGGCGATCTCCGCCGGACCTCGGCTCGCACCCGTCGGAAGGGTGCGGAGGACATCGATCTGCGCTTCCGAGAGCTCGGGGAGACCGGCTTCCGCGCGCGTCGCGGCCAGCAGTGCGCGACGCAGC
Organism: Microbacterium sp. Root322; assembly: GCF_001425645.1. NCBI lineage: Bacteria > Bacillati > Actinomycetota > Actinomycetes > Micrococcales > Microbacteriaceae > Microbacterium > Microbacterium sp. Root322. The sequence goes on along the minus strand of NZ_LMCS01000002.1, from coordinate 814,973 downwards.
GGAGAGATGACGGCGGCGAGTCTGGCGGCGTCCAGCCCGGTCATCGGCGCGCCTGCGTCGGAGTCGACGAGCCAGCAGAGGGCGGGGTGAGCGACGGCCGGTCGTTGAGCAGCTCGGGCAGGAATCCGGCCGCGACCTTGTAGTCGGTCGCGATCTGTCGACGCTCGGCGAGGGAGATCACCTGCTCGATGTCGTCGAAGCCCTGGGGTGCGCGCTCGCGGGCGAGCTGCATCACCCGCTCGGGCCCGGTGGCCCTGGTGCCGGCTAGCAGCGCGGTCATCGCGGGGCGACGAGCGTCTTCATAGCGGGCGAGCGCCTCCTCGATGCCGGCGGCGGAGTCGTCGGAGGCGGCAAGGTGGAACGCCAGCGTGCGAGCGTCGAGGATCGCCTGTGAGCCGCCGTTCGACCCGTTCGGGTACATCGCGTGCGCGGCGTCGCCGAGCAGGGTGGTGCGCCCGTGGGTCCACTGCGGGAGGGGATCGCGGTCGACCATCGGATACTCGAGGATCTCTTCGGCACGCGCGATCGCAGCGGGGATGTCGAGCCAGTCGAAGCTCCACTCGCGGAACAGCTCGGCGATCGGCGCCGGGTCGACGGCGCGGTTCCAGTCCGCATCGCCGGTGCCGCCGACGCGGCGCTCGGCGATGAAGTTCACGAGCATGTCGCCCGCGGCATCCTTCTCGCTCAGGGGGTAGGCGACGAACTTCTGCTCGCCGTCGCCGGCCATGATCATGGTGCGGCCGTCGAGGAACGCGGGAATGCGGGTGATGCCGCGCCACAGCGTGAGACCGCTCCAGGGCGGTGCGCCCTCGTCGGGGTAGCTCAGGGCTCGCAGTGCGGAGTGGATGCCATCGGCGCCGATGATCACGTCTGCGGTCTCTTCGACCTCGCCGTCGTCGGTCGCGAAGCGCGCGGTCTCGGTGCCGTCGGCGTTCGATGCCGCGGCGATCAGGCGGTGGCCGAGGCGGATCGGCTCGGCCAGACGGGCCTCGGCGAGGTGGCGCAGGGCGAGCTGGAGACGGCCCCGGTGCACGGAGAGCTGCGGCCAGTGGTAGCCGGCGGCGAGTCCGCGCGGCTCGCTCCAGATCTCCTCGCCGCGGCGGGTGAAGTAGCTGAGTGTCGTGGGAGTGACGCCCTCGGCGGCGATCGAGTCGGCGACACCGAGTTCGGTGAGCTCGCGCATCGCGTGGGGGAGGAGGTTGATGCCGACGCCGAGCCCGCGGATGGTGCTGCTGCGTTCGAACACGGTCACGTCGCGCAACCCCGCCTCGTGCAGGCTGATCGCGGTGGCGAGTCCGCCGATGCCTGCGCCGACGATGATGATCCTCATCGATCTCTCCTGCTCTCCGCTCGCCGTGAGCGGTGAACATAGTTTTGTCACAAAACTATGTGGAGCGCAAGAGGTCAGCGTGTTCAGGCGGCGGCGGTGCGTCTGGCGGAGTCGATGATGAGGTCGACCCCGCTCAGGAAGAGGTCCCGGTCCTGCAGCTCCGAGAGCAGCAGGGAGTGCTGCGCGATGAGCGGGAACCTGCGCGGGTCGGCGAGCAGCGGAGTGTCGAGCCAGGAATCGCCATCGTCATCGCTCGTGTTCTCGGCCCGTGCCCGAGCGATGCCGGCGGCGAGCGAGAGCACGTGCGCGGCCAGCAGGGCGTAGTGCCGCACCAGTTCCTCGCCGTCGAGTCCGCAGCGCTGGAACGCGTCGAGCATCAGCTCGATGGCGGCGAGTTCGCCGGGTCCGTGTGTCGTGAGCGTCATCGCCTCTGCGCCGATCGCCGGGTGCCGGGTGAACAGGTCGAGTGTCGCAAGCGACAGTTCGCGCAGGCGCTCGTCCCACCGCTCCAGCGGCGTCTGCACTGATGCCGCTGCGCGGCCGTTGAGCTCATCCAGGAGCGCACCCATCAGGGCGTCTTTGCTCTGGAAGTGGCGGTAGATCGCGGTGGGGTCGGCACCGAGCCTGGAGCCGAGGTCGCGTACCGAGATCGTCGTGACGCCAGGTGCGCCGGAGAGTTCGAGGCCGGCCTCGACGATGAGGTCTCGATCCAGTCGGGCGCGCTTGGGCGGCTGGTCCTTCTTCGTGACCGCGCTCATCGCCGCCTCCTTCCGTCTCGTCCATCATCGCAGTCCGATCGGATTCCGAGCGTGACGCGACGTCTTCAATCTAGGTCGAGTCCCGAGTGTGGTCAACACTGTTGACACCGGTGTTGTCGGGAGCTAGCGTGATCGCAGTTCCCCCTTCGATGCTGCAGAGAGGCAGAACGATGTCATCCGAGTTCGTCTTCCATGGCGGTGCGGTCTTCACCGGCACCGGCACCCCGCTGACCGGTCACGCCGTGATCGTCCGCGGCAGGCGGATCGCCGCCGTCCTCCCCGACGCAGATGCTTCGGCGCGTGCGGCGGGGGATGCGACCTGGGTCGACCTCGCGGGCGCGCTGCTCAGCCCTGGTTTCCAGGATGCGCACATCCACCCCGTTGGCGGCGGCATCGAACTGCTGCAGTGCAACCTCACCGAGGCCGAGAACGCCGAGCAGACGGCATCCCTCATCCGCGCCTACGCCGAGGCGAACCCCGACGAGGAGTGGATCCTCGGCGGTGGGTGGGGGATGGATCACTTCCCCGGTGGCAACCCGCCCCGCGGCCTGCTCGACGAGGCGGCGGGCGGTCGGCCTGTGCTGCTGCAGAGCCGCGACCACCACAGCACCTGGGCGAGCACCGCGGCGATCGAGCGGGCCGGGCTCACGGCCGAGACGCCCGACCCGGAAGACGGCCGGATCGTGCGGGAGGCCGACGGCTTCCCGGCAGGGACCTTCCACGAGGGAGCGGGCGAGCTGTTCGCCACCGTGCGCCCCGCCACCTCCGACGACCTCGCGTATCAGGGACTCCTGCGTGCACAGGATGAGCTCATCGCCCTCGGCGTCACGGGATGGCAGGACGCGATGGTCGCAGCGAACTCCGGCGGCATCGCCGACCCGCTCCCCGCCTACGAGCGCGCCGCAGCCGAAGGGCGCCTGCTGGTGCACGTCGTCGGTGCGCAGTGGTGGGCGCGCGACGGGGGGATCGACCAGGTCGCGCGGATGGCGGACCGCCGTGCCCGCGCCGCCGCCGAGTACCCCGATCGTCGAATCGATCTCGGGACCACCAAGATCATGGTCGACGGCGTGGCCGAGAATCAGACCGCCGCGATGCTCACGCCGTACCGTGACGAGACGGGGCACGACACCTGCAACCACGGCCTCAGCTTCATCGAGCCGGAGAAGCTGCGCGAATACGTGACGGCGCTCGACGAAGCCGGTCAGCAGGTGCACATGCATGCGCTCGGAGACCGCGCCGTGCGTGAGGCGCTCGACGCCCTGCAGATCGCTCGCGACGCCAACGGCGACACCGATGGCCGGCACCACCTCGCGCACCTGCAGATCGTCGCAGCGGATGACGTCGCGCGCTTCGCGCCGCTCGACGCCGTCGCCAACATCCAGGCGCTGTGGGCCACGCACGAGGATCAGCTCGACGAGCTCACGCTGCCGTTCCTGCAGGATGGACAGGTCGACCGGCAGTATCCGTTCGGCGACTTCGTGCGCGAGAACGTGCGCCTGGCAGCGGGCAGCGACTGGCCGGTCTCCACGGCCGATCCCCTCGCCGCCATCCACGTCGCGGTGAACCGCACCTACCCGGGTTCCGCGCAACCGCCCCTCGGTGGTGAGCAGCAGCGACTCGACCTCGAAACCGCATTCGCCGCGTACACCTCAGGCACCGCATACGTGAACCGGCGCGACGACGACACCGGCAGCATCCAGGAGGGCTACCTCGCCAACCTCGTCGTGATCGAGCCGAACCCGTTCGGCATCCCGTCCGCCGAGCTCCACACGGCACGGGTCGCGTCGACATGGATCGAAGGGCGCCTCGTGTACGACGCCTCCGCATCCGACCCTGCTGTACCCGACACCCACCGCAAGGAGTCCTGATGAACCGCACGCTCCTCTCCCGCCCCCTCGTCCGTGGCAGCGCGGCAGCTCTCGCCGGCCTGCTCGCCATCACCGCGCTCGCCGGCTGCGGCCCCGCCGGCTCGACCGACGCCGGGTCCGACGAACCGATCGACTGGAAGCTGACCGAGACCACGGCCGCACCCAGCGGCGACATCGACTCGTTCACCTTCGCGAGCTACGCCGAGCCGTACTCTCTCGACTACGCGTACGCCTTCGATTACGCCGACAACTCCGTGCTCGCGAACGTCTGCGAATCGCTGCTGCGGTTGAACCCCGACTACTCGCTCAGCCCGGGACTTGCCGAGTCGTTCGAGCACCCGACGCCCGACACCTGGGTCTACACGATCCGCGAGGGCGTCACTTTCCACGACGGAACGCCGCTCACTGCCGCCGATGTGGTCGCGTCGATGAGCCGACACCTGGATCCCGCCGAGGGTTCGTTCTGGTTCTCGGTCTATCAGAACGTGAAGTCCATCGAGCAGACCGGCGACCGTCAGGTGACGGTCACGATGACCGGGCCCGACTCGCAGTTCAACCTCGGCATGGGCGGGTCGGCCGGCGTCATCGAGTCGGCGGCGACGCTCGCCGAGAAGGGCGCCGACTACGGCAACTCGACCGGTGGCGTGAACTGCACCGGCCCGTTCCAGCTGACCTCGTGGGACTCGGGGGAGTCGATCACGATGACCCGCTACGACGACTACTGGGACGCCGATCTCAAGGCCCGCTCGGGCGAGGTGAAGCTCGTCTTCATGACCGACCCGACCGCGCGGATCAACGCCCTGAAGTCGGGCAGCGTCGACGGGTCGTGGATGGTGCCGATGGAGGCCGTGCCCACCCTGCAGTCCGCGGGCAAGGGTGACGTGCTGTTCGGCATGAACACGGCGGTCGGCAACGTCGTCGTGAGCAACCTCGAGGGCCCGCTCGGCGACGTCCGCGTGCGCAAGGCGCTGCTGCTCGCGATGGACCGCGACGGGATCCTCCAGGCCGCGTATCGCGGGGTGGGCGCGACGACCGATGTGATGACCACCGAGTCGGTCTGGCAGGACGCCTCGGATGCGGCTCGCACGGCGGCGTTCGACGACATCGCCTCCTACGACCAGAACGTGGAGGAGGCGAAGAAGCTCATCGCCGAGGCCGGTGCCGAGGGCGCGGAGCTCACCTACGTCACCGCGCCCATCAGCAACGACTTCGCCGTCATCTCGCAGGCGACCGTCGCCGCGGCGCAGTCGATCGGTCTGAAGGTGAAGGTCGAGACCGTCACCCCGAACGCCTACACCGCGCTCTTCTCCGACCCGAGCGCCCGCGAAGGCGTCGACCTGTTCTACACGAGCTGGTACCTCTCCAGCCCGGATGCGCTCGAGATGTACTCGGTGCTGCGCACCGGCGACTTCAGCAACTACGGCGGCTGGTCGAACCCCGAGTTCGACGCGATCCTGCAGGAGGCCGTCACGATCGACGACCCGGCGGCGCGCGGCGAGCTGACCGCGAAGGCGCAGCAGATCGCCAACGAGGAGCTGCCGTGGCTGCCGCTGTACCAGGCGCCGATCTCGCTCTTCATGGGCGAGCGCATCACGGGCGTGCAGCCATCGATCGCTTTCATGTACTACCCCTGGGCCGCCACGATCGGCGCCCGCTGAGCGGCTGCGGCGGCCGCCCCGTAGCGGCCGCCGCACCCGTCACCCCCGGCATCGCCGGAACCTCGACCCCGGAGGAGACCACCCGATGACAGCCGCACGTCGCGTCGCCGGAAAGCTCGGCGGCCTGCTGCTGACGCTGTTCCTGGCGTCGCTGCTCGTCTTCTTCTCGCGCTTCCTGGTGCCGGGAGATCCCGTGAGCTTCCTGCTCCGCGGGCGCAAGCCCAGCCCGGAGGCGGTGGCGCAGGTCACCGCCCAGTACGGGCTCGACCTCCCACCGTGGGAGCAGTACTTCCGGTGGGTCCTCGGCCTGCTGCACGGCGACCTCGGCCGTTCGCTGCAGTATCGGCAGGACGTCACGGAGGTGATCGGCGACCGGCTTCCCGTGACGCTGATGCTCGTGACGATGTCGGGGGCGATCGTGCTCGTGGCCGGCGTCGTGCTCGGTGCCGTCGCCGCGCTGAACCGAGGGAAGGCCCTCGACCGGTTCGTGCTGATCGGACTCACGGTGCTCGGCGCGATCCCGTCGTTCGTCGGAGCGATCGTCCTCATCGCGCTGTTCTCGGTGCAGCTGGGCTGGTTCCCCTCATTCGGGGCCGGCGAGGGCTTCTTCGACATGGTCTATCACCTGACGTTGCCCTCGATTGCGCTCGCGCTGGTGTTCATCGTCCTGGTCGGCAAGGTGACCCGCTCGGCCATGGTCGATCAACTGGGCCGCGAGCATGTCGAGGTGTCGACGAGCCGCGGCGTACGACGCCCGGTGGTCGTGCGCCGGCATGTGCTGCGCAACGCCCTGGGTCCGATCCTGACCGTGAGCGGCGTGCTCGTGGCAGGGCTCATCGTGGCGAGCTCGATCGTCGAGGCCGCGTTCGGGCTGTCAGGCATCGGCTCGCTTCTCGTGCAGTCCGTCGACCGGCTCGACTTCCCGGTCGTGCAGGCCATCGTCCTCCTCGTCGTGATCGCGTTCGTCGTGATGAACGCCATCGTCGACATCCTCGAACCCTGGATCGACCCGCGATCCGCTGCCGGAGCTGGTGCCCGATGACCTCCTCGACCCCCACTCTCGCGATGCGGGTGCTGCGTGCGCCCCGCCGGAAGCGTCCGCGATTCCTGTACCTCGCCAGCGTCGTCGTGCTCGGGGCTGTCGTGCTGGCCGCGGTCTTCGCGCCCTTAATCGCACCCTGCGACCCTGATGCGGTGGACTTCACCGCCTTCCTTGCTCCGCCCTCGGCCGCGCACTGGCTCGGCACCGACTCGCTCGGGCGCGACCTGCTCAGCCGGTTGATCTACGGCGGGCGCACGGCGCTCATCGGCCCGCTCCTCGTGGTCGTCTTCTCCACGGTCATCGGCATCCTCTTGGGGCTCTGGGCCGGATGGCGGGGTGGGTGGATCGACGCCGCACTCAGCCGGGTCTTCGACGTGCTGTTCGCATTCCCCTCGCTGCTGATCGCGATCATGGCGGTCGCCCTGTTCGGCAAGGGGCTGGTCGCACCGATCATCGCGATGAGCATCGCCTACGCCCCCTTCGTCGCTCGGCTCACCCGCTCGCTGGTCGCCGCGGAGCGCACCCGTCCGTATGTCTCGGCCTATCGGGTGCAGGGCTTCGGAGGATCGTGGATCGCCCTGCGCCGCGTGCTGCCGAATGTCACGCCGATCGTCGGAGCCCAGTCCACTCTGAACTTCGGCTACGTGCTCGCCGAGCTCGCGGGGCTGTCGTTCCTCGGCCTCGGCGTGCAGGCGCCGACCGCCGACTGGGGCGCGATGATCAACGAGGCGCAGTCGGGGGTGGCGGCAGGGCAGTTCCTGCCGGCGATCGCACCCGCCGTCGCCGTCGTGATCGTCGTCGTGTGCGTGAACATCATCGGTGAGGAACTCTCCGATCGGATCGGCGGAGGGATCCCCGCATGAGCACTCTTCTCGACATCCAGGACCTCACGCTCGACCTCCCGAACGGCACCCGTCTCCTGCACGGCATCTCGCTGCAGGTCGCGCCGGGCGAGACCGTCGGGCTGGTCGGCGAGTCCGGCTCCGGCAAATCGCTCACGGCGCGTTCGGTGCTCGGGCTGCTGCCCGACCGGGCGATCACGGGCGGCACCGTTGAGGTGAACGGGCGGTCCCCGCTCGCGGGTGCGGCCGGTCGGCAGGAGATCCGTCGACACGAGGCGGCGATGGTGTTCCAGGATCCGCGGGCCGGCATCAACCCCATGCGCACGATCGGCGACCACGTCTCGGAGGCGCTGCGACTGTGCGAGGGGTGGTCGAAGGATGCCGCGCACGCACGGGCCGTCGAGCTGCTCACGGCCGTGCGTCTGCCGGCGCCCGCCGACCATCTGTCGCAGCATCCGTACGAGCTGTCAGGCGGCATGCTGCAGCGCGTCATGATCGCCGGAGCGTTGAGCGCGTCGCCGAGCCTGCTGGTGTGCGACGAGCCGACCACCGCGCTCGACGTCACGACCCAGGCCGAGATCGTGCAGGTGCTGCGGGACCTGTGCGCGCAGAGCGGGATGGGGATGCTGTTCATCACGCACGACCTGAACCTCGCCGGCTCCCTGTGTGATCGCCTCGTGGTGATGAAAGACGGCGCGATCGTCGAGGAGGGCACGGCGCGAGAGGTGCTCACGGCGCCTGCCGCCGAATACACGCGTCGTCTAGTCGCCGCGACTCCGCGCATCTCGGGGTCGATCACGCCGCCGACCGCGGCATCCGGTTCCGAACCGCAGCTCGTGGTGGCCGGAGTCGGCAAGACGTATCGGCGCCGAGGGAAGGATCCGGTCGCGGCCGTCGCCGATGCCGATCTCGTGATCGCCCGTGGCGGATCGCTGGCCGTGGTGGGCGAGTCGGGGTCGGGCAAGTCGACGCTCGCGCGGATGATCGTCGGGCTCGAGGAGCCTGACGCCGGGGAGATCCGCATCGGCGGACGCTCGATGTCGGGCATCCCGCGGTCGCGTGCGGAGCGTCTCGAGCGCGCGAAGAGCGTGCAGATGGTGTTCCAGGATCCGTATCTGTCGCTGGACCCGCGGATCCCTGCGGGGAGAGCGATCGAAGACGTGCTGAAGCTGCACACCGGGCGGACCGGGGCCGATGCCGCTGCCAGGGCGCTCGAGCTGATCACAGCAGTCGGGTTGGGAGAGGAGCATCTCGCCGCCCGACCCCGCACGCTGTCGGGCGGTCAGCGTCAGCGCGTCGCGATCGCCCGCGCACTCGCCGTGGAGCCGGAGCTGCTCGTGATGGACGAGGCGACCAGTGCGCTCGACGTCTCGGTGCAGGCGCAGGTGCTCGACCTCGTCGCCGGGATCCGTCGGGAGCAGGGTCTCACCCTGCTGTTCATCAGCCACGACCTCGCGGTCGTGCGCAAGGTGTGCGCCGAGACGATCGTGATGCGTCGAGGCGAGATCGTCGAGGCCGGTCCGACCGAGCAGCTGCTGGGCGACCCGCAGCACGAGTACACGCGACTGCTGATCGACTCGGTGCCGGTTCCGATCACCTGAGGGCTGTTCGAATCGCGCGAACGGCCCCGTCTCCTCTCGGGATGGGGCCATTCGCGCGATTCGAGCGCGGGGCGGCGGCGTCAGGCCACGTAGATCTTGCGGAGCGTCTCGGTGACGGTCCAAGTCGTGCGCATGCCCTCGGCGAGGCGCACCACCGAGCCGGGGCCGACCTCGAGGTCGGGGAGGCCGGATGAGGCGAACGCGATCGTGGCGCGGCCGGACAGCACGACGAACACCTCGTCGGCCTCGATGTCGGTCGCGGTACCCGGTGTCATCTCCCAGATGCCGATCTCGGTCCCGCCGAGCGCCGCCAGCTCGTGCACGGCGGCCGTCGGCGACCCGGCGAGCACATCGTCCGCGGGGAGAGGTCCGTGATCGAGGGGCAGAGCCGCCGCATCCACTCCCGCCCCTGCGGCGAGACCGTTCACGAGTCGAACCCCATGCCCACGGCGTCGAGCGTCTTGAGGAACAGGTTGCGCCTGCCCTCGTTGTGGTCGGCCTGGTTCATGGCTGCGCGCACGAGGTTGACTCCGATCGAGGCGGCGGGTTCGGGAGGGAAGGGGATGGGCTTCTCGCGCACCATCCGCAACTGGGTGCGCTCGGTCTCCTCGCCGGCAAGCTTGTCGAGCATGACGTCGGCCGCGAAGCGCGCGGCGCCGACGCCGAGCCCGGTGAATCCGGTCGCGTAGGCGACGCGGCCCTTGCGGGCGGTGCCGAAGAAGGCGCAGAAGCGGCTCGACGAGTCGATCGCCCCGGCCCAGCGGTGGGTGAAGCGCAGACCCTCCAGCTGCGGGAAGGTGGTGAAGAAGTGCGAGGCGAGCCGGCGGTGGCTCTCGATGCGGTCCTCGTACTCCGGCCGCACCTTGCCGCCGAAGTGGTAGACCGCGTCGTAGCCGCCGAACAGGATGCGGTTGTCGCCCGTGAGCCGGTAGTAGTGGAACTGGTTCGCGCTGTCGGCGAGTCCCTGCCGGTTCGACCAGCCGATCGATGCCAGCTGCGCGGTGGTGAGCGGCTCGGTCATCAGCACGTAGTCGTACACGGGCACGGTCATCAGGCGGTTGCGCTTGAGGAGCGAGGGGAAGACGTTCGTGCCGAGGGCCACGGCATCGGCGACCACCCGGCCGTTCGGGGTGACCAGGGTGATCGGTCCCGATCCGTCGCCCTCGATCCCGCGCACCAGGCTGTGCTCGTAGATCTCCACCCCCAGGTCGGCGGCGACGCGGGCCAGCTCCACGCCGAGCTTGGCGGGGTGCACCATCGCGCAGCCGTCGCGGTCCCAGTCTCCGGCCAGGAAGGTGTCGGAGTGCACCTCGGCCTGCACGGCTTCTCGGTCGAGGAAGCCCGGCTCATCGCGGAACCACTCGACCTGGTGCGGCTCGACGGCGACGGCCAGCTGCCCCGTGCGCTCGAACTCCGCATCCATGCCGTAGCGCTGGATCGTCTCGCCGATGCCGTCGAGGTTCGCGTGGCCCAGCTCTTCGAGCCGGTCGATCTCCTCCGGCCAGCGATTCACACCGTTCTCGTGGCCGTGGGTGAGGCTCGACTCGCAGAAGCCGCCGTTGCGTCCGGACGCGGCCCACGCGATGCGCGAGGCCTCGAGCAGCACGACACGACGCTCGGGGTCGCGCTCCTTCGCGCGCACCGCCGTCCACAGGCCGGCGTACCCGCCGCCGACGATCGCGAGGTCGGCGCGGACCGTGCCGTTGAGGCGGGGGTGCGTCGGCCGATCCACGTCGTCGAGCCAGAACACCCGCAGGTCGGTGTCGCGGAGCGAGGCGTCGATGACGGACGGCGACGGCGGCTGGCGTTCGAAGACGGTGGTGCCCATTGTTCTCTCCGTTGTGTGCGGGGCGCGCCTCAGCGCGTGCCCCAGTTGTAGAGGTCTTTGTAGAGGCCTGCGTAGAGCATGCTCTCGGTGTGGGTGATGCCCGGGATGGTGCGGATGCGGGTCGCGATGAGATCGATCAGGTGCTCGTCGTTCTCGCACACGGCCTCGACGAGGATGTCGAAGGTGCCGAGCGTGACGACCACATACGCCAGCTCGGGGATCGTGGTGAGCTCCTCGGCGATCTCGCGAGGGTCGCCCGAGACGCGGATGCCGATCATCGACATGCGGTGGAAGCCGAGCTGCATGGGGTCGGTGACGGCGACGATCTGGATGATGCCGGCCTCGGTCATCCGCTGCACGCGCTGGCGAGCCGCTGCTTCGCTCAGCCCGACCTCGCGCGCGATCTCGGCGTAGGGGCGGCGGCCGTCTTCCTGCAGCAGTTCGACGATGCGCTTCGAGATGTCATCAAGGGCAGGCTGGGACGGCTTCGTGCTCATGTGTCGATATTGTCAGCCGGTTCTGCATTCTGCAACCGATTCAGTTGTTTCGTCTGATCAGATCTTCAGATTCCGTATGGATGTCGATACGATGACCCCATGTCCAGTCACCTCCTGAAGAACTCCGCGCCGCTGCAGAACTTCATCGGCGGCCGCTACGTGCCCGCGAGCGGCGCCGACCGCATGCCGCTCGTCGATCCTGTCACCGAAGAGACCTACGGGGAGCTCCCGGTATCGGACGGCAGCGACGTGGATGCCGCCTACGCAGCCGCATCCGCCGCCTTCCCGATCTGGCGCGACACCACGCCCGGCGAACGGCAGCTGGCGCTGTTCCGCATCGCCGACGAGATGGAGGCGCGAGCGGAGGAGTTCGCCGACCTCGAGTCGCAGGACACCGGCAAGCCGCGGGCCAGCCTCGTCGCGGACGAGATCATGCAGTCCGTCGATCAGCTGCGCTTCTTCGCGGGTGCGGCGCGAAGCCTCGAGGGCAGGGCCGCGGGGGAGTACCTCGCCGGTCACACCTCCTTCGTGCGGCGCGAACCCGTCGGCGTGATCGGCCAGGTCACGCCGTGGAACTACCCGCTGAACATGGCGGTGTGGAAGATCGCTCCCGCACTCGCCGCCGGCAACACGGTCGTGCTGAAGCCCGCGGAGTCGACGCCGCTCACCACCCTGCTGCTCGCCGAGATCGTCGCGCTGCACACGCCGGCCGGCACGCTCAACGTCGTGCTCGGAGACAGGGACACGGGTGTCGCGCTCGTGGAGCACCCCACGCCGCAGATGGTCGCGATCACCGGTTCGGTGCGTGCGGGCATGGCGGTCGCGCGTTCGGCGGCCGACGACGTCAAGCGCGTGCACCTCGAGCTCGGCGGCAAGGCTCCGGCGATCGTGTTCGCCGATGCGTCGATCGACAAGGCCGTCGAGGGCATCATCACCGGCGCGTTCTTCAACGGCGGACAGGACTGCACCGCTGCCACCCGGGTGCTGGTGCACGCCTCGCGGCACGATGAGCTGATCGCCGCGCTGGTCGCCAGGGCGAAGACCCACGCCCGCACCGGCGGCCCGCGCGAGGAGGGGGTGCTGTACGGCCCGCTGAGCAGTGCGGCACAGCTCGCGCAGGTGCAGGGCTTCATCGATCGCCTGCCCGCGCACGCGACGATCGAGACCGGCGGACGCCGCCAGGGCGACCGCGGCTACTTCTGGGAGCCCACGATCGTGTCGGGCGTGCGACAGGACGACGAGGTCGTGCAGGGAGAGATCTTCGGACCGGTGCTCACGGTGCAGGCGTTCTCCGAGGACGCCGAGGCCCTGGAGATGGCCAACGACGTGCCCTACGCGCTCGCCGCGTCGGTGTGGACGACCGATCATGCCAGGGCGATGCGCTTCTCGCGTGATCTCGATTTCGGCTGCGTGTGGATCAACACCCACATCCCGTTCGTGTCGGACATGCCGCACGGCGGATTCAAGCACTCCGGCTACGGCAAGGATCTGTCGCAGTACGGTTTCGACGACTACACCCGCATCAAGCACGTGATGAGCGCACTCGACTGAGGCGGCGGCTGGCGGCGTGCCCTCAGGTGCTCAGGATCTTCACGCGGGGAGCGTCTTCACGTGGGGAGTGTCTTCACGCGGGGAGTGTCTTCACGCGGCGGTGCTCGCGCAGGGTGAGCTGAGGACGCTCCTCGATCTTGATCGCGCCGTCTTCGAGCCAGCCGTGGCGGGCGTAGAAGGCGTCGGCGCGCTCGTTGCCGTCGAGCACCCACAGGTAGGCGCGGTCGTGACCGGCCTCGGTGATCCGCTGCTCGGCGGCCACGAGCAGGGCATGACCCGCGCCGGTGGACCAGGCGGAAGGGTCGGCGTAGATGCCGTACACCTCTCCGTCGGCGAGGCCGTCGGGGTCGCGGCCCGAGCCGAGTGACGCCCAGCCGATGAGGCGGTTGTCGCGCACGGCGACGAGGGTTCCCAGGCTCGTCGGCAGCGGCTCGGCGAGTATGCGCCGCCAGCCCGCGGCTCTCTCATCGACGGAGAGACCGTCGAGTACGGACTGGTCGATGAGTCCTCGATAGGCGGCCTGCCACGAACGCACGTGCACGCCGGCGATGTCTTCGGCGTCTTCGGCGCGTGCATCGCGGATCACCAGTGCACTCATCCCGCCACCCTACGGTGATCGCAGAGGCGGCGTGGGGTCGTGCGGTGCCGGTCAGCTCACGTTCTTCTTGAGCCACGGAAGCGGGTCGACCGCCACCGTGTTGATGTGGACCTCGAAGTGCAGGCACGAACCGAACACGTACCCTGTCGAGCCGACGTCGCCGATGTACTGGCCCTCCTCGACGCAGTCTCCGACCTCGACCGCGCGACTGCCGTAGGTCATGTGCGAGTAGACGGTGCTCACGGCCTGCCCGTCGACGATGCTCTCGATCTGGATCGTGACGCCGTAACCCTGGTAGCTCTCGGTGGACCGCGAGACGCAGCCCTTCATCGCTGCGTTGATGGGGGTGCCGATGGGGGCGGCGAAGTCCTGGCCGAGGTGGGATCGGCCCGGCCGCGAGGCGCCGAAGCCATCGGTGAACGAGTAGGTCCCGTCGGCCATCGGCATCACGATGCGTCCGGCGAGGGGGATGTCCATCGCGCTGGAGAGAGGCATGCCGGCGGCGACGGCGGCGGCAGCGGCGCGGGAGCGGGTCTCCTTGATCTCCTCGGGCGTCGTCGCGGAGAAGTTCCCCCGGGGATCGATCTGGGCCCGGATTCCCGCCTTCGCTGTGTACGACTGCGCGGTTCCTTCGGCTGCGGTGGAGACGCTGGCGCTGGCGTTGGCGGCCTGGCCGCCGACGGGGTTGAGTGCGGGAAGAGCCGCGCCGGAGATCAGCACGCCGATCGCCAGTGTGGCACCAAGTGCCTTAGCCCTCGCCCACCGGCGCTTCTCCCGGCGCACCAGAGCTCGAGAAGTCGGCGCCGTCGGCGCAGCCAGGTGTCGCGGGCGCAGACGAGGATCCCAGGAGCGGGGTGCCTGTGGGGTGGCCGGAGGGGCGTCGGAGGAGGAGGTGGGCGCTGCGGAGGAGGTGGGGGCTGCCTCGGGGGTGAGGGCCGCCTCGGGGGCGGGGGTGGGCAGTGCTGCCTCGCGCGTGGGTGCTGCCTCGGGTGTGGGGGTTGCCTCGGGTGTGGGGGTTGCCTCGGGTGTGGGGGTTGCCTCGGGTGTGGGGGTTGCCTCGGGTGTGGGGGCTACCTCGCGTGCGGGGGCCGCTTCGGTTGCGGTTGCCGGGGCTGCCTCCGCTCCCGGGGTGGGGTCAGCCGCGGAAGGGGTGTCGCGGGCGGAGGAGGCATCACCCGGAGTGGCTGCTTCGGGCGCAGAAGCAGCAGGAGCTGCATTCGCCCGGCGGGAACTCCGTGAATCTGCGGTGGCGGAGCGCCTCAGGTCGCGCCGCAAGAGCGGTCGCGTCGAGTCAGGGACTTGTGCGGGGGCTTCCGAGGCGTCGTGATCGCGCTCGGGTGGCAGGGAGTTCGTGACGGGGTCCTTCCGGGAGGCAGGTGTGCGCGGCGGGCGATCCCCCCGGATGCCACCGTTACCGATCTGTAATCTAATTCGCGAAGTCGAGAGCGTCAAATCGAGAGCGCATGGATCGAGATCACACGTCGCGGAGGGGTGCTCGGGCTTCGATCGACCTCGGTGCCTGTGCGTTGCGGAGGACGATGCACCGATTCTGCGCCGGGAGCCCGGGGTCCGGGCGAGCCGTGGGGCACGATCTGCTGCACGTGTGGAAAGGCGGGAATTCGCCTCGGTTGTGGAGGAGTCGCGGGCCTCGTGTGTGTTCCGGAATACCGCTCTGAACTGGCTTTATTCGGTAGCGAATGTCGGTGGCTCCGCGTTGACTTGCGCGTATGACAACCCCGGTGGAGATGCTCGGTCAGACGGCCGCTGATCTGGACGCGCTGCTGCGTTCCGACGTGGTGGCGGGGTTGCCGGATGACGCGAAGATGCAGCTCTTGCGTGTGGCGGGGGAGGTGCAGCGGCGCGTGGAGGCGCTGGTCGTGGAGACGGTCGCGTCTGTCGATGCGCGCCCGGCCGGGTCGGGTGAGGTGGCATTCTGCGGTCGATTCGGGTGTCGGACGATGGGCGAGCTGCTGCAGAGGGTGCTGCGGACGGATGCCGCTGGCGCTGGTCGAGTGGTGAAGGCGGCGAAGGCCGTGCGTCGCGAGGTGGAGCTGTCGTCGGGGGTTCGCTTGCCGGCGCGGTGGCCGGCGATGCGGGCGGCGATGCTCGACGGGGCGGTGGGGGTGGCCGGGCTGCTGGCAGCGACAGGACCGGTGGAACACGCTGCGGTCCGGGTCGGTACAGCTGACCGGCTGCTCGCAGATGCGGAGCTTGCGGCGTATGCCCGCGGATGCGCGGTCGCTGCCCAGGGGGCGGACGACGGCCGCCGCGCCGACGCGGATGCGGCTGTCGACGGCGAAGAGGCACCACCGGCGACGCCGGAAGACCTCCGGATCCTGGCGCAGGTGATCGTGCAGTACCTCGACCCCGACGGCGCGGAGCCGGCAGACGACATCGCGATGCGCGCCCGGGGGATCATCCTGGGCCGGGCGAAAGACGGGGTGATCCCGATCCGGGGCGGGCTGCTGCCCGAGGTCGCGGGACAGCTGCAGCGCATCTTCGACGCCTATCTGAACCCGAGAGTCGACGGGCCATCCGCGCCCGGGGTCGTCGTCTTCCAGCCGTCCGTCCTGGTCGACCATGACGAGGCCGCCTCCACCGGGGCGGTGGGGGGAACAGGCGACGATGTCCTTCCTTCCGACGATGCCCTTCCCTCCGACGATCCCGCCCGGATGGTCGACACCCGGTCCCGCGCACAGAAGCAGCACGACACCCTCGCCGCGGTGCTGGGGATCGCTGCGCGGCACGATGAGATGCCCCGTCTCGGTGGCGCCGCACCGACTCTGGTCGTGACCGTCACCGCCGACGACTACATCGCCGGGCGCGGGTGGGCGCACGTCGACGGTATCGACGTCCCCGTATCCGTGCGTACCGCCGCACACACCGCCTGCGCGGGTGGAGTGCAGCGGGTGCTGTTCGACCCGGCAGGGCGCATCATCGGAATCGACACCTCCGACCGGATCTTCAGCGCCCATCAACGCCGGGCGATCACTCTCCGTGACCACGAATGCCTGATTCCCGGCTGCCACGTCCCCGCGACGTGGTGCGAGATCCACCATGTCCAGGAGCACTCGCGCGGCGGGCCCACCCACACCGATAACGGCGTCGCCCTCTGCTGGCACCATCACCGTACCCTCGACGCCTCCGGATGGGAGATCCGCATGCGACACGGCACCCCTCACGTCCGCGGCCCCGCGTGGTGGGATCCCACCCGACGATGGCGCGTGCCCCAGCCGGTGAGCAAGGCTCGCAACAGGCCGGCTGCCCGCCGCTCGGCACTGCTCAGGACGTGAACCGAGACATGCAGGCTCGGCGCGACGTGTCGACTAGTGCGACACGATGTGGCATGCTGGCGGGCGTTGCGCCCGGCTCCGTGTCGGCATCGCGTCGGAACGACACCTGGCGCGGTACACGAAAACCAGACAGGCAACCCAGGGAACAGATGTCCAGACCACTCGCGGGACCGCAGGGCCTGCTGCGCACGCTCAACGGCCGCGCGATCCTGGAGGCGCTCGCTCGCAGCGGGCCGCAGACCCGTTCGGAGCTGATGTCCGCCACTGGTCTGTCACGCACCGCGGTCACGCAGGTGCTGCGGATGCTCGAGAACGCCGGAGCCGTCGCGTCGGCAGGCCTCGACCGGGACACGAGAGGCCCCGCCGCCGGACGGGTCGCCCTGCATCCGCGCCTCGGATTCGCCGTCGCCGTGCACGTCGATCACCATGCCGCCCACGTCGTGCTCGTCGACGCCGGCGGAACCGTGCGGGCGGAGGAGCACGCCCCGTTCACCGAGGCCGAAGATCGCGTGACCCACATCGTCTCCCTCGTCGAGCGGTGTCGCCGCACGGTGAAAGCGGCGAAGGGCGCCGTTCACCTGGCGGTTGTCGGAGTGCCCGGCATCGTCACGGCCGACGGCGGCATCCGCGACGACCTCGGCCCCGACGGCGGCGCATTCCGTGCGGCGCTGTCGACCGCCCTCGACTGTCCTGTGCGCATCGAGAACGATGTGAATCTCGCAGCCCTCGCCGAGCTCACCGCTGGAGAAGGAGCGGTCCTCGCCAGCTTCGCGCTGCTGCTCCTCGACGACGGGCTCGGGGCCGGCATCGTGATCGACGGCGCGCTGCACCGCGGCTTCTCCGGCGTCGCCGGCGAAGTCATGTACCTGCCGCAGACGCCCATCCCGATCGGTGCGCCCCTCGTGGGCGACGCGGTCGTGGGCGACCTGGCCCTCGGCGCCGGCCGCGATCCCGGGGCATCTTTCGCCGATCATCTGGAGGCGGCCGTCCGCGGAGACGCTGCGGCGGTACGGATCGTGTCCGAGATCGCTCGACGCATCGTTCTCGTGGCCGGCAGCGTGGGGCTGGTGCTCGATCCGGAAGCCTTCATCCTCAGCGGCGAAGCAGCTCATCCGGCACTCGTCGCCGCGATCGTGCGGATCGCCGGCGAGTACGAGGCGCAGCTCCCCCTGCGGTTCCTCGTCTCCTCCTTCGGTCCGGAGGCTCCGCTGGTCGGCGCCGTCAACGAAGCGGCCGTTGCGCTCCGAGGCGAACTCTTCGCCCGCATCCTCACGCCCGCCTCCCCGGGTGGCCGATGAACACCACCCGTTGCACACCACCATTCCGAGCACCGCCGCTCGAATCACCCGACAGGATCCTCGATGACCGCACCTTCCGACCTCGCCGATCGACTCGGTCTCGCGCCCGGTGCGCGGGCGATCATCCTCAATGCGGATGATTTCGGCATGTGCCATGCGGCCAACACCGCCATCATCGACCTGCTCACAGCCGGACGCATCGACTCGACGACCGTGATGGTCCCGTGCTCGTGGTCCCCGGCAGCACTCGCTTTCGCGGCCTCCCGCACCGACCTCGACGTCGGCGTGCACCTCGTTCTCACCAGCGAATGGGCCCGCTACCGGTGGCGCCCGCTGACAGGTACCGCTACGAGCCTCGTCGACGCCGCGGGCTTCTTCCCGACCGACGTCCTGTCCGTCGAGCAGAACGCCACCGATGACGATGTCGCCGCCGAACTCGCCGCCCAGTTGCAGACCGCGCTCGACGCCGGCGTCGACGTGACGCACCTCGACAATCACATGGGTTCGGTCTACGGGCTCGTGACCGGCCGAGGCTTCCTCCGCCCGGTGTTCGAGCTCGCCGCACGACACGGTCTCCCGTTCCGGCTGCCGCGCAGCATGGACGGGGTCGGCGAGGATTCCGCGCTGCAGGCCCAGCTCGACGCTGCGGCGGCAGCCGCCGATGCAGCCGGCGTCGAGATCATCGATCGGCTGTGGTCGCACCCGTTCGAGCTCCTGCGCGAGGGCACACCGGATGAGGAGACGTACGAGCAGATGCGCGACGGCTTCATCGCGCTGCTGCGAGCGGTGCCGGCCGGAGTCACCGAGATCTACCTGCATCCGATGGTCGACGACGACGAGCTCCGCGCGGCTGTCGACTTCAGTGCGGCGAAGCGCGGCTACGAGCTGCGACTGCTGGGCGATCCGGCCGTGCTGCAGGCGATCGAGGACGAGGCGCTCGTGCGCATCGGCTGGCGCGACCTGCGCGACCTGCAAAGGGGAGACGCCCGGTGACGTCGCTGAGCGAGCGGGTGCGCGACCGACGTCTGGACGCGGCGCCGACCAGAGCGCAGACGATCGCGTTCGGAGCCTCCGGCTTCCCGACGCAGCTCATGGCGCAGACGTTCTCGGCCTTCGTCGTCTACTTCTACGTCTCTCACCTCGCCGTCCCCGCCGGGTGGGTGGCGGTCGCGATGATCGCCCACGGCATCCTGAACGCGGTGCTGAACCCCGTCGTGGGCACGGTCTCCGACCGGCTGCGCACACCGTGGGGCCGGCGCATCCCCTGGATCGGCGTGGGCATCGTGCCGCTCGTCGTCGCGTTCGCGCTGGTGTGGATGCCGCCAGAGCTCCCCGTGAGCGGCCTCATCATCTGGTTCCTCGTCGTCGTCGCCGTATACGACGTGGCCTTCGTGGTCGTGGTGCTGAACATCTCCGCCCTGTTCCCCGAGATCTTCCGCACCACCGAGGAGCGCGCCCGCGGCAACGTGCCACGTCAGATCTTCGCGATCCTCGGCATGGTCCTCGGAACAGCCGGTGCGCCGGCGCTGTACAGCGCGCTCGGCTGGCCGGGCATGGCCCTGGTGCTCGGCGCCGTCTGCCTGGTGCTGCTCGTGTGGTCGTTCTTCGGGGGGATGATCGAGCGGCGGGTTCCGGAGGCGGCATCGGAGGCCATGCGCTGGGGCGACCAGCTGAGGTACACCTTCCGCAACCGCGCGTTCGTCCCCTACGTGCTCGGGTCGCTGTTCGTGCAGACCTCGATCGCCGTGATCCTGGCGGCGGTCCCCTTCTACGTCAGGTACTCCCTGCGTGCACCGGAGGGAGAGGGCAGCCTGCTGCTCGGGGTGATCTTCGTCACCGCGATCCCCTCGATCGTGTTGTGGAGCGCGGTCGTTCGCCGCACCTCTCCTCGCACCGCGCTGCTGTGGAGCGTCGCGGTGTTCGGCGCGGCCATGCTCGGCTACCTCGTGGCGGCAGACGTGCCCGGTGCGGTTCTGGTCGGTGTGGCGGTCGGCGTGGGCGTCGGCGGCCTGCTGCAGCTGCTCGAGGTCGTGCTCGCGCAGATCATCGACGAGGATGCCGCGCGCACAGGTCATCGTCGGGAAGGCGCCTACTTCGGAGTGAACGGCTTCGTGGTGCGCGGCTCGGTCGTGCTGCAGGCGATCGTCGCCGCGGTGGTGCTGACGGCATCCGGCTTCGACGCCGGTCTCGGCGACGCGCAGCCCGAGAGCGTCGACGGCGGCATCCGGCTGATGCTCGCGGTGATCCCGCTCGGGTTCACCGCGCTCGCCTGGTTCTGCTTCTGGCTCTATCCGATCAGGTCCCGCGACCTCTGACCGCTACGGACGAGCAGCCTGGCGCGCCTCCCACCCCGTGCGCACCATCTCGTCGACCGAGTACCGCATGGTCCAGTCGAGGTCGCGCGCTGCGAGTTCGCCCGTCGCCACGATGCGGTCGGGGTCGCCCGGCCGCCGCGGTCCGATCTCGGGGGTGAAGTCGATGCCGGTGACGCGGGCGACGGCGTCCATGATCTGCTTCACGCTGAGTCCATCGCCGGAGCCGAGGTTGTAGGCGGCTTCGATCGGACGTCCGTCGGAGAGGCGCTGGGCTGCGGCGACGTGGGCCGTCGCGATGTCGCCGACGTGCACGTAGTCGCGCACGTTCGTCCCGTCTTCGGTGGCATAGTCGTCGCCGAAGATCTTGGGGGTCGTGCCCGCGAGCAGCGCCTCGAACACGATCGGGAAGAGGTTGTGCGGGCTGACGTCGTAGACCGTCGGGTCGGCGGAGCCCACCACATTGAAGTACCGCAGCGACGTGTGACGCAGCGGCCGCTCGGAGTCGGCCGTGGCGATGCCCTGGTCGCGTAGCAGCCACTCGCCGATCAGCTTCGATTCGCCGTAGGGGCTCGCCGGCTTCTTGGGGGTGTCCTCGACGACGAGCGCGACGTCGGGGGTCCCGAACACCGCGGCGGACGACGAGAAGACGATGTTCGAGACGCCAGCGGCCTCCATGGCCTCCAGGACCACGCGCGTGCCCTCGACGTTCTGCGCATAGGTGTGCAGGGGGCGCTGCACCGAGACGCCGGCGTACTTGAATCCGGCGACGTGGATCACTCCTGCGGCGTCGTGATCGCGCAGCGTCTTCTCGACGAGTTCGCGGTCCAGGATGCTGCCCTGTACGAACGCCACCCCCTCGGGCACGAACGATGCGACGCCGCTGGACAGGTCATCCAGCACGACCGGGGTGAGCCCCGCGTCGGCGAGGGCGCGCACCACGTGGGCGCCGATGTATCCGGCGCCGCCGGTGACGATCCAGGACATTGCGTCTCCTCTCCCGCCACGACGTCGTCGCGGCTCGATGGGTCATTCTGTCAGGCGTCGCGGCGGGGCCCGGCAGACGGGGTCACCGTGAACAGCAGGGGGGCCGCGAATCGGGAGGCCGCGAAGGCCGCGTTCACGGCATCCGCGACCGCCTCGACGGCATCCTGCTCGATCAGTGCGATCGCGGCTCCGCCGAATCCGCCGCCCGTCATCCGTGCGCCCAGGGCGCCGGCCGCCAGCGCGGTGTCGACCGCGGTGTCGAGTTCGGGGGTCGAGATCTCGAAGTCGTCGCGCATCGAGGCGTGCGAGGCGAGCAGGAGATCGCCGATCGCGCGCACACCCTGCTCGCGCAGCACCCGCACCGTGTCGAGCACGCGCTGGTTCTCGGTGACGATGTGGCGTACGCGCCGGAAGGTGACGTCGTCCATCAGCTCCTGGGCGCGCGGCAGGTCGTCGATCGACACGTCGCGCAGCGCGGACACCCCCATGATCGACGCACCGAGCTCGCACGAGGCCCGGCGTTCGCGGTAGCCGCCCGTGGAGTGCGCGTGCTTGACCCGTGTGTCGATCACGAGGATGGCGAGTCCGGCTTCGGCGACGGCGAGAGGTACGAGCTGGGTCTCCAGCGACCGGCAGTCGAGGAAGATCGCAGTGTCGGGGCGGCCGAGCATCGACGCCATCTGGTCCATGATCCCGGTGGGAGCGCCGACGGCCTCGTTCTCGGCACGTCGTCCGATGCGGGCGAGGGTCGTGCCGTCGAGCCCGGTGCCCCACAGCTCGTTCAGAGCGGAAGCCGTTGCCCCTTCGATCGCGGCGGACGACGAGAGCCCCGCTCCCACCGGCACGTCGGAGGCGATCGCGATGTCGAGTCCGCTGAACGGGCCGGCCTCCACCGCGGCCTGACGCAATGCCCAGGCGACCCCGAGCGGATAGGCGGCCCATTCCGGGACGGCCGGATGCGAGCCGGGTGCGGTGGGGAACAGGCGGTCGAGTTCGTCGAGGGCGACCTCGACCGGCTCGTCCGCGAAGGTGGAGCCGACCAGGACGCGACCGCGGTCGTCGTCGCGCCGGCCGACCGCGGCGACCGTGCGCTGCGGGATGGCGAACGGCAGGACGAACCCGTCGTTGTAGTCGGTGTGCTCGCCGATGAGGTTCACGCGTCCCGGTGCCGACCAGAGCCCATCGGGTTCGCGGCCGGTGAGCCGGGTGAAGAGGGTGCGGGCGTCGTGGGCGGCGGTCATGCGGATGCTCCGGGGTCGGTCTGGTCGTGCGAGGCGCGTTCGATCGCCTCGCGAAGTCGCGCGGCTCCGACCTCGGGCGGCACCTCGGCTGCCCACGCCCACATCGCGGCCTCGGAGCCGGCGAGGAACTTCAGCTTGTCGGCGGCGCGGCGGGGGCTCGTCAGCTGCAGGTGCAGGCGCACGGTGTCGCGACCGACGTGCACGGGCGCCTGGTGCCAGGCCGCGATGTAGGGGGTCGGGGAGTCGTAGAGCGCGTCGACACCGCGCAGCAGCCGCAGGTACAGCGGGGCGAGCTCGTCGCGCTCCGCCTGCGTGGTCTCGGCGAGGTCGGGCACGTGGCGGTGCGGCATCAGGTGCACCTCGAGCGGCCAGCGCGCGGCGAACGGCACGAAGGCGGTCCAGTGCTCGCCGCGGAACACCACGCGCTCGGACGCCTGCTCGGACTCGAGGATGTGCTGGAACAGGTCGGGGGCCGTGCGATCGATCGACTCCAGCACGCGGGTCGTGCGCGGAGTGACGTACGGGTACGCGTAGATCTGACCGTGCGGGTGGGGCAGGGTGACGCCGATCGCCTCACCACGGTTCTCGAACGGGAAGATCTGCTCGATGCCGGGCAGCGTCGACAGCGCCGCCGTGCGGTCGGCCCAGGCCTCGATGACGGTGCGGGCGCGGGTGACGGACTGCGTGCCGAAGGATCCCGCGTGCTCGGGGCTGAAGCAGACGACCTCGCAACGTCCGACCGAGGTGCGTGTGCGGCCGAGGCCGAGGGCTGCGAGATCGTCCAGTCCGCGGGGCGCGTTGGATGCCACGGGTGCGGTGCCCACTGCTTCCGCGAGGGCGGGCCCGAACGCGGGCGAGCGGTTCTCGAACACCGCGACGTCGTAGCGCGAGGGCACTTCCGACGGATTGCCCGGAGTCTGCGGCGCGAGCGGGTCGGCGTCGGCGCCGGGCATCATCACGCGGTTCTGCCGGTTCGCGGCGACGGTGATCCAGTCGCCGGTGAGCACGTCGAGGCGCATCGTCGCGGTGTCAGGGCGGGGGTCGAGAACACGGGCGTCGATGGCTCGATCGGGTCCGAGCGCGGTGCCGGGGTCGTCGTAGTAGATGAGGTCGCGGCCATCGGCGAGGGTGGTGGCGCGTCGGACGACGCCGGCGCCGAGGGTGTCGGTGCGCAACTCAGGAAGTTCGGGCGTGTTCACGTAAACATGGTACGCACAGAGCCGTGATAACGTCAACATGCCGGAGTCGCGCACCAGCGGTCTGCCGGAGTGTCGAGACGGAGGATGCGGGTGGGCGAGAGCGGACGCGACCGTGTCGAGGAATCTGTCTCCCGCCGGAGGCGTCCGGCGTCCGGTCGCGTGTCGATGGCCATGGTCGCCGCCCGCGCGGGCGTCTCGGGGCAGACCGTCTCGCGCGTCGTCAATGGCAGCTCGCGCGTCGACCCCGACACCCGCGCTCGCGTTGAGCAGGCGATGACCGCACTCGGCTATCGTCCGCACCGCGCAGCCCGAGCCCTGCGCACCGGCCGCTCGCAGACGATCGGACTCGTGGTCACCACCCTGGCGACCGTCGGTAACTCGCGGATGTTGCAGGCGACGGCCGAAGCGGCGGCCGAACGCGGCTACGCGCTCACCCTCGTGACCGCCGCTCACGGGGTCGCCGAGGCCTTCGATCGACTCGCGGAGCAGGAGGTCGACGGCGCGATCGTGCTGAACGAGGCATCGGCCCTGGTCTCCGCCGCTCAGCGCCCCACGGGACTGCGGCTCGTGGTCGTCGACGCACCGACCGGCGCCGGGTTCACCTCGGTGCACAGCGACCACGCGGGCGGGGCCGCCGCCGCCACGCGTCGACTCCTCGGCCTCGGGCACACCACCGTGCACCACCTCGCCGGTCCTGCCGACTCCTTCGCCGCCGTCGAGCGCGAGCGAGGGTGGCGCGAGACCCTCACCGCTGCCGGCATCCATCCGCCCGCCGTCGTCCGCGGCGACTGGAGCGCCGACTCCGGGTACGCGGCTGGTCGAGAACTGGCCTCGGCCACTGCCGTCTTCTGCGCCAACGACCAGATGGCGCTCGGCCTTCTGCGGGCTGTCTCCGAGTCGGGTCGCCGGGTCCCGGAGGATGTCAGCGTGATCGGCTTCGACGATGTGCCGGAGGCCGCGAACTACCGGCCACCGCTGACCACGATCCGTCAGGACTTCACCGCGCTCGCGCAGCGCGCGGTCTCTGCGCTGGTCGATGCGATCGAGGGTATGCCGGAGGCAGAGGGCGCCGCCGTCATCCCGACCGATCTCCTCGAGCGTGCCAGCACCGCGGAGAGCGTGCGGTGACCAGGGTCGTGCTGGCCCCCGACAGCTTCAAGGGCACCATCACGGCAGTCGATGCCGCGGCCGCCCTCGCCGACGGCTGGGCATCGGTCGATCCGACCGCCGAGTTCGTGCATCGGCCGATGGCGGACGGCGGAGAGGGCACCATGGCCGCGTTCGAAGCGGCCGTGCCCGGCGCCGTGCGGATGCCGCTCACGGTCGACGGTCCGGCGGGGCAGAGGGTCGACACCTGCTGGCTGCTGCTGCCCCCGACGGAGAACGCCCCGGCGGGCACGGCCGTGGTCGATCTGGGTTCGACCTCCGGCATCGAGCTGCTGCACGAGCTGTGCCCGTGGGACGCCGACACCACCGGACTCGGGCAAGCCCTGGCCGCCGCCCTCGACCACGGTGTCTCGCGACTCGTCGTCGGCATCGGCTCCAGTGCGTCCACCGATGGAGGCGCGGGGATGCTCACCGCGCTCGGCGCCCGCTTCCTCGACGCCGCGGGTGCACCTGTCGCACGGGGCGCGCGCGGTCTCGACGACATCGCCGCCGTCGATCTGAGCGCCTTGCGCGCGGCCCCCGAGGTGCGCGTTCTCACCGACGTCACCAATCCGCTCACCGGTCCGCGCGGTGCTGCCGCGGTGTTCGGCCCCCAGAAGGGGTTGCGCGCGGCCGATGACATCGCTCTCGTCGACGACGGCCTGCGTCGCCTCGCCGACCTGTTGCGCATCGACCCTGCCGGTCAGGGCCACGGAGCGGCAGGAGGCACGGGAGCTGCGTTCGCGGCGTGGGGTGGCGTGCTCGCTCCCGGCGCCGCAGAGGTGGCCGCGCTCATCGACCTCGCCGGCGCGATCGCCGACGCCGATGTCGTCATCACGGGGGAGGGGTCGTACGACGGACAGTCGGGCGACGGCAAGGCGCCCTCGTTCCTCGCCGGGCTCGCCGCAGCGGCGGGTGCCCGTGCGATGCTCGCCGCCGGGCGCATCACCGACGACGCCGACACCGCACCGTTCGCCGCGTGCGCCTCCCTCACCGCGCTCGCCGGCTCATCGGAGGCGGCGCTCGCCGAACCGGGGCGCTGGCTGCGCGAAGCGGGAGCCGCCTTGGCGCGCACCGTGGTCTGATCCCGCTCCTGCCGGAGACCCCGGCCACGCGCGGCCGGGGTCGTCGCTCGCTGCGCGGGAGGGGTCAGCCGCCCAGCGCGGCCGACACCACGGCACGTGCCTCCGCCTGCACCTCGGCGAGGTGGTCGGGGCCGCGCAGGCTCTCGGCGTAGAGCTTGTAGACGTCTTCGGTACCCGACGGGCGGGCGGCGAACCAGGCGTGCTCGGTCTGCACCTTGAGCCCGCCGATCGCCGCGCCGTTGCCGGGCGCATGCGAGAGCTTCGCGGTGATGTCCTCACCGGCGAGCGTGGTTGCCGTCACGGCTTCGGGGGCGAGCTTGCCGAGGGTGGCCTTCTGCTCCGGCGTGGCCGGAGCGTCGACGCGCTGATAGGCCGAGGCGCCGAAAGCGGTCTCCAGCTCGCGATACCGCTCCGACGGGGTCTTGCCGGTGACGGCGATGATCTCGGCGGCCAGCAGGCACAGCAGGATGCCGTCCTTGTCGGTCGACCAGACCGAGCCGTCCTTGCGGAGGAACGAGGCGCCGGCCGACTCCTCGCCGCCGAACGCGACCGACCCGTCGAGGAGTCCGGGAACGAACCACTTGAATCCGACCGGCACCTCCAGCAGGCGCCGGCCGAGCGATTCGGCCACGCGGTCGATGATCATCGACGACACCAGCGTCTTGCCGATCGCGGCGTCGCGCGGCCAGCCCTCGCGGTGCGAGAAGAGGTAGTCGATGGCGACGGCGAGATAGTGGTTCGGGTTCATCAGCCCCGCGTCAGGGGTCACGATGCCGTGCCGGTCGGCGTCGGCGTCGTTGCCGGTGAGGACGTCGTAGGAGCCCTTCTTCGCCACCAGCGAGGCCATCGCGGAAGGCGACGACGGATCCATCCGGATCTTCTCGTCCCAGTCCAGGGTCATGAAGCGCCAGGTCGGGTCGACCTCGGGGTTCACGACCGTGAGGTCGAGGTCGTGCATCTCCGCGATCAGCGCCCAGTACTCGACGGAGGCTCCACCGAGCGGGTCGGCGCCGATGCTGACACCGGCAGAGCGGATGGCGTCGATGTCGATGATCGACGGCAGGTCGCGCACGTAGGCGTCGCGGAAGTCGTAGCCGGTGAGGGAATCCCAGTCGATGTCGGCGAAGCGCTCCAGCTTCACACCCTCGAGGCTGGCGGCGATGAGGGCGTTCGCGCGGTCGGCGATCCAGCCCGTGGCGTCGGTGTCGGCGGGTCCGCCGTGCGGCGGGTTGTACTTGAAGCCGCCGTCGCGCGGGGGGTTGTGCGAGGGGGTGACGACGATCCCGTCTGCGCGGCTGGGGTCGTCGGCCGCCTTGCCGCGGTTGTACGTGAGGATCGCGTGGCTGAGCGCCGGCGTGGGCACCCACGAGTCGCGGGAGTCGACGCGCACGTCGATGCCGTTCGCGAGCAGCACCTCGATCGCACTGCGCTCGGCGGGAAGCGACAGCGCGTGGGTGTCGCGGCCGAGGAAGAGCGGACCGGTGATGCCCTGCGCATCGCGGTAGTCCACGATCGCCTGCGTCGTGGCGAGGATGTGGTTCTCGTTGAAGCTGTTCGACAGCGAGGATCCGCGATGGCCGCTGGTGCCGAAGACGACCCGTTCGGCCGCGACCTCGGGGTTCGGTGTGCGGTCGTAGTAGGCGGCGATCAGTTCATCGACGTCGATCAGGTCACTTTCCTCCGCAGGGAGGCCGGCACGGCTGGTCATCCCCTCAGTCTGCCCCCTGATCGGCCCGATCGCATCCGAGAAGTCACCAGGAAGAGCGGTCGGCCCGCCGAGGGCTAAGGTGAAACCCGTGACTGAACGCCGCACCTACAGCTATCTCGGCCCTGCCGGAACCTTCACGGAGGCGGCGCTCGACCAGGTGGCCGAGGCCCGCGGCCAGGACTGGCGCCCCGTGCACAACGTGGGTGAGGCTCTCGCCGACGTGCTCGAGGGCCGCAGCGACGCCGCGATGATCGCGATCGAGAACTCGATCGAGGGCGGTGTCTCCACCACGCAGGATGCTCTCGCGACGCTCCCAGGGCTCCGCATCATCGGCGAGTACCTGGTGCGGGTGAACTTCGTGCTGGTGGCCCCTCGGGGGACGACCCTCGATCAGGTCGAGGTGATCGCGGCGCATCCGGTGGCCTACGCCCAGTGCCATGGCTGGCTCGGCGCGAACCTGCCGTCGCACTCGCACGTGCCCGCATCGAGCAACGTCGCGTCCGCGATCGGCGTCCTCGACGGCACGCTGGCAGCGCAAGCCGCGATCGCCGCCCCCGGCATCGTGAATCACTACGACGTCGACGTCCTGGCAGAGGGCATCGGCGACAACGCGCAGGCCGTGACCCGCTTCGTCCTGGTCACCCGCACGACCCGCTCGCCCGAGCCGACCGGCGCCGACAAGACCTCCCTGATCGTCGAGCTCCCGCACGACCACCCGGGTTCGCTCCTCGAGATGCTCGAGCAGTTCTCCACCCGCGGCATCAACCTGTCGCTCATCGAGTCGCGGCCCATCGGTGACGAACTCGGCCGCTATCGGTTCGTGATCGACGCCGACGGCCACATCGAGCACGAACGCATGGCCGACGCGCTGCTCGGCATCCGCCGCTTCAGCCCGCGTGTCGTCTTCCTCGGCTCGTATCCGCGCGCGGACCGGCAGATCGTGCAGTACCCGGACCGCTACTCGGACGACGTGTTCGTCGAGGCGCGCGATTGGCTGCGCGGCATCCTCTCCGGCGAGCCGGAGGCCTGACGCCGCCCGCCCCCGCCGCCCGGTGCGGCCGGGGCGTCGGGTGTCTCAGTGCTCCTGGAAACGCGGCCAGTCGCTGCCAGGGGCCATATGGGAGTGCAGGGCACCCTTCGCCGAGGCGAGGCTCGGGTACGTGCCCGTGGCCGCGTCGGATCCGACCATCGTGACCATGTAGCCGTCTTCGTCGTGGCGGATGCTGCCGACGACGCCGTTGCGGCCGTAGGCGACCCAGAGGGCGAGAGTCTTGGTCGTGCTCATCGTCGAACTCCTTCTGCTGCTGCCGAGAGTGCGTTCGCCGAAGGGGCCGCGCCCCTGTCGACGGCACTGTTCGTGACGCTACGCCTGTGCCGCCGGGAATGCCAGGGGTTGACAGGCGCTCGACATCAGCGGTGCAGGGCGGCGGCGATGAGCTCCAGCGTCTGCGCGCGGCCGGTCGGGACATCGTTCGGCTCGGCGTCGTAGGCACCCGCGACAGGAGACAGCATGACCTCGTCGACGCCGTAGCGGTCGGCGAAGGCGCGCACCTCGGCCGCGACGCTTTCGCCCGTGCCGACGAACCACCGCGAGCGGGCGGCCTGCACGACCTCGTCGGTCGCGGCGTCGGTCACGGCGGCCGCCGCCTGCTCGACGGTCTCGAGGGCGGCGAGGGGCTGGTTCAGGCGCAGGCGCGCCATCATCCGCAGCTGGGGGAGTGCACGGGCCACCGCCTCCTCCTGGGTGGGGGCGGCGACGGCGTTCACGGTCAGGAACGTGCGCGGCTCCGGGTGCTCCTCGCTCGGGCGGTAGCCGGTGCGGTAGAGATCCAGCGCGCGCTCGAGACCCTGCCCCGAGAAGTGGTTCGCGAAGACGTAGGGCAGTCCGTGCGAGGCGGCGAGCTGCGCGGAGTAGTCGCTCGACCCGAGCAGCCACACCTCGGGGGTGCCGGTCGCGGCCGGTGTCGCACGCACCGTGTACTCGCCGCCGGAGGTGAAGCGCACGGTGGCGCCGTCGCCCGAGAGCAGTGCGGCGATGTCCTGCACATGACGCGGGAACTGCTCCACGTCGCTGGTGGTTCCGGAGCCGCGCAGCAGCTGCGTGATCACCGGATCGCTGCCCGGTGCACGGCCGAGGCCCAGGTCGATGCGTCCTGGCGCGATCGCCTCGAGGGCGGCGAACTGCTCGGCCACGATGAGCGGTGCGTGGTTGGGCAGCATCACGCCGCCAGAGCCCAGGCGCAGACGCGAGGTGCGGGTGGCCGCAGCGGCGATCAGCACGGGAGGAGTGGTGGATGCCACCGAGGGCATGTTGTGGTGCTCGGCGAACCAGTAGCGGCGATAGCCGAGGCGCTCGGCGGTCTCCGTGAGGGCGAGCGAGGCGGCGATGGCCTCGGCGCTGGTCTGGCCGGTGCGCACCGGAACGAGGTCGAGGACGGAGAGAGCTGTATCGGACATCATGGACCACAACGCGGGCCTGTGCGGCTCCATTCCCCCGCTACCGTGGGGGCATGGAAGCAGGCATCTTCTACGTCCTCGTCGGGTCGGTCGCCGTCGCCGCGTTCGCGCGCTGGCGCGGATGGCCGGCACCGCTGCTCGTGACGGTCGTGGCGCTCGCCGCATCCTTCCTGCCGTTCGTGCCGGAACTCGACATCGACGGGCACCTCCTCCTCAGCCTGGTACTGCCGCCGCTGCTGTACTCGGCGGCGCTGGACGTGTCGTTCGTCGGATTCAAACGGAGCCTGCCGCAGATCCGCCGCCTCGGCATCTGGCTGGTGCTGCTCACGGCACTCGCCGTCGGCTTCGTCGCGTGGTGGATCCTGCCCTCCCTCACCCTTCCCGGCGCGCTGCTCCTCGGTGCGATCGTGGCCCCGCCGGACGCGGTGTCCGCCGCGGCGATCGGCCGCCGACTCGGATTGCCCCGCCGCATCATGACGGTGCTCTCAGGAGAGAGCCTGATCAACGATGCGACCTCGCTCACGCTGTACCGGGTCTTCGCCGCGATCCTCGCCGGCGCCACCGTCTCCGTGCTGGGCGGCATCGGGCAGTTCCTCCTCGCGGTCGGCGTCGGCGTGGCCGTGGGCCTCGTGTTCGGCATCGTCCTGCACCAGCTGCGCATGCGCATCAGCGATCCGGTCGTGATCGGCACGTTCGGGCTCCTCGCGCCGTTCGGGGCCTACGCGATCGCCGAGCATCTGCTCGGATCGGGAGTGCTCGCCGTCGTGGCGATGGGGCTCTACGTCGGCTACAACTCGCCGCGCACCGACTACACGACGCGTCAGCAGGAGAAGCCGCTGTGGCTCTCGGCCGATCTGCTGCTGGAGAGCTTCGTGTTCGCGTACATCGGCCTCCAGTTCCCGCGCGTGCTCAGCGACCTCGGGAGTGAATCGGTCGGGCAGATCCTGCTGCTCTCCGGGGCGGTTCTGCTCGTCGTCGTCATCGTGCGGCCCCTCTTCATCTACCCGACGAGTGCGTGGTCGAACTTCCAGGATCGCAAACGTCTCGAACGCTGGGATCGCGGTGTCGAATCCGGGGAGTTCGACAAGCGGCACCGCAGGTCCAGGCGCTGGGCGAAGTACACCGCCGACGAACTGCGCAGTCACATCGTGCGCGAGCAGATGGCAGGGCTCCAGCTCACCTGGAAGGACAGCGCCGTCATCTCCTGGGCGGGAATGCGCGGAGTGGTGACGCTGGCGATCGCGGTGGCGGCCGCCGACCTCGCGACCCTCGACACCGAGGCCTCGCACGCGATCGTCGTGGTGGCGTTCATCGTCACGGTGGGCACGCTGCTGATCCAGGGGCTGACGCTGCCGATGCTGATCCGCGGTCTCGGCATCGCCAGCGACGTGGATGAGGAGGAGGACGAGGCAGCCCTCGCCGAGGTCCGCGCGAAGAGCCGCGAGGCCGGGAAGAAGTACCTCGCCGAGAAGCGCATCGAGTGGGAGGCCAAGTACGGCGAGGTCGACCTCCGCGTCTTCGACGCCTTCACCAAGCGCATGACCCGGGTCGAGAGGGACACTGACGAGGCGCAGAAGGTGGAGGACGCCGCGAGCCGGCCCTCCTATGAAGACCTCGTCACGCTGTCGAAGGGCTGGCTGCAGGTGCGTCGCGAGATCCTCCTCGCCGAGCGGGATGCGGGCAACCTCGACGAAGAGGTCATGCGCGAGCTGATCGCCGCGATGGATGCCGAGGAGCTCGCGCTCGACACCCGTGGAGCCACCCGCCAGCAGAGCCGGGCCTGATTCCCCGTACCCCGCCTCCCCGCACTCTTGAATCGTTGAACGGCAGAGCGCCTCGCCCCATGCAGGGACGAGGCGCTCTGGCGTCGCGGGGTGAGGTCAGCGGGCGCTGACCGGCTCCTTGTCGGTGGACGCATCCGCCTCGGGGGCGTCGTCGTCACCGGAGTCGTCGGCGAAAGGCAGCCCCTCGCGCGGCGCGTTGTAGAGCTCTTCGTTCAGGATTCCCTCGCGCTTGGCGACGATCGTCGGGATCAGCGCCTGGCCCGCCACGTTGACCGCGGTGCGGCCCATGTCGAGGATCGGGTCGATCGCGAGCAGCAGTCCCACGCCCTCGAGCGGCAGGCCCAGGGTCGACAGCGTCAGCGTGAGCATCACCACAGCACCGGTGGTGCCGGCAGTCGCAGCGGAGCCGACGACCGAGACGATCACGATCAGCAGGTACTGCACGAAGTTCAGCTCGATGCCGAAGAACTGCGCGACGAAGATCGCGGCGATGGCCGGGTAGATCGCGGCACAGCCGTCCATCTTGGTGGTGGCGCCCAGAGGCACGGCGAACGACGCGTAGGAGCGGGGCACGCCGAGGTTGCGCTCGGTGATGCGCTCGGTGAGGGGCAGCGTTCCGATCGAGGAGCGGCTGACGAAGGCCAGCTGCACCGCCGGCCACACGCCCGAGAAGTACTGCTTGATCGACAGGCCGTGGGTGCGCACCAGGATCGGGTAGACCACGAACAGTACGAGTGCGAGCCCGATGTAGACCGCGGCGGCGAACCAGCCGAGGGAGGCCAGCTTCTCCCAGCCGTACTTGATCACGGCCGAGCCGATGAGGCCGAACGTGCCGAGCGGGGCGATGCGGATGATCCACCACAGCACGCGCTGGATGACCTTGAGCAGCGACTCGGTGAAGACGAGGAACGGCTCGGCCTTCTTGCCGGCCTTGAGAGCGGCGATGCCGACGACGGCGGCGACCACGATCACCTGCAGGATGTTGAAGCCGACGCTCGACGAGAAGGTCCCCTCGACGGCACCGGGCGAGGTGTTGACGGTGAGGCCGAGGAAGTTCTGCGGGATGAGGCCCAGCAGGAAGTTCCACCAGGTGCCCACGGTGTACGGGTCACCGGGCTCGAGGCCTTCGCCGGCGCGGTTGCCGGGCTGGATCACGAGGCCGAGCACGATGCCGATGATCACGGCGATGAACGCGGTGATCGCGAACCACAGGATCGTCTGGCCGGCGAGGCGCGCGGCGTTCTGCACGCGGCGCAGGTTCGAGATGCTGGCGACGATGGCCGTGAAGATCAGCGGCACGACGGCGGCGCGCAGCAGCGTCACGTACGAGTTGCCGATGGTGTCGAGCGTGGCCGACAGCCCTGTCGGGTTCTCAGCGGTGGCGCCGAGCTGGCGGCCGATCAGACCGGCGGCGATGCCGAGGACGAGGGCTGCGAGGATCTGGAAGCCGAACGAGGTCAGCAGCTTCCGGACCGGCCCGCGGGTGTCAGGCGCCTTCTGGGCGCGTGCGGTGGTGCTCATGAGGTGGGGACTCCAGAATCGCGACGCGCCGAGTACGCGCCATGAGGCCCAACGCTATGGCTGCCTGAGAATTCCCTGGGTGGATATGACGAAGGATGACGCGCGAGCCCGGATCCGTTCGGTGGCCGGCTGGGGATCCCCGTCAGCGCGGTGCGAGCACCAGCAGGTCGCCGACCTCGCAGTCGAGCGCCTCGCAGATCGCCCGCAAGGTCGAGTAGCGGATGGCGCGGGCCCGGTCGTTCTTCAGCACCGACAGATTCACGATGCTCACCCCCACCGCGGCGCTCAGCTCGGTGAGCGTCATCCCGCGGTCGGCGAGCAGCTCGTCGAGTCGGCAGTGGATGCCGGTGAACTCGTCGTCGCTCTCGGCCGGGGTCATACCAGTCCCTCCGTGTCCTTCTCGAGCGCGAGCTTCTCGTTCTGCAGCCGGATGCCGCGGCGGAATGCCACCGCGATCAGGCCCACCGTCACCCCGGTGGCGAAGATCGGCGCGACGCTCCAGAACTCGATCGGATGCACCGGTTCCCCGTCGCCGATGCCGAGAGCGGAGGTGACGCCGTTGCGGCCCATCGTCTCGAGCATCACGATCAGGATCGGAGCGCCGACGAGCGTCCAGCCGATCACATCGAAGGCTCGCGCGTTCGGACGGACGAAGAAGCGTCCGCGGAGGAAGTTCCAGGCGACCAGCGTCACCGCAGCGATGACCGCGACGGCCGCGAGAGCCCACAGCGCGATGGCGGCGATGATGGCCGTGACCGAGGCCGCGTTCACCCCGTCGGCGATGACCATCGCCTCGTCCGCGAACCCCTCGATCGAGATGGCACCGGAGTCGGTTGTGGCGGAGATCGGCTGCTGGTCGATGGGGACCGTCCAGGCGATCCCCGTTTCGCGGAAGGTGCTGGCGACGCGCAGGATCGTGGCGAATGCGACGGTGACGAGCGCCGCAGCCGCGTAGAGGATCACGGTGATGGCGTCCGCGGTCTCGGAGCGGGTGGCCGGGGAAGTCGTCTTCGTCATGGTCATCAGACCAATCCTTCCGTCTCGCGCTGCAGTCGATCGCCGATCACGAACGTGGTGCCGATGACCGAGATGATGAACGCGGCCAGGATGAAGGTGAACGGCTCGATGCTGATCACCGCATTGTCGACAGCGTTCTCGGTGACCGCGGAGACGGCGGCGTTGGCCAGCATGTTGTCGAAGAACCGCACGGCCGCGAAGCCGAGCAGGCCGACGATGCCGGCGACCATCACGAGTCGCGTGTTGCGTCGGCTGAACACCGTGCCGCTCAGGATGCTGCGCGCCAGCAGCATCAGGCATCCGATCACGACGATGATCGCGACGATCTGGGCGAGCTGTCCGATGACGCCCGCGCCGATCGCGATCCCCGGCAGGGTCGGGGCGGTGAGGATCGCCCTGTCCAGTTCGAGGGTGATGTTCGCACCACCTGCGCCGAGCGGAGCCTCGATCGGCTGATCCACGAACTCGACCATCACCGGGATCATCGTGCCGCTGAGCAGGGTGACGATGCGGATGATCGAGAAGACCGTGATGTACGCCGCGATCGCCACGCCGGCGATGCAGAAGGCGATGAGTGCAGCGGCGTCGCCGCGGGACAGCGTGCCCTGTTTCGTCGAGGTCATGATCGCTCCTTATCGATGATCGTTGTTAGCGATAAACGATAAGATAACGACAATCGATAAGCTCGTCAATCCCCGTCGCTTTCGACACCTCGTCACACCGCCTGCCATAGCCCCGGTATGCCCACGGCGAACACGGGCATACGTGCCCGATGTGGTGGTTACTCTCGATGTACAAGCGCTTCACGCGTCTTCGCCCCGTGCGAATAAGGAGTCACAGCATGTTCGAGAGATTCACGGACCGAGCCCGTCGAGTGGTCGTCCTCGCCCAAGAAGAGGCGAAGATGCTCAACCACAACTACATCGGAACCGAGCACATCCTGCTCGGTCTCATCCACGAGGGCGAAGGTGTCGCCGCCAAGGCGCTCGAAAGCCTCGGCATCTCCCTCGACGCCGTGCGCGAGCAGGTGCAGGACATCATCGGCCAGGGTCAGCAGCAGCCGACCGGGCACATCCCGTTCACCCCGCGCGCCAAGAAGGTGCTCGAGCTCAGCCTCCGCGAGGCCCTGCAGCTCGGCCACAACTACATCGGGACCGAGCACATCCTGCTCGGCCTCATCCGCGAGGGCGAGGGCGTCGCCGCCCAGGTGCTCGTCAAGCTCGGCGCCGACCTCAACAAGGTCCGCCAGCAGGTCATCCAGCTGCTCTCCGGCGCTCCCGGCCGTGAGCCGGCCTCCGTCGGTGCGCAGACGAACGACTCGCAGGCCAGCGCCCAGGGCGGCTCCGCCGTGCTCGACCAGTTCGGCCGCAACCTCACGCAGGCCGCGCGTGACAACAAGCTCGACCCGGTCATCGGGCGCGAGAAGGAGGCGGAGCGGGTCATGCAGATCCTCTCCCGCCGTTCCAAGAACAACCCCGTCCTGATCGGCGAGCCCGGCGTCGGCAAGACCGCCGTCGTCGAGGGTCTGGCACAGGCGATCGTAAAGGGCGATGTGCCCGAGACGCTGAAGGACAAGCAGCTCTACTCGCTCGACCTCGGCTCGCTCATCGCCGGGTCCCGCTACCGCGGTGACTTCGAGGAGCGCCTGAAGAAGGTCACCAAGGAGATCCGCACGCGCGGCGACATCATCGTCTTCATCGACGAGATCCACACCCTGGTGGGTGCGGGTGCCGCTGAGGGCGCGATCGACGCGGCCAGCATCCTGAAGCCGCTCCTCGCCCGTGGCGAGCTGCAGACGATCGGTGCCACCACGCTCGACGAGTACCGCAAGCACTTCGAGAAGGATGCAGCGCTCGAGCGTCGCTTCCAGCCGGTGCAGGTCAACGAGCCGACACTGCCGCACGCGATCAACATCCTCAAGGGACTCCGCGACCGCTACGAGGCGCACCACAAGGTGCAGATCACCGACGGCGCTATCGTGGCCGCGGCGAACCTCGCCGACCGCTACGTCTCCGACCGGTTCCTTCCGGACAAGGCCATCGACCTGATCGACGAGGCCGGCGCACGCCTGCGTCTGTCGATCCTGTCGAGCCCGCCCGAGCTGCGCGAGTTCGACGAGAAGATCGCCGCCGTGCGTGAGCAGAAGGAG
The DNA here is from genome assembly GCF_001425645.1 of Microbacterium sp. Root322. NCBI lineage: Bacteria > Bacillati > Actinomycetota > Actinomycetes > Micrococcales > Microbacteriaceae > Microbacterium > Microbacterium sp. Root322. The sequence continues at coordinate 778,203 of NZ_LMCS01000002.1, read as the reverse complement.
GTCGCCTCCGAGGAGCAGGACTTCGAGAAGGCCGCATCCCTGCGCGATGAGGAGAAGAGCCTCCTCGCCGAGCGTCTGCGTCTCGAGAAGCAGTGGCGTGCAGGCGACGTCGCGACCTCCGCGGTCGTCGACGAGGGGCTGATCGCCGAGGTGCTCGCACAGGCCACCGGCATCCCCGTCTTCAAGCTCACGGAGGAGGAGTCCAGCCGACTCGTCTTCATGGAGAAGGCCCTGCACCAGCGCGTCATCGGTCAGGAAGAGGCGATCGCCGCCCTCTCCAAGACGATCCGTCGTCAGCGTGCCGGTCTCAAGGACCCGAAGCGCCCCTCCGGCTCGTTCATCTTCGCCGGCCCCACGGGTGTCGGAAAGACCGAGCTCGCCAAGGCTCTCGCCGAGTTCCTGTTCGACGACGAGGCTGCGCTGATCTCGCTCGACATGAGCGAGTTCGGTGAGAAGCACACCGTCTCGCGTCTGTTCGGTGCCCCTCCCGGATTCGTCGGATTCGAAGAGGGTGGCCAGCTCACCGAGAAGGTGCGGCGCAAGCCCTTCAGCGTGGTGCTCTTCGACGAGATCGAGAAGGCCCACCCTGACATCTTCAACTCGCTGCTGCAGATCCTCGAAGAGGGTCGTCTCACCGACGGTCAGGGTCGGATCGTGGACTTCAAGAACACGGTCATCATCATGACCACCAACCTCGGTGCGCGCGACATCGCCGGCGGTCCCGTGGGCTTCCAGATCGAGGGCAACGACTCGACCAGCTACGACCGGATGAAGGGCAAGGTGAACGAAGAGCTCAAGCGGCACTTCAAGCCCGAGTTCCTGAACCGTGTCGACGACATCATCGTGTTCCCGCAGCTCTCCAAGAGCGAGCTGGTGCAGATCGTCGATCTGTTCACCAAGCGCCTCGGCGAGCGTCTGCTGGACCGCGACATGACGATCGAGCTGTCGCAGGCCGCCAAGGAGCGCCTCATCGAGATCGGATTCGACCCGGCGCTCGGCGCCCGACCGCTGCGTCGCGCGATGCAGCACGAGGTCGAGGACCGTCTGTCGGAGAAGATCCTGCACGGCGAGCTCAACTCCGGCGACCACGTGAAGGTCGATGCGAAGGACGGGCAGTTCCTGTTCGAGCACGGCCCGCGCGACGGCGGCCCCGTCGCGGTCGGCGTCAACACCGGCGGCGGCGCGATCTCCGGCACCCCCGACCTGGCGGTCGCCAGCGGGGAGTGACCTCGGTTGAATCACGAGAAGGGGCGGATGCTGCGGCATCCGCCCCTTTCCTGTGTCCGGCACAGGCGCCACCGGGTCACGGGTTCTAGGCTTGTGATGTGAGCGAGTACATCGTCCGGCCGGCGCGGAGCGCCGACATCGTCGGCATCCGTGACCTGCTGCAGCCGCTCGTGGAGCAGCGCATCCTGCTCGGCAAAGACCTGGCGGTGCTGTACGGCGCCGTGCAGGAGTTCGTCGTCGCGGAGGCCGACGGGGTGCTGATCGGATGCGGCGCCCTGCACGTGTTCTGGGAAGACCTCGGCGAGGTGCGCACCCTCCTGGTGCGCGACGACTGGCTGCACCACGGCGTCGGACGTGCGATCGTGGACCGCCTGGAGGAGAACGCCGCCACGCTCGGGCTGACCCGCCTGTTCTGCCTCACCTTCGAGGTCGACTTCTTCGGCCGGCGGGGCTACACGCCGATCGGTGAGCAGGTGGTCGACTCCGACGTGTACTCGCAGCTGCTGCGCAGCGGTGACGCGGGTGTCGAGGAGTTCCTCGACCTCGCCCACGTCAAGCCGAACACGCTCGGCAACACCCGCATGCTCAAGGTGCTCTGACTCCGCCTCCGCCCGTGCCGTGGGGCCTCCCAGGCTGAGGGCGGAGGATCGCTTAGCCTGGAGTCATGCCCCGTCGCTCCGCCGCCGTCTACCGTCGTCGGCGACTGGCCGTGATCGGAGGGCTCGTCCTGGCCGTCGCGGCCATCGGGATCGGATCCTGGCTCCTGATCGCGCGCCCGTGGGCCGCCGCCGACACGGCTTCGCCCGCGCCGGCGACGCCGTCGATGTCGCCCTCGCCGTCTGCCGATCCGTCCGCCGGGGGAGAGTCGCCCGCTCCCGAACCCTCAGCCGTGCAGACCCCGGCGATCGTGGCCTGCGAGGCGGCCGACATCGAGGTCACGGCAGTCACCGACTCCGACACGTACGCGGCCGGGGTGCTGCCGAAGCTCTCGATCTCGCTGACGAACAAGGGCGCCAAAGACTGCACGATCGATGTGGGGTCGACGACCCAGGTCTTCACGATCTCCAGCGGCGCCGATGTCTGGTGGCGTTCGACCGACTGCCAGGAGAACCCGAGCAGCATGATCGCCACGCTCACGGCGGGCACCACGGTCACGAGCAAAGACCCCGTCACCTGGGATCGCACTCGGTCGAGCGTCGAGACGTGCGCGCAGGAGAATCGACAGCGGGCACCGGGCGGAGGAGCTTCGTACCACGTGGAGGTCTCGATCGGCGGGTTCACGAGCCCTTCGAGCGCGCAGATCCTGCTCTACTGAGGCCCGCTGAGTTCGAAGCGAACTCCGAAGACGCTCTTCGAAAATCGTCGCAAGTCGGCGCTGTCGCTACGAAATCGGGCGATGTTTGCCGCCGTCGGCACGCGATGCTGACAACGGTGACTCTTTGGGATACCATAGAAGCGACTCTCCGCATCTGCGGCACCAAGCCATCCCCAGTGGCGTCGAACTACAGCGTCCCCAGCGCTTCGACACCGCCGCTCGAGAGTCCGAGGGCCCTCTCGAGTACCCCAGTCCCCAATGTGGGACTCGAGAGGGCCCCAATCGTCTCCGCTGCCGAATCGGCGCTTCGCGCTTCGTGCCGTGAATAAGCTGGACACATGGCAGCGAAGAAGGCGAAGGCCGCGAAGAACAAGCCCGCACCCGAGGACTTCCGTTCGGATGCTCTGGCGCAGGCCCTGGAGAAGCAGGACGTCGCTGCGGTCGCTCTCGCCCTCCGCCATGGCACCACGGTCGTGCCGCTGATCAAGCCCGGCGCACGCGACAACCCGCTCGACAGCGGCGAGGTGTGGACCTACCGCGACCCGAAGACCGGCGACCTCGCGCTGCTGCTGTTCAGCGACGCGAAGAACAAGCCGGCCAACCTGCCCCCTGGCGTCGGCATCTACGGTGCCGACTGGCTGCGCAAGTTCCTCGCCGCACACCCGATCACGACGGTGTTCCTCGACATCGCCGGCCCTCACCCCATGCAGGCGGACCCTGCCGAGCTGCTCAAGGCGCTCGACGCCTGAGAGCCCCGACCGTTCGCGTCAGAACGGCGGGATGTCGCGATCGGAGCGGCGTGACGTGTTGCGTGCTCGCACATCGCCGAGCGCGGCGCGGAGTGTCTTCGAACGGTCGTCGACCACCTGCTCGTATCCCAGGCGTGCGGCCTCGGACCGTCGCTGCGCCGCCTGGGTGACCGGACGGATCTCGCCGGCGAGGCTCAGCTCGCCCACGGCGGCCACCGTGCGCGGGACCGAGATCTGCTGGATGGACCCTGCCACGGCGATCGCGATCGCGAGGTCGGCCGCCGGCTCGGTGAAGCGCACGCCACCGACCGTCGACACGTAGACGTCGAGACTGCCGGTGGGCACACCTGCGCGACGCTCGAGGATCGCCAGCACCATCGCCACCCGCGAGGAGTCGAGGCCGTGCACGATGCGGCGGGGGTTGGGCGCGTTGCTGGGCACCGTGAGAGCCTGCACCTCGACCGGAAGAGCACGCCGGCCTTCGAGCGAGATCGCGACGCAGGTGCCCGGCTCGGTGGCCCCCTGTGAGAGGAAGAGGCCCGAAGGGTCGGGCACCTCGGCGATGCCGTCTCCGGTCATCTCGAAGCAGCCGACCTCGTCGGTCGGCCCGAAGCGGTTCTTGAGGGCGCGGATGAAGCGCAGCGACGTCTGCCTGTCGCCTTCGAAGTGGCACACGACGTCGACGAGGTGCTCGAGCACCCTGGGGCCTGCGACCTGTCCGTCTTTCGTGACGTGGCCGACGATGATGATCGGCAGGTCGCGGTCTTTCGCGATGCGGATCAGCGCCGCCGCGACCTCGCGCACCTGGCTCGGCTGCCCGGCAGCACCGTCGATCAACGACGATGAGACCGTCTGCACCGAGTCGACGATCACGAGCTGCGGCTTCACCTCGTCGATGTGACCGAGGATCGTCGCCAGGTCGGTCTCACTCGCCAGATAGAGCTCGTCGTGCAGGGCGCCGGTGCGCTCGGCACGCAGTCGCACCTGGCCGGGAGACTCCTCGGCGCTCGCGTAGAGCACACGGCGTCCGCCGCGAGCGGCCTGCGCTGCGACCTCGAGGAGGAGAGTCGACTTGCCGACGCCGGGTTCGCCGCTGAGCAGGATCGCCGCGCCCGGCACGATGCCCCCGCCGAGCACACGGTCGAACTCGCCGACGCCGCTCGAGCGCCGAGGAGCATCCTGCGTCGTGATCTGAGTGATGGGCCGTGCGGCGCGATCGGCCGTCGGTGCGACCGGGCCGACCCGTCGGAGGATGCCGGTCTGCGCCGCCTGTTCCTGGACGGTTCCCCACTGCTGGCACTCGCCGCAGCGCCCGACCCACTTCGCGGTCGTCCACCCGCATTCCGTGCACACGTACGCGGGTGGAGCGGGTTTCCGGGTGGCCATGCCCCCAGGCTATCGCCGGGATCAGACATCCCTATCGGCCAGGTGTTTATTCACGGCCCATCCTCTCTGCAAACTCGCAGTCTCGCGGGATACTGGGTTCATGGCCAACGGCGGGCCCGTTTGCGGGCCGATCTCGAGCTACTCCCGGGTGCAGATCCTGCACTTGCTCTTCGAAGCGGGAAGTTCGCAGACCCGAGGCGAGCTCTCGATCACCGAGCTGTGCGAGGCCACGGGGCTGCACCCCAACACGGTCCGCGAGCACCTGGGGCGCTTGATCGAGGGCGGCTACGTGATCCCGACGATCGAGCATCGCACCACGCGGGGCCGGCCGCGCACGCTGTACAGCGCCGCGACCGGAGCGCCGGGCGCCTCCAGCCCCGTCGCCCGCGACAAGGCCAAGGCCGCTGCGCGCCGCGGCGACCTGATGCGGAGCATGCTTCCCGATGTGGCATCCGGTCTCGGCCGAGACGCCACCTACCAGCTCGACGCGCTCGTGGAGCACCTGGAGGAGAGCGGCTTCGAGCCCGTGCTCGACGACCAGCGGCTCACGGTCGACCTCAGCCCCTGCCCGCACGCCGCCGGACGCTCGGAAGATCGTCCGATGCTGTGCCGTGTGCACCTCGAACTCATGCAAGGCGTCCTCAACGAGGCAGGCGGACCACTCGAAGCCGAGTGCGTTCGTGATGCCGTCCTCGCCTCGGACTGCACCGTGCAGCTGCGCGACACCACCGCGTCGCTGATCGAGGGAACGGAGCCGCCGCGTCACCGCACGACGCCGCAGCACCACAGAACAGGAGTCGCGCATGGAATGGCTTGATCCGCTCGCTCTCGCCCGATGGCAATTCGGGCTGACGACCGTCTACCACTACCTCTTCGTGCCGCTGACGATCGGCATGGCGCTGGTCGCCGCGATCTTCCAGACCGCGTGGGTGCGCACCGCCAAGGTGCAGTACCTGCATCTGACCCGCTTCTTCGGCAAGATCTTCCTCATCAACTTCGCCATGGGCGTCGTCACCGGCATCGTGCAGGAGTTCCAGTTCGGCATGAACTGGTCGGACTACTCCCGCTTCGTCGGCGACGTGTTCGGCGCACCGCTCGCCTTCGAGGGCCTGCTGGCCTTCTTCTTCGAGGCGACCTTCATCGGGCTGTGGATCTTCGGCTGGGACAAGCTCCCGCAGAAGCTGCACCTCGCCACGATCTGGTGCGTCTCGATCGGCAGCATCCTGTCGGCGTACTTCATCATCGCCGCCAACGCGTTCATGCAGAACCCCGTGGGCTACACGTTCAACGAGGCGACGAACCGTGCGGAGCTGACCGACTTCTGGGCACTGCTGACCAACCCGGTCGCGCTCGCCGCGTTCCCGCACACGATCTTCGGCGCGTTCATGTTCGCGGCCGGTGTCGTGATCTCGGTCTCGGCCTGGCACCTCTCGCGTGGCCAGCACTTCGACACCATGCGCATCTCGCTCAAGTTCGGGCTGTGGGCCATGATCGTCTCGACCGCCGGCGTGGTGCTCACGGGCGACCAGCTCGGACTCGCGATGTACGCCGCGCAGCCGATGAAGATGGCCGCCGCCGAGGCGACGTTCAACACGGTGTGCGGGCCGGATGCCTCGTTCAGCATCTTCACGCTCGGCACACCGGACGGCAGCTCGGAGCTGTTCTCCATCCGCGTGCCGTATCTGCTCTCGCTGCTGTCGACCCACACGCTCGACGCGTGCGTGCACGGCATCAACGACCTGAACGCCGAGTACGCCCAGACGTACGCCTCCACCGGTCTGACCGACTTCGCCCCGATCCTGTGGATCACGTACTGGGCGTTCCGCTGGATGATCGGCCTCGGCATCGCCGCAGCGCTCGTGGCCGTCGCCGGTCTCTGGGTCACCCGCAAGGGTGCCAAGAAGCCTGTCGCCCCGTGGATGTGGAAGGTCGCGATCTGGTCGTTCCCGCTCGCGCTGGCCGCCAACATCATGGGCTGGGTCTTCACCGAGATGGGACGGCAACCCTGGATCGTGTTCGGGCTGATGACGACGCAGGACGGTGTCTCGCCGGGCGTCAGCGGGCTCGAAGTGCTGATATCGCTCATCTCGTTCACCGCGATCTACGCGGCGCTCGCCGTCGTCGAGATCCGTCTCATCATCCGGGCCGCGCAGAAGGGGCCCGACACCGAAGAGAAGCCGCATGACGAGACGGCCCAGCTGCCGTCGGTCGTCTACTGAGAGGGAGGAGCATCATGGATCTCGCAACGCTCTGGTTCTTCATCGTCGCCTTCTTCTTCGTGGGCTACTTCGTCCTCGACGGGTTCGACTTCGGCGTCGGCATGTCACTGCCGTTCCTCGGCAAGGACGACGTCTCGCGCCGTCAGGTCATCAACACGATCGGTCCGGTCTGGGATCTCAACGAGACCTGGGTCATCGTCGCCGGCGCCGTGCTGTTCGCGTCGTTCCCCGAGTGGTACGCCACGCTGTTCAGCGGGTTCTACCTGCCGCTGCTGCTGATCCTGCTCGCACTGATCCTGCGCGGGGTGTCGTTCGAATACCGGCACCAGCGCGACAGCGTGAAGTGGAAGGCCGGCTTCGACCGGATGATCGTGATCGGCTCGGTCGTCCCCGCGCTGCTGTGGGGTGTCGCGTTCGGCAACATCGTGCAGGGAGTGGCGATCGATGAGAACCACATCTACGTGGGTGGCTTCTTCGCCCTGCTGAACCCGTACTCGCTGCTGGTCGGCGTCACCACGCTGCTGCTGTTCTTCCTGCACGGCGTGCTGTTTGTGGCGCTCAAGACCGACGGACAGGTGCACGAGGACGCACGGAACCTGGCGAAGAAGGCCGCGATTCCCACGATCCTCGTCGCGGCCGCAACCGTGATCTGGACGGTGTTCATCGCGATGGGCCGTGAGGCTCCGCTGCTCTGGCTGGTCATCGGCACCGGGGCGCTCGCGGCGGTCAGCCTGATCGCGGCGGTCGGATTCTCGCTCGTCCGACGCGACGGGTGGGCGTTCTTCTCCGGCATCCTCACGGTGCTGTTCGCCGTGGTCATGCTCTTCTCCGCCCTGTTCCCGTACGTGATGCCCTCGACGATCGACCCGGCGTACAGCCTCACGATCGCGAATGCGTCGAGCACGCCGTATACGCTGCAGATCATGAGTTGGACGGCCCTGATCGCGATGCCGCTCGTGCTCGCGTACCAGGCCTGGACGTACTGGGTCTTCCGCAAGCGCGTCACCCGGAAGTCGATCGAGGGGGCTCCGGCGCACGCGTGAAACCCGTCGATCCGAGACTGCTGCGCTACGCGGGTGCCGCGAGGGGATTCCTCGCGGCATCCGCGTTGATCGGCGTCATCCAGACGGTGGTCACGATCGCGTTCGCGTGGCTGCTGACCGACGCGATCATCGGTGCGATCGCGGGGCGCGACGTCACCTCGTCGCTGCTCTGGCTGCTACTGGCGGCGCTCCTGCGCGGACTGCTGATCGCCGCGTCCGACGCGGCAGGCACACGCGCAGCCGCGAAGACCGGGATGCAGCTGCGTTCGGCGCTCGTCGCGGCGGTCGGGAAGCTGGGCCCGGGGTGGCTGGCACAGCGGAATCAGACCGAGCTCGCGGTCACCGCAGGTCACGGGCTCGAGGCGCTCGACGCCTACTTCGCCCGGTACATCCCGCAACTGGTGCTGACCGTGATCGCGACGCCGGTGCTGGTCGCGGTGATGTGGTGGCAGGACTGGCCGAGCGGTCTCACCGCGGTGATCACCCTGCCGCTGATCCCGATCTTCCTGATCCTGATCGGGATGGCGACGCGCACGGTGCAGACGTGCCAGTGGCAGACGCTCCAGCGCCTGGCCGCCCGCTTCGCCGACACGGTGCAGGGACTGTCGACGCTGCGACTGTTCGGACGTGATCGCCGCGCGGCCGATCGCATCGAGGTCACGGCCGACGAGTACCGCCGCGAGACCATGAAGGTGCTGCGGTTCTCGTTCCTGTCGGGTTTCGCGATGGAGTTGCTGGCCTCGATCGCCGTGGCTCTGATCGCGGTGTCGGTGGGGTTCCGACTTCTCTCCGGTGACCTGACGCTCGAGGTGGGGCTGTTCGTGCTGCTGCTCGCGCCCGAGGCATTCCTGCCGATCCGACAGGTGGGCGTGCAGTTCCACGCGGCGTCCGAAGGAGTCGCCGCGACCGAGGACGTCTTCGACGTGCTCGACGCCGCGGGGGAGCGCACGGGGGAGCGCTCGGAGGAGAGCGCACGGATGCAGGAGCGTTCGACGGATGCAGGAGGAATCGCCGTCGGAACCTCCGACATCCGGGAATCGGTCCTGCATGTGGACCGCACGGATGAGGGAAGCCTCGTGGTCGCGGGGCTGCGCGTGCGCGACCTGCCGCCCGTGTCGTTCACGGCCGCGCCGGGGACCATCACCGTCATCGAAGGGCCGAGCGGGTCGGGGAAGTCGTCGCTGCTCGCGGCTCTCCGCGGCGCGGTCGAGTTCGAGGGGACGGCCGCCTTCGCGGGGAAGGACGTGCGGGGGCTCGCGCCGTCGGCATGGCTCGCGTGGGCGGGGCAGGCTCCCGGTCTGACCCGGGGGACCGTGGCGGCGAACGTTGCGCTCGGCGACCCGGTCCCCGACGCCGACCGGACCCGCGCCGCCCTCGACGACGCCTGCGCCGAGACCGTCGACGCCGATCTCGAGCTCGGTGTGCAGGGAGCGGGGCTCTCGGGCGGGCAGGCCCAGCGCGTGGCCGTGGCCAGGGCGCTGTACCGCCAGGCATCCGCCACCGACCGTGTGCTCGCACTCGATGAGCCCTCGAGCGCGCTCGACCCCGAGACCGAGTACCGGTTGTGGCGCTCGCTGCGACGGAGGGCCGATGCCGGAGCCATGATCCTCCTCGTCTCGCACCGTCGCACCGCACGGGAGATCGCGGATCAGATCGTGGAGCTGGGGGTGAGCGCATGACCGCACGCCGCGCCGCAGCCGACGCCGTACACCCGCGCACCCACCGGGTCCGCGACATCCTCCGCCTCGCGCAGCCCCCTGTCGGGCGCTTCGTGCCCGGTCTCATCTGGGGTCTGCTCTCGGCCGCTGCCGCCGTGAGTCTGCTCGCGGTCAGCGGCTGGCTGATCGTGAGCGCCTCGATCGTCGACTCGCTCGTGCCGCTATCGGTCGCCGTCGTGGGGGTGCGCTTCTTCGCGGTCTCGCGCGCGGTCACCCGCTACCTCGAGCGACTGAGCGGACACGATGCCGCGCTGCGTCAGCTCGCCTCGACCCGCGCCGACATGGTGCGCCGGTTGATCCCGCTGTCTCCGGCCGGCCTCGGCTCGACGGATCGTGGTCGGGTGCTCACGGCGCTCGTCGACGACGTCGAGAATCTGCAGAACCTGCCGCTGCGCGTGGTGCAGCCGCTCGGGGTCGCGGCCCTCGTCGCCGTCGGGGCCGTCGGTTTCGTGGCGTTCGTCTCGCCCCCGGCCGCGCTCACCCTTGCGGTGTGCCTGCTCGTCGCCGCAGCCGCCGCGATCGGTCTCGGCTGGGTCTTCGGCTCCCGCGCCGAGGTGCTGGTCTCGGCGCGTCGCGCCGACCTCTCCGCCGCTCTCGTCGACTACTTCGGCAGCCTCGACGTGCTCATCGCGTACGGAGCAGAGGAGCAGGCTCGCGCGCGGATCAGCACAGCGGATGCCGCACTGAGAAAGGTCGTCGACCGCGCCTCGCTCGCGCAGGCGATCGCCGCCGGTGTGGTCTCCGCGGTCGCCGGGGCCGCCTCGGTCTGGGCGCTCGCAGCCGCGGCTCCCGGACTCGTCGACGGGTCGATCGACGGCCCGTGGCTGGCGGTGGCAGTGCTCGTGCCGATGGTGGTCTTCGAGATCTTCGGTGCGGTGCCGATCGCTGCGGCATCGTGGCGGAGCGTGCGCTCCAGCGCCGAGCGCATCGTCGACGTGCTGCCGGAGCGGATGCCGGACGAGCTGCGCTCCGACGCCGGCGACGACATCGAGATCGACGGCACCCCGACCGTGCGTCTGCGCGGCGTCCGGGCGAACTGGCCGGGCGGTGCCCCGGCCCTGAGGCGGATCGATCTCGACCTCCGTCCCGGGGAACGGGTGCTGGTCACCGGCCCCAGCGGAGCGGGCAAGAGCTCACTGGCCGCGGCCCTCGTCGGCTTCCTGCGCGTGGAGGGCGAGTATCTGATCGATGGGCGCGATGCCGCGGAGCTCTCGGGACCGGCGCTGCGTCGGGTGATCGGGCTGTGCGAGCAGAGTCCGCAGCTGTTCGACGAGGACATCCGCCAGAACCTGCTCTTCGCCCGGGACAGCGCCACGGACGAGGAGCTGCTGGATGTGCTCGACCGGGTCGGTCTCGGCACCTGGGTGCGTGAGCGCGGAGGTCTGGACGAACGGGTCGGCGACCGTGGCGCGCTGGTGTCCGGCGGACAGGCGCAGCGGATCTCCCTCGCCAGGGCGCTGCTGCGTGGGTTCCCCGTGCTGGTGCTCGATGAGCCGACGGCCGGGGTGGATCCGGAGGCGTCGGATGCGCTGCTGCGCGACCTGCTGCAGGCCGCCGGCGATCAGACGGTGCTGCTGATCTCGCACGTCGCGCCACCTGCGGGAACCGTCGGACGCACGGTGCGGATCGAGGGCGGCCGCACGGTCTGAGGGTGTTCGCTTCTGCGACGCCTCAAGCGTTCATGTCGACGGGCGGTTCCATCACGATGCCCTGCGCTTCGAACGCGCGACGGCGCTCCTCGATGCGCCGGTGCAGCTCGACCTGGGCGGCGTCGACGAACTGCGCGTCGAGGTCGACCGTGGGCGGGTGCGGGTCGCCGTGGTTCGCGGCGATGTACGCATCGAGCTCCGGGCCGCTGGTCCAGGACGTGATGAGCGCGTAGCGCGGCGCCGTGCCGCGGTGCCAGACCGCGTGCCAGAAGCGCTGGGTGTCGACGATGATGCGGGATCCGGCGCGCAGGGGCAGGCGGATCTCGGTCGCCGGGTCGAAGCGGTCGGCGCGCAGGATCAGCATCGACTCGGTGTCGTCGGAGAGGTTGAAGAACCCGCGGACCACCCAGCCGGTGCCCTCTTCATTGAGGCGGTTGTTGTCGTCCTGGTGCAGGTTGTAGATCGCGTCGGCGTACTCGTTCGGCTGCAGCTCGATCACGCGGCAGCGACCGATGCCGGCACCAGGCTCCTGGGCGCGGCGCTGGAGGGTGGGGGCGATCGCGACCTGCGAGTCGACCCACACGCCGTCCTTGTCGGCACGCGGCGGGGTGTGGTTCCAGAAGCCGTTGCAGTCCACATCGCCCGCATAGCTGGTGAGCGGCGCGAAGCGCGTGACGCCGGAAGAGCGCCAGCCGACGTATTCGAGGGCGAGCCACTCGGCGGGATCGGCGGGACCGGTGTGGTCGTCGAGCACGACGTAGCCGGTCTCGGCCAGCGCGTCGGACGTGATGAAGCCCATGAAGATTGCCCTTCCCGTCATCGCTGCCCCCACAGGCGGCGGGTTATTAGGCCATCCTAACTCGAATGCCCCCGGTGTGAGCGGAGCCGCCGCCGGGGAAAAGTCCCTCGGGGTGCGTCGATATTCTGAGGACATGACTCAGCCCCAGGGCGCCCTTCTCGTGGGCAGCGTGAACTACGACGACGCCGAGACCACGATCCGCACCGCCGCGGACCTGCTCGGCACGCGACTGCGCCGCATCCCCGACGGCGAGGTCGGCAAGCGGTTCCACTGGATCATGTTCCAGCCCGACGTGATCGGCCGGGCCGAGGGCATCGAGCGCATCGGCGACGAACCCATCCCGTTCCCCGCCGGTATCGACGCCCGCGGTCTGCGCATCGGCGAGGGAGTGGATGCCGCGAGCATCGAGCTGCCTCCGCTCGGCTATGCCGCTGCCGCGATCGAGTCCTACGCGGTGTTCACGCGGCTCCAGGCCAAGGGCGCGGTGCCCGCCGGTGTGCGGTTCCAGGTGTCGTTGCCGACGCCGCTCGCCGTGATCTCCTCGTTCTTCCACGGCGATGACCGCGCGGCGATCGAGCCCGTCTACACCTCCGCGATCGTGCGCGAGCTCGACCGGATCCTGGCCGCCATCCCGCACGAAGACCTCGCGGTGCAGTGGGATGTCGCGAGCGAGATGGGCATCATCGAACGCGCGGCCGGCTATGGCTCCGTCATGGAGGCGTGGTGGCCCGGTGACCCGTTCGACGGTCTCGTCTCGCGCCTGGCCGCGCTGGTCGACGCGGTGCCTGCCGACGTCGAAGTGGGTGTGCACCTCTGTTACGGCGACGCGGGGGAGAAGCACTTCTTCGAGCCGCGGGACGCCGGGAATCTCGTCCGCTACGCGAACGCCGTGGTGGCCGCATCCGATCGTCCGCTCACCTGGCTGCACCTGCCGGTGCCGATCGACCATGACGACGAGGCGTACTTCGCCCCGCTCGCAGACCTCGCCCCGGTCGGCGAGCTCTACCTGGGCCTCGTGCACCGGGAGGACGGTGCGGAAGGTGCCGCCCGTCGCATCGCCGCCGCCGCCCCGTTCGCCCCCGAGTTCGGGGTCGCGACCGAGTGCGGCATCGGCCGCGCGCCCGCAGGATCGACCGAGGGCATCCTGCGCACGCACGCCGAGGTCGCCGCCGCCTGGTGACCTGCGGGTCTCGATTCGCGTGCAGGCCCCGCGTCGCGTAAGCTATTCCGCGGTGACGTGTCCGAGCGGCCGAAGGTGCAACTCTCGAAAAGTTGTGTAGGGTAACCCCCTACCGTGGGTTCAAATCCCACCGTCACCGCCATGGAAACCCCCTCCTCGTGAGGGGGTTTTTCCGTATCTGAGCGCCAGAGGGGGTGCAGGTTTCTGGCCCCTCGTTGTCGAGCGAGGTGGCGAGCACTTGCCGATCAACGCGATGATGCCGTTGTCGTCGCTCCGAAACGACAACGGCATCATCGCAGTGGTCATTCTTCACGTAGGGTGCGCCTACAGTCGAACGTTTACGACTGCTGTGCAAGCCCGCACGCCCGGAACGAGGCAGTAGAGCTTATAGAAGTCCTCGCTTGTATACGCAAGGGTGCCCTCCGAGTAGAGCGGCGACCACCAGAACTGGTGTACCGGCATCCGGTCGTGGGTGCCGTATAGATCCCATGACCGCGGGGTCAACGTCAACTTCATCTGGCCATCGATCGCCGCGGCAAACGGTTCCAGCGGGTTGGTCGCATGCGCGGTGAAGTTGATGGTCGTCGTTGACCCCGAGATCGTCCCCGTTACTGCGAGTTCGTTCAATGAGGCGGTTGTCGTGCCAACGAGCGAGCACTCCGTCGTCTGGCGGAAAAAGTTCGGCCCACAGTGCCAGCGCTTCGTTTCTCCCATGAACTTGGTGGGGAAGATCTGGGTGTCGCCGACATACGCGCGGATGTCGAACTTCGTATGAACATTGTTGACGTCCCACCACGCCCGGTTGGAGCCGTTGTAGACGATAACGGGCTTGAACGGGTCCAAGCTGTGGCCGGGCCCGACGACAACGGCCTCAGGAATGTACGCCTGGTAGGAAAAGACGAACTGAGAGCCGGTCGCTGCGGCTGCCACCGCGTCCGGGACAGCGGCCCCCATCGTCTCTGCGGCCCCTGACGTGCGTAGCGCAGAGCTTTCAGCGGCGGCCACTTCGGGGTGGAGCTCCTCGTAGGCGAGCCGTTGGCGAGCTGCGTCCGAAAGAGTCTGCCCCGGTCGGGGCAGGAACGGCTGCGTGCTCGCGTCGCCTTGGCGCGGTTGCTGCAGATCCTCCGTCCCTCGTACTCCGATTCGAGCCTGCGCCCACGGATCCTGCGTCAGGGGCAGGCTGACGGCGGCGACCGGGAGGCTGGTTCCAGCTATGGGCGTGCCCGACGTGGCTCCACACCCGGATCCCGTGAGTAGGGTCAAGTTGACGACTTCGTACGTCCACTGGACCTCTGGGTCCAATCCGGTCTCCGTGTAGCTCGTGGTGCAGGTGATCGCGACCGTCTGAGGTGGGATCGGCTCGTCACCCAGCATGGCGTAAGGGTCGAACATGGTCCGGACGATCTTCCTCGGCACGCCGGCCTCACCGAGAATGCGGAGGTTGGCTGTGCCGTTCTGAATCGTTCCGGTAATCACAGTTCCGCGATCTGCGGGCGCGTTGTACGTGTTGCTTCGGTAGTACATCCGATCGATTTCGGTGTTCGACGGGCCGAATGCCGCCAGCGTCATGTAGTCAGGTGTTCCGGGCAGAGTGATGGTGGTGCTGGTGGTGGTGGCGATGACGGAGTTGTCCCAATCGAGGACGCTGTACTTCGTCGCACCGGCCCGGGCGGTGAACGTGATCGTGTACGTGCCGGTGCCGAGAGTCGTGTTGGTGACGGTCCATGCCGGGGCGGACACTCTCGCGGTCGCAGATGGCCCTGCGGCGGCGGCGAGCTGCGCGTTGGTCGTAGCGGTGCCGACCAAAGTCAGACTCTTCAACTCCGACTTGAGCAGCTGCAGATGATAGTCGGCGGGGCTGTTCGTCGTGATGCTCGAAGCTGCACCGGCCGGAAGTGTCACTGACCCATCCGCCCGCCCAACGAGCGTGGCGAGTGCAAACGACGCAAGATCGCCGCCGGGCGCGATCGACACGCTGTTGGCGGCCCGGCCCTTTCCGTCGACGTGCAACTGCACGATGTTGTCGTAGGACGAATTCGTGGAGGTGGCGCTGTCCACGAGGAGCTCGCCGTAGTGGTCCGTGTCGTCGGTGTCGAGTTGATCGGAGACTCCGGGATCTCCGGCCAGCGTCACCTTCGGATCAGCGATCGGTGACAGGAAGTCTCTGATGGAGTTCGCCGGTTCCGCGCCAGTCATGACCAACAGGGCGCTGCTCGTCGCCGAACTATAGGAGAGAGCTGCTTCCATTGCGGGAATGTTCGAGCTCTTCGCGATGACGAAAGCGGTCGTGTCGGCGGGAGCGAGTAGCTTTGACCGCTCGAACGGGCTGTTGTTCAGGACCGCCAATTTTGCGGTCACGCGTGAATCGATTGCGTCCCGGTAGCTCTGAGGAAAATCGGTCGCGGACCCGATGAACGTCAGGCCAGTGATGTTCTTCTGCGCGACAACTGTGTTTACGGCCGCCGCGTCGGTGGCCGATGACGAGACGATCACTGCCGCACCCGAGACGTTGGCGAGTGCGGCCGCTTGCGCAATTGCTATTGGATCGCTGGCTGGGCTCACTATTCCCGTCGTGGCGTTGCCAGGATGCGTGATTGCTCGCACGTTGTCCGAAGTGATCGCGACCGTGGATCCTGTGACGAGTCGCGTGATGGGAGCGGCCTGTGCTGGCTCGGCTGATATGGTGTCTACCCCTGTGATCAATCCCGCCAGAAGAAGCACGGTGAGAATGGACGCCGAAGCTTTGCGCATAATGGACCTTTCGGACGAGAAGGCATAAGCCCTAGTCAGAGTGCTGGGATCTCGCAGCTCGTTTGGCTGCAATGCCGCGACCGCCACTTCGCTGAAGCTAGCAGAGAGCTGAAGCTCGTGTCTGTCCGCCAAACGGGGGACACCTCAGCGGTGATGATGCGTGTCCGAATGCGCTCCTGGCGTGTGTTTCTCCACCACGTGTGTATGTTGGCCCTGTGAGGATTACTCGGTGGAGCGTGAGCGTTGCTGCAGCCGTCGTGTTGGCGTTGTGCCTCGCTGGTTGCCAGGCGGGCGGGGTCGAGGTTCCACCTGGCGCGGAGCAGCTTTCACCCTGCGAGATCTCAGAGATCCCCATTGACGAACTCGACGAGATGGGCACCCCCGAGTGTGACCTGGCCGGGTCATCACTGGTTCTTTCTGATGGCACACCCACGATCATGATCCCGGCAGTCGGTGCCGCATTCAGTCAAGGCGACGGCAACGGGCGTGAGTTCCGAATTGTCAACTGGGGAGTCCCCGGCGTCCACGTCGCTGCGATTGAAGGTGACCGACTGGTTGGTCTCTGGGCCAGTGGTCCCGAGGCTGAGGATCTCGCGTGGCAGCAATTGGCCGTCGAGAGAGTCGAGACGACTGAGTGGTGCGCTCAGAATTGCTAGGTTCCGGTGATAATTCGACAAGTACGTCCCGGCGAGTGATCTCGGCTCGGTGAGCGTGCTTCATCACGAACCCGCCGGTCGTGGCTACGCTGACTTCGATGAACGGTTCTGTGGAGTTCGACGGGATATTGACGCACCTTCCGGCAATATGCGGTGCCGTGAGCGGTGAGCAGGCGACGACGCGTGAGCAGCTCGTAGCCGAGCTCGCCGCCATCGGGCTGCACGAGGTGCGCTACGACGACGGTGAAGACGAAGACGAGGAAGTCAGCCCGTACCTGTGGATTCGCGCCGACCTGACCGGAGTCGATGATGGCGCGGCGGCGGAGCGGCGGCTGCGGACAGCGATCTCCCGCCAAGCCGGCAAGACCATCGGATCCGACAAGCACTGGGACCTCGGCCCGTTCACGATGA
Source organism: Microbacterium sp. Root322 (assembly GCF_001425645.1). Lineage (NCBI taxonomy): Bacteria > Bacillati > Actinomycetota > Actinomycetes > Micrococcales > Microbacteriaceae > Microbacterium > Microbacterium sp. Root322. The sequence goes on along the minus strand of NZ_LMCS01000002.1, from coordinate 761,100 downwards.
CCGCGCGGGTCATCGGCGGGGAGCTGGAGCTGCAGTTCACGTCGACGTACTCGCTGCGGGCGGTGCGTGCCGCCGCGAAGGACTTTCTGGACGGCGCAGACGGGAAGACCTGGCTGCTGACGCACGGGCTCATAGACGAGGGAGCCGTGCAGAACGACAAGGGGTTCTGGCCGAAACCGGCAGGAGTCTCGCAGAATCCGACCGGTCGGATGTTCCCGGACGGTCGTGTGCGCGCCAGCTTGACCTTCCCCGCCAGTCGCCGGCCGCCGGGGCTGATCGCGAAGAGTGACGATGACGCGTACGTGGCCACTTTGACGTACTTGACCGAGGTGCTCGGTGAACGTGACGACCCGAGCCCGAACCGCACTCCGGTGTGGAGCCGGGGGCAGCGAAAGTTCACGTTCTACCGGATGAGTTCCTCCTCCCGGTCCGTCACGTTCGAGGAGATCGCCGGGGCGCCCGAGACGGAGGACCCGGCCGGTGAATGATCTGAAGTCGGGCCTGTTCTCCTAGAGAGCTATTGATCGGCCGGAGGAGCTGCCCTTCTTCCGCATTGCACACGGGGGTACATACTCCGGTGTTCCGATCCAGATCGCCTCGGCCGGCGGAGGCAGAGTGCTCCTGGGCTCCAGCGACCGCGCCGCCGGTGAAGCGGGGTTCACGCGAGATGGCCGCAATGAGTGGCACAAGACGGTCGACCGCTCCGACGCGAACCTGCGGATCGAGACGACGCGGACGCCGGTCCGCGCCCCTTGGCTCACATAGAGGGAGCACCCTTCACCGCAGGGATTCCCGATCTCCGGCATCCTTGCCCGCGTGCGGCTCGGCGGACGGCCGGCATCGACGACTTCAGCCGAGCAGTTCCACCCCGAAGTCGGAGACGACGGTGCGCAGTTCGGCGAGGTAGCGCTGCGCCTGTTCGGTGAGGGGGATCGCGGAGTGGCCGATCCAGCCGATCTCGATCTGTTCGTCGATGTCGAGGGGGATGGCGACGATCTCGGGATCGAGGTCATCGCTGATGATGCCCGTCGAGATGGTGTATCCGTCGAGTCCGATCATCAGGTTGAAGATGGTGGCGCGGTCGGAGACGCGGATGTCCCGCGGGCTCGACAGGGTGGAGAGGATCTCCTCGGCGAAGTAGAAGGAGTTGTTGGCGCCCTGGTCGAAGGTGAGCCTGGGTACGTCGGCGAGATCGGCGAGGGTCACGCGCTCTCGAGCGGCGAGGGGGTTCTTGCGGGAGATGAAGATGTGCGGTTCCGCGACGAAGAGCGGATGGAACGCGAGACCGGAGTCGCGGAGCAGCTTGTCGATGACGTTGCGGTTGAAGTCGTTCCGGTAGAGGATCCCCAGCTCGCTGCGGAGGGTCCGGACGTCTTCGATGATGTCCCACGTGCGCGTCTCGCGCAGCGAGAACTCGTACTCCGCCGCCGAGGTCGCCTTCACCATCCGCACCAGCGCGTCGACCGCGAACGAGTAGTGCTGGGTCGACACTCCGAGCAGTCGTCGCGACGGCGGTCGGCCGAGGTAGCGCTGTTCGAGGAGTGCCACCTGCTCGACGACCTGCCTGGCATACCCGAGGAACTCCACGCCGTCGGTGGTGAGCGTCACGCCGCGGGCGGAGCGGAGCAGGAGCGTGCGCCCCACTCTGCTCTCGAGGTCCTTCATCGCGGCGGACATGGTGGGCTGGGCGACGTAGAGCAGGTCGGCGGCGGCGCTGATCGAGCCCTCCGCAGCGACCTCTATGTAGTACGTGAGGTGCTGCAGGGTGATGCCGCTCGAGCGCTTGGCCATAGCCCCAGACTATGTCACGGCATAGTCGCGGCGCATTACCCGATGGGGTCCCTCCGGCAGCACGATGGAGGGATCCCGTTTCGTGAGGCCGAGCCCGGCCGATCACCCTCCGATTGGCCCTCATGGCATCCGAATTCACCTTCCGCATCACGACCACCCGCTTCGACGAGGACTACTCGCCGTCGGACAACTCCCGGATCACCACGAACTTCGCCAACCTGGCGCGGGGGGAGCATCGTCAGCAGAATCTCCGCAACGCCCTGACGATGATCGACCGCCGATTCAACGATCTGGCGCACTGGGACAACCCGGACCGGGACCGCTACACCGTCGAACTCGAGATCGTCTCGGTGGCGGTGCAGTTCGCCGCGGAGGGCGAGGACCAGGAGTTCCCGCTGCTCGAGGTCCTGGACATCCATGTCCTCGACCGTCTCACCGGGTCGCGCAGCCACGGCATCGTGGGGAACAACTTCTCGTCCTACATCCGCGACTTCGACTTCAGCGTGCGACTGCCGGCGGCCAGCGAGGCCGCAGGAGGGTTCAGCGTTCCCGCCGACTTCGGCGAGCTGCACGGCAAGCTGTTCCAGCACTTCCTCGACTCGGAGGCCTATCAGGAGCGCTTCACCGTGTCGCCCGTGATCTGCATCAGCGTCTCGACGAGCAAGACCTACCGTCGCACCGAGAACCACCACCCGATCCTCGGCGTCGAGTACGAGCAGAAGGATCCCTCGCTGACCGACGAGTACTTCGGCAAGATGGGCCTCTCCGTCCGGTACTTCATGCCGCGCGGCAGCGTCGCGCCGTTGGCGTTCTACTTCCGCGGCGATCTGCTCGGCGACTACACGAACCTCCAGCTCATCGGCACGATCAGCACGATGGAGACGTTCCAGAAGATCTACCGGCCCGAGATATACAACGCGAACTCGGAAGCCGCGAGCATCTACCGGCCGACCCTGGAGCAGCAGGATTACTCGGTGACCAAGATCGCCTACGACCGCGACGAGCGCAGTCGGCTCGCGACCGAGCAGGGGCAGTATGCCGACGCGCATCTCATGAAGCCGCACGGTGCCTTGCTCGAGCAGTGGGCCGCCGACTACTCCGACGCGTGCCTGGTCCCCGTCGGATGACCAACGGAGACTCACCGATCATGCACACACTCCTTCCCACCTCGATCGTCGGCAGTCTTCCGAAGCCGTCTTGGCTGGCCGAGCCGGAAACGCTCTGGTCTCCGTGGAAACTGCAGGGCGACGCCCTGGTCGAGGGCACGCAGGATGCGCTCCGCATCGCCGTTCAGGAGCAGCGCCAGGCCGGCATCGACATCATCAGCGACGGGGAGCAGACGCGCCAGCACTTCGTCACGACGTTCATCGAGCATCTCTCCGGCGTCGACTTCGACCAGCGGGAGACCGTGCGGATCCGCGACCGGTACGACGCCAGCGTGCCGACGGTCGTCGGCGCCGTGAGCCGCGAGAAGCCCGTGTTCGTCGAAGACGCGAAGTTCCTCCGCCAGCAGACCGATCAGCCCATCAAGTGGGCACTGCCTGGGCCGATGACGATGATCGACACCCTCTACGATCGCCACTACAAGAGCCGCGAGAAGCTGGCCTGGGAGTTCGCGACGATCCTCAATCAAGAGGCGAAGGAGCTCGAGGCGGCCGGGGTGGACATCATCCAGTTCGACGAGCCGGCGTTCAACGTCTTCTTCGACGACGTGCAGGACTGGGGCGTGGCAGTGCTCGAGAGGGCGGCCGAGGGATTGCGCGCGGAGACCGTCGTGCACATCTGCTACGGCTACGGGATCAAGGCGAACACGGACTGGAAGGCGACTCTCGGCTCGGAATGGCGGCAGTACGAGAAGTCGTTCCCGCTGCTGCAGCAGTCCAGCATCGACATCGTCTCGCTGGAGAGCCACCACTCGCACGTCCCGCTGGACCTGATCGAGCTCATCCGGGGCAAGAAGGTCATGCTCGGAGCCATCGATGTGGCAAGCCACACGATCGAGACCCCGGAGGAGGTCGCCGACACCCTCAGGAACGCGCTCCGCTTCGTCGACGCCGACAAGCTCATCCCGAGCACGAACTGCGGCTTGGCGCCGTTGTCACGTGACCTCGCACGCGGCAAGCTGCGAGCGCTCAGCGCGGGCGCTGCTCTGCTTCGCGAGGAGCTCACGGCCGCCGGGGCCTGATCTACCGGGGCGGATCTCGACGGGTGCACTTAGGTCCCCGATCGAGACCCGGCGCCGACACGAGATGCGGCACGCGGGAGCGCGTATTCTCAGACCATGGGAACTCTCGAGTACAACAGCTCTCGTCCTCCGATCGAGGTCGATGATGCGACGTTGGCGCACCTGAAGATCGTGATCGGCACGAAGCTCCGCCGTCACGAGAGCTTCATGATGACCTGGCTGCCCGAGGAGAAGAACCCCGCCGGCCGACTCACCATCTGGATGCATCCGGCGATTCCGCTGATCCTCGCGTTCGACGGCTCGAGGATGCCGGAGATCGACACGAAGCGGATCGAGCGCATGATGGAGAACCTCAACGCCCGCGGAGAACTCGTCCTCGACCAGCTCGGATAGGCGACATCAGCGAGGTGTCAGGGGTCTTCCGCGCGTCGGGGATCCGTCGTTCCCTCAGCCGATCCGCGCTCGCGCTCGTCGTCGGTCTCTTCGTCGGTGCCGCGAGCATCGCCGGCATCGCCGACGCCCCCGCGCTCGCCGCGGAACCCGCCCCCACGGTCACGGACATCTCGGTGGCTCCGTATGAGGCGTCGAATCCGCTGGTCCCGTCGGCTGCCCTGCCCTTCCTCGCCGTCACGTTGACCGTGGAGCGGGAACTCCCGAACGCAGGCGACACCTTCGAAGTGCGCGCGCCCGCCGGTGCCAGGGTCGTCTTGAGCGAAGACGCATCGATCGTGGATGCGTCGGGAGCGGCCCTCGTCGACGTCGTCGTGACCGCCCACGGCGCCGACGGCGACACGATGACCGGAACGTTCACCGAGGCCGCCGCGAACAGCAGGAAGATGAGCGGCACGTTCACGTTCTTCCTCCAGGTCGTCGGCAGCGGGATCCTCGCCGCCGGGGGAGGGATCTACCACGCCGAGTTCGCCGCGGACGGTGCGCGTCACACCGTCGACGTCGCCTACGGGGTGTCCATCGACCTGTTCCAGCACGTCGGTGGGCACTGGGTCCACGGTGCGACGCCTTCCTCGGCCGGGAGGTTCGTGGTCCAGACGAAGGCGGAGGGCGATTCGGCGCTCGCCGCACGGGGCGGACAGTGGGTGACCGCGAGCGCCGACCCGAGCCCTCCGTTCAGCGGATCGACACCGGACTGCGACGCCGTGCAGCTGCGCGAGTTCGCCGCAGACCCCGGACCCGTGAACATCCCCGTCAGCGGCGGCACCGTTCTCGTCGCCGGCTCCGACTACATCCTCGACTGCGACGATTCCCTCGATGGTGTCCCGGTCGTGAGCGCCACGATCCCGAGCCCGATCGATGGTGCCTTCTATCTGCTCTCGTCCCCGCGCGAGGTCACGGGTGCCGTCACCTACCTCCCCGCCGACAACCCCGCGGTGCCGGAGGCCGGTCGGTTCGTGGGGCTGTTCAACGCCATAGGCAGCGTCTCGGATGCACTCCACGATCCTTCGGGATCGACCCAGACGTCGACCCTGCTGATGTACACGGGGCCAAGCGCAGGCATCGGCGTCACCGAGGCGGCGTCGCCGCGACTCGACCTCGACACGACCGCATCGCCGGCTGAGGGCACGTCGCTGCGGCCGGGTGACCGGGTCGGCTACGAGTTCACGCTCACGAACAGCGGGAACGTACCGCTGACGGATGCGGCCCTCACCGCCGATCTGGCATCGCTGCTCCGGGCGGCTCGCATCGATCGTCCGATCGGCGCGACCACGGGCGTCGCCGTTCTCGAGGGAGACGTGCTGCGCTGGACGGGAGCGATCGCGCCCGGAGACAGCGTGACGTTGTCGTTCTCCGCCCTGGTGATCACGGGCGGCGCAGCGATCGTCGTCGACGTGGAGGCCGCGAGTCCTGATGCTCGAGGGGGCGCCGTGCCGGTAGAGCGTCAGACGCTCACGCGCGAGGTCGTCGCTCTCCCGCCTCCGGCCGTCGCACAGGGCAACCAGACACTTCCCGCAGAGCTCGCCCGCTCCGGCGGGGGCGGCCCCGGGCTCGTCGCGTTCGGAATCGCGCTCGCGTCGGCCGGTGCGATGCTCCTCGTCCGGAGGCGTGCGCGCCACCCGCTCGCCTGAGATCGGCGGGGACCGCGCTCCCTATAGTGGGGGCATGCACCGGCGCTCCGCTCTGATCCTCAGCCTTTCCGCCCTCCTCGTCTTGACGGGGTGCGCCACCGGCGCCGGTGACGATGCCGCAGCCCCGACCAGCGAACCCACCGCATCTCCGAGTGTCGAGACCTCAGGAGACGATGCCGCCGCGGAGCAGCAGGCGCAGGCGTGGCTGGACGCGGCCGTGGTGCCACCGGGAGCCGTGCGCGTGGCGGACAGCCCCGCCTCGTTCAACTCGTATCAGGGGTGGCCGTGCCGGCCGGTCGCCGAGCTCGAGGGCTACTGGACCCTCGCCGACTCCACAGTGGCGGGGGCTGCCAACTGGCTGCGGGAGAACCCCACGGCAGACCTCGTCAGCACGGCGGGGGGCTCACCGTGGGAGGAGGACCCGAACCTCGACGGCGTGCTCGTGGGTTACATCCCGGCCGATGAGTCGCAGCAGGGCATCGTCTACACCGTCTCGAAGGCGGAGTCGGGCGTCGCGATCCGCGCAGAGGTCGCCGCCCTCAGCGCGTCCGCGACATGTCCGTCCCTCGCCCCCGGGGAGATGTGGGGAAAGCCCGGACAGGGCTGACCCGCCACGGCGTCTCCCGTCCGCGGACGGCTACGGCAGGTCGGCGACGTCGAGACCTTCGTCGTCGTCGTCTTCCTCGTCGTCGTCGGAGTCATCGGTCGAGGGCATGTCGGGATCGATCCCCTCGGCCTCGACCTCGGGGGTGTCGCCGTCGTGGTTCTGCGGGTCTGACATCAGATTCTCCGATCGATGGATGTGGTGATCGATCAGTCTCGCCTCTGCGAGACGCACCCGCCTGCCCGTTGACAGGCGGGCGCGTCCACCCGCAGAATTCCGTCTGCGCGTGAGCCTCCGTCAGGCGGTGGCGAGGGGTGGCAGGTACGGGATCGGGATCGGACGACCCGCGCGGCGGGGCGCGTGGAAGCGCTGCACGTCTTCCAACACATCGGCTGCGGACATGTAGGAGCTCGCGAGCGGGAGGTCGCGCAACCAGACGACCTCGACCTCGACGGCATCGACTTGATAGACGCAGGCGACCGTGCGCCGTGAGTCATCCTCGGCATAGCGGTGATCGAGGATCAGCCACTCGGTATCGGTGATCTTCCTCAGCTCGAATCGGGGATCGGGCATCGTGAACATCTCAACACTCCAATCGGTTGGCCGGTATCGGCTGCCGAGGAGCGCACCACCCCCGGGCGGTGCCGGTCGGGCATCCGCGCGGTCAACGGGCGCTCTTCAGCCCGCCAGAACTCAGCAGAATTGTACGTCGGAGCCGATATATTGCTCAACTCGTCCCGCGGTCGCGCAGCGATCGGGAACGCTATGCGGGAGGGATGCAGACCGACGTCGACGTCAGGTGGATCAGCCCATCGAGGCTCGAGGTGTCCTTGATGCCCACGCGTGCCACCGGAAGGCTCTCGCTGTAGCGGATGTCCTCCTGCATCGCCCGGTCCTTCGCATAGCCAGCCTGGTCCCACACCGCCAGAATCCGTTCCAGAGATCGGCTGTTGTCGTCGGTGCGGAACGCGATCTGCACTTCGCGCTGCGTGCCGGGGCCTTCCGTGCAGGGTGTCGACGACAAGGGCAGCGAGGAAGAGTCCAACGGCGCACCCGAGGCATCGACGACCACTCCCGCAGCGGCGTCGAACGACGCGCCGATCATCTCCCTCATCGCGCCGTCGACGTTCTCCACCGTCAGCTTCTCCGTTTCGGGGGAGGGGATCGGCGGGTACGGAGCCTGATCGGCGCTCCTCGCTGTGTGCAGCCCGCACTGCGGCGTGCGGTCGTCGAGAACCGGCAGCGAGAGCGACGTGCCGGAACCGGCCGTAACCCCCGTGCTCGCGACAGGGCGGTTGACGGCGTAGGAGACGGTCAGCATGCCGCGCTCTTCGGTCACGGCGTAGCCGCCCATCGAGAACGGCTGGTGCCCGTTGTCACCGGATGACCACCCGACCTGAGTGACGATGAACGCCCCGTCCTGCCGGTACACCGTGCCGCTCGATCCCATGAGGAACGAGCGCTCGACGACCACGTACCCGGTGTCGCAGCCCCTGTGCAGTACGGGCGTCACGTTCGCGTCGACGGTGAAGACCGCAGCGAGGGCAGCGAGGGCCCCGGCGCACGTGGCCAGCACGACGCCGATGACCTTCAGTGGCAGCATCCTCCGCGGCGCTTCGATGCTCCACAGGCCGACGCCGAGGGAGCCGAAAGCCAGGAGTACAGACAGAGTGAGAAGACTGAGCTCGTCGAGCGGTCCGATCAGGACGGATGCCGCCCCCGAGGAGGCAGAAGACACCGCCACGACCCAGAAGACGACGGCCGTGGCGCAGGCGAAGACACCGCCGGCGATCCACGTGATGGTCCGCCGAGGGGGAGGCGGGGGTGGAGTCACGTGGGAAGCCTATGCGGCAACGGGCGTCGAGCACCGGAATCCCCAGCCGACTCTCGGCTCTCCGACTCTCGGCGGGGGCGCCGCGGAACCGCTCCGGGTCGGGTCAGCGGCGCACGCGGGCGCGGGTCTTCGCGACGCTCGCGAGCGTGGCGCGCACCGGGGTGCCCAGGTACAGGCCGAGTGACGCGCCGGATGCCAGGCCGATGCCGATGACCGCGGCATCGATGAGCGACCCGCCGGCGAGCAGCATGCCGGTGGAGGTGCCGGCGGCGTGGACCATCTCGAGCAGTCCCTGGAACACGGCGACACCGGGAACGAGGGGCACGATCGCCGCGGTGGTCACCGCGACCGAGGGCACGTGGAGGTTGCGGGCGATCAGCATCCCGAGGAAACTCGCGAGCAGGGCGCCGATCGCGCTCGCCGCAGCCGGGTGCAGGTTCAGCGCGACCGAGGCGGAGTAGCCCGCGAGAGTGACGGCGCTGAGCAGCGCGCTGACCAGGATGATCCGGAGGCCGGCGCCGTTGAACACGGCCACGGCCACGGCGATGATGATCGCCCCGGCGAACTGGTTCACGAGCGGGCCGAACGGCGCAGGATCGTCGGGCAGGCCCATGGTGAACCCCAGGACGCCGCCGAGCTCCAGGCCGACGAGGATGCCGATCACGACGCCGAGGGTCTGCATGGTCAGATCGAGGATGCGTCCGCCCGCGGTCAACGCGAAGCCGTCGATCGCATCCTGTGCCGCACCGACCACGGTGAGGCCGGCGAGCATCAGCACGATTCCGGAGGCGACGATGATCGAAGGGCGGATGCCGACGAACGGCTCTATCCCCGCGGTGCCGAGGGCGGAGACCACGACGGCCACGACGGTCGTCACGAACCCTCCGGCGATCTGGCTGAAGAACAGGGGCACACGCAGTCGGGCGAGACCGGCCTGGGTGAGTGCGGCGCACAGGGCCGCGACGAAGGTGAGGCCGACGATGATCGGCGAGGCACCCAGCATGATGCTCACGCCCACGGCGAGGAGGGCCCTGGCGACGATGACGACGGGCTGCTGGTAGCGGAACGGCACCCGTCGGATGGCACGGAACGTTGTGCGTGCGGATTCGAGGTCGAGTCCACCGTCGATGTCGGCGACCAGGGCCTGCACGCGCTGCAGCTTCGCGTGGTCGGGGGCGGTGACGCGCACGACGCGCACCAGCGTCTCGGGCCAGACCTCGCCGCTCAGATGGAACGACACGGTGATCGAGTTGTACGTGACGTCGACCTGCACGCCCCGCATCCCGTAGGCGTCGCACACCCGGGTGATGGCGAGCGTGACCTCGTGCGCCGAGGCTCCGACCGCGAACATCGATTCTCCGATGCGCGTGGCCAGATCGAGCACCCGGGGAACCGTGCGTTCGTCGATGACCGGCATGGCCTCGGTGTGCGCGACCGCCGAGGGATCGGTGTGCAGCAGGCGGCGCACGGAGGAGAGCAGCGGCCGGCGGGATCTCGCGGACATATCGTCCATTCTCCCGTCCATGCCGTCGATCGGGGGGAAGACTGTCCGGTCCTCCGCGACCCGAACGCGGAGGACCGGCGAAATCGAGTGAGAAGCTGCGCATGCGCACCGACCCCCGGGCCGCATCCCAGACCCGAGAGAGAATCCGAATGCGCGCCGGTTCGACCGACTCAGAGCGCTCAAGCGACTCTTCGTGTCCTCCACGATACGCACGCACGAGGCGAGCGCCCCTATCGTCCGCCGTCCCTTGACGCACGGGCGGCGACGCTGCTATCGAGCGGACGCGGGCGGACTAGCGTTTTCGATGCGGTGCGCACAACCCCCTTGGGTGTGCCGCTGTGGCCATGACACCGTCTGAGTCATGAAACTCGTGTCGTATGCAGGCCAACAGGTGGTCACGACCGACGACGTCGCCGAAGCGCTCGTCTCGCTCGCCGCCGCCATCGCGAGCGAGGGCGAATCGGCGGCCCTGCGGTTGCCAATCGTCATCGACGGGAAGAGGGACACCGCGGATCTGATCGTCGGGGTCGGCAACGACCTCCTGGTCGGCCCGCACATCTCCGGCGACGACGACCCGGACTTCTCGGAGGACGCCGCGGCCATCCGCGAGCACCCTCTCTTCCCCCAGCGCGGTGCGGGGGAAGACGAGGACGGCGAGGAGATCGGAATCCCCTCGCTCGACATCGACATCGATCATGGCGCTCGCGCTTAGCGCACAGGTACGGCGGATGTAAAGGGGAGGGCGCTGCGGACACCGCACGCATATCCTGCTGAGGTGCCGCACGATGTCCGACCTGATAACGATGTCCTCTGGGCATGCGTCGAAGAAGGATTCCACGTCGGAAGCCGGCGTGGCGACTTTCTGGGATACGTCGACAGGCAGGGCGATGGCGGATATCGCGCGTTCGACGCCCGGTCTTCGCCCGTCGGAGATTTCGCGACGCTGCAGGCGGCGACGACCGCCGTAGAGCAGCTTTCGAACCCGGCGTCGCTGCAGGTCGACGGGAGCGAGCAGGGGGTGGCGCTGTGAGCACCACAGTGGCGACCGACCTGATCTCTCTCGTCTACACCAGCACTGCTTCTCAGCCGTTTCGGGAGACCGCGCTCGAGCATCTCCTGGCTGTCTGCCGACGACGCAATGACGGGCAGGGGATCACCGGACTGCTCCTTCATCGAGACGGGCGCTTCATCCAGGTGCTGGAGGGGCATCCGGACACGGTTGCCGAGCTCGTCGACATCATCCGGAGCGACTCCCGCCATCACGACCTGCGCGTGCTCCTGGAAGAGCCGATCGCCGAGCGCCGGTTCCCGGATTGGACCATGGGGTACCGGGTTCTCAACCACGGAGAGAGCCGTCCGCCCGGGTATCGCGACTCCTTCGCCGACCTGGATGCCGGATCGGACATCGACACCACCGTCAGGGCGTTGACCGAGCTCACGCTCTGGTTCCGCGTGCGCGCGCGGGATCGGGCAGAGCTTCCACGGGGTGCGACGGGGGTCGTGCGCCGCGACGACGTGAGCGTCTGACCCGCCTTCGAGCGGGTGCCGCCGACGGGTCGCTCGCCCGCGGGCTCAGTCCTGGGCGAAGATTTCGGGGTGCGCGCTGATGAGCTCGGCCTGCTCCCTCCACGAGAGCCCCACGATGCTGAGCACGACGCGCACGACGGTCGAGTCGGCGTCGGCCGTGGTGAGCCGCAGCTCGCGCAGCGTGGCTCGTGCCGTCTCCTCGATGAGGAAGGCGAGCAGCTCGGCGGGCATATCGCCGCGGAACGCCCCGGAGTCGACACCGGCCCTGGTCAGATCGCGGATGCGGTGACGCAGCGGCGCGAGGGCGAGCACGGTGTCGGTCAGATGCGCGTCGTCGAGGGCGATGTTGGCCGATGCGCGCACAGCGGAGGCCTCCCGCCACAGACGCGTCGCCATCCGTGCCAGGGTCACCCGGGGGTCGGACTCGTCGGTGGTCTCGGCGATCGCGTTGAAGCGCTGAGCACCCGCGGCGATCACCTCCCGCAGCAGGGTGTCGCGGTCGGCGAAGTGGCCGTAGACGGCTCGGCGGGTGAGACCTGCGGCCTGGGCGATCGCGTCGAGCGACGCCGTGGGGTTGCTCGCGAGCACCGACTGCGCCGCGCGCAGCAGGGCCTCGCGGTTGGCCAGGGCGTCGCGTCGACGCGGCGGATTCGGTGCGGTCACTTCGGGTCCTTTCGCGGAGTCGCGGGGATCAGGACATCAGCTTGGTCGACGCGAGGGCTTCGACCAGCTTGCGGTTGTACGTCATCAGGGGGCGCCGCAGCACGAGCCCGAGGAGCAGTGCCGGGATGATGAACAGCGCGAGGGCACCCAGCGCCCACCAGAAGTCGGCCTGATAGACGCCGGCGATCGCCGACCTCACCATGTTCACCGCGTAGGTCGCGGGAAGGAACGGGCTGATGCTCTGGAACCAGTCGGGCAGCAGCTGCAGCGGGTACGCGCCGCCCGAGCCCGAGATCTGGATCACCAGGAGCAGTACCGAGAGCGCCTTGCCCGCATTGCCGAAAGCGACCACCGCGGTGTACACGATGAGTGTGAACACTGTCGAGATCGCCCACCCTGCCAGGATCAGCAGAAGCGGATGCGCGGGCTCGACCTGGACGAAGAGGATCAGCCCGAGGGTCAGCAGCGTGCTCTGTGCGAGACCGACCAGCCCGAAGATGCCGTAGCGGCCGAGGTACTTCTGCGTCGGCGTGAGTTCAGGGCGGTCGGGGAGCGTCTCGGCGTTCACATCCACGCGGATCGTCACGGTCATCAGAAGCGCGCCCACCCAGAGCGCGAGGATCATGTACAGCGGCGCCATGGCCGCACCGAATCCCGCCACGGGGAAGACCGCGGTGCGGTCGAGGCGCACCGGCTCGGCGAGAGACGTGGCGAGCACACCGGGGTCGGCGCCGGTCAGTTCGCTGAGGTCGCCGGTGTCGGCGGCCTTCGCGATCGACTGCTGGACGGCGTCGAACCTGTCGGCCATCGTGTTCAGCGATGCCGAAAGCTGCGTCGTGGCCTCCTGAGCGCGCGACAGCGTGGACAGCACGGAATCGGAGGCACCGGACAGGCCCGAGGTGATGCCGGACAGGTCGGAGCGGATCGCCGAGACATCGGACCCGATCTGGGAGAGAGTCGTCGACAGCGAACTCAGCTGCGCCTTCAGGCCGTTGTCGTAGGTGCTCCGTGCGTCGGCGAGCGCCTTCTTGGCTTCGGCAATGGCGGCGGAGATTTCCTGGTGGGAGCTCTGCGCCGCGTCGTTGCCGGCGGCGATGTCGGTCGCCGCCGTCTGGAGGCGATCCTGCAGAGCCTGCTGCCGCGCGATCGCCTCGTCGAGCCGGCTGATCAGGGCATCGAAGTCGGATTGCGCGGATTCCGGCAGGTTCGGTCCGACCTCGGTCTCCAGCGTGTTCTTGAGCGCCGCGTACTGATCGGCCTGCTGCTGCACACGCTCGGCGAGTGTGGTGATCGCCTGCACCTGGGCGCCGCTGAGCGTGTCGCCCGCGGCGTACAGCTCATCGATGCGCTGCCCCACGGCGTCGTAGCTGTTCGAGGTCGCCGCGAGGGCATCGGCGAGCGACTGTGCCGCCGTCTGCAGAGTGGACTTCAGTGTGTTCGCCGCGTCCACCCCGCTGCCGAGCGCGCCCGAGGTGTCCGTGAACGCGTCACCGGCCGTGTCGACCAGGGCCGAGGCGCTGTCGAGCAGCGGCCGGCTCCCCTCGAGCAGAGCCGTGAAGGTGTCGGCCGTGTGCGCACCGGAGCGCAGCTGATCGCCCACACTCCCCAGGCGCGCCTCGACCCGGGTGAGTGCTGCCTGCGTGTCCTCATCCGTGAGGTAGTCCGACAACGACGAGACGAGGCCGAGCGCGACGTCGCCGAGCGTCTGGGCGAACGTGTCGCTGATCTCGGACGACACCCCTTCCGCGCCCTGTCCGGTGATCTTCGGCGCCAGCGCGTTCTTCTTCTCGTTCGTGTAGAGCGCGATGTGCGTGCGGTCGCCACCGTCGGCGTAGAAGGTCAGCATGTCCGCGCTGAAGGTCTCGGGCAGCACGATCGCGGCGTAGTACTCGCCCGACTTCGTCCCGTCGATCGCGTCGTGCTCATCGGTGATGACCCAGTCGAGCTGGTCGTTCCCGCGGAGCTGAGAGAGAACCTGCTCCCCGACGTTCACGCGGATCGGGACGAGGTCGCTCTCGTAGCCGGCATCGGTGCTCGCGACCGCGATCTTCAGGTCCTTAGTGTTCGCGAACGGATCCCAACTGGCGATCACGTTGAACCAGGTGAACAGGGAGGGGATGACGACGAGACCGAACAGGACGATGCATGCCATCACGTTCTGGGTGGCGTGACGAACGTCGCGCAGTGTCAGGTGCAGGATGTCCTTCACGCGCGGTCCTCTCCTTCTGCTCGCTGGTGCTCGGCCGGTTCATCCTCTTCCGGTTCGTCCTCTTCCGGTTCCGCCGTTCGTGTCGGTCCCTCGTCCTCCGGGGCGTCCACCGCCGCGGTCGTCTCGGGCTGCACGGGGTCGGCATCCGGTTCGGCGCCGGGGTCCGGTTCCGGGGCGGCGTCGGGCTGTGGTTCGGAACCGAACCACTCCGTGAGCAGGGCGTCGGCCTCGACACCGGCGGCCGGTTCGTCCCGCTCGGCCGTCGCATCCGTCACCGGGGCCTCGGCCTCGGTCGCGGCGATCGGGGCGGATGAGGTCGAGGGCAGCGGTTCGGCTGTCGTGACGGGCAGGACCGCCGCATGGCCGGCGGGGCCCGCGAGGGCGAGCTGACGCAGCTCCGCCTCGTCGAGAGCGGCGACCTCCTCGCCGTTCTCGAAACTGTGCTTGATGTACTCGATGGTCACGAGGAATCCGATGACCAGCAGGATCCAGAGGGTCCACAGTCCCAGCAGCAGTGCCTTCGACTCGGGAAGCGCCCAGGTGAGGACACCGAGCACGACGAGGCCCGCGGCTCCCGTGAGCACCGTCGCCTTCAGCAGCGTCGGGTAGCGGCGGGTGAACGGCTCTGCCCGTCGAGCGAGGTCGTCGCGGTACTCGGCGCGGTTCGACAGCGCCCTGATCACGTCGGTGAGCCGGTACCCGCTGCCGACGACCTGCACCTTCTCGCCGATCAGGAGGTCGGTCGAGAGCACCTGGCGGTTGAAGAGCAGGGTGAAGTTGGCGAGACGGCGCCGCAGGACGAGCCCGACGAGGAACGCGAGAGCGACGAACACGGCGAGAGCGCCGAGGAAGCGCCAGTAGTGGCCGCCGTAGAAGCCCCCGATCGTCTCCCGCATCGCGTCGATGCCGTAGGAGAACGGCAGGAGCGGGTAGATCGCACGGAAGAACCCGGGCATCAGCTCGATCGGGTACAGGCCGGACGCGCCGGGGATCTGCATGATCACCAGCAGGATGCACAGGCCCCGGCCGACGTGGCCGAATGCGACGCAGAGGGCGTAGATGATGCTCACGTAGGCGAGGGCGATGAGCACACCGGTGCCGACGAAGGCCGCGGCGCTGACGGTCTGCACACCGATGATGAGGTTGCCGATGCACACGATCAGCGCCTGGCCGATGGCGAGCGTCGCGAAGAGGAAGAAGCGGCCGAAGTAGGCCTGGCGCACGGTGACGTCTTCGACGCCCTCGGTGTCGACCTCGACGCGGAAGATCACCATGAGCACGAAGGCGCCGATCCACAGCGA
Organism: Microbacterium sp. Root322; assembly: GCF_001425645.1. Lineage (NCBI taxonomy): Bacteria > Bacillati > Actinomycetota > Actinomycetes > Micrococcales > Microbacteriaceae > Microbacterium > Microbacterium sp. Root322. The sequence goes on along the minus strand of NZ_LMCS01000002.1, from coordinate 745,401 downwards.
CAGGTTCGTGAAGAGCGCGGCCATCGCCGACCCGTAGGTGTCGACGGGGAACACCAGATGCTCGTCGACCTCGACGGGGGAGGAGATGAACTGGGCGATCTGCTCGGGCTCCAGATCGGTCAGGGTGCCGAGCAGACCCCACTCGGATGCGGCGTTGAGGGCGACGACGTCGGTGCGCGACGTCTGCAGACCCTGCTCGATGCCCGCGAGGTCGTTGTCGAAGCTCTGCAGCGCCGACGACGTGGCCACGAGCTGCGAGTCCAGCCCGGCGAGCAGCTGATCGGCCTGTGCGAGCACGCCCTTCTGCGCGTCCAGCGCCGCCGAGAACGATCCGACGCTCGCCGACAGCTGCGACATGGCGCTGTTGAGCGAGGGCACGGTGCGGGTGAGGACGTCGCGCATCGCCGCCGAGGCATCCCGGGTGTCCTGCATCGCCTGGTCCACGGCGTCGGCTGCCGCCTGAACGGAAGCCACGGTGTCGGAGGCACCGGCCTTCAGGGTCTTCAGATCCGCGAGCAGCTGCTGATCGGTGGCATTGCGCTGTTGGAGCGAGGCGATGACCTCGGTCAGGCGCTGCTTCGTGTCGTCGCTGAGGTCGGTGTTGTCGAGAAGCGTCTGCAGCCGGGCGGCCGCCGCCTCGTTCGCCTTCAGCACGTTCGAGACGTCGTCGATCCCGGCGTCGATGCGCACGCCCGCCTGTTCGAGGCTCTGAGTGAGACGGGTGATCGAGACGTTCGCCTTCGAGGAGGCGTCGGCGAGCAGGGTGGTGCCCTTCAGGAACGCCGTGGTGGCGCTGTCGGTGAAGGCGATCACCTCCTTCTGCGTCTCGGCGATGATCGACTGCGTCTGGGCGAGCGACTTCTGCACGTCGCCGAGCGTCTTGTCGACGTCGCCGAGCGTGCCCCGCGCTGACGAGAGGGTGCCCCGGGAGGATGTGAGCCCCTCCTCCGTCTCTGCGAGGTTCTCGCGCGCTGACGAGAGGGTCTGGGTCGCCTGGTCGAAGGCGTTGAGGGTGTTGTCCCTGGCGTTCAGCAGCCGCAGCTCCGTGGAGTCGCCGACGTCTTTGAGGGCGTTCGTCGCTGCGAGCGCCACCTGCTCCTTGAAGGCGGTCGTGACCTGCTTGTCGAGTTCAGAGGCGCCGACGTCGGTGATCTTCGGCGCGATCGCGCCGGCCTTCTCGTTGACGTAGTACTGCAGTGCCGGCTGGGTGAAGTCGCCGCTGGTGATGCTGAGCAGATCCTCACTGAACTGTGCGGGAATGACGATGGCGGCGTAGACGTCGCCCTTCTTCACCGCCTCCTGGGCCTCGTCCTCGCCCATGAACTGCCAGCCGAGCTGGTCGTTGTCCTCGAGCTGCTCGGTCACCTGCTCGCCGATGTCGATGTGTCCGGTGAGGTCGGAGGTGGCGCCCTCGTCGAGATCGACCACCGCCACGCGGATGTTCGCGGTGTTGGCGTAAGGGTCCCAGAACGCGTTGATGTTGAACCACGCGTACAGGGCCGGGGTGATGAGCACCCCGATGATGATGATCCAGGCTTTGGGTACGCGGGAGAGTCTCTTGACGTCGCGCTTGTAGATCCGCCAGCTCTGTTTCACGGGACGAGTTTACACGTTACGTGCACACGAACGTGCAAGTTAGCTGAGGGGATGTGCGCAGACACGGGTCAGCCCAGAGTCGTGACGGTCATCTCGTTCGTGGCGGTGTCGCACATGGTCAGCCGCCACGCGGGCGAGCCGTCTTCCATGACCCGTGCCATCTCGACGATGAGCGGACTCGGGTATTCCTCGCCCGAGAGCTGGGCCGCGCTGTAGGCGCTGCTGCCGTTCATCTGCTGCTCCGCCTCGGTGAGCTCGGTCTCGTCCGTCGTGATGACTTCGAGCGTGCGGACGTCGACCAGTGACTCCCTGCCGAAGGCCGGATCGTCGACCCGTTCGCCGAACATGTCGACCCGGGTGTCGGCGCTGCGCAGCCGCCACACGAAGTCGGAGTCGACCCACTCGAGGCGAAGGCCCACGATGGTGCCGCCGATCGCCTCCGATTCTCCGGGCAGGGACTCGAGGAAGTCGGAGGGCCAGGAGACTTCGGACGGCAGGCAGGTGCCGGGGAAGCCATCGCCGACAGCCGCCGGCGGGCTGGGCATCGCCGCGGAGCAACCGGCGCAGGCCAGCACTCCTGCGACCAGGAGCGCGCTTGCGCGCAGACGTACGGTGCTGGGCATCGGTGCCTCCATGATCGTCGCCGACATCCTGGGATCCTAGCCCGGAGCACCCCGCCGCCTCCGGGCGGCTCGTCGTAGAGTCACCTCATGAACGACATCGCACTGATCACCGGAACGTCATCGGGAATGGGACTCCACGCCGCCGTCGAGCTGGCACGACGCGGGCTGCACGTGGTCGCGACCATGCGCGACACGGCGAAAGCAGGCGCCTTGCGGGCTGCGGCCGGAGAAGCGGGGGTCGAGGTCGATGTGCGCGCTCTCGACGTGGTGGATCATGCCGCCGCGGCACGACTGGTGGCGCAGATCGAGGCGGAGCTCGGGGGCATCCACGTGCTCGTGAACAACGCCGGGCAAGGCAGCGTGGCGACGGCCGAGCAGTTGACGATGGAGGAGGTCCAGGCGCAACTCGACATCAACTACCTGGCGCCGGTCAACCTCACCAAACTCGTGCTGCCGGGCATGCGCGAGCGCGGCAGCGGGCGCATCCTCACCGTGACGAGCGTCGGCGGAGCCGTCGGCCAGCCGTTCGCCGACGCCTACTGCGGAGCGAAGTTCGCGGTGGAGGGTTTCATGCAGTCGCTGGCGGTTGTCGCGGAACGGTTCGGCGTCGGGGTCAGTGTGATCGAGCCCGCCGCGGTCGCCAGCGCCTTCGTCGACAACGCCGTCCGGCCGGAGAGCGGTGGCCCCTACGGCTCGCTCCTTGACGCCTACATCTCCCGCACCGCAGGCGCGTTCGCGAATGCGCAGTCCGCCGAATCCGCGGGGGCGGCGATCGCAGACGCGGTCCTGTCCGACGAGTACCGGTTCCGCTGGCAGAGCTCCGAGGGTGCCACCAGATTCGTCGGGGTCTCCCTCGCGGACACCGACGGCAGCGGGGTGCTCGGTTTCACGCGATCCTGGATCGCCGCCGGCTGATCGGCATCGACTGAAGTGCCCGACTCCAAGGGCGGGGTCCCGATCAGCGGACCTGGGGAGTTCGGCTCGGCGTCAGCCGAGCTCCCCTGAACCGTATGGGCGCACGGGTTGCTGCTTCTGGAATTCGTACTCGCCGCCCTGCCGCCCACCGAACGGGCGTCCGTGGTCGGCGAACTCCTCACGGTAGTAAGCCAGACGCCATGATCCGATCTCGATCCGTGAACCTGTGCGCAGGATCCTCGCGTCGTCGGAACTGTGCGGCAGGTTCGGCCGACCTCCACCGGTCGCGCCATACGAGTAGAGGACGTACTCGTCGTCCTCGTTGCGACGCACCTCAGCGTGGATGGCCTTCAAGCCTTCGAGGCGGAGGTCGGCACTGGAATCGGAGCCGATCGTCGTCCGGTCGGGAAGCAGATCGAACTCTCGTGGTCGGCTGCGGTCCCAGTCGCCGTCACCGACGGCGAAGATCAATCGCGGCCTACCTGAACCCGGGAGATAGTGGGTCGTGGTCACTCGCCGCGGTACTCGCCGGTTCAGAGTGGGCACGAGAGGGAACAGTGTGGGTGGGGGCAGCGGGAGCTGGAAGCCATCACCGCGTTCCCGCTGCTTCGCCTCGGACAGCAACGTGGTGAGATGCCCGAGCCGGATGTGCGTGGAGCCCGAGATCGCCCGACCGACCGGACCGGACTTCACGTCGCCGAACTGAACCAAAGTCCCCTTCGGACCCTCCACACGCACGCGGATACCTCGTCGGGCGAGCCCGTCGGCGAGTGGACCGAGCTGAGTGAGTTCGTGGCGTCCCATCCCTCCGAAGCCGGAGGAGGACTCGAAGGTGATGACGATCTCGCGGCCCGCAGCGTGCACCTCGAACCTCGTCGGAGGGCCGCCGTCCGCGGCGGCTTGCTCCACCTGCAGGTCGATATCGAGATGGATCATCGGCGTCGGTCTTCTCAGTCGGACCGAGATTCGCCCGAGGCGCTGTCGCTGGTGGTGACCCGAAGGGTGCCGTTGAACTTCCAGGTCGCCCGGGGCGCGTCAGGTCCGATGTCTCTGGGCACTTCCACCGTCATGTCCTCGAACGTGTAGTTGACAGCTGCCCCACGACCGGTGAGATAGGACCACATCTCCCGTCCGAGATCCGTCCAGTCGGTGATCGACGCACCGCTGGGACCTGAGGCTGAAGAGAACAGCCCCGAGTCTTCCGATTGGTCACTCATGGGAGCTCCTTCGCTGACGCCATGTCCTGTTGTTCAGATTATGCGCCCGAGAAGCGGGAATTACAATGCAGTCACACCCGTCTCCCGGGCTTCGAGCTATGCAGACGATCCCCGTGCGGAGCGCCCCACTGAGGCCCTCTCCTCAAGCGAGAGAGCAGCACACGATTACGTCGACGTGTTCTCACCGGAACAGCTCGTGGTGATCCACGACGTCATCACCCCCCGTGTCGGCACCTCCACGTCTGATCGCGTGTGGAGGAGACCTCAGGGCGTGGTGTGGGCCGCGGCGACCTGGCGTCCGATCTCGGCGGACAGGATCACGCCGGGGTGGGCGATCGCCAGGTGGAGGCCGGGCATGGTCGGCACCGGGCCCACGAGCGGCTGTCCGTTCGCCGGCATCGGTCGGTCGGCGATCACGGCATGTTCGAGGCGGACGTCGTCGGCGTCGACGAAGGACCGGCGGATCGCGGCGAGAGTGGCCACGGCGAGCTCTCTCGGGTCACCGGAGAAACTTGCGGGAACGTCTTCCGCGGCGAGGAGCGTGGCGTCGTCCAGCTGGCGGACCTCGAACTCCGGGGCGGAGAGGATGCCCCGCACGAGCGGGCGGGGTGTGGAGAAGCGCAGCAGGCAACAGGGAGACCCCGCGACGTCGATATCGACTCCGACCGACGCGGCGAGGCCGGTCGACGCGGTGCCGGCCGCGAGGACGACGCTCTTCGCGGCGAGCACACCCCAGTCGGTCGCAACCCCACGAACGCGGCCGTCATCGTGAACGATCCGCAGGACGGTGGTGCCGGTGCGCACCTCCGCCCCGTGCTCCTGTGCGCTCTGCAGAAGGGCGCGCGTGAAGGCGACCGGATCGACCCCCACATCGTCGGGGGCGTATGCCACCACGTCTGGCACGTCGCGCAGGCTCGGCTCCCGCATCCGCGCCTCGTACGCCGTTATCAGCTTCATCCGGTGCCCTGCAGCCTGGTGGTCGGAGACGAAGGAGCGAGTCCGCTCCTCGGACTCCTCCCACGTGAGAGCACCGAACGGACGAAGCCCGATGGGCGCGGTGATCTCGGTGAGGACGCGATCGAACTCCGGCCGCGCACGCTCGCGGAGCGAACCCGCATACGCGTCGGCGGGGCTCTTGGCGATGCCGACCCAGGCGAATGACGCGGCTGTCACTCCCGTGCCCGGAGTTCCGCTGTCGAGCACGACCACCTCGCGTCCGGCGCGAGCCAGATGGTGAGCGATGGAGGCGCCGATCACACCGGCGCCGATCACGACGATGGGGGCGTTCGCGGGTGCTCGGAGGTCAGACATCGCCTCCAGCTTAAGGATCGAGGGGACGCTCGTCCGTGCTCAGCACCGCCATGAGGATGGAGTCGACCCATCCGCCGTCCCAGAACATCGTGTCCAGTTGGCGGCCCTCGTACCGGAAACCCGCCTTCTCGTACCTATGCCCCGTCGAAGACCGGGCTGAGGAAGCGGCGCTCGTAGCGGCGGATGCACCCGGTCCTGCGGGCGAAGTCGAATGCCTCGACGCACTCCGGGTCGGTCTTCGACGCGGTCCGATAGACCTCGTACTCCGCCAGGGAGGGGAAGGTGAACAGCGCGAAGGCCTCATCGCTGTCGCCCTCGCTCGGCAGGAAGTAGCCGTGGTGGGTGCCGCCATGCTTCTCCACGAGGCGTATCCAGGTGCGTCCGTACGCGGTGAAGTCGTCGAGCTTGTCCGGATCGATCTCGTAGCGCAGATGAACGGTGATCATGAGGATGATCCTTCCAGATCGGCCAGGGTGCCGGGGAACCCCGACACTACGCTGAGCACGTGACGAACTCGCGCGACATGGTTCACATCCCGGGTGGCACGTTTCTGATGGGCTCCGATGACTTCTACCCGGACGAGCGACCGGCCCATCAGCGCGAGGTCGCCCCGTTCTTCATCGATCGCTATGAGGTGACGAACGCGCAGTACGCCCAATTCGTCGAGGCGACCGGATACGTGACGGTCGCCGAGCGCGAGCTCGATCCCGCGGCCTTCCCCGGAGCCGACCCCGCGGACCTGGTGCCCGGTGCGATGGTGTTCACGCCGACGTCCGGTCCGACGGATCTGCGCGAATGGCGCAACTGGTGGCGCTGGCAGCCGTGGGCGTCCTGGCGCCGGCCGTTCGGACCCGACTCCTCGATCGACGATCTGCTGCAGCATCCCGTCGTGCACATCGCGTTCGAGGATGCGGTCGCCTACGCCGACTGGGTGGGGATGCGGCTGCCGACCGAGGCCGAGCACGAGTACGCGGCACGCGGGGGAGTGGACGGCGCCCCCTTCGCCTGGGGTGACGAGGCGTACCCGGGCGGCATCGCCCAGGCGAACTCCTGGCTCGGACGCTTCCCCTACGACAACCAGGGCGTGGGCGGCACGGCCCCGGTCGGCTCGTACCCTCCGAACGGCTATGGCCTCTACGACATGATCGCGAACGTCTGGGAGTGGACGACCGATTTCTACACGCCGCGGCACCTCCGCCTCTCCGACGCCCCGGTCGACCCGGGCAAGCGCACGAACCTGCTCGCCGCCGCGAGCGCGCAGGAGGGGTTTCCCGACATCCCGCGTCGGGTGCTCAAGGGCGGATCGCACCTCTGCTCGCCCGACTACTGCCTGCGCTTCCGTCCGGCCGCGCGCTCGCCGCAGGCTGAGGACACCGGCATGTCGCACATCGGATTCCGCCTCACCCGTTCCGAGTGAGGCGCCTCTGGGCGCACCCGTGAGGGAGTGCTTGGCTTCGACGGAGGGCGATCGCCCCCGTTTCGCGGGTCGAGCAAGGAGTCGTCATGGCGGACAAGCCCAACATCCTCATCATCTGGGGCGATGACATCGGCATCAGCAACCTGAGCACGTACTCCGACGGCCTGATGGGCTACCGCACGCCGAACATCGATCGGATCGCCGACGAGGGCGTGAAGTTCACCGACTACTACGGCGAGCAGAGCTGCACCGCAGGGCGCGCGGCCTTCATCACCGGGCAGAACCCGTACCGCACTGGACTCACGAAGGTGGGGATGCCCGGCGCGAGACTGGGTCTTCAGCCGGAGGACCCCACGATCGCCGACGCCCTCAAGCACCACGGCTACGCCACCGGACAGTTCGGGAAGAACCACCTCGGCGACCGCGACGAGCACCTGCCGACCGCTCATGGCTTCGACGAGTTCTTCGGCAACCTCTATCACCTCAACGCCGAGGAGGAGCCCGAGCACCCCGACTACCCGACCGATGAGGAGTTCCCCGGCTTCAGTGAGAAGTTCCGTCCCCGCGGCGTGCTCCACTCCTGGGCGAACGCCGACGGCACCCAGCGCATCGAAGACACCGGACCGTTGACGAAGAAGCGGATGGAGACGGTCGACGAGGAGTTCCGCGATGCGGCCGCGGGCTTCATCCGCACCCAGGCGCAGGACGACACCCCCTTCTTCGTCTGGTTCAACTCGACGCACATGCATTTCCGCACCCACACCAAGGAAGAGAGCAAGGGGCGCGCCGGACGCTGGCAGTCGGACTACCACGACACGATGCTCGACCACGATGACATCGTGGGAAGTCTGCTCGACCTGATCGACGAGCTCGGGCTGGCCGAGAACACGATCGTCATGTACTCCACCGACAACGGCCCGCACATGAACAGCTGGCCCGACGCCGGGATGACGCCGTTCCGCAACGAGAAGAACTCCAATTGGGAGGGCGCCTACCGCGTGCCCGCGATGGTCCGCTGGCCGGGGCGCATTCCGGCGGGGACGACGCTCAACGGGATCGTCAGCCACAACGACTGGTTCATCACGCTGCTGGCCGCGGCCGGAGACGCGGACATCGCCGAGCGTCTGAAGGAAGGCACCGAGCTGCACGGCACGGATTTCAGAGTGCACCTCGACGGGAACAACCAGCTGGACTACATCACGGGTGCCGTCGAACAGAGCCCGCGTCGCCACTTCTTCTACGTGTCGGACGACGGCGACCTCACCGCGCTGCGGTTCGAGAACTGGAAGGTGGTGTTCCTCGAGCAGCGCGCCGCCGGCACCCTGCTCGTCTGGCAGGAGCCCTACATCGAGCTGCGCTTCCCGAAGCTGTTCAACCTCCGCACAGACCCCTACGAGCGGGCCGACATCACGTCGAACACCTACTGGGACTGGGTGCTCGACCACATCTTCCTGTTCGTGCCGGCGCAGGCGTATGTCGCGCGGATGCTGCAGAGTCTCGTGGAGTTCCCCGCGCGGCAGGAGTCGGCGTCGTTCACGATCAACCAGGTGATGGCGAAGCTGGATGCGACGGCCGGCAGCTCCTGACCCACGAGCCGCGCCGATCGTCATGTTCCCGCCCGAGGTCGCGCGTTTCGGCGCGCCGTTCATCCCCGGTGATATCGGCCGCAGGAGGCCGTCAGGTGGAGCCGCTACCCTCAGGCCATGCGCCGAATCGTGGTCCTTCCTCTCGTCCTCGCCGCCGGCCTCACTGCCGGACTCCTCTCCGGCTGCTCGCAGGTCACGCAGATGGCGGGCGACGCGATCGGGGTCGACGTCCAGGCGACGTGCACGACGATCGACGACGCCTACGGGCAGTACCAGGCGCTGCTCGACCAGGGCGAGATCTCGGCCGAGCAGGCCGACGCGGCGCGCGACGAGCTCGTCGCATCGCTCGAGGGGCTCGCGGCGAACGTCGACGGACAGCTGGGCGACCTCATCCGCTCCGGCGCCACCCAGATCGGCGGCATGACAGACCTGCAGGCCCCGGAGACGGTCGAGGCGATCGAGCAGCTCAAGGACTCGGCCTCGGCCTTCTGCGGCTGACCCGGCGGCCTGTGAGACGATGCCGGAGATGAGCACTGCGGCTGATGAAGAGCTTCGCGCCCTCCGGGCCCGCGCCTATGGTCCGACGGCGGACATCGAGAGCGATCCTGCCGCCCTGCATCGCCTCCAGCAGCTGGAGGCGATGACGAAGCCGAGGGCATCCACCGGTGATGCCGACGCCTCCGCGTCGGAGATCGAGCCCGTGCGGCAGCCCGAGCCGATTCGACCACCCGAGCCCCTTCGAAGGGATGCGCGGCCGGAGCAGAGCGCGCAGGAAGCGGAGAAGGACGAACTCGACATGTTCGCCGATGCCGCCGTCGATGCGACGGATCCGCTCGCGCCGAAACAGGAACCAGCCGAGAAGCTGGCGGCCTGGTTCACGGTGCGCACGACCAGGATCCTGTGGGTGGTCGCGATCGTGGCGGCGGCCGTGATGTCGGCGGCCGTCACCTTCGCACTCGTGAAGGTCACCCCCGTCGCCTCGTCTTCGGGGGCTCCGCAGATCACCACACTCGACGCGACATCGACACTCAAGGTCCCGGCGGGGTGGATGGGAGCAGGCCCGAGCTCCGCTGTGTTCGACTTCTACGGCTTGGCTCTGGTGGAGACCACGGGTGGATACGGCGGCGGGGGTATCGGAAGCGAGTGCTTCACCGTCGCCAGGGCCGACCAGATCCCGAAGGCGGAGGAGTTCGACTCCTCCAACGGATGGAGCTACGACGGACCCGTATACACGGGTTGCGCCGTCGGCACGTTCCCCGCGACCGTCGAGGTGCCTTTCGACAGCAATGTCCCCAAGGAGCTGAGCGAGCGCTTCCCCGCAGCGACCGCACTGCAGTTCGTGTACGACGGCGAACGGGTCGGGGTCTTCCTCGACAGCGAGTAGGCGAGCGAAACGCCCGCCGCGGGAGCGGTCCAGCGCGATGTTACGATGGCCGCAGCAGCTGCGGGGGAGTGACGACCCCCGGCCCTCCGGGGCAGGTGGCGGCTCGCGCGTCCGGCGTATCGACGAGAGGCCGATGAGCGATCGGCGAAGGTGTGGTGGCACCGCGATCTAGCCCCCGCCCGCACCTCCAGGGCTTTCGCCACCTGGAGGAATCATGTCGCCGACCGACCCCGCTCGCACTCTCGCCACTCAGCTTCCCGACACGCCCCCTGGCGCACGGATCACCCTCATGGGACACGTGCACCGGCGCAGGGAACTCGCCACCGTCTCGTTCCTGATCCTGCGCGACCGCACAGGACTCGCGCAGATCGTGTTCCGCCCCGAGCAGCTCCCGACCGTCGGTCTGCCCGGTGAGGAGACGGTCGTGCGCATCGAAGGCACCGCGACCGCGAACGCGCACGCCCCCGGTGGCATCGAGGTGACAGCACCCGAGATCACCCTGCTCTCGGAGCCCGCGCGCACCCCGGTGGTCGAGCTGTGGCGGCCCACCCTCGACGCCGCGCTTCCCACGGTGCTCGATCATGCGGCGGTGACCTGGCGGCATCCCGCTCAGCGTGCGAAGTGGGAGCTGGCTGCGGCGAGCCTGCGCGGATTCCGTCGCACGCTCGACGCCGAGGGATTCACCGAGATCCAGACGCCGAAGCTCGTCGACTCCGTGACGGAGTCGGGAGCGAACGTGTTCCCGGTCGACTACTTCGGCACGACCGCCTACCTCGCGCAGAGTCCGCAGTTCTTCAAGCAGCAGCTCGTCGGCGTTTTCGAGCGCGTCTATGAGACGGGCCCCGTGTTCCGCGCGGAACCGCACGACACGGTGCGTCATCTCGCCGAGTACGTCTCCCTCGACGCCGAGCTCGGCTTCATCCGCGACCACCGCGATGTGCTCGCGCTGCTGCACCGGGTGCTGCTCGGCATGATCGAGAGCATCCGCACCGAGAGCGGGGACGCGGTCGCGCGCCTCGGCCTCGCGCTTCCCGCGATCCCCGACGAGATCCCGGTGATCCACTTCCAGGACGCGCTGCGGCGGGTTGGAGCCCCGGATGACGAGCCCGACCTGGCACCGGCGCACGAGCGCGCCCTCGGCGAGTGGGCCCAGCAGCGGTACGGCAGCGACGTGATCGCGGTCGAGGGGTACCCGATGCGCAAGCGGCCCTTCTACACGCACCCGCAGCCGGACGACCCGCGGTGGAGCAACAGCTTCGACCTGATCTTCCGCGGCCTCGAGCTCGTGACCGGTGGGCAGCGACGGCATCGGTACTCCGACTACGTCGCCGCCATCGAGGCGCGGGGCGAGTCGCCCCACGCGTACGCTTCGTACCTCTCGGCCTTCGCGCACGGCATGCCGCCGCACGGAGGTTTCGCGATCGGTCTGGAGCGCTGGGTGTCGCGACTCATCGAGGCGTCGAACATCCGGGAGGTGACGCTCTTCCCGCGCGACCTGCACCGGCTCACCCCGTGAGCCCGCGGTCGCGGTGCGCGATAGCATCTGTGGCATGAACTTCAACCGCTCCGCATGGTGGTGGCTGCGATAGCAGCCGGTTGAAGCATGTTCACGGGCTGCACGGCAGTTCGTGACAGCACCCGAGAACTCCGTGCGGCTCCCGATTCAGGGAGAGACAGATGGATTCGTTCACCGCGACCGCGCAGCGATCGACGGAGGTCGCCGACGCCGTGGCCCGGCACCCGGAGAGGTTCCGTGTGCTCACGGGCGAGCGCCCGACCGGGGCGCTTCACCTCGGGCACTATTTCGGGACCATCCGGGAGCGGGTGCGGCTGCAGGAGGCGGGGGTCGAGACGTTCCTCGTGCTCGCCGACTACCAGGTCATCACCGACCGGGATACGACGGCGCACGTGCGCGACAACGTGCACGGGGCCGTTCTCGACTACCTTGCAGCCGGGATCGACCCGGAGCGGACGACGGTCTTCACGCACTCGTCGGTCCCTGCGCTGAACCAGTTGCTGCTGCCGTTCCTCAGTCTCGTCACCGAGGCCGAGCTGCACCGCAACCCCACGGTCAAGGCGGAGCTCGAGGCCTCGGGGCGTGCGCTGAGCGGGTTGCTGCTGACCTATCCGGTGCATCAGGCCGCCGACATCCTGTTCTGCAAGGGCAACCTGGTGCCGGTGGGAAAGGACAATCTGCCGCACGTGGAGATGACGCGGGTGATCGCCCGACGGTTCAACGAGCGCTACGGCCCGATCTTCCCCGTTCCGGATGCGCTGATCACCGCGGCCCCGGAGGTGCCGGGGCTCGACGGCCGGAAGATGTCGAAGAGCTACGGCAACGCGATCGCCCTGTCGATGACGGCGGACGAGACCGTCGCCGCGATCCGCCGTGCCCGAACGGATCAGGATCGGCGGATCACGTTCGATCCGGAGCATCGGCCGGGCGTCTCGGCGCTGCTGTCGACGACCGCGCTGTGCCTCGACGTCGCGCCGGAGGAGCTGGCGGACGACATCGGTGACGGCGGCAGCGGCGAACTGAAGAAGAACACTGCGACGGCTGTGAACGACTTCCTGGCACCCCTGCGGGAGCGGCGTCGAGGCTTCGCTGCAGACGGCGAGATCGTGCGCAGCGTGCTTCGTCGAGGCAACGAGCACGCCCGGGCGATCGCAGACGCAACCCTCGACGAGGTGCGCGAGGCGATGGGGACCGTGTACTAGTTGTGATGTCCAGGCAGGTTGTTGAGTCTGCTGATGGGTGGGTCTCCGATGGCGGAGTGGTGCCTGTGATGATTGTAGAAGTGCATCCAGGTGGGTAGTGCTGCTCGTCGCTCGGTCTCGGATTCGTAGAAGCGGGCGTAGGCCCAGCCGTCGGCGAGGGTGCGGGAACCGCTCGATCTTCCCGTTCGTCTGTGGGTGGTAGGGGTGGGTCTTCTGGGGGCGGATGTTGAGCATGGTGCAGGCGTCGGCCCAGGCGTGGGACTTGTAGGCGGAGCCGTTGTCGGAGAGCACTGTCGCACCCGGAGGCTTTCACCCCTCAGCAGTCACGAGCCATTCACGCAACAACGTCCCCGGACATCCGCGACCATCCTCGCTCAATCGCCCGGCGAGGTCGTCCACGGTGGAGACTGTGTCTGAGTGCCGAGCCGTGCAGGGGAGGAGAACGATGACGACCGAGTTCCCGCGTTCCGTCTCCGTCGTCATCCCGGTGCGCGACGATGCCCGCCTGCTGGAGGTGTGTCTGAGCGCCCTCGCCCGGCAGACCCGGAAGGCCGACGAGATCGTGATCGTCGACAACGGCAGCAGCGATGACACGGCCGCCGTCGCCGAGCGGTTCGGCGCACGGGTCGTGAGCGAGCCGATCTGGGGGATTCCTCGCGCATCGGCGGCCGGCTACGACGCGGCGACGGGCGACATCATCGCCCGGCTCGACGCCGATTCCCGCCCGGGGCCGGATTGGATCGCGCGGATCGAGCGGACGTTCCGCACCCGCGGCGGCGTCGACTTCGTCACGGGGGAGCCGCGCTTCTACGGTGCGACGCCCCTGGTGCACTGGATGGGGGCGCACCTCTACATCGGCGGCATGTACGCCGCGATGGGTCCGCTTCTCGGGCATGCGCCCCTCTACGGATCGAACATGGCGATGCGCGCCGCCGCCTGGCGGATGCTGAGCGGGGAGGTGCACCGCGAGGAGCAGAACATCCACGACGACTTCGACCTGTCGTTCCACGTGCGGCCGGGGATGACGGTGCTGCGCGATCGGGGCCTCGTGGTCGAGGTCTCGGCGCGGCCGTTCCAGGACTGGGCGTCGCTCCGACGGCGGTTGAGCTATGTGGTGCCCACCGTGCGGCTGCACCTGTCGGAAGAGCCTCTGCACCGGCGGCGCCAGGCTCGCCGCGAGGCCGAGCGCTCTTCGGTCGGCCGGTGACGCCGTCGGTGGCTCAGTCGCGAGCCCGCGCGTAGAGATCGAGCAGGTCGGCGGCGAGCTGATGCGGGGTGGTCTCGCTCGGGCTGTGGCCGGTCGCATACGAGCGGAACTCGGCGTCGATGTCGCGGGCGTACCGCTCGTGGGCGGCGAGGGGCCACAGATCATGCGACCCGGCGACGACGAGCTTGGGCACGGGCAGCTCCCGCACGCGGCTGCGCACATCGGGCGCGATCATCATGAGGCCGACGATCTCGTCGACGCTGCGCCTGCTCGTGAGCGCGAACCGTGAGCGCACGAACTCCAACCGTCGGGGTGGGACCCGGTTCTTGTTCGTCACGATCCCCCAGATCATGAGGCCGGCTCCGCGCCGTGGGCTCGCGATCGGGGCGAGGGGACCCAGCCACTTCATGCTCGCGAACACGTTGCCGGACCCCGGAGGTGTGGTGAGCAGCGCGAGGGAGAGCACGAGGTCCCGGCGGTGGACGGCGACCAGCTGAGCAACCGTGCCGGCGAACGAATACCCCAGCAGATGTGCGGGTGTGCCCGCTTCGAGGAATGCGACCAGGTCGCCGATGAACAGCTCGTAGGTGTAGGCGGAGTTCGCACCGGCGGCGTGCGACTCGTACTGCCCAGCGAGGTCGAACGACTGCACGAGGTAGCCGGCCTCCGCCAGCAGCGGCAGGATCAGAGCGAAGTCCTCCTTGGACCCCGTCGCCCCCGGCACCAGTACCACCCGCGGATGTCCCGGGTCGCCGATCGAGATCACGGACAGCTCACCGCTCGGGGCGGAGAACCGCGACCGCACCGACCCGGGGGGAGGCGTCGTCCAGTCGATGTCGCCGATGGCCGCGTCGAGGGAGGCCGGGGTGCGGGATGCCCGCTCGCTCCTCGAATCTGTCGACACGCTCACAAGCTACCCCTCGGCTCCCTCGTGCAGAAGCACATCGGGAGTGTCTCGCCTTTAGTTGCACTTTGGCAACTAAAGGCGTATGGTTGACCTCGATCAACTTTCTACGCAGGAGCGCCACCCCGTGACAGACACCCCATCCGCACCCCCTGAGACGACCCGTTCGGCCCGCGAGGTCTTCACCGCGATCTCCGGTCTCGTCGTCGGCATGTTCGTCGCCGTGCTCTCGGGCACGGTCGTGTCGACCTCGATGCCGGTCATCATCGCCGACCTCGGCGGCACGCAGTCCCAGTACACCTGGGTCATCACCGCGAGCCTTCTGGCCACCGCCGTCTCCACCCCGATCTGGGGCAAGCTCGCCGACCTGGTCGACCGCAAGGTCCTGGTCCAGATCTCCCTCATCCTCTTCACGGTCGGCACCGTGATCGCCGGCTTCTCGACCGACACGAACATGCTCATCGCTGTGCGCGTCGTCCAGGGCATCGGCGTCGGCGGCCTGATGTCGCTCGTCATGATCGCCGTGGCCCTCATCATCTCCCCGCGTGAGCGCGGCAAGTACATGGGCGTCGTCGGCGGGATCATGGCCCTGGGCACCATCGGCGGCCCTCTGCTCGGAGGACTCCTCACCGACGTATGGGGCTGGCGCTCCAACTTCTTCGTCGGCGTGCCCTTCGCGATCCTCGCCCTCGTGCTGCTGCAGTTCACGCTGCACCTGCCCAAGCCCCAGCGCGACACCAAGGTCTCGATCGACTACTTCGGCATCGTGCTCCTCGCCGTCGGCGTCTCGACCCTGCTCATCTGGGTCTCCATGGGCGGCAACCAGTTCGACTGGGACTCCTCGACGAGCATCATGCTCGTGGTCACCGCCGGCGTCGCGATCGCCGCGTTCATCACGGTCGAGTTCTTCGTCAAGGAACCGATCGTGCCGATGTCGCTGTTCCGAAACCGCACCTTCACCCTGTCGGTCATCGCTTCGATCGCCATCGGTGTCTCGATGTTCGCCACGTCGGTGTTCCTCGCGCAGTACTTCCAGCTCGCCCGTGGCGCCACGCCCACCGAGTCGGGCCTCATGACCATCCCGATGATCATCGGCCAGATGGGGGCGTCGATCATCATCGGCCAGCTCGTAAGTCGCTTCGGCAAGTGGAAGGGCTGGATGGTCACGGGCTCGATCCTCACGACGATCGGCGTCAGCCTGATGGCAACCCTGCGCTACGACACCCCGTTCCCGCTCGTGGCCGTGTACATGTTCGTGCTCGGCGCCGGCCTCGGCATGGTCATGCAGAACCTCACGCTCATCGTGCAGAACGACACCGCGCCGCAGCAGCTGGGTGCCGCCTCGTCGAACGTCAACTTCTTCCGCACGATCGCCGGCACCATCGGCGTCACCGTGATGGGTTCGCTGCTGTCGACCAGCGTCGCGAACTACATCACCGACGCCCTCGACGGCTTCGTGCCCTCCACGCCGGCCGAGATCGACGCGCTCGAGCACCTCGCCTCCGGCGATGTCCCGAAGGTCGGTCAGCTGCCCGATACGATCCGCGCGATCGTCGAGAGCGCCTACGGTCACGGCATCGCGGACTCCTTCATCATCGCGATTCCGCTCGCCGTGATCGCCATCATCGCCATCGCGTTCATCAAGAACAAGCCGCTGTCGACGAAGAACGCCGCCGAGCAGATGCTCGAGCAGGCCGAGGAGTCGGTGATCGAGGTCTCCGAGGCCGAGGTCGGAGCCTCGCTCTCCACCGGATCCATCCGGATTCAGGGCGCGAGCAGCGGGCCCACGACCGGTTCGGTCCGCGTTCTCGAGCGCGAAGACCGTGAACGCGAAGACCGGGACGGGGAGCGCTGAGGTCGTGGCCTCGGCAGCGGTCGCGCCGTCGGATGTCGACAGTGCTCTCGGCGACCTCCAGGCGCACCTGAACCTCATCTTCGCGAGGACCCGGTCGCTGTGGAGGGAATCCGCCGCCCGGGTCCATCCGGAGCTTCAGGTGGGCGGCTACAAGCTGCTCACGTTCATCGATCGGGCGGGCACCGCGAACGCGCATGAGCTCGCCGAGCGGTTCGAGATGGACAAGTCGGTGATCAGTCGTCAGGTGCGGATGCTCGAGGAGCTGGGGCTTCTCGAGTCCCGCCCCGATGAGCGCGACGGGCGGCTCCGCGTGCTGAGCGCGACGGCCTCGGCCTGCAGCGCACTCGCCGAGGTGCGCCGCGACTACGGCTCCCGTCTCCAGGCCGTGATCGACGAGCTGACGCCCGAGGAGATCAGGGCGGCCTCCAAGGCCTTCCGGCTGCTCGCCGAGGTGTGACTCGAAGCCCCGCTGTCCCGATCGACAGCGGGGCTTCGCCGTACACTGGCGATCATGAGCGCCTCCTCCGACGCCCCTTCCGAGACCCCCGCATCCGCGTCAGCGCCGGGCCGCCTGGGAGACGACGACCTCGATCAGGCCGTCACCAGAGTGGAGCAGGAACTCGGACGGCTCTTCGCGCGGATCCGCATCGGCTGGCGGGAAGCCGCGGCCACCGTGCACCCCGACCTGCAGCCGCTCGGCTACCAGGTGCTGACCTCCATCGCGACGGGCAAGGCGACCTCGGCCGGCGCGATCATCGAACGGCTGCAGACCGACAAGTCGGCGGTGAGCCGCCAGGTGCGACAGCTCGAGCAGCTGGGACTCGTCGAGAGCGTGCCCGACCCCGAGGACCGCAGGGCCCGCGTGCTCGTGGCCACAGAACTCGCCCAGGAGCGGGTGGCTCTCGCCCGCTCGCGCTATGAGGGTCGCATCGGTGAGAGGCTGCGCAACTGGACCGCCGCCGACCTCGACCACTTCGCCGACCTGCTCGCCGGCCTCGGCGGCTGACAGGAACCGACCGGGCGGAAGTAGCCGCGGGAATACGGCGCACCGCTCGCGCCTTACCTCCCTCTGTGAGTCTTTACGAACCGGCCGTCTTCGGCGCCCTGCAGCTGTCCAACCGCGTCGTGATGGCGCCTCTCACCCGCACCCGTGCCGACGACGACGGTGTTCCGACCACCACCATGGCGGAGTACTACCGCCAGCGTGCCGGGCAGGGACTCATCATCTCCGAGGGCACGTGGCCGGCGGTCGAGGGCAAGTCGTATCCCGGACAGCCGGGCATCGTGACACCCGCGCAGATCGAGGGGTGGAAGCCGATCACCGCGGCGGTCCACGATGCGGGCGGAACGATCGTCATGCAGCTCATGCACGGCGGCCGTGTGGGTCACCCCGCGATCTCGGGGGAGCCGCGGGTCGTCGCACCCAGCGCGCTCGCCGCGCCCGGACAGACGCGCACGCCCGAGGGGAAGGCAGACCTCCCCGTCGCACACGCGCTCACCCTCGACGAGATCCCCGAGGTGATCGAGCAGTTCGCCCAGGCGGCGCGCAACGCGATCGCGGCCGGGTTCGACGGCGTCGAGGTGCACGGTGCGAACGGCTATCTCGTGCACGAGTTCCTGTCTCCGGTGTCGAACATCCGTGACGACCGCTACGGCGGGTCGCCCGAGAACCGCGCCCGCTTCGCGATCGAGGTCACCGCGGCCGTCGCCGCGGCGGTCGGCGCCGACCGCACCGGCATCCGTCTCTCGCCGCAGCACAACATCCAGGGCGTGCTGGAGGAGGACGACGCGGATGTCCTCGCCACCTACACCGCCGTCGCCGAAGGGCTCGCGCCGCTCGGTCTCGCCTTCATCGACGTGCTCAACGCGCACCCTGCCGGTGAGCTCGTGCAGCACATCCGCCGCACAGGCGGCGCGCCTCTGATCGTCAACACCGGTTTCGCGACCGACACCACCAAGGATGAGGCCGAGTCTCTCGTCGCCGACGGATGGGCGGATGCCGTAGCCGTCGGCCGACCCGTGATCGCCAACCCCGACCTGGTCGAGCGCTGGATCCAGGGGGCGGAGCTCAACGAGCCGCGGCCAGAGCTGTTCTACGGCCGGACGGCGGAGGGATACAGCGACTACCCGTCGCTGGAGTCGGTGCGCGCCGGAGTCTGAGGTCGCGCAGGACAGCGTGGCCGTTCTGTTCACGACCGCGTCCGTGAACCGGTCGTAGCGTGGAGGCATGACATTGAAACTCGGCTTCATCGGCATCGTGACCCACGACATGGCGGCCTCCCTCGCCTTCTACCGCGCCCTGGGCGTCGACATCGCGCAGGGCCAGGACGACGCTGCGCACGTAGACGCCAAGCTCGATGACGGCGTGACCCTCGCCTGGGACACGATCGAGACGATCCGTGGTTTCGACCCCGGCTTCGTGCCGGCGACCGGTGGGCATCGCATCGCCCTCGCCTTCGACAAGGGGACGGCGGCGGAGGTCGATGCCGCGTTCGCCGCTCTCGTGAGCGCCGGATACACGGCGCACGTCGAGCCCTGGGACGCGCACTGGGGTCAGCGCTACGCGACGCTTCTCGATCCCGACGGGAACTCGGTCGACCTCTATGCGGAGCTCGCCGCGAACTGACCGGGACTGACGCCGACCAGCCGTCGGAACTCGCGCGAGAGATGCGGCTGGTCGGCGAAACCGGCTTCGGCGGCGGCTGCGACGAGGGGTGCTCCTCGTCGCAGCAGCGCCTGTGCGCGGCGGGAGCGCTCGAGGCGCACGAGCGTGGCGTATCCGTAGCCGAAGGTCGAGAGCATCCGCCTCCGGAAGGAGCGCTCCGAGGTCCCGTATCCCGCGGCGGCACGGCCGGCCGGCTCGGCAGCCGCTGCCGAGCGGTGCACGGCGGCGGACCAGCGGCTCGATTCCGAGGCCTGCACCGCGAGTGAGGACAGCGCGCCCGTGGAGTGCGCGCCGTCGGCGAACGGCGCCATCGCCGCACGCAGGCGCTCGGCACGCCCGTGGGAGGTGAGGTCTTCGAGAGGGACGAGCTGGTCGGCGATCTCCTCGAGGTCGAGGCCGAGCAGGTGGCCGGCGCGCCCAGGGGGCAACCGGAACCCGAACGAGTCGCCAGCCCCATCGCCACCCGCCGTGATCCATCGCGTGGAGGGACCGGCCACCGAGACGCGACCGTCACGCAGGATCAGGTCCACGCAGCCGTCTGCAGGGATGGGACCCCCACCCGCGCTGCCACGGGAGCGCCACAGCGCTGCTCCGTGGGGCAGGTGCGTCTCGGAGTACATCACGTCATTGTCTCAGGCGTGGTCTCAGGCGTGGTCTCAGGGGTGGGCGACCGGCATCAGAGCACGATGTCGCCCGCCGAGTCGAGGGCCCGCCATGCGGTCTCGCGGGCGCCCGGCCGCACGAGCACGTCGGCCGCGATCATCGCGGCGAGGTCGATGCCGGTCAGCGCCGCGATGTCGGCGATCGGCACCTGGAACGTGCGGAAGCCGCCGAGCGGTGCGACGTCGAGCGTCCCCTCCCGTGTGTCGACCAGGGCGGACTGATCGAGCACGAAGCCGGCTGCGGCAAGGCCGTCGTGGCCGTGCCAGGCCGCGATCTTCCAGAACCGGAGCGGCACGCGGATGCCGCGGTAGCTCGGGTCGTTCTCGGCGAGGACCGGGGCGGTGAACACCGACACGCGCTGCTCGGTGGTCTCGGCGTAGGCGAGCACGTGGTCTTCGAGGCCGAGCCAGAGCTGCTTCGACTGGTTGAAGCCGGCGGCCTGCGGTGCGGCGTTGGGATAGAAGAACGTCGCCTCGCTCGCCGCGCGCGCGGTCGCGACCGCTCCCCACCCCGGGTCGCGTCGACGCACGAGGTGCCCGCGATCGAGGTCGTTGCGGGCGTACACCTCGGGCCCCGCCTGCTCATCGGGCGGAAGGCGCTCGTCGAGTCGCCAGTCGCCGGTGCGCGGCAGGTTCTGCAGCGTGGCGCCGTCGATGTTCACGGCCGTCACCGCGGCGAGCCGCCGCTCGGGGTCGAGCAGCACCGTGAACCGGGGATACGGGAGTGTGCGCACGGTCTGGGCGGGGAGAGGGAGGGGGAGTCGCGTGCCGAGGAAGTCCACGTCGTAGCCGTCGGTCATGATCCCATCGTGCACGGTGCCTCCGACGCCTGCACCTGTCAGCGCGGATCGACGATGACGTCGAGGGCCACGCCAGCGCACGCCACGCGCGGCAGGTCGGCGAGTCCGCTGCCGCGGACCGAGTCGCCGGTCGCCCAGCGGGGATCGGTCGAGACCACGACGCGGCCGACGCCGTTGGTCAGGGTGACCTCGCACCCCAGGGCGGCGAAGCGGTGCGTCAGATCCTGTTCGACGGACGACACGAGCAGATCGAGGCCGGCGACGCCGATGCGACGGCCGTCGACCTCGGCGGGGACGGCGATCGTGATCGTGTACTCGTCGCTGCAGAGGTAGTCGACGTAGGGTCCGGCGACGTGCGGTTCGCCGGTGGCCATCGGCACGCGGAACCACTCCAGGGCGCTGTAGTCGATGTTCTCCTTGTTCAGCGACTGCGAGGCGAGCACGAGCTGCCGGCGGTCCTCACCCTGCCACCACGCGAGATGGCTGTGGGCATCGGAGAGGAGGTCGATCGCGGCGATGAAGCCCGCGCCGTAGACCGGGACGCCGGGGAGGTCGAGTGTCCTCAATGCATGCGGTTCCACGAGCGCGTCGATCCTCGAGCGCGTGAGCGGCCCGGCTGCCCTGGCGTCGAAGACCTCCGCGGCGAACGGGTCCACCCAGTCGAGCAGGGTGCGCACGGGCGCCGTGAAGTAGTCCTCCACGATCGCGGCTGCTGCCTGGATGGCGGTGTCGGTTGCTGTGTTCATCGCGTCCTCCTGTGCACGTCGATGCTGGTCCTCTGATCTACCCGGTCGCTGCCTGGAGCCGGATCAGCGCGTCGATGGTCTCGGCGGCCATGAGCTCGGTCCTCGCCCCGGCGGCATCGGGATCCCCGGCCTCCACGGCGTCGATGACGGCGGCCAGGTGGGCTCCCTGGCGCCGAAGGTTCTCTGTCTCGTGCGCGACGAGACGCAGGAAGGGCGAGAGCTCTGCCTGCAGCTTCATCTGCTCGCGGGTGAGGCGCGCCGACTGGCTCAACGCGACGATCTCGATCTGCACGTCGTCGAGCAGACGGCGCTGCGCTTCCGGGTCGAGCTCCTCGATCCGCTCCAGCCGGCGACGCACCCGCTGCGTCTCGCTGGGGTCGGCGCGTCGCGCCGCGAGGCGCACGCAGGCTCCGGTGATGGCGGCGTAGTGGGCGCCGAGGTCGCGCAGGGCCAGGCGCGATGTGCGGCGCACGGCCTCTCTGGCGAAGGTGAGGGGATCCGCGTGCGCGGCGACGAAGCTGCCCCCGTTGCGCCCACGGCGGGTGACGACCAGGCCGCGTCCGCGGAGAGCCAGGAGTGCTTCGCGCACGGTCACGGGAGCGACGCCGAGACTCTT
This sequence comes from Microbacterium sp. Root322, assembly GCF_001425645.1. Lineage (NCBI taxonomy): Bacteria > Bacillati > Actinomycetota > Actinomycetes > Micrococcales > Microbacteriaceae > Microbacterium > Microbacterium sp. Root322. The sequence goes on along the minus strand of NZ_LMCS01000002.1, from coordinate 723,179 downwards.
GCTGAGATCGGCTTCCGACGGGAGGCGCTCGCCGGCGCGGAGGTGTCCGCGGGTGATGGCGTCGACGAGGCGGCGCTCGACGAGCTCCGCCCGTCCCTCATCGCCGATGGGCTGGAACAGCGCGCCCTGAAGACGGTGCGGCTGCTCGTGCTCGGGTTCGTGCTCGAGTTCCAGGGAGCGCTCAGCGGAGGCGTGCGTCGGGTGCGTCGTCGAGCTCGATGCCATCCTGCGATTCTCCCTTCCGTGATCACGATACCCAAGAAGTTCCTGTTGACATATTACCTCTGGGTTTATATGTTTTGGTGAATCTTCCCCGTTCGACGACGATCCGAGGAGCGCGAGATGATCGCCACGGCCCCCGCAGCACCCGCAGCCCCCGAGGCCACCCGCCCGGACGGGACGGTGACACTGAGCAGCGTCACGAAATCCTTCGGCGAGTTCACCGCCGTCCGCGACCTCGACCTCGAGGTCGCCTCGGGGGAGTTCCTGTCGATGCTCGGGCCCTCGGGCTCGGGCAAGACGACGGTGCTGCGCATGATCGCCGGCTTCGAGGACGTCACCGGTGGCAGCATCCGCCTCTCCGGCGTGGACGTGACACGGACGCCGCCGCACGCACGTCCGGTGAACACGGTGTTCCAGGACTACGCACTCTTCCCCCACCTCACCATCGCCGACAACGTCGGCTACGGTCTCCGCGTCCGCGGTGAGGGGAAAGCCGCCCGCGCCGCCCGGGTGCAGACCTCGCTGGAGCAGGTGCGACTCGACCACGTGGCCGATCGCCTGCCGCACCAGCTCTCCGGCGGCCAGCGTCAACGCATAGCCCTGGCCCGCGCGCTCATCCTGCGTCCGCAGGTGCTGCTGCTCGACGAGCCGCTCGGCGCGCTCGACAAGCAGCTCCGCGAGCAGATGCAGATCGAGCTCAAGCAGATCCAGCGCGAGGTCGGCATCACCTTCATCTTCGTCACCCACGACCAGGAGGAGGCGCTCACACTGAGCGACCGGGTCGCGGTGTTCAACGGCGGTCGGATCGAGCAGATCGGCACCGCGCGCGACGTCTACGAGCGCCCGCAGACCGAGTTCGTCGCGCGCTTCCTCGGGCTCTCGAACCTCATCGGCGGAGACCTCGCCGAGCGCCTCACCGGCGACCGCCGAACCATGAGCGTGCGTCCGGAGCGGATGCGGCTGATCGATCGTGAGGGCACGCTCGCCGCGGGCGAGGTCGCTCTCGACGGGACGATCAGCGAAATCGTCTACACCGGCCCGGCCACCCGCTACCTGGTCGCGACCGATGCCGGGATCGACCTGATCGCCGAACGCCCCAACACCCGACACGGTGCCGATGACGATCTCGCTCGAGGACACCACGTCCGTGCCGCTTGGTCTCCCGGCCACGCGGCACGGCTTCCCTGAAACACCGCAACATCCCCACCCCCAGCACTGATCACAAAGGAGCGATCCATGCGTAAGAAGATCCTGGCCACCACGGCGATGGCGGCCGTCGCCGTCCTCGCCCTCTCCGGCTGCGCCACCGGAGGCGAGACGGCATCCGAGGGCTCCGGCGAACTCCAGATCGACGTTCCCGACATCGCCATGCAGGAGGAACTCGGCGACTACGAGGGCGAGGTGAACATCGTCGCCTGGAGCGGATTCGTCGAGCCGGCGTGGAGCGACGCGTTCACCGCCGAGACCGGATGCGTGGTGAACCGCCGCGTCGCCGGAACCAGCGATGAGATGGTGCAGCTCATGCGCACCGGCGACTACGACCTGGTCTCCGCCTCGGGCGACGCGAGTCTGCGCCTGATCGCGGGCGGCGACGTGCAGCCGCTCAACCTCGAGCTCATCCCGAACTTCGGCGACGACATCGTCGAGGGCATGAAGGGCCAGATCTACGACACCATCAACGGCAAGTCCTACGGCATCCCGATCGGCCGCGGCGCGAACATCCTGCAGTACAACAGCGACGTCGTCACCGAGGAGCCCACCAGTTGGGATGTCGCATGGGAGAAGGACAGCCCCTACGCGGGTAAGGTCATCGCCTACGACGCCCCGATCTACATCGCCGACGCCGCGGTGTACCTCATGGCGCACGAGCCCGACCTCGGCATCACCAACCCGTACGCGCTCGACGAGAAGCAGCTGAAGGCCGCCGTCGAGCTGCTCAAGCAGCAGAACGAGATCGTGTCGGAGTACTGGTCCGACCCCGCCGCGCAGATCACGTCGTTCGCGGGCGGCACCACGGTGCTCGGCACCTCATGGGAGGTGCTGCGCAAGCTCACGGAGGACGACAGGTTCAAGAGCGTGCTGCCCGAGGAGGGCTCGACCGGCTGGTCGGACGCCTGGATGCTGGCCGCCGAGTCGAAGAGCCCGAACTGCGCGTATGCGTGGATGGACTACTCGTCCTCGCCGGAGGTGAACGGCGCGATCGCGATGAACTTCGGCATGGCCCCGGCCAACGCCGCCTTCTGCGACACCAGCGAGGAGGCGAAGGCGCACTGCGACTACTTCAACGCCACGGATGAGGAGTACTTCAAGAAGGTCTGGTTCTGGACGACGCCGATCGAGCAGTGCATCGACGGCCGCACCGACGTCACCTGCACCAACTTCCAGCAGTGGACGGACGCCTGGCTCTCGGTCAAGGGCTGAGCCGCATCGAGGGGGTGGGTCCTGCCGACCCGCCCCCTCACCCTCCCGCATCTTCCGCAACCACGAACGGGATCGACATGAAGCGCCGCCTCCGGATCGCCGGGCTCCTGGCCCTTCCGATGACCTGGCTCATCGGGATCTACATCTTCTCGCTGGTCATGCTCCTCGTGACCGCCTTCTGGATCACCGACCCCTTCACTTCCAAGGTGAAGCCGGGGTTCACGCTGCGCAACTTCGAGCAGCTCTTCGTCAACCCCGCCTATCTGTCGACGTCGATGCGCACGCTGGGCATCGCCCTCGCCGTGACGGTGCTCGCCATCCTCATCTCGGTGCCCCTCGGCATCTTCATGGCCAAGGTCGCATCGCCGTGGCTGCGGGCGCTGTTGGCCGTGTCGATCACCCTGCCGCTGTGGGCCGGGTACCTGGTGAAGGTCCTCGCGATGCGGATCACGTTCACCGAGCAGGGGTTCGCGAACTGGTTGCTGGCGCCGTTCGGTCTCTCCGGACCGGGTTTCAGCGTGCTCACCGTCGTGCTCACCCTGACCTACCTGTGGCTGCCGTACATGGCCGTGCCGGTGTACACCGCGATCCGCCAGGTGCCGCCGAACCTCTTCGACGCCTCCGCCGACCTCGGCGCCGGGTCGTGGCGGACGATCGCATCGGTGGTGCTGCCGATCATCAAGCCGGCCCTCATCGCCGGCTCCGTCTTCACGTTCTCCCTGAGCCTCGGCGACTATCTGGTCGCCCGGTTCGTCGGCGGAGACACCCAGATGATCGGCAGCGTGATCGCATCGAACATCAACCTGAACCCCCCGCTGGCGGCCGCGTACTCGCTGGTCCCCATCGCGTTCGTCGTCATCTACCTGGTGAGCGTGCAGCGCACCGGCGCACTGGAAAGGATGTGAGTCGCGCATGCTGAGACTGTCCCGCACCTCCAAGATCGTCCTCGGGGTCATCGTCGCGATCGTCCTCGCGTTCATGTACATCCCGCTCGCGCTGGTCGTGCTCAACTCCTTCAACTCCGCGCGTATCGTCAGCTGGCCGGTGAGCGGGTTCTCCCTCGAATGGTGGGGCAAGGCGTTCACCAGCGAGCCTGTGCGCGCCGCACTCCTGAACTCGGTACTCGTCGCATCCGGGGCGACCGTGATCGCCGTCATCCTCGGCACCCTCGTGGCCTTCGCGCTGCAGCGGTACTCGTTCTTCGGACAGCGCGCCGTGAACCTCCTGGTGGTGCTGCCGATCGCTCTCCCCGGCATCGTCACCGGCGTCGCCCTGAACAACACCTACAACCAGCTGCTGGAGCCGATCGGCATACAGGTCGGCTTCTACGGCATGATCATCGCGCACGGCACCTTCTGCATCGTCATGGTCTTCAACAACGTGCTCGCGCGGCTTCGGCGGATGAACCCGAGCATCGAGGAGGCCTCGCAGGACCTCGGCGCGAGTCCGTGGCAGACGTTCCGGCTCGTCACGCTCCCGCAGTTCCGCAGTGCGCTGATCGCGGGGGCCATCCTCGCCTTCGCGCTCAGCTTCGACGAGGTCTACGTCACGATCTTCACCGCCCCGCCGGGCGTCGACACCCTGCCTCTGTGGATCATGAACCAGATGGCCAGGCCCAACGAGGCGAACGTGGTCAACGTGGTCGCGACGGTCGTCATCGTCGCCTCCTTCCTCCCGGTGTGGATCTCGCAACGGCTGGGGAAGGAGGTCGACGAGCGCGACTGACGCAGGGACACCGCTCAGTCGTCGGTGCGGAAACCCGTCGCCTTGTGGGTGCCGTCGCAGAACGGCTTGAGGGCGGAGAGTCCGCATCGGCACAGGGCCACCGTGCGGCGGTGGGGTGCGATCGGCTCGCCCTCGGTCGTCTGCAGCTCCACGTCGCCGCGCACGAGCAACGGGCCGTCCGGGTACGGCGTGATCGTCGGGCGGTCGTGGCCGGCGCTCATGACGGCATCCGCGTGCGAAGCGAGGAAGTGCCCGTGGACCAGGCGTCCAGGATGTGCGCGCCTCCCCAGCCGTCGACGGTCAGGCACGCGGCGGCACCGAACATGATGTCGGGCAGCAGCTCGGGGTGATCCTCGGCGAGGCTGCCGGCGAGGTCTCGCGCGGCGATCTGCTCGTGCACCGCGTCGGCCTCGACGTGCTCGTCGAAGTAGTCCGAGACATCGGAGCCGAAGCCCAGACGACGCAGGCCGTCGGCATACAGACGGCACGGGATCGACGAGGTCATCTCGTAAGCGGCGAGGTGGCCGACGATCGAACCCACCAGGCGGCGGTTGAGGCCGAACATCGACATCATGTTGAGAGAGGCGAGAGTGACGGCGGGCAGGTCGTCGACGTACGCACCGTAGGTGTCATCGAGACCTGCCGCCCGCATGGCGCGCGCGAAGAGCGCAGCGTGCACACGGTGCGGACGGCCACCGCCGTATTCGTCGGACTGGATCTCGACGAGCGCGGCCTTGGCGCGTCCGTCCAGTCGGGGGATAGCCCAGGAGTGCGGGTCCGCCTCGCGCAGCGTGTATGCCGAGCGCTGGATGAGCATCTCCTGCGCCTGCGTCGCGGTGGCCTTCTTGACGAAGTACCGGGAAAGGCTCGGCCCCGTGTCGGCCTCCGCGAGAGCGAAGAGCGACCGACCGACGGCATCGACGGTCGGCTCCGGCAGGCTCGGCATCGGCACGCCGGCACGCAGTTCGCGCTCGAACGCCGCCTCGAGGATGCGCCGGGTGGTCACAAGCGCGGGGTCCCATTCCAGATCGGGGTCGAGCTGCGGGAGTGACCCGTACGCGGAGGCGTAGAGCACGAACAGTGCCAGCTGGATGTCGTCGTCGCGGGCGATGTCGGCGCTCGCCGCGACGGCCTCCTCGGCGAGTGCCGCGTGGCCGCATCCCTCGCCGGATCCGGTGAGGTGCGCGATCACGGCGCGGCTCAGCGCCCCTCTGTCGGAGAACGCGAGAGGCGGGGTGGATGCCGGGGCGGATGAGGTCATGTGTCGGGGTTCCCAATCGATGCGCACATCCGTATCCTGCGGTCGAGGAGCAGATCCGGCCAGGGACTTGACGGGCCGCGCCGCGCGGGGCATGCGCGCGGGTGCCCGTCTCGGCGTCGGAGTCGGCGGCGGGCGCGGAGATAGGCTGACGTCGATGACGCAGCCGTCCTCCTGGTCCCACTACGCCGCACCGCGACATGCGATGCGGCGACTGCTGATCTCGTGCCACGGTGCGGGGGAGCAGTCGGGTCCCCAGCCGCCGTTTCGTCGTCGGTCGCTTCCGACCCGCGGCCTGGTCTACATCTCCGAGGGGCACGGGGAATACGAGGAGTACGAACCGCACGGCCGGAAGGTGCCGGTCCTGGGGCCGGCGGTGATCTGGCTGACCCCCGGAACGCTCCACGGGTACGGCTCCGACGCCCGGGGATGGTCCGAGCACTGGGTGTTGTTCGAGGGCGAGTCGTTCGCGGCGTTCGAGGCGAGCGGGCTGGGAGGACACCATCGCCCGGTGCAGGCGCTCGCGCGTCCGGTGGACGACGCGGACGAGATCTTCGATCAGCTGCGAGAGGCCGTGGGTGCGGTGGGTCCGCGAGCGGAGATCGCCGCCTCCGTCGCGACCCAGCGGCTTTTGCTCGCCATCCTCGATGCCGCCGATCCGGTGGAGGGGACGACGGACGGCGCGAGCGTCATCGACCTCGTCAGCCGCGACGCCACCCGCACCCTCTCGGTCGCCGCGCGCGCGGCTGCGGTCGGGCTCTCCACCCGCGAGCTGGGGGTGCTCGTGCGGGCCGCGACCGGGCTCACCGTGAACGACTTCGTCATCGAGGTGCGCATCGCGCGGGCGCAGTCGCTCCTGGCGGAGACGGCTCTCGATGTCGGTCAGATCGCCGCGCAGGTCGGCTACGACGACGCTGCCTACTTCTCCCGCATCTTCCACCGCCGCACAGGAGCTGCGCCCTCGGCGTTCCGGCGACAGCAATCCCGAGAGCATATTGACGAGAATCATCCAAGTCGTGCCGAGAGCGTCCCGGAAAATCCAATGATCTGACGAGAAAGTCCATGGACGGAAGTCCAGGTCTAGCCGATCCTGGAATCATGTTCACCTCCAACGGATACACGCTCGACGACTCGCCGTCTCGGCTCGGGTGGATCGAGCCCGTGCCGGACGCCATCCGCACCGACAAGCAGGCGCTGTGGAGCCGCCTGCGCAGGGACGGCTACCTGTTCCTGCCGCAGCAGCTCGATCCGCAGCTCGTCACCGCGTTCCGCGAGCACTACTTCACCGCGATGGCGGACACCGGGATCGTGGAGCCGGGCTCCGATCCCGCCGTCGGCGTCGGAGCGCAGGGAGCGATCGACAGGGCGAAGATCCGCGCGGTCCTATTCGACGACATCGTTACCGGTGAGCGGTACGCGGCGCTGACCGCACACCCCGACATCCGCGGATGGTTCGAGTGGTTCCTGGGCGACGACGTGCATCTGCACCGGCGCAAGATCATCCGCCACATCCGTCCCGGCGAGTCGGGGATCGGCACGGCCACGCAGGCCCACTACGACCTCGTCTATCTGCGCGAGGGCAGCGAGCGCGTGCTCTCGATGTGGATCCCCCTGGGAGACTGCCCCGTCGAGCAGGGCGGCCTCACCTACCTCGAAGGCAGTCATCACTGGGCGCTCGCCGAAGAACGCGCGCGCGGCGACAGGCGCCCCGCCGCGTCGATCACGGCCGACCTCCCCGCGCTCGCCGACGCGCGCGACGCCCGCTGGCTGATGGCGGACTATCGCGCGGGCGACGTGATGGTGCACTCCTCCTACATCGTGCACGCCAGCACCGACAACGTCGATCCGCAGGGGCGCATCCGCCTCTCCACCGACATCCGCTATCAGCGGGCATCCGAGCCGATCGACTGGCGCTGGCAGGAGCACTGGCACGAGGATGACGGTCTGTGAGGAGAAGTGCCGCTCAGTCGCAGGTCTCGAACGCGTAGGCGTCGTCGTCGGGAGTGACGAGGTCACGGTCGCGGAGCACCATGGAATCCGGAGACCTGTCGTCGGCGCACATCTCGGCGAAGGGGCGCGGAAGCTCGTCGGTGTACTCGATGTCGATCACATGGTCGGCGTAGACCGCGGTGTAGGCGCCGCACTCTTCATAGGCCGCGCACTCCTCGGTGACCGCGAAGTCGAAACCGGCCCGCTCGTGGAGCAGCGCCGCATCCTCTGCGGCGTTCTTCTGGCCGGCGGCGAGCCCCACGGCGTGCGCGGCATCGACGAGCAGCGCGGCCAGGGCCAGGTTGTCATCGAGCGAGAGGGAACTACCCGACCGCGAGTACGAGTCGAGATTGTCGAACTCGACCGCGTCGAAGCCGGCATCCGCGCAGCCCTCGATCCAGGGGATCACCGTGTCGGCGATCTTCTCCCGGTGCGCCGCACTCGAGGTGTCGATGAGTGCCTCATCGGGCCAATCCGGATCGAAGACCACCTCGCCGTCGCGCTGCAGCAGCAGCTCGCGGGGCCAGGCATCGAGTTCACCGGGCTGCGTCTGGAAGCCGTTGACGTAGCAGATCGAGTACACGCCGGGTGCGGGCTCCGCGCCCCGGTCGCGCCCCACGATGCCGACCTCTGGCGAAGGGTCGTAGGCGCCACCGAGCTGGTAGTCGGGCACGGCGCCGGAGGGCGGGAGGGCGATGGCGGGCGACGGAAGGGTCGTCGATGCTGCGGAACACGCCGTGAGGACGAGCGCCACGACGCCGATCAGGACCGCGCGCCCCCCACGAACGAGTCTTCGATTCGACACGGTCAATGCGGGGCGGGTCCGGTCGCCGCCGCGTCGACCGGCGCCGGCGCGGCCGGATTACGACGGATGCCGATCCACGAGACCACGCCGCCGATCACGAGCAGCATCGCCGTGAACCACGCGGCGTTGTGGAAGCCGTCGAGGTCGAGCGTGCCGCCGACGATGGTCGACAGCATGGCCACGACGAGCAGACCGGCGACGCGGGAGACGGCGTTGTTCACGGCCGAGGCGATGCCCGAGTGGTTCTCATCGATCGCCCCGAGGATCGCGGCCGTCAGCGGGGCGACCGTGAGGGAGAGTCCGAGACCCATCACGATCATGGCCGGCAGCACCTGCCACCAGTAGTCGAAGTCGGTGGAGACGAGAAGCAGCATCAGGGCGCCGACGGCCATGAGCAGCGGCCCGACCGTCATGAAGATACGCGGTCCCCATCGGCCCGCCCACTGACCTGCGCGCGAGCTGACGAGGATCATCAGGATCGTCATGGGGAGGCTCGCCAGGCCTGCGGCAGTCGCGCTGAGCCCCGCGCCCTGCTGCAGGTAGACGCCGACCACGAAGCCGTTGAGCGACAGTGCGGCGTACACGAAGAACGTGGCGAGGTTGCCCCAGCCGAAGTCGCGCACGCGGAACAGCCACAGCGGCATGAGGGGCGACGCGGAGTGCTGCTGGCGCCACAGGAACAGCGCGAACAGGGCGGCGCCGGCCACCGCGGGGATCCAGATCGCGGGCGACTGCCATCCCAGGTTCGGCTGCTCGATGAGCGCGAAGACCACGGCGCCGAGACCGATCGCGCACAGCGCCCCGCTCCACCAGTCGACGGTGATGCCGCGGGGATGCTCGGGCAGACGCAGGCGGGAGAGCAGCAGGAGCGTGATCCCGATCGGGATGACGTTGATGAGGAACACGAAGCGCCAGGAGAGGTAGTCGACGAAGAGCCCGCCCAGCAGCGGACCGACCAGTTGCGCACCGGTGGTGAAGGCGGTCCAGACTCCGATGGCCCGCGACTGCACGTCGGCGCGCATCGTGGCGGTGATCAGGGCGAGCGAGCTGGGCACCAGCAGCGCCCCCGCGGCTCCCTGGGCGGCGCGGGCGATGATCAGTGTGAGCGGATCGAACGCTGCGGCGACCGCGATGGAGGCGACGCCGAAGGCGATCAGTCCGATCCGCATTACGAGCACACGGCCGTAGGCGTCCGACACCGAACCGGCGAGCAGGATCAGAGCGCTCAGAGTGATGAGATACGCGTCGACGACCCACTGCTGGGTGGTGATGCCGCCGCCGAGCTCACGACTGATCGCGGGTAGCGCGACGTTCACGACCGTGCCGTCGAGGAAGGTCACGAATGACGCGAGCACCGCGATGGAGATGACGAGCCGCTGGAGCGGAGCGAAGGATGCCACAGGCCGACACTACCCCCGGCAGTCGACGTCGGGGCGGTTTGGCCAGGTCGGTCAGGGCTTCGGCGCGGTCACGCGCGGAGCTGCCGGCGGGGAGGCGGGGAACGGGGCCGGTGTCCCCGCGCGCAGGAGCTCGGCGAGTGCGGGCGCTCCACCGTCGTGGACGGCGCGGCGTTGCCGGTCGGCGCCGGTGCCGAGTGTGCGCAGGCGCTCGAAACCCTCCCACACCCGTTCCTCGTCACCGAGTTCGCGGAGGGCGGGGGCGATCGATGCCCGCATCCGGTCGGCCACGGTCCAGGCATCCTCGATCTCGCCCGTCGTCGGATCGATCAGGCGCGCACCCATGCCTCTGCGGGCCGCCGTCCACAGTGAGGCGTCGATGCCGTCCACTCCGATGTCGGCGAGCGGCTGATCGTCGGTGAGCACGATCGCTCGGGAGAGGAGGGCGGCGAACACCGCGTCCTCGGCCGTCAGCTGCGCATCGAAGACCCGCACCTCAACGGTGGGGTAGCGCTCCGAGATTCGCGCCGACCACGACAGCGACGCCGCATCGGCGAGGGCTCCGACGTCGACGAGGCGCTGCACACCTGCCCGGTACTCGTCGTAGTCGCGGAACCGCGGCGGCGCCCAAGACGAGGGCAGGCGACGGATCAGGATGCTGCGCCAGCTGGCGAAGGCGGAATCCCGTCCGTTCACGAAGGGGCTGTTGCCGGTGAGCGCCAGCAGCACGGGGAGCCAGCCGCGCACGCGATCGAGCGCGCGGACCCTGTCCTCGTCATCGGCGACCTCGACGTGCACGTGCAGGCCGTTGACCTCGTGGTCGCGCGTGAGGTGTCCGAGCTGCTCGGCCACCTCGTCGTAGTGGGGTGAGGGCGACACGGTGGAGGAGCGGGTCGTGGCGAACGGCGTGCCGGTACCGGCGGCGATCGCGTGCTGCTCCCGGGCATGCCAGCCGATGAGCCCGCGCAGGTGCCTCAGCTGCGCCTCGGCATCCACCGCGGTCGCGACCGGCTCGGTCAGGCACTCGATCTGCGAGGTCAGATACTCCGTGGTGACCTCTCCGCCCGTGCGGAGGCGCGTGATGCGCTCGCGAGTGCCGGAGGCGAGGGCCACGGGCACCAGCGAATGCTCATCGAGGAAGAGGAACTCCTCCTCGACGCCGAAGCGCGACATCGGCGGCCTCAGTGATTCCTGAGCGCGGAGATCAACTCGGACTTCCGTTTGCCGCTGTAGCCGGTCAGCCCCAGCTCCTTCGCGCGCGCACGCAGCTGGGGAACGGTCCAGTCCTCGTAGTCGCCGTGCTCGCCGCCGCGACGCCCTACGGCACTGCGCCCCTCCTTCGCCGCGGCATTCGAGATGCGCGCGGCCTTCTCCTTGGAGGCCCCGTCTTTCCTGAGCTCTTCGTACAGCTCGGGATCCTTCAGCGCGTTGTCGCGTCTTCCTGGCATGTTCCCATCTCCTTCGCGCACTCGGAGGGCGGAAGTCAACCCCCTCGGACAGAACTCCCACCGCGGCTAGCGTGGGGGCACCACAGTCGGGCGTTCGCGCCTGCCGAAAGAAGGGAAAGACCGATGAACATCCTCCTGATCATCGTCATCGTCATCGCAGTGATTCTTGCGATCACCGGAGGACTGGTGCAGTCGCTCCAGTTCCTCCTGTGGGTCGGGCTCGTCCTCCTCGCGATCGCCGTGATCGCCTGGTTGATCCGAGCGATCAGCGGCAGCCGCAAGGTCTGACGACACCACACGTCTGACCCATCGAGGTGAGGCCCGCCCTTCGGCGGACCTCACCTCTTCGGTGTGTGGGGCGCCTTACTTCTCGAACGCGTCCCGGACGCTGTCGCCGGCCTTGCCCGCGGCGTCCTTCACGTTCTCGCCGGCCTGCTTGGCGGAGGCCTTGACCTGATCCGCCTTGCCCTCGGCTTCGAGCTTCTCGTTGTCGGTGAGCTTTCCGACGCCTTCCTTGACCTTTCCGGCGGCCTTCTCGGCGGCGTTCTTGATGTCGTCTGCGGCACTCATGTGCGGCTCCTCTCGTAGGCGGATCGATTGCCTCCGACACTCTCACTCCTTCGGAGAAGCGGCCACGGGATTGACAATCCGCCCGGGCCGTGACAACGTTCGGTCGCCATCGACTCACGCCTCGCGAAGGACTAGCCTGGCGCCAGGCGGGTGGTCCTGCCCGCGGACCTCGACCAAGGAAGCGGTGTGCGATGGACTCGATGATGATGGGCGCCATGTCGAAGAGCATGGAGTCGATGCCCGACATGCAGATGATGGACATGTCCGTCATGCAGGCGTGCATGGATGCGTGCGCCGCATGCGAACAGGCCTGCACGGTGTGCTCGACGCAGATGATGGACTGCTCTCCCGCCTGCATGAACTGCGCCGACATGGCAGGCACCATGATGCGGTCGATGATGCGGATGCAGGGGATGACCCCGGCGTCGATGATGGCGATGCTCAACGCCTGCATCGCGATGTGCAAGACGTGCATGGACGCGTGTGCGCGGCATGCCGACGAGAGCGACGTGTGTCGGATGTGCGCTCAGGCGTGCCAGGCCTGCATGGACGCCTGCTCGGCCATGAAGGACATGCTGATGGCGAGCGCCTGAACCGGAGGCGGGCTCAGGAAGAACGATCAGACGGCGGCGACGTTGAACTGCGTGCCGCCGACGGCGAGCACTCCGTAGCGCGCGTGCAGCGCGACGGGGGTGCCGGGGGCGGCCTCGAGGGCGGCACCGGAACCGTTCCACAGCGCATGCGCTTCGCCCTCGAGCGTGCGCACCACGAGGTCACCGGAGCTGGCGTCGGCGGACTCGACGAGGGCGTCGATCCACCCGGCGGGCGTCGCCGAGGCGATGCGTGCCTGGATGAGGTGCAGAGCATGGCCGGGGGCGAAGGAGGAGCACCGGCCGCCGTGGCTGCACATGCACGCCGCACGCTCACGCACCGGGAGGGGCGAAAGGCGGTTCAGCGGCGTGGACACGGTGGTCTCCTTCTGGTCGGACGTTCCGGAAAGACTAAGACGCCCTTCGCGTGGTGCCCAGGCGGGCCGACATGGAGTGAAACAAACGGGTGTAGGCTCGCCGGGTGCTGTCGTCGATGAGCGCCCTCGGGGCGCAGAGCGGAGCTGCAGGCGCTTCCCGCGCCGCAGGCAGAGGCTGAGGACCCACCGGAGGCGGAACCCCCGTCCCCGGTGTCGCGACGTACCCGGCCACCGTGTCCGGGTTCCTTCCTCTCATCGACCCGCCTTCGCGGCGACCACTCCGAAAGCACCACTCCCATGCGTCCCATCGACGAGCGCGCCATCCGCGCCTCCTTCCTCAACGCCTCCCGCAAAGAGGTCTCCGACCTGACCCTTCCGCCCGGATTCGCCGAGATCGACTTCGACCGGCTCGACTTCCTCGGGTGGGCCGACCCGAAGATGCCCCGCCGGGCCTACGTCGTCACCTGGATCGATGACGCCCCGGTCGGTGTCTTCCTGCAGCGCGCCGAGCAGCGCGTGATCGCCAGAGCGCAGTGCTCGTGGTGCGAAGACGTGACGCTCCGCAACGACGTGCAGCTGTACGTAGCGCGCAAGGCCGGACCGGCCGGGCGCAAGGGCGACAGCGTGGGTGTGCTCACCTGCGCCGAGTTCGGCTGCAACCACAACGTGCGGGTCCTGCCGCCGCTGGCCTACCAGGGGTTCGACCGCGAGTTCGCGCGCGACCTGCGAATCCTGCGACTGCAGGAGCACGTGGCGGGCTTCCTCGCCGAGGTCGCGGGGCGGGCGGGTTAGACGATCCGGGCGCGCACGTGCGCCCAGGCGGGTGCTGTCAGCGCCGCCGACCGGCGGGCGAACTCGTCGAAGCTGTCACGACCGGGCCAATCGGCCGGCAGCATCGACGGGGGAAGCCCCGGATCGGTGTACGGCAGCACCCGCCAGCGGTCGATCAGCTGCACGTACGCGGCGAACGGCTCCGCTGGCAGGTCTGCGAGCGACGCCTGGAAGGCGAGGTGCTCGTCGCGCAGCGCATCCAGATCCCACCACTGCGCCGCAGCGTCGACGAGGCTGCCGGCGGGAACGGGGGCGGATGCCGGGAACAGCGTCGCCCACGGGCGCGCATCGAGTTCGTCGAGGATCTGCACCACCTCGTCCTGAAGGTGGCCGGGGCAGATCCACAGGGCGGGCGACACGACTCCCGCACCGATCCACTGCAGTCGTCGACGCAGCTGATGGCGCACGCTCCTCGCGCTCTCGGGGATCGAGAACGAGACCAGGCACCACGTGTCGGCGTCCGTCATCTCGCGCATCTCGAAGATGCGCCGATCGCCGCGTTCGAGCATCGGGATCGCTGCCGGGTTCAGCCGGTAGCCGATCTGCTTCTCACGGGCGGCGAGCAGCAGGCCCTTCTGCTTGAGGCGTGCGACACCGGTGCGCGCCGGGGCCGGTTCGATGCCGAGGTCGCCGGCGAGGGCGACCAGGTCGGCGGCGGAGATCCACCCGCCGAGCGGGCGCAGGAAGACGCCGATGAACGTCCGCAGCAACGATGCGGTGCTGCCCGGGCGCGCATCGATGTCGTCGAGGACGGGCGCGACGGCACGGTCAGAAGTCACCGGACTCCAAGGCGTCGCGCACCGCGAGCACGCCGGTGATGGTCTCGACGTGCGAGGTGCTCAGCGGAGAGAGTCCGAGGCGGATGCCGTCGGGGAATCGGAAGTCCGGGATGATGCCGTCGGCCCACAGGCGACGTGTGACGTCGCGGAAGTCCGGATGCCCGATCGTCACGTGTCCGCCTCGCAGCTCGGCATCGCGAGGGCTGAGCAGTCGCACACCGAGAGGGGCGAGCACCTCGTCGTAGGCACGCACGGCGAGATCGGTCAACGACTGCGACTTGGCCCGCACGCCCTCGATCGTCGAGTGCTCGATGAGGTCGAGCATCCCCTGCATCGCGAGCATCGACGTCACCGGGGGAGTGCCGCTGAGCAGCTGGCGGATGTCGCCGGACGGTACGTACTCCGGCCCCATCGCGAAGATGTCGGCCGCGCTCCACCAGCCCTGGATCGGCTGGCGCAGCACACCCTGCAGTCCGTGTCGGAGGTAGGCGAAGGCGGGGGAGCCCGGCCCGCCGTTCAAGTACTTGTAGGTGCAGCCGACAGCCATGTCGACACCCCACTCGTCGAGCTGCATCGGCACGACGCCGGCCGAGTGGCACAGATCCCACATCATCAGGGCGCCGGCCTCGCGCACCGTCGCGGTGATGCCCGGCATGTCGGCCAGGGCTCCCGAGCGATAGTCGACATGGCTCAGCGACACCAGGGCGGTGCGTGCGGAGACGACGGCCTCGACATCGGCGATGGTCACCCCGTGCACCGGGTCGGGTTCGATCCACCGCAGCGTCATCCCCGTCTCGGCGGCCACGCCCTCGGCGAGGAACCGGTCGGTGGGGAAGTTGCCCGCCTCGATCACGAGCTCGGTGCGGTCCGGGTCGGCCGACGCGGCGGCGCGCATGAGCTTGTAGATCAGCACGCTGGTCGAATCGGCCACGACGGTCTGGCCGGGGGCGGCGCCGAGAGCGACCCGTCCGATGCGGTCGCCCAGCTCCATCGGCAGCGCCATCCACTGCTCGTCCCACGAGCGGATCAGCCGCGTGCCCCAGTCGTCCCGCACGAAGGCGGCGATCTTCTCGGGGACATCGCGCAGGGGACGCCCGAGCGAGTTGCCGTCGAGGTACGCGGTGACGCCAGGAGCCTCGGCGAACGCATCGAGGTGGGCGTGCAGCGGATCGGCCGCATCGAGAGCGCGGGCGAGTTCGAGGAGGGAGGAGTCGGGCGTCATGGTCATGTCACACCTTCAGGTCTGCGGGGGTGAGGGGGCGGGCGACGAGCGGATCGGCGCTCGACGGGGTTCCGCCGGGGATGAGGAGGAGAGCGGAGTGGGGTTCGCGCGGGTCCACGGGGGCGAGAGCCTGCAGCAGGGCGGCATCGTCGAGTCCTGCCTCGCGGAGAGCGGCGACCTCGTGCGGGTTCAGATCGACCGGCCTCGGTCCGTTGCCCAGGTCGGTCCCGTAGAGCACGCTGCCGCCTGCGGTGCGGAAGCGGCGCACGTTGTCGATCGCGATCGCACGCTCGGGGTCGTCATGGATGGCGAGCGTCGAGATCCAGGAGGCGGAGGCGGCCTGGCGCCCGATCTCGTCATCGTCGAGTCGCTCCGTGAACGGGGCGTGCGCGAGCCGGGCGGCTCCGAGACCGACCACACGCCGTGCTTCGCCCGCCCCTTCGGCGTGGGCGACGACGGGGAGACGGCGCGCGGAAGCGAGCCGCACGATCGTGCGGAACAGATCGTCGGTGAGGACGGGTCCTGCGGCACTGTTGCTGGTGACCTTGATGCAGGTCGCGCCGGCGTCGGCCATCTCCGCGACGGCGTCGGCTGCGGCCGCGGCGTCGGCGATCTCGCGCACCGAGCCCTCCGGCGCCCAACCGCGGTCGGAGGGGTACCCGCCGGGGGTGGTCAGGAAGGCTCCGGCGAAGTGGACGGACACCGGTTCCGGCACGGCGATCAGACGCAGTGCCTCGGGGTTTCCGCCCAGGTCGACCACGCGGCCGAGGCGTGACTCTGCCAGCACGCCATGCTCGATGAGCTGGAGGTGCACGTGGTGGTCGGTGAATCCGCCCACGATCACACCATCGAGCCGGGGAGCTCCCGACGCGGGCACCGCATCGCGCAGCCGCAGGTGCCCGTCGACGAGCTCGACGACGCCCTCGCGCCACCCGACTCCGTCGAAGAACGTCGCGGCGTGCATCAGCTGCCGATCTCGGTGCGCACGGTGTAGAGCTCGGGGAAGAAGGTCAGATCCAGTGCGCGCTGCAGGAAGCCGACGCCGCTGGAGCCGCCGGTGCCGACCTTCATGCCGATCGTGCGCGCGACGGTCTTGAGGTGTCGGAAGCGCCAGAACTGGAAGTTGTCCTCGAGGTCGACCAGGTCTTCGCACGCCTCGTACAGGTCCCAGTACCGGCTCGGGTCCTGGTAGATCTCGCGGATCGCGGGCACCAGCTCCGGGGTCTCCCGGTAGGGCTCGCGCACATCGCGCTGGAGGATCGAGCTCGGGATCGGCAGCCCGCGGCGGGCGGCGAAGCGCAGGAACTCGTCGTAGAGCGTCGGCTTCTCCCACTCGGCGGTGAGCAGAGCGAGGTTGGCGGGGTGGTCGGCGAAGACGCTCAGCATCTTCTCGTTCTTGTTGCCGAGGGCGAACTCCACCGCCCGGTACTGCACGGACTGGAAGCCCGACGAGTTGCCCAGTGCCCCGCGGAACTGCGCGTACTCGGTGGGGGTGAGGGTCGCGAGCACGGACCACTGCTGGGTCATCACGTCTTGGATGCGCTTGACCCTGGCGATGCGCTTCAGTGCCTCGCGGAGGTCGTCGCGGGCGAGCAGCTCACGCGCCGAGGACAGCTCATGCAGCAGCTGCTTGAGCCACAGCTCGGTGGTCTGGTGCTGGATGATGAACAGCATCTCGTCGTGGTGCTGCGGTTCGCTCACCGGATGCTGCGCGGTGAGCAGCTGGTCCAGCGCCAGGTAGGAGCCGTACGTCATCCGGCCGGAGAGGTCGGTGACGATGCCGGATTCCAGGGCGCGTTCGTTCTCGGTGTGCATGCGCCGAATATATCACTTTCGTGGCGAGCGTCACAGGAGTGATATGTTCTGCGTCGACGTCCCTCAGAGCGCGGGGGTGCGCGGCGGCGGCGTGCGACGCGTGCCAGGGCCGCCTGTCGCTTCGAACGCCGCCGCGAGGCGCAGCAGTCGCGTGTCGTCATGCGCCCGACCTGCGAAGGTGAGGCCGATCGGCATGCCGATGTCGCTCATCACCCCCATCGGGACGGTGACGGTCGGGATGCCGAGGTGGCGCACGGCGAGGTTGCCGTTCGCGATCCAGACGCCGTTGCGCCAGCCGCGGTCGGCGGATTCGGGGTTCACGTCCATATCGGCCGGACCCACATCCGCGACCGCCGGGAAGACCACGGCATCGAGCCGCAGCACATCCATCCACACCTCCAGGTCGCGACGACGGGTCTCCTCCAGGCCGCGCAGGCCGTCTTCGAGTTCGGGCATGTCCGTGAACGAGGCATCGGGGTGGCGGCGCACCCAGTCCGGATACTCGGCGATGTCGTCGTCGAAGCCTGTGTAGCGGTCGGGGAGTGCGCCCGGGGGGTGGGGGAAGATCGTGGCGCCGTCGACGTCGACGAGCGAGTGCAGAGCGGGGTCGGCGTTCGCCTGCAGGAAGTCCTCCCACGCCCACGCCGAGAGATCGACGATCTCGCGGCGCAGGTACTCCGGCGACACCAGGCCGCGGGTCGCGATGGTGTGCGCCCCCGGACGGTCGCCCTCGTAGTGCGACACCACCGGGAAATCGACCTCGATCACGGTCGCTCCGGCGGCGGTGAGGTCGCGGCGGGCGACCTCCCAGCGCTCGATGATGCTCGCCCGTGTCTCGATGCGCCGGCCGGTGGGCCCGCCGATGCCGGGGTTCTCGGCAGTGCCGGCATCCGGGTCCGCATTGATGTACATCCGGGGGATCCCGATACGCGCGCCGACGAGGGCGAGGGGGCCGCCTGTCGCGAGTGCCGGATACGATTCCGGTCGCACCGTCGATGCCGCAGGCAACGCCACCCACGGCTGCGCGCGCCAGAAGTCGCCACGGGTCTCGGCGTCGTCGGCGACGATGACCTCGAGCACTTCGAGCAGGTCGGCCATCGAGCGGGTGTGCGGCACCACCACGTCCATGGTCGGCACGAGCGGCCAGTTGCCGCGGGTCGAGATCACCCCGCGCGAGGGGGTGTAGGCGCACAGCGCGTTGTTGGTAGCCGGACCACGGCCGCTCGACCAGGTCTCCTCACCGAGACCGAAGGCGGCGAAGCTCGCCGCCGTCGCCGTGCCGGAGCCGTTCGACGAACCGGAGGCGAAGGGCGCCGTGAGGAAGGCTGCGTTGTAGGGACTCTCGGCGCGACCGTAGACGCCGCGCTGCATGCCGCCGTTCGCCATCGGGGGCATGTTCGTCAGTCCGAGGCAGATGGCGCCGCCCGCGCGCAGCCGCTCGATCGTGAAGGCATCGCGCTGGGCCACGAGCTCTGCGAAGGCGGGACTCCCCGCGGCGGCGGTGAGGCCGCGCACGAGGTAGCTGTCCTTCGCGGTGTACGGGATGCCGTCGAGCGGCCCGAGCGTCTCCCCGCGGGCGCGACGCGCGTCGGAAGCGGCGGCCTCGCTCCGCGCGCGGGGATTGGCGACGACGACCGCGTTCAGGGCGGTCTCGGTGCCGGGGGCGTCGAAGGCGGAGATGCGCGCGAGGTATGCGTCGACCAGTTCGACGGCGGTCGTGTCTCCGGCGTCGAGGGCGCGCCGCAGATCGGCGATGGACGCCTCGACCACGTCGAACATCAGCGGCTTCCGTCGAGGGCGGGCTGCTGTTGGGTGATGCAGTGGATGCCGCCGCCGCGGGCGAACAGCGGGCGCGCATCGACCGTGACCACGCGGCGTCCGGGGTAGGCATCGGCGAGGATCTCGCGCGCTGCGGCATCGGCCTTCTCGTCGCCGAAGCCGCAGGCCACGACGCCGTCGTTCGTGACGAGGTGGTTGACGTAGCTCCAGTCGACAGGGCCCTCATCGTCGGAGAGCGTCGAAGGGGCGGGCAGCCCGATCACCTCGAAGCGGCGGCCGGCGGCGTCCGTCTGCTCCGCGAGCATGCTGCGCAGCTCGCGCGTGACCGCGTGATCGGGGTGGTCGGGGTTCTGCTGGTCGTGCAGCAGCAGCCGCCCGGGCGACACGATGGTGGCGACGATGTCGACGTGGCCGTTCGTCCCGAAGTCGTCGTAGTCGCGAGTGAGCCCACGGGGGAGCCAGATCGCCGTGGTCGCGCCGATCGTGCGGGCCATCTCGGCCTCGATCCGCTGCTTGTCGGCGTAGGGGTTGCGCCGGGGGTCCAGCTGCACGGTCTCGGTGAGGAGCACGGTGCCCTCGCCGTCGACGTGGATGCCGCCGCCCTCGTTCACGAGCGTCGAACTCACGAGCTCGGCGCCGACGGCGTCCGCCACGATGCGTGCGTGCTGTGCGGCCTTGCGCCACTCGGCCCATTCCGGGGCGCCCCAGCCGTTGAAGATCCAGTCGACCGCGCCGAGCACGCCAGGACGCTCGTCGTCGACCACGAAGGTCGGCCCCGAATCGCGCATCCAGAACTCGTCCACGGGCGCGATCTCGATCTCGATGCTGCTGCTGAGCATGCGCCGGGCCCTGGCGACCTCGCTCGGATCGACCAGCATCGACACGGGCTCGAACTCGGCGACGGCGTGGGCGACGGCGGTCCAGGTGGCGTAGCCCTCCTCGCGGGCGGCGTCGGTGTCACCGAGGGTCTCGCCCTCCGCGGGGAACGCCATCCAGGTGCGCTCGTGACGTGCGGTCTCGGTGGGCATGCGCCAGCTCATCGTGATCTCCTCGCTGCTGCCGGTTCGTCTATTGAACATGCGATCAACAGGTGTTACGGTAACCCCTGATGAAGACCACGTCAACAGGTACGTCCACTCGGCGGATGTCGCCGGAGGAGCGCGATCAGTCGATCCTCGACGGTGCGATCGGCCTTGCCCGCGAGAGCGGACTCGAGAGCCTCACCGTCCGCGCGGTCGCGGCTCGCGTCGGGGTCACCCCCGCACTCGTGGCGCACTACCGGCCGGGGATGGACACCTTCGTCGCCGACGTCTTCGGGCTGATCGTGGCGGCCGAGCGCGAAGAGGTGATCGCCGCGTTCGACGACACCGACGACCTGCGCGAGAGCCTGCTGCGACTCATCGAGACGCTCCTCGATGCCGACCGCGACGACGTCACCCTCATCTGGGTGCAGGCCTGGGCGCTCGGAGCCCGAAACGATGCGCTCGCCGCGCGCGTGCGGCAGGAGATGGACGGGTGGCAGAGTGCGCTCGAGCAGATCTTCGCCCGTGCCGCTGCGGCCGGAGCCATCGCCGCCGGTCGTGCCGACACCGCAGCCTGGCTGCTGCTCGCGATGGTCGACGGCATGAACGCGCACTCACTGGTGAAGTGGGCGCCCCGCGACCGTGCCGACCTCGCCAGGCGGGCGCTCGCTGCGGTGCTCGACAGCGCGACGCCCGAGGCCACCGGCTCGCGCGCCACCGTCTCCCATTCCACCGACCCCCGACCCACGGACCCCCGATCCGATGACAAGTAAAGGAACGCCCATGGATGCTGTGCGCATGCACGCGGCCTCGCCCGAATCGACCGCGATCGTCGACGCCGTGCTCGACTATTCGCGCCGCCGCATGCTCGCCTCCGACGTGCCGCTGGACAAGCCCCAGTCCGAGGCGGAGCTGAACCGTCTGGTCGGGCCCACGATCACCGATGCGGGACTCGGCGCCGCGCGCGCCCTCAGCGTGTTCGAGCACGTCCTCGCTCCGGCCTGCCTGACCACGAGCCACCCGCTGTACCTGTCGTTCATCCCGACCGCGCCGACCATGGCCGCGATCGCGTTCGACCTGGTCGTTTCCGCGTCGGGGCTGTACGGCGGAAGCTGGCTCGAGGGCGCGGGGGCCGTGCACGCCGAGAACGAGGTGCTGTCGTGGCTCGCGAGCGAGTTCGGGCTGCCCGAGACCGCAGGCGGGGTGTTCGTGCAGGGCGGCACGATCGGGAACCTGTCGGCGCTGGTCGCCGCACGCGAGGCCGCGAAGGCCCGGCTGATCGCAGAAGGCAAAGAGCTGCCCACCCGGTGGAAGATCGTGTGCAGCGTCGAGGCGCACTCCTCCAACAAGTCGGCCGCGAAGATCATGGACGTCGACGTGCTGCTGGTCCCGGCAGGCGACGACGGCGTGCTCCGCGCCGATGGCGTGCGCGAGGCCCTCGTCGAGCACGGCGACGAGATCTGCGCGGTGGTCGCCACCGGCGGGTCGACCAACTTCGGCATCGTCGACGACATCAAGGGAATCGCGGCCCTCAAGGACGAGTTCGACTTCTGGCTGCACATCGACGGCGCCTACGGCCTCACCGCCATGCTGGCACCCGAGGCGCGACACATCTTCGAGGGCGTCGAGCGCGCCGACTCGGTCATCGTCGATCCGCACAAGTGGCTCTTCGCGCCGTTCGACTGCTGCGCTCTGATCTACCGCGATCCCGACAGCGGACGACGGGCGCACACGCAGCACGCCGAGTACCTCGACATCCTGACCGAGGTCGACGAGTTCAGCCCCTCGGACTACTCGATCCAGCTCACGCGCCGCCCGCGAGGCCTGCCGATGTGGTTCTCGGTCGCGACGTACGGCGTCACCGCCTACCGTGATGCCGTGAGTGCGGGACTCGCGCTGACCCGACGCATCGCCGACGAGATCGCCCGTCGCCCCGAGCTGCGACTGGTGCGCGATCCGCAGCTGTCGATCGTCGTGTTCGAGCGGGAAGGGTGGGAGCGCGCCGATTACGACCGGTGGTCGGCGGCGCTGCTCGATTCGCAGCGCGCGTTCGTGGTGCCGAGCTCGCACGCCGGGCGCCCGAACACGCGATTCGCGATCCTGAACCCGCTCACCACGTTCGAAGACCTCGTCGGCATCCTCG
Source organism: Microbacterium sp. Root322 (assembly GCF_001425645.1). NCBI lineage: Bacteria > Bacillati > Actinomycetota > Actinomycetes > Micrococcales > Microbacteriaceae > Microbacterium > Microbacterium sp. Root322. The sequence continues at coordinate 700,786 of NZ_LMCS01000002.1, read as the reverse complement.
ACACGATGAAGTAACCCCGCCGCCGCTGGTGCGCGCGCCGGTGGGGTCATGCCCGTGCCTGTTGCGGCTCAGCCGGCCATCCCGGCGGTGAGTCGACGCAGGCCGTAGTCGAAAGCGCGGTCGACGTCGCCGCCGAGGCGGAACGCTCCGGACAGCTCCATCTGCAGGAACCCGGTCGCCCAGGCGGTGAACAGGCGGGCAGCGTCGAGCGCGTCCTCTTCGCCGACCAGGGCGGATGCTGCGCGGATCAGCGGAGCGGCCGAGCGCTCGAGGGCATCGTGCGGCGCGGCGATCGTGAACATGAGGCGGAAGCCCTCGGGGTGCTCCTGTGCGAAGCCGCGATAGGCGTGCGCGAGCGCACCGATGTCGTCGCCCGCAGCTTCGAGCCGCGCGGTGAGAGCGTCGATCGACGCGGTGGCGACGGCGGCGTGCAGGGCGTCCCGATCCCGCACCCGCTTGTAGAGCGAGGGGGCGCGGACGCCCACCCGATCCGCGACCGCCTGCATCGTGAGGCCCGAGGGGCCGGCGACCTCGAGGATCTCCCGCCCCGCCGCGACGATCTCCTCGGTGGACGTGCGTTCGGGTGTCGGCATCGGATCCTCCTGGATGGCTATTGACAATAGCCATCATAGCTACGTAACGTAGCCATCGCAATCATCCCGAGAGGATCCGTCATGAAGCTCGCACCCCGCCTGCACCGCCTGGGCAACGACATCGTCGCCTCGTACCTCATCGACCTGCCGGAGGGGATCACCCTGATCGATGCGGGCCTTCCCGGGCATTGGCGCGACCTCCAGCGCGAGCTCGAACTGATCGGTCGTCCGCTGTCCGATATCCGCGGCCTCGTCCTGACCCACGGCGACGGCGATCACATCGGCTTCGCCGAGCGGCTGCGCACCGAGGCGGAGGTGCCGGTGTACATCCACACGGCCGACGCGCATCGAGTCCGCACCGGAGAGAAGCCCAAGACCGCGATGGGACCGGCGAGGATCGGGCCCACGCTCGGCTTCTTCGCCTACGGCCTGCGCAAGAGCGCCCTGCGCACACCGCACGTGTCCGTCGTCACGGAAGTCGCCGACGGCGACGTGCTCGATCTGCCCGGTGCTCCGGTCGTCATCGGAATGCCCGGCCACTCGCCGGGGAGCATCGCGGTGCACGTGCCGGCCGTCGACGCGGTGTTCGTCGGCGATGCGCTGACCACCCGGCACGTGCTGACAGGGCGGACCGGGGCTCAGCCCGCGCCGTTCACCGACGAGCCGGAGCGGGCGCTCGCCTCCCTCGACAAACTGGCGGGAGTCTCGGCATCGTGGGTGCTTCCCGGCCACGGAGCGCCCTGGCACGGCTCCCCGGCCGACATCGCCGCCGCGGTGCGGGCCTCGGCCTGACGCTCGCGGTCAGGGGGTGCCGAGCACGGTATCGGTGTCGCTGACGATGATCTGCGGGGGATACAGCCCCATCACCTGCAGGGCGGCCGCATGGTTCTCGGCGCTCGATCCGGCGCACGCGTCGGCCGCGATCGTGACGTGAGCGCCGGCGTCGGCGGCGGCCAGTGCCGTCGAGATCACGCAGCAGTCGGTCGAGACCCCGGCGAGCACGAGATGCCCTCCGCGTCCGACGATCGCCTCGAGCTCGGGCCCCCACTTGCCGAACGTCGGCAGGTCGATGCTCGGATGCGGGGAGAGGCTGGCGGCTTCGGGCACCAGGGCGAACAGCGGGTCGCTCGGCGGTTGGTCGGCGAACGGCCATGCCGCGAAGTAGTCACCCCACGAGGTGGACCGATCGGCCGTCGGCATCCAGCGGGTGACGAGCACACGGTCGCCGAACGCGTCCGCGAGGGCGCGGATGCGTGGCATCGCCTCGCCGAAGAACGGTGAACCCCACGCGGAGTCTGGCGCGGCGAAGATCGCCTGCGGATCGATCACCACGAGCCAGGTGCCCCCGGTCGCCGGAGCGCTCACACCGCCTCCTGGCGCCGGATCTTCGCGGCCCTGGCGAAGTAGGTCACGAGGAACGACAGCACCAGCGCGAAGAACACCCCGAGGTTCGCATACGCCCATTCGCCGTCCCTGCCGCCGATGAGGAACAGCAGGTAGCCCTGCCAGTTGTTCCACGCGGCATCCTCGGCGAAGTTGTTCACGACCAGGCCCCAGCCGATCACGCTCGTCACGACCAGGGTGCCGATCGAGGTCCAGTCCCACGCGCCGTAGCGACCGTTCTGATCGAACAGGGCCTCTTCGTCGTAGTCCTTCTTCCGGCGCAGGATGTCGGCGATCAGGATTCCGGCCCACGAGGCGAGCGGCACACCGAGCGTGATCAGGAAGCTCTGGAACGGACCGAGGAAGTCGGTGGCGAAGAACACCACGAAGACGGTGCCGATCGTGAGGATCACGCCGTCGATCGCCGCAGCCGACGGACGGGGGATGCGGATGCCGAGGCTGAGCAGCGTCAACCCGGAGGAGTAGATGCCCAGCACCGCTCCCGAGACGAGCGCGAGCACGGCGGTGAGCAGGAAGGGCACGAGCACCCACGTCGGCAGGATGGAGGCGAGCGCGCCGATCGGATCCGCAGCGATCGCGTTCATGAGATCTTCGTCGGATCCGCCCAGCAGCAGACCGAACACCACGAGGATCACCGGTGCCACCGATCCTCCGATCGTGTTCCAGGCGACGATCGCTCCGTCGGATGCCGTGCGCTTCTGGTAGCGCGACCAGTCGGCGGCGATGTTGATCCAGCCGAGGCCGAATCCGGTCATCACCATCACGAGTGCCCCGATCACCTGGCCGATGCCGCCGTCGGGTCGGGCCAGCACGGCGGCGAGGTCGATCGCCGGTGCGGCGAGGATAATGTAGAGCACGGTCACGACGCCGGTGATCCACGTGAGCACCGACTGCAGCTTCATGATCGTGTGATAGCCGAGCACGGATGCCGTGACGATCAGTGCGGCGACGATCGCGGTCGCGACGACCTTGAGCCACACGCTGTCGCCGTCGCCTCCGAGCTGCGTGATCACGGTCGCGGTGGCGAGCACGGCCAGGATCGCGAGGAACGTCTCCCACCCGATCGAGGTCAGCCACGAGACGATGCCCGGCACCTTCTGGCCCTGCACGCCGAACGCCGCGCGGGAGAGCACCATGGTGGGCGCCGAGCCGCGCTTGCCGGCGATGGCGATGAGCCCGCAGAGCAGGAACGACACCACGATGCCGATGACCGAGACGATGGTCGCCTGCCAGAACGAGATGCCGAAGCCGAGCACGAACGACCCGTACGACATGCCGAACACCGACACGTTCGCGGCGAACCACGGCCAGAACAGGTCGCGAGGCTTCGCGGTGCGCTCGGACTCGGGGATGATCTCGATGCCCGCACGCTCGATGAGGGCCGGCTTGATGTCCGTCATCCTCACATCCTGGCACTGCCGGGGAGCGGCCGGGTGGCTTTCGTGAGGGGGTGGATCCGCCGCCGGGGTCAGCCGGCGAAGAACGACTGCGCCGTGCGGGCCAGATCGTGAAGGTCGCTGACCCCGGCGAGCTCTCGTGCGGAGTGCATCGACAGGATCGGGATGCCCACGTCGACCGTGCGGATGCCGAGGCGGGTCGCCGTGATCGGGCCGATCGTCGAGCCGCACGGCACGCTGTTGTTCGACACGAACTCCTGCGTCGCGACGCCGGCGCGCTCGCACCAGGTCCGCCACGACGCCGTGCCGATCGCATCCGTCGCGTAGCGCTGATTGGCGTTGATCTTCAGGATGGGGCCGGAGCCGAGCACCGGCTGCACCACGGGATCGTGCTTGGCGGCGTAGTTGGGGTGCACCGAGTGGCCGACGTCGCTCGACAGGCACCACGACGAGGCATAGGCCTGGCGCCGTGCGGATCCGTCGGCGCCGAGTCCCGCGTACAGGCGCTCGAGCACGTCTTCGAGGAAGGGGCCGGCGGCGCCCGAGCGCGATTCCGAGCCGAGCTCCTCGTGGTCGAACGCGGCGAGCACGGCGATCGGCGCTCCGGGTGCCGGTTCATGCGCCTCGAGGGCGACCACACCGGCGTGCACCGAGGCGAGATCGTCGAGGCGGCCCGAGGCGAAGAACGCGCTGTCCTTGCCGAAGACCGCTCCGCGTGCGGAGTCGGCGACGACCACGTCGTAGCCGCGGATCTCGGACGCGGAGACGTCCGCAGACGCGGCGAGTTCGGCGAGGATGTCGGCGTCTGTCGCCTCTCCCAGTCCCCACACCGGCTGCGTCTCGGTCTGCTTGTCGAGGGCCAGGCCGTTGTTCACGCCGCGGTCGAGGTGGATCGCCAGCTGCGGCAGTCGCAGCAGCGGACCGGTGTCCGCCAGCACGACACGGCCGTCCGCCAGAGCCAGTCGCCCGGCGAGTCGCAACTCGCGGTCGAGCCACGAGTTCAGCAGCGGGCCGCCGTACACCTCGACGGCGGCCTGCAGCCAGCCGCGCGAACCGGTGGTCGGCTGGGGCTTGAGCTTGAAACCGGGGGAGTCGGTGTGCGCACCGAAGATCTGCACGGGTGTGGTCGCCACGGCATCCGCGGGCACGACCCAGGCGATCGCCGCACCATCGCGCACGACCACGTACCGACCGCCGGCCGGTGTCGGCCAGGCATCCTCTTCGCGCAGCCGCGTGAACCCTGCGGCTGCCAGCCGTCGCGCGACCTCCTCCGCCGCGTGGTAGCTCGAGGGCGACGCGGCGACGAAGTCGGCGAGATCCTCGGCGTGGGCGAGGGCTGCGGGGGTGACGGGCATGTCGTGACCTTCCTGAAGAGCGCGGTCCTTCGAGCGTAGTCGCGGTCTCCGTTCGGCAACGGCGCTATCGTTTTCGCGCCCGCCCGGGTTAGCCTTCCACTGGGGGAGACGCCGGTTCGGGGTCTCCGGTATTCGGGGAGAAGCTTTCACATGCGTGCGAACACACGTCTGTCCATTCGTCGCGCCGTCGCGGGCGCCACATCAGCACTGCTGCTGGCAGCAGGCCTCACCGTCGTGACCGACGCGATCGCACCGACACCGGCCTCGGCCGCGCAGGACCCGACGAGCTGTCAGGGAACGGTGGCGCTGGTCAACGGCGGTTTCGAGGCGCCGGTGCTCCCGAACGCCTCGGTGTCGCTCACGTCGGCCCCGCTGGTTCCCGGGTGGTCGACCACCGACAGCCTGAACCAGATCGAGCTCTGGAGCAGCGGTTTCAACGGCGTCACCGCGGCCGCGGGTCGGCAGTTCGCCGAGCTCAACGCCAACTCTCCGAGCAGGCTCTTCCAGGACGTCGCGACGACCCCGGGGCAGACGCTCTCCTGGTCGCTGAAGCACCGAGGACGCAGCGGCACCGATGTGATGCGCGTCGTGATCGGGTCGCCCACCGGCACTCTCGTGCAGAACGGCCCCAACCTCTCGGACGGGAGTGCGGCCTGGGGCTCCCACACCGGCACCTACACCGTCCCCGCAGGGCAGACGGTGACGCGCTTCGGCTTCCAGGCGGTCAGCTCGGCAGGGGGCGTCTCCTCCGTCGGCAACTTCCTCGACGACATCACCTTCGGAACAGGGCCGTGCCTGCTCACGACCAAGTCGGTGACCAACCTCACGCGCGGGGGCACCACCGCCGAAGTGGGAGACACGCTGCGCTACACGGTCACGACGAACAACGGCGGCGGAAACCCGGCCCTGCAGTCGGTGTCGTCCGACGTGCTCGCCTCGGGGATCGACTTCGTGCCCGGCTCCCTCAAGATCATCAGCGGTGCGGGCGCGGGCTCACTCACCGATGGCGCCGGCGACGACCGGGGCTCGTACACTTCGGGCAACCGCACGGTGCAGGTGCGTCTCGGCACCGGCGGCACCGCCACCGCCGGTGGATCCATCGGTGTGGGCGCGAGCACCAGCTACACGTTCGACGCCAAGGTCAACCTCTCGGCTGCGGCGAGCACCATCGTCAACGAGGCGCGGGTCGCCTTCCGCGACGACGTCGTGGGCCAGGACCGCACCTCGGTCAGCCCGGAGACCCAGACGCCCGTGGGCGCGGCGGCGGATCTCGCCATCACCAAGTCGCTCGACACCGATCCGCTCGTCGCCGGACAGCCGGTCACGTTCTCGATCGGTGTGACGAACAACGGGCCGCAGACGGCGACCGGGGTGACCGTGACGGACCCGATCCCCTCCGGTGTCACGAACGTCTCCGCCACCTCTCCCGGCGCGACCTGCACGGTCGCGGCGGCGGTCAGCTGCGCCGTCCCCGACATGGCCGTCGGTCAGAGCGTGCAGATCCAGGTGACGGGCACGCTCTCGCCGTCGAGCGATCCCGGAGCCTCGCTGTCGAACACGGCCACCGTCTCCGGCACCCGCACCGACCCGAACCTCGGCAACAACACCGCGAGCGTCATCGGCACGCTGACGACGGCGACCGACGTATCGATCATCAAGACGTTCTCCCCGTCGGACCCGGTCGCCGGTCAGAACGTGACCTACACCCTGTCCGTGTCCAACGCCGGGCCGTCCGAGGCGCGCAACGTCGTGATCTCCGACCCCCTCGACCCCGAGTCGACCTTCATCAGCGCCACTCCCGAACAGGGAGCGTGCACGGTGGACGCCTCGGTCCTCACGTGCCAGATCGGTACGCTCGCGCCGGGCGCGACGGCCGTCGAGACCGTGGTGGTGGTCCAGGTCGCCTCCGGTGCCACAGCCGTCCTCCAGAACACGGCGACCGTGACGACGAGCACGACCGACACGAACCCCGCGAACAACGTGTCGTCGACCAGCTTCGAGCCCGACATCATCGCGGACATGTCCGTCGTCAAGACGGCCTCCGCGGCGCAGGTCTCGGCGGGCGATGCGATCGACTTCACCCTCGCGGTGCGTAACCTCGGTTCCTCGGACGCCGTCAACGTCGTGCTCGCCGACACCATGCCGGACGGCTTCTCCGTGACCGGAGTGGATGCTCCTCCCGGCGCGACGTGCACGTCCACCGCGAGCTCGATCACGTGCAACTGGGCCTCGTTCCTCGTGGGAGGGCCGTCGAACGTCGTCGTGCACGCCGTCGTCGCCGCGGACGCCCCCATCGGCACCGTGACGAACACCGCGGCGGTGGCAGCCCCCGCCGACGACCGGGACACCACGAACAACGCCAGCTCCGTCGACGTCGAGGTCGTCCAGAGCGCCGACCTGAGCATCGTCAAGACGGCTCCGGCGACCGGCGAGCCCGGCAGCGCCTTCACCTACACGCTCACGGTCGCGAACGGCGGTCCATCCGTCGCCCGTGGCGCCTCGCTCACCGATACGCTGCCCGCCGGTTTCCTGGATGCCACCGTCAACGGCTCCGGGTGCTCGATCGTCGGCGGAACCGTCGGGTGCGAACTCGGCGACATCGCCCCTGGTGGGTCGGTGGTCGTCCAGGTCACCGGCACCTGGAGCACGACGGCCACCGGGATCGTCTCGAACACGGCGACGACCACATCGGCGACGCCCGACCCGAACACCGGCGACAACACCTCGACCGTCGACGTCACGCTCGCGCCGAACACCGATGTGCGCGTCGTCAAGACGACCTCGACCCCGTCCGTCCCGCTCGGCGGAACGGCCACGTTCGAGGTGACCGTGACCAACGAGGGCCCGTCTGCCGCCTCCGGCGTGGTGCTGAACGAGCTCATGCCCGCGGGCTTCATGCTCACCGGTGCCACGCCGTCGGTCGGCACTTGGTCGATGGAGGATGCGCGCTGGACGGTGGGGACGCTGCTTCCCGGAGAATCGGCGTCGATCACCGTGACCGCGACCGTCCACGTGGAGGGGCAGCTGGTCAACACGGCCGTCGCTTCCTCGCAGACGCCGGATCCCGACACGTCGAACAACACCGGCACGGCGACCGTGACCGTCACGCCGTCCGCCGACCTCGCGATCGTCAAGACGATCTCGGCGAACCCTGCTCCGCTCAACGGCGCCGTGACCTACACGATCGTCGTGACCAACAACGGACCGAGCGTCGCCTCCGCCGTCACGGTCGCCGATGCGCTCCCCGCCGGGTTGCTGAACCCGTCGACCGCCACCTCCGGATGCACCGTCACGGGATCGCAGCTCGAGTGCACGCGGCCGACGCTCGCCGTCGATGCCACCTTCACGGTGACCGTGACCGGCACGGTCGACCCGTCGACCTCGGGTGCGACACTGTCGAACACCGCGACGGTCACCTCGAGCACGCCCGATCCCGACCCGAGCGACAACACCTCGACCGTGACCGTCCCCGTCTCCGGTGCGCCGCAGGTCGAGCTCGTGAAGAGCGCGGGTATCCCGACCGACACCAACGGGGATGCGCGCATCGGTGCCGGCGACACGGTCGCCTACACCTTCACGATCCGCAACACCGGTGATGTCACGCTCACGAGCGCGGCCATCACCGATCCGCTCCTCGGCGGCGCTGTGGCCTGTGCGGCGTTCTCCGCTCCGCTGCTGCCCGGCGGCTCGGTCACGTGTGCGCCGGTGTCGTACACGCTCACACAGGCGGACGCGGATGCCGGAACGGTGCGCAACACCGCGTCGGTGACCGCGCAGTCCTCCCAGGGGCCCGCGACCGACGATGCCGAGGCGAACGTCACCATCGCGGCGACCAACAGCATCAGCCTCGCCAAGGCCCCCTCGACCGTGGTCGATGTGGACGGTGACACCGCCGTCGGTGCCGGTGACACCGTGGACTACACGTTCACCGTGACGAACAACGGAACCACGACGCTGCGCGATGCCGTGATCACCGACGCCATGCTCGGCGGAACCGTCACGTGCCCCGAGCTGAGCGCAGTAGAACTCGCACCGGGGCAGTCGGTGTCGTGCACGCCGATCACCTACACGCTCACCCAGGAGGACGTCGACGGCGGCCTGGTGCACAACGAGGCTTCCGTCACCGCGAACGCCCCGATCGGAACGGTGACCGACACCGCGCAGGCCGACGTCGACATCACCGGCACGGCCACGATCGAGCTGCTCAAGAACGTCGGGCGCGTGCTCGACGTCAACGGCGACGGCTTCATCGGCGCGGGTGACACCGTCGACTACACCTTCTCGGTACGCAACCGCGGCACCACAACCCTCAGCGGTGTGGTGATCTCGGACCCGTTGCTGGGCGCCGGCACACTGTGCACGATCGGCACCCTCGCCGTGGGCGCAGCGGCCGACTGCGGTCCGCTCACGTACACGCTGACGCAGGCCGACGTGGAGGCAGAGATCGTGCGCAACACGGCGACGACGACGGGGACGAGCCCGCTCGGACCGGTCGCCGACGACGCCTCGGCTGATGTCGTGATCACGGGCACGAGCGCCATCGAGCTCACCAAGACGGCCGGAGCGATCGTGCTCGGAGCGGACGGCAGGGTGGGCGCCGGAGACACGGTCGGCTACACGTTCGGGATCCGCAACGCGGGCACCACGGTGCTCCGTGACATCGTGCTCGACGATGCGCTCCTGGGCGGTGCGGTCGACTGCGCCGCGCTCGACGGCCTCGCGTTGAACCCGGGCGACGAGGTCACCTGCGGACCGGTCGACTACACGCTCACGCAGCAGAACGTCGACGACGGGACCGTGCACAACGTGGCCACCGTCGTGGGGCAGTCGCGCAACGGCAGCGCCGAGGACGAGGATGAGGTCGACGTCCCCGTCGCCGGCACCGACGACATCTCCCTGCTGAAGTCTGCCGCTGCCGTGGTCGACGCCAACGGCAACGGACGCACGGATGCCGGTGACACGATCGCCTACACGTTCACCGTGACGAACGCGGGAACCACGACCCTGACGGGTATCTCCGTCAGCGACCCGCGTCTCGCCGGGGTCATCACCTGCGATGCCACCGAGATCGCGCCGGGGGAATCGACCGTCTGCTCAGCAGGATCGCCCGCGGTGCTCACGCAGGCGGAGATCGATGCCGGGGAGATCGAGAACACGGCGACGGCGACGGGCACCGGCACCTCGGAGATCCCGCCGGTGGCTACCGACACCGTGGTGACGCCGCTCGTGGCGCAGCCGGCCATCGCCCTGACCAAGACCGGCGGCGACTACGTCGACGTCGATCGCAACGGGAAGATGAACGCCGGGGACACGATCGCGTTCCGGTTCACCGTGACCAACACGGGAGCGGTGACCCTGACGGACGTGAAGATCGACGATCCGAAGCTGGGCGGCGCCCTCGATTGCGTGATCCCGGATCTCGCGCCCGGTGCGACCGCGAACTGCGGCCCGGTCACCTACCGCCTCACCACGGCGGACGTCGCGGCGAGCACGGTCGTGAACGTCGCCACAGCGAGCGCGATCGGCGGGGCGGTGACGGTCACGGCAGCCGCGACCGCCACGGTCGACCTGAACGGGCTGGCGGCCACGGGTGGCGTGATCACCGGGATCGGGTGGGCGCTCGCACTGCTGGCGGTCGGAGCCCTGGTGCTGCTGATCGCCCGTGTGCGTCGTCGCGAGATCGGCGTCTGATCCCGCACCATCCGCACGAAGCGCCCCGCCCGATGATCGAGCGGGGCGCTTCGTCGTTTCCCCGGTGTTCATCCTGGCGCGATAGGGTCGTCCCGATAGCGCCTAGGGTTCCGGGGTTCGCACCCGTCTGGTCCGAGCGGCGCCACGGCACTCCTCCGCAGGAGAGTCGTCATCTGACAGGACAAAAGCCCGGAGGACCCTGTTCGTCGCGCCGTGCGCCGGACGGAAGGGTCTCGTCATGTCCTCACTCGCATTCGTCCTGGTGTTCGGTGCGGCCATCGCCCACGCGGCATGGAACATCATCGCCCACGGCATCAGCAGGGCCGGTGCTCCGTTCCTGTGGTGGGGTGCTGTCGCCAGCACGGTCGTCTGGATCGGCGCCGTGCCGTTCAGCGGTGGTCTCGGCGCCGACGATCTGTGGTCGTTCGCCCTCGGTGTCGTCGTCTCATCGGTGCTGCACGTCGGGTACATGGCCGTGCTGCAGCGCGGCTACCGCGAGGGCAACCTCTCCACGGTCTATGCCACCGCGCGGGGCACCGGACCGTTCCTCTCGGTGATCGTGGCGGTGCTGCTGCTCGGCGAGCGGCCGTCGTTGGTCGCTCTCGTCGGCGTCGCCGCCGTGATCGTGGGCGTCGTCGCCATCGGCCTCGTCGACAGGGGGAGAGGAGCGGGCGCACGCCGACTCGATCCCGGCATCGTGTTCGGTCTGCTCACCGGGGTCGCGATCGCGGTCTACACGATCTGGGATGCGCACGCCGTGCGCACCTGGAACCTCTCGCCGGTCGCCTTCATGGTCGGCACCACGCTGCTGCAGATCCCGTTCTACTCGATCGCGGTGCGCAGGCGCTGGAGTGCGGTCCGCGCGCTCGGGCGCACGCAGTGGCGCCGCATCCTCGCCTTCGGCATCCTGTCGCCGCTGTCGTACATCCTGGTGCTGACGGCGATCCAGATCGCCCCGGTCGCGCTGGTGGCGCCGCTGCGCGAGGTCAGCGTCGTACTGGTGAGCCTGTTCGGGGTGTTCGTGCTGCGGGAGTCGCGCCCGGCCTGGCGGATCGCGGCGTCGCTCGTCGTGGTCGCCGGGATCGTGCTGCTCGCGTGGTGATCAGCGGAAGCTGACGAGACCCGCGTGCGCGGCCGTCACGAGGATCTGCACGCGGTCGCGCAGGTGCCACTTGGACATCATGCGTCCGAGGTGGGCTTTCACCGTGCCCTCGGAGACGATGAGCGCCTTGGCGATCTCGGCGTTCGACATGCCCTGTGCCAGGCAGTGCAGCACCTCGACCTCGCGCTCGGTGAGCGGCTCGAGTGCGGCGGCATCCGCCGCCACGGGGGTCGAGTCGCGCACGTGCTTGATGAGCATCGAGGCGATGCGAGGGGAGAGCGAGCTGGCACCGCTGTGCACCTCGCGGACGCCGGTGACGATGTCGTCGGCGCTGGAGTCCTTGAGCAGGTAGCCGGAGGCGCCGGCGCTCAGCATCGGAAGCACCGTGTCGCTGCCATCGAGCGTCGTGACGGCGAGCACACGAACGTGAGGCCAGCGTTCGGCGATCACACCGGTGGCTTCGATGCCGTCCATCTCGGGCATCTGCACGTCCATCATCACCACGTCGGGCTGCTCGCGTTCGACGGTGGCGATCGCCTCCACGCCGTCTTCCGCCTGTGCGACCACGGTGATCTCCGGGTCGCGCGACACGAAGTGCGACAACGCCGAACGGACCAGTGGATCATCGTCGACGATCACGACACGGATTTCCTGCATAGGGGGAAGCCTAACGGCGCGGGCGCCCGGACGACGTCATGTAGACCTTTGGCCAAAAACCTCTGGACGTGAGACAGATGTGCGCCACGCAGATCGCCGAGAAGATGAATACAGACATCGACAAACGACTACATAATGGAGGTGAATGTAATGACTTTCTGGCAGCAGGTTGGCAAGTTCTTCGGTCTTCACCGCTAGAGTACCTGGCGAAAAGGAGATAGTGAACCATGGCCTTCGACCAATCCACTCGAGGATCGGCGGATACGCTCCGCTTGACCCGCGGTGAGAAGCTCAGCGCGATCGAGCGCATCGTCGTCTTGGTCATCGTCACCATCACCGTCGCCACGGACCTCATAGGCTTCTTCACCACACCGGGTGTCAACCCGGTCGCACTGTTGGTGAGCGTTGCATCCACTGCAGCGTTCGTCCTCTACCTCTGGAAGCCACTCATCGCGACATGTGCCCTCGGGGTCGTGTTCGCATCGTCTTTCCTCACCGGATCAGAGCTCCAGGTCCTGACGGCCGCCGCAGTCGCGGCCGGCTTCGTCATGAGACTGGGGTGGACATCGCTGATCCTCTCTTACACCGGCGTTTTCCTGGTCGCGGCGGCCATCGTGGCCAACGGCGACGCCGATTCCGGCGTCAACGTCGCGCTGTATCTCATCTTCGCCACCGTGGCAGGAGCTGTCGGGTTCGCCCTTCGGCTCGCCTTCGCCCGGGGGAGTCGTCTCGAGCGTGAGCTCGAGGAGAGAGCCGAGCAGGAACGTCAGGCCGTACTCGCCGAGCGGCGATGGATCGCCGGTGAGCTGCACGACAGCATCGCGCACCACCTCACGGTGGTGGCGCTGCACGTGCAGATGCTCGAAGACCCCGAGACCAGCAACGACTCGCAAGAAGCGATCCGCGTCGCCGCGCGCAAGGCGATGACAGATCTCCGCTTCGTGATCGAACTCGCGGACGACGGTCCGCAGTCCTCCAGTGTGCAGACCGGCGACCTCGCGGCAGCGATCGACGAGGCGCAGGGAGAGTTCGAATCGGCCGGTCACTCCGTGGCCCGCGAGGGAGACCCTCGTGACGAGCGCATCCCGCGTGCGGTCGAGATCGTCCTCGCGCGCATCGTGCGCGAGTCAGCCACCAACATCCTCAAATACGCAGGCCCCGGCGAGGTGCAGATCGACCTCGCCGTGGACGACGAGGTCGCGCACCTCACGCTGCGCAGCCCCCTCCCGACGACCCCACGCCGCGAGCTCTCCTCCAGTCGCACCGGCCTCGGCCGGATGGCGGAGCGGGTGATGGGAGCGAGCGGCGAGTTCAGCGCCGGCGAAGTCGACGGATTCTGGGTCGTGTCGGCCCGACTTCCCGTCGTCTGATGCTCTAGAGTGTGTGAGCACCCTTTCCACGATCCGCGAGAGCCTAGACGAAAGTCTAGAGAAGTCTCGACGTTCGACCCTGTGGAACGCGTTGCGATCAGCCGTAGTCTGAAAGCTCCCCAGATAAAGCGTCCCCAGCGCTGCGATCGCGGGCGCGGTCTTTCTGGCTTCTGAAACACTTTGCGCGCTCGCGATCGCCTTCTGCGTTAACGGCCGATTCTCCGGCCTCCCGCCACGGGGTTCCGCATGCCCGGCTAGCCGCCCACCGCTCGCATGTAGTGGCCGTCCGTGGAGATCCCCGAGGCTGCGACCGTGAAGCGCACCACCTCGCTGAGGTACCGATCCTCCGAAGCCTCGAAGATCCGCCCCTCCGCGTCGCGCGATGTGCGGGTGAGGCGCAGGATGGGCGTACCCCGGGGCACCCGCAGCAGTGCGGCATCCTGATCGTCGGCGGCCACGGCATCGATCACGTGCTGCAGGGTGACGATCGGATGCCCGACCGATGACAGGTACTCCGTGATGGAGACCTCGTCGAGGTTCACCTCGAACAGCCGGCGTCCGGCGACCTCGGTGTAGTTGAGGCGCTCCAACATGGTGGGCCTGCCGTCGAGCAGGCGCAGCCGCACCACGCTCACGATCGTGTCGCTCGCGTCGACGCCCAGCGCCGCTCCCAGCTCGCCGGCACGGCGCAGGCTCAACTCCTGCGTCTGGGCGCCGGGGGTGACGCCCAGCTCGCGCGCCCACCGCGTGAACGGCACCGACACGTCGACGGCCTGGTTGGCTTTGCGGGCGACGACGCGAGCGGGTCTGCCGCGGCTCGTCTCGATCAGGCCCTCGCCGCGCAGCGCGGCCAGGGCGTTGCGGATCGGCCCGCGCGAGGTATGCCACCTCTCGGCGAGGTCGGCCTCGGTCGGGACGTCGTCGCCGGGACGCAGCGCGCCCGCAGCGATCTGCGCGCGAAGGTCATCGGCGATCTGGGTGTACACAGCTTCAGCCACATAGGTACATTACTTCGTCAGTTCGAGCGGCGCGACCGCGTTCCGGGAGTGTTCATCCAGAAGAATGCTCGGTAAACGAGCCCTGAACTCTTCCGAGTTAGGTACATATCTCGCCTCGGCACCTGAGAGAGTCTTCCGTGGATCACCCCTCACACCCTGAAAGGTCCTCATGAAGCTTCGCGCTCTCCCCGCCCTCGCCGGCGCCGCGCTCCTCGCCCTCGGCCTCGCCGCGTGCTCCGGCTCGGCAGATGCCGCCGGCACTCCCGGCGCCGACGAGTCGTCCTCCGCCAGCGGATTCGCTGTCGATGAGAACACGCTCGTCTTCGGCGTCGTGCCCGACTCGGTCGACACCGAGACGAACTACCAGCCGCTCATGGACTACATCGCCGAGATCACCGGCAAGACGGTCGAGTACCACGAGTCCACCGACTACGCCGCCCTGATCGAGGCCGCCGTCGCCGGCAAGGTCGACGTCGCGTCGTTCTCCGGCTTCACCTACGTGACCGCCACCAACAACGGCGCCAAGCTCACCCCCATCTCCTCGATCGTGACCGAAGAGGGCCAGGAGCCCGGTTACTACTCGCAGGCGATCGTGCCCGCGGGCAGCGACATCACGAGCATCGAGGACTTCAAGGGCAAGAAGGTCTGCTTCGTCGACCCGTCCTCGACCTCCGGCTACCTGTTCCCGTCGTACAACCTGCTCAAGGCCGGCATCGACCCCAAGACCGACATCACCCCGGTCTTCGCCGGCAAGCACGATGTCAGCGTCACCAAGGTCGGCGAGGGCGTCGAGTGCGAGGCGGGCTTCGCCGAGGACTCCGAAGTCGAGAAGTCGGACAAGGTCAAGGTCATCGACGAGACGATGGTCCCCGGTGCGCCGCTGGTCTACTCGTCGACGCTCCCCGATGACGTCTCGAAGAAGCTCATCGACGGTCTCTCCGAGATCACGATCGACGACATCATCGCCGCCGGGGTCGACGGCGCGGACACCGATGCCTTCCGCAGCGTCTTCTACGCCACGAAGCCGGTCGACGACGCGTACTACGACCTGATCCGCGACATCTGCAAGGAGACCGAAGCGGAGCAGTGCCAGGGCTGAGCCCGGCCTGACCCCTTCGCCTTACCCGGCGCCCTCCGTCTCGTCCGCCTCTCGTGCGGGCGAGACGGAGGGCACCACCGCACGACTCACGACACCACAGGAGCTACGACATGACCGCCTCGGCATCCGACGCCCTCATCCGCCTCGACGGCGTGACGAAGACCTTCGGGACGACCACTGCACTCAAGGGGGCCTCTCTGGAGGTGTCCCGCGGCGAGATCGTCGTGCTCCTCGGCCTCTCCGGCTCGGGGAAGTCGACCCTGCTGCGCCACCTCGACGGCCTGGAGATCCCCACCTCCGGCTCGGTGGAGGTGCTGGGCTCCCAGGTCCCGACGCTGAAGGGGCGGGCGCTGCGCGACCTCCGCAGCCGCGTGGGCTTCATCTTCCAGCAGTTCGAGCTCGTGCCCTCCCTGACCGTGCTCGAGAACGTGCTCACCGGTTCGCTATCGGGTGTGCGCGGGCCGCGCCTCGGCCTCTGGGGCTACTCGCGAGCAGCGAAGCTCACCGCACTCGAGCACCTCGACCGCGTCGGTCTGCTCGACCGCGCCTACCAGCGCAGCGACACCCTCTCGGGCGGGCAGCAGCAGCGCGTGGCCATCGCCCGCGCTCTCATGCAGAAGCCCGCGATCCTGCTCGCCGATGAGCCGGTCGCCTCGCTCGACCCCGAGTCGAGCGAGCAGGTCATGGCCCTGATCCGCGAGATCGCCGCCGATGAGGGGCTCACCGTGGTGTGCAGCCTGCATCAGGTCGACCTCGCCATCTCGTGGGCTGACCGCATCGTGGGGCTCCGCCACGGTGAAGTGGTGCTGGACACCCCGACCGGAGACCTCACCAAGGCCGAGGTCATGGAGATCTACGGTCGCGTGGCCACCACGACGGCCGAGATCCGCGCCGTGCAGGAGGAGCTGGTCGAGGCAGCGGCGCAGGTGGCCGCATCATGACGGCGCTCGACGCGTCGACCGACTCCGCGACCCGCGGTGGCGGATCGTCCCACCAGGGGAGCGGACCGACGGTCGCCGAACGCGCCCCCCGGCGCCCGATCTCGCCCGAGCGGATCGCCGCCTCCCTCACGCTCATAGCCCTCGTGGTGCTCGGCATCCTCGCCGTCCGCGACGTCGACATCTCGATCCCGGCGATGGTGCAGAGCTGGGGCAATGCCGAGAACTTCATGGCCCGCGTCGGCGGACTCAGCTTCCCGGCTCCCGGCGACCTCGCCTGGCTGATCGCGCTCACGGTGGGTCTCGTGCTCGTCGGCACACTGCTCGCAGCCGTGCTGTCGGTGCCGATCGCCTACCTCGCCGCCTCCAACACGACCCCGGGCAACGGATGGCGAGCCGCCGCGAGGTTCATCGGCGTGCTCACCCGGGCTCTGCCCGACGTGGTCCTCGCGATGGCGTTCGTGCTGATGTTCTCCCTCGGTACCCTTCCCGGCATCCTGGCCATCGGCATCCACTCCATCGGCATGATCTCGAAGATGTTCGCCGACGCGATCGAGCAGATCGACGAAGGGCCGCGCCTCGCGATCCGCGCCGCCGGCGGTTCGAAGATGCAGGAGTTCACCTCCGGCATCCTGCCGCAGGTGCTGCCCAGCTGGGTGGCCACCGTGCTGCACCGCAACGACATCAACCTGCGCGGCAGTGTCGTGCTCGGCTACGTCGGCGTCGCCGGGCTCGGCCTCGAGATGTCGTACGCGTTCAAGTCGCTGAACTACGGCAAGGGCCTCGGAATCGCCCTGGTGATCTTCATCCTGTGCGTCGCGATGGAGATCGTCTCCAGCATGGTCCGCGGGGCGATGCTCGGGGAGCAGGCGCACACCCGGTCGTGGATCGACAGGATCCTGCATCCGCGCCTCAGCAGCCGCTCCGCGTCCGCAGCCGTCGGCCGCCCCGCCTGGGCCGCGAGCCCGCAGACGGCGGTGCGCCGGCCCTGGACCGCACAGCGCGTGCGCCACACCATCGCCGGTGTCGTCGCCGTGCTCGTGGTGATCGGCAGCGTGGTCGTCAGCCAGATCAACTGGATGGACCTCATCACCTTCTGGGCCAAGCTGCCCGAGGTCGCCGGGAAGTTCTGGCCCCCGTCGTTCGGCAACTATGACGCCAGCGCCATGTTCCAGGCGATGCGTGAGACCGTCGCGATCGCTCTCGCCGCCACCGTGCTCACCCTGCTCCCCTCGCTCCTGCTCGGCTCGCTCGCGGCGCGCAACGTCGCCCCGAGCTCTGGCGCCCGAGGGACGGCGCGACTCCTGCTCGTCGGCATCCGCGGGATCCCGGAGCTGATCCTCGCGATCGTGCTCGTGGTCATCACCGGTCTCGGGGCCCAGGCGGGTGTCATCGCCCTCGCGATCGGCGGTATCGGACTGCTGGGCAAGCTCATCGCCGACTCGTTCGAAGAGGTCGATCGCGGACCGGAGCGGGCGCTGCGCGCGGTGGGGGCGACACGTCTGCAGACCTACACCTCGGCCACCGTGCCGCAGGGGATGCAGGCGCTCATCGGTCACAGCTTCTACATGCTCGACACGAACATCCGCGCGGCGACGATCCTCGGCATCGTCGGCGGCGGCGGGGTCGGCTACTACCTCCTCAACGCCAGCCAGGGCTCCCGCTACGAGACCGTGACGGCGATCGTGCTGATGATCCTCGCCACCGTGCTCGTGGTCGAAGGACTCGCGATGTGGATGCGGAAGGTGTTCCGATGAACCGCCCTCTCGACACGGCGGATGTGGTCGTCGTCGGCTCCGGCATCGTCGGACTCGGAGCGGCGTACGCGGCGGTCCGGCGCGGCCTGCGCGTGATCGTCGTCGACCGCACCGATGCTCCCGTCGGGGCGACGATCCGCAACTTCGGACACCTCTGCATCGGCGCGCAGGGCGGGCAGGCGCGGCACTACGCCGACGTGTCCCGCGAGCTGTGGCTGCGTCTCTCCCGGGACGCGGGCTTCTGGCTGCGCGAGTCGGGCACGCTGGTCGCCGCCCGCCACGATGACGAGCTCGCCGTGCTCGAAGCCGCATCCCGCGAGGGCGGGATCCGACTGCTGGAGGCGGACGAGCTGCGGCGCCTCGCTCCGCTGCGCGCCGAGGGCCTCGTCGGTGGAGCGCACATCGAGAGCGACCTGCAGACCGACCCCCGCACGGCCGCCGATGCGATCGTGCGCCACCTCGCGGGGCTCGGCGTCGACTTCCGGTTCCGCACCGCGGTGACCGCCGTGGGGGAGGGGCACGTGGACACGACGCGCGGTCCGATCACCTGCGGCAGCGTCGTCGTCGCCGTGAACCACGACATCGATCAGCTGCTCCCCGACGTCGCAGAGCGGCACGGGGTCGTGCGCTGCGCCCTCGACATGATGCGGGCGGCCGTGTCGTTCCGGCATCCGCTCGCGGCTCCCCTGCTCACCGGTTGGTCCCTCGTGCGGTACGGCCGCTTCGCCGACGGGCCGGAAGCCGGGGCCCTGCGCGAGCGCCTGCACGCCGAGCGCCCCGACCTCGCCGCGATCGACCTCAACCAGATGTACACGCAGCTTCCCGACGGGACGCTCATCATCGGCGACTCGCACTCCACCGCCACGGCCCCGGCGCCGTTCCAGCCCGAGGCTGCGTTCACCGCCTTCCTCGCGGAGGCCGAAGCGCTGTTCGACGCCCCGGCGCCGCGCGTGATCGAGCGCTGGCAGGGCGTGTACGCGAAGGGGCCGCAGGAATTCCTGATCGATCGTGGCGACGACGGCGTGCTGGTGCTCGCCGCGACCACCGGCATCGGGATGACCACGGGCCTGGGACTTGCCGAAGAGAACCTCGCCGCCGCCTTCGGGTGGGCGGCAGCAATGGAAGGAACATCATGACCACTCCTCTCGAACTCGTCGTGCTCGACATGGCGGGAACCACAGTGCTCGACGACGGCGTCGTCGAGCAGGCGTTCCAGCGCGCCGCCGAGCGCACGGGTGTCGCGGACCGGATGCCGTGGGACGAGGCGCTGGACTACGTGCGCGTGACCATGGGGCAGTCGAAGATCGACGTCTTCACGCACCTCTCCGGCGGCGATGCCGAGGCGGCAGCACGGGCGACGGCCGCCTTCGAGGGCGCCTATGCCGAGATCGTCTCCGAGCAGGGCGTCTCCGAGATCCCCGGCGCCGCCGACGCGATCCAGGGGTTGAAGGACTCCGGGCTGAAGGTCGTGCTCACCACGGGCTTCGCTCCGGTGACCCGGGATGCCCTGCTCGACGGACTCGGCTGGCGCGAGCTGATCGATCTCGCCCTGTCGCCGATCGATGCCGGTCGCGGGCGTCCCGCACCCGACCTCGTGCTGACGGCGCTGCTGCGCACGCAGACCTCGTCGGTGCACGCGGTCGCGGTCGCCGGCGACACCGTCAGCGACGTCGAGTCGGGACGTCGGGCCGGCGCCGGCTTCGTCGCGGGTGTGCTGACCGGCGCGCACGATCGCCCGGCTCTGAGCGCCGCGGGGGCGGATGCCGTGCTGAGCGACGTCACCGCTTTGCGCGGTGTGCTCGCCCAGCGCGACCTGCTCCCGCTCGTCGCGACCTCCTGAGAGGACTCGACATGGGAACGCTGCTGATCCGTCCTCCCGGCCATCGCCGGGACGTCGCGCTGCGCCCTGCCGCGACCGCGATGGTGTGGGTCGGCGAAGGCCATCCGCACGAGACGATCGCCGTGCCGGGCGTCGCGCTCGGTGACGGCGACGTGCTCGTGGCCGTCGAGATGTCGACGATCTGCGGCTCGGATGTGCACACCGTGCAGGGGCGCCGCTCGGCCCCGACTCCTCTGGTGCTCGGACACGAGAGCGTCGGACGGGTCATCGCGACCGGTGACGGCGGGGCGCACACGGTCGACGGCACTCCGCTGCGCATCGGCGACCGGGTGGTCTGGTCGGTGACGGTGTCGTGCGCGAGCTGCGACCGGTGCCTGCAGGGGATGCCGCAGAAGTGCCGCGACCTGGGGAAGTACGGGCACGACAAGGTCGGGGCGCACGGCGACCTCACCGGAGCCTTCGCGAGTCACGTGCAGCTGCGAGAGGGGACGGCCATCGTGCGGGTTCCCGAGGCGCTCCCCGCCTCCGTTCTCGCGCCCGCGTCCTGCGCCACGGCGACAGCCTGGGCTGCGGTGGCCAGGGCCGCGAAGGACCGCGATCTCGACGGAGCGCGTGTGCGGATCCACGGCGCGGGACTGGTCGGACTCTCCGCCGCGGCCATCGCCGCCGAGCAGGGTGCGACCGTGGAGGTGCTCGATCCCAACCCCGAGCGACGTGCCCTCGCCGCACGCTTCGGTGCGACCGCCCTCGACGGCGAGCCCGACGTCGTGATCGAAGCCTCGGGGCACGCGGTGGGCGAGGCTCTCTCGGGCGTCGCGGTCGGGGGAACCGTCGTGCTCGTCGGCAGTGTGTTCCCGGCCGATCCGGTGCCGTTCGACGCCGAGAGCATCGTGCGGCGCCTGGTCACCGTCGCCGGCATCCACAACTACACGGGGGCCGAACTCGCCGAAGCCGTGGCCTTCCTCGCCGGACGAGGGCGGGCCTACCCGTTCGCGGACGCGGTCGGCGCGGTGCGCGGACTCTTCGAGATCGACGCGGCGCTCGTGGAGGCGGCCTCCCCGGGGGCTCCT
This sequence comes from Microbacterium sp. Root322, assembly GCF_001425645.1. Lineage (NCBI taxonomy): Bacteria > Bacillati > Actinomycetota > Actinomycetes > Micrococcales > Microbacteriaceae > Microbacterium > Microbacterium sp. Root322. The sequence goes on along the minus strand of NZ_LMCS01000002.1, from coordinate 679,515 downwards.
CTTCGGATCGGACTCGTTCCGGGGCAGTGACGCGCCCGGGACACAGGCCCTAGACGCCGTCGTCCTGCCCTCGTCGGGGGCCGAGTGGGCGCAGCCCTTCGGCGTGGAAGGCGAGCAGGCCGACGGCCGCATCGACGGTCGCGGCCAGGATCTCCTCGGGGTCGCCGACCAGGGCGAGCCTGCGGTGGCCCTGGTCCTCGGCGGTGGCCCAGCCCAGGAAGACGGTCCCTGCGGGATGCCCGCCCTGCGCGTCGGGGCCGCCGACGCCCGTGGTCGACACGGTGAGGTCGGCGTCGAACAGGCGACGTGCCCCCACGGCGAGCTGCTCGGCGCACGCCGCCGAGCACGGATCCGTCCCGGGCGTCAGCCCGAGAACGCGCTCCTTCACGGCGGTCATGTAGGCGACGATGCCGCCGGCGAACCACTCGGAGGCACCCTCGCCGGCGCCGATCGTGTGCGCGAGCATGCCCGAGGTGAGCGACTCCGCCACGGCGATGCGCAGCCCCCGGGCGGCGGCGAGTTCGCTCAACCGTGCGATGTGGCCGCGCGTATCGGGGCCGCTCATCGCCTCGGCGCCGGGGGCCTGCGCAGCATCGGGGGTGTCGTCGTGCAGGTTCACCGCGAGATGCTCTCCACGGTCTTGCCGGTCGTCGATGCGGACAGCGAGCGTGCGACGTCGGCCTGACTCACGATGCCGACCAGACGACGGTCGGTCATCACGGGCAGCCGTCGCACCTGGTTCTCCTGCATCCGGTCGAGGGCCACGCGGATGTCGTCATCCGCATCCACCGTGACCGGCTTGCCCTTAGCGAGCGCTGACGCCGGGGTGGTCTCCGGGTCCATGCCCAGGGCGATCGCACCCACCACGATGTCGCGGTCGGTGAGCATGCCCTTCAGCTTGCCGTCCTCGCCGCAGATCGGCAGGGCTCCGACATCCAGATCCGCCATGACCGAGGCGGCGATGCGCAAGGAATCGTTCACCCCGATGCAGCGCGGCCTCGGAGTCATGAGGTCGCGCGCGGTGGTCATCGCTCTTCGCCCTCGTCGTAGTCCGGACGCGGCGGCTGCAACGGCTGGTCGGAGTACTCCCCACCCGCACGGCCTCCGTACGGCCGTCCGTGATCGGCGAACTCCTCGCGTGCGAAGACCAGGGTCCACGGGCCCGCCGTGAAGTGCGCTCCGGTGCGCAGCGTCTCGGAGTTCTCGTCGGCGTGGGTCGCGTCAACGCCCAGGCTCGCGTTCGTCTCACCCTCGCCGTGCAGCGTCAGCACGTACTCGTCGCGGTCGTCGTGTGTGATCGTGGCATGCACGGGATCGGTGTCGGCCAGGCGCAGCTCGTTGTCCTCGGCGGAGCCGATCCGAACCACGTCGTCGCTCAGCGCGAACTCGGTGCGCTCGTCGTCCCTGGTGATGCGCAGTCGGGGGTTGCCCGCGCCCCAGGCGGCGTGCGTGGTGGTGGGCGTGTAGCCCTCGTCGGGACGGTCGTCGATGTGTCGGTCGTTCATGGCAGTGCCCTTCGAGTCGAGTGTCCCGAGGCTAGGCTCCGGGCGACGTCTCGCCGAGGGGGTTGACTTCGGGGCGTCGAGTGGGCATCGGGCGCGACCGCGGGGACAGGAGGTATCCGGCGGCGGAGTGCGCGAGAATGGAGCGAAGCCGTCGTCCCGGCCAGGCAGCGACCAAGGAGCACCACCAATGGGAAAGTTCGTCTACGAAGGCGGCGTGAAGACCGAGATCGAGGACCGCGCCCTCACCCACCTGCAGCTCGTGATCACCGCGAAGCTGCGGCGCGGGGAGCCCTTCCCCTTCAGCTGGCGCGAAGACGCGAGCGTGGGCGGCGGGCGCACCACCGTGTGGATCCAGCCCGGCAGCTCTCTCGTGTTCAAGTACTTCGGCAGCCGTCAGCCCTCCATCAACCGGGCCTGGATCGAGGCGCTCGCGTTCACCGCGAACGCGCCCAGCGGTCTCTACCTCGTTCCCGAGCCCGCCGAGGCGGGCGAGGAGCCCGGCGCCGGCGAGGTCCCGGTCACCCCTCCTCTCTGACCTTCGGGCTCGCCTCGAGACCCACCTGCATCGTCGAAACCCACTCGTGGACGCGCGTCCGCCGGTGGGTTTCGTCGTCGAGCATGGGTGTCGACGAGAGCTGGTCGGTCGGCCGGAGCTGTCAACCCCCTGACGGAGCACGAGACGATCGGAGAGGGTGGGACCCATGACCGACGACACCACCGACCCCCGCCACGCGCACCGCGAAGAGGGCTTTCCCGCACAGCACCAGGATCAGCCGGGCCTGACCGAACAGACCCGCCCGGAACCGGACCACGGCGAACGCACCTACGTCGGCCACGGTCGTCTGGAGGGACGCCGCGCCCTCATCACGGGCGGAGACTCGGGCATCGGACGAGCCGTCGCGATCGCCTTCGCACGGGAGGGCGCCGACGTCGCCATCGCGCACATGCCCGAAGAGCAGGACGACGCGGAGGACACGCTCGCCCTGGTGCGCGAGACGGGGCGCGCAGGAGTGGGCTTCGCGGGTGACCTGCGCGACGAGACGTTCGCAACCGACATCGTCGCCCGGACGCGGCGCGAACTCGGCGGACTGGACGTGCTCGTGCTGAACGCCGGCTACCAGCACGACATCGACGGCTTCGAGACCCTGGAGACGGAGCGGATGCGCCGGGTGTTCGACACGAACCTCGCCGGCATGCTGTTCTCGGCACGGGCGGCCTATCCCGACCTCCCGCCCGGAGCGAGCATCATCGTGACGGCATCCGTCCAGGCCTACAACCCCTCGCCGGGACTCATCGACTACGCCATGACGAAGGCCGCGCAGGTGGCGTTCGTGAAGGCCCTCGCGGAAGAGGCGGGCCCGCGGGGCATCCGCGTCAACGCCGTCGCACCAGGCCCGATCTGGACGCCGCTGATCCCGGCGACCGGATGGGATGCCGAACGGCTGGCGACCTTCGGTGCCGACACCCCGCTGGGGCGGGCGGGCCAGCCCGCGGAGCTCGCCGGTACCTACGTGTACCTGGCGTCGGCGGAATCGTCGTACACCTCCGGATCGGTCATCGCGGTCACCGGCGGCAAGTCCCTCTGATCCGCGCCGAGGCGGCGGCCCGGAGAGGGGCCGCCGCCTAAGCTTGTCTGGTGCAGAAGCCCGCCGCGTCCAGCCCCCTCGTGGGGGTCGCACTCGTCATCGGCTCCTGCCTCTCTCTTCCCTTCGGGGCCGCGGTCGCCGCTCAGCTGTTCCCGGTTCTGGGGCCCTGGGGTGTGACCTCGCTGCGCGTCGCGATCGCCGCGGTCCTGCTGGTCGTCATCGTGCGGCCGCGGCCGCGGAAGTGGACCCGCCCGCAGTGGTTGGCCGCCGTGCTCTTCGGCGTCTCCCTCGCCGCGATGAACGGCTTCTTCTACGCCGCGATCGATCGCATCCCCCTGGGTCCTGCCGTCGCGATCGAGTTCCTCGGGCCACTGGTGCTCGCCGCCGTGCTCACCCGGAAGCTCTCGGACTTCACCTGGGTCGGCGTGGCCCTGCTCGGCATGGTCGTGCTGGGCATCGACGGCCTGATCGGCGCCGAACCGCTCGACCCGCTCGGGGTGGTGTTCATCCTCATCGCGGCCGGCTTCTGGGCCATGTACATCCGGATGAGCGCCCGCGTCGGCGCGCTCATCCCCGGCAGCAGCGGCCTGGCCATGGGGCTCGTGGTCGCCGCGGTGCTGCTCATCCCGGTCGGCATCCCGGCCGCATCGACGGTGGCGATGGATCCGCAACTCCTGCTGCTCGCGGCGATCACCGCGGTGCTGTCGTCGGTGATCCCCTACAGCTTCGAGCTCGCGGCGCTGCGCCGTCTGCCGCAACGAGTGTTCGGCGTGCTGCTGAGCCTCGAGCCCGCCTTCGCCACCCTCGCCGGATGGCTCATCCTCGGGCAGGATGCGACCCCGCTGCGGCTGCTGGCCATCGCCCTCGTGATCGCCGCGAGCGTGGGGACCACGCTCGGTGTGCGGAGGAACCGCCGCGACGGAGGTCCCTCCGGTCCCTTCACCGCGCCGATACCGCTGCCCGACTGACACCCTGCGCCGGCAGCGGGAACCGCCGGCGCAGGATGATGCGCTGCACGAGCGTCCAGACCACCGTGACGGTGAGATACAGCGCGGCGGCGAGCGGCACGAACACGGCGAAGACCGCGGTCATGTAGTGCATCGCCGAGACGACGCGCAGCATGATGGGGGAGTTCAGCGGGGAGTCGTCGGCGTCGACCGGTGTCGGGCGGAACATGCGGCGGGTGACCTCCGCGGCCGCGATCATCACCGCCAGGAGCACCCCGAAGACGAGGAACGTGGCCGCAGTCGCCGTGCCGCCGAAGAGCGCCGCGATCAGACTCGTGCCCAGAGGTGCGCCGAACAGGTCGTGCGCGAGCAACTCGTTCGCGTGTCCCGCGATCTCCGGGCGCAGGAACAGCGTGTACAGGATGCCGACGACGGGGGCCTGCGCCAGCACCGGGAGCATCCCCGCGAACGGCGAGGTGTTCTCGGCGCGGTACAGCGCCATCGTCTCCTTCTGCAGACGCTCGGGGTTCTTCTTGTGGCGGCGCTGGAGCTCGCGCAGCTTCGGCGCGAGGCGCGCCCTGGTCTGCTCGGCCTTGGCCTGGGAGATGCCGACGGGGATGAGCAGCGCCCGCACCAGCAGGGTGACGAGCATGACGGCGAGGGCGGCGGCCGAGGCTCCGGCGAGAGGGGTGAGCAGGTCGGAGAGCCCGGTCAGGGCGCCGTAGGCGGCGTCGAGGAGGGCGGCGAGAGGGGGAAAGGCGAAGATGTCCATGCAAGAGTCCGTTCGTGGCGTCGGGAAGGGTCGGCGAAGGCCGCGTGATCCCGTCGTGTGAACGGACTACGCGGCGCTCGCGACTCCCGGCGCCCGAGGCCGTGGGTGGCCTGCGGCATCAGGATCGCTCTGCGTGAGGAGGGTGCCGATGTCGATCGCCCGCAGCGGATGCGGGGCGTCTGCGGTGGCTTCGGGGCGCACGCTCAGCACGATCGCGAGCGTGAGGGCCGTGACCGCGAGCACCGCGATCGCGAGGCCGAGAGCTGCCGCATCGGGCATCGAGACGAGCCCGAGCGCGGTCGCGACGAAGCTCAGCATCTGCCCGAACCACTCGCTCATGTGCGCTCTCCCTCCTGCAGCGAGGGTATCACCGGGGTCTGCAGGTCGGACCCGTCACGGTCGACCCCGGGGGTGCGGCGCGGGCGTAACGTCGAAGCATGAGTGACCTTCGCGCCCTGCTCGGGATCGAGCATCCGATCATCCTCGGCCCGTTCGGCGGGCTGTCCTCGACCGCGCTCACCGCGGCGGTGAGCAACGCCGGCGGACTGGGCTCATTCGGCCTGTACGGCTACGAGGGCGACCGCATCCGCGCGACCGGAGCCGAGCTGCGTGCGGCTACCGATCGGCCGTTCGCGGTGAACATCTGGCTTCCCACGGGCGACGAGGTCGAACCCAACCCGCAGCACACGGTGTTCGCCCAGGCGCTGCAACCCTTCTACGAGGCCGTGGGTCTCGACGTGCCGAGCAGACCGGAGCGCTACACCCCCGCCCTGGAGGAGCAGCTCGACGCGATCTGGGAGATCGAGCCCACGGTGCTGAGCGTGGTGTTCGGGGTGCCGTCCGCCGATGTGGTCCGAGAGGCGCACCATCGCGGTATCCGGATCGTCGGCACGGCGACCACCGTGGCCGAGGCGGTCGCGCTCGCCGCAGCGGGAGTGGATGCCGTGGTCGCGACCGGGGCGGAGGCCGGCGGGCATCGGGTGTCGTTCCTGCGCCCTGCCGAGGAGTCGCTCGTCGGGACCTTCGCCCTGGTCCCGCAGGTCGTCGATGCGGTGGACGTGCCCGTGATCGCGGCCGGAGGCATCGCCGATCGACGCGGTGTGGCCGCGGCGTTCGCTCTCGGGGCCGCGGGCGTGCAGGTCGGGACGGCCTTCCTCGCCGCCTCGGAGTCGGCGACCAACCAGGCGCACCGCGACGCGATCCGCTCGACCGCTGCCGACGAGACCGTGCTCACGCGGGCGATGAGCGGGCGTCTGGCCCGTGGTGCGCGCAACCGCGTCGTGCGCGCCATCGAAGCCAGCGGCACGATCGCGCCGTTCCCGATGCAGAACTGGCTCACGGGTCGCTTCCGGGCTGCCGCGGGGGAGCAGAACCTGGGCGCGCTGCAGTCGCTGTGGATGGGGCAGGGCGCGCCGCTCGTGCGCCACGAGACCGCCGCGGACGTGTTCGCCGAACTGGTCGCGGGGGTTCCGGTCGCTCCCTGACGCTCATCGACGAACAAGAGCGTGAAGGGACTGCCTGGAGGCGAAGGTGCACTGAGTGTTAACATAGCCAGGTTTCTGGCTAACATGGACATATGAGCAGTCACAATGTTCTCGACGCGCGCAACAGTCTCTCGAGGCTGATCGCGGACTCTCAGGCGGGCGAAGACGTCGTCATCACCAAGCGAGGGAAGCCGGTAGCGAAGCTCGTCCCGATCGGGCCGGTCGATCTCGTCCGCAGCGGGCGGCTCCTCGTCGAGTGGCTCGAGAGCGACCCGTTGCCCGGGCGGCTGGCCCGTTCGGCTGCCGAGCTCGACGCGCAGATCGCGGAAAGCCGAGACGCCTGGGAATGATCTACCTCGACTCCTGCATCCTGATCTACGCCATCGAAGACGACGGGCCTCGGGGTGTGGCCGTCCGAAACGCTCTCCGAGAGGTGGACGTCGCGGTGGCCTCGAGTCCTCTGGCGCTTCAGGAGTGCTTGGTCGGCCCACTGCGCGGGCGCAATCCCGAGCTGCGCGACCGCTACCTCGCGATGTTCGAACACCTCGAAGAAGTGACGCTGGACGCGACGGTCTTCGTCCGTTCCGCGGAACTCCGGGCGGATTTCGGGTTGAAGACGCCAGATGCCGTGCATCTCGCTGCGGCTCAGATCGCGGGCTGCACCGAACTGTGGACGAACGACAGACGCCTCGCAGCTGCTTCCCACGGGCTCGCAGTCGACGTGATCGGTGCCCGATCCTGACGCGGCCCCGATGAGGATTCTCTGTGTTCGCGAGGCGGTACGCTCGCTCCTCTAGAGGATGACCGTGGACTTGCCGTGCACGATCACGCGATCCTCGGCATGCCACTGCACGGCGCGCGCGAGCACCAGACGCTCGACGTCGGCGCCGCGGCTCTGTAGCTCGGCGGCCGATTCGGAGTGGGTCACGCGCGTGACGTCCTGCTCGATGATCGGCCCCTCGTCGAGGTCGGCCGTCGCGTAGTGCGCGGTCGCACCGATCAGCTTGACGCCGCGATCCTTGGCCCGCGCATACGGGTTCGCACCGATGAACGCGGGCAGGAACGAGTGGTGGATGTTGATCACCGGGGCCTCGAGCCGGGTGATGAAGTCGTCGGTGAGGATCTGCATGTAGCGCGCGAGCACGACGAGATCGACGTTGCCGCGCAGCAGCTCCAGCTGGCGCTCCTCCATGGCGGCCTTGTCGCCGGAGGGGATGTGCACGAACGGCACGCCGAACGACCGGACGGCCTCGGCCAGGTCGGGGTGGTTGGAGACGACCATCGTGATGTCGATGTCGAGCTGCCCGCGCTGAGTGCGCCACAGCAGCTCCATCAGGCAGTGGTCGTACTTCGAGACGAAGATCGCGACGCGCTTGCGCCGGGCCACGTCGTGCAGCGACCACTCCATGCCGAAGCGCTCGGCGACGCCGGCGATGTCGGCTTCGAGCGCGGGGCGCGCGGCCGAGAGCCCGTCGAGGTGGATGACGGTGCGCTGGAAGAAGCGCCCGCCCTCGGAGTCCGTCGAGTGCTGGTCGAGGGAGATGATGTTCGCCCCGTGCTGAGCGAGCACGCCGGCGACGGCGGCGACGATGCCGGGCTGATCGTCGCAGGCGATGAGCAGGCGGGCGGTATCGGGCTGAGACATGGGGACTCCTCGAGGGTGTGCATCGATTCTGCCGTGGATGCGCCGAGCGGGCGAATCGCGAGAGCACCGCGCGATGCCCTGCACCCGCGCGACGGCCGCCTCACCTACCCTGAGAGCATGGAAGCGAGCGACCTCGGCCTGGTGCTGGTGCCCCTGCTGGCTGTCGCCGCACCCCTGCTCGCCCGTGGCGTGCGGCCGGTGGTCCGGGTGCCGATCGTGGTGTTCGAGCTCGTTCTCGGCATCCTCATCGGTCCCGCGGTTCTCGGCTGGGTCGAGACGGGACCGCTGCTGGAGAAGCTCAGCGACTTCGGCCTGGCGCTGCTGTTCTTCGTCGCGGGCACCGAGATCGACTTCACGAAGGTCGCGGGCAGGCCGCTCGCCCGGGCATCGCTCGGGTGGCTGCTCAGCGTGCTGCTGGGCATCGGCCTGGGTTTCTTCTTCGCGCCGGGTGAGGGGATGGTGGTGATCGGGATCGCCCTCAGCTCGACGGCGCTGGGAACGCTGATGCCGATCCTGCGCGACGCCCGAGAGCTCGACTCGCCCTTCGGTCGTGCGATCAGCGCGATCGGTGCGGTCGGCGAGTTCCTGCCGCTCATCGCGATCTCGATCTTCCTGAGCACGCGGACCACTCCGATCGCCACCGCTGTGCTCCTGACCTTCGTCGTGCTCGCCGGTCTCGCCGTGCTGTTGGCCACGCGCGTGTCGCACGGACGGCTGCACCGCATCGTCCGCGCCACCCTGCACACCTCGGATCAGTTCGGCGTGCGCTTCGTGATCCTCCTCATCGCCGCCCTCGTGGGGCTCAGCGTCATGCTCGACCTCGACATGCTGCTGGGAGCGTTCGTGGCCGGCGCGATCTGGCGCATCATCATGGCGCGCGCGCCGAAGAAGGATGCGGAAGAAGTCGAGAGCAAGATCGAGGCGATCGCCTTCGGATTCCTCGTGCCGATCTTCTTCCTCTACACGGGTGTCACGTTCGACCTGCAGGCGCTGCTCACATCGCCGTCGGCGCTGGCTCTGGTGCCGATCTTCCTGATCGCTCTGCTCGTGATCCGCGGATCGGCGGCGCAGCTGTCGGCCCCGCCCGGAGCGAGTGCTCGCGATCGCGCGGCCCTGGGGCTCCTCGCCGCGACCGGTCTGCCGATCATCGTCGCCGTGACGGCGATCGGTGTCGACCAGGACATGATCGACACCGGCACGGCCGCGGCGCTGGTCGGCGCCGGCATGCTGTCGGTGCTGCTGTATCCGCTCATCGGCATGACTCTCCGCGGCGACCGCGCGGAGGTCGTCGGGCCGGAGCGGGCCGCCGAGTCCACGCAGGGAGAACTGTGACCACCGCATCCGCACTCTTGACCCAGGCCGTGAAGGATCTGCAGGACGCCCCGAAGGAGGGACTCGGCGAGCAGCGCGATTCCCGCTGGCGCGGGCGTCGCATCGTGCGGGTCGGAGACGCCTGGCACCTGGGCGTGCTGCTGCTGACAGAGACGCACGCGCTGGCGACGGCGGAGGTGCTGCGCGCGGCCGACCCCGGGCGCCGCGGCTACACCGCGGAGTCGGCCAGGGAGCGTGCCGAGCGCCGAGCCGAGGCACTGCGCGGTGGCTTCGGCGAGGGTGAGGTCGTGCACGTGGGGTGGAGCGTCATCGACGTCGACGGGGTGGATGCCGGAGGCTCCTCCGGGCCGCTCGCCCTGATCGACGGGGTGCCGTCCGTGCGCTGGAGCACCGCGGGCGGTTTCATGCCGTTGGAGGCATATCTGCGCGAGCGTGTGGCGCTGCTGCGGGACGCGGCCGCGAGCTGACGCGGGTTCCCCGACTCAGGCGAAGGTCTCGGCGAAGCGGCGCAGGAGCGCTGCGCCCTCGGTCACCGATGCCGCGAGCACCTGCTGCTGCACCTCGTCGAACTCGTCGGGGTCGAAGTAGCCGGTGGTGCGGTAGAACGTCATGCGGTCGGCGAAGTCGCGCGGAGTGGGCTCGGGGTGGAACTGCGCCGCGTACAGGTGCGTGCCCACGCGGTAGGCCTGCACCGGACAGGTCTCGTTCGTCGCCAGCAGCACGGCACCGGGAGGGGTGCTCGCTGCACTCTCCTTGTGCGCCGTGAAGACCGTGAGAGCCGAGCCGCTGGGGCCGAACACGGGGTCGGCTGCACCGGCTGCGGTCGTGTCGATCACGGTGGCGCTCGCGGGTTCAGGGGTGTCGGTGACGACCTCGCCCCCGAGCATGCGGGTCACCACGCCGATGCTGAAGCAGGTGAAGAACACCGCGATCTCGGCCGCCATCGCCGCGTCCGCCAGCGTGCGGAGGTCGGCTTCGACCCGCAGCTGCTCCGCGGACTTCACCGTGTCGGAGACGTTGAACGGCGAGCCCCCGACCACGACGCCGCGGTACCCCCGGAGACGCTCGATGTGCAGCGGCGTCTGCAGCAGATCGAGCCGATCGACCACGTCGACACCGAGGGCCCGGCGGAAAGAGGCATGCTCGGCATCCGCCGCCCCGATCTCGGGCCGCACGCAGACGTAGAGAAGCGAGGCCATCAGGAGATTCTAACGATCGCGCGAGGCCGGGCCGACGCGGTCACCGCGAGGAGTTGGTCGTGCGACCGCGGACGATGCCGACGAAGGTCTCGACGTCGGGCGTGGTGCGCTCGCGCGGCCAGACCAGGGCGACCGTCGATGTCGGTCCGTCCGCGAGGACGCGGTGATCGGCATCCTTGCGGTGGTGCAGGCGGGCGAGGGACATCGGGACGACCACGATGCCGACTCCGGATGCCGCCGTCGCGACTGCCTCGCCGGTCGGGAGTGCGGCGAAGGTCGCCGGGAGAGTCCCGGGGAGATCGAGCGGGCCGAGCACGTCGTCGGTCAGCCCGATCACGACTTCGCCCTCGAGGTCGGAACCCGTGAGCTCAGCGGCCGCCATCAGGTGCGAATCGACCGCGGCGACGACGACGGGGAGCTCGTCGTACAGCGGGATGATGTGCAGAGAATCGTCGGTGAGCGGCAGACGCACCAGCGCCGCGTCGACCCCGTCGAGCGCGGCCCGCTGTGTAGCGGCCTCGATCGGAACGAGCTCGAGCGGCACTCGTGGCATCCGCTGCTTCCACGCATCGATCCACTTGCCGGGTGTCGCCCCTGGCACCGCGCCCAGCCGGAAGGTGCGCGGTGCCTCGGGTTCGGGCTGAGGAGCGTCGAAGACGACCTTGGCGGTCGGCTTCTTCGGCTTCTGTGGGGGGAATCGCTCGGCGGGGGCGGCCTTGTTCCGGCGCACCGGCGTGCCCCTGCTTGCGCCCTTCGCGGGCCGTCTTCCCTGATTCGCCATGGGGTCAAGGTTACTCGGCGAGCGGTTCCGGCACCTCGTGCAGCGGCGCCGGTGCCGTGGCAGCGAGCGTGCGCTGGGCGCGGCGGATCAGCCCGACGGCTCCGCCGACGAGCAGCAGCACACCGATCGTCAACACGACGATCATGTTGACGGTGGTCGGGGTCAGGGCCAACAGCCCGTCTGCGAGGGTCTCGCGTCGGTCGTCGTCGGCGAGCATCCAGAGGGCGCTCGCCGCGACGGAGGAGAACAGGAGGCCCCAGATGATGGCGGCCCAGCGGGTGCGGGGCGGGGTGGCCGGTTCGATGATCGTGGGCGTGCTCATCACTGGTCTTCCTTCACGGGCTCGTAGATGGTGACGTTGATGGCACCACTGGTCTGATCGATGGTGACGGGCTGGACGGTGGTCGCAGACACACGGTCCGAGGAGATGTCCTGGACGATGACGGACTCGCCGCCGCGGTCCTCGAAGGACCAGACGCCGCTGTCGATGATGGTCGCGGTCTCACCCTCCACCCGCGTCCAGTGCGCCGTCCCGGTGTCGAGCGTCGCGCGAAGCTCGAGCTCCACTCCCGCATCGACGTAGATCTCGGTCGTGCCCGAACCCTTCTCGATCACGATCGGCCGGGGCGCGCCGTCATGCTGGTTCAGCGAGAGATAGAGGTCTCCGAACGGCTGACGGATGTGCTCCGCCCGGTTGTTGGAGATCGACGCCCAGCCGAGCGTGAAGCCCTGAAGGGTCGAGAATGCGCCGGCCACGAGACCTCCCACCAGCGTGAGCACGGTGACGAAGGCCAGGAAGCCGCTGCGGCGACGGAACGCTCCGGCGACGACCATGCCGAGCGCGAGGATGAGTGCGGCGGCGAGAAGTCCCAGTGCTCCGCCGAGGGCCTCACCGCCGGTGACGAGACCGACGGCGGCACCCGTGATGATGGCGAGACCGATCATGGTCGCGGCGAAAGCGAAGCCCGCCCGCGGGTTCGATGCCCGGCGGATGCGGCGGCGGTCGGCTGCCTCCGCGGCGAACACCGCGGCCTCGGCCTGGCGCTCGCGGCGCAGCTGGTCACGGGCAGCCCGCTCGACATCCTGCTGCTGGCGCCGCCATGCCTGATCCTGCTCCTTCCAGGCGGCGTGCTGAGCGCGCCAGGCCTCGAGGGCCGCAGGGTCTTGAGAACCGGGCGGCAGCGGAACCGGCGGGGCGGGCGGGGTGAGGGCGAGCGAGGCATCCGGTGCCGCAGGCTCCGTCACGGTGTCGGCCGCGGCGTCTGCCTCGGTCGGGAGAGTGGCATCCGCCCCCTCGGCGGTACCCGAACCGGCGAGAGGGGCGGATGCGGCCGGGGCCGCCTGATCTGCGGAAGCCATCGGCAGATCCGGCGCGGAAGCGCCCGGGGTGCGGCTGGCAGCACGCACGATCAGCAAGAGCAGGCTGGCGACGAGCACGAGCCCGAGGATCCAGCTGATGAGGGAGAGAGCCGACCAGCCGTCGTATCCGAGTCCGAACAGGCGGCCCGCGAGTGGAGCCGTGGGGAACAGGCCGATGACGGCCATCGCCAGGATGCCCCACTGCACGGGCTGATAGTCGCGGCGCAGCAGATCGCGCACGTGCACCCGTCCGTCGACGTCCGGCAGCAGCGCCCAGGCGGCGGCGTAGAGGAAGATCACCGGCAGTCCGAACAGCGCGGCGACCACGAGCACGCCCCGCACGATCAGCGGGTCGATGCGCAGGCGCGCAGCGATGCCAGCGGCGACCCCGCCCAGCCAGCCCTCGGAGCGGGCGACGCCGAGACCGGCGACCCAGAGCAGGAAGCGATCGGCGCCCCGCGGGATATCGGTGCCCTCAGCGCCACCGGCCGGAGCGGCGGGGTCGGCAGGGGGCGGGGGCGCAGTCGGAATCGTCATGCTTCGATCCTGGCGGCCGCAGGGGGATGCCTGCCATGGGGGGAACCCCTGAGCGGCCCCTGATTCTGGGCAGGGGAGCACCCCGAGCGGGCGCGCGGGTGATTGGATTGCCCCATGTCCTCTTCGGCGCACGCTCCTGCGCGGCCCCCGCGCGTGGCCGCTCCACCGCGCCCGCCGCTGACCCGGGATCGTGAGTGCATGGTGGCCGGCGTCAGCACGGGGCTCGCCCGCCATCTCGGTGTGCGGGTGTCGTTGGTGCGGGCGCTGTTCATCGCCCTGACATTGTGCGGCGGCGCCGGCATCCTCCTCTATGCATGGTGCTGGATGTTCACGCCCTGGGCGGAGGGCGAGAGCGCGCCGACCAGACGGATGCCGGTGGCCTGGCTGCTGCTCGCCCCTGCCGCGGTCGGGATGCTCGTCGTCCTCGTCTGGCGAGGAGGCAGCGACTGGCTGAGCGGATCGATCCCGCCCGGCACCGCGGCCGTCGTCGTCGGTGGCACCGTGGCCTTCGCGACGGGTGCCGGTCTCTGGGCCACGCTCATAGATCGCACCGACACCGCGCGCGGGCCCCGGCACACCCTGAGCATCCGGATCCTCGCGATCCTGCTGCTCGCCCTGCTGGTCACGGTTCTGCTGTCCTGGCCGGTGGCGCGCTCGGGTGTGGCGCTGGTGCTCCTCCCGCTGGTCGGGCTCGCCGCCGTGGTGTCGTCGACGCTGATCCCGCGGTGGCGGGAGCTGTCGGGTGAACGGGTGCGCCGCATCCGGGAGGAGCAGCGCAGTCAGATGGCCGCCCACCTGCACGACTCGGTGCTGCAGACACTGGCGCTGATCCAGAACAGGGCGGGGGCCTCCAGCGAAGCCGCACGGCTCGCCAGGGCGCAGGAGCGCGAGCTGCGCGCGTGGTTGTACGACGGCGATGCCCCCGCCGACAGTGATCTTCCGACCGATCTGCGCGACTATGCGGGAGCGCTCGAACTCGACTACCCCGTGCGCATCGACGTCGTCTCGGCCGGGCTGTCGACCGAGCGGGCGAGCGGGGAGCTCGCCGCGGCGGCGCGGGAGGCGATCCTGAACGCGGCCCGGCACGCGGGTGGGGAGATCTCCGTGTACATCGAGGGAAGCGCCTCGGGGGTGGACGTGTTCGTCCGCGATCGGGGGGCGGGATTCCGACTCGACGATGTGCCCAGCGATCGCCTGGGAGTGCGGGAGTCGATCATCGGCCGGATGCGCCGTGCGGGCGGCACCGGAAAGGTACGCAGCGATGGGAACGGCACCGAGGTGCGCCTTCGCATCACCACGAGCGCGCTCCAGGATCGACCGGCGCCGCGCCCGACCTCTTCGCGGGAGGAGAACCATGGCTGACAGCATCCGGGTCGTGATCGTCGACGACCACTCGATCTTCCGCTCCGGGCTGCGCGCCGACCTCGACGCGAGCGTCGACGTGGTCGGAGAGGCCGCCGACGTGCCGTCCGCGATCGCGGTGATCGGCGAGACGCAGCCGGATGTCGTGCTCCTCGACGTGCACCTGCCAGGGGGTAGCGGAGACGATGCGGCCGGAGGCGAGGCCGTGATCCGCGGCTCGTCTCCCACCGTGGCCCGGTTCCTCGCCCTGAGCGTGTCGGACGCGGCGGCCGATGTCGTGCGCGTGATCCGCGCCGGCGCCAGGGGCTACATCACCAAGGGGTCGTCGGGTGTGGAGGTCAGCAGCGCGGTGCGCGCAGTGGCCGACGGGGATGCGGTGTTCTCTCCGCGGCTCGCCGGCTTCGTGCTGGACGCGTTCGGTGCGGTGGCCGGCGAGACAGCGACGGCGACCGACGAACTCGACCGGCTCTCGGCGCGCGAGCAGGAGGTCATGCGCCTCATCGCCCGCGGCTACGCGTACAAGGAGGTCGCATCCGAGCTGTTCATCTCGATCAAGACGGTCGAGACGCACGTGTCATCCGTGCTGCGGAAGCTGCAGCTGTCGTCGCGTCACGAACTCACGGCCTGGGCCTCGGAGCGGCGCCTGCTGTGAGCCGGCTCCGCGGTCGGACGCCTCAGGCGGCGAGCCACAGACCCTTCTGATCCGTCGCGATGGTGAGCCCGGCGGCAACCGTCTCGTCGTCGCCGATCCTCGCGCCGCGCACGATGCGCGCCCCGGCGCCGATGTCGGTGCGCACGCCCACGTAGGCGTGATCGCCGATCGCCGCGCCGTGGCCGACGTGCGCGTGCGCGTCCACGAACGCGCCCTCGCCGATCACTGCGTCTTCGTCGATCCAGGCACCGCGCGCGATCGTCGCGCCGGCGCCGACGCGCGCTCCCGGTTCGATATAGGCACCCGCCTCGATATGCGCCTTCGGGTGCACCTTCGCGCCATGCGCGACGAGACCCCGGCCGTTCGCGTGCTTGCGGTACCGCAGCGTCGCGCCCTGGTCGTTCTCGATGTCGACGTAGTTCTTGCCCACGATTCCTCCCGTGCTCCGGAGTTCTCCGGATATACCAACAACCACGGCGAGGTCGGATTCATTCCCGCGGATGGATGTTGTCAGCGTTGACAGGAAGGGCACCAGAAGGTGACGCGCTCTCGGGTCGGATCTGCGCCCTGCTCACCGCGCCTGATGAGGGTGCCGCAGCGTCGGCACGGGCGCCCGGCGCGGCCGTACACCCAGGTGGTCTGGCCGCCGCGATTGACGCCGGTGAACGTGCGGTCGGCGCGATCGCGGTTGGCACGGATCGTGCGTGCACCGAGGTCGAGGAGGGCGGCGACATCGACCTCCGGCGTCGGCGTCGTCGGCAGGATTCCCCGCAGGAACAGGAGTTCTGCGGCGTACTCGTTTCCGAATCCCGCGACGTTGCGCTGATCGAGGAGGGCGACATGGATGCTGCGGGTGTCGGCCCCGAGGCGCCGGACCGCCCCTGCCGCATCCCAGTCGGCGGCGAGGGGATCCGGACCCAGGTGACCGACGAGCTGGTCTTCATCCCGGGTGGGGACGACCTCGATCTCGGCGATGTCCACGCCGACGGCTTCGCGGTGCGCCGTGCCGACGATCGCGCGCACCTTGAAGGCCGGGTGGCGCCACTTCTCGCCCGGTCGGTACACGAACCAGGCGCCGTCCATGCGCAGATGCGAATGCAGTGTGCTGTCGCCCACGCGCAGCAGCAGGTGTTTGCCGCGCGCGAGTGCACCGTGCACCGGCTGCCCGGTCAGATCGAGGGTCGCGAACCGGGGGACCCGGAGGTCGAATCGGGTGACCTCCGCACCCGACAGGGCCTCGTCGAGGCGCCGTGCGGTGCGGAAGACGGTGTCGCCCTCGGGCATCAGGGCGCTCCGAGGGGCGCGTGGGGCGGGCGCGGTGCCTGCTGCGGTGCTGCGGGTGGTGGCGGGGTCGCCGGCAGGCTCGGTGCGGTGGCGCCCGTGCGGGCGAGCATGTCCCGCGCCAGCATGGTGCTGCCGGCGACGGCGGCGGGCATGATCGCGACCGCGCCGCCGGGGATCAGGAAGCAGAGCTGGGTCGCGACGCCGAAACCGAGGACCCGCGCCCGGCTGCCCGAGAACAGGGCGGCGCGATCGGCCGGGCTGAGCTCGCGCGCGTCGAAGGCGCGCCCCGTGAGCTCGCGGGCGAGCAGCCGACCGGTGAGCACCACACCGGAGATGGCGCCGAGGAACCCGCCGACCGCCGGGATGAGGCCGATCAGGAGCACGAGGATCGCGATCAGGATGCCGAGCAGGATCAGCCGGAGCCCCTCGCCGAGCGTTGTCCAGAAGCTGCCGCCGTCCGCCGGAGGCGCCTCGCCCAGGTCGACCTCGACCGCGTGCCAGATGCGCTGGTAGAAGGGGTCGCCGATGGTCAGGGTCAGGGCGCTGAAGACGACGCTGGCGAGCGCGAGTGCGGCCGCCACGATCACGAGGCCCACGGCGGCGCGCAGCAGACCCCTCCACGGCTCGAACCACCCCTCGGCGAACGGGGTCAGCCAGACGGACAGCGACGGCATGCTGAGCACCAGCGGGATGAGGGCGGCCGCGAGCACGACCACGGCGATGATCGCGGGGATCAGCCCGAGCATCATGAGACCGGGCCTGGTGCGCCACAGCCCGAACCCGCGCAGCAGGGTGCGGATGCCGGTCGCGAACTCTCGGATCATGGCTTCCAGCGTAGGTGCATCGCTCAGACGGCCTTGCGGAGCGTGTACCCGCGCGGAGTCGCCACGAAGCCGGCCTCCTGCAGGGCGAGGGCGAGTCCCGTGCCATAGACGCCCTCGCCGTTGATCTTCTCGACGGTCAGGGTGTCGAGGCGGCGACTGCGCGCGGTGGTCGCGAGGTCGGCGGCTGCGGCGCGCAGCACCTCGGGGTCGTCGCTGAACGACAGCACCGTGCGGCCGCCGCGTTCGAGGGAGAGCACGAGGGTGCCGTCGACGAGCACGACCAGAGCGCCCGCCTTGCGCCCGGGGCGGTGCGACACTCCGTCGAGCTTGGGCCAGCCGAGCGCGGCACCGTAGGGGTTCGCGGGATCGGTCGCCGCGAGGGTCACGGCCTTGCGGGGAGGCGGGTCGGCGAGTCCGGCGTAGGTGCGCAGACGATCGACCGTTCCAGAGGCGGCGAACTGCGCGGCTCCCAGCTTCTCGATCACGTAGCCGCGGCGGCAGTGGCCGGCTTCCTCGAAACCGGCGAGCACCCGGTAGGCCTGGGCGAAACCACCGGGAATGCCCTCGGCCTGCACGGCGCCGCGGGTGACGACGCCGTAGCGGTCGAGCAGGAGCCCGGCGGTGACGGTCGCCCGGCGGGCGGGATCGGTCTCGAGTGCAGGCAGCAGCGACCAGCGCCCGCCGATCGAGGGCGGCCGGGGAGCTGCGGCACCCGTGAAGGACACGCCACGGTAGGTGCGGGCACGGGGAGCCCGGCGTTTGACCTTGTGCGCCTGCGAGCCGCCCGCGAGAAGGGAGCGGATCGGGGCGAACGTGTCGTTGGTGACGTGGCCCGACCACGTCAGCGACCACAGCGCCTCGAGCACGGACTGCTCGTTCTCGGCCGCCGCCATCTCTTTCAACTGCCCGGCGAAGTAGGCACCGCCCACGTCGAGGGCGACGAGGATGCGCGACTCCAGGGAATCGGACGCGATCTCGGCGTCGCGCTCCGGCAGGGTGAAGGGCGCGAGGTCTGCCGGATGCAGCGACACCCAGCCGTCGCGCCCCGGCAGCGTGCCGTGGCCTGACCAGATGACCTCTCCGGCGGCCGTCAGCTCGTCGAGCATCGCGGGCGAGTAGTCGCGCACCCGGGAGGGGAGCACGAGCGACTCCCACGCGCTCGCGGGGATCGGCACGCCCGCGAACTGCTCGATCACGGTGAGCACGCCGTCGACGCCTTCGAGCGGTCGTCCGATGTGCTGCCAGTCCGGCAGGAATCGGGCATACGCCTCGGGGGAGACGGGCTCGACCGATCCGCGGATCGCGGCGAGCGAGCGCATCCGGAGGCGGCGCAGCACCTCGGTGTCGCACCATTCGATGGCGTCGGCGCTGCCGGCCGCCTCGGGCAGGAAGTACCCGCTCGTGATCCGCCCTGCGGTCTCGAGGCGTTGCAGCGTGTGCCGGGCGACGGCGGCGCCGAGTCCGAATCGCTTCGCGACGGCATCCGTGGTGAACGGGCCGTGCGTGCGGGCATGGCGGGCGACAAGGTCGCCGAGGGGATCGGCGACGGGTTCGAGGAACGCCACAGGGATGCCGGTGGGCAGCGCCGCTCCCAGCGCATCGCGCAGACGCCCCGCATCCTCGATTGCGGCGACGCGGCTCGTGCCGGCGATCGTGACGGGGATCGCCCGGCGCGCGGTGATCAGCTCGTCGAGCAGCGCTCCGGCCGAGGTGTCGGCGATCGACTCGGGGTCGAGGCGCGCGGCCACCTCGTCGGCGTCGAGCGGCCCGAGCATCCGCAGCAGGTCGGCGACGCCCTCGAGCCCGCGTGCCCGGCGATCGGGGTCGAGACGCTGGGCCTCGCGCTCGAACTGGGCGATCACATCGGGGTCGAGCAGTTCGCGCAGCTCGACCGTGCCCAGCAGCTCGCCCAGCAGCGCGGGGTCGACCGAGAGTGCGGCCGCTCGGCGCTCGGCGAGAGGGGAGTCGCCCTCGTACATGAACGCGCCCACGTAGCCGAACAGCAGGTCACGGGCATAGGGCGACGGCTGCCCGGGCTCGGTCTCGACCAGGCGGATGCGGCGATCCGCGATCGACGTCGCGAGTGTGCGCAGCGAGGGGAGGTCGTAGACGTCCTGCAGCACCTCGCGCAGCGTCTCCAGGATCACCGGGAACGTCGGATGGCGTCTGGCCACCTCGAGCAGTTGCGCCGACCGCTGCCGCTGCTGCCACAGCGGCGTGCGCTTGTTCGGGTTCATGCGCGGCATGAGCAGCGCGCGCGCCGCGCACTCGCGGAATCGCGAGGCGAACAGGGCGGAACCGCCCACCTCCTCGGTGACCAGGTGTTCCAGCTCGTCGGGGTCGAACACGAACAGTTCGGCGCCGGGCGGCTCGGCCTCGGCGTCGGGGATGCGCACGATGATGCCGTCGTCGCTCGCGACCGCCGACCCCTCGACGCCGAGACGCTCGCGCACCCGGGCGTTGATCGCCAGCGCCCAGGGGGCATGCACCTTCATCCCGTACGGGGAATGCAGGATGACGCGCCAGTCGCCGACCTCGTCGCGTCCCCGCTCGACCGTCAGGGTGCGGTCGGTGGGCAGCGTGCCCGTCGCCTCGCGCTGCTCGGTCAGGTGGGCCATGAGGTTCGCCCGTGCCTGCTCGTCGAGCCCGGCATCGATGAGTCGCTGCGCCGCCTTCTC
This sequence comes from Microbacterium sp. Root322, assembly GCF_001425645.1. Classification (NCBI taxonomy): domain Bacteria; kingdom Bacillati; phylum Actinomycetota; class Actinomycetes; order Micrococcales; family Microbacteriaceae; genus Microbacterium; species Microbacterium sp. Root322. The sequence continues at coordinate 659,568 of NZ_LMCS01000002.1, read as the reverse complement.
GGGGGTGGCCGCCGACACCTCGCGGGAGAACGCGCCCAGCGCCTCGCCGAGTTCGAACGGTCGGCCGATGCCGTCGCCGTGCCAGAACGGCACCTTGCCCGGCTGGCCGTAGGCGGGGATCACGTTGACGCGGTCGTGGGTGATCTCGGCGATCCGCCAGCTCGTCGTGCCGAGCGTGAACACATCTCCCACCCGGGACTCGTAGACCATCTCCTCGTCGAGCTCGCCCACGCGTGCTCCGGTCGTCTCGCCGGCGACGAAGACCCCGAACAGGCCGCGGTCGGGGATCGTGCCGCCACTGGTCACCGCGATGCGCTGCGCACCGGGGCGTCCGGTCAAGGTGCCGGCGTCGCGATCCCACACCAGTCGCGGCCGCAGCTCCGCGAACTCGTCGGAGGGGAAGCGCCCGGCGAGCAGGTCGAGAGTCGCCTCGTAGGCCGAACGCGGAAGGGCCTGGAAGGGCGCCGACCGGCGGACCGTCTCGAACCACTCCTCCACGCCGATGGCGCCGAGTGCGCTCGCCGCGACCGTCTGCTGGGCCAGGATGTCGAGCGGGTTGCGTGGCACCTGGATGGCCTCGATCTTGCCCGCCAGCATCCGCTCGGTCACGATCGCGGTGTGCAGCACGTCGCCGCGATGCTTCGGGAAGAGCGCGGCGCGACTGATCTCGCCCACCTGGTGCCCGGCGCGGCCGACGCGCTGCAGGCCCGAAGCCGCGGACGGGGGCGCCTCGACCTGGATCACGAGGTCGACCGCACCCATGTCGATGCCGAGTTCGAGACTGCTCGTCGCCACGACGCAGCGCAGCACCCCCGACTTCAGCTCCTCTTCGACCTGAGCCCTCTGCTCCTTCGAGACCGACCCGTGGTGCGCCTTCGCGAGCACGGGATCGGCACCAGCGGTGGCTCCGGCCTGCGCCATCATGGCGGCGGGTATGGTCGCCGCCGGCAGCTCGATGCCGATGCGCTCGGAGTAGATCTCGTTCAGTCGGCCCGTCAGGCGCTCGGCGAGCCGGCGGGAGTTCGCGAACACGATGGTCGAGTTGTTCTGCAGGATGCGGTCGACGATCGCCTCCTCGACATGCGGCCAGACGGATCCGGTGACCTCGGAGTATTCGGCATCGGCCGCGTCCCCCGGCACACCGGGAGGGGGCGGCGGGTTGGTCATGTCGTCCATCGGCACGACCACGCCGAGCTCGAAGGTCTTGGATGCGGGAGGTGCGACGATCTCGACCGGAGCCGACCCGCCGAGGAACCGCGCGACCTCGTCGATCGGACGCACCGTGGCCGAGAGCCCGATGCGCTGCGCCGGCTTCTCGATGCCGTTCGCGCGGCGCAGGGCGTCGAGACGCTCGAGACTCACGGCGAGGTGTGCGCCGCGCTTGGTGGCGGCGACGGCGTGCACCTCGTCGATGATCACGGTGTGCACCCCGCGCAGGGTCTCGCCCGCCCGGCTCGTGAGCATGAGGTAGAGCGACTCGGGGGTCGTGATGAGGATGTCGGGCGGATCTGACACGAGCTTGCGCCGGTCGCTCGAGGTCGTGTCGCCCGATCGCACGCCGACCGTCACCGCAGGCGAGGGCACTCCGAGCCGTCTCGCCGACTGCCCGATGCCGATGAGCGGGGAGCGGAGGTTGCGCTCGACGTCGACGCCGAGCGCCTTCAGCGGGGAGATGTAGAGGATGCGCGTGCGCGGCTCGCCCTTCGCAGGCGCGGAGGTCTCCGCCATGCGCTCGCGGAACACGCTGTCGATCGCCCACAGGAAGGCCGAGAGCGTCTTGCCCGAGCCGGTCGGGGCCACCACGAGGGCGTGCTTGCCTGCGGAGATCGCGTCCCACGCGCCCGCCTGAGCGGGAGTGGGCGCGGGAAAGGCACCCCGGAACCAGTCCTGCGTCGCGGGGGTGAAGCGGTCGAGCACATCGCTCATCCCTCCATCTTCGTGCAGGCCGGGGACATCGGGGTCGTGACGATGTCGGCGGAGGGCGACCTCGACACCTTCATCGAGGTCGCCGAGGTCTGTCCGGCAGAGCAGGCCACCTGCGCCGGGGCGTCGTACCGCAGTACGACGCCCCGGCGCAGTGGGCACTTCGGGCCGACGCGACGGGGCGGCCTGCGCTCATACCGTCTCCCTATGCCCACCGGAAACACCGTCTCCCACCCCGCAGGAACCGCGTTGCGCGTCATCGCCTCGATCGTCGGAAGCGTGCTCGTCGCCGTCGCGCTGAGCATCATCTGGATCGCCAGGTTGAGCATCGATCGGGTCCTGTACGTGAGTGGTCTCGGCGCAGACGGCGAGCCGACCGCCGGATGGTTCGAACTCGCGCTGCTCCTGCTCGTCGTCGGGGGCTTCGCTGTGGCCTGGGCCGCGCGCGGGCTGCGCTCCACGGTGCCGTGGCTGAGCGTCTGGTCGCCGTCGTTCTCGGTGGCGATGGCGTCGTCGCTGTTCCTGGTGGCCTCGCAGGTCACGTGCACGACCGGATGCCCGCTGCCGGTCGGGCCCGCGTTCACGTGGCAGGACCTCGTGCACACGACCGTCGCCGTTCTCGCCTTCGCGCTCGCCGCCTTCGCGATGCTCCAGGTCTCGTTCGTGGAGGGTCGACGGCGGCTGCGGGTGCTTTCGCTCGGCGCCGGTGTCTCCACCGCAGCGATCGCGGCGGCCGGCGGCATCCTCTCGCTCCTGCAGTTCCGCACCGACATCGGGAGCATCCTCGAACTCGTCGCGACCACCATCGGGATGGGGTGGCTCGCGATCCTCGGAATGGACACCGCGGTCGCGCAGCGGCGGGTGCGGCGCAAGACATGGAAGCCGGTGCTGCAGGCCGTCGAAGTCCGCAGGAGCACCGCGCGCAGCCCGGGAACGATCTCTCTCGTCGCCGTCTCCCGCTGAGGGAGCCGCGAGTGCGGTGCGTAGAGTCGTCACATGCGAGAGTCAGCACCGGCCGGCGATGGAGGGGTCCGTGCGGTGGACCTGCCACGGCCACCGGGAGTGGTGCGGCGGTTCTGGGGGAGTCACCCCTGGCTCTTCGACGGGCTGCTCGCCTTCTTCTATCTCCTTCTGAGCGGGTTCTGGGTGCTGGTCACCCCGTTGTCGTCGGGAAAGTGGTCGCCGCTCCCACCGATTCTCATCCCGCTGATCCTCGCGCTCGTCGGCGCCGCGGGCCTGCTCGTCCGGCGCCATCGTCCCTGGATCACCTTCGCGGTGTTCGTCATCGTCGCGGCGATCACGATCGTGATCGACACCCCCGCCGACCCGATCGGCATCGCCCTGGCGCTGTACGCCGTGTTCGTCTATCGCTCGAACCGCAGTGGTTGGATCGCCTTCGGGATCACGGTCCTCGGCGGCATCCTCGTGTTCCCGCTGCTGGACGGCCTGCGGCGGGGCGACCTCGGCGGCTCGTTCTCCGTGGCGGTGAGCCTGCTCTTCCTCGTCGTGATGCTGATCGCCGCGCTCCTCGGAGTGACCGTGGGTGACCGGCGCCGCTACATCGGGGCGATCCTCGACCGCGCCAACCAGCTCGCGCGCGAACGCGACCAGCAGGCGAGGATCGCGACACTGGCCGAGCGTGCGAGGATCACCCGCGAGATCCACGATGTCGTGGCGCACAGCGTGTCGGTCATGGTGTCTCTCGCGGACGGTGCGAGCGCGCTGGCCGAAAAGGACCCCCAGCGGTCGCGGAGTGCCGTTCAGGAGATCGGCGAGGTCGGTCGGCAATCTCTCATCGAGATGCGGCAGCTGCTGGGAGCCCTCGGAGACGACACCGTCGACGCGGACGAGCAGAGTCCGCTGCGCCCCAATCCCGGGCTGAGCGAGCTCACCGTTCTGGTCGAGACCTTCCGCACGGCCGGGCTGCCGGTCACGGTGCGCACGCAGGGAGCGGCGCCCTCATCACCGGCTCTGCAGAACACGATCCACCGCATCGTGCAGGAGGCGCTCACGAACGCGCTGCGCTACGCGAAGGATCCGCGCGAGGTTCTCGTGAACCTCGACTTCCGTGGAGAGGTCCTGATGGTCGAGGTCTCGGATGACGGACGGCAGGGCCCACCGGCGGCATCCGTCGGGTCGGGACGCGGCCTCCTCGGAATCCGGGAGCGTGCACGACTCGCAGGCGGAACTGTGCAGGCGGGGCCCGCACCCGGCGGCGGATGGCGCGTGCGGGTGGAGATCCCCGAGCAGGAGGAACAGCGATGACCGAGGAAAGAATCCGACTCCTCATCGTCGACGATCACGAGCTGATCCGGCGCGGTATGCGAATGGTGCTCGATGCCGAGGACGACATGCAGGTGGTGGGCGAGGCGGTTTCCGGTGCGGAGGCCGTGCACATGGCCGCGGATCTGCGACCCGATGTGATCCTGATGGACATCCGGATGCCGGAGATGGACGGCATCGAGGCGACCCGCCGCATCGTCAGAGGCACGCCGTCGAGCCGCGTGCTGGTGCTCACGACCTTCGACCTCGACGAGTATGCGTTCGGGAGCCTCCGCGCAGGAGCGAGCGGGTTCCTGCTGAAGAACACGCCGCCAGGGCAGCTGACCACTGCGATCCGAGCGATCGCCGCGGGTGACGCCCTGGTCTCGCCGCGTGTGACCCGATCGATGCTCGACCTGTTCGCCACCCGCCTGCCCAGGGAGTCCGAGACGGTGGATCCGCGGTTGGGGGTGCTGACCGAGCGGGAGCGCGAGGTGTTCCTCGCGATCGCCAAGGGCTACAACAACACCGAGATCAGCAAGAGCCTGTTCGTGTCCGAGTCGACCGTGAAGACCCACGTCGGCCGCATCCTGTTGAAGCTCGATCTGCGCGACCGCGTGCAGGCCGTCATCCTCGCCTACGAGGCCGGGGTGGTCTGACAGCACGGGTCCCGGGAAGGCGGGTGGGGGAAATCCCTCTCCTCCACACCCGCCTCTCCCGCGCGTCACGCTTCCAGCGAGACCTCCTGAAGAGCGCCCTCGGCATCGATCTCGAGTGTCAGGTCGAGATCCAGCCGCCGCAGGAACGCATCGTCATGACTCACGATGAGCACCGCGCCCCGGTACGCGCGGAGGGCCTCGACGAGCTGGTCGACCGTGTCGAGGTCGAGGTTGTTGGTCGGCTCGTCGAGCACCACGAGGTGCGGTGCGGGGTCGGCGAGCAGCAGCTTCGCCAGCGCGACGCGGAAGCGCTCGCCGCCGGAGAGGGCGGCGACCGGACGCTCCGCGATGGCCCCGCGGATGAGGAACCGGGCGAGCCGGTTGCGCAGCTCCTTCTCCGGCACGTGCGGCGCCGCGGCGGCGATGTTCTCGAACACCGACCGCCGCTCGTCGAGGCCGTCCACGCGTTGCGGCAGGTAGCCGATCAGATCGGTGTGGGCTTCGGCATGCAAAGGCGACCGCGCACGACCCAGGGCTTCCGTCCCGGATCCGACGCGCTCCGCCCCCTCTGGCCCGTCGGGAGCCATTCCTTCCGAGTCGTGAACACCGGCGGCGATCAACCGCTCCAACAGCGTGGTCTTCCCGGCACCGTTCCGGCCGATCAACGCGACACGCTCCGGCCCCTGGATCACCCAGGCCCGTTCGTGATCGCCGATCGTCGCGATACGGCGGCTGCGCGACACCTGCGGGTCGGGCAGTTCGATCTTCATCGAGGCGTCGGAGCGCACACGTCGCCCGGCCTCGTCGAGCACCGATCGTGCGGCATCCTCCTTCGCCCCGACCTCGGTGCGGAGCTTGCCCGCTGAGACCTCGGCGGCCATCTTGCGGCCGTGCGCGACGATCTTCGGGACGCGCTTCTCGATCTCCGCCTTCTTCGCGGTGCGGGTGCGGTGGGCGAGTTTCACCTCGGCCTCGATCCGCTGGCGCTTCTCCTTGCGGAACGCCTGGGCGGCGGTGACCTCGGCCTGTCTCGCAGCATCCTGCTCGGCGTCCAGCCAGGCGCGCCACTGCGAATAGGGGCCACCGAACACGCTCAGCGTCTGGGCGTACAGCTCGGCGGTGTCATCCATCAGCTCGAGCAACGACAGGTCGTGACTGACGACGATGAGCGTGCCCTTCCAGGCCTGCACCATCGCCGCGAGCTTGGTCCTGGCGTCGCGGTCGAGGTTGTTGGTCGGCTCGTCGAGGAGCGTGATCGGTGCACGGCGCAGGCGGATGCCGGCGATCGCGACGAGCACGGCCTCGCCGCCGGACAGCTCCCCGACCCTGCGGTCGAGGAACTCCGGAGCGAGCCCGGCCTCCGCCAGCGACGCCTCGGCGCGCGCCTCGATGTCCCAGTCGTCGCCGACCGCATCGAAGTGGACGGGGTCGACGTCGCCCGCGCTGATCGCCCGCACGGCGTCGAGTGCCGCGGACACGCCGAGGAGCTCGGCGACGCGGCGGTCGACGTCGAGAGTCAACTGCTGCGGAAGGTACGCGACCTCGCCGGATGCCGTGATGGCGCCCGATGTGGCTTCGAGCGAGCCTGCCATCAGCCGCAGCAGCGTGGATTTGCCCGCGCCGTTGCGACCTACGAGGCCGGTGCGTCCCGAGCCGAATGCGCCCGAGACGCCGTCGAGCGCGATCGAGCCGTCGGGCCAGGTGAAGGTGAGTCGGTCGAGCACGACCGATGGGTGAAGAGCGGTGGGGGTTGACATGAGTGTCTCCTGTCGAGTGCATGGGTGCACTGACACCGAGCCCTACCGGCTCGTGACACGCGTCACAGGATGCGGAGGGGAGGGTCTGCCGTGGAGTCGGCGATCGTCGGGTCAGCGCGCGGGAAGAAGAGCGCGGAGGCGACGGATCAGATCAAAGGACTTCCAGACACGGCGGACAGGACTCCCCGACGATACCCGGGCGTGTCGCATTCCCGCAACCCCGGGCGTGTCGGTTCGTGGCTCGGTCGTCGATGACGACGATGGGGCTAGCTCGCGGCGACCCCGTCGAGCCACTTCGTGAGGAACCGGTGCACGTCGATGAGCTCCTCCTCGGAGATGCTGTGGGTGAGCCCGGTGTACACCCGGCCCGACAGCTCTGAGTGCGTGGGCAGCCACTGCGCGGTGTGATCGATCAGCGCGGGTGGGATGACGTCGTCGTGCGTTCCTCGGCCCCAGAACACGGGTGGGCGCAGCTCTTCCAGGGCCTCGTCGTTCGGAAGCTCTCCCGGGGACGCATAGCCGCTCAGCGCCACCACCGCGCCGAACCGCTCGGGTGCCAGCCGCAGGGCCTGCAGCGACACCGCCGCGCCCTGCGAGAAGCCGAGCAGCGCGATCGAGGGAGCCTCGGTCGCCGCCGTGTCGAGCCAGCGCAGGAAGGACTCCGCCGCGAGGGTGACGGCCGCGGAGCTGCGCCCGTCGAGTCCCTCGATCGGATACCACGAGCGCCCTGGCATCGGCCACGGGGGTGCGAGGGGCGCAGCGACGGATGCGACGGCGATGCCCTCGGGGAGGTAGGGGACGAGTCCGAACAGGTCGTGCTCGTCGGCACCGTAGCCGTGGAGCAGGACCAGCAGCGGCATCCCGCCGCGGTCGGGGGATGACCATCTGGTCGCGGTGTCGTCGATCGTCAGGTTCTCGCTCACATCGTCATCCTGCCAGGGGCGACCGACGTGCACACGGTGTCGGTTCAGGAAGGCGGCTGGTAGAAAGGACACATGGCGGTCCGCACACCTGATCCCGAGCCGGAGCCCGACGACGAAGGTCTCGGCGCTTTCCGGGAGTCGAACCCGCCCTCCCCGGATGCGAACCCCGGCTGGCTGAGCGAATTCGAGCTCGCAGAGGCGCGACGCCGTCTGCCGATGCTCTACGTCGAGGCGATTCCCGTGCGCACCGACGGCTCCGGCCAGGTGACCGAGATCGGCATCCTCCTGCGCTCCACGCCGATGGGGGAGATGACGCGCACGATCGTGTCGGGGCGCGTCCGCTTCGGGGAGACGGTGCGCGACGCCCTGTTCCGGCATGTCGAGAACGACCTCGGTCCGATGGCCTTCCCGTTGATGCCGCCGCAGCCGCTGCCCTTCACCGTCGCGGAGTACTTCCCGATGCCCGGCGTGAGCGCCTTCCATGACGACCGGCAGCACGCCGTGTCCCTGGCCTTCGTCGTGCCGGTCACCGGTACGTGCGAGCCGCGCCAGGATGCCCTCGAGGTCACCTGGTTCTCGCCGGAGGCCGCCGCATCCGATGCGGTCGCCGCCGAGATGGAGAACGGTCGCGGCACGCTCATCCGCCAGGCTCTCGCGAGCCTCGGCCTCCTGCGCTGACTTCTCCGGAAGCTCAGGCCGTGGTGAGGCGGGCGAGCTCGGCGACGAACGCGTCGACGTCGGCTTCCTCGGTGTCGAAGCCGCACATCCAGCGCACCTCCTTGCGCGCCGCGTCCCAGTCGTAGAAGCGGAACGAGTCGCGGAGCCGGTCGGCGACGCCGTCGGGGAGCGTGGCGAACACGCCGTTGGACTGGGTCGGCTGGGTGAATTCCACACCCCGGATGGATCCGTCGGCGATCCCGGCCTCGATCTCGGAGCGCAGGCGCGCCGCCATGGCATTGGCATGCCGGGCGTTGCGCAGCCAGAGGTCGCCCTCCAGCAGCGCGATCAGCTGGGCGGAGACGAAACGCATCTTCGAGGAGAGCTGCATGTTGAACTTGCGCGAGTAGGTGAGACCGTCGGCGGCCTCGGGGTTCAGCACGACGATCGCCTCGCCGAGCATGGCGCCGTTCTTGGTTCCGCCGAAGGTGAGCACGTCGACGCCGGCGTCGCGGGTGAATGCACGCAGCGGCAGATCGAGGGCGGCGGCGGCGTTCGACAGACGGGCGCCGTCGAGGTGCAGCTTCATGCCGCGCTCGTGCACGTGGTCGGCGATCGTGCGGATCTCCTCCGCCGTGTACAGCGTGCCGAGCTCCGTGGTCTGGGTGATCGAGACGACCAGCGGCTGTGCGCGGTGCTCGTCGCCCCAGCCCCACGCCTCGAGGTCGATCAGCTCCGGGGTGAGCTTGCCGTCGTCGGTGGGGACCGTGAGCAGCTTGAAGCCGCCGATCTTCTCGGGGGCCGCAGCCTCGTCGACGTTGATGTGAGCGGTGGAGGCGGCGATCACCGCGCCCCAGCGCGGCAGCATCGACTGCAGGCCGGTCACGTTGGCGCCGGTGCCGTTGAACACCGGGAACGCCTCCACGCCGTCACCGAAGTGCTCCTGGAACACCTCCTGCAGGCGCGCGGTGTACGCGTCCTCGCCGTAGGCGCTCTGGTGGCCGCCGTTCGCCGCGGCGATCGCCGCGAGGACCTCGGGGTGGATGCCGGAGTAGTTGTCACTGGCGAAGCCCCGGATCGCGGGGTCATGCTGGATGCTCACCTCCCCAGCCTAATTGTCCCGGTGCTGCTCTCGGTCCGGTGACCGCGCCTCCGACCCGGTGGGGACTTCCCAATGTCGGGGGTCGGTTCTACCCTCGAAACCATGGAGCGCACCTCAGCGAAGAGGGCTTTCGCCAACGTCCTCGTCAACACGCTCATCGCGAACGTGACGACGAGCTTCCTGTGGTTCGCGCTCACGTTCTGGGTCTACATCGAGACGCGGTCGGTGCTGGCCACGGGCATCATCGGCGGCGCCTACATGCTCTTCGTCGCGTTCTTCGCGATGGCGTTCGGCACGATCGTCGACCGCAACCGCAAACACACCGTCATGGTGATCTCGAGCGTGATCTCCGCCGGCGCGTTCCTCGTGGCCGGAGCGCTCTACCTGTGGCAGCCCGAGGCCGCACTTCTCGATCTGGGAGGGCCCTGGTTCTGGCTGTTCTCGGGTGTCATCCTGTTCGGCGGTGTGATCGAGCAGCTGCGCAACATCGCGCTGTCGACGACGGTCACCCTGCTCATCCCCGAAGACAAGCGCGCGAACGCCAACGGCCTGGTCGGCACGGTGCAGGGCATCGCCTTCCTGGTGACGAGCGTCTTCTCGGGGCTCTCGATCGGCTTCCTCGGCATGGGGTGGACGCTCGCGATCGCCATCGCGGCCATGGCGATGACGTTCGTCCATCTGCTGTTCGTGCGCATCCCCGAGGGGACTCCCGAACCCGACCCGAATGCCTCCAGCGCCCTCGACTTCCGCGGAAGCGTGCGCGCCATCCGTCTGGCTCCCGGGCTCTTCGCGCTGATCATCTTCTCCACGTTCAACAACCTCATCGGCGGCGTCTACATGGCGTTGATGGATCCCTACGGACTGACACTCTTCGACGCGCAGACGTGGGGCTTCGCGCTGGCGTTCGCCTCGACGGGATTCCTGGTCGGCGGCGGGCTGGTCGCCAAGTTCGGTCTGGGGCCCAGACCCATGCGCACGATGCTGCTCGTGGTCATCGCGATGGGGCTGCTCGGGTCGGTGTTCATGCTGCGGGAGTGGTGGCCGCTGTATGTGGTCGGCATGTGGGTGTACATGGCTCTGGTGCCGCCCGTCGAAGCCGCCGAGCAGACCGTGATCCAGAAGGTCGTGCCCTTCGAGCGGCAGGGCCGCGTCTTCGGCGTGGCTGCCGCGATGGAGGCCGCCGCCGCGCCGATCACGGCGTTCATGATCGCCCCGATCGCCGAGTTCCTGATCATCCCGTACATGAACACCGCCGAGGGGCAGCAGCAGTGGGGGTGGCTGCTCGGTGAGGGCGAGGCCCGGGGCATCGCCCTCATCTGCCTGTTCGCCGGACTGATCATGGTCGTCGCCGCCACGCTGGCGTTCTTCACCCGGTCGTACCGCAGGCTCACCGAACTCTATGCCGAGGCTCCGGAGCAGGTGGTCGAGGCGCCAGGGAACGAGAGCGCGGGCGAGACCACGGTCGCGCTCGACCGCGAGAACGGTCATTCCGCGACCAGATACGCCGACGCTCCGCCCGTCGTCCCGGGGATGCCGCCCGAAACCCGGTGACGGAGCAGGCGCATGAGGCCGTGATCACACCGGCGGCTCAGTCCAGATCGAACACCCGGTCGTTGAGCTCGGCGGCGTCCTCGGCCCACAGGGCGACGATCCGTGCGGCCAGGGCCTCGGGATCGAGTGCCTTCGCGCGGAACACGACGGCTGCTGCGCGCAGCCGTTCTCCGGACTCGCGTGCGGCCTTGGCATAGCCCTGAGCGACGGCTCTGGTCCAAGCCTCACTCGCGGCCTTGACGGCGGCATAGTTGGCCCCGCCGGCCAAGGGACGTGCGACAGACGTCGACGACACGATCGCGAAGCGTCCGGCATCGGAGGCGCGCAGCGCATCGTCGAAAGCCCGGCTCGTGGCGCGAACGGCGTGCAGGGCCGGCAGCAGGGCGGCGAAGTCCTCATCGGATTGCCCGGCCAGACCCCCGCCTCCGCGCCAGCCTCCGACCAGCGGCACCACCGCGTCCACGGGCCCGATCCGGGAAGCCAGGGCGGTCATGTCCTCGAAGGAGGTCGCATCCGCGATTTCGATCTGAGCACCGGCGTCGGCGAGCTCCTGCAGTCGTTCGACCGAGCGACCGGTGGCGATGACGCGGGCGTTCGCAGCGATCAGCGCACGCGCGGTGGCGAGACCGGCCGCGCTGGTGGCTCCGGCGAGGACCACGGTGCGCGTGGAAGCCGTCGAGTCGGTGTGTTCAGCCATGTCTTCCACTCTTCCGGGTCGGAGGGGCTTCTGCGGCCGGAACCCGCGGAGGTATCCGCAGAACAGATTCCGGCCGCAGTGCGGTGCGCCCCAGCGTCACACTCGGAACGCGCGCGGTGCGCGCGTGATCGTCAGTCGTCGGTGCCGCGGATGCCCACGGTCGACTCGATGATCGGCTTCATCTTCTTGTCGAGTGTCTCGAAGAACATCGACAGCGGGAACTCGTCGTCCATCACGGCATCCGTGTAGCCCTTCGGTGCGCCGGCGAGGATCTCGTCCGACAGGCCGCGGGCCCACTGCGATGCGGGGTGTGGGGTGAGCGTGCCCCGGACGAGCTCGTACGCGGCGAGCCAGTGCGCGACCTTGGGACGGTCGATCGAGTGCCAGTACAGATCGTCGATCGCATCGCCCAGAGCGACCACGGCGTCGGGCACGTTGTCCCAGTCGAACGCGAGAGCGGTGTCGGTCCAGTGCAGCACACCGCGCTGGTGCAGCCACGCGAACAGCAGCTGTCCGCCGACCGCATCGTAGTTGCGCGTGCGGGTGCCCGTGATCGAGAAGCGGAAGATCCGGTCGAAGATCACCGCGTACTGCACGAGGTGCGCGTAGTCGTGCATCTCCTGCTCGGTCTCGGTGAGCTCTTCACCGGCGGCGATGCGGGCAGCGAGAGCGCGCTCGATCTTCACCGATTCCCGGAACGCCGTCATGTCGCAGCGCATCTCCTCCAGCGAGTAGAGGAAGAACGGCATCCGCTGCTTGATCATGAACGGGTCGAAAGGCAGGTCGCCGCGCATGTGGGTGCGGTCGTGGATGATGTCCCACATCACGAAGGTCTTCTCGGCCACCTGCTGGTCGTCGAGCATCGCGCTCGCGCGCTCCGGCAGGTCGAGGTTGGTGATCGCGGCAGCGGCGCGCGTGACGCGGCGGTACCGGGCGGCCTCGCGGTCCTGGAAGATCGCGCCCCACGTGAATGTCGGGATCTCGCGCATCGCGACGGTCTCGGGGAACAGCACAGCCGAGTTCGTGTCGTAGCCGGGCGTGAAGTCGACCAGGCGCAGCGAGACGAACAGCTTGTTGCCGTAGTCGCCGGCCTCGAGCGCCGCGATGAACTCCGGCCAGATCGTCTCGACGATCAGCGCCTCGACCAGGCGGTCGCTCGATCCGTTCTGCGTGTACATCGGGAAGACCACGAGGTGGCGGATGCCGTCGACACGGTGCTGCTGCGGCTGGAAGGCCATCAGCGAGTCGAGGAAGTCGGGCACCCCGAAGTCCGAGGCGGCCCAACGGTCGAAGTCGACCACGGATGCGGCGAGGTACTCGGCGTCGTGCGGGAAGGCGGGGGCCAGAGCGCGGATCGCGGCAGTGAGCGCACCGACGAGCTCACGGGCCGCGGCGTGGTGCGCGGCGTCCGGGATCGAGCCGTCCTTGATCTGCATCTCGCGGATCGCGATCGCGGCGTCCTTGAGCTGCGCCCAGGCGGCGGACTGCTCGGCGATCGATGCGTCCTCGACGACCTCGGGTTCGCCGACGATGGCCTGGACAGCGGAACTGTTGGCGGAAAGAAGGGACATCGGGACCTCCGATCGGAGTTTTGACGGAAAGATTCCTGTGCAAACGGAATCCTGACGATAATCTTACAGCTATGGATGACTCTGTCGACCGCGCGATCCTGACCGCCATCTCCCGCGACGGCCGCGCCACGCTCTCCCAGCTCTCGGACGCCGTCGGCCTGTCGGTCTCTGCGGTGCAGTCGCGCCTGCGCCGACTGGAGACGAGGGGGGTCATCTCCGGATATCAGGCGATCCTCGACCCCGAGCAGGTGGGCACCCCGCTCTCGGCGTTCATCGAGATCACGCCGCTCGACCCCGCCCAGCCGGACAACGCCCCCGAGCTGCTCGAGCACCTCGACGCGATCGAGGCCTGCCACTCCATCGCCGGCGACGCCAGCTACATGCTGTTCGTGCGGGTGCCGTCCCCCCGCGCGCTCGAAGAGCTGGTGCGCGACGTGCGACTCGCGGCGAACGTCAGCACCCGCACGACCGTGGTGCTGCAGACCTATTACGAGCACCGACCGATCATCCCGGTGGGCTCGACCGAGTAGGCGCCGGGAGTCAGAGCACCGCGCCCACCATCGCCTCACCCAGCGGGGTGCGCAGATGGAGCATCCTGGTGCCGTCGCGTTCGCTGGCGATCAGTCCTGCACCGCGCAGCACGGCCAGGTGATGCGAGGCGGTCGATATCGCGAGGCCGGCATCACGGGCGACCTGCGACGTCGTGCGGGCGGTGCCGGCGCGCAGCAGCATGCCCGCTCGTGCCGGACCCAGCAGGGCGCTGAGAGCGGCGGTGATGTCGGCGGCGTCGCGGGCCCAGCCGGCGGTGACGCCACGGGCCGGATAGAACAGGGTGGGCTGCGCTGGTGGCTCGGTGAGCACCATGCAGCCCCACGCCGACATGACCGAGGGGACGAGCACCAGGCCACCTCCCCGGCAGTCGACCTGTTCGCTGTGGCGTCGCAGCGAGACGCGGACCGCACCCGACCCCCAGGTCACCTGTCGGTGCAGATCACCGGCCATGCCCGCGATGCCCGTGCTCGCGATCGTGCGCGTGCGGACGGCGATGTCAGCACGCAACAGTCGTTCGAGCTGCGGCCACACCGGAGAGAGCACCGCTTCCCACACGGCGGCCCAGGCATCGGCGATCATCCCGCGAGCCCGCTCGGGGTGATCCTGCATCTCGCGCAGAGCCTGTTGCCTAGTTCCGCTCGATCGCACCACCATCTTCCGGAAATCGACGCGCATGGGGTCGAGAGGGGCGGTTCGTAGCTCGTCGAGCTCTACCTCGGGCGTCAGGTCCCAACGGGGTGCGGTCGTCAGAAAGTCGGGCAGATAGCCGTCGTCGCCGATCACGGTCGTGAGCAGCGCGAAGTCCTCGCGGGGCAGGCGGTCGCGCACGGCTCGCAGCCAGCCCCACTGCAGCGGATGCGCGGCGGGGCGCCGCAACACCCGAACGGCGTGGGCCAGCTCGTGCCCGGGCGAGATGCCGAACCGCACCGCCTCGACGTCGCCCGGGCTCAGATGGAACTCGACGCGATGGTCAGGGTGCTCGACGCCCTCGATCGGGCCGGAGTTTCGATCCACATCGAAACTTTAGGGGTTGCTCGCGAGGCTGTCGAGACTGGAATCATGAACAGCACATCACCTCATTCGGGGATCGTCGCCGGGAGTGACATCCGCATCGGCTCGGGGCGCAGCCGCAGGTTCGTCGGGGCCGAGCACGGTGCCGAGGTGTCGTACTTCTTCGTCGAGAACCAGCCGGGGGAGGGGCCGGGGCTGCACTGGCATCCCTATCCTGAGACCTGGGTCGTGATCGAGGGTGTTGCCTCCATCACAGTGGGCGAGGAGACTCTCGTGGCCGGAGCGGGAGACACCGCCACCGGCCCCGCTTTCATCCCGCACCGCTTCACCAACGTGGGGGACGGGGTTCTCACGATCATCGGCGTCCACGCCTCCGCCACCATCATCCAGACGTTCCTCGACGAGGACTGACCATCAGGAGCACACATGTCCTTCCAGGCATACCTCGACAACATCGAGACCAAGACCGGTCTCACCCCGCGGCAGTTCATCGAACTCGCCACCGAGAAGGGGTTCGACCAGACAACCAAGGCGACGCCGATCGTCGCCTGGCTGAAAGAGGACTACCAGCTGGGTCAGGGGCACGCGATGGCACTCGTGCACGTGATCACCAAGGGGCCGCAGATCAGCGACAAGCACGTGGGCAAGGGTGGCGCCCATGGCGATGCGTCCGACACCCTGTGGCTCGACGGCAAGGACAGCAACCCGAACGCCTGATCCGTCGTCCCGCTGAGGTCGGGCATGGGCCCGGCCAGTAGGATTCCCTGCGTGGCAGCATCCTCCCAGCGCAAGAAGAAGACCCCGACCGCGAAGCGCACGCCGGTCCGCACGAGCGGCAACCCGGCGAAGCGTCCTGCCGTCGAAGCAGGCCCGGTGACGGCTGCCGACTGGATCGGGGCGGCTCGTCTGCGCACCCTCCCTCTCGCGATCGCACCGGTCGTGATCGGCACGGGAGCCGCGCGCAGCACCGGACCCGAGTTCCACTGGGTCATCGCGCTCGCCTGCCTCGCCGTCGCGGTGCTGCTGCAGATCGGCGTGAACTTCACGAACGACTACAGCGACGGCGTCCGCGGCACCGACGCCCACCGGGTCGGTCCCGCGCGTCTCACCGCCTCCGGGCGGGTGAAGCCTCGCACGGTCCTGATCATCGGACTGGTGTTCTTCGCGCTTGCCGGCCTCGTGGGTCTGGCGATCGTGGTGCGCACCGGTCAGTGGTGGATGCTCGCGGTGGGCGCGGCCTGCATCGTCGCCGCATGGTTCTACACCGGCGGCAAGCGCCCCTACGGCTACGCCGGACTCGGCGAGGTCTTCGTATTCGTCTTCTTCGGGCTCGTCGCCACGCTCGGCACGATCTGGGTGCAGATCTTCTCCCTGCCGCAGCAGGCCTGGCTCGGTGCGATCGCCGCGGGGCTGTTCGCCTGTGCGGTGCTGCTCGCGAACAACCTGCGCGACATCGACCAGGACCGCGAGGTCGGCAAGCGCACCCTGACGGTGCTGATCGGGCGCAGGGCGACCCAGGTGCTGTTCACGTTCTTCGTGCTCGCGCCGTTCGGCATCGCGGCCTTCCTGGCCCTGCTGTTCCCGATCGCGTGGATCTCGCTGCTGGCTCTGCTGGCGGGGCTCCCGGCGATCGCGATCGTCTGGTCCTACCGTCAGCCGAAGGAACTGGTCACCGCACTCGCACTCACGTCGCTGACGTCGCTGCTGTACGCAGGCGCCCTGTTCTGGGCGTTCGTGGGCTGAGCCGGCCTCAGGCCTTGGCGTCGCCGTCGACGGGGTCGGTCGAGCCTTCGATCGCCTCGTCCTCGGCGTCCGCGTCGGCCTGGCCGCCGGAGGAACGGCTCTCGCGGCGCTCCTGCAGCCGGGCGGAGGCATCCGTCAGCGGCGTGCGCAGGAACAGCATCGAGATGCTCATGCCGATCAGTGCGGCGAAGATCGCGGCCAGCCACCAGAACTCTCGGAAGATCGGGAAGATCCAGAGGATGGCGAGCGGGACGAGGAACGCCAGCAGCCGCAGCACGGTGTAGACGAGGAAAGGCGCGGGCTTCTTCACCTCTCCAGTCTACGTTCGCCGCGAAGAGGCTCCGTCGCCGGTGCCGGAGGCGATGCCGAGACGGTGGAGCGGGATACCGCGCACCACGCGCCGCCACGGGTGCTCTCCGAGCGACCACAGCAGCCCGGCCTCGAGGTCGAGGGCCAGGTCCTCGCATCCGACCGGGAGTCGGACGGGATCCGGGGTCAGCGCGTCGCGCCGACCGCTCCACAGTGTGCCGGGGTGCAGGCGGTCGGACTGCGAGACGAAGTGGTGGTCCCCCCGGCGGACCGCGCCCTGCATCCGTTTGATGCCGGGGGTGAAGCGGTCCACCTCGGTGAATGCGTCGTCGACGTGCTCGGCGATCGAGAACTCACCGATCCGTCCGCTCTCATCCGTGCGGTGCTCGCCGATGAGCACGCGGGGGAGGGGGGTGCCGCCGTCGTCGAACACGCGGCCGATGTACGAGCAGCGCAGCGGGATCGGATGTACCCGGGTGCGCACCGCGATGAGCGCGGTGCCGCGACCGCCGCGACGACGGGCCCCGGCGAGCCGGTGGGCCCGTGCTCCCTGCACCTCGCGGATGTCGGAGAGGTCGAACTCCCAGATGCCGCGGCCGGTCGCCGCCGCGAACAGCCGATCCTCGAACCAGGCGAGCCCGCCGGCGTGGATCCGCGCCGGCTGGAGTTCGCCATCGTCGTCGGTGACCGCGAGCAGGATGTCGAGATGACGGGAGCGCGCCAGGTCGATGAGGGTCACGCGGGAGGCGAGATGCTCTCCCGAGAGCTCCTGTCGGAACCAGCTGACGGCCAAGGTGCGCCGCCCGCGCCATTCGCCGACGTCGATCCCCTGCGGGTACCAGCGTCTGGTCCAGGTCCTCGCGCTGAGCCATCGCAGATCGACGGTGTCGCGACGCCGCTGACGCACGGGGCGCCAGGTCGATCCGAAGGGCCAGAGCATGCTCCCCATCGTCGCCGATGCGGCGAGCGCGTGCGAACCGAACCGCCCACATCATTCCAGCGGGTATTATTTTACCGTGGCGCCGCGTTCGTCTTCTCGGAGTCGACGCGGCGACCACAACGGTCTCGGGGTCGCCTGATGGGGGTCAGGCGGCCGCGTGGCAGGCGGGATCGCATCTGCGCGATCCCGCATCCCGAACGTGTCACGTTCGGCAGTGCGATGCACTGGAAGGTGTGGTCCCGTTCGGGTACGGGACCACACCGCAGTGCCGGCCCCGCGCACGTCTCGCGGACACTCGTCGTTCACCTGCGCGTCCCCACCCGGCAACGACCGCCTGGCACCATTCCCGGACACCGTCCGTCTCCGGGAGTCCTGTGCGCACACCCCTCGTCACCGTCATCCTGCCCGCGAAAGACGCCGGGGAGTACATCGGGACGACGCTCGAGACGCTCACCCGGCAGTTCGACGATGCCGCAGCCGTCAAGCTCGTCGCGATCGACGACGGATCCCGCGACGACACGGGTGCTCTCATGCAGCAGTACGCGCAGCGGTTCCCGCACGCCACCGTTCTGCGGAATCCGACGGCACGCGGGCTGGCGACGGCCCGCAACCAGGGGCTCGTGCACGTCGAGGGCGATGCCTTCTGCTTCCTCGACGGTGACGACTGGATGCAGCCGCGACGGCTCGAGGTGCTGGTGTCGCGGTTGCGCGAGCTCGAGTGCGACTTCGTGCGCACCGATCACGTCACGGTCACCGGCGGCGAGCGGGCGCTCATCCGCGCACCGCACCCGTGGCGCGACCGGGTGACCTCGCCGCGAGACGCGATCCTGCCCGAGAACGAGTCGACCATGGTCGACTATCCCTACGCCTGGGCCGGGCTCTTCCACCGCAGGGTCATCGACAGCGGCTTGGCGGCGTTCCCCGAGGGACTGTTCACGGCGGAGGACCGGCCCTGGATCTGGCGACTGCACCTGCAGGCCGAATCGTTCGCCGTTGTCGATGCGCCCGCCCTCCTCTACCGCCGTGGCGTCGCCACATCGCTCACACAGGTGCGTGACCGCCGGCAGCTCGACTTCGCCAGGGCGATGAACGAGGTCATCTCGGTGGTCGAGCAGGATGCGGAGGCCGAGCGCTTCCTGCCGAAGGTCGTCTGGACTGCGCTCGCGCTCAGCTCTCACCATCTCGTGCGGGCCCGCCGGATGAGCCCGCCGCTGCGCAGGGAGATGCGGGCCGCGATCCGCGACATGCTCGGTCGACTGCCCGCTGACGAGGTGACCGCGGTGCTGGGACGCTTCGACGGGCCGCGCCGCCGCGTGCTCGCGCGCATCCTCCGGCAGACGGGCAGGGCGGCATGACGCAGATCTTCGCCCTGCACAGCGGCTACGGCCTCGCGACCGCCGCCGCCGCGATCGATTCCGGACTCCTCGATGCCCCGTCCTCCGTGTCCGCAGGCGAGCGCCTCCTGGTTCCCTTCACCTCCTCCCGTGTGCCCGAGACCGTCGTCGGGATCGCGGAGGACCCGGGGTTGCGCTCGCTGCGGGCGCGCTTCGACCGCATCGAGCCACTGGCGGACCTGCTCGGCCCGCTGCATCCGAGCTCCTGGGAACCGGCCGATGCCGACCTCCCCCTGCTGGAACGGCTGTTCGCTCGCGCCTGGCACATCGACCCCCGTGACCTCGAGCTGTTCGTGCAGAGCCCGCAGGTCGCGCCGGCCCGCACCCTGATGGCGCTGTTCCCCCACGCGCGGATCACGATCGTCGGCGACGGCCTCATGACCTACTCGCCGATGCGCGTGCGGATGCCGTACCCCGTCGCCGCACGCATCGAGCGGGTCGTGCACGCCGACGTCGTGCCGGGAGTGCGACCCCTCGTCGGGTCTCCCCGTGCAGAGGTCGTGCCGGTGCCTCCGGCGTCGTTTGCCGCGGCCCTGCGGGAGACGGATGCCACCGCGTGCGATCCTGTCGACGACGGTGCCTCCACGGTGCTCGTGCTCGGCCAGTATCTGTCGGCCCTCGGGCTGATGACGGCGGCAGAGGAGATCGATCTGCAGAAGCGCCTGATCGACCGTGCCGCGCAGTGCGCACCGCAGCGCATCGTGTTCAAGCCGCATCCGGCCGCGCCGCCCCTGGTGACCGCAGCCGTCAGAGGGCGCGCAGCCGCGCACGGTATCGACTTCGTCGAGTACAGCGGGCCTCTCGCCGCCGAACTGCTCGCCGAGCGGCTGGACGCGGTGGCCGTCGTCGCGGGGTTCTCCACGGCGCTGCCGACCGTGCACACCCTCTTCGGACGGGCGATCGGCTCGGCGGGGAACGACACCGTCCTCGCCGCACTGACGCCGTTCGAGAACAGCAACCGGATTCCCGCGACCCTGGTCGACGCCCTCACGCGCGAGGGCTCTCCGTATGCCGATCCCGCGCGGCTGCAACTGCTGATCGACGCCGTCGGCTACGCCATGCAGCCGGAGATCGCCGGGCATCTGCGCGGTCGCGCCGAGGAACTGCTGCGCGGACTCGACCCGGATGAGCGCGATCGGTACTTCACGCCCCGACGGCTCGCCGAGCTGCGACTGCCCGGCGCGCCGATCGAGAACGTCGTGCGTCGTGCACTGCGTCCCGCCGGGGGAGTGGGCAGGATCGAGGAGTGGCGGCTCCACGCCCTCGGCGCGCGGCGACGTGCCGGGCGCGCCTGGCGGGCGATACGCGGCCGATGACGACGATGACGACGACGAGGATGTGGACGATGGACGAGCAGAAGCCCCGCACGGTGGCTATCATTCCGGCGCGCGGAGGGTCGAAGCAGGTGCCGCGCAAGAACCTGCAGCGCGTCGGCGGGGTGCCGTTGGTCGAGCGCGCGGTTCGCGCCGCGGCCGCAGCTTCCGGCATCGACCTGGTCGTGGTCTCCACCGACGATGACGAGATCGCAGAGGTGGCGACGGCTGCGGGCGCCCGTGTCATCCGCCGCCCTGCCGAGCTCGCTGGAGACACGGCGACCTCGGAGAGCGCGCTCCTGCACGCGCTGGACGAGCTCGAGGCACGCGGAGACAGCGTCGGGATCGTGGCGTTCCTGCAGGCGACATCACCGTTCATCCCGAGCGACGCGCTCGCCGCGGCGGTGGAGGAGATCCGCGCAGACCGGGCCGACAGCGTGTTCGCGGCCCACGAGACGTACGGGTTCCTGTGGCGGGAGGATGACCGCGGTGACGCGGTGGCTATCAATCACGAGGCCGCGCACCGCCCGCGCCGACAGGACCGCGAGCCGCACCACCTCGAGACCGGCGCGTTCTACGTGTTCCGTGCCGCGGGCTTCCGCGAGAGCAGGCATCGCTTCTTCGGCAGGACCCGCATCGCCGCGGTGCCGGAATGGACAGCGATCGAGATCGATGATGCGGATCAGCTCCGCGTCGCCCGTGCACTCGCTTCGCTGCATGAAGTTCCCGGCCCCATCCCGGTCCGCGCCGTCGTGACCGACTTCGACGGCGTGCACACCGACGACACCGCGATCATCGACGCCGACGGGGGCGAGCGGGTGCGGGTGAGCCGTGAAGACGGCATGGGGGTGGCTCTGCTGCGCCGTGCCGGTGTGCCGCTGCTGATCCTGTCGACCGAGGTCAACCCGGTGGTCCGCGCCCGCGCCGACAAGCTCCGGGTGCCAGTGCTGCACGGCATCGACGACAAGGAGAAGGCGCTGCGCAACTGGGCGCGGGACAACGAGATGCCACTCGCCGACATCGCCTACCTCGGCAACGACGTCAACGACCTGCCGGCGATGCGGATCGTGGGGTGGCCGGTCGCGGTCGCGAACGCGCATCCGCTGGTGCTGGAGGAGGCCCGCGTCGTGCTGAGCCGTCGGGGTGGAGAAGGCGCTGTCCGCGAGCTCATCGAACGGGTGTTGTCGAGCTGACCGATCCCGGTAACCCGGTGGTCGCCCGGTGTTCATCCTCGGCCCGTACTCAGGAGGGAGGGGTTGCACCAATGCTCGAACACCGGAGGAATCATGACTGTCAGCATCGGCTCACGAGTGATCGGCGGCGGGCGTCCTGCCTACGTCATCGCGGAGATCGGCCTGAACCACAACGGTGACGTGGACATCGCCAAGAAGCTCATCGACGTCGCGGCTCGCGCCGGTGCCGACGCCGTGAAGTTCCAGAAGCGCACGCCGGAGATCTCCACTCCTGAGCACATGCGCGATGTCCCTCGCGAGACGCCGTGGGGCGTGATGAGCTACCTCGACTACCGCCGCCGGGTCGAGTTCGGCCGCGACGAGTACGTCGAGATCGGCGACCACGCCACGATGCTCGGCCTGGACTGGTTCGCCTCGCCGTGGGACGTGCCCAGCGTCGCCTTCCTCGAAGACCTGGGCGTCGTGGCGCACAAGGTCGCCTCGGCCAGCCTCACCGACACCGAGCTGCTGGTCGCCCTGCGCGAGACGGGCAAACCCGTCATCCTCTCCACGGGCATGTCGACCATCGAGCAGATCGACCGGGCGCTGGACACCCTCGGCACCGATCGCGTGGTCCTCATGCACGCCACCTCGACCTACCCGCTGGAGCCTGAGGAGGCGAACCTGCGGGTGATCGCCACACTGCGCGACCGTTACCCCGGTGTGCCCGTGGGCTACTCGGGGCACGAGCGCGGACTCCAGATCTCGCTCGCCGCCGTGGCCATCGGCGCCGTCGCCGTCGAACGCCACATCACGCTCGATCGCACCATGTGGGGCTCCGATCACGCGGCCTCGCTCGAGCCGACCGGCCTCGAGCACCTCGTGCGCGACATCCGCGTGATCGAGCGTGCGACCGGAGACGGGGTCAAGCGCGTGTTCGACAGCGAGCGCGCGCCGATGGCGAAGCTGCGCCGCATCTCGGTATGAGCGGTGCCACCGGCATCCGTGTCGTCGCGATCGCGGACGCCGACTCCTTCGTGAAGTGGGCCGCCGCCCTGCTCGGCTCCGTGCCGGGGCTGCGTCCGCACCTGCTGCTCGTGCGCACCCCGCTCACGGCCAGCGTCGAGCAGCAGCGCACCGCGCTCGCGGGTACGACGCTCGGGCCGCGGGACGTCACCCGCATCGGGTTCGCGCAGACGGCGGCCTGGCTGGCGGAACAGCGGCCCGACGTGGTGCTGCTCGCGGGGCGCGGACCGTTCGTGCGGCTGATGGGACGCGTGATCGACACGTTGGAGCATCGGCCGGTCACGGTCTCCGGGCTGCCCGGGATGGCGATCCCCGCCCAGCGCGGGGCACTCGACTATCGCCGCCACACCGACCTGCTGGTGGTGCACTCCCACCGTGAGGTGCGGGCCTTCGAGGACCTCGGCCGCAGGATCGGTGTGCAGACGCCGGTGGCGCTCGCGACCCTCCCGTTCGCCCGGCGGAGGGAGCGGATGCTGCGCCCCGAACGCATGAGGATCGACGCCGTGGCCGCGCGGCGCGGTGGCCTGGCGGTCGCCGAACGCCCTCCGCAGACCGCTCCGGTCAAGCCGCCGGCGACGGACATCGTCTTCGCCGCGCAGGCGCTCGTGCCCGTCGCGAGGGAGGAGCGTGCCGAGATCGCGGCCATGCTCGTGCGGGCCGCCGAAGCGGAGCCAGGACGCCGCGTGGTGGTGAAGTTGCGGTCGCGGCCGGGGGAGTCGGAGACGCACCGGGAACGTGACCCGTACGCCGGGCTGCTGCCGTCGCGTGTTCCGAAGAACCTCGTCTACTCCTACGACTCGATGAGCACCGCGCTGGAGACGGCGGCGGGTCTGGTCACGGTGAGTTCCACGGCCGCGATCGAGGCCACGGCGCTCGGCGTGCCCGTGATCGCGCTCGACTCCTTCGGCGTGAGCAAGAGCCTGCTGAACACGGTGTTCGTGGGCAGTGGACTGCTCGGCGGCCGCAGCGAGGTCGTGGCCGGGCGCTTCCGGCATCCGCATCCCGACTGGCTTCGAGACAACTACTTCCACCCCGAGGGGGAGTCGACGTGGTGGGAGCGGGTCGAACGGCTCGTGGCGCTGCGGCGCTCCGGGGCTCTGCCGGCCCGTCGTGTGCCCGCGGCCCGCGGCGGCTCACTGCACGAGGCCTGGCATCGGGCGAGTGTGCTCGGTGCGGAGGACGGCACGGTACAGGGGGCCGTGGCGCTCGCGGTGGGCGCTCCGGCGACCAGGGCACTCGCCGCGCTGCGTCGGCGCAGGCCGTCGTCGGGCGGCGGCACCTGGGCCGACGCCTCGACCGACTACACGCTCGAGCCGAACCCGTTCGACGACTCCCTCCGGCGCTGAACCTTCGGGGCGACGGCGCGCTCAGCCTCCGAGGTGCGCGCATCCTGCGCTCCGCGGATGTCCGGTGTCCGTCATCCGCGGACTCATGGTGTTATCCCAGGCAATGATCCTGGCGGGAAAGATCACGGCCGGGTAACGTCGATCCCATCGCGGCGATCCGGGCGGTCCCGGGCCTCAGTTCATACCTGAAGGCGTTGCGGGTTCGACTCCCGCCGTCGCGTCCACTTCGACAGTGTCGGCCCCTGAGAAGTCAAGGTTTGCCGGGCTTCCTCGTCGCTACGGCGCCCTCCGGTGACAACAGATTGGCGGCCTGCATAAGGATCTCCGCGCGACGTTGCTGGCATCTCGATAACTCGAATGTCCGCGGCCGGCGCTACGGTCAGCGGCACGCGCCACGGTGGTGTGAAGAACGGGGAACCGGCATGGCAAGCATCAGCACGGCGAAGAGCCAGGCACTCAGTATCGGCGCAGCGATTAACGGGAACAGCTCAGCGGTTCAGACTCTCGGGAGCATGGGGCGTGATCCGCACCCTGAGCGGTTGCTCGCCGTCGGTCTCGCGCACGCGCAGAACGCGATCTCAGAGCTCATCAAACTCGTAGAGGAGCTGGAAGACGAGATCGATGCGCTGAAGCGGAACGGCCGATGAATGCTGCGACCGTTGAGTGGTGGCCCAAGCTGTCCGAGTCCGCGCGTTCGTCGCTGCGGAGCGATCCTCGGCAGGCGTCGAGCGCCGAGCTCGTCATCGCGATCACACAAGCGCGTAGTGTGAGCTCAGCGTGGACCCAGTGGGAAGAGCGGGCGCCCTCTCCTGCGCATCTGCTCGAGGATGAGGCGGCGTGGATCGAAGCGCAAGGCTCCGACTGATTCCAGGGTGAACGTGTTCAGGGCAGGCAATACCATCGCGACTATGACACCCTCGCCGACGCCGCCCGCAGCACCTTGGCTGGTCATCGACTCGCCGCTGTTCGTGTTCCCGGACGGATCCTGGAGCCTGCTGATCAGTATCCTGGCGCTCGCGCTGTCAGGTGTCACGCTCTGGCACACGCTGAGCGCACGTCCGCGCGTGCACCCTTTCGTGGTGCGCAGCTATCTGCAGTTCGGCAAGACCGCGCACCCGGACGGCGACGAGGTCGTGATCTCCAACCTCGGCCGCACCCCCGCGATCATCTACGACGTGCGCGCTCTCGACGGCAAGGGCGGGCATCTGAAGACCGCGAAGATGGCTCGCGGCCATGAGCAGGTCGACGTCCCGTTCCCGGATCTACCGCAGAGCCTGGCCCCTGGAGGTGTGCTCAAGGTGTGGTTCTCCACCTCGCTCGCCGGAGAATCGGCAGGCTGGAAGCACGGATACATGATCACCTACGCAAATTCGAGCGTTCGCCGACGAGTGCGCACGGAACCGCAGGAGATGATTGTGAAGGCGACGGACAAGCCAGCGCCCACCATCGCCGATTGAGTACGCGGATCTAGACCTCATATCTCACGCGCGCGAGAATCCAGCTTTCGGGCGCGATGCGGCAGCGGAGGCTCCGCCCCTCGCGAGCATCAGACAGTGGGGCAGATGTCGGCCATGATCGCGGCCGTCTCGTCGTCGAGACGGTCGGCGCTGAACTCGGCGACGTCGAAGGCCGTTCCCTCCTACATGAGTCATCGTCGACGTGCGCCAGGGGACGGAGCTGACCGTGCGTGAAGCCGGACCGGAATCGAGGGAACAGACGAACAAGAGGGACAGGCGATCCTCTGAGGGCAGTGGGGCCAACCTGGCGGAACAGCAGAGAGTCGAATAGGGTTGGAACAAATGGATCGGGAATGCTCGATCGGCGTTCGGCCTCCGGGAATCTCGGGGGCCTTTCGCTTTTTACGGGTACACCTTGAGCCCGTATCCCTCTATATGCCCCTTGCTGGAGCGGACCAGCTTGGTGCTGATCAGATCCCATGCGCGATTCGGTTGCTCGGGGCGCATCACGTGAAGCCCGATCGGCCGCGCCGTCATGTCCGCGATCTGCAGACCGGAACAGCGCCAGCGGTATACAACGCTGGCATCCTCCGATGGCGAACGCCGGTTCACAACCCCAGTTGGTCCAGCCGCTCCTCGAAGCGCACCTGCACGTCTTCGGGCTCATCGCCGTCGGCATCGGCCCAGATCGCGTCCAGCTCCTTCTGCACGGAGTCGGGGAGCGCAGCGAACTTCTCGTCCCAGGCGGCGACCGGCGTCCAGTAGCCGACGACCTTGAAGCGGGTCGCGGGCAGACCGAGCTCCTTGCGCAGGTACTTGCGCACGTCGCGCAGTGCCACGGTCTCACCGGCCACCCACACATAACCCTCGTCGAGCGGGAGGCGGTCGTCGACGATGCCGCGCACGAGCGGACCGAGCGCGCTGGGGCCATGGCCGTTGCCGCCGACCACCCAGGTGACCTCGACATCCGCGCCCGTCGTGAGGTCGACGCGATCCGCCTCGCTCGGCACCTCGAGCACGACCCGGGTGCGCACGCCCTCCGGAGCCTCGGCGATGATGCGCGCCACGGCCGGAAGCCCGGTCAGATCGGCGACGAGCACCTGCCACGTGATGCCCTCCGGCGGTGAGTACAGGCCGGTCGGGGAGTTCAGTCCGAGCACGTGTCCCGGCTCCGCACGCGCGGCCCAGGGACCCGCGACACCCGCCTCATGGATCACGAAGTCGATGTCGAGCTCGCCGGCATCCGGGCGCACACCGCTGATCGTGTAGGTGCGCATCGGCGCCTCGGGGGCTCCCTCCGGCGTCTCCCACCAGTCACCTGCCGGCACGGGCAGCGACACGTCCTTCGGGTTGTCGCCATGCGGGAAGAACACCCGCACATACTCGTCGCCGATGCCGGTGCTGAGGAAGTCGGCGACCCCCTCGCCGCCGAGTGTGACCCGGACGAGGGTCGGGGTGAGGGTGGTCGTGCTGCTGACGATGCCGCGGTGGATGCTCACGGTGTCTCCGTCTCTGGGTCGGGGTTCTGACCCGTGGGGGTGGGGGAAGGGGGGATAGGAGTGGTGCGGGTCTGGGCGAGCCAGGAGTCTCGGTACAGCCCGTCGGCGGCGAGCAGCTCCTCGTGCGTACCGCGCTGCGTCGTCCGACCGTCGGCGAACACGATGATCTGCTCGGCGGAGACGGCCTGTTGCAGCCGATGCGCGATGAGCAGCGCCGTGCGTCCTTCGCGCAGCGCCGCAATGGCGTCTTCCACGGCCTCCCGGTGGTGGAGTCCGACATCGGCGGTGGCCTCGTCGAGGATCACCACATCCGGGTCGGCGAGGAAGGCCCGGGCGACCGCGAGCTGCTGGATGCGCCCTTCGTCCAACGGCACGACGGCCTCCGACGCCGCGCCCTCGTTCTCGGAGGTCAGCGCCTCGATCGCCCACTGTGCGCCGACCGCCCGCAGCGCCGCCACCATGTCGTCGTCGTCCGCCTCGGGAGCGACGAGCCGCAGGTTGTCGGCGATCGTGCCCCGGAAATGGTGCAGCTCCTGCGACAGGTAGTAGGGCGACTCCCTGTCGGATGCGAGGTGCACGCTACCCGAGCTGGGCGGGTGATGTCCGGCGATCACGCGAGCGAGCGTGCTCTTGCCCGACCCCGAGGTGCCGACGAGTGCCGCCGTGGTGCCCGGATCGACGCGCAGGCTCACGTCGCTTATGCCGCGGCCGGTGGTCGGGTAGTGGAACGTGACGTCGCGCACCTCGATGCCCGCACAGGACTGTGGCGCGGTATCCGCTTGCCGATGCGACGTGACAGCCGGGGGCGCGAGGTCGATGACCCCGACGAGTCGCGCGAGCCCGATGGCTGCCCGCTGGATGTCGTCGAGCCCGAAGATCAGCTGCCCGACCGGTCCGAACAGTCGGTGGAACAGCAGGGCCGCCGTGGTGACAGCGCCCACCGTGATCGCTCCTGCGGACTGCAGGAGGAAGCCGGTGCCGAGGATCGCAGCCAGGCCGACGAGCTCGCCGCCGTTGATCCAGCGGAACAGCCGGTTCGTCACCCGCACGCCCTCGATCTGCATCCGGATCGACGCCTCTGCCCGCTCCCGCACGCGCTCGAGCGCGTGCTCCTGCTCATTGAAGGCGGTGAGGGTCTCGATGCCCTCGACCGCGTCGAGCACGGCCTGGCTGCGCGCGGCCTCGCGCACCCGCACCTCGCGGAACACCACGCGCGACCTGCGCAGGAACGCCCGGGTTCCGAGCACGTAGAACGGAGCGGAGACGAGTCCTGCGAGCGCGAGCCAGGGGTCGAGTGCGGTCAGCGCGACCACCGAGACCCCGATCGCGAACGCCGCCGAGAGCAGTGTGGGGGCGACGTTCCCGCCGGCTTCGGCCACCGCATCGACATCGCCGGTGACCCGGGAGAGCAGGTCGGCGCTCTCGCCGTCGTCGACCTCGCTCACCGGCAGCCGCATCGCCGAGGCGAACACGTCTTCGCGGAGGGTCGCGAGCATGTCCTGCACCAATCCGGTCAGCACCCGCACCGCCCACAGCATCACCACGGCGGCGCCGACCGCGCCGAGGCCAGCACCGGCGACCCAGGCGGCGATGGTCACGAAACCGGCATCGGAGGAGACGGCATCGACGATGCGTCCCAGGCACGTAGGCATCACGATGCCCAGGGCGGATGCCGCGAGGAAGAGCGCGGCGACAGCCGCCGTGCGACCGGGGTGCTGCCGCAGCAGTGCGCCGACGACGCCGTGCACCCGTGCGCTGGAGGCGATCGGCAGCAGGGCCGTGGTCGAGCTCGACTCATGCATGGTGCGCATCCGATCGTTCGGAGGGGAGATCGATGATCCGATCGCAGGCTGCGAGAAGCACCGGCGAAGTGGTGATCACCACCACCGTCTCGGTGTGCTCCGCGAGGGCGCGGGCGATGTGCGCCTCGGTGATGGCATCGACGGCCGAGGTCGGCTCGTCGAGCACCAGCACATCGGCATCCACATGCAGGGCGCGGGCGATGCCGATGCGCTGCCGCTGCCCGCCCGAGAGACGGCGTCCGGCTTCACCGACCTGTGATTCCCACCCGCCGACCTGCACCACGGTGTCGTGCAGCGCCGCCATCTCGATGAAGGGCGGGTGCGCGGGCTCCTCCACGCCGTGACCGCGCACCGCCTCGCGCAGGGACCCGCTCACGATCGTCTGTCCGTGGGGAGGGGCGATGACCCGACGCCGGTACTCCACCGGGTCGAGGTCGGTCAGGTCGCGGAGCTCTCCCTCGACCGCGAGCGCGACCCGGCCGCGATCGACTCGGGTGCGCAGGCCAAGGAGACGCGAGAGGGCACGTGCCGAGTCGCTGTCGGCGGGGCGGATGCCGAGCATCTCCCGTCCCCGCACCTCGACCGGATCCGCGGAGGACCCCGCGCGGAAGGTCAGCACGACATCACCGGCCGCATCCGCCGGGGTCGAAGACGCCGCAAGAGGGTCGAGCAGGTCTTCGGCGTCGATCACCTCGGCGAGCCTCTTGGCCGAGGCGAGCTTGTGGATCCAGTTCGAGGGGAACGAGCCGGCGTACGCCAGGTAGCCGCTGATGAACTGGGCGAGCCCGAGCACCGTGACCAGCTCACCGATGCTGATGCGGCCCTCAGTGGCGAACCACGCCGACATCCCCGCGAGCGCGGTCGTGGCGACCGCAGCCAGCGTGCCGCTGACGGCTTCATACGAGGCGAGTGAACGACCGGCCGCCGTGGCCGCCCGACGAGAGGCATCACTCGCGGCGACGTACCTGCGCACGGCCTCTTCACGGGCACCGATGCCCACGAGCACCCGGAATCCGCTCATGAAGTCGGCGGCGACCGCTCCTGCCTCGGTCGCCGCCTGCTGCTCGGCGAACCCTCGGCGTTCGAGGGGACGTGAGACGACCTGCATCACGAACATCATCGCGACGGTCGAGCCGAACACGACGATGGTCGCGACGGGTGAGATCACCAGCATCGCGAGTCCGGCTCCGATGATCGCGGCGATCGTGGAGCACTGCTGCGCCACCGACCAGGCGACACCCGCGACGCGGTAGGTGTCGGAGGTGACGAAGGTGAGCGCCTCCCCGGGGGTCAACGTGCGGCGGGAGAGCCGGGGGCGCAGCATGCGGGAGAGGGTGAGGTGTCGCAGCGCCTGCTCGCCGTAGCCGTAGATCGAGACCATGAGACGGGAAGCCGACTGGTAGCTCGCGGTCAGCACGAGGAACGTGGCCACCAGCACGCCGAGCCAGAGCGCGAGGGCGGCGGGGTCGGCGGGGAGCACGGCGCGGTCGATCGTCGCGCCGATGATGACGGGGATCGTCGCCTCGGCCAGTGCATGCACGATGAGCAGAGCGGTCGCCCCGGCGAGCGCGATACCGCGTCCCTCGGACTTCAGCGCGATCCCGAAGAGCCTCCGCGGGGTGGGCGTCACGGCGTCCGCCGTCCGAGCGGCAGCACCAGTGGGGTTCCCGAGACGGGGTCGGTGATCACCCTGCAGGGCAGGTCGTACACGGCCTGCACGAGTTCGGCGGTGATGATCTCGCGCGGGTCGCCCTGCGCCACGATGGCTCCGTCGTGCATCGCCACCAGGTGCGTGGCGTAGCGGGCGGCGTGGTTCAGGTCGTGCAGCACGGCGACGAGTGTCGTGCCGTCGCGGTGGAGGTCGGCGAACAGCTCCATCAGGTCGATCTGGTGCGCGATGTCGAGGAAGGTCGTCGGCTCGTCGAGCAGCAGGTGCTTGGTCTGCTGCGCGAGGGCCATCGCCACCCATACGCGCTGCCGCTGCCCGCCCGAGAGTTCGTCGACCAGGCGCCGCGACAGGTCGGTGACCCCGGTCGCGGCCATGGCCTCGGAAACGGCGCGCTCGTCGGCGCTGCTCCATGTGCGCAGGGCACTCTGGTGCGGGAAGCGCCCGCGACCGACGAGGTCGGCGACCGTGATGCCGTCGGGGGCGATCGACGACTGGGGGAGCAGCCCCAGCTTGCGGGCGGCCTCCTTCGGCTTGAGCGCACGCAGCTCGTCGCCGTCGAGCAGCACCGCACCGGTGGTCGGGCGCAGCAGTCGGGCGAATCCGCGCAGCAGGGTCGACTTGCCGCACGCGTTCGGTCCGATGATGATCGTGAACGAGTTGTCGGGCACCTCGAGCGTGAGGTCCGAGATGATCGGGGTCTCCCCGTAGCCCAGCGTGATGTCGCGGGCCAGCAGCGAAGCGGTCATGGGTGTTCCTTTCAGGTGCGGCGCGCGTACTGGGCGGCGAGCAGCCAGGCGAGGTAGAGGCCGCCCACCGAGACCGTCACCACGCCCACGGGCACGGCGACGAGCTGGGCGACCGCATCCGACACCACCACGAGAGCGGCGCCGGTCAGCATCACCGGCACCGTGCCCATCGGGGTGTTCGAGCGGGTGAGGCGCTGCGAGATCTGCGGGGCCGCGAGGGCGATGAACGAGATGGGTCCGGCGGCGGCGGTCACGAGCGCCACCAGGGCCACCCCGAACACCATCGCCGCGAGGCGGGTGCGACCGGGACTGATCCCGAGGGCGGTCGCCGCATCGTCGCCCATCTCGAGCACCGGCAGCGTGCGGGCGAGGGGGAGGGATAGCAGGGTCACGATCGCGAACACGATCGCCGCCGGGATGAGCTGATCGAAGCCGAGCGAGGCGATCGAACCCGCACCCCAGGTCGCCGCCATCATCGCCTTCTCGACGCTGACCGAGATCAGGATCCACGAGGTGAGAGATCCGAGTCCGGCCGAGACGCCGATGCCGACGATGATGAGCCGGAACGACGACATCGTGTTCTTGTTGGCGAGCACGTAGACCAGCAGCGCGGTGAACAGGCCGCCGATCAGCGCACCCGCCGCCTTGAACATGTAGGTGTTCAGCTCGAAGACGATCATCACGAGCGTCACGCCGAACTGCGCGCCGATGCCGAAGCCGATGATGTCGGGGGAGCCGAGCGGATTGCGTGTGAGCGATTGGAAGATCCCACCGGCGAGGGCGAGGGCCGCGCCGCACAGCACGGCGAACAGCACACGCGGCAGGCGCCACTCGAACACCACCTGGCGGATGTCGGGATCGGATGCCGGGTCGACGATCGCCCGGATGACGGCGGCGAAGTCGACCTCGTAGGCGCCGAGCGTCATGGAGGCGAGACCTGCTCCGATGATCACGACGACGAGCACGACGCTGACGACGACCGCGCGCACGGGGATGAGCATGGCGATGCGCGAGGTCTCGATCCGGAACAGGCGTCGCCCGTGATCCACGGGAGGGAACACGGCTGCCGGGGTCAGCGAGCTCGGCGCGTTGACCGGCTTCTGGTCGATGCTCACAGCCCGCTCACCCGCTTGCGGCGCACGAGCACGATCAGGATCGGGGCTCCGAGAAGGGCGGTGACGATGCCGACGCGCATCTCGCCGTTGGGGAGCACGATGCGCCCGAGGATGTCGGCGAACAGCAGGAAGGCGGGGCCGATGATCATGGAGTAGGCGAGCACCCAGCGCTGATCGGGACCGGTGAACCAGCGCACGATGTGCGGGATCATGAGCCCGACGAAGGCGATGGGGCCGGCGGCGGCGACGCTGGTTCCGGCCAGCAGGGTGACGGCGATGATGACGAGGATGCGCGTCACCCGCACACGGGCGCCGAGGGCCTGCGCCAGGTCGTCGCCGAGGGCCAGGGCGTTCAGGGAGCGCGCGCACAGCAGTCCGATCAGCAGGCCGGCGACGATCAGGGGCACGGCCCAGGTGAGCTGGTCGAGGGTGCGTCCGCCGATCGAGCCGACACCCCAGAAGCGCATGACCTGCAGGGTGCTGTGGTCGCGGAGCACGATCGCGGTGGTGAATCCGGTGAAGGCCGCGCCGAGGGCGACGCCGGCGAGAGTGAGCTTCATGGGGGTCGCGCCCGAAGCGCCGAACGAGCCGAGAATGTAGACGAGGACGGTGAGGACGAAGGCTCCGCCGAGGGCGAAGGGCACGTAGGCGCCGGGGGTGGTGAACCCGAGCACGCCGACCGCGAAGGTGACGGCGAACGATGCACCGGCGTTGACCCCGAGGATGCCGGGGTCGGCTAGCGGGTTGCGGGTGAACGCCTGGATCAGGCCACCGCACACGGCGAGAGCAGCACCCACGACGATGCCGAGCAGCGTGCGGGGCACACGCAGCTCCAGGATCATCAGATGAAGCGGGTTCTCGTCGTCGTACGAGAAGAGGGACTGCAGCACGGTGGCAGGGTCGATCGCACGGCTGCCGACCGCGAGCGAGGCGATGGCGGCGATGACCAGCACCGCCACGGAGATGACCAGTCCCGTCACGAGCGTCCCGTTGCGGTGCGGGGAGTCGTCCGTGCGACTCCCCGCACCCGTGTTCGAGACGTCCGTGCCGTCGTGCGTCGCCAGGGACATCTCGGGGGTCACTTGCCGGTGATGGTCGGTTCACCCTGCAGCGCGGCGGCGAGGTCGTCGACGTACTTCGGCAGGACGTACTTCAGCGAGAGCACGGTGGGCGCGCTGATGGCCGAGGCCTCGGCGGCGTCGCCGTAGATCACGTAGGAGCCGTTGGCGATCGGGTTCCAGCGCGACATCACCTTGTTCTCGACCGTGTAGGCCCCTTCGTCGGCGCTGCCGCCCCAGGCGGCGAACAGGTCGGCCTCCACGTCGTAGAGGTTCTCGAGGCTCACGCCGGTGTACCAGTTGTCGCCCTCGGCGGTCTTGAGGAAGCTGTCCATCGCCGAGGTCGAGGTGAAGCCGAGTGCTTCGGTGATGCGCACGCGGGGGTCGTACTCGAGGTAGACGCCCAGATCGGTGCCGCCCTCGTTCAGGGTCAGACCCCACACGAACGTCTTGTCCTCGAACTCGGGGTGCGCGCCGGCGAGGGTGGTGATCTGCTCCTCGGTCTCGGCGATCAGCTCGTCGGCCTTGTCCTCCTCCGACAGCGCCTTGCCGACCGTGCGGGTCATGTCCTCCCACGTGCCCGGGTTCCAGGGGCCCTCGATGTAGGGGACGGTCGGGGCGATCTCGGTGAGGCGCTCGTACTCGATGTCGGAGACTCCCGAGTAGAGGCTCAGGATCAGGTCGGGCTTGAGCTCCTTGATCGC
Source organism: Microbacterium sp. Root322 (assembly GCF_001425645.1). Classification (NCBI taxonomy): domain Bacteria; kingdom Bacillati; phylum Actinomycetota; class Actinomycetes; order Micrococcales; family Microbacteriaceae; genus Microbacterium; species Microbacterium sp. Root322. Next base: position 625,610 of record NZ_LMCS01000002.1, on the reverse strand, counting down.
CTCGTAGTTGGGGCCGTCTTCGAGGAACGGGATGATCTCGGGGGTCTCGCCGTACTCCTCGGTGACGTAGTCCTCGAACCAGGGCTGGTAGCCGCTCTCGCCCGCGCCCCAGACCTCTTCCATGCCGACGGGGTTGGTGCCGAGTGCGGCGACGATGTCCGCCGACATCCACCCGAGAGTGACGATGCGCTGCGGCTTCTCGGGGATCACGGTCTTCCCGTGGCCGTGCTCGATGACGACGCCGTCCGTTGCGGCGGAGTCGGTGCGGGATTCTTCCGGGGCGGACGAGCATCCGGCGAGGGTGAGGGCGGCGGCGACGGCCGCGGCGACGAGGGCCGAGCCTCGGCGGATCTTCGGGCGCGCAGAAGCGTGCGACATGGTTCTCCTTCGGGAAGGGGGGAGGGGGTTGCCGCGTCGACGCGGCGAGAAGTTAGGTAAGCATGCCCTAACACATCGATGCTAGGACGCGGATGCGGCGCCCAGTGTCGTGGGATCGACGACTTATGTCGCTGAACCGACAAAGAGGGTTCGCAGTCGCCCACGCACGGTCGCGATCAGGACCGCTGCGGGGTCACCGCCAGTAGAGCTGGTGCGCCGCGTCGGCCTGCACGCGCGCCACGTGCTGCCGGGGAGTGAGGCCGAAGCGCTCCTTGAACGCCGCGGAGAAGGCGCTCGTCGTGGCGTACCCGCAGCGGTGCGCGGCCGCACCGATCGGGGTGCCGTCGACGATCAGTCGCGCGCCGAGGGTCATGCGTACGCCGGTGCGCCATCGCCCGAAGCTCATGCCCACGTCGTGCTGGAAGATGCGCAGCACCGTGCGCTCGTGGAGCCCGTGCGCGAGGAAGAGCTCGATCGCGCTGCGGGGGTCACCGGGGTCGGCGAGCACGGCCTGAACCAGCGGGACGACCCGCTCATCCGCAGGCATCGGCACCTCGCCCCAGTCGCTGGCGGCCTCGGGCAGCGGCTGCTGCAGCATCTCGATGAGCACCGACTGGATGCGCACACGCAGGTCGGTGGGCATGTCGTTGATGCCGAGATGGAGGAGCATCTCCTGCACGGCGCGCGGTACCAGCACCCGGGTGATGTCATCGATCGGGGCGATCAGCGACGAGTCGGGAATGTAGGTGTAGCAGCCGATGGAGTCGGGTTCGTGATGGGCCGTGTGCGGGGTGCGCGCGGGGATCCACACGCCCTGTCCGGGGGCGAGTCGCCACCGCGCATCCTGCAGATGCACCCACACCGAGCCGCGGTAGCACCAGGCCAGCATCGGATCGGCGTGGCTGTGCGGCGGAGAGAGCGGGCGGGTGCCGGTGTCGTCGGCGGTGACCACGCCGGTGCCCATCAGGTACGGCTCGTTCACGGTCGACGGATACGTGGGGCTCGCCGCCCAGTCGTCCTGCCGATATGAGTTCATTCGTGCTCCGCGTGAGGCGGCAGGCACCGTCGGGGAGTGAGCGCCGCCTCGCCATGCTATCCGTCGGCTGCATCTCATCGGCGTTCCTCGCGTGCCGGCTCGCGTCTATGCGCATCCCATGATCCAGTGGGGTAGGGCGACGTTCACCGTGCTGTCGGAGACCACCGATCCGGATGTCGTCACACAGCTGTTGGGCCTCGATCCGAGCGAGGTGTGGCGCAAAGGGGAGATGCTCAGGTCGGGTCGGGTCCGCACGCATCATGGGTGGTCCTTCGATGTGGGTGCTCTCGACAACACCGAGATCGATCAGACGGGAACGCGGCCGTTGCGCGAGCTCCTTGACCGCTGTACCGCCGCAGCAGGGCGTGTCGCCGACCTCCCGGAAGACTGCGAGGCGCGCATCTGGTGGTCCGCCAGCTCCGATTCCTCCCAGGGCGGCTTCATGCTGCCGTTCGAGGTGGCCGCGCAGATCGGGGAGCTGGGCGTTGATGTCTACGCAACCGTGTACCTCGCCGAAGGCGACGAGTCCGACGACTGAGGAAGCGAGGTCGGGGATGGCCCCGTGAGGACCGATGATGGACACATGCCTTCCGCCCATCGTCCCGGTCTGCGGGTCTCGTCGGGTCTCACGATCCCCGAGGCCGAGCTGTCGTGGCGTTTCTCGCGGTCTTCCGGGCCTGGGGGGCAGGGCGTGAACACCGCGGATTCCCGCGCGGAACTCGTCTGGGATGCGGCGAACTCCGCGGTGCTCTCGCCGCATCAGCGCGAGAGGCTGCTCGACCGACTGAGCGGTCGCCTGGTCGATGGAGTGCTGACGATCGCCGCATCCGAGCACCGCGCGCAGCTGCGCAACAGGGATGCGGCGCGGGAGCGGCTCGTCACCCTCGTCGCTGAAGCGCTGCGCCCGCCGGCACCACCGCGACGGCCGACGAAGCCGAGTCGGGGGTCGAAGGAGCGCCGACTGAAGGCCAAGCAGCGACGCACCGATGTCAAGAGTCTGCGACGACGCCCTCGCGACGACTGACCCGGCGCCGGCGAATCACCCGGCGAGGCGTTCCTCGACGGGGGCCCAACCGCTCTCGAGAACTCGGAACCCCGCGTCCACGGTTTCGAGCGGGTCCGTGCTGTCGTTGATGAGCAGCTGCATCTGCAACACGAAACGGGCGTAGACGCGGATCTCGGCGATGGGCTCCGTGAGGCCCAGCTCTTCGGCGATGGCGGCGGCGAGGGCATCCTCGTGTCGCAGCCACATCTTCGCGGCGTAGTCGCGCAGGGCAGGTGTCTCGTTGAGGAAGCGCATGAAGACACGGGTGACGTCATCGCCGTGCTCGTCGACGTTCGCCCTGATCTCGGCGGCGAAGAAGTCGTGGATCGCGCGGTTGATCGTGCGTCCGTCGGGCCGGTCGCGCACGGCCGAGACCAGACGGTCGCGCTGCTCGTCATCCTCGTCGAAGACGAGGGCCTCCTTCTGCGGGAAATGCGCGAACACCGTCGTGGGGGAGACATCGGCGGCATCGGCGACCTCGCGGATGCTGACGTTGTCGAAGCCGCGCTCGAGGAACATCATCGTCGCGACGTCGGAGATCGCCTTGCGGGTCGCGGCCTTCTTGCGCTCGCGACGTCCGAGGGGCTCTGGGTTCGTCATGGAGCCAGCCTACCGATCGACTCCGAAACTGGCTTGACACCAAAAGTGGTATCGATACACTTTCGGTATGACTTCACCTATCTCCCTTACGCGGCGGGACCAGAACCGCGCGTGGATCATGCTCATCGTGCTCACGATGCTGACCGTCATCGGCATGACGGTCGTCCTCCCCGTTCTCCCTTTCGTCGTCCTGCAATACGTCTCGCACGAGAGCGACCTCGCCATCTGGGTGGGTGTGCTCGAAGCGGTCAACGGACTCTGCGCCTTCCTGGCCGCTCCCTTCCTCGGCAGGCTGTCCGACCGCTTCGGGCGGCGACCGGTCATCATCGTCGCCGCGTTCGGCGCCGCATTCTCGATGGCGCTGTTCGGCTTCGGCGGCGCGATCTGGGTCCTCGTCCTCGCCCGTGTCATCCAGGGCCTGACTGCGGGCGATCTCCCTGCCCTCTTCGCCTACCTGGCCGACATCACCCCGCCGGAGCAGCGCGCGAAGCGCTTCGGCCTCCTCGGTGCGCTCTCCGGCATCGGCACGATGATCGGGCCGGCCATCGGCGGACTGCTCGCCGCCGTGAGCATCCAGCTCCCGGTCTTCCTCACTGCCGCCGTCGCCCTCACGATCGCGATCCTCAGCATCTTCCTGCTCCCGGAGAGCCTGAAGCCAGGGAACCGCATCGCCACGATCAAGCTGCGCGACGTGCAGCCCTTCGCCGTCTTCAAGGAGGCGTTCGGCCGCAAGGAGCTGCGCGGACTGATGATCGGCTTCGGTCTGATCGCCCTGCCGTTCGGGTTCTTCGTGAACAACTTCAGCGTCCTGGCGCTCGACTCGATCCAGTGGGGGCCGACGCAGATCGGACTCCTGACCGCGGCCGTGGGCGTCGTCGACATCCTCATACAGGGCGTGCTGCTGGGCATCCTGCTTCCGCGCATCGGCGAGCGAGGTGTGATCGTGAGCGGCATCGTGGCGCAGATGTTCGGACTCGCGGCCCTCGCCATCGTCGCCTCGATCTTCGCCCAGCCGTGGGTCTTCATCGTCGGCGCTCTCATGCTGGCTGCCGGCCAGGGCGCGTCGCAGGCCGCGATGGACGGTGCGATGTCGAACGCCGTCGGCGATGACGAGCAGGGTTGGCTCGGAGGCGCGACCCAGTCGCTGAACGCGGCGATGGGTACGGCCGCCCCGCTCATCGCCGGCGCGCTCTATGCGCTGGTCAGCCATGCCGCCCCGTACTGGCTCGGGGTCGCGCTCATGATCGTGGCCGTGATCGTGGTCAGTCGTGCGCACATCGCGAACTCTGCGAAGCGCCCGGAGGGCCCTGTCGTGCATGGCATTTCGACCGAGGTCGCCGAGACCGTCGTTTGAGGATCGGAACGGGGGGCCGCAGGAAGCAGCGGCCCCCTCCGGCGTGCGGGGACGAGGCGCTGCCGTCGAGCAGGGGTCCCTGTCCGTGGGGGATCAGTCCGCTGTGGGCCCCGGGGTCTCGGAGACCGGGATGCCGGTGTCGCGCACGAAGTACACCCAGGGGAACGCCGAGCATCCGAGCTCCCACCCCTCCGAGCGCTCCGCTGCCCGAAGAGGGCGCCAGACGCTTCGACGATGCTCCCACCGGGTGTCGCTGCGGACCATACGGTGTGCGGATGCTCCTGCTCCGACGGTGTGCCAGCCTTCGCGCCCGGCGAGTTCCAGCTCACCCATCTCGTCGAAGACGCTCACCGGACCGAGCCAGCGCTCGCTGTCGTCGTCGTCCTGTGCCTCGGCGAGGTGGCCGAATCGCTGCTGCGCCGCTTGACGGGACATGCCGAGCTCGGCGCCGATCGTCGCCCAGCTCGCCCCTGCGGCTCGTGCGGAGAGCACGGCGCGCCGCAGAATGCCGCGCACCTCGTCTTCGGTTCGGGCGCTCGCCGCGATCAGGGCGATGTGGTCTTCCGTCGTGAGAGACGTCTTGTCGGCGACCCCGGCTTCTGCGAGAACAGCGTGACCGATCGCGTCGCTGAGCGCGCTCACTCCACGGTTCCGCGGCTCGGGAGCCATTGCCGGCGTCGGGCACGCCGGGTGCCGTTCCCGAACCCCCAGAGGTAGGTCCCGACGAGCATCGCGCCGATGCCGACGCCCTGCACGAACCCTCCGCCGAACCCGCGGAGGTCGAAGCCGATGGACAGCAGGAGCGTCGCCGCTCCCGTGGCGAGGAGCGCGATCCCGATCGCGGTGGCGATTCGCTCCGGTCGCGAGGCGGGCTGAGGTGTCGTCGTCATGGTGTCAATCTATGGTTGACATGGATGATTGTCAACCACTTGTTGACAAGCGGTGTCGCTCAGTCCTTCCCGCCCCGCACGAGTTCGAGCCCGGCACCCGCGAACTGGCGCAGCGTCGCATCCGGCAGGAACGCCCTCGTGAGTGCTCCACCGATGCGGGTGAGGTCGCTCTCGTCGCGGAAGAGGAGATACATGGTCTCGTAGCGGGGGTGGAACTTCTGCTTGAACCGATGCAGCGACCCGAAGCCGTACACCGGTTCCAGGGCATCGGCCAGCCGGTCGCTCAGGGCGGCGATCATCCCGGCATCCGGCGGATAGTCATGGGCGAGTGGGGCTCCCGAGAGCGACATGATCTGCGCACCCTCGTCGGCGAACTGCCGTGCCGAGGATCCGATCAGGTACTCCATCACGGGTCCGAAGCCGCCCTCCCTGCGACGCATGAGGTCGAGGGTCCAGCCGCGCACGGCACCCTCGTCGCCGTACACGGGCAGCCAGGAGAGGAACCCGTCGACGTCGCCGTTGGGTGCGAGGGCCAGGGCGAGCCGCACCTCCGGGTCCTCGGCCTCATCGAGCGTGCCGAGGGTGAAGCGCATCTCCGGCAGATCCTTGTCGCCGACCCAGGCCTCCGAGATCGCACGCAGCTGCTGCTGCACACCCCAGGGCTCCGCCTTGAGCTGCGTCATCCGGAAGGTCATGTCCTCCCGGCCGGCCTTGTTGAGCGATGTGCGCACCGAGTTCCAGCGCTTGCCCGTGAACTCCAATCCCGGCAGGTCGACGATCGTGTCGTCGGCCACGACGATGCTCCGCCAGCTCGGGGGCACGGCGGCGCGGGTGGCTTCGTCCGCGCTGAAGAAGCAGGGGACGAGACCGGCCAGCTCGGCCGCGTGGATGAAGTCGGTGACGGCCTCGGCGCGCGCCTCCGAGGGGCCGATCGGATCCGCCAGTGCCAGTGCCACACCGTTGCGGCGCTGGTAGGCCACGATGCCGCCGTTCACCCTGGCGTAGTTGTTGCCGTCCCACGTCGTCATCCACGAGAGCGTTCCGCCGCCGTGCGTGCGCAGCTCGTGCTTCACGTCGTCCACGGTGGGCGCGGGCTGGATGCCGAGCTTCGCACGGCGCTTGGCCCGGAAGGCACGGCGCACCCAGACGAGGTACACGAGCATGATCAGCCAGAGGAAGCCGTTGGCCAGCTCGAGCTCGGTCTCTCCATCCCAGCGCACGTCGAGCTGAGCTTGGCTGAACACGGTGATCAGGGTGAGCACGAGGGCGGCGATCACGACGTTGAAGATCCCGAGCAGGAGGGCGAGCACCCACGCGAAGCGTCGGCCCCGGCGCAGGCCGTTCACGAGCACGAGGATCACGACCAGGTCGATCGCGAGGCTGATGAATCCGCCGGAGACGGGTTCCGTCGGGCCGAACGGGCCGTCCGTCGGCAGGAGCGTGGTGATGATCTCGACCGCGCCGAGCACCAGCATCGCCACGACCGCGATCAGCCGCTGCTCGCGCACGGTGGTGTGCCGAACCCGCAGCGTGCGGTCCACGACGAGGATCAGCAGCACGGCGAGCAGGTGCTCGAGGTCGGCGACCTTGCCCCAGAAGAGCATCGCGATGAACACGAAGCCGAGCAGGATGAGCCAGCCGCGCACCCTCCACGGCGGGCGGAAGAGGCCGACCGCCGCGGCGATGCACGCCATGGTGCCGCCGGACGCTCCCACGTCGAGCGCCTGCGCCTGCTCGGTCGCCCAGGCCCAAGGGAACTGCGAGAGCAGGTACAGCAGCAGTGCCGTGGCGAAGATCGCGAACAGCTGACCGATCGCGTAGTAGGCCACCGCCACGCGCGATCCGCGACGGTACTCCAGGTAGGCCATTCCCCAGAAGCCGGCGATCGTGAACACGTACACCCAGGGCTGATTCACGAAGAACGTGCCGGTGACGGGCGTCCACCACTTGCCGTCGACGAGGTTCGGCAGTCCGTAGGCGACGGTCTTGAACAGCGCCGTGTCTTCGAAGGGCGACCAGAGTCCACCCCAGATGATCCCCACCACGAGGATGAGCAGCACCATCGTGAGGGTCGCCGGGATCCGCCGGACGACGGCGATCCACGGACGCGGAGAGGGGGAGTGCTCCTCAGTCATGCGCTCAGCGTAGCGAGGGAGGCCCCGTCTCCGCGGAGGCCGCTCCTACTCGCCGCGGAGAACCCGGCGGAGATCGGCGATCTCCTCAGCGGCCATGCCGCCGCTTCGCAGATACCCCGCGACATCGCCGTGGTTCGCGATGATCCAGTCCATCGCCGCCTCGATGGCCGACGCCGGAGACTTGGTCGCCAGGGTCGTCAGCGCCGGGGTGAGCGGAACTCCGAGCGAGGTGATCAGCCCCGTGAGCGCTTCGGCGAACCCGCGCGCGAGGTTCTTCTCGGTCAGCGTGTAATCCGCGACGATCGCCTCTCGAGGCACCTCGGCGACGAGCAGCAGGATCGCGGCGGCGAGACCGGTGCGGTCCTTGCCCGCGGTGCAGTGGAACAGCACGCCGGGCCGAGTGGTGCGGGACGACTCCAGCACCGTGCGGGCGATGGTCGCGAACTGCGCTGCACTCGCCTCCAGGATCGAGATGTACAGCTCCTCCAGGGTGGGCACCCGCTTCAGCACCTCGGCGACCTGGGTCACCGAGAGTCCGGCGCTGCCGGCCGCGGGAAGCAGCTTCTTGACCATCTCGTCCATCGCGCCGCCCTGCATGGGCAGAGCCAGCAGCGTCACGCTGCCGTCATCGGGCAGACGATCTGCGGCACGGGCCCGCTCGCCATCGGTGCGCAGATCGATCACGGTGCCGATGCGGAGGTCGGCGAGCGCCTGCAGCCCCTCGTCGGTGAGCGAAGCGAGGGCATCCGACCGGAAGAGGAGGCCCGATGCGAGCCGACCGCCTCCGGAGGTCGGGAACCCGGCGAGTTCACGAGCGTTGTGGGTCGTCTGCAAAGCGGTCGAGATATCGATGGTCATTCTGGCCCTCTCCTGGGTATGCGGCCAGAATATCGGTGCGGCGGGACCGCGCGGCTTCGACACGGAAGCGGCGCGATCCCGCCCGCCGGGTCAGCCGTTCACGGCCTTCTCGATGGCCTCCTCGACGTCGTCCCACTCCTGCAGCTCGACCTTCACACCATCCACGAAGAAGCTCGGCGTGCTGTCCACCCCGAGCTTCTCGCCATCGGCCTTGTCGGACTGCACGCGCTCCGCGGTGGCCGCATCCGCGATCGCCGCGTCGTACGCGGCCATGTCGAGGCCGAGCTCCTCGGCGAACCCGCGGAACACCTCGGGCGTCTCCTCGGACTGCTCGCCCCACTGCGCCTGGGTCTCGAACAGGCGGTGGTACATGTCCTCGAAGCGATCCTGCTGACCGGCGGCCTCCGCGGCCAGGGCCGCCTGGGTGGAGTTGATGTGACCGGGCAGGGGGAAGTAGCGCACGACGTAGGTGATCTCGCCGTCGTACTTCTCTCGGAGATCTTCGACGACGGGGTAGAACGCCGCGCACGCCTCGCACTCGAAGTCGAGGAACTCGACGACGGTGACGGCGCCCTCGCCCCCGTCGTCGAGCACATGGGAATCGGTGCGGACGGTCGGCTTCGGCTCCCCGCCTTCGGCCGGTGCGGTGGGTTGTTGCTGGCTGATCGCGAACACGACACCGGCGATCAGCAGGACGATGGCGACGGCGATGGCGATCAGGGTCGCTTTGACAGAGTTCTTCATGGGTCTCCAGACACAGGGGTACGACGAGGGAAGGATGCCGCCGTGGGCGGCTCGATGTGCGCGTCGGTGTCAGGTACGGGAGATCGAGAGCTGGGTGAGGGTGAGAGCCGGGACGATGACGAGCGGACCGGCGCGGCGGGGCGACGACGTGCCGAGGCCCCGGGTGCCGAGCGGTCGGGTTCTGTGGGCGATGAGCCGCCGGAACACCAGGACCAGCGCGACCCCGCCGAGGACAGCGAGCACGCAGATCCCCACGCTCGACGAGAGCACATCGATCGTCGTCGTCGCCTCCTGGCCGTCTGCGACGGGCGCGGCCCCCTGCGATTCCGAGACACCGGAGGCGAGGCACAGCGTCGCGTGCACATCGGCGGAGCCACGAGAGGTCGACCACGCGCCCACGACGAGCAGGAGCGCGAGGCCGACGGCGATGATCACCCGGGCGACCAGCATCCGCTCGGCCCGCGCTCGCGGCATCAGATCCGGCGAGGGGGGCAGCATTTCCCGCGCAGTCTAGCAACGGAGCCTCTGCCGTCTCCGGGGCCGTGGCACCCTCGACACGCCTACACTGGAAGGGTGGCGAGACTACTGATCGTCGGCGGCTTCCTCGCCGCCGTGTTCTGGGTGTTCAGCATCGTCGACTGCGCAGTGCAGCCGGCGACGCGGCACCGTGGTGTGTCCAAGCCCGTCTGGCTCGCGATCGTGGTGATCCTCCCCGTGATCGGCGGCATCCTCTGGTTCGTGATCGGCCGCCGGCGCGCGAACGATCCCGGTGTCCGTCCGGTGATCGCACCGGATGACGACCCCGCGTTCCTCCGCAGCATCAGCAAGACCGAGCAGGATGCGCGCATCCGCCGTCTCGAAGAGGAGCTCGCCCGTCTGGACGAGGAGACCGACGAGCCTCCCGCCACGGACCAGCGCCCGTGACCTCATCGCCGGCGATGGATGCTGCGGCGTCCCTGATCGCCGACCTCGTCGCCCAGGGCGTGCGCGACATCGTGGTGTCTCCGGGCTCGCGTTCGCAGGCCCTCGCGCTCGCCGCGGTGCGCGCCGCCGACGACGGACACGTGCGCGTGCACGTGCGCATCGATGAGCGTGTCGCCGGTTTCACCGCACTCGGCATCGCTCGCGAGACCCGCGTGCCGGCCGCGGTGGTGTGCACCTCGGGGACGGCCGTCGCCAACCTCCTTCCCGCGGTGATGGAGGCGTTCCACTCCGGGGTGCCGATGCTGCTGCTCACCGCCGACCGTCCGCCCGAGCTGCGCGGGGTCGGCGCCAACCAGGCGACGATCCAGAACGCTCTGTTCCACCCGTGGGTGCGCGACGAGCTCGATGCTCCGGTGCCGGGTGACGGCGAGTGGACCGGGCTCGCCGAACAGGCCGTGGCCGCCGCGATGGGTGCTCGCGAGGTCGAGAGCGGCCTCCGTGGCATCGCCGGACCCGTGCATCTGAATCTTCCGTCGAGAGAGCCCCTCTCGGGCGATCTGCCCTCCATCGTCGTCCTCAGGGGCGAGGCGCCCGAGGCGCTGCGCGACGAACCCTTCGTGCTCGACCGCGGGCCGCGCACCGTCGTGATCGCGGGCGCCGACGCCGGTCCTGATGCCGAAGAGATCGCGCACTCCGGGGGCTGGCCGCTGATCGCCGAGATCGTGAGCGGTGCGCGGTTCGGGCGGCAGGTCGTGCACGGCTACCGTCGCCTGCTGGCCCGGGAGGATCTCGGCGGACGCATCGAACGGGTCGTCGTGCTCGGGCACCCGACGCTCAGCCGCGAGGTCGCGTCGCTCCTCTCCCGTCACGACGTGGATGTGGTGGCGGTGCACCGCGGCGGCGAGGAGCTCAACCTCAACCACCGCACGCGCGGGGTCGACGCCGTCATCGTCGCCCCCGGCGCCGTCGACCGCACCTGGCTCGGCGAGTGGATGCGGGCGTCCGCCGCGGAGATCGTCGATCTGAGCGAGCACGCCCCCGATCCCGAGGCGCTGGCCTCCACCGACTTCGCGGCGCGCAGGGAGGCGGTGAAGGCCGAGCTCGACGCGGTCCGCCGTCCGCTCGACCGTGAACTGCTCGCCGACGCGGTGTGGCGCGCCACCTGGCCGCACGACCGTCTGGTGTTCGGCTCCTCCCGGCTCGTCCGGGTCGCCGATCAGGTGCTGGGCGGCAAGAAGGTCCCCGTCCACGCGAACCGCGGCCTCGCCGGCATCGACGGCACGATCGCCACCGCGACCGGCATCGCCATCGCCAGTCAGGCCGCCGGTGCGCCCGGGGTCACCAGGGTGCTGCTGGGCGACCTCGCGTTCCTGCACGACGTCGGCGCCCTGTTGCTGCCGCCCGACGAGACAGAGCCCCGACTGCAGCTCATCGTCGGCAACGACGGCGGGGGGACGATCTTCGACTCCCTCGAGGTGGCGTCTTCCGCCCGCCCCGGCGACCTCGACCGCGCCTTCTACACGCCGCACACCGTCCGCTTCGAGCACCTCGCCCTCGCATACGGCTGGGAGTATCAGCGGGTCACCACCCGCACCGCACTCGATCAGGCGCTGACCTCGCCCCGCGGCGGACGTCAGATCATTGAGGTGCCGCTGGAGCGTTGACTGGCAGGATGTGCGTATGGACGCGCACACCTGGACGCAGACGCTGCGAGTCGACGAGGGATTCCGCCTCGCCGATCTCGACCCGGACGCCAAGCCCGGATACGACCAGGGCAAGGCTCGCGGGGTCGCCGACCTCGCCGCCCGCCTGGCAGACCTGAACGTGCTGCAGGAGCGGCTGTTCGCCGAGAGCCGTGCCGGAGTGGCCAAGGATGCGGTGCTCCTGGTGCTTCAGGCCATGGACTCCGCCGGCAAGGGCGGGATCGTGCGGCACGTGGTCGGGGGTGTCGACCCGCAGGGTGTCGCGCTCGCCGCGTTCAAGGCGCCGACGGCCGAGGAGCGCGAGCACGACTTCCTCTGGCGCATCGAGAAGCGTCTGCCCGATCCCGGGTTCATCGGCGTCTTCGACCGCTCCCACTACGAGGACGTGCTGATCGGACGGGTTCGCGAGCTCGCCCCGCCCGCGGAGATCGAGCGCCGCTACGACGCGATCAACGAGTTCGAGGCCCGCGTCGCGGCATCCGGTACGCGCATCGTCAAGGTCATGCTGCACATCTCGCCCGAAGAGCAGAAGACGCGGCTGATGGAACGCCTCGACCGTCCGGACAAGCACTGGAAGTACAACCCGGGCGATGTGGATGAGCGGTTGGTGTGGCCGCAGTACATGCAGGCCTACCAGACCGTGTTCGATCGCACCTCGACCGCGGTGGCTCCGTGGCACGTGATTCCGGCGAACGCCAAGTGGTACGCGCGACTGGCCGTGCAGGAGCTGCTGCTCGCGGCGCTGGAGGACATCGACCCCGAGTGGCCGCGCGCCGACTTCGACGTCGAGTCCGAGAAGAAACGCTTGGCCGCCAGCTGAGCGTCGGTCTCTGCGGTCAGGCCAGGGCGTCGACCAGGGGGCGGAACTTCACGCGCGTCTCGAGCAGTTCGCTCTCTGGATCGGATCCGGCGACGATCCCGGCGCCCGCGTAGGCCGTGACCCCGATCTCGTCCTGGCGCACGGTGAACTGGGCGCAGCGCAGGGCGATCGCCCACTCACCGTTGCCCGCGGCATCCACCCAGCCCACAGGTCCCGCGTAGCGACCCCGGTCGAACGGCTCGAGCTCGCGGATCGCGGCGATGGCCGCGGGGGTCGGTGTGCCGGCGACGGCGGCGGTGGGGTGGAGCACCCGCACCAGGTCGAGCGCCGACTCACCGTCGCCCAGTTCACCTTCGACGTCGGTCGCCAGGTGGAACAGATTCGGCAGCTTCAACAGGAAGGGCTGTTCGCTCGCGGCCAGCGCCCGCGTGTGGGCCCGCAGCGAGGCGAGCACGCTCTGCACGGCGTACTGATGCTCGTCGAGGTCCTTGGTGCTGGAGGCGAGGTGTGCGGAAGCGGCGGTGTCGGCATCCGCGTCGGCGCCGCGGCCGATCGTGCCGGCCAGCACCCGCGCGGTCACGGTTCCCTCGTGCACGGTGACGAGGGTCTCCGGACTCGCGCCGATCAGCCCGTCCACCGCGAACGCCCAGGTGTCGGGGTAGCCGCTGGAGAGGGCACGCACCAGTCGGCGCAGGTCGGACCCCGCCGGGATGCTGCCTGTCAGGTCGCGGGCGAGCACGACCTTGCTGAGCTCTCCGTCGGCGATGCGGGCCAGGGCGCGGCGCACCGAGTCCTGGTAGCCCTGCGGGCTCTGCGCTCCGGGGCCGACGGTGCCGGCCCAGTGCGGGCCGTAGGGCTGCGTCGCGAGTTCATCAGCGTTCCCCGGGGCATCGGCGACGCGGATCGTCGTGCGCCAGAACCGGTCCCCGTGTCGTCCCAGAACCTGCGTCGGCAGCATGAGCACGCTGTCCGCTGCCGAGTCCTCGTCGAACGTGAAGGCGCCGAAGGCCACGAGCCCGGTGCCGGGGAGTCCCACCGGGTCGGAGATCTCGGCCTGCGCTGCCATGTCCCGCCACAGGGTCGCGAGCTTCTCGGTGCGCGACTGATCGCCGCCCGCGGGAGGCCGCAGCTCCGCCAGGGTCTCGCCGACGGCGACGATCCCGTCTCCGCGGCGTAGCCACGCGAGCGGGCGGGAAGGGTCCGCATAGGCCAGGAGGTCTTCGACCGGCTCGATCTCTGTGGTCTCCACGACCAGGTGGGTGGTGTGCACGCGTCCAGCCTATGCCGCTCAGGGAGCGTGGATTCTCGTGGTCGTAGGGTGAGCGGATGAGCGATGCACGCCCCGCACCCGGCACGGAGATGGTCTTCCAATGGCGCAAGTGGGATGGATCACCGCACTGGCGGCACGAGTGCGTCTACCTCGGCGCCGACGAGTGGGGCGACTGGATAGGGCAGCCCGTCGGATGGCACAGCGTGCGCCCCGGCGCCGAGTTCCATGCCGGGGGTCCGAACGTCACCCTGGTTCCCCCGAGCGGTGACCACGCGCTGACCGTCAACCGCCGCCATCGCCGGGGGATGCGCATCTACATCGACCTGGGGTGGGACATCCATTGGTCCGATGATCCGCTGCTGGCGACCGGGATCGACATGGACCTCGATGTGGTGCGCGTCGAGGGTGCACGAGGGACCTGGGTCGACGATCGCGACGAGTGGGCCGAGCACAGTGCGCGCTACGGCTACCCGGCCGACGTCATGGCGCACCTCGAGGGACTCGCGCTCGACCTCGAGGAGCGGGTGCGCGCGCAGATCGCTCCGTTCGACGACGCCACCGCCGATCCCTGGCTCGACCGCCTCGAAGCCCTGGGCCTCGCGCCTAGACTGAACTCGTGACCTCGAACGAGAAGAACCGCGCCGATCTCGGCAAGGACCCCGCCCGCGTCAGCGGCATGTTCGACCAGGTCGCCGCAGGGTATGACCGCACCAACACGGCGATGACGTTCGGCAACGACGTCCTGTGGCGCGCGGCGACCACCCGGGCGGTCGCTCCGAAGCCGGGGGAGCGGATCCTCGACCTCGGCGCGGGCACGGCGTCATCGTCGGCCTCCCTCGCACGCAGCGGGGCCGAGGTGGTCGCGGCCGACTTCTCCCCGGGCATGCTCGCGGAGGGCGAGCGTCGACATGGCGCGATGCGCAACCTGTCGTTCGTGCAGGCCGATGCCACCGATCTGCCGTTCCCCGACGCGACGTTCGACGCGGTCACCATGTCGTACGCGCTGCGCAACGTCAACGACCCGAAGAAGGCCCTGAGCGAGCTCTACCGCGTGACCAAGCCGGGGGGCAGGCTCGTCATCAACGAGTTCTCGACCCCGCCGGGCAAGCTCTTCCGCGGGGCGTACCGCTTCTACAACGCCCAGGTGCTGCCGCGGGTGGCTCGCGTCGCCGGCACCAACGGCGACGCCTACGACTATCTGAACGAGTCGATCATTCAATGGCCTGACCAGAAGCGACTCTCCGCCTGGATCCGCGAGGCGGGCTGGGCCGAGGTCGCCTATCGCAACCTCACCTTCGGCATCGTGGCCCTGCACAGAGCGCGCAAGCCGGAGTGAACCTTCCGGGCGAAACCGTGACATCCGACGAAGGTAGGCTGGGAACGTGACTTCGAGCCCCATCGCCCCGGGTTCGCGACTGGCGAGCCGTCTCGGCTTCAGCGATCGCGTCTTCATCGGTCCTGCCGCCCGACGTGTCGCGCGCGCCATCGAAGACGGGCTGGAGCTCGTCGAGACCGGACTGGCAGACGACGTCCGCGTCGCCGATCCACTGGCCGACGCCGCCAGCCGCTACCTGTACGAGGCCGGCGGCAAGCGCATCCGTCCGGTGCTCACGCTCCTCGCCGCACAGCTCGGCGACGGCAACACCCCCGAGGTCATCGACGTGGCCAAGGCGCTCGAGATCACGCACCTCGGCTCGCTGTACCACGACGACGTCATGGACGGAGCCGACCGCCGCCGCGGAGTACCCGCCGCCCACGCCGTGTGGGGCAACAACATCGCGATCCTCACGGGCGACATCCTGTTCTCCCGCGCCAGCCAGCTGATGTCCCGGCTGGGCGAACGCGCCATCCGGCTCCAGGCCGACACCTTCGAGCGACTCGTGCTCGGTCAGATGCACGAGACCCTGGGCCCGCAAGAGGGCGACGACCCCATCGAGTTCTACATCCAGGTGCTCGCCGACAAGACGGGTTCCCTGATCGCCGCGGCCACGCAGGGCGGCGTGATCTTCTCCAACGCCCCCTCGGAGTACGAAGAGCCGGTACGCGTGTACGGCGAGAAGATCGGCGTCGCGTTCCAGCTTCTCGACGACGTGATCGACCTCTCGGCGAAGCCGGAGGAGACGGGCAAGGTGCCGGGGACCGACCTGCGTGCGGGCGTTCCGACCATGCCTTACCTGCTGCTCAAGGCCGAGAGAGACGCGGACGCCATCGACCTCGCAGCCCGCATCGACGAGGGCGTGGCCCTCATCGCCGACGGTGCCGACCCCGCCATCCTCGACGGGCCGCTGGACGCGCTGCGCGACCACCCGGTGACGCAGAAGACCCTCGAGCTCGCGCATGCGTGGACCCGGGATGCCGTCGACGCTCTCCAGCTGCTCCCTCGCGGCACTGTGCGCGAGGCGCTGACCCGATTCGCTGAGACCCTCGCCGAACGCTCCAGCTGACTCTGTGCGGGCGGCCCGTCAGGGTTGCGCGCCGGCTCTGCGACGGCATACGAAAGGACCTCCCATGACCAAGCTCAGACTGGCCATCGTCGGTGCGGGCCCCGCCGGCATCTATGCGGCGGACATCCTGCTGAAGGCGGAGCGCAAGTTCGACGTCTCGATCGACCTCTTCGAGCAGCTCCCCGCACCGTACGGGCTGGTGCGCTACGGCGTCGCGCCCGACCACCCGCGCATCAAGGGCATCGTCAACGCCCTCCGCGACGTGCTCGACCGTGGTGACATCCGCCTGTTCGGCAACGTCCGCTTCGGCGAGGACATCACTCTCGACGACCTCAAGAAGCACTACAACGCGGTGATCTTCGCGACCGGGGCCATCCGCGACACGTCGCTGGACATCCCCGGCATCGATGCGGTCGCCTCGTACGGCGCTGCGGACTACGTCAGCTGGTTCGACGGCCACCCCGATGTTCCGCGTGAATGGCCGCTGGATGCCGCCTCGGTCGGCGTGCTCGGCAACGGCAACGTCGCCCTCGATGTCGCCCGCATGCTGGCCAAGCACGCGGAGGACCTGCTCGTCACCGAGGTGCCGGCCAACGTCTACGAAGGCCTCAAGGCCAGCCAGGTCACCGACGTGCACGTCTTCGGGCGTCGCGGACCGGCGCAGGTCAAGTTCACGCCGCTCGAGCTGCGCGAGCTCGGCGAACTGCGCGATGTCGACATGGTCGTCTACGACGAGGACTTCGACTACGACGACGCCGCGAAGGACGCCGTCGCCAGCAACAAGCAGGTGATGGTCATCGACCGCATCCTGCAGTCCTGGCGCAAGCGCGATTCGGTCAACAACGCCGGAGGCACGGCGTCGCGACGCCTGCACCTGCACTTCTGGGCGAAGCCGGTCGAGGTCCGCAAGGACGACAACGGTCGCGTCGCGGCCCTCGTGTACGAGCGCACCCGGCCCGACGGCCAGGGTGGCGCGGTCGGCACGGGAGAGCTGCGCGAGGTGCCCCTCCAGGCGCTGTACCGTGCCATCGGCTACTTCGGCTCGCCGCTTCCCGGGGTTCCCTTCGACAAGAAGCACGGTGTCATCCCGAACCGTGAGGGTCAGGTGCTCGCCAAGGACTCGAACGAACGCGTGCCCGGCATCTACGCGACCGGATGGATCAAGCGCGGCCCCGTGGGGCTGATCGGGCACACCAAGTCCGACGCGATGGAGACCGTGCGTCACATCATCAACGACCAGAGCGCGTGGTGGCACCCGGAGGACCCCTCGGAGGAGTCCATCGTCGAGCTCCTTCAGGAGCGCGGCGTGCGCTGGACCGACCTGGACGGGTGGCACCGGCTCGACGAGCACGAGATCGCCCTCGGTGCTCCGGCGGAGCGCGCCAGGGTCAAGGTCGTCCCGCGTGACGAGATGGTCCGGGTCTCAC
This sequence comes from Microbacterium sp. Root322, assembly GCF_001425645.1. Taxonomy (NCBI): domain Bacteria; kingdom Bacillati; phylum Actinomycetota; class Actinomycetes; order Micrococcales; family Microbacteriaceae; genus Microbacterium; species Microbacterium sp. Root322. Next base: position 607,982 of record NZ_LMCS01000002.1, on the reverse strand, counting down.
GCGGCGAGTAGAGCCGTCACGGTCGGGCCTCCCGCACCCGGTCGCGCGCTCGGCTAGCCTGGCGACGACGGGGGAGGAACGCATGACCGAGTGGATCCCGGATGTTCTCGGTGACGAGTTCGAGCAGCTGACGCTCGATCTCGGCACGGATGACCAGGGGCCTGTCGTTGCGACCCTCGTGCGCGCGCTGCCGAGGAGGCCGAGCCTGTGGGCGCGGGCGAGCGGCCGCCGACCGCTTCTCGACGGGGTCGATGTGCTGTACGTGCACGGCTGGTCCGACTACTTCTTCCAGAAGCGGCTGGCCCGGTTCTGGACTTCGCGTGGCGCCCGCTTCTTCGCTCTCGACCTGCGCAAGTACGGTCGCAGCCTGCGCGACGGCCAGACTCCCGGCTACGTCGCCGACCTCGCCATCTACGACGAGGACATCGGAGCTGCGCTGGAGGCGATGGGCCGCGGGGAGGGGGGCGCCGAGTCCGCCCGTCGACTCCTCCTGCTCGGGCACTCCACCGGGGGCCTGACGCTGAGTCTGTGGGCCTCCCGCCATCCGGGCTCCGCCGACGCGGTGATCCTCAACAGCCCGTGGCTGGAGTTCCAGTTCGCGCCGGCCCGCGCGGCGATCGCGCCGATGGTCGAGTTGCAGGCGAGGCTGCGACCGATGGAGGCCGCGCCGCAGGTCGACCTCGGCTTCTACACCCGCGCGCAGCAGGAGGTCGCCGACCCGGACGATCCGATGGATGTGAACCCGGTATGGCGGCCCGCGCAGACCATGGCGGTGTACGCGGGCTGGCTGCACGCCATCCTCTCCGGCCACAAGGCGGTGGCGTCGGGGCTGTCGATCACGGCGCCCGTATGCGTGCTGCTGTCAGCACGATTCGTGCCGCCGACCCGGTGGTCGGACGACCTCACGTCTGCCGACTCGGTGCTCGTGGTCGACGACATCGCCCGTGCAGCGCTCCGGCTCGGTCCCAGCGTCACCGTGGAGCGCATCGACGGCGCGCTGCACGACGTCTTCCTCTCCCGGCACGAGGCGCGCGAAGACGCCTACCGGCGGTTGGACCGATGGGTGACCGGATGGCGAGCAGCGCAGTGAGCTCTCACAGGTAGTACATCTCCCTGACGAGGCGCTCGGCGCCGTCGCCGTCGCCGCTGCGCACGGCGTCGCCGAAGTCGACGTAGATCTGCGCCATCCGTGCGCGATCGGAGGGCGGGACCACCCAGTCGCGGAGGTTGCGGAACAGGACCATGCTCGCGTCGTCGATCAGCGTGCGATGCTGCGCGTTGCCGCTGTGCTCGCCGAGGTAGGAGAACACCGCCCATCGGGCGTTCGAGGTGCCGGCACCGTCTTCCAGAGCTGCGCGCATGGCGTTGACCAGCGCGAGCACATGCTCGCGCTGCGCGGCCGTGATCTGCGGCACCGCCAGTCGCGCGGCGATTCCCGCCTGGTAGCCGGCGAACACGAGCGATTGGGCGATGGTCTCCGGCGTCACCGCCGTGACCTCCGTGTACCGGCTCGGGTACATCGTGACCATTCCCAGCCGTTCCAACCGCTGGAGCGCCTCGCGCACCGGTGTCCGTGACACGTGCAGTTCTTCCGCGACATCGACATCGCGGATGCGCTCACCCGCGGCCAGCGTGCCGTCGATGATCTGCCTGCCGATGTGGTGGAAGACCTCTTCGGCCAAGAGCTGCTTGCTCTCGCCGACGTTCGTCGATCCGATATTCCCCATGGATCCGCCCCCAGTTGCCCTTCTGATCCCGAGCGCCCCATGATTCGCCCGGGAGGGCAACTACATCATGAAGTCGCGTCGGATGCCAATATCCCCCACCTGAGTCGGCAGTCCGCGTGGGGGCGCGCATCGTGGCTCAGGTGGGCTCGTCGTGCCCGTGTTCTTCGTGCTCGTGGGTTCCGTGGCCGGCGGATGCTGGGCATCCGCCGGCCACCGAAGACGCGAGCGCATGGAACTGCCGCGGCCTCGTCCCCACGAGGGCAAGCTCGCAATCCCGAAATCGCGTAGCCCTACGACGGCAGTGCGTCACGCGGCGTTCGCGTCATCGGTCGCATCGAGTCGACCGCTTCCAGTCTTGGGTACCTAAACCCATATATCAGTATGCAATCCAACAATGACGAGAGAGGGGGGCGAGTGCGCTGCACTCGACCCCCTCTCTCGATATGTCCCGGTGGGTTACCGGTAGTTGATGAACTGCAGGTCCAGGTCGAGGTCGGCGCCCTTGAGCAGCGCGATGACCGACTGCAGGTCGTCGCGGCTCTTGGACTGCACGCGCAGCTCGTCGCCCTGGATCTGGCTCTTCACGCCCTTGGGGCCCTCGTCGCGGATGATCTTGTTGATCTTCTTCGCGTTCTCCGAGGAGATGCCGTCCTTGAGCGTCGAGACGATGCGGAACTCCTTGCCGCTGGCGAACGGGTCACCCGACTCGAGGCTCTTCAGCGAGATGCCACGCTTGATGAGCTTGGACTGGAACACGTCGAGCACGGCCTTGGCCCGCTCCTCGGTGTTCGCGATGATCAGGATGCTCTCGCCGCTCCAGGCGATCGACGCACCCGTGCCCTTGAAGTCGTAGCGCTGCTCGATCTCCTTGCGGGCCTGGTTCAGGGCGTTCTCCGCCTCCTGGTGGTCGACCTTCGAGACGATGTCAAATGAGCTGTCAGCCATGGTTTCATCCTACTCAGGGGCTCAGGGCGTACACGTTGTCGGAGATCCGGGTGGCTCCCTCCGGCGTGGGGTAGTCGTCGGGGACCAGCACGAAATGACCGGCCGGGCCGCTCATCTCCACGGGGCCGCGTTCGCCGCCACACGCCATGATTCCCGCTGTCTCGTCCCGGTAGGCGAGCACGCAGACCGTTCCCTGGTCGACCCCGCGCAGCACCCACAGCGAGCTGCCGGAATGCTCGCCGACGAACCGCGCAGACGAGAGCTCGGCGACGTCGCCGGAGTCCTGCTCGATGAACGCGTCCGGCAACGCGTCCGCGGGTTCGACATCGCGCTCCAGCACCGCGTAGTCCGTGGTGAACGCGGTGCACCCGCTCAGTGCGGCCGCCGACAGCGCCAGCACGAGACCTGTCGTCATCCGGGCGATGCGGTGCGAACCGTGAGTCATTCCGGCAGTCTACGGGTCTCGTTTTCCCGCCTCATGGAAGCGTTTTCACATCCCAGCAGCGCTCTGTTCTCTATCACGGGTTGATATCAACGCCTTCTCTCATTGCAAACGCCGCTGATTTCGATGCATACTGTAAGCGCTTGCAGTCCTTGCAGGTGATCAGCACTGAGAGAGGCACACACCAATGAAGGTGAACAAGAGGGGCATCGTCGCCGCGGGCGCGATCGCCATCGTTTCGACTCTGACGCTTGCCGGCTGCTCCACGGGGACCAGCAGCGACGACACCTCCGGCTCCGACGACAGCGGGAAGCTGGTCGTGTGGGTCGACGCTGAGCGCGTCGACGCACTGCAGGGCGCTGCAGACGCCTACCAGGAGAAGACCGGCGTCAAGGTCGAGCTCACGGGCAAGTCGGTCGACGACATGAAGGACGACTTCATCCAGCAGGTTCCGACCGGCAAGGGCCCCGACATCGTCATGGGCGCGCACGACTGGCTGGGCGAGCTCTCCACGAACGGCGTCGTCGCACCCATCGAGCTCGGCGACAGCTCCGAGGACTACCTCCCGGTCGCGCTGCAGGCCGCCACGTACGACGGCACCGTCTACATGCTCCCGTATGCCGTCGAGAACATCGCGGTGCTGCGCAACGCCGACCTGGTTCCGGCCGCCGCGACCAGCTTCGACGACATGCTCTCGAAGGGCACCTTCGTCGTCGAGCAGGGTACCGAGGGCAACCCGTACCACCTCTACCCGTTCCAGACGGCGTTCGGCGCCCCGGTGTTCGGCACTGACGACACGGGCAGCTACGACTCCACCGACCTCCAGCTCGGCAGCGAGGGCGGCTTCGCGTTCGCGGACTGGCTGGGCGCACAGGGCGCTGCGGGTGTTCTGAACACCGACGTCGACGGCGAGATCGCCAAGCAGCAGTTCCTCGACGGCACCGCGGCCTTCTGGCTCACCGGTCCGTGGAACGTGGGCGCGGCAACCGACGCGGGCATCAACGTCGCGATCGACCCGATCCCGAGCCCGACCGGTGAGACCGCTTCGCCGTTCGCCGGCGTGAAGGGCTTCTTCGTGAGCTCGGAGTCGAAGAACAAGGTCGCCGCGAACGACTTCCTCGTCAACTACATCGGCACCGAAGACGTGCAGCTCGACCTGTTCAAGGCCGGCAACATCCTCCCCGCCCTGACCGCAGCCGCCGACACCGCGGCCGCCGACCCGATCATCGCCGGCTTCCAGGCCGTCGGCGCCGACGCGGTGCCGATGCCCGCGATCCCGGCCATGGGCGCGGTCTGGGAGTTCTGGGGCGTGGCCGAGGCCGCGATCATCAACGGCGAAGACCCGGCGACGACGTGGCAGAAGCTCGTCGACGACGTGACCGCCGCGATCAAGTAACAGCCAGAACACGGACTCTGCCGGGGTGGGCCTTCGCCCGCCCCGGCAGGATCATGACGAGGATGACATGACAGACACCGACGAGCGCACAGCTCCTCCGACCAGACGTCAGCGCCAGGCCGCGAAGATCGCGGAGGCCGCATCCGGACCGATCGGCTGGATGCTGCTGAAGATCCTCCTGCTGGCCGTCGTCGACGCGATCGCGCTCTACGCCGCTTTCGTGCTCTTCGCTCAGCGGGAGTGGTTGATCCTCGGCATCGTCGTGGCGGTCGCCGTCCTCGTCAACTACATCTACTTCTCCCGCAAGCGCATCGCCGCGAAGTACCTCACTCCCGGCATCATCTTCCTGGTCATCTTCCAGGTGTTCACGCTGCTCTACACCGGGTACATCGGGTTCACGAACTACGGCACCGGCCACAACGGCACCAAGGACCAGGCGATCTCCTCCCTCCTCGCCTCGGCGCAGGAGCGGGTCGAGGACTCGCCGACCTACCCCGTGACGGTCGTCGAGCAGTTCGGCACCTACGGTCTGCTCGTGACGGACCCGGAATCCGGCGACGCGCTCCTCGGTACAGCGCAACAGCCGCTGGAAGAGGTCGACGCCCGGTTCGAAGACGGCACGGCCGTCGCCGTCGACGGGTGGACCACGCTTCCGCTCGCGACCGTCTTCACGCTCTCCGAAGAGCTCGAGAAGCTGTCGGTGCCGTTCAGCGACGACCCGAACGACGGCAGCCTGCGCGCCCCGGACGGGCAGAAGGGCTACCTGTACGTTTCGACGCTGGAGTACGACGAGGCCGCAGACACCATCACCGACACCACGACAGGGACCGTCTACTCCGATACGGGCGACGGGGCCTTCACCGCCGAGGGTGGCGAGCAGCTGCTCCCCGGTTGGCAGACGACCGTGGGCTTCGACAACTTCATCCGCGCCGTCACCGACTCCTCCATCCGCGGACCGCTCATCTCGGTCACCCTCTGGACGTTCGCGTTCGCTCTGATCTCGGTCGCGACGACGTTCTTCCTCGGCCTTCTCCTGGCCCTGGTGTTCAACAACACCCGCATGCGGTTCCGCAACGGCTACCGCATCATCCTGATCCTCCCGTATGCGTTCCCCGCGTTCCTGTCGGCGCTCGTCTGGGCCGGAATGATGAACGAGAGCTTCGGCTTCATCAACCAGGTGATCTTCGGCGGGGCCGAGATCCCGTGGCTCACCGACCCCGCCCTCGCGAAGGTGTCGGTGCTGCTGGTGAACCTGTGGCTCGGCTTCCCGTACATGTTCCTCGTCTGCATGGGCGCCCTGCAGGGCATCCCCGAGGATGTGAACGAAGCCGCGGTGATGGACGGCGCGAACCCGTGGCAGGTCTTCCGCCGGATCAAGCTGCCGCTGCTGCTGGTCACCGTCGCACCGCTGCTGATCTCGTCCTTCGCGTTCAACTTCAACAACTTCAACCTGATCTACATGCTCACCAAGGGGGGCCCGCGCTTCAGCGACGTGTCCATCCCCGTCGGGCACACCGACATCCTCATCTCGATGGTCTACAAGGTGGCCTTCACGGGGCAGACGCGTGACTACGGTCTGGCCTCTGCCTTCACGATCCTGATCTTCATCGTGGTCGCCACGATCTCGATCATCAGCTTCCGCAAGACCAAGGCCCTCGAGGAGCTGAACTGACATGAGCACCACCAGCCCCACCACCGAGCGATCCGCCGCCACTCGCTCCACCGACGGCGTGCAGAGCCTCGCCCCCCGCCGTCGCAGCTTCGGCGCCTGGTTCGCCGACACCGGATGGCGCCACCTCGTGGCGATCGCCGTGAGTGCTTTCGCCCTGTTCCCCCTGCTGTACGTGATCTCCGCCTCGCTGAACCCGAAGGGGACGCTGACGGGATCGAACCAGTTGTTCTCCGCGATCGGGATCGACAGCTACGTGCGCATCCTGAGCGACCCGCAGAACCCCTACGGCACGTGGTTCCTCAACACGCTGCTGATCGCGGTGGTCACCGGAGCGGTCACCGTCTTCATCGGTGCCTGCGCGGCATATGCCTTCTCGCGCATGCGGTTCGCTGGGCGCCGTGTGGGGCTCGTGACGATCGTGGTCGTGCAGATGTTCCCGCAGCTGCTCGCCGTCGTCGCCATCTTCCTGCTCATGTCGACACTGGGGGACTGGTTCCCCGCGATCGGTCTGAACACCCACACCGGTCTGATCCTGGTGTACCTCGGGGGAGCGCTCGGGGTGAACACGTACCTGATGTACGGCTTCTTCAACACAATCCCGAAGGAGATCGACGAGGCGGCGCGCATCGACGGCGCCGGTCACGCGCGCATCTTCTTCACGATCATCCTGCGTCTGGTCGCTCCGATCCTCGCGGTGGTCGGGCTCCTGTCGTTCATCGGCACGGTAAACGAGTACGTGATCGCGAGCGTCATGCTCGTCGACGTGGACCAGCAGACCCTCGTCGTCGGACTCACCAAGCTCGTGGCGAACCCGCGCTACGCGGACTGGTCGGCCTTCTCCGCCGGTGCGGTGATGGCGGCGATCCCGGTGATGATCCTCTTCCTCTTCCTGCAGAAGTACATCGTCGGTGGGCTGACCGCCGGAGCGACCAAGGGCTGAGCGCTTCCTGCGGGTGTCGCCTCGGCGACGCCCGCAGCCGCGCGGGCGGTTCTCCCGCTCTCTTGTCTCGCATGCTACCTTGTCATGCATGACAGCCGATGTCGGCGCCCAGATGCGCAAGGGAGTGGTCGAGTACTGCGTGCTCGGCCTGCTCGCGCGGGAGCCTATGTACGGATGGCAGCTGGCTGAGGCTCTCACCGGCGCCGGCCTGATCGCCAGCATCGGCACGCTCTATCCGCTGCTGGGGCGGCTGCGTGACAACGGCTGGGTGAGTACGTTCGATCAGCCGTCCGAGTCGGGCCCGGTGCGCAGGTACTACCGGCTCACCGAGGTCGGCGTCGATCAGCTCGAGCGATTCCGCGCCCAGTGGGCACCGTTCGCCCGTGTCGTCACGGGCATCGTCGGAGAGGGACGATCATGACCGAAACCACCGCTGTCGCCCTGCGAGAGGACTTCCTCACACGACTCGATGAGGCGATGCGCGGATTGCCGCACGGCATCGCGACGGACATCCGCGGGGGAATCGTCGAAGAGCTCCAGGGGCTCGACGCCGAAGCCACGGCCGTGCGCATCGCTCAGCTCGGCGATCCCGGCGCGATCGTCCGCGAGGCACAGGCCGAGCTGCCGGCGGGTTCGCCTCTCGCGGTGCCGACGACCGCGTCCGCACCGTCGGCACCGGGTCCGTCGACGACGTCCACGCGCGGGTTCGCGATCGCCGCGGCTCTGACGCTGAGCTTCGGCGGGATCGTCGTGCCGATCGTCGGGTGGTTCGTCGGTGCCGTGCTCGTGAGTCTGAGCTCGCTCTGGAAGACGGGGGAGAAGGTCGTGGCGATCGTCGTGCCGTTCGTTGCGGGCGGTCTGTCGATCCTCGTCATCTCGACGATGGTCACCATCTCCGCGTGGGAATCGAGCGGCAGCTCCTCGGGAACAGGAACCCCGCCGCCCGCCAACAATCCGTTGCTTCCTGCGTGGTACGACATGATCTGGGGCGGTCTCGCGGGAATCGGCATCCTCCTCATCCCGCTCTCGGGTCTCTGGCTGCTCTGGCGCCTGCGCGGTCGCGTCGCGCGCTGACTGCCGCGGAGCAACCGCCGCTGTCGGCGTTGCGCCCGGGCTCTCGCACCGTTCGGTCGTAGCGTGGAGGCATGGCACGCGTGGGTGGTCGCAACCTCGGGATGAGCTGGTTCGCCGGCATCGTGTGCGTCGCCATCATCGGAGCCCTGGTGTGGCTGTCGCTGCCGATTGTTCCCGTGCTCGCGCAGTTCGCCGGTGATGCACTGCGCAACGCGCTCCCCTGAAACCCAAGAGACAGTGCGGTGTCCTCGCGTATGACGACACGTCGGCACGCCTCCGCGAGCGGCCGTTCGCGCGGAGGTACCCTCACAATGCACGTATCCGATGAGAGGCGCACCCCATGAGTGACCCCGACGTTCCCCAGCCCGAGAAGCCGGCTGACGTTGACGACGTCGTCGGCAGTGCGAACGCGGGTCTGGATGCCGCCGCTGCCGCAGGTGCGGATGTTCCCGGTTCGAACGACGGCGTGGAGGAGAAGCCCGCCGCTGCGCCGGTCGATCCCGACCTCGCTGCGTTCGAAGAGGCCGAGCGCGATCACCCCGGGACTTTCGCGTCGCCGCCCCCGGCAGTGACCCCCGCTGCGTCCGTCGCGTCGAACGACAACGCCGACGAGGTCAGGACGCGCGCCGACGCCGAGTCCTCCTCCTTCTTCCCTGAGCCGGTGATCGGCGAGCCCGTCGCGTTCGGTCATGAGCAGTCGGGCATGGCGGGTGCCGCCTACGCCCAGTACGGCGATGAGGCCGACACGCGCGTCGTGCCGTCCGAACCGCTGGTCGCTGCAGCCGCGGCACAGCCGCAGCCCATCTTCGTGCAGGCTCCCGAGCCGCCCCGCGACCGCGGAAACCGTGGCACCGCGGGAGCCATCGGACTCCTCGCGACGCTCGTCTTCGCGGTGCTGTACCTCGGTGCGGCGCTGGGGCTCGGCGCGATCTCCGGTGATGTGACCGGGGAGAACATCGGGCAGACCGCGATCGCTCCGCTGACGACTTGGGGATTCTGGACGCCCGTCGTGGTCTTCTTCCTCGGCTTCTGGCTGCTCGGTGCGATCATCAACCGCGGTCGCTGGGGACTCTGGGTCGTCTTCGGCATCATCGTCGGCGTCATCGCCTATGGAGGACACATCCTCGGCCAGCTGTTCGAGGCGCCGTTCTGGAAGCTCAGCGCGAGTCAGGGGCTCGACCTCGTCGGAGAGCAGCTGCTCGCCCCGCTCGCGATCGCGGCCTTCGTGTTCGCCCGTGAGCTGACCATCTGGTTCGGGGCCTGGGTCGCCCGCAGCGGTGCCCGCAAGACCGAGCTGAACGCCGAGGCGCAGCGCGAGTACGAGCGCACCCTCGAAGCCGGCCCGACGCTGTCGAGGTAATCACGAACTCCACCATGCCGAACCCCCGCGGACCCGAGTCCGCGGGGGTTTCGGCTGTCCTGGCGGTCGTGCTCGCCACCATCAGCTTCTTCGCGCTGGCGGTCTTCGGGCTCGGAGCGCTGAGCATCGCCACCGACACGGACATCATCGCGGTACCGGACCTCGGACAGACGCCTGGGGTGATCGGGATGCTGGCCGCCGTGGTCTCGTTCGCGCTCATGCTGTGGTCGACGCTGCGTCGACCACAGCCGTCGTATGTCGCGACGATCGCGATCGCCCTGGTCGCAGGTCTCGTCCATCTGACAGCCGTATGGGTCGGTGTGCTCATCGCCGCGGGGAGCTTCGTGCTCGCAACCGCGGTCGCAGGTCATCTCGTGCGCGGGGGAGCGAGTGCGGTGCTCGTGCTGGCGGCGCTGATCGCCGCGTGGGGCGGGATCGCGCTGCGTCGCACCCGTGCCGAGCATCCGCGGTGGCCGTGGGAGCGCGACGACGACGAGTGACCCGCGAGTGATCGTTCCCCTCCCGCCCCGCCGGGAGCGGGAAATCGCGACGGCGACGGGCGACGCGCCGTACGCTGGTGGGGTGGAGCGTTCGTTGGAGACGCAGGTGGACCAGGCCGTCGAGGCATGGTTGCGCTGGGTGCCGCGCTGGGAGCCGGCCACCCACCGTGGTCGCGTCGCGCCGTGTCGCCGATGTCTCGGATCGCCCATCCTCTCGGCAGCCGGCATCGGGGCGAACGTGCCGCACGGCGTGCAGCACGGGTTGTCCACGCGGATCAAGACCATCGTCGATCACGCCGTTGCGGAGTACACCGCACGGAATCTGCCGATGCTGCAGCGCGAGCTCGATCAGCAGGCCGCGCGCAACCGCGCTCGCAGCTACCGTCCGGCCGAGGATCTCGATCCCGAGTTCGACGGTCTGCCCCTCGACCCCGACCCTGTACCAGGGGCTCCGTTCCTGTTCACCATCGCCGGGCTGGCCGACGACTCCGCCGCCGAGTTGCCCGCTCTTCCTCCGCTGACGGAGGAAGCCAAGGTCGCCCTCCGGCAGGAGGTCACCCTCGCCGACGAGTACGCCAACATGGTCGGACGCGAGATCTGCGGCATCCTGCTGCGGCACCGCATCTCGATCCAGGCCGCGATCTCGCAGCATGTGGAACCGCAGATCGAGGCACTGCTGGCCGAGCTCACAGAGTCGCTGGACTCGCCGTTCGACCCCGACCTGCCCTGACGTGTGCGGCCGACGCACACGGTCGGAGGGGCATTCATTTGACCGTCAGGTTACGCGGCATTACACTTGATCAGGTGTGTGCACGCCTCTGCGTGTGCGCTGGGCGCCGGCACCTGCCGGTCCGCCCCCACGGCATACCCATCACACCAAAAGCTCGTCGGTTCCGACGTGCCGGTGGGTCATGATGTGAAACCCATCACGCTGTCACCGTGCAGCACTATGAGGAGAGAACGTGCCAACCATTCAGCAGTTGGTTCGCAAGGGTCGCTCGCCCAAGGTCACCAAGACCAAGGCACCGGCGCTCAAGTCGAACCCGCAGCAGGCCGGGGTCTGCACCCGCGTCTACACCACCACCCCGAAGAAGCCGAACTCGGCGATGCGCAAGGTCGCTCGTGTGAAGCTCCGCAACGGCACCGAGGTCACCGCGTACATCCCCGGTGAGGGTCACAACCTGCAGGAGCACTCGCTCGTGCTCGTGCGTGGCGGTCGTGTCAAGGACCTCCCCGGTGTGCGTTACAAGATCGTCCGTGGCGCCCTGGACACCCAGGCAGTCAAGAACCGTAAGCAGGCTCGTTCCCGCTACGGCGCGAAGAAGGGTTGAGTTAGATGCCTCGTAAGGGACCCGCCCCGAAGCGCCCCGTCGTCAACGACCCGGTATACGGCGCACCGATCGTCACCTCGCTGGTGAACAAGATCCTCGTCGACGGCAAGAAGTCGCTGGCCGAGTCGATCGTCTACGGCGCCCTCCGCGGCGTCGAGGCGAAGAACGGTCAGGACGCCGTCGCCACGCTGAAGAAGGCGCTCGACAACGTGCGCCCGACGCTCGAGGTCCGCAGCCGCCGCGTCGGTGGCTCGACCTACCAGGTGCCGGTCGAGGTCAAGCCTCACCGCGCCAACACGCTCGCTCTGCGCTGGCTCGTGAGCTACGCGAAGGGCCGTCGTGAGAAGACGATGACCGAGCGTCTGCAGAACGAGATCCTCGACGCCTCCAACGGCCTGGGTGCCGCGGTCAAGCGCCGCGAGGACACGCACAAGATGGCCGAGTCGAACCGCGCGTTCGCTCACTACCGCTGGTAAACAGCTTCGCCCGCCCCTCGGCCACTCGCCGAGGGGCGGGCACCCCCTCTTCGCAGTACGACTGCTCCAAAAGATAAGGACACTCCTGTGGCACAAGACGTGCTCACGGACCTGAGCAAGGTCCGCAACATCGGCATCATGGCGCACATCGATGCCGGCAAGACCACGACGACCGAGCGCATCCTGTTCTACACGGGCGTCAACCACAAGCTCGGCGAGACGCACGACGGCGCCTCGACCACCGACTGGATGGAGCAGGAGAAGGAGCGCGGCATCACGATCACGTCTGCCGCCGTGACCTGCTACTGGAACAAGAACCAGATCAACATCATCGACACCCCCGGCCACGTGGACTTCACGGTCGAGGTGGAGCGCTCGCTCCGCGTCCTCGATGGTGCTGTCGCGGTGTTCGACGGCAAGGAGGGCGTCGAGCCCCAGTCCGAGACCGTCTGGCGTCAGGCCGACAAGTACAACGTCCCGCGCATCTGCTTCGTCAACAAGATGGACAAGCTCGGCGCCGACTTCTACTTCACCGTCGACACGATCATCAACCGCCTGGGCGCCAAGCCCCTCGTGATCCAGCTGCCGATCGGCGCGGAGAGCGACTTCATCGGCGTCGTCGACCTGGTCGAGATGCGCGCACTGGTGTGGGCCGGAGACTCCAAGGGTGACGTCACCATGGGTGCCTCCTACGAGATCCAGGAGATCCCGGAAGACCTCAAGGAGAAGGCTGCGGAGTACCGTCAGCAGCTCCTCGAGACCGTCGCCGAGACCGATGACGCGCTGCTCGAGAAGTTCTTCGGTGGCGAGGAGCTCACGGTCGCCGAGATCAAGGGTGCGATCCGCAAGCTGACCGTCGCCTCGGAGATCTACCCGGTGCTCTGCGGTTCCGCGTTCAAGAACCGCGGCGTCCAGCCGATGCTCGACGCGGTCGTCGACTACCTCCCGAACCCGCTCGACGTGGGCTCGATCGAGGCGCACGACCCGAAGGACTACGACACGATCATCGAGCGTCACCCCGACGCCAATGACCCGTTCGCCGCCCTCGCGTTCAAGGTCGCGGTGCACCCGTTCTTCGGTCGCCTCACCTACGTGCGCGTCTACTCGGGTCACCTGGACTCCGGTTCTGCGGTCATCAACTCGACCAAGAACAAGAAGGAGCGCATCGGGAAGATCTTCCAGATGCACGCCAACAAGGAGATCCCGGTCCCCTCGGTCACCGCGGGAAACATCTACGCGGTCATCGGTCTGAAGGACACCACCACCGGTGACACCCTGACCGACCCGGCAGCTCCGGTCGTCCTCGAGTCGATGACGTTCCCCGAGCCCGTCATCGAGGTCGCGATCGAGCCGAAGACCAAGGCCGACCAGGAGAAGCTGGGTGTCGCCATCCAGAAGCTCGCTGAAGAGGACCCGACCTTCCGCACGGAGCTGAACCCCGAGACCGGTCAGACGACCATCAAGGGCATGGGCGAGCTGCACCTCGACATCCTCGTGGACCGCATGAAGCGCGAGTTCAACGTCGAGGCCAACGTCGGCAAGCCGCAGGTGGCGTACCGCGAGACGATCCGCAAGACCGTCGAGAAGCACGACTACACGCACAAGAAGCAGACCGGTGGTTCTGGACAGTTCGCAAAGATCCAGTTCACCATCGAGCCGCTCGACCTCGACTCCGAGAAGACCTACGAGTTCGTGAACGCCGTCACCGGTGGTCGCATCCCTCGTGAGTACATCGGTTCGATCGATGCCGGTTTCCAGGACGCGATGAACGTCGGTGTGCTCGCGGGCTACCCGATGGTCGGCGTCAAGGCGACCATCGTCGATGGTGCGGCTCACGACGTCGACTCCTCGGAGATGGCGTTCAAGATCGCGGGCTCCATGGGCTTCAAGGAGGCCGCGCGCCGTGCCAACCCCGTGCTGCTCGAGCCGCTGATGGCCGTCGAGGTCCGTACTCCTGAGGAGTACATGGGCGACGTCATCGGTGACCTGAACTCGCGTCGTGGCCAGATCCAGTCGATGGAAGACGCCGCAGGCGTCAAGGTCGTCCGTGCACAGGTTCCGCTGTCCGAGATGTTCGGCTACATCGGCGACCTGCGCTCGAAGACCTCGGGTCGTGCCGTCTACTCCATGGAGTTCCACAGCTACGCTGAGGTTCCCCGCGCTGTGGCCGACGAGATCGTCCAGAAGACCAAGGGCGAGTAATCACCCTTCTGGGTTCCCCGCGGCGCCGAGCACCGCGAAGCGCCGCGGGGTTCCCAGGTCACCTACAACTTCACATTCCCTCTCTACTAAACTGAGAACCTAACCCGTAGAGAACCGGTCGCAAACCAGTGCCCGGTCACCTCTACAACGACGTCCTGAGGAGGACCCAGTGGCTAAGGCCAAGTTCGAGCGGACCAAGCCGCACGTCAACATCGGAACGATCGGTCACGTCGACCACGGCAAGACCACGCTCTCCGCAGCGATCTCGAAGGTGCTTGCTGACAAGTACCCGTCCGACACCAACGTGCAGCGCGACTTCGCTTCCATCGACTCGGCGCCGGAAGAGCGCCAGCGTGGTATCACCATCAACATCTCGCACATCGAGTACGAGACCCCGAAGCGCCACTACGCGCACGTTGACGCTCCCGGCCACGCCGACTACGTCAAGAACATGATCACCGGTGCGGCTCAGATGGACGGCGCGATCCTCGTGGTCGCCGCCACCGACGGCCCGATGGCTCAGACGCGCGAGCACGTGCTGCTCGCCAAGCAGGTCGGCGTGCCGTACCTGCTGGTCGCGCTGAACAAGTCCGACATGGTCGACGACGAGGAGATCCTGGAGCTCGTCGAGCTCGAGGTCCGCGAGCTGCTCGCCGGCCAGGGCTTCGACGAGGACGCTCCTGTCGTCCGCGTCTCCGCTCTCAAGGCCCTCGAGGGCGACGAGAAGTGGACCCAGGCGATCCTGGACCTGATGCAGGCTGTCGACGACAGCGTTCCGGACCCGGAGCGTGACCGTGACAAGCCGTTCCTGATGCCCGTCGAGGACGTCTTCACGATCACCGGTCGTGGAACCGTCGTCACGGGTCGCGCCGAGCGTGGCACGCTGGCCATCAACTCCGAGGTCGAGATCGTCGGACTCCGTCCGACCGTCAAGACCACGGTCACGGGTATCGAGATGTTCCACAAGCAGCTCGACGAGGCCTGGGCCGGCGAGAACTGTGGTCTGCTGCTCCGCGGCACCAAGCGTGAGGACGTCGAGCGCGGTCAGGTCATCGTCAAGCCGGGTTCGGTCACGCCGCACACCGACTTCGAGGGCACCGCGTACATCCTGTCCAAGGACGAGGGTGGCCGTCACAACCCGTTCTACACGAACTACCGCCCGCAGTTCTACTTCCGCACCACCGACGTCACCGGCGTCATCTCGCTGCCTGAGGGCACCGAGATGGTCATGCCCGGCGACACCACCGACATGACGGTCGAGCTGATCCAGCCGATCGCTATGGAGGAGGGCCTCGGCTTCGCCATCCGTGAGGGTGGACGCACCGTCGGCGCCGGTACGGTCACGAAGATCATCAAGTAAGCATCTGCTTCCTCGCAGAGGGGTCGGACCTTCGGGTCCGGCCCCTTTGTCGTTAACACGGCGTCTCGAGGGTTCCGTTTACGATTGCGGACATGCACAATGAGTGTGGTCGGCCCGATCGGTCGGCGGCACACCTTCAGAAGGGGAAACACATGGGTATCGAAGATGCCGTGAACAAGGGCAAGGACCTGTACGAGCAGAACAAGGACAAGATCGCCGAGGCCGTGAAGAGCGAGCAGGCCGAGGACATCAGCGACAAGGTGCTCGACGGCGTCGCAGACTTCGCGAAGAAGATCGCTCCCGGTGCGGCCGACAAGATCGACGAGATCCGCGACGGCGCCGACAAGGCCGTCGGCAACGAGTAGAACTCCGCGTCTCCTGAGCGGCGATCCACCACGGGTGGATCGCCGCTCTTGCGCGTGCGGGCACCGGGCATCAGGCTCGGAATGCCGTCGGATGTGGCGTATTCACGGTTGCATCCAGTAGGATCGACTCGACCGCCTGGGGATCTTGCGGTCGGGGAAGCCGAAGGGGTTCGGTTTCCCGAAGCACGCGGTCTTCCGCGTACAAACTGGGGATAGCGATCTTGGGGATCATCGTGCGACGCGCGCAGTCACTGCGCCTGAGCGTCTCCCTGCCTGCGCGGCGGGTCTTCCGCCGCGCCCTCGGTCGAGGAGTTCGGCGTCCCTTCACGCCGGACTACTCGCGTTCGGTGTGCCCCCTCGCACTGAACGCCCTCCCCAAGCGGGGCGAGGCATGGGGATGCCTCGCCCCGCTCTCCCTGGCGAACTGACGCGGTTCCCGACCCGTTCCGAGGTCGGCCGACCGGGCGCGACACGCCCGGGTTTGCGGAAGTGAAATCAGCCGTGGCAGAATAGACAGGTTCGATATTCCGTCGCCGCTGTGCGTGCGATGGATCACTGCCAGGGCTGTGCATAGACGGCGCCTCCTCCGGGATGGTGCAGGGTTCTAGGCCGCGGGTAGCAGAACACACCCCGACACCCCTCTTCATGAAGGGTTCTGCCGTGCGCGGCGGAAGGTCGGCATCCGGTCGCTTCGCAGCGTCCGGCTGACAGAAGAACAGTGGTGCAGCAGATCGACTCGTGAGAGCCGTTCTCGTGCCGAGGCGCGAACAGCGCCGACGTGCGTCCAATGCCCCAGGGCCACCCGGTCCCGGATGGTAAGACGCCTAAAGAGAGAGAGCAGACAATGGCGGGACAGAAGATCCGCATTCGCCTGAAGTCGTATGACCACGAGGTCATCGACACGTCCGCACGCAAGATCGTCGACACCGTGACCCGTGCGGGCGCGACCGTCGTCGGACCCGTGCCCCTTCCGACCGAGAAGAACGTCGTGTGCGTCATCCGGTCGCCGCACAAGTACAAGGACAGCCGCGAGCACTTCGAGATGCGCACCCACAAGCGTCTGATCGACATCGTCGACCCGACGCCCAAGGCTGTCGACTCGCTGATGCGCCTCGACCTGCCTGCCGATGTCAACATCGAGATCAAGCTCTGAGGTTCGACATGGCTGACATCAACTCCAAGGTTTCCAAGGGCATGCTGGGCACGAAGCTCGGTATGACCCAGGTGTGGAACGAGAGCGGCAAGCTCGTTCCCGTCACCGTCATCGAGCTCGCACCCAACGTGGTCACCCAGGTCCGCACGCCCGAGAAGGACGGCTACAACGCCGTGCAGATCGCGTACGGCCAGATCGACCCCCGCAAGGTGAACAAGCCGCTCACCGCCCACTTCGAGGCAGCCGGCGTCACGCCGCGTCGTCACGTCACCGAGATCCGCACCGCGGACGCCGGCGACTACACCCTGGGCCAGGAGCTCACGGTCGACGGCACCTTCGAAGCAGGCCAGCTCGTCGACGTCGTCGGCACGAGCAAGGGCAAGGGCTTCGCCGGTGTCATGAAGCGTCACAACTTCAAGGGCGTCTCGGCTTCGCACGGTTCGCACCGCAACCACCGCAAGCCCGGTTCCATCGGCGCATCGTCGACCCCGAGCCGCGTCTTCAAGGGCATGCGCATGGCCGGCCGTATGGGTGGCGAGCGCGTGACCGTCCTCAACCTCACGGTGCACGCCATCGACATCGAGAAGGGACTCATGCTCGTCAAGGGCGCCGTCCCCGGTGCTCGTGGTCGCATCGTCTATGTCCGCAACGCAGTGAAGGGTGCCTGATCATGGCTGACTCCACTCTCGCGCTCGACGTCCTCAAGGCAGACGGCAAGAAGGCAGGCTCGATCGAGCTTCCCGCCGCGCTGTTCGACGCCAAGACGAACATCCCGCTCATCCACCAGGTCGTCGTCGCGCAGCTCGCGGCGGCTCGCCAGGGCACGCACTCGACCAAGCGTCGTGGCGAGGTCTCCGGTGCCGGCCGCAAGCCCTTCAAGCAGAAGGGCACGGGTAACGCCCGTCAGGGTTCCATCCGCGCGCCGCACATGACCGGTGGTGGCATCGTGCACGGCCCCAAGCCGCGCGACTACTCGCAGCGCACCCCCAAGAAGATGATCGCTGCAGCCCTGCTGGGCGCGCTCAGCGACCGCTTCCGCGGTGACCGCATCCACGCCATCGAGTCCTTCGGGATCGACGGCACGCCTTCGACCAAGACCGCGGTGAACTTCCTCACCAACGTCGTCTCGTCGAAGAACGTGCTCGTCGTGATCGAGCGCAACGATGACGTGACGCTGAAGAGCATCCGCAACCTGTCGAACCTGCACGTGCTGACGTTCGACCAGCTCAACGCATACGACGTGCTCGTCTCCGACGACATCGTCTTCACCCAGGCCGCGCTCGAGGGCTTCATCGCCTCCAAGTCCGGCGCCAACCAGGAGGTCTCCGCATGAGCGAGCAGGCATCTGTTCTCCAGACGGCCCTGAACAAGGACCCGCGCGACATCATCCTGAAGCCGGTCGTGTCCGAGAAGAGCTACGGGCTCATCGATGAAGGAAAGTACACCTTCCTCGTCGACCCGCGCGCTTCGAAGACCGAGATCAAGCTCGCCATCGAGAAGATCTTCGGCGTCAAGGTCGCAGGGGTCAACACCCTCAACCGCGTCGGCAAGGCTCGCCGCACCCGCTTCGGCACCGGCAAGCGCAAGGACACCAAGCGCGCCATCGTGACCCTGAAGTCGGGCACCATCGACATCTTCACGGCAATCGGCTGATCCGGGGGATAAGGACAATAATGGCTATTCGCAAGTACAAGCCCACGACCCCGGGCCGTCGCGGCTCGTCGGTGGCTGACTTCGCCGAGATCACTCGATCGACGCCGGAGAAGTCGCTGCTGCGCCCGCTCTCGAAGACCGGTGGTCGCAACAACCAGGGCCGCATCACGACCCGTCACATCGGTGGTGGCCACAAGCGCCAGTACCGCGTCATCGACTTCCGTCGTAACGACAAGGACGGCGTCAACGCCAAGGTCGCTCACATCGAGTACGACCCCAACCGCACCGCGCGCATCGCGCTGCTGCACTACTTCGACGGTGAGAAGCGCTACATCCTCGCTCCGGCGAAGCTGAAGCAGGGCGACATCGTCGAGTCGGGTGCCGGGGCTGACATCAAGCCGGGCAACAACCTCCCGCTGAAGAACATCCCCACGGGTACGGTCATCCACGCGATCGAGCTCCGCCCCGGCGGCGGCGCGAAGATGGCACGTTCGGCCGGTGCATCCGTCCGTCTCGTCGCCAAGGACGGCCCCTACGCCCAGCTGCGTCTGCCCTCGGGCGAGATCCGCAACGTCGATGCGCGCTGCCGCGCGACCATCGGCGAGGTCGGCAACGCCGAGCAGTCGAACATCAACTGGGGTAAGGCCGGCCGCATGCGCTGGAAGGGCGTCCGCCCGACCGTGCGTGGTGTCGCGATGAACCCGGTCGACCACCCGCACGGTGGTGGTGAGGGTAAGACCTCCGGTGGTCGTCACCCCGTTTCCCCGTGGGGCCAGGCTGAGGGTCGTACCCGTCACGCCAACAAGGAAAGCGACAAGTACATCGTGCGTCGTCGTAACGCCGGCAAGAAGCGTAAGTAGGAGTAAGAGAAGATGCCTCGCAGTCTTAAGAAGGGCCCCTTCGTCGACGATCACCTGCTTCGCAAGGTGGTCGTGCAGAACGAAGCCGGCACCAAGAACGTCATCAAGACCTGGTCCCGTCGGTCCATGATCATCCCGGCCATGCTGGGTCACACGATCGCGGTCCACGACGGACGCAAGCACATCCCTGTGTTCGTGTCCGAGACCATGGTCGGTCACAAGCTGGGCGAGTTCGCGCCCACCCGCACCTTCCGCGGCCACGAGAAGGACGACAAGAAGGGGCGGCGCCGCTAATGGTCGAATCGATCGCACGCGTGCGACACATCCGCGTGACCCCTCAGAAGGCTCGTCGTGTCGTCGCGCTCATCAAGGGCAAGCAGGCACAGGAAGCTCTCGCGATCCTGAAGTTCGCGCAGCAGAGCGCCAGCGAGCCGATCTACAAGCTTGTCGCGTCGGCCATGGCCAACGCGCAGGTGAAGGCGGATCGCGACGGCGAGTTCCTCGACGAGAAGGACCTGTACGTGGCCAACGCGTACGTCGACGAGGGCACCACGCTCAAGCGTTTCCAGCCCCGTGCACAGGGTCGCGCTTTCCAGATCAAGAAGCGCACGAGCCACATCACGGTCGTGCTCTCGACGCCTGAGGCAGCTCCGGCCGCCGCGGGCGACAGCAACAAGAAGGCGAGCAAGTAATGGGACAGAAGGTAAACCCGTACGGCTTCCGTCTCGGCATCACGACGGACCACGTCTCGCGTTGGTTCTCTGACTCGACGAAGCCGGGTCAGCGCTACGCCGACTACGTCGCCGAAGACATCAAGATCCGTAACCTGCTCAAGACGCAGCTCGACCGCGCCGGTGTCTCGAACATCGAGATCGAGCGCACCCGTGACCGCGTCCGCGTCGACATCCACACCGCCCGTCCGGGCATCGTGATCGGTCGTCGTGGAGCCGAGGCCGAGCGCATTCGCGGCGACCTCGAGAAGCTCTCGGGCAAGCAGATCCAGCTGAACATCCTCGAGGTCAAGAACCCCGAGGCCGACGCTCAGCTGGTCGCACAGGGCATCGCCGAGCAGCTCTCTGCTCGTGTGGCGTTCCGTCGTGCGATGCGCAAGGGTCTGCAGGGCGCTCAGCGCGCCGGCGCCAAGGGCATCCGCATCCAGGTCTCCGGCCGTCTCGGCGGCGCCGAGATGAGCCGTTCGGAGTTCTACCGCGAAGGCCGTGTGCCGCTGCACACGCTTCGTGCGAACATCGACTACGGCTTCTACGAGGCGAAGACCACCTTCGGCCGCATCGGCGTGAAGGTCTGGATCTACAAGGGCGACCTGACCGCGAAGGAGCTCGCTCGCGAGCAGGCCAACGCACCCAAGGCTCGTCGTGACGACCGTGGTGGCGACCGCCGCCGTGCCCCGCGCAACGAGGCACCTGTCGCAGAAGGAGCGTCGGCATAATGCTCATCCCCCGTAAGGTCAAGTTCCGCAAGCAGCACCACCCGGGTCGCTCGGGTCAGGCCACCGGCGGCACGAAGGTCTCCTTCGGCGAGTACGGTATCCAGGCCCTCACGCCCGCTTACGTGACGAACCGTCAGATCGAGTCCGCTCGTATCGCGATGACCCGTCACATCAAGCGTGGTGGAAAGGTGTGGATCAACATCTACCCCGACCGTCCGCTCACGAAGAAGCCTGCCGAAACCCGCATGGGTTCCGGTAAGGGTTCCCCCGAGTGGTGGGTCGCCAACGTCAAGCCGGGCCGTGTCCTCTTCGAGGTCGCGGGTGTCGACGAGGAGCTCGCACGCGAAGCTCTGACCCGTGCAATTCACAAGCTGCCGCTCAAGGCACGCATCATCAAGCGCGAGGAGGGCGACGCGTAATGGCGATCGGCACCAAGGAGCTCGCCCCGGCAGAGCTCGATACATTCGAAGACCAGCGCCTCGTTGAGGAGCTGCGCAAGGCCAAGGAGGAGCTGTTCAACCTCCGTTTCCAGTCGGCCACCGGCCAGCTGGAGAGCCACGGCCGCATCCGCGCCGTCAAGCGCGACATCGCGCGCCTCTACACCGTGATCCGCGAACGCGAGCTGGGCATCCGTGCGACGCCTGCTCCGGTCGAGGCTCCGGCCAAGAAGGCGACCAAGTCGAAGGCGAAGAAGGCGGACTCCGCCGACGACGCCGTGAAGGAAGAGGCTGAGTGATGGCCACCAAGAAGGAAGCGACTGTGGAGACGCAGGCCGCAGGACACGAGTCGTCCGAGCACGACGTCCGCGACGCCGCTGCCCGCGGTTACCGCAAGGCACGTCGCGGCTACGTCGTCAGCGACAAGATGGACAAGACCATCGTGGTCGAGGTCGAGGACCGCGTGAAGCACCCGCTTTACGGCAAGGTCATCCGCCGCACCTCGAAGGTCAAGGCGCACGATGAGGCGAACTCCGCCGGCATCGGCGACCTGGTCCTGATCAACGAGACCCGCCCGCTGAGCGCCACGAAGCGCTGGCGCCTGGTGGAGATTCTGGAGAAGGCCAAGTGATTCAGCAGGAATCCCGACTCAAGGTCGCCGACAACACCGGCGCCAAGGAGCTGCTCACCATCCGCGTTCTCGGTGGCTCGAAGCGTCGTTACGCGGGCCTCGGCGACACCATCGTCGCGACCGTCAAGGACGCGATCCCCGGTGGCAACGTGAAGAAGGGCGACGTCGTCAAGGCGGTCATCGTCCGCACCAAGAAGGAGGTCCGTCGTCCGGACGGCTCCTACATCAAGTTCGACGAGAACGCCGCAGTGATCCTGAAGAACGACGGGGAGCCCCGCGGCACCCGTATCTTCGGGCCGGTCGGTCGTGAGCTTCGTGACAAGAAGTTCATGAAGATCGTCTCGCTGGCGCCGGAGGTCATCTAATCATGGCGAAGATCAAGAAGGGTGACCTGGTTCAGGTCATCACCGGTGCCACGCAGGAGCGTGGCGGCGACCGCGGCAAGCAGGGCAAGGTCCTCGACGTCCTTGCCGAGAAGAACCGCGTCATCGTCGAAGGCGTGAACTACGTCACCAAGCACACCCGCGTCGGACAGACGCAGCGTGGCACCAAGACCGGAGGCATCGAGACCGTCGAAGCCTCCATCCACATCTCGAACGTCGCACTCGTCGACCCCTCGACCAAGAAGCCGACCAAGGTCGGCCACCGGGTCGAGGAGCAGACGAAGGACGGCGTGAAGCGCACCGTCCGCGTGCGCTACGCGAAGAAGAGCGGTAAGGACCTCTGATGGCAAGCACCGACGCCGCGGTGGCTGGCAAGATCCAGCCCCGCCTGAAGGCGAAGTACAACGCCGAGATCAAGAAGGCGATGCAGGAAGAGTTCGGTTACGCGAACGTCATGCAGATCCCCGGACTGGTCAAGGTCGTCGTGAACACCGGTGTCGGCGAGGCAGCTCGCGACAGCAAGGTGATCGATGGCGCGGTCGAGGATCTCACCAAGATCACCGGCCAGAAGCCGATCGTCACGAAGGCTCGCAAGTCCATCGCGCAGTTCAAGCTGCGTGAGGGTCAGGCCATCGGCGCGCACGTCACCCTCCGTGGTGACCGCGCGTGGGAGTTCGTGGATCGCCTCGTCTCGCTCGCACTGCCCCGTATCCGCGACTTCCGCGGTCTCTCGGCCAAGCAGTTCGACGGCAACGGCAACTACACCTTCGGTCTCCAGGAGCAGAGCGTGTTCCACGAGATCGATCAGGACAAGATCGACCGGGTTCGCGGTTTCGACATCACCGTCGTCACCACCGCGAAGACGGATGACGAGGGTCGGGCACTGCTCCGCCACCTCGGCTTCCCGTTCCGCTCGGAAGACGCACAGGCGTAACAACCTTGACGGGCTCAGTGGTCTCGTGTCACTGAGCCCGTCGATGTGCACGTACAATTGAAAATTGCGTGTCATCGCAGGCCGTCTGTCGTGTAACGGCAGCCGGAACCTCATGAACAAAGGAAATCAACAATGACAATGACAGACCCGGTCGCAGATCTGCTGACCCGTCTGCGCAACGCGAACTCGGCGCACCACGATTCTGTGACCCTGCCGTCGAGCAAGCTCAAGACGCACATCGCTCAGATCCTCCAGCAGGAGGGCTACATCGCCGGTTGGGAGACCTCTGACGCTCGCGTCGGGAAGAACCTCACGCTGACGCTGAAGTACGGCCCGAACCGCGAGCGCTCGATCGCTGGTATCAAGCGCGTCTCGAAGCCCGGCCTCCGCGTCTACGCGAAGTCCACCGAGCTTCCCACGGTCCTCGGCGGACTTGGCGTGGCAATCCTGTCCACTTCCTCCGGTCTTCTCACCGACCGTCAGGCTGAGCAGAAGGGCGTGGGCGGAGAAGTTCTCGCCTACGTGTGGTAATTCGAAATGTCGCGTATCGGACGACTTCCCATCGACGTTCCTGCGGGCGTGACCGTTTCGGTCGACGGCCGTGAGGTCGCGGTGAAGGGCCCCAAGGGTGAACTCACCCTCACGGTGGCCAGCCCCATCGAGGTCGCGGTCGAGGAGAACCAGGTTCTGGTCTCCCGTCCCGACGACGAGCGCGAGTCGCGGTCGCTTCACGGCCTGACCCGCACGCTCATCAACAACAACATCATCGGCGTGACCCAGGGCTACACCAAGGGTCTCGAGGTCGTCGGCACCGGTTACCGCGTGCAGCAGAAGGGCAACTCGGTCGAGTTCGCTCTCGGCTTCTCGCACCCGGTCCTGATCGACCCGCCCGCCGGCATCACGCTCACGGTCGAGGGCACCACCAAGCTCACCGTCAGCGGGATCGACAAGCAGGCTGTCGGTGAGGCAGCTGCGAACATCCGCAAGATCCGCAAGCCCGAGCCGTACAAGGGCAAGGGTGTGCGCTACGCCGGCGAGAACGTGCGTCGCAAGGCCGGAAAGAGTGGTAAGTAACCATGGCTCTCAAGTCAAAGTCTGACGCCCGCGCGCGTCGTCACGCCCGCCTTCGCAAGAAGGTCGTCGGCACCGAGGCGCGTCCGCGTCTCGTCGTCAACCGCTCGGCCCGCCACGTCTTCGTGCAGCTGGTCGACGACAGCAAGGGTCACACCGTGGCGTCGGCATCGACGCTCGAGACCGACCTGCGTTCGCTCGAGGGTGACAAGACCGCCAAGGCCCGCAAGGTCGGCGAGCTCCTCGCCGAGCGTGCGAAGGCTGCCGGCGTTTCCGAGGCAGTGTTCGACCGTGGCGGCAACCGCTACGCCGGTCGTGTCGCCGCCATCGCCGACGGCGCCCGCGAGGGGGGTCTGGCACTGTGAGTGACAACAAGGAGAACGAAGTGACCGAAGCGGCTGCTGCCACTTCCGAGACGGCTGCCGGCACAACGCAGGCTGAGCCGGCTCGCGATTCGCGTGATGGCCGCCGCGGCGGTCGTGACCGCAACCAGGGTGGCGGTCGTGACCGCAACTCGCGTGACCGTGGCGACAACCAGTTCCTGGAGCGCGTCGTCACCATCAACCGCGTCTCGAAGGTCGTGAAGGGTGGTCGTCGCTTCAGCTTCACCGCCCTCGTGGTCGTCGGTGACGGCAACGGTCTGGTCGGTGTCGGTTACGGCAAGGCTCGCGAGGTCCCTCTGGCGATCTCGAAGGGTGTCGAAGAGGCCAAGCGCAACTTCTTCCGCGTGCCGCGCGTCGGCAGCACCATCCCGCACCCCGTGCAGGGTGAGGCCGCCGCTGGTGTGGTCCTGCTCCGTCCGGCCGCTGCCGGTACCGGTGTTATCGCCGGTGGTCCCGTCCGCGCCGTGCTCGAGTGCGCCGGAATCCACGACGTGCTGTCGAAGTCGCTCGGCTCGTCGAACACGATCAACATCGTGCACGCGACGGTCACCGCCCTGAAGCAGCTCGAGGAGCCTCGTGCGGTCGCCGCACGTCGTGGCCTCGAGTTCGACCAGGTCGCCCCTGCGCGTCTCGTGCGCGCCGAGGCCGAGGCCATCGCCGCACAGAAGGTAGGTGCCTGATGGCCGCGCGACTGAAGGTCACGCAGATCAAGTCCAAGGTGAGCGAGAAGCAGAACCAGCGTGACACGCTGCGCAGCCTCGGTCTGAAGCGGATCGGTGACACCACCGTTCGCCCCGACGACGCGCAGACGCGCGGTTACGTCAAGACCGTCGCACACCTCGTCAAGGTTGAGGAGATCGACTAATGGCTGAGAAGAACGAGGCCGTCGAGGCTGAGAAGGCCACGAAGAAGGCTGCAGCTCCCAAGGCTGCTGCCGAGAAGAAGCCGGCTGCGAAGAAGGCTCCGGCCAAGACCGCTGCCGCTGCCGCCAAGGCTGATGGCGCTGCCAAGAAGCCGGCTGCCAAGAAGGCAACGCCTGCGAAGGATGCTCCGGCATCCCGCCCCGGCGTGCTGAAGGTGCACCACCTGCGTCCCGTCCCCGGATCCAACACCGCCAAGACTCGCGTCGGCCGTGGTGAGGGCTCCAAGGGTAAGACCGCTGGTCGTGGAACCAAGGGCACCAAGGCGCGCAACACCGTTCGCGTCGGCTTCGAGGGTGGGCAGATGCCTCTGCACATGCGCACCCCGAAGCTGCGCGGGTTCAAGAACCCGTTCCGCGTGGAGTACCAGGTCGTGAACCTGGAGAAGCTCGCGGAGCTGTACCCGAAGGGTGGCGATGTCACCATCGGCGACCTGGTCGCCAAGGGTGCCGTTCGCAAGAACGAGAAGGTCAAGGTTCTCGGAAACGGCGACATCGCCGTGAAGCTCACCGTTTCGGTCGACAAGGTCTCGGGTTCTGCCGAGCAGAAGATCGTCGCGGCTGGCGGATCCGTCAAGTAACCGCACAGCAAGAGGGGCCGGAGAATCTCCGGCCCCTCTTGTGGTTTCACACTCCGAGACCTCGCTCTGGGGCCGCATCCGGCGGGCCTGGTATCGGTGGCGAATTCCGGGAAGCCCGGTTTGCGTTACCCTGGTCTTTCAGCCGTCCTTCGGGAATCGGCAACCTTTTCAGGAGGAACGTCCTTGTTTAGCGCCATCGCGCGGATCTTCCGCACCCCCGACCTGCGTCGGAAGATCGGTTTCACTCTCGCCATCGTTGCGATCTACCGGCTCGGTTCCAACGTGCCGGCGCCGTTCGTGAACTTCCCGAACGTCGAAGAGTGTCTCGCCGCCAACGCGGGCACAGATGGCCTGCTCGGACTGGTCAACCTCTTCTCCGGCGGCGCGCTGCTGCAGCTGTCGATCTTCGCGCTCGGCGTCATGCCGTACATCACCGCGACGATCATCACGCAGCTCCTGCGCGTGGTCATCCCGCACTTCGAGGCGCTGCACAAGGAAGGACAGGCCGGCCAGGCCCGTCTGACCCAGTACACGCGTTACCTCACCATCGCCCTCGCGCTGCTCCAGTCGACGACTCTCGTCACGGTCGCGCGCAGCGGTCAGCTCTTCGGCACGACCGATCTCGCGGCCTGCCAGCAGCTCCTGACGAACGACGTGTGGTGGGCACAGCTGCTCATCATCATGGCGATGACGGCCGGTACCGGTCTGATCATGTGGTTCGCCGAGCTCGTCACCGAGCGCGGCATCGGCAACGGCATGTCGCTGCTCATCTTCACCTCGATCGCCGCGACGTTCCCCGGCGCGATGTGGACGATCTGGGAGAGCAAGGGCTTCGAGGTCTTCCTGCTCGTTCTGCTGGTCGGAATCATCGTGATGGGGCTCGTCGTGTTCGTCGAGCAGTCCCAGCGACGCATCCCGGTGCAGTACGCCAAGCGCATGGTCGGTCGGCGCACCTACGGGGGCACGAACACCTACATCCCGATCAAGGTGAACATGGCGGGTGTGATCCCCGTGATCTTCGCCTCGTCGTTGCTGTACATCCCGGCACTCATCGCGCAGTTCAACACCCCGCAGGACGGATCGACTCCGGCTGCCTGGGTGACCTGGATCACGACGAACTTCACCACGGGCAACAGCCCGGTCTACATGGCCGCGTACTTCCTGCTGATCATCGGGTTCACGTACTTCTACGTGGCGATCACGTTCAACCCGGTAGAGGTCGCGGACAACATGAAGAAGTACGGCGGGTTCATCCCCGGCATCCGTGCGGGCCGCCCGACGGCCGAGTACCTCGACTACGTGCTCACCCGCATCACGCTTCCGGGCTCGCTGTACCTCGGTCTGATCGCGCTCATCCCGCTCATCGCTCTGGCCACCGTCGGCGCCAACCAGAACTTCCCGTTCGGTGGTGCGTCGATCCTCATCATCGTCGGTGTGGGTCTCGAGACGGTCAAGCAGATCGACGCGCAGCTGCAGCAGCGACACTACGAAGGGCTCCTCCGATGACAGCATCCGCACGTCTTCTCATCGTCGGCCCGCAGGGCTCCGGCAAGGGCACGCAGGGCGTGCGCATCGCCGAGTCCTACGGCATCCCGGTCGTCTCGACCGGCGACATCTTCCGCGCGAACATCAAGGAGGGAACGCCCCTCGGCCAGCAGGTCACGGCGATCCTCGACAAGGGTGACCTCGTCCCGGATGAGCTGACCAGCGAGATCGTGCGCGACCGCCTGTCGCAGGAAGATGCCGCTCACGGGTTCCTCCTCGACGGCTACCCGCGCAACACCGCGCAGGTCGCCCACCTCGAGTCGTTCCTCGCCGAGCGGGGGCAGGCGCTCGACGCCGTCATCCTCCTCGACGTGCCGCGTGAGGAGAGCCTGCAGCGTCTGACGCTCCGTGCGACCGAGCAGGGCCGCTCCGACGACACCCCGGAGGCCATCGGTCACCGTCTCGACATCTACGAGCGCGAGACCGCCCCGATCCTCGAGGTCTACGGCGCCAAGGGCATCGTCGACCGCATCGACGGTGTGGGTTCGCTCGACGAGATCACCGAGCGCATCGGCGAGGCGCTGACGGCGCGCGGCCTGCGTCTCGCGGCCTCCGCCTCCTGAGATGTTCCGCCGGTCGATCTACAAGACCCCGGCTCAGCTGCGAGCCATGGTCGAGCCCGGGCTCATCACGGCCGCGGCACTGGATGCCGTCCGCCCGCTGATCAAGGCCGGCGTCACCACGCTCGAGCTCGACACGGTGGCGAATCGCACGATCCTCGCCCGTGGCGCTGAGTCGAACTTCCAGCTGGTGCGCGGCTACCACCACACCACCTGCATCTCGGTGAACGAGCAGGTCGTCCACGGCATCCCGGGGGAGCGGGTGCTGCAGCCCGGCGACATCGTGTCGGTCGACTGCGGTGCGCAGTTCCGCGGCTGGAACGGCGACAGCGCGATCACCGTGGTCGTGCCCGACCCGGAGCGGCCTGAGCTGGTCGCACGCCGTGAAGAGCTCTCCCGCGTCACGGAAGGCTCCCTGTGGGCGGGAATCGCGGCCATGGCGTCCGTATCGTCGATCGACGAGATCGGTGCGGCCATCCAGGACTACATCGAGGCACAGGGGCCGTCCGCGGTCTCCGGCGAGCCCTACGGGATCCTGCGCGAGTACGTCGGTCACGGCATCGGTCGCAAGATGCATGAGGCCCCCAGCGTCTTCAACTACCGCACCCCCGACCGCGGCGAAGACGTGAAGCCCGGACTCGTGCTCGCCATCGAGCCGATGGTCACCGCCGGCGGGGATGCGACCTTCATCGAAGAGGACGACTGGACCGTCACGACGGTGGACGGCACGGACGGCTCCCATTGGGAACATAGCGTCGCCCTGCATGATGGGGGTATCTGGGTGCTGACTGCGCCCGATGGTGGAAGAGCCGGACTCGCCCCGTTCGGGGTCGAGCCTCGAGAGATCGGAAAGTAATGGCAGCGGCGAAGAGCAACACCAACTGGTTCGCGATCGGCGTCTCGATCGCCGTCGTCGTGGTGCTGGTGGCGATCGGTGGACTCGTGGTGTTCCTCAACAACCAGGCCACGTCGCCTGGCGTGACGCCCACCGCGAACGACACCTTCGACCCGGAGACCGGCGCGATCTCGTTCGGCGACGGGGAAGACACCATCGCCGTGTTCGTCGACTTCCAGTGCCCCGTGTGCAAGACCTTCGAGGACCAGTTCGGCCCCCAGCTCGAGGCCGCGGCCGCCGATGGCCGCATCACCCTCGAGTACCACCCCATCGCGATCCTCGACCGCTTCTCGCAGGGAACGGAATTCTCCTCGCGCTCGGCCGGTGCCGCGTTCTGCGTCGCCGAGTCGAACCCCGAGCTGTACCTCGACTTCGCCAAGACGCTGTTCGAGAACCAGCCCGCGGAGAACTCCTCCGGTCTGACCAACGACCAGCTCGCCGGCTTCGCGACCCAGGTGGGTGCGGATGACGCGGTCTCCTGCATCACCGACGAGACGTACCGCAAGTTCGGTGCCGCGCAGGCGAAGTCCCACGAGATCGCCGGTACGCCGACGGTGGACATCAACGGCACGCGCCTCAACCTGCAGGACCAGGCCGACCTGAAGAAGTTCACCGACCTGATCAGCTGAGCCGGCGGCTTCCCGCCTCTGGCGGTCAAGTTGCCGGATGGCTCCGGAGCGTCTAACATAGATCTTTGGTGCTTTGTGCCTTGTTTCGGCGTGTCCGGCGGTGCAGCACCACAAACCAACCACCCACCGCAGATCGACCGATCTGCAGAAGCGTCAGCGAGGCTATGGCTAAGAAAGACGGTGTCATCGAGATCGAGGGCGTGATCTCCGAGGCTCTGCCCAACGCGATGTTCCGCGTTGAGCTCAGCAACGGGCACAAGGTCCTTGCAACGATCTCCGGCAAGATGCGGCAGAACTACATCCGTATCATCCCCGAGGACCGTGTGGTCGTGGAGCTCAGCCCCTACGACCTGACCCGCGGCCGTATCGTCTACCGCTACCGCTGATCGGTCGAGAAGTAACGGCCTGCCCCTGTCCGGGGCGGTACGAAGACAGCGAACAGGAAACATCATGAAGGTCAACCCCAGCGTCAAGCCCATCTGCGATCACTGCAAGGTGATCCGCCGTCACGGCCGCGTCATGGTGATCTGCAAGAGCAACCCGCGTCACAAGCAGCGCCAGGGCTGAGTCCCCGGCGGGCCCGCCGATCCGTTCGACGGGCCCGAGCTGCGCGGCATCGCTCACGCACATCTCACAACTGAAAACACACAACGGCAGGATCAGAACCCGCGCAAGCGGGGGACACCTCGGGCGGAGGCCCGGGCACCGATCCTGTTCCATACCTCCACAACACCCAGGAGAACCGCATGGCACGTCTTGCCGGCGTTGACATCCCGCGCGACAAGCGCGTGGTGATCGCCCTTACCTACATCTACGGCGTCGGCCGTACCCGCTCGGTCGAGATCCTCAAGGCGACGGAGATCGACGAGAGCATCCGCGTGAAGGACCTCAGCGACGACCAGCTGATCGCCCTCCGCGACCACATCGAAGGCAACTACAAGGTGGAGGGTGACCTGCGCCGCGAGGTTGCAGCAGACATCCGCCGCAAGGTCGAGATCGGCTCCTACGAGGGCATCCGCCACCGTCGTGGTCTCCCGGTCCGTGGTCAGCGCACCAAGACCAACGCCCGTACCCGCAAGGGCCCGAAGCGCACCGTCGCAGGCAAGAAGAAGGCCCGCTAAGCGCGGCCTCAGGGACTAGGAGAACACTTTCATGGCTGCACCCAAGGCCGCCGCGCGCAAGCCGCGCCGCAAGGAAAAGAAGAACATCGCGCTGGGCCAGGCCCACATCAAGTCGACGTTCAACAACACCATCGTCTCGATCACCGACCCGTCCGGCGCCGTCATCGCCTGGGCTTCGTCGGGTGGCGTGGGCTTCAAGGGCTCCCGCAAGTCGACCCCGTACGCCGCCGGCATGGCTGCCGAGTCGGCAGCCCGCCAGGCTGCGGAGCACGGCGTCAAGAAGGTCGACGTCCTCGTGAAGGGTCCGGGCTCCGGCCGCGAGACCGCGATCCGCTCGCTGCAGGCCGCCGGCCTCGAGGTGGGTTCGATCCAGGACGTCACCCCGCAGGCGCACAACGGCTGCCGTCCGCCGAAGCGTCGCCGCGTCTGATTCGCGTGTCGAGCCGCTCGGTCCCTCCGTGGTCCGAGCGGCTCGACGCCCGCGTGCGGGCATCGACTTCCACAACTCAAGACCTCACCCCACCACATGTCATATAGCGGGCATGTGATCGAAAGGAACACAGAGTGCTTATTGCACAGCGTCCCACACTGACCGAGGAAAAGATCGTCGAGAACCGTAGCCGGTTCATCATCGAGCCTCTGGAGCCTGGCTTCGGTTACACGATCGGCAACGCGCTGCGCCGCAGCCTGCTGTCGTCGATCCCCGGTGCTGCTGTCACCAGCGTTCGCATCGACGGCGTGCTGCACGAGTTCAGCACCATCCCCGGCGTGAAGGAGGATGTCACCGAGATCATCCTCAACATCAAGCAGCTCGTCGTCTCGTCGGAGCGCGATGAGCCCATCACCGCGTACCTGCGCAAGACCGGTTCGGGCGAAGTCACCGCCGCTGACATCTCGGCTCCGGCCGGTGTCGAGATCCAGAACCCCGAGCTCGTCATCGCGACCCTCAACGAGACCGCGAAGTTCGAGCTCGAGCTCACGATCGAGCGTGGCCGTGGCTACGTCTCGGCGACGCAGAACCGCAACGAGTACGCCGAGGCCGGTCAGATTCCGATCGACTCGATCTACTCGCCGGTCCTCAAGGTCAGCTACCGCGTCGACGCGACCCGTGCCGGGGAGCGCACCGACTTCGACAAGCTCGTCCTCGACGTCGAGACCAAGTCGGCGATCAGCCCCCGCGACGCCGTCGCTTCGGCTGCCAAGACGCTCACCGAGCTGTTCGGTCTCGCCCGCGAGCTGAACGTCGAGGCCGAGGGCATCGAGATCGGCCCGGCGCCGGTGGAGGCAGTGAACTCCAGCGAGCTGTCGATGCCGATCGAGGACCTCGACCTGTCGGTCCGCTCGTACAACTGCCTGAAGCGTGAGGGCATCAACACCGTTTCTGAGCTCGTCGCCCTGTCGGAGACGCAGCTCATGAACATCCGCAATTTCGGCCAGAAGTCGGTCGACGAGGTGCGCGACAAGCTCATCTCGCTCGGTCTGTCGCTCAAGGATTCGGTGCCCGGTTTCGACGGCGCCCACTTCTACGGCGGCAGCGAAGACGAGTCCTTCTGATACCCGACCTTTCTGACCAGGAGCTAGACGATTATGCCCAAGCCCACTAAGGGTCCCCGCCTCGGAGGCGGCCCCGCACACGAGCGCCTGATGCTTGCCAACCTCGCGGCGGCGCTCTACACCCACAAGTCGATCAAGACGACCGAGACCAAGGCCAAGCGCCTTCGCCCGCTCGCCGAGCGTCTGATCACCTTCGCCAAGCGTGGCGACCTGCACGCGCGTCGTCGCGTGCTGTCGGTCATCGGTGACAAGGAAGTCGTGCACGTCCTGTTCTCCGAGATCGCGCCGCTCGTCGCTGACCGTGAGGGTGGCTACACCCGCATCACGAAGGTCGGCAACCGCAAGGGCGACAACGCTCCGATGGCCGTGATCGAGCTCGTTCTCGAGCCCGTCACCCCGAAGGCGAAGTCGGCCAAGAAGGCTGCTGCCGCTCCCAAGGCTGAGAAGCCGGCTGAGGTCGTCGAGGAGGCTCCCGCCGAGGAGACCGTCGACGCCGGCGCCGAGTCGCAGGCCGAGGGCGAAGCAGCCGAGGCTGCCGCCGAGGACGCTGTCGAGAAGAAGTCCGAGTAAGCACTTCACTCACGAAGAAGCCCGCCACCCCGTAAGGGATGGCGGGCTTCTTCGTGTATCCGGCGGTGTTCTCAGCGAGCGCGAAGGTCTTTGCGCAGGATCTTCCCCGAGCTCGACTTCGGGATCACGTCGATGAACTCCACCTGCCGCACCTTCTCGTGCGGCGCGACGTGCGAGGTGACGTGCGCCATGACCGCGTCGGCGTCGAGGTCGGCATCCGGCTGTCGCACGACGAAGGCCTTGGGCACCTCCTGCCCATCGTCATCGAACGCGCCGATCACCGCGGCGTCCGCGATGGCGGGGTGCTCGAGCAGCACCGCCTCCAGCACGGCCGGCGCGACCTGATAGCCCTTGTACTTGATGAGTTCCTTGAGCCGGTCGACGATCCGGTAGATGCCGTCGTGGGTGACCGTGGCGACATCCCCGGTGTGCAGCCAGCCGTCGGCGTCGAGCATCTCGGCCGTGGCGTCCGGGCGGTTGAGGTAGCCGACCATCACCTGCGGTCCGCGCACCCACAGCTCGCCGGGCTCACTCGCACCCTCTGCCGGCACCGCCACGTCTTCACCCGAGTCGGGGTCGACGAGTCGCGCCTCGGTGTTCGGTACGAGCGGGCCGATGGTCGAGCGGTCGATCTCGGTGCGCGCCTCGGAGATGAGGTTCACGGCGGGGCTGGTCTCGGTCATGCCGTAGCCCTGGGTGACGATGCAGCCCAGGCGGTTCGCGACGGCGGATGCCAGCGTGCCGTCGAGAGGGGCGGCGCCGGAGAAGATGACCTTCACCGCCGAGAGGTCGTACTGGTCGACGATCGGGTGCTTCGCGAGGGCGACGGCGATCGGGGGAGCGACGAACACCCAGCTCGTGCGGTGCTCGGCGATGATGCGCAGGAACTCGGGGAGGTCGAACCTCGGCATCGTCACGAGCCCGGCCCGCTGGCGCAGCGCGAAGTTCAGCAACACCGTCATGCCGTAGATGTGGAAGAAGGGCAGCACGGCCAGCACGCGGTCGCTCGCATCGACGCCGAGCACCGGCTGGCACTGGGACACGTTGGCGACCAGGTTCCGGTGGGTGAGCATTACGCCCTTGGGGCGTCCGGTCGTTCCCGAGGAATAGGGGAGGACGGCCAGATGCGTCGACGGGTCGAACGACACGTCCGGTGCCTGGCGCCCCTCACCGAGAAGCTCCGGGAGGGAGGGGTGGCCTTCGGCACCGTCAAGCACGATGACGTGGTCGGCATCGAATCCGAGCTTCTCGGCGGCGGCCTGCGCACCGGGAAGCAAGGGCGACACGGTCACGAGCCAGGTCGCGCCCGCATCGGTGAGCTGGTTCGCGATCTCGTCTGCCGTGTAGAGCGAGTTGATGGTGGTGGCCGTGGCGCCCGCGCGAAGGATGCCGTGGAACACGGTGGCGAACGCGGGGACGTTCGGGCAGAGCACACCGACCGTGGTGCCCACTCCGACACCGCGCGCCGCGAGGGCACCGGCGAACAGATCGATCTGCCCGACGAGCTGCCGGTAGGTGGTGGTCGCCCCGCCCATCCCGTCGACGAGGGCTACGGTGTCGAGCTCGGCTTCGGAGAGGTCGCCGAACAGGAAGTCGTGGATGGAGACCTCGGGGATCTCCACATCGGGATAGGTACTGCGAACCATGCGATCTCCTTCGATCCGGGCAGGCTGACGTCGATGTCGAATGCGATCCAGTGTCGCACAGAATGGCACTGCGTCCCAGGGCTGTGTGCAGGTCAGACGGCGTCGCTGGCGCGGTATCGGGTGCTCGGGCGACCCTTGGTCGCGTAGTCGAGCGCGCGCGTCGCCCTTCCCGATGCGGCGAGGTGCTCGAGGTAGCGCCTGGCACTGACCCGGGAGATGTCCAGGTCCTCACCGATCTCGGTGGCCGAGGCGTCGGGGCGTGCGACGAGCGCCGCAGAGACACGGTCGAGCGTCTCGGCGCTGAGCCCCTTGGGGAGTCCGAGGCGCTGCCGGAAGGCGATGATCGCGTCAGCTGCCTCGACTCGTCGCACCACATCATGCAGCTCGGTGTGATCGCGCAGCAGGAGGGTGGCCCCGATTCCTCCGCGGTCGGCCTCGCTCCCGGTGCTGCGAGCCACGAGCACGTGCGATCCCACGATCACCGGCCGACCGGCGGACTCGCCCTCCCGCAGCACCGTCGAGAGCTCCGTGCCCAGCACTTCGGCGGCGAGCTCGCCGTCGAGGTCGGCGGCGTCCCTGTCCAGGAAACGGGCGGCGGCATCGTTCACGAGCGTGATCCGTCCGGCGTCGTCCACCGTGATCACACCTTCGCTGAGGCCGTGCAGCGTGGTCTCCTGGTTCTTCACCAGGGCGGCGATCTGATGCGGCTCGAGGCGGTAGATGCGCCGTCGGATGATCGAGGTCACCCATGCGGATCCGAACACCCCGAGCACGGCCGCGGCCAGCATCGCCGAGATCAGCCACACCAGGTTCGCCGAGAACTCCTCGTTGAGCTCGGACTCCAGGATGCCGACGGATGCGGTGCCGATCACGGCGCCCTCGTCGTCGCGGATGGGCACCTTGACCCGCCAGGAGGTGCCGAGCGTGCCGGTCTGCGTGCCGACGTAGACCTCGCCCGAGAGCGGGATCGACGGGTCGGTGGAGACCCTCTCGCCGATGCGCGCCGGATTCGGGTGCGAGTACCGGATGCCGTCGTCGTTGGCCACGACCACATAGGCGAGGTCGGACGCCTCGCGGATGACCTCGGCGATGGGCTGGATCGCGACGGAGGGCTCGGCGTCGTCGAAGGCCGCATGCACGGTGGGAAGCGCTGCGATCGACTGGGCCACGGCCTGCATCCGGTCCTTGTAGGCGTCACGGAGGGCGTGCTCCTGGAACGCGCCGGCCACGATGCCGGTCGCAAGGGTCACCAGGAACACGATCAGCGCCTGCAGCACGAGCAGCTGCACGCGGAGCGTCATCTTCGAGGCCACCTGCTCATTGTCGCCCCTCGCCGCGTGCGGTGCGAGCGCGGGAGAGCGCTGCTCGCGACCAATAGTTCCGAAACTCCGACCAATGGTTTCCGAAGCCGCACCGCGGGTGTCCCACGCTCCAGGGTGGAGCGACAGCATCACAACGCTCAAGGAGGAGCGCACATGAAGAACGCACGCATCGCACCCCCCGCCCGCATCGGAACGTGGGCCGCAATGGCCGCGGTCGCAGCCCTCGCCCTCACCTCGTGCGCCGGCGGCAGCGCCGCGACCGACGACGGCGGAGGGGAATCCGAAGCGGCCACGATCACCGACGTCTCGATCGTCGTCCCGGCCGACCCCGGCGGGGGATGGGACCAGACCGGACGAGCGCTGTCGCAGGTGCTCACCCAGGACGACCTCGTCGCCTCCGCCCCGGTGACCAACGTGGGCGGCGCCGGTGGCACGGTCGGCCTCGCTCAGCTCGCCAACGAGAAGAATCCGAACACCCTCATGGTGATGGGTCTGGTCATGGTCGGAGCAGTCGAGACCAACGCCTCGGCGGTGCGGATCGAGGACACCACCCCGATCGCCCGCCTGACGGACGAGCCGCTCGTCGTCGTCGTACCGGCGGACTCGAAGTACGACACCCTCGAAGACCTCGTGGAGGACATCGTCGACAACGGTCAGTCGGTCACCGTCACGGGCGGGTCCGCGGGAGGCGCCGACCACATCCTCGCCGGGCTCATGCTCGAGGAGGCAGGGCTGGACGGTGCGGAGATCGCCGAGAAGCTGAACTACACCCCGAACTCCGGCGGCGGTGAGGCGGTTCCGCTGCTCATCGGCGGGAAGGTCTCCGCGGGCATCTCGGGTGTGGGCGAGTTCGCCCAGCACATCGAGAGCGGCGCGCTGAAGGCGCTGGCGGTGTCGAGCGAGGAGCCGGTGTCGCAGCTCCCCGACGTCCCGACCATCACGGGGGAAGGCTACGACGTCGTCCTGACGAACTGGCGCGGGGTGATCGCCCCCGGTGGGATCTCGGACGGAGAGAAGGACGAGCTGGTCCGTGTGATCACCGAGCTCCACGAGTCGGAGGCATGGACCGAGCAGCTGGAGACCAAGGGATGGACCGACGCATTCCTGGTCGGTGCGGACTTCGACGAGTTCCTCACCGGGAACATCGAAGAGGTCACCGCGACGCTGAAGAACATCGGCCTGGTGCAGTGACATGACGGTCCCCGCATCGTCGGGGACCGGGGAGCAGGGGGTGCGGGTCGACCACGGCGGTCGACCCGCACGCCGCACTTCCTCCGTCCCCATCGGCGAACTCGTGTTCGCCGGAATCATGGTTGCGCTCGGCGTCTTCGCCGTCGTCGGCATCTTCCTGATCCACGTCCCCGTCGGCATGAAAGCCGGCCCGACGGTCTTCCCGATCTTCGTCTCCGTCATCCTGCTCGCCTCCGCGGTCGCGGTCCTGATCGGGGTGCTGCGCGGCGAACGCGGCGGTGCGGAGGAGGCGGAGGACATCGATGAGAGCCTGCCGACCGACTGGGTCACCCTCGCCAAGCTGGCGGGTCTCGTCGTCGCCCACCTGCTCCTGATCGAGCCGCTGGGGTGGGCGCCCGCGGCCGCCCTGCTGTTCGGCGGGGTCGCGTGGTCGCTCGCCGCCAAGCGCTGGTGGATGGCCTTCCTCATCGGGATCGCGGTCGCGCTCGTGATCCAGGTCGTGTTCGGCGGTCTGCTCGGCCTGTCGCTGCCCTGGGGTCCCGCTCTCGGCTGGCTCGGAAGGATGTTCTGATGGACAGTTGGACCCTGCTTCTGGAGGGTTTCGCGACCGCGCTGCAGCCGCAGTACCTGGCGTTCGCCTTCCTCGGCGTCTTCGTCGGCACCGCGGTGGGAGTGCTCCCGGGCATCGGCCCCGCCATGACGGTGGCGCTGCTGCTTCCCCTCACCTACACGCTCGATCCCGCCGCCGCGCTGATCACCTTCGCGGGCATCTACTACGGGGGCATGTACGGCGGCTCGACGACGAGCATCCTCCTGAACACACCGGGGGAGTCGGCCTCGATAGTCACGGCGATCGAGGGCAACAAGATGGCCAGGATGGGGCGCGGTGCCGCCGCGCTCGCCACCGCGGCCATCGGATCCTTCATCGCCGGCACCCTGGCGACGCTGGGGCTGACGCTGCTGGCTCCGCTGCTCGCGCAGTTCGCGGTGAACCTGGGACCGGCGGACTACGTCGCCCTCATCGTGATCGCGTTCATCACGGTCGGCGCGCTGATCGGCAGCTCGATCTCGCGCGGGATGCTCTCGCTCGGCGTCGGGTTGTTCCTCGGTCTCGTCGGCACCGACTGGCTCTCCGGACAGCAGCGCTACACGCTGGGGCTTCCCGCGTTGTCCGACGGCGTCGACATCGTCCTGGTGGCCGTCGGGCTGTTCGCGGTCGGGGAGACGTTCTACATCGCCGCCCGGTTGCGGCACGGCGGCGTCGACGTGATCCCCGTGACACGCGGGTGGCGCTCCTGGATGACCAAGGCGGATTGGCGGAGGTCATGGAAGCCCTGGCTGCGGGGCACGGCGATCGGCTTCCCGATCGGCACGATCCCGGCGGGCGGCGCCGACGTGGCCACATTCCTGTCCTATGCGACCGAGCGCAAGCTGTCGAAGCATCGCGACGAGTTCGGACGTGGCGCGATCGAAGGGGTCGCCGGTCCGGAGTCGGCCAACAACGCCGCTGCCGCCGGCGTGCTGGTGCCTCTGCTCACGCTCGGCCTGCCGACGACGGCGACCGCGGCGATCATCCTCACGGCGTTCCAGTCGTACGGCATCCAGCCGGGGCCGCTGCTGTTCGAGAGTCAGTCGAACCTGGTGTGGGCGCTCATCGCGAGCCTCTACATCGGCAACGTGATCCTGATCGTGCTCAACCTGCCGCTCGTGGGGATGTGGGTGAAGCTGCTGCAGATCCCGCGGCCGTACCTCTACGCCGGCATCCTGCTGTTCGCGGTCTTCGGCGCGTATGCGCTCCACAGTTCGCCGTCTGACATCGTGATCCTGCTGATCGTCGGCGTCCTCGGCTACTTCATGCGCAGGTACGGATACCCGGTGGCGCCGCTGGTGGTCGGGATGATCCTCGGGCCGATGGCGGAGGAGCAACTGCGCAAGGCGCTGCAGCTGAGCCAGGGGGATCTGAGCACGCTGGTCACGCAGCCGTTCGCCGCGATCGCCTACGGCGTGCTCGCGCTGCTGATCTTCGGCGGACTGTGGCTGCGGCGTCGCCAGCGTCGGTACGAGCAGGCGCTGACCGCGTCGATCGCGCTGCCGATCAAGGCGGACTCCGAGGTCTGAGTTCGAGACGGCGGGTACGAGAGGGGAGGCGGCCGCGAGTAGGCTGATCCGGTGAATGACGTACAGGCCCCCGCACGTGGGCCTCGTGCCTACGCGGCGTTCATCGGTATCGGCCTTCTCGCCGGCCTCCTCTCCGGACTCTTCGGCGTGGGCGGTGGCACGGTCATCGTCCCGCTGCT
The DNA here is from genome assembly GCF_001425645.1 of Microbacterium sp. Root322. Lineage (NCBI taxonomy): Bacteria > Bacillati > Actinomycetota > Actinomycetes > Micrococcales > Microbacteriaceae > Microbacterium > Microbacterium sp. Root322. Next base: position 568,410 of record NZ_LMCS01000002.1, on the reverse strand, counting down.
GGTGCTCCTGCTGCACTTCGATCAGCGCCTCGCGGCCGGGACCTCGCTCGCGGCGATCGTGCCCACGGCGAGCGTCGGCGTCATCTCCTACGCCACGACCGGTTCGGTGGCCTGGGTGCCCGCGATCATCCTCGCGGCGGGTGCCGTGGTGGGCGCGCAGATCGGCACACGGCTTCTGCCGCGCATCTCGCAGACGGCGTTGCGGTGGGGTTTCGTCGGCTTCCTGGTCGTCGTGATCGTCAGCCTCTTCCTGGTGATCCCCTCGCGCGACGCCGCGTTCGAACTCTCCTGGCTGACCGGCATCGCCCTCGTCGGCGTGGGAATCGGCACCGGAATCCTCGCGGGGCTGATCGGCGTCGGCGGTGGAGTGATCGTCGTACCCGTGCTGATGCTGGCCTTCGGTACGAGCGACCTGGTCGCCAAGGGCACCTCGCTGCTGATGATGATCCCCACCGCGATCTCCGGCACGGTGGGCAACCTCCGCAACCGCAACGTCGACCTGCTCGCGGCGCTGATCATCGGCGTCTCGGCCTGTACGACGACCGCGCTCGGCGCGTGGCTGGCCACGATCGTCGACCCGACGCTGGGCAACATGCTGTTCGCGGCATACCTGGTCGTGATCGCGGTGCAGATGGCGATCAAGGCGATCAGGGGCCGCAAGCGCGGCTGAGCTCCGCCTGCCTCGGTAGGATCGAGGGGTGGCAGTGAACCAAGAACTGGTCGGCCGGGAGTTCCCGCCGACGGCCCCGTACCTCGTCGGCCGCGAGAAGGTGCGCGAGTTCGCTCGTGCCGTCTTCGCCGACGCTCCTCAGCACACCGACGTCAAGGCGGCCCGCGCGGCCGGCTTCTCCGACGTCGTGGCGCCCCCGACCTTCGCGATGGTCATCCAGGACCTCACGCTCCAGCAGCTGCTGGGGCAGGAGGACTCCGGCATCGTGCTGGCGCGCACCATCCACGCCGAGCAGCGCTTCGCCTACACGCGCCCCATCGTCGCGGGCGACGAGCTCACCGCGCAGCTGCGCGTCACCGGCATCCGCATGATGGGCGGCAACGCGATGATCACCAGCGAGGCCGAGATCACCGATCCCGCGGGTGCCCATGTCGTCACCGCCACCAGCGTGCTGCTGGTCGGTGCCGAGCCGAGTGCGGATGAAGGAGAGGCGGCCTGATGGGCTACACCGTCGGAGACGTGCTCGCTGAGCGCACCGTGCACCTCACCCGCGAATCGCTCGTGCGTTACGCGGGGGCATCCGGAGACTTCAACCCGATCCACTACCGCGATGACGTGGCAGCGTCCGTGGGACTGCCCGGCGTGCTCGCGCACGGCATGCTCACGATGGGCATCGCCTCGTCGGTCGTCGTCGCGGCGCTCGACCCGGCCACCCGCATCCTCGACTACGGCGTGCGCTTCACCAAGCCCGTCGTCGTCGACCCCGTCGAGGGCGCTGACATCACCGTCGTCGCCACCGTCGGTGCTGTCGACGACGAGGCCGCGCGCATCGACCTCAAGGTCACGTTCGGCGAGACCACCGTGCTCGTCAAGGCGCAGCTGCGCGTCGCCGTCTGATGAGGACGCTGTGATGCGGGAGATCGAGCCGGTCCGACTCGCGGAGTTGACCACGCTGCGCACGGGTGCGGCGCCGGAGCAGATGTTCGAGGCGACGACGACCGCCGGCCTGGTCGAAGCCCTGCGCGAGACGTGGGCGCGCGGTGACGAGTGGTTCGTGCTCGGCGGCGGCTCCAATCTCTTCGTGGGCGACGAGCCCTTCGAGGGCACGGTCATCCGCGTCCGCACCGAAGGCATCGAAGAGCTGCCGTCACCGCATCAGGGACGCATCCGTCTGCGCGCGCAGGCCGGACACGGCTGGGACGACCTGGTCGCCTATGCCGTCGCCCACGGCTACGCGGGCCTCGAGGCGATGAGCGGGATCCCCGGCACGGTCGGCGCAGCCCCCGTGCAGAACATCGGCGCCTACGGGCAGGAGATCCAGGAGACGCTGGTCGAGGTCGAGCTGATCGACGAGTCGACCGGAGAGATCTCGACGGTTCCCGCCGCCGAGCTCGGACTCGGCTTCCGCACCTCGGTGCTCAAGCACCACCACGGGAGTGTGCCGCTGCGCCGTGCCGTGATCCTCTCCGTGACCGTCGACCTGCTCATCGCGGGTGAGCGCGTGGTGCGCGGCGAGCAGCTGCGTCGGGCGCTGGGCCTGACCGATGAGACACCCGTTCCGCTGGGGTGGGTGCGCGAGCGCATCCTCGCGACCCGGGCGTCGAAGGGGATGCTGCTCGACGCGGACGACCCCGACACGCATGGCGTCGGCTCCTTCTTCCAGAACGCGATCGTGACGGCGGCGGTGGCCAGGGCGCTGCCCACGGAGTGCCCGCGCTGGCCGGTCGCCCCCGACCTCGATGCGGTGACCGTGATCCCGCTCGCCTCGTACGACGGAATGGTTCCGACGTCGAAGCCCGCGACCGTCTCCGACGTCAAGGTGAGCGCGGCCTGGCTCATCGAGCAGGCGGGTATCCGCAAGGGGTTCAAGCTTCCGCGCTCACGAGCATCGGTGTCGACCAAGCACGCGCTCGCGCTGACCAACCGCGGCGGCGCGACCGCCGGCGAGGTCGCCGAGCTGGCACGGTTCATCCAGAGCAGGGTGCACGCCGAATTCGGTCTCGTGCTGCAGCCGGAACCGGTGCTCGTCGGCGTCGACCTGTAGAGCGTTGCTCGGCAGCCGCGGCGGACGGCGGGGCTACACTCGCGGCATGAGCGGACTGATCCCGTACCTGCTGTTCCCCGGCAACGCCGCAGAAGCGCTGCGTCACTACCAGTCGGTGTTCGGCGGCGACCTGCAGCTGCTCGACTACGCCACCGCGGGCCGGCACGACGGGCCGGGCGATGCGATCGCGCACGGGCAGCTGAGCGGACTGGTCGAGATCGCGGGAGCGGATGCCGGGGCCGACGACGACGCCGTGCAGATGGGCGGCATGTTCCTCTCGCTCCTCGGCACGGCCGACGCGCTGACTCTGACCGGCTGGTACGACACGCTCGCGGCCGACGGACGTGTGATCGATGCGCTGCAGAAGCGTCCGTGGGGCGACTACGACGGCACGCTCATCGACCGCTACGGCATCCGCTGGCTGATCGGCTTCCACCCCGAGGACTGAACCTGCTTCCCGTCGAAGTAGGCACGAGACGAGGGCAGGAAGACCAACACGACTGCCGCGGTGGTGAGGGCGAGGGCCGCGAGGCCGGCCCAGAACTCCCAGATCGGGGCAGCTGCCGCCGGAACGTAGAGCGCGAGCGGGAGCGGGAACAGCAGGGTCGCGTATCGGGCCCACGACTTCCGTCTCATCACGAGCACGGTGGTGGTCGCGTAGACGACCACCGGTACGAAGGGGAGCACACTGAGCCACCCTCCTCCCCAGTACCACATGAAGGGAGCGACGACGAGGGAGAGGAAGAAGACCAGCACGGTCACCGTGCTCAGGATGGTGAAGGCCACCCGCAGAGTCACCGGCATCCACTCTTCCTCCTGCTTCTCCCAGGCGCGTCGAGACCCATCGTCGACGTCGAGACCCACTCCCGCAGGCGACTGGGGGCGTGGGTCTCGGTGCGCACGATGGGTCTCGACAGAGGTGCGGCGGGTCAGGCGAACAGACGCTGCAGGCGCTGGACGCCCTCGAGCAGCTGCTCGTCGCCGAGCGCGTACGACATGCGGATGTAGCCGGACGGGCCGAAGGCCTCACCGGGGACGACAGCGACCTCGGCCTGGTCGAGGATGAGGTCGGCGAGCTCGAGCGAGGTGGTCGGCGTCACGCTGCCCCAGGTGCGGCCGAGCAGGCCCTGCACGTCGGGGTACACGTAGAACGCGCCGAGCGGGTTCGGGACCACGAGGCCGTCGATCTTCGACAGCTCCGAGACGATGAGCTGGCGGCGGCGGTCGAACGCCTGGCGCATCTTCTCGGCCTCGTCCTGCGGACCGGTGAGGGCGGCGATCGCCGCCCTCTGGGCGACGTTGTTCACATTGCTGGTGAGGTGCGACTGCAGGTTGCCGGCGATCTTGATGGCGTCGGCGGGGCCGACCATCCAGCCCACGCGCCATCCGGTCATGGCGTAGGTCTTCGCGACGCCGTTGACCAGGATGGTCTGACCGGCGACCTCGGGGACGGCCTCGACGATCGAGGTGGCCTTGACGCCCTCGTACGTGAGGTTCTGGTAGATCTCGTCGCTGATGATCCAGATGCCGTGCTCCAGCGCCCACTCGCCGATGGCCTTGGTCTCCTCGGCGGTGTAGACGGAGCCGGTGGGGTTCGACGGCGAGACGAACACGAGGGCGGTGGTGCGGGCGGTGCGGGCGGCCTCGAGCTGCTCGACCGTGACCTTGTATTCCTGGTCGGCGCCCGCGAAGACCTCGACCGGGGTGCCGTCGGCGAGGCGGATGGCCTCGGGGTAGGTGGTCCAGTACGGCGCGGGCAGCAGCACCTCGTCGCCGGGGTTCACCACCGCCTGGAAGGCCTGGTAGACGGACTGCTTGCCGCCGTTGGTGACGATGACCTGGCTGGGGGAGACCTCGAGGCCGGAGTCGCGCAGCGTCTTCGCGGCGATCGCCTCGCGCAGCGCCGGAAGACCCGGGGCCGGCGTGTACCGGTAGCTGGCGGGATCGGCCAGAGCCTCGGCCGCCGCATCCACGATGAACTGCGGCGTCGCGAAGTCGGGCTCGCCGGCGGCGTACGAGATGACGTCCTTGCCTTCGGCCTTGAGGGCCTTGGCCTTGGCGTCGACCTTGAGGGTCGCGGACTCGGCGATGGCGGACAGCTTGCGGGAGAGAGGAGCGCGTTCGGTCACGATTACGAGCGTACTCGGGTCGATGCGGCAGGTGAGGTGTGGGATGCCGCCAAGATCCGAGGTTCTTTCGGGTGCGGAAGGTCAGCCGGCGTCGAGACCGTGAGCCTGCGCGACGGCCGCGAGCGTGATGCGCCCGCCCTGCACGTTCAGACCCGCAGCCAGTGCCGCGTCTTCGGACGCCGCGCGCTCCCAGCCCTTCCCGGCGATCGCCGAGACATAGGGGAGGGTCGCGTTGGTCAGGGCACGGGTCGCCGTCTCGGGAACCGCGCCCGGCATGTTCGCGACGCAGTAGTAGATCGAGTCGTGCACCGCGAACGTGGGGTCGTCGTGGGTCGTGGGGCGCGAGCCCTCGAAGCATCCGCCCTGGTCGATGGCGATGTCGACGAGCACGGAGCCCGGCTTCATCGCGGCGACCATGTCGTCGGTCACGAGCTTGGGGGCCGCAGCTCCCGGGATCAGCACGGAGCCGATCACGAGGTCGGCGGTCTTGAGCTCCTCGGCGATGTCGTAGCGGCTCGACGCGCGCGTCTCGAGGGCGCCGCCGTAGCGGTGCTCGAGCTCCCGCAGGCGCGGCAGGGCGACGTCGATCACCGTCACCTTCGAGCCGAGCCCGAGCGCGTTCGCCGCGGCGTGCTCTCCCGCGACACCGCCGCCGATCACGACGGTCTTGGCGCGCGGCGTGCCGGCGATGCCGCCGAGCAGCATGCCGCGACCGCCCTGCGAGCGCAGCAGCGAGTACGAGCCCATGGTGACCGAGAGGCGCCCGGCGATCTCGCTCATCGGCACGAGCAGCGGCAGACTGCGGTCGGGCAGCTGCACCGTCTCGTAGGCGACGGCGGTGGTTCCCGCCTCGACGAGCGCGGTGGTGAGCGCACGGTCGGCGGCGAGGTGCAGGTAGGTGAAGAGGGTGAGATCGTCGCGCAGGAAGCCGTACTCCTGGGCGATCGGCTCCTTGACCTTGATGACCAGGTCGGCCTCTCCCCACGCTTCGGCGGCGGTCGCCACGATCTCGGCGCCGGCTGCGCGGTAGTCGTCGTCCGTGATGCGCGAGCCGAGACCGGCGCCGGACTGCACGAGCACCCGGTGGCCCTCGCGCACCAGACGGTCGGCGCCGGCGGGGGTGAGGGAGACGCGGTTCTCGTTGTTCTTGACCTCGGTGGGGACGCCGATCTTCATTGATCCTCCAGGTGTGATGCGGTGCGGCACCCAGGATCGCAGAAACATCGACAGAACAACAGAATCGGTGAAGATGATTCGTATGAAGCGGAAATCCTGAATAATGCTTCGTATGGAGACGACCTCACAGGCCCCGGAGCCGAACACCGTTCGGGCACCGGCCCTGGATGCGATCGATGCCAGGATCGTGCAGCTGCTCACGGCCGACGGGCGCATGACGAATGCCGAGCTCGCCGCACGTCTCGGCGTCGCGCCCTCGACGGCGCACACCCGGCTGCGCGCCCTCGTGGACCGCGGCGTGATCACGGGTTTCCACGCGAGCGTGGACGAGCGGATGCTGGGCGCAGGGCTCCAGGCGATCATCGGTGTCACGCTGCGTCCGAGCGGACGGCGGGAGAGCATCGTCGAGTTCGCGGATCGCGTGCGCGTGCTGCCTCCGGTGATCCAGCTGTTCTTCCTCGGCGGCGACGACGACTTCCTGCTGCACATCGCGGTCGCCGACTCATCCGAGATGCGCGAATTCGTGCTCGAGCACCTCTCGGCACAGAGCAGTGTCGCCTCGACCCGCACGAGCATCGTGTTCGACTACCACCGCAACTCGGTGGCCGCTTCGTTCCGCTGAGGCGGGGAGTCGCCGCGGGTCAGGCGCCGTAGGAGGAGGGCAGTGCGCAATAGTCGGCGAATCGACGGGCCGGATGCGCGGGGTCGGTCACATCGACGATCGAACCCGCGACGGTGTGCGGCGGCTCATCGCCCGCCAACTGCCACACCGCGTAGTTCCACATGCCTCTGGTGCGCTCACCGAGCAGAGCGGACGGCCCCGAGACGAGCAGGATGTCGTCGCTCTTCGGACCCTCGCGGAACGCGGTGACCGCGTCACGGAGCTCGACCTCGTCACCGTCCGGCGAGTGCTCGCGGATGACCTGCTGCCCCGATGCCGTCAGCGCGGACAGGAGGTCATCTGCCGCCTGCCGCGAGCGCTCGGCATTCGCCCCGGCCACCGCGAGCAGGCGCCGGCCGCGCGGGTAGAAGTGCAGGAACTCGGAGGAGATATCCGCCCAGACGTCGGTCATGCCCCCAGGCTACGCCCGTGCGGTGGCACCGGCTCCGCACACGAAAGAGCCCTCGGTCACGGCGTCGGCCGCGGCCCGAGGGCTCCTTCGCGCGCTCAGTCCTCGTCGACCAGGAACCGGCTGTAGGCGCCCAGCGTGAGGAAGGTGGGGAACTCCTCCCGCAGGGCGACCTCACGGAAGATCTCCGCCGCGTCGTCGTACCTGTCGCCGTGGCTGCGCGTCGCCTGTGCGAGCACCTGGGTGATCAGATCCTCGACGTACTCAGCCGTGATGGGTGTGCCGTCCTGCGTGGTGCGGTCCTGGTGGATCCACTGCCACACCTGAGAGCGGCTGATCTCGGCGGTCGCGGCATCCTCCATCAGGTTGTCGATCGCAACGGCGCCGAGTCCGCGCAGCCAGGCCTCCAGGTAGCGGATGGCGACGGACACGTTGTCCCGCACGCCCTGCGCGGTGATCGGTCGACCGATGTGCAGGTCGAGCAGGTCGCGGGCCTCGACGTGGACATCGTCGCGCTGCCGGTCGACCTGGTTGGGGCGGTCGCCCAGCACGGCGTCGAACTCCGCCTGGGCGGTGGGGATCAGGTCGGGGTGCGCCACCCAGGTGCCGTCGAAGCCGTCGCCGGCCTCGCGCTTCTTGTCGGCGGTGACCTTCTCGATCGCGCGCGCCGTCACCTCGGGGTCGCGCCGGTTCGGGATGAACGCGCTCATGCCGCCGATCGCGAAGGCGCCCCGCTTGTGGCAGGTCTGCACGAGCAGGTCGGTGTACGCCCGCATGAACGGCACCGTCATCGTGACCTCGCTGCGGTCGGGGAGCACGAAGCGCGCCCCGCGGCCGCGGTAGTTCTTGATGATCGAGAAGATGTAGTCCCAGCGGCCGGCGTTCAGTCCCGCGCAGTGGTCGCGCAGCTCGTAGAGGATCTCGTCCATCTCGAAGGCGGCCGGCAGGGTCTCGATCAGCACGGTCGCGCGGATCATGCCGTGCGGGATGCCGATGTACTCCTCGCTGAACGAGAAGACGTCGTCCCACAGCTTCGCCTCCTCGCTCGACTCGATCTTGGCGATGTAGAAGTACGGCCCGCGCCCGCCGTCGATCAGCGCCTGTGCGTTGTGCAGGAAGTAGAGGCCGAAGTCGACCAGCGAGCCCGATGCCGACGTGCGACGACCGGCGCGGTCGATGAAGGCGATGTGCTTCTCGGGCAGGTGCCATCCGCGTGGGCGCATCACGATCGTGGGCGTGCGCTCCGCCGTGACGCGGTATTCCTTCCCTTCCGGCGAGGTGAACGACAGCTCGCCGCGGATCGCATCGCGCAGAGACAGCTGCCCCTCGATCACGTTCTTCCAGGTGGGGCTCGTGGCATCCTCCTGGTCGGCGAGCCACACCCGCGCGCCGGAGTTCAGCGCGTTGATCGTCATCTTCGGGTCGGTCGGCCCGGTGATCTCGACGCGACGGTCCTCGAGTCCGGGGCCGGCGCCGGCCACCCGCCAGTCCCGATCCTCACGGATGTGTGCCGTGTCGTCGCGGAACTGGGGGTCGTGCCCGTTGCCGATCTCGAAGCGGCGACGCATCCGGTCGGCCAGACGGTCGTGGCGACGCGCGGCGAATCGGTGGTGCAACTCGGTGAGGAAAGCGAGCGCCGACGGGGTCAGGATCTCCTTGTAGCGGTCACGGAGGGGGCCGACGACCTCGATCGCGGGACCCTGCTGGGTCGTCTGGATCGGAGCCGTGGTGGTGGGAGTGGTCATGATCGTGAGTCCTTTGCGTGGTGGTCCCCTTCGGCTCCGTCGAGACCCACGGTGGTCGTCGAGACCCATCGCTGCAGGCGATCGCGGCGGTGGGTCTCGACGGCGCCGATGGGTGTCGGCGAGACGGGGACGAGAAAGTGGGGATCAGTGGAACTGCGCGGCTTCGGTGGAGCCGGCGAGGGCGAGCGTCGCGCTGTCGGGGTTGAGCGCGGTGGAGATGACGTCGAAGTAGCCGGTGCCCGCCTCGCGCTGGTGTTTGGTGGCGGTGTACCCGTCTGCTTCCGCGGCGAACTCGGCTTCCTGCAGCTCGACATAGGCGCTCATGGCGCGATCGGCGTAGCCGCGGGCGAGGTCGAACATCGAGTAGTTCAGGGCGTGGAAGCCGGCCAGGGTGATGAACTGGAACTTGTAGCCCAGGTCGGCCAGCTCCTGCTGGAACGTCGCGATCTCGGCGTCCGACAGGTGCTTCTTCCAGTTGAAGCTCGGCGAGCAGTTGTAGGCCAGGAGCTTGCCGGGGAACTCGGCGTGGATCGCCGCGGCGAAGTTGCGGGCGAGCTCGATGTCCGGCTCTCCCGTCTCGACCCACAGCAGGTCCGCGTAGGGGGCGAAGGCGAGTCCGCGGCTGATGACCGACTCGATGCCCGGGCGGATCCGGTAGAACCCTTCCGTGGTGCGCTCGCCGGTGGTGAACTGCTGGTCCCGCTCGTCGACGTCGCTGGTGAGCAGGTCGGCGGCGAGGGCATCCGTGCGGGCGATGATGACGGTCGGCACTCCCGCCACGTCGGCCGCGAGGCGAGCGGCGTTCAGGGTGCGGATGTGCTGCTGCGTGGGCACGAGCACTTTGCCGCCGAGGTGGCCGCACTTCTTCTCGCTGGCCAGCTGGTCTTCCCAGTGGATGCCCGCGGCACCGGACTGGATGAGCGACTGCGCGAGCTCGTAGGCGTTCAGCGGTCCGCCGAAACCAGCCTCCGCGTCGGCGACGATCGGGGCGAGCCAGTCCTGTGTGGTCTCGCCTTCGGCGTGCTCCAGCTGGTCCTGGCGGATGAGGGCGTTGTTGATGCGACGCACGACGGCCGGCACGGAGTTGGCGGGGTACAGCGACTGGTCAGGGTACGTCTGACCGGCGAGGTTGCCGTCGGCGGCGACCTGCCATCCGGAGAGATAGATGGCCTTCAGTCCCGCCCGCACCTGCTGCACGGCCTGGCCCCCGGTGTACGCGCCGAGCGCCCGGACGTAGTCCTCGGTGTGCAGGAGGTTCCAGAGGTTGTCGGCGCCGCGGTGGGCGAGCGTGGCCTCTTCGCGGACCGAGCCGCGGATGCGGATGACGTCTTCTGCCGAGTAGGTGCGCTCGACGCCGTCCCAGCGCGGGTCGGTGTCCCAGATCTCCTGGAGCTCGGCGGCCGTCTGAACCTGGTCGCCGGCTCGCAGACCGGCGGGGCGGGGCGTCGGGGTGTGGGCGGTGTTCGTCATGGTGTCTCCTCGGTGGATCCGGCGGCTGTGCCGGTGTGGCGTGGTTCCACTGTGCGTGAAGTTCGGAAGCCCCAGCGACCGATCTGGGAGAGAAGATCGGACGAAATTCTGTTTCTGTGACAGAATCGGCCGCATGAGCACCATCGACGCTGCAGAAGAGACCGACGCCCTCACGATCGGCCGGCGCATCCGCCAGCTCCGTACGGCGAAGGGGATGACCCTCGACGACCTGGCCTCCGCCGTCGATCGGGCGCCCAGTCAGATGTCGATGATCGAGACCGGCAAGCGCGAGCCCAAGCTCACGCAGCTGCAGGCGATCGCCCGCGTGCTCGGGGTCACGATCGATGCGCTGCTGGAAGGTGAGCCGCTCGATGAGCGCAGCGCGGTCGAGATCGCCCTCGAGCGGGCGATGAAGGGCCAGACGTTCCAGGCGCTGGGCATCGAGCCGTTCCGTATCGCGAAGAGCCTGCCGACGGATGCTCTGAAGGCCCTGCTCGCCCTGCACGGCGAGATCGATCGGCTCAAGGATGAGCGGGCCGCGACGCCGGAGGAGGCGAGGCGGGCCAACGTCGAGCTGCGGCACCTCATGCGGCGACAGGACAACCACTTCGCCGATCTCGAGGCGAAGGCCGCCGAGATCCTGGCCGCGGTCGGCCATCCGGGCGGTCCTCTGACGCAGCGCACGGCGTCCGAGATCGCGGCGCATCTGGGCTTCACCCTGCACTACGCCCCCGACCTGCCGCAGACCACGCGCAGTGTCGCGGACCTCGCGAACGGCCGGCTCTACCTGTCGAGCAGCGTGCCAGCGAAGGGCGATGCCCGCACCGCGGTGCTGCAGGCGCTCTCGAGTCGCATCCTCGGACACTCCGAACCGCGCAGCTATGCCGAGTTCCTGCGGCAGCGCGTGGAGACCAACTACCTCACCGGTGCCCTCCTCATCCCGGAGGCGCATGTCGTCCCCGCCCTGATGGACGCCAAGCAGCGCAAGGCGATCTCGATCGAGGACCTGCGCGATGCCTACTCGGTGTCGTACGAGACGGCGGCGCACCGCTTCACGAACCTCGCCACACGACACCTCGACATCCCCGTGCACTTCCTCAAGGTGCACGAGTCGGGCACGATCACCAAGGCGTACGAGAACGACGACGTGAACTTCCCGACCGACCGCCTCGGGGCCATCGAAGGCCAGATGTGCTGCCGCCGGTGGACCTCGCGCGTGGTGTTCGATGAGGATGACCGCTTCAACCCGTACTACCAGTACACCGACACCGGCAACGGCACGTACTGGTGCACGGCGCGGGTCGAGTCCTCGAGCGAGGGGCTGCACTCGGTGAGCGTCGGGGTGCGCTTCGACGACACGAAGTGGTTCGTAGGGCGCGACACCTCGCACCGCGGCGTCTCGAAGCACTCGGTCGAGGTGTGCTGCCGGCGGGCACCTGCCGACCTGGAGGATCGCTGGCGCGAGAACTCCTGGCCCAACGTGAAGACTCCGCGCACGCTGCTGGCGACACTGCCGACCGGGGCCTTCCCCGGCGTCGACACGACAGACGTGTACGAGTTCCTGGAGGCGCACGCCCCTCGCTGAGTGCGGAACCCCGCTCTACTGTTCGTCAAAAGTTAGTTTGATCTTGCTTAGTCAATCTTGACTATGTTACTTTCATCGAGCCATCAATGACGAACGGCCGAGAAGGGACCCTCATGGCTACTTCCTCTGCGGAAACCCGATTCCGCATCACTGCCACCCTGACGTGCGTTCTCGCCGCCACGCTGACGCTCGGAGCATGCTCCGCGCAGACGCCAGGCGGCGATACCGCCCCCACGAGTGCGAGCGACACCGACGCCTGCAAGCGGAATCAGGATGCCGGCACCATCACCTACATCTCCGGCTACGGCTACTCCGCCAGCGCCGGTCAGCTCGACGTGTTCCTCGCCGAGGAGCTGGGCTACTTCGACGATCTCTGCCTGGATGTGGAGATCAACGCCTCCGGGGCGAACGGGCAGCAGCTCGTCGCCTCCGGTCAGGCGCAGTTCACCGCCCTCGGCTCCGCATCCGATGTGATGCTGGCCGCGGCGAACAGCAAGAACCTCACGGCGGTCGCCACCTACGGCACCACCCCGCCGTTCTCCATCTTCGGCAACGAGAGGCTCGAGAGCCTCAAGGACCTCGAGGGCGGATCGCTCGGTTACTTCATCAATCTGACCCCGATCGCCTCGGCCATGCTCGATGAGGCCGGTGTCGACGTCTCGAAGGTCGAGATGGTCAAGATGACCAACTACGACCCGACCGTCGTGGTGCGTGAGCAGGTCGATGCGATCGTCGGCTACGCCTCCAACCAGCCGCAGTCGCTCAAGGCGCAGGGACTGCCGTTCAGCGAGTTCCTCCCCTCCGACCTCGGCGTCGAGGGCACCTACAACGTGATGGAGGTCAACTCCCGGTTCCTCGACGAGCACCGTGAGGTCGCCGCCGACTTCATGCGCGCGAGCCTCAAGGCGCTGCAGTACTGCCTGGACGAGTCGGATGCCTGCATCGACAAGCTCGCGAAGCTGGCCGAGGACAACAACCAGGGCGCCGCTTTCCCGCGCGACCAGCTGGCCCGCACGTGGGAGGTCGAGTCCGCGTGGGTGCGTGAGAGCGCCGGCGGCAACCCCGGCGTGCAGAACGAATCCATGTGGGAGCCGGAGTACGCCCTCGTGAAGAAGTACGGCGACGTCAAGAACCTGCCGGCGATCGCCGACATGATGGACGCCGACCTGGTCGCCGACCTCTACGACGGTGACACCCTCACATGGCCGGCGAAGTGATGTCGGTCGCACAGGGAGCAGGCGTCGAGGTCAGGAACGTCTCGAAGTCCTTCGGGGCGGACGGCGCCAAGGTCACGGTGCTCGACGATGTGAGCCTCACGATCGGCATGGGCGAGTTCGTGTCGGTGATCGGCCCCAGCGGCTGCGGCAAGTCCACGCTGCTCAAGGTCGTCGCCGGTCTCCTCGACGCCGACTCCGGCACCGTCACGATCGACGGCGAGAGCGTCACCGCGGCCTCGCGCGACAAGAAGATCGGCCTCGTGCCGCAGTCGCCCGCGCTGCTGCCGTGGAAGACCGTGCGCGAGAACGTCGAGCTGCCGGTGCGCATCAACGCCAAGGCGAACTCCGGACGCGCACTGCGCGATCCCGCCGAGCTCTTGGCGACCTTCGGACTCGGACAGGCGATGAAGAAGTACCCCGGCCAGCTCTCCGGCGGCATGCAGCAGCGTGCCGCGATCGCCAGGGCGTTCGTGTTCGACCCGGCCATCATGCTGATGGACGAGCCGTTCTCGGCCCTCGACGAGATGAACCGCGACCTGCAGCGCATCGCCCTGCTGGAGTTCTGGCAGTCCAACCGCAAGGCCGTCATGTTCGTCACGCACTCGGTGCCGGAGGCGATCATGCTCTCCGACCGCATCGTGGTGATGGCAGCCCACCCGGGGCGCATCGCTCAGGTGATCGATGTGAACCTGCCGCGGCCGCGCGACGAGCAGTCGTATGCCACGGAGGAGTTCCGCGAGATGGAAGCAGTCGTGCGCGATGCGCTGCGCGCGCAGACGGAGAAGGCCCATGTCTGAGCTGACGATGAGAGACACCACCGCGACCCTCGCGACCGCCCGCCTGAAGGCCCAGCCGCGCCGTGGCATCCCGCCGTGGCTGCGCTGGGGATCCTGGGGACCCACCCTCATCACCTTCGTGATCGCCGCGCTGCTGTGGCAGGTCGTGGCCTGGACCAACCCGTACGTGCTCCCGACGCTGGAGGCGATCGGCACGAGCCTCGTCGACGATGCCGGCATGTACTGGTCGAACTTCCTCGTCACCTTGCTCGAGGTCGTGGTCGGCGCCTCCGCCGGCATCCTGGCCGGCTTCCTGCTGGCCGTGATCATGGCCGAGTTCCAGATCATCGAGCGGGCCGTGATGCCGCTCGTGATCATCGTGATGGTGACCCCGATCGTGGCGATCGCCCCGGCGCTGGTGGTCGCCTTCGGCTTCGGCATGGTGCCGAAGTTCATCGTGACCGGGCTCGTGGTCTTCTTCCCGATGCTCGTGAACTCGCTGGCGGGTCTGCGCGATGTCGACCAGAAGGCGCTCGACGTCTTCAAGACGCTGCACGCCTCGCGGTGGGAGATCTTCCGCGAGCTGCGCTTCCCCGGCAGCATGCCCTACGTGTTCGCAGGGCTCCGCATCGCCCTGCCGCTCGCGGTGGTCGGCGCGGCGGTCGCCGAGTTCGTCGCGGCGGGACAGCAGGCCGGTCTCGGCTCGCTCGTCACGACCTCTGCGGCGCAGGCGAACCTCGCCGTCACCTGGGCCAGCATCGCCCTGCTGTGCCTGCTCGGCGTGCTCCTGATCATCGTCCTCGCCCTGGTGCGCAAGCGCGTGCTCTGGTGGAGCGACGGCGAGGTCACGGCCAAGGGCTGACGCGGCACCCTCATCCCGGGACGGGCGCCCCCACCCGTCCCGGGGTTCCTCCGGCGTGCCCGGAACCACCCCAGAACACCCAGAACCACCCACAAGGAAGGCACCCGCACATGACCGATCAGAACTCCGTCAAGCCGCTGCGTCTCGGCCTCTTCGAGAACGCGCAGGCGAACGACTCCGGCACCGCGACCTGGCGGCACCCCGACAACGGGCGCTACCTGTTCGACAAGCTCGAGTACTGGCGCGACACCGCGCGCATGGTCGAGGACGCCGGGTTCGACTTCCTTTTCCTCGCGGATGCCTGGGGCTGGGCCGACGTCGCGGGCGAACGCCCCGACATCTGCTCGGTCGAGGGTCTCGACCTGCCGCGGCTCGACCCCGCGATCATCCTCGCAGCCCTCATCCCCGAGACCACGCGGCTGGGACTCGTCGCCACCGGATCGACGCTGCTCGAGCCGCCCTACTCCTTCGCCCGTCGGATGGCGACGCTGGACATCCTCTCCGGCGGTCGCATCGGCTGGAACGTGGTCACCACCGGAACCGCCGACACCGCCGTGCAGGGCTTCGGCGTGCCCATGGTCGGACACGACGAGCGCTACCTCATGGCCGACGACTTCATGCAGGTCGTCTACAAGCTCTGGGAGCAGGCGTGGGAGGAAGGCGCCCTGGAGCGGGACAAGTCCGGCCGCTTCGCCGACCCCTCCAAGGTGCACCGCATCGCACACGACGGCCCGTACTTCCGCTCGCACGGCTACGGGAACACCTCGCGCTCGCCGCAGGGCACGCCGGTGCTGTTCCAGGCCGGCGCGTCGCCCGCAGGCCGCGAGTTCGGCGGCAAGCACGGCGAGGCGATCTTCGTCGGCAGCGGCTCGGTCGAGCAGCTGCGCGCGCACTCCTCCGCGATCCGCGAGGAGGCCGTCAAGAACGGCCGCGCGGCCGACGAGGTGAAGATCATGTCGGCCTTCGCCGCGATCGTCGGCAGCACGGAGGAGGAGGCGCGAGGCAAGTACGCCGAGGTGGCCGACGCGCAGAACCCCGACGTCACGGTGGCCTCCTACGCCTGGTTCACCGGGCTGGACCTCTCGGCCTACGCGCCCCACACGCCGATGTCGGAGCTCAGCACCGAGCTCTCGCAGACGCAGGTCGCCCGCTTCGCCGACAAGACCGTCGGTGACGTGCTCGGCGACTGGCATGCGCACGGCGTCGGCGCCCGCCCGATCGTGGGGACCCCGGAGCAGGTGGCGGACCGGATGATCGAGCTCGCCGACGGCGCCGACCTCGACGGATTCCTGTTCGCCCCCGTCATCCCGCCGGCATCGACCGTCGACTTCATCGAGCACGTGCTGCCGATCCTCAAGGAGCGCGGGGCGATCGTGGAGCCCTCATCGGAGCCGCAGTCGCTGCGCGAGCGCCTGATCGGCACGCCGACGCCGGCGCTCGCCGACTCGCACACGGGCTCGCAGTACCGGCGGACGATGTCGCGTGTCTGACACCCTCACCGGTGTCGCCGTGGTGGGGAGCGCGAACCTCGATCTCGTGGTCGAGGTCTCGCGCCCCCCGCTCGTCGGCGAGACCCTGTTGGGCCGGGCCGGTGGTCGCTTCTCCGGAGGCAAGGGCCTCAATCAGGCCGTCGCCTGCGCACGCAGTGGGGCACCGACCCGGTTCTGCGCCGTCGTCGGAGCGGATGAGGCGGCCGATGTGCTGCAGCAGACCTTGGTCGATGCCGGAGTGGCGGCGGCCGTGCGCCGCAGCGCCGTCGCTCCGACCGGCGTCGCCCACGTGCTGGCGTTCGAGGATGGCGACAACAGCATCATCGTCGCGGCCGGCGCGAACGCAGAGCTCGACGCAGACGACGCCGTCGCCGGCATCGAGGGAGCCGCGGTCGTGCTCGCTCAGCTGGAGGTACCCGTCGCGAGCGTGGCCGCCGCACTGCGCGCGGGGCGAGCGGCGGGCGCGCTGACGATCCTCAACGCGGCTCCCGCACACGTCGCGACGATCGAGATGCTCGGCGACGTCGACGTGCTGGTCGTGAACGAGACGGAGTGCGCCGAGCTCGGCGGCATCGACCGGTTGCATGCAGCCGGAGCGCGGATCATCGTGCTCACGCAGGGCGCCGGGGGAGTGACCCTGCACCGCACGGGCGAACAGCCCTTGCACATCGATGCGTTCCGGATCGATCCGGTGGACACGACAGGTGCCGGCGATGCCTTCTGCGGTGCGCTGGCCGCAGCGCTCTCCCAGGAGGAGAGGATCGAGCAGGCGCTGGTCCGAGCCTGCGCCGCCGGAGCCGTGGTTGCTCAGCATCGCGGAGCGACCACGTCGGAGCTTTCGCCCGCGTCGATCGCAGCGCTCGTCCTGTCGCGCTGAGGTCAGTTCGAGGGTGCGGCGTCGGCCGGCGCTGCGCCCTCGACCGTCTCACCGGCGAAGGTGTACTCACCGCCGCGCAGGCGCTCCAGCAGATCGAGCAGCCACTGCTTCTCTGCCGTGAGGCGCGCTGTGGAGAGGTCGAAGATCTCCCGCACGTACTTCGGCGTCGTCTCGGAGCGCAAGGTGTCCTGCACGTCGAAGCCGTTCTGCGTGATGATCGCGTCGCTCTTGATGAGACGATGCTCGAGGCCGGCGATCACCTCCTGCCGGCTGAGGACGAACATGAACGAGGCCACGGTCATGATGGCCTGGGTGTCGAAGGCCGCCACGTTCCAGAGGTTCTCGCGCAGCATCCGCTGCAGTTCCACCTCGCCGGCTGGCGTGATGCGGTAGGTCGTGCGAGCGGGGCGCTTCCCCTCGGCCTCGGTGCCGCTCTCGGCGATGTAGCCGTCGACCTCGAGGGCGCGCAGCGCGTTGTAGATCGATCCGGGCTGGATGTGCGCCCATTCGTCGACGTGCCAGGTCATGAGCTCTCGGCGGAGGAAGTACCCGTGCACGGGCTGGAACTGCTTCACGGCGCCGAGGACGACGAGGCGGGTGGTCGACATGCCCCTCATGCTAACGGCTGGCATCACAGATTCCTGTTGTTTGCATGATCAAAATTGCCTATTATCAAAACTAGTCAAAGTTGACTAACGAAAGGAAGCCGAAATGACGACTGCCGTGACCGACGCCCTGCCGCGCGACCTCGCCCTCCGCCGGGCCTTCTCGGTGTACCCGACCGGCGTCGTGGCTCTCGCCGCGCACGTCGATGACCGCGCCGTCGGGATGGCGGTCAACTCCTTCACCTCGATCTCGCTCGAACCCGCGCTCGTCGCGATCAGCGCGGCGCGCACGTCGAAGACCTGGCCTGTACTGCGCACGGTTCCGGAACTCGGCATGAGCGTGCTCGCCGCGCACCATGAGCCGCTCAGCCGCTCGCTCTCAGCGCGAGAGGGCGACCGTTTCGGTGGTCACGAGTGGAAGCGCACCGACGGTGGTGCGGTGCTGATCTCCGACGCGGCACTCTGGCTCACCTGCCGCCTGCACAGCACCTTCGACGGCGGCGATCACGAGATCGCGCTGTACGAGATCGCCGACATCACCCTGTTCGACGACGTCGAGCCGCTGGTCTTCCATCAGAGCCGCTATCGCGCCATCGCCGCCCCCGAGAGCGCGTGAGCACTGCGCCGCTCGGGACGATCGCCGGAGTGGTCGTCCCGGGCGACGGTCGCGGCCGAGGCCTCGGTTTCCCCACGGCGAACCTGGCGCTCGACGGCGCGGAGGCGCCCGGCGACGGCATCTACGCGGCCTGGACGCGGATCGACGATGATCCGCAGCCGTGGGCGGCGAGTGTCAGCGTCGGGACGAACCCGACGTTCGCCGGCGACCGCGAGCGACGGGTCGAGGTGCACCTGCATGATGCCGATCTCGATCTGTACGGCCGCCGCCTGTTCGTGACCCTCGTCGCGCGACTCCGCCCGACGCTGCAGTTCGACGGCGTCGATGCGTTGATCGCGCAGACCGCGGACGACGTCGCCCGTTGCCGCGCCTTCCTCGCCTTCTCGCCGGCCTCACCCTGACCTCGCGCCGCCTCCGACGACCGGAACGGCTCATCCGGGCGCCACCGACTGACCCGCCTCAGTCGCGGGCCGTCTGCAGGATCGTCCAGAGCTCGGCGCGGGCGGGGAAGGTCGACAGGTCGATGTCGAGCAGTGCGCCGGCGTGGGCGATGCGCGAGCGCAGCGTGTGCCGGTGCACCCCGAGCGCGACCGCGGCGGACTCCGCCTTCGCATCGTGCTCCAGCCAGGTGCGCAATGACCGCTCGAGATCGGCTCCCGTGCGGGCATCGTGCTCGCGCACCGGAGCGAGGCGGGACTCGGCGACCAGCCGGGCCTCGTCGGTCGCGAGTGCGGTGAGGATGCTCGATCCCACGGTGTCGGCGTAGCGGGCGACCCCGTGCGTGCCCTGCTGACGAAGGGCCGTGAGCGCCTGCGCGTGGGCGCGGGCGAAGGAGTCGTAGGCCTCGGAATCAGAGACGCCGATGCGGATGCCGAAGCGTGCGGCGACCTCGTCGAGCAGGCCTTCATCGCCGGCCGACACGCACATCGTGACGCCGTCTTCGGACTCGGCGAGGAAGATTGAGGTGCCGTGCTCGGCGCGGTGGCGCTCCCACCAGTCCGCGAGCGGGCCCGCCGGTGCGTCGGCGGCGACGGCCACCAGCACGGGAGCCGGAGGGAGACTGCCCAGAACCCTCCTGGCGAGGGCGGGATCGTCGGTGAGGAGCGATCCGAGCAGCTGGGCGTGCAGGCGTCGGCGGCTGCGGGCGAGCTGCTCGCTCTGCTCCAGCGCGAGCCCTGCCATGGCGATCACCGAGGTCACGACCGACCGTGCTTCGGAGTCGAGGCTGTCGGTGGCCAGGGCGATCACGCCGCGCAGGTGCCCGCCGCGACCGACCGTGAACAGCATGAACGAGTGCTCCTCGATGCTGAGCGACTGCCCCGCCTCGAGTCCGCGGGTCAGGATCTCCACCACGCGGTCTCCGACCTCGTCGAGCACGCCGGCATCGATGCCCTCGCGTGGGTGCGAGAAGGTCGGGGCGCCTGCGGCGTCGAACATCCCGGCCCACACGCCCAGCCGGCGTCCGAGCTCGGCGATGGTCGCATCGAGGCCGTGCGGACGAAGGGCCGCGAGCGCGAGGGCGCGCTGGGTGTCCAGAGCCCAGGATCGTCGGGCGTAGGCCTGGGCCGCGATGGCTTCGGAGTGCGCGCGGGCGACGGCGATGAATGGCGTGCGGTACGGGACCGCGAACAGCGGCATGCCGTGGGTGGCGCACGCGTCGACCAGCTCTTCGGGGATGCCGGAGCGATGCACCTCGGTGCCGAATCCGAGGCCGATCACCCCGCGGTCGGCGAGCCGTCCGACATAGGTGTCGATGCTCACGGCGTCGTCGAACTGGGTTCCGGTGGTCAGCAGCGCCAGATCCTCGGAGAGGAACGGGGTCGGATCGGCGAGGTCCGAGCTGTGCACCCAGCGCAGGGGGCGGTCGAGCGCGCCTTCGGGGACGTCGGCTTCACGGGGGATCAGGGAGAGGCCGAGATCGCGGCGCTGCAGCAGCGCGCGCAGCGTCGGTTGGGCGATGACGGGCACGGCACCCTCGTCTCTTGTACACCTCGGCGAATACCTATTCCAGATTGTACAGAGCGGTGAGTGCAGCCGCCTCTCTCGCAGCCGTACGCTCGCGAGCATGGCACTCCTCGACACCGCAGCTGTTGCAGTTCCCCTCGGCGGACCCGAGCTCCCTCAGGAGCGTCGTCTGGTCACCGAACTCCCCGGGCCCCGCTCGGCCGAGATCCTGGCACGCAAGGCGGATGCCGTCGCCGCCGGTGTCGGCCACACCGTGCCCGTCGCGACCGTCGCCGCCGGTGGCGGAGTCGTCGTCGACGCGGACGGGAACTCGCTCATCGACCTCGGATCGGGCATCGCCGTGACCACGGTGGGCAACGCGCACCCGAAGGTCGCCGCCGCCGTCGCCGCACAGGCCGCGCAGTTCACGCACACCTGCTTCATGATCTCGCCGTACGAGTCGTACATCGAGGTGGCCGAGGCGCTCAACCGGGTCACCCCCGGTGACTTCGCCAAGAAGAGCGCACTGTTCAACTCGGGCGCCGAAGCGGTCGAGAACGCGATCAAGATCGCGCGCAAGCACACCGGTCGCCAGGCGGTCGTCGCCTTCGACCACGGCTACCACGGCCGCACGAACCTGACCATGGCGCTGACCGCCAAGTCGATGCCCTACAAGAGCGGCTTCGGTCCTTTCGCTCCCGAGGTGTACCGCGCCCCGATGTCGTACCCGTTCCGCGACGGCCTCGACGGACGCGAGGCAGCCGCCCGTGTCATCCTGCAGCTCGAGAAGCAGATCGGCGCCGAGAACCTGGCCGCGGTCATCATCGAGCCCATCCAGGGCGAGGGCGGCTTCATCGTCCCGGCCGACGGCTTCCTGCCCGCGATCGTCGACTGGTGCCGCGCGAACGGCGTCGTCTTCATCGCCGACGAGGTGCAGACTGGCTTCGCCCGCACCGGACACATGTTCGCGAGCGAGATCTTCGGCATCGAGCCCGACCTGATCACCACCGCCAAGGGCATCGCCGGCGGTCTTCCGCTGGCCGCGGTGACCGGCCGCGCCGAGATCATGGACGCCTCGCACTCCGGCGGCCTCGGCGGCACGTACGGCGGCAACCCGATCGCCTGCGCGGCAGCTCTCGCCGCGATCGACGTGTTCGAGAACGACGGTGTGATCGAGCGGGCACGCGAGATCGGTACGATCCTCACCGACCGTCTCACCGCGATGCAGAAGAACGACCCCCGCGTCGGGGATGTCCGCGGGCACGGTGCGATGATCGCGGCCGAGTTCGTCGACCCCGAGACCAAGGCGCCGAATGCCGCTCTCACCGCTGCCGTCGCGAAGGCGTGCATCGCACAGGGCGTCATCGTCCTCACCTGCGGAACGTACGGCAACGTCATCCGCTTCCTTCCTCCGCTCTCGATCGGCGACGACCTGCTGAACGAGGGACTCGACATCGTGGCCGCCGCCCTGGCCGCCGCCGAATAGCATGCAGGCCGCGCTCCCGCGCGGCCTGACCCCCTGTCCGGTCGCGACCCCAATCGGGGGATTTCGGGTCGCGACCGGCACTACTTCACCCAACGAAGGAGTTGCAGATGTCTGAGATCACCCGCGACGTACTCATCATCGGTGCCGGAGCCGCAGGGCTCACGGCGGCGAACGACCTGCGCAAGGCCGGCCTGTCGGTCGCCGTGCTGGAGGCCCGCGACCGCGTCGGCGGGCGCCTGTGGACCGACGTCATCGACGGCGCCATGCTCGAGATCGGCGGCCAGTGGGTCTCGCC
The DNA here is from genome assembly GCF_001425645.1 of Microbacterium sp. Root322. Classification (NCBI taxonomy): domain Bacteria; kingdom Bacillati; phylum Actinomycetota; class Actinomycetes; order Micrococcales; family Microbacteriaceae; genus Microbacterium; species Microbacterium sp. Root322. The sequence goes on along the minus strand of NZ_LMCS01000002.1, from coordinate 546,353 downwards.
CGATCAGGATGCTCTCAAGGAGACGATCGAAGAGCTCGGGCTCGAGACCTACAGCCGCTACCGCGAGGGCGACAGCGTCTACGTCGGCCCCGACGGGAAGACGCACCGCTTCACCGGCGAGATGTTCCCCGTCTCCGCCGAGACCGAGGCCGTGATCGCACGGATCACCGGGATCCTCGACGCGCTGGTCGCCGAGATCGACCCCGACCGGCCGTGGGAGCACCCGAACGCCGCGGAGTGGGACTCCATCACCTGGGACGCCTGGCTGCGCTCGCAGACCGACGACGACGAGGCCGTGCGGAACCTGGCCTTCGCCACGGGCTCCGCGATGCTCACCAAGCCCACGCACTCGTTCTCGCTGCTGCAGTCGCTGCTGATGGCCGCATCCGCCGGTTCCTACTCGAACCTCGTCGACGCCGACTTCATCCTCGACAAGCGCGTGGTCGGGGGTCTGCAGCAGGTTCCGCTGCGCCTGGCCGAGCGCCTGGGTCAGGACGTGCTGCTGAACCAGCCGGTGCGCAGCCTCGAGTGGTCGGACGCCGGCGTCGTGGCCACCACCGACGAGCTCACCGTGCGCGCTCGCCACGCGATCCTCGCGCACGCTCCCGTGCTGTACAGCCGTATCTCGTTCGACCCGCCGCTGCCGCGTCGCCAGCATCAGCTGCACCAGCACCTCTCGATGGGCTTCGTCATCAAGGTGCACGCCGTCTACGACCGTCCGTTCTGGCGCGAGCAGGGCCTCAGCGGCACCGCGTTCAGCCCCTACGAGCTCTCGCACGAGGCCTACGACAACACCAACCACGGCGACGAGCGCGGCACCCTGGTGGGCTTCGTGTCCGACGCCAACGCCGACGGCGTGTTCGAGCTGTCGGCCGAGGAGCGCAAGGAGCGGATCCTCGAGTCGCTGTCGCACTACTACGGCCCCGAGGCCAAGAACCCCGTCGTCTACTACGAGAGCGACTGGGGCAGCGAGGAGTGGACGCGCGGCGCCTACGCCGCCAGCTTCGACATGGGCGGCCTGCACCGCTACGGCGCCGACCTTCGCACGGCCGTCGGTCCGATCCACTTCGCCTGCAGCGACATGGCCGGTGCCGGATACCAGCACGTCGACGGCGCGATCCGCATGGGACACCTCGTCGCCTCCAACATCGTCGACGCCAGTCGCGACGCCGGCGCTGTCGAGAGCGGCAGCTGATGACCGGCTCGGTCGTCGTGGGCTACACGGCGACGGATGCGGGAGCGGATGCCGCAGCGCTGGGCGCGCGTATCGCCCGAAGCCTCGGGGCCACCGTGCACCTGGTGATCGTGCTGCCGAACGAGGGCACGCGCAACGCCGCGGTCCCGCCGGAGCGTGCCTACGAGGAGCACATCAGGTCGCAGGCGAAGAAGTGGCTCGCCGACGCCGTCGTCCGGCTGCCGCAGGAGCTGACCCGCAGCGGTCACGTCCGCTTCTCCGAATCGTTCGCCGAGGGGCTCATCGCCGCCGGTGAGGAGTTCGGAGCCCGCGTGATCGTGATCGGCGCCGCGGGCGGCGGCATCTTCGGTCGGCACCGACTCGGAAGCGTCGCGTCGGAGCTGCTGCACTCGTCCACCATCCCGGTGGCGCTGGCTCCCGCCGGCACCGCCCTGCAGGACGATCACGTCCTCCCGCGCGTCACGGTCGCCGTCGGCTCCCGGCCGGGAGCCGACGCGCTGCTCGACGAGGCGGTCGCCCTCGCCGGTGACAGCGGAGTCGATCTCCGACTCGTCTCGCTCGTGCCGTTCGATGTGCCGCCCGGGCTCGACACCGGCGCGATCCGCACGGTCGGTGACACCCACGGGCAGGAAGTCCTCGCGATGGCGACCGAGAAGCTTCCGGACGGACGCACCGCTGCCGTCGAGAAGGCTCCGGGAGACAGCGTCGAAGACGCGGTCGCGAACCTCTCGTGGCTTCCCGGTGAGGTCGTCCTGGTCGGCTCCAGCCGGCTGGCACAGCCTCGTCGTCTGTTCCTGGGCTCCACGGCGGCGAAGATGCTGCACGAGCTGCCCGTCCCCATGATCGTCGTCCCGCGCACCCGCAACGAAGCAGGAGAACGCTGATGAGCAGCACCAACCGGGCGACGGAGCCCGAATCCGGTGTCACGACCGGGATCTCCACCAAGGGCCTGAGCGCCGGAACGGTCGGCCTCATCGGCGCGGTCGTGATCGGCATCTCGTGCATCGCGCCCGCCTACACGTTCACCGCCGCTGTGGGGCCTGTGGCCTCCACGGTCGGGTCGCAAATTCCCGCGATCATCCTGGTGGGCTTCATCCCCATGCTCCTGGTCGCCTTCGGGTACCGAGAGCTCAACAACCGGATGCCCGACTCCGGCACCTCGTTCACCTGGGCCGCACGCGCCTTCGGTCCGTGGGTCGGCTGGATGGCCGGCTGGGGCCTGGTGGTCGCAACGATCCTGGTCCTGTCCAACCTCGCCGGCATCGCGGTCGACTTCCTGTTCCTGCTGATCTCCCAGATCACCGGCAACCCGGACATCGCCGGCCTCGCGAGCGTCACCTGGATCAACATCGGGGTGTGCCTGCTGTTCATGCTCGGCGCGACGTGGATCTCCTATCGCGACATGCAGACGACCCAGAAGCTGCAGTACTGGCTCGTCAGCTTCCAGATCCTCGTGCTGCTCTTCTTCGCAGGCGCGGCGATCGTGCAGGCCGTGAGCGGTAACGGCTTCGACTACCAGCCGTTCGATCTGAACTGGTTCAACCCGTTCGCGATCTCGTCCTTCAGCGCGGTCGCTGCAGGACTGTCGCTGTCGATCTTCATCTTCTGGGGCTGGGACGTCACCCTCACCATGAACGAGGAGACCAAGGATCCGGAGAAGACCCCGGGTCGCGCGGCCACCGTCACGGTGCTGATGATCGTCTCGCTCTACCTGCTGCTCGCCGTCGCCATGATCATGTTCGCCGGTGTCGGCACCGGCGCGCTGGGTCTCGGCAACGAGGACATCCAGGAGAACGTGTTCTTCCACCTCTCCGGCCCGATCCTCGGCCCGCTCGCGTTCCTCGTGTCGCTCGCGGTGCTCACCAGCTCGGCATCGTCGCTGCAGTCCACCTTCGTGGGACCGGCGCGCACCCTGCTGGCGATGGGGCACTACGGTGCACTGCCCAAGTCGTTCGCGAAGGTCAGCCCCCGCTTCTTCACCCCGGGGTACGCGACCATCGTCTCGGCCGTGGTGGCCTCGGCGTTCTACGCCGTGATGCGCATCGTGAGCGAGGACACGCTGTGGGACACCATCCTCACGCTCGGCATGATGATCTGCTTCTACTACGGGATCACCGCCTTCGCGTGCGTCTGGTACTTCCGCAAGCAGTGGTTCGACTCGGCGCGGAACGTCTTCTTCACGTTCCTGTTCCCGCTCATCGGCGGCTCGATCCTCGCGGTGCTGTTCTTCACCACGCTGATCGACTCGATGGACCCGGCCTACGGCTCGGGCTCGCAGATCGGCGGGGTCGGCATCGTCTTCATCCTCGGCATGCTGATCATCGTCGTCGGCATCGTCGTCATGATCTGGAACGCGGTCCGACGGCCCGCATTCTTCCGCGGACAGACACTGGGCATCGACGCACCGCCCAGCCGACGCAAGCGCTCCTAGCCCTCCCCACAGAAAGAGAATCATGAGCACTCAGACCGAACAGGCGCTCCTGGACAGCATCCCCACCGGCCTCTTCATCGGCGGTCAGTGGATCGACGGCGAGACCGGCGGCACCTTCGACGTCCAGGATCCCGCGACCGGTGCCGTCATCCGCACCATCGCCGATGCGACGCCCGCCGACGGCATCCGTGCCCTCGACGCCGCGGTCGCCGCTCAGGACGGCTGGGCGGCCACGGCTCCGCGCGTGCGCAGCGAGATCCTCCGTCGTGCGTTCGACCTCGTGCAGGAGCACAAGGAAGACCTGGCACTGCTCATGACGCTCGAGATGGGCAAGCCGCTCGCCGAGGCGCGTGGCGAGGTCGGCTACGGCGGCGAGTTCCTGCGCTGGTTCAGCGAGGAGGCTGTGCGCATCAGCGGTCGCTACGGGATCAACCCGGAAGGCACCGGCCACATGGTCGTCTCGCAGCGCCCGGTGGGACCGTCGTTCTTCGTGACGCCGTGGAACTTCCCGTTCGCGATGGCAACGCGCAAGATCGCCCCCGCCCTCGCGGCCGGGTGCACCGTCGTGATCAAGCCCCCGGCACTCACGCCGTTGACCACGATGTACTTCACGAAGCTGCTCGAAGAGGCCGGCCTCCCCGCCGGCGTCGTCAACGTCGTGCAGACCTCGAAGTCGAGCGCGCTGTCGGCGCCGATCATCGCCGACCCGCGTCTGCGCAAGCTCTCCTTCACGGGCTCGACCGAGGTCGGCCGCAAGCTCATCGCCCAGGCGGCGCAGGGCGTGCTGCGCGTGTCGATGGAGCTCGGCGGCAACGCGCCGTTCGTGGTGTTCGACGACGCCGACCTCGACAAGGCCGTGGAGGGCGCGCTCGCCGCGAAGTTCCGCAACATCGGCCAGGCCTGCACGGCGGCCAACCGCTTCATCGTGCACAAGGACGTCGCGGGCGAGTTCGCCAAGCGCGTGACCGAGCGCGTCAACGGCATGAAGATCGGCCGTGGCACCGAGGACGGCGTGGCGATCGGACCGCTCATCGATGCGGACGCCGTCGCCAAGGCCGGCGAGCTGGTCGACGATGCGGTCGGTCGCGGTGCGACGCTGCTCGCCGGTGGCAAGGCCCTCGAGGGCACGGGCACGTTCTACGAGCCCACCGTGCTCACCGACGTCGTCGCCGGAAGCGCGATCCTCCGCGAGGAGATCTTCGGACCGGTGCTCGCGATCGCGACCTTCGAGACCGAGGAAGAGGCCGTGCGTCTCGCGAACGACACCGAGTACGGACTGGTGTCCTACGTCTTCACCGAGAACCTGCAGCGCGGTCAGCGGATGATCGACGGGCTCGAGACGGGCATGATGGGTCTGAACGTGGGCGTGGTCTCCAATGCGGCCGCACCCTTCGGTGGCGTCAAGCAGTCCGGCGTCGGACGCGAGGGCGGCTTCGAGGGCATCCACGAGTACCTGTCCACCAAGTACACGCTGATCCCGGTCTCCTGAATTCCGATGCGGGGCCCGCGTCGTCGGGCCCCGCACCACCAAAGAGAGGACAAGTCATGACCGACTACGCCGTCATCAACCCCGCCACCGGAGAGACGCTGGCGTCCTTCGACACCTTCACGGACGCCCAGATCGACGAGGCGCTCGCCGCGGCCGACGAGGCCCACCGCGAGTGGTCGCGCTCGTCGACGGTCGCCGAACGCGCGGCTCTCGTCCGTCGTGCCGCAGAGCTGCACCGCGAGCGCCGTGAAGAGCTCGCCGACATCTTCGTGCGCGAGATGGGCAAGCCCCGCGAGGCCGCCCTCGGCGAGGTCGACTTCGCGGCCGACATCGCCGAGTACTACGCCGACCAGGCGGAGTCGATCATGGCCGACCAGCCGATCGCGATCCTGGGGGAGGGGTCGGCCATCATCCGCCGTTCCTCGCTCGGCCCGCTCGTGGGCATCATGCCCTGGAACTTCCCCGCGTATCAGATCGTGCGCTTCGCGGCTCCCAACCTGATCGTGGGCAACACGATCCTGCTCAAGCCCGCACCGCAGTGCCCGGAGTCGTCGAGCGCGATCGAGAAGATCTATCAGGACGCCGGCTTCCCGAAGGGCGCGTACCAGAACGTGCTCGCCACGAACGAGCAGATCGCGACGATGATCGCCGACCCGCGCGTGCAGGGCGTCTCGCTGACCGGTTCGGAGCGCGCCGGCGCGGCGGTCGCCGAGATCGCCGGCCGCAACCTCAAGAAGGTCGCGCTGGAGCTGGGAGGCTCCGACCCGTTCATCGTGCTCTCCACCGACGACCTCGACGCGACCGTGCAGGCCGGCGTCGACGCCCGTCTCGACAACAACGGGCAGGCGTGCAACGGGGCCAAGCGCTTCATCGTCGTCGACGAGCTCTACGACGCCTTCGTCGAGAAGTTCACGGCCGCGATGGCGGCGGTCACGGCGACCGACCCCATGCTCGATGACACGGTCCTCGGGCCGGTCGCGTCCGAGACGGCCGCGGTCAACCTGCAGAAGCAGATCGATCAGGCTGTCGAGCAGGGCGCCACGCTGCTCACCGGTGGCACCCGCGACGGCGCGTTCTTCGCTCCGACCGTGCTGGCCGATGTGACGCCCGAGATGAACGTGTACAGCGAGGAGCTCTTCGGTCCCGCGGCTGTCGTCTACCGCGTGGCGGATGAGGATGCGGCGGTCGAACTCGCGAACGACACCACCTTCGGTCTCGGCTCTTACGTCTTCACCAAGGATGCCGAGCAGGCCGCGCGCGTCGCCGACAAGATCGAGGCGGGCATGGTCTACGTCAACCTCGTGCTGGCCGACAGCCCGGAGCTGCCGTTCGGTGGCGTGAAGCGCAGTGGAACCGCCCGTGAGCTGGGTCACCTGGCCGCCGACGAGTTCGTGAACAAGAAGCTCATCCGCATCGGCTGAGCGTACGACGAACGGCCCCTCGCACAGCGCGAGGGGCCGTTCGCGTGCCCGCCTCGTATCGCGTGACGGATGCCCTGTCGGTGAGGACACCGAGTGGGAGACAATGGCGACATGAGCGCGCACACCGACCCCATCGAGATGCTGACCTCCGACCGGAGCTGGGAGCTGCTCGGCACGCAGGAACTGGGAAGACTCGTCACCCATGTGGGCGAGACGATCGACATCTTCCCGGTGAACTACGTGGTCGACGGCGAAGGCATCCTGTTCCGCACAGCGCCCGGCAGCAAGCTGTTCGAGCTGACCGTCAACACCGATGTGCTGTTCGAGGTCGACGACCACACCGACACCGATGCCTGGAGCGTGATCATCCGCGGGTATGCCACGGCGCTGGAGTCGGATGCCGACGTGCAGCGGGCGGAGACCGCGGGGCTTCGTCCGTGGATCCCCACCGTCAAGCGGGTGTACGTGCGCATCGCCCCCACGTCGGTCTCGGGACGGGCGTTCCGTCGCAGTGCCGAGCCGGAGCTCGACGGTCCTCAGGAGTACTGACCGACCCTCCGCGGCGGGCCAGGACGAGCCTCGCCCCCCGGACCCGGGCGTAGGGTCGAAGCATGGCAAACGTCGCTGAGAACATCGTCAAGACTCTGCACGCCAACGGGATCGACCGGGTCTACGGCATCCCGGGAGACTCGCTGAACGGCTTCACGGACGCGCTGCGCAAGGACGGCACGATCCGATGGGTGCACGTGCGGCATGAGGAGTCCGCGGCCTTCGCCGCCGCAGCCGATGCCGCCACGACCGGGGAGCTCGCCGTCGTCGCCGGATCCTGCGGGCCCGGCAACCTGCACCTGATCAACGGCCTGTACGACGCCAACCGCTCGCGCGTTCCCGTGCTCGCGATCGCCGCGCACATCCCCACCACCGAGATCGGCACCGGGTACTTCCAGGAGACGCATCCGCAGGAGCTCTTCCGCGAGTGCAGCGTCTACGTCGAGTACGTCGCCGACCCGAAGCAGATGCCGCGACTGATGGAGATCGCGATGCGCGCCGCGATCGAGGAGCGCGGCGTCGCCGTGCTGGTGATCCCCGGCGATGTCGCCCTGGCCGACATCGCCGACGACCGGGCCGTCGTGATCGAGCGCGCTCGCCCGGTGGTCGTGCCGAGCGCGCCCGAGCTGGAGAAGGCTGCGACGCTGCTGAACGCGGCGAAGAACGTCACGATCCTCGCCGGAGCGGGCGTCGAAGGCGCGCATGACGAGGTGATCGCGCTCGCCGACAAGCTGGGCGCGCCGATCGTGCACGCGCTGCGCGGCAAGGAGTTCATCGAGTACGACAACCCCTTCGACGTCGGGATGACGGGGCTCCTCGGTTTCGCCTCGGGCTTCCGAGCGATGGAGGCGGCCGATGCGCTCCTGGTGCTGGGCAGCGACTTCCCGTACGAGCAGTTCTACCCGGACAACGCCACGACCATCCAGGTCGACATCCGCGGCGCTCAGCTCGGCAAGCGGCATCCGCTCGATCTGGGGCTGGTCGGTGACGTGCGCGCCACGTCCGAGGCGCTGCTGCCGCGGGTGGCGCGGAAGGAAGACCGCACGCACCTCGACGACGCCACGGCCCACTACCGCAAGACCCGCAAGAAGCTCGACGAGCTGGCGGTGCCGACCAAGGGCGATCGCCCCATCCACCCGCAGTACCTCGCGCGTCTGCTGGACGAGCACGCGGCCGATGACGCGATCTTCACCGCCGACGTGGGCTCGCCCACCGTGTGGGCCGCCCGCTACCTGTCGATGACCGAGAACCGTCGCCTGATCGGCTCCTTCACCCACGGCTCCATGGCCAACGCGCTCATGCACGGCATCGGGGCGCAGGCCGCGCATCCCGACCGTCAGGTGGTCGCACTGGCCGGAGACGGAGGTCTCTCGATGATGCTCGGTGAATTGCTCACCCTGACGCAGAACCGACTGCCCGTGAAGACGATCGTGGTCAACAACTCGTCGCTGAACTTCGTCGAACTCGAGATGAAGGCGGCCGGATTCGTCACCTACGGGACGGGGCTGGAGAACCCCAGCTTCGCCGCGATCGCCGAGGCGATGGGGATCTTCGCGCGCCGCGTGGAGCGCAGCGAGGACCTCCCCGACGCCGTGCGCGAGGTGCTTGCCCACGACGGCCCCGCGCTGCTGGATGTGGTGACCGAGCGCCAGGAGCTCTCCATGCCGCCCGCGATCGAGGCCGCCCAGGTCAAGGGCTTCGCGCTCTACGCGATCCGCACGGTCATGTCCGGGCGCGGCGACGAGCTCCTCGACCTCGCGAAGGCGAACTGGCGTCAGCTGTTCTGAGTCAGCTCAGCTCTCCAGCTGCGCGCGGATCTCGGCGGCCTCGCCGTGCCGACCGAGCGCCTCGAACACGTTGCCGAGCTCGAGGGCAGCCACCTGCATCAGCGGCGGGTGGCCACCCGCGTGCTCGATGGCGCTGCGGTAGACCGGCACGGCGTCGGCTGCGCGGTCGTTGCCGACGAGTACACGAGCCGCGAACAGCTCTGACCCTCCGGCGGATCCGACGTCGCCGAGTGCCGCGAAGCCGTCGGCCGCGGTGAGGGCGGCCGAGACCGCCTCGTCGACACGGCCGAGCTCGGCCAGGGCACGCGCCCGCGAGTCGGTCACATCGGCGAGCAGCCACCCGGCCTCGTGCTGCTGTGCGAGAGCGGCGACCTCGTCGAAGAGGCCGAACGCCCGCTCGTCGCCGCGCCCGCCGTAGGCCTGACCGAGGCTGTGCAGGACCTCGGTGAGGGCGCCGACGGCATCGGGCGCGCGCCGCACGATCTCGGTCGCGGACTCGAGCAGGGCGATCGCGTCGTCGTGCTCGTCGAAGCGCGCGAGGATCTTGGCCTGCTCCGTCATCGACATCGCCTGATCCGCGTGCTCCTCGGCCTGTCCGAACAGCTCGGAGGCGTAGCCGTGCGCGCCGACGGACTGGCCGAATTCACCGGCCGCGCTCAGAGCCCGTGCGAGCATCGATGCGGTCATGGCGCGGGAGCCGGCGGGCACCTCTGCCTCTTCCTCGCGCTGCAGCACGTCGCCGAAGAGCTCAGCGGCCTCCTCGGCATCGCCGACACGCAGCATGGCGCGCGCCAGACGGAAGTCGAGGCCGGTCGTGTCGCCTCCCGATTCGCCTCCGAGGCGGGCGGCGAGGCGGTAGCGCGAGACGGCCTTCTCCGGCTCGTCCGCGTCCTCCCAGAGGGCGCCGGCGAGCAGGTGCGCGTCGCCGAGAGCGCGGGTCGCCCCCAGCTCGGCGAGCAGCCGACAGGCCTCATCGGCGTCGACCGCGCCCTCGACGTAGGCGCTGCCGCCGCCGCGCACACGTGCGCGGGTCTGCAGCGCCTGCGCCCGGTGGCCGGTGCTGAGGTCGTCCTGCGCGAGGAGACGGTCGAGCAGTGCGCTTCCCGCTTCGAGGTCGCCCTTGCTCAGCACGGCGGAGATCGCCAGCAGCGTCGTGGTGTTCGTCAGCCGGGTGTCTTCGGCCTCGGCGAAGGACCGTGCGGCCACCTCGGCGTGATCCAGCGCGGCGTCGGGTTCGCCGGACTGCAGGTGCAGGGCGGCACGGCTGATGGCGAGGTCGCCGCGTGTCCAGGCGGGGAGGTCGTCCGATGCGCCGATCTCCTCCTCCAGCGCGGCGGTCGTCTCCGGGGTGTTCAGGCCGAAGGTGGCAAGGCCGATGCGCTCCTCCAGATCGGCCTGCGCGTCACGGCCGGCCGCCCGCAGCGCGGCGACACGCTCCGGCAGCAGCTGCAGGGCCTCTTCTGCGCGATCGAGTGCGATCAGGATCCCCAGGCGCATCGAGAGCAGCTGCGCGCGCTTGGCGGGGTCTTCGACCGCGAGGGCGTGGGGCAGCGCCTCGAGGGTCTCGTGCTCCGCACCGAACTGCGCGAGCTGCATCGCCCGCTCGAACCAGCCATCCGCGTCCACAGGAGTGGTGGTGGGGGCGGGGGCCACGAAGGCATCCGAACGGATCGGCACGTCGTACTGCTCGTCCGCGAGCGCGCGCATCCGCTCGAGGCTGCGCGCGTGGCCGTCCGTCCCGTCCCGTCCGTCGAAGCCCGCTCCGATCCGCTCGGCGGCGGCCCACGCTGCGGCCGCGAGGTCGGCGGCGCTCCAGGCGCCATCGTGTTCGCCGAAGAAGGGGACGAGGGCTGCCGACTCCGCACCGCGCACCGGGGTGTCGCCGTGCCCGACGGCGGTGACCCGGTCGAGCGCCACGGCGAGGGCGGCGAGGGCCGCGAAGTGCGCGTCGACGTTCAGCCCGTCGTGCGCGAGCCACGCGATGTGCTTCTCGACCAGCGCCAGAGCGCGGGCCTCGTTGCCGGTGACGGCCGCGAACACGATGTTGTTGGCGACGATGCGCAGGTTGTCGGGGTTGTCCTTGGCCAGCCGGTAGCTGCGCAGGTGCGCGGTCTTCGCCTCATCCAGGCGTCCGGCGCGCAGGTAGGGCAGCAGCACGCGCGAGAGGGCGTGCTCCGGCTCCTCGCCGCAGGAGAAGCCGCCCTCGATCATCTCCTCGACGAGGACGATCGCCTCCGCGTCGCGATCGGTGTCGGCGAAGAAACCGGCGATCTGGCTGCGCCCGCACGCGTCGCAGTGGCTGTGCTCGTCGCGCGGCGTGGCCTCCAGCTGCACCCGCAGTGCCTCGGCCTCATCCATGCGGCCCGCATCCCAGGCATCTTCGAAGCGGGCGGTGAGCACGCCGCTGACGCCGAGGCCCGCCGCACGGTAGTGGGACTCCATGTCGTCGAGCACGGCGGCGATCTGCTCCTGCGAGAACGCGGGGGAGGACCGCAGCGACGACGCCATCCACTTGAACTGCCACATCAGGTCGGCGCCGCCGTTGTCGAGGTCGGCGGGGAAGCGCTGCGGGTCGGCGTCGTGGTGGGCGAGGCACCATGCGAACGAATTGAGCATGACGTCGGTCGCGCCGTTCATGTTCGCCGACGCCGTCTGACGCATCCGTGCCTCGTATTCGAGACGCTCGTCGCCGATCTCCACGGCGAGGGCGACGGCCTCGGCGACCAGGGCCTGCTCAGCGGGCCCCCAGGGGGTGCGATCGATCTCCTCGATCAGCTGCTGGAAGCGCTTCTTCGGACGTGCCATGGACGGAACCTTTCGGGGAGGATTCAGCGGGCGTCGCCGAAGGGGATGGTGTCCCCCTCCAGACCGGCCGAGAGTGAGACGAGGTCGGCGAGGGCGCTGGTCATCAGCGCCCTGTCGGCATCGGCGAGCGGGTGGTGTCCGGCGAGCAGCGCCTGGATGTATAGCAGCTGCACCGTGCGGGCGAACACCGCGTCGTCCTGCACGCGCACCAGGGCGCGCACGACGCGGTTCGACCAGTTCAGGCACAGCCGAGCCCGCAGATCGTCCTCGCGCGCGGAGGACAGGGTCTGGTCGATGCGATCCAGCACGCCGCCCCACAGGGCGCCGGTGATGCCCTTGGTGCGCCCGCGATCGATCGCCCGCAGCACCTCGGGGTCGGCCACGTAGAGCCCGGCCAGGTCGGGGCGGTCGATGGAGCGCACGACGACGGAGCAGTCGGATGCGGCGAGCACGGCGCCGGCGCGCGCCTCGAGGGCGACGGCGGCGTCGCGGTCATCGAGGGGAGGCGGGTCGAGCCGGTCGAGTTCTCCCGTGACGTCGACCTGCTCGACCGTGACCTGCGGGTAGAGGTCGGGCAGCATCCGGATCAGGTCGGCGTCGTAGAGGTACCCGCCGTTGACGAGCACCTCGTCGGAGGGGGAGATACCGGCCACCTGGCGGAACTCGTCCACCGTCTGCGCGTATCGGATGTGCGGGTACCGCTCGACGAGGTCGCCGATGCGCAGGGTGCCGTGTGTGGTCTCGACGGTCAGCCAGCGGGAGATGAAGCGGGCGAGCTCCTCGTCGTGGCGCACCAACGACTTGAGCCCCACCTCGTGCACGGCGACGAACTGCGCGAGGCGGTGCGGTTCGCGCAGCCCCAGCTCGAGCACCCAGCGGCGGATGCCGGCACCCAGCTGCTCCCGCACGCGTTCGAGGGCCGCGTCCTCGACGAGCGATTCCCGGCTCGCGGTCGGGGCGAGGCCGGTGGAGTCGATCACGGCGCGCACGAAGAACGCCCAGTCGGGGAGCACATCGTCCACGCGCTCGGAGAGCAGCATCCGCCCCAGGTACATGCGCGTGGCCTGGCGCGCGCCGGGAGGCGGAGCGAAGGGCAGTACGTACGCCAGGCCGCGGGTGCCCGTGGCGGGCTCGCTCAGCTCGATCACGTCGAGCGGACTCGCACCGAGGAGGTCCCGCCCGTAGCCCACGGCCGCCTCGGGATCCTCTGCCGGGTCGAGGAAGGGCGCATCCCTGGTGATGTCGATGTCTCCGGCTGCGGTGTCGATCGTCACGCGCACCGGGAGGAACTCCCCGAACGTCGTCGCCAGCTCGTGCACCGCCGCGGGGCGCAGCAGCTCGTCGGCGTCGAAACGCGGGACGAGGTGCACGCTGGTGCCGATCGGCAGCTCCTCGTCGATCTCGGCCACCTGGAACGTGCCGTCCGCGCTGCCCGTCCATTCCACCGAGGCGCCGCCGCGGGCGCTGCGGGAGCGGATGACGATCGTGTCGGCGACCATGAAGCAGCTCAGCAGGCCGATGCCGAACTGGCCGAGGTAGTCGCTGCGCGGGAGGTCGAAGATATCGCGCTTCGAGCTGCGGCCGACGGTCGCCAGCAGATCGGCGACCTCCGTGAGGGTCAACCCCACACCGTCGTCGCGCAGCACGAACTCGCCGCTCTCCGCGGTCAATGGGGTGATGCGGATGCGTCCCCCGCCGCCGTCGACCTCGCGGCGGGCGGTGATCGCATCGCGGGCGTTCTGCAGCAGCTCCCGCAGGTACACCCGAGGGCTGGAGTAGATGTGCCGGCTGAGCAGATCGACGACTCCGCGCAGATCCACCTGGAACTGCTGCACTTCAGCGCTCACCGGCGCTCCCTCCTCCTGCATACGCTCGCTGAGCCTAACAAGAACACGCCAACGCGATCCCGGTTCGGCACTACCGGATCGATGCCGTATGCTTGAGGGGCAGTTGTTGTCTGCATTCTTTCGCCATGCCTGGGGTCTTCCGATCACGGTCACGGTGGCAGAGTGGAGGGAACACCCCGAGACCTCCCGGTCTCTAGGGCGGTAGCTCAATTGGCAGAGCAGCGGTCTCCAAAACCGCAGGTTGCAGGTTCGATTCCTGTCCGCCCTGCGCGTCAGCGCAACGCTGACACACGAAAGGTACATTCAGGATGGATCAGGACGAACCGCGCGGCGAGGTCGTCGCGGCCGGCGCCACCCGCGAGAAGACGGGCAACCCCTTCTCCCGGTTCTTCGGGAGCATCGCCCTGTTCATCCGCCAGGTCATCGCCGAGCTCCGCAAGGTCGTCACCCCGACTCGCAAGGAGCTGTTCAAGTTCACCGGGGTGGTGCTCGTCTTCGTTCTGATCGTCATGGGCATCGTCTACGGCTTGGACACGCTGTTCGCGTTCGTGACGCACTGGGTGTTCGGAATCCCTGGCTGATGACCCCCGCGGCTCACACCGCAGCTATGGAGAAGAAACAACGTGTCTGAACGATATTCCGACGACGCCGACTGGGCGACCGCCGCAGAGCAGTCCAGCGAGGAAGACGAAGCCCAGGAGGGCAACGTGCTCGCTGAGGAAGAGCTCTCGGTCACCCCGGCTGAGCACGTCGCGGTCCACGTCGAAGACGAGGACGGCGAAGAGGATGACACGGTTGACACCGACATCGACATCGACGACCCGGAGGCGGACGCGATCGTGAACGACGCTCTCAACCTGGACGAAGCGGCTGAGTCTGAGGCTGCCGCTGAGGTCCTCAACGAATCTGTGGCCGAAGAAGTCGCCGAGCTGGATGCTGCGGCGGCCGAAGAGGTCACCCCGTACGACGGCCCCGAGCTCGGCGCCGATGACGTGCAGGGCGACGAGGACTCCTCGACGGACGACGACGACGAGGATGCTGAAGAAGACCCCTACGAGGCCTTCCGCATGGACCTCCGCATGCTCCCGGGCAAGTGGTACGTCATCCACTCCTACGCCGGTTTCGAGCGCAAGGTGAAGGCCAACATCGAGCAGCGCAAGTCGACGCTCGAGGTCGAGGACGAGATCTACCAGATCGAGGTCCCGATGGAAGACGTGGTCGAGATCAAGAACGGCCAGCGCAAGATGGTCACCCGCGTGCGCATCCCCGGCTACGTGCTGGTGCGCATGGAGCTCACGGAAGACACCTGGTCGGTCGTCCGCCACACCCCGGGCGTCACCGGCTTCGTGGGCAACGCCCACAACCCGACGCCGCTGCGCTTCGAAGAGGCCTTCAACATGCTGAAGTCGCTCGTCGAGGTCAAGGACGTCCCCACCGCCAAGAACATCGCGTCGAAGGGCGGCCTCGCCGTCGCTCGTCCGCTCCCGGCCGAGGTCGACTTCGAGGTCGGCGAGACCATCACGATCAAGGAGGGCTCGTTCGCGGGTCTTCCCGGTTCGATCAGCGAGATCAAGCCCGAGAGCGGCAAGCTCACGGTGCTCGTCTCCCTCTTCGAGCGCGAGACCCCGGTCGAGCTGTCGTTCGACCAGGTCACCAAGATGATCTGACACCCCTCCTCACGAGAACGGCCGTCCCTTTCGGGGCGGCCGTTCTCGCGTCACCGCCGGCATCGCCCGCACGCTCGGTGGCCTTCGGCGGCGAACGGTCTCCCGATCGGGTAGACTTGTGTGGTTTGTGCGGCGCTTCGGCGTGCGCGCAGACGACCACGGTCCGGAAACGCCGGATCTGTGGGAGAAGCGGGTGCTCCGGCATCCGATTCGATGAAAGGAAAGAGAATGGCACCGAAGAAGAAGGTGACCGGCCTGATCAAGCTTCAGATCAACGCCGGTGCAGCCAACCCGGCGCCGCCGATCGGCCCCGCGCTCGGTCAGCATGGCGTCAACATCATGGAGTTCTGCAAGGCGTACAACGCCGCGACCGAGTCGCAGCGCGGCAACGTCATCCCCGTGGAGATCACCGTCTACGAGGACCGCAGCTTCACGTTCGTCCTGAAGACCCCGCCTGCCGCGGAGCTCATCAAGAAGGCCGCCGGCGTCCCCAAGGGCTCCGCGACCCCGCACACCGTCAAGGTCGCGAAGATCACCAAGGACCAGGTCCGCCAGATCGCCGAGACCAAGCAGGCTGACCTGAACGCCAACGACATCGAGGCCGCGATCTCGATCATCGCCGGCACCGCCCGTTCCATGGGCATCACGGTCGAGGGCTGAGGAGAATAATCATGGCTACCAAGTCCAAGGCTTACAAGGCTGCCGCCGAGAAGATCGAGGCAGACCGTTTCTACACTCCGACCGAGGCCGTCGCGCTCGCGAAGGAGACCGGATCGTCGAAGTTCGACTCGACCGTCGAGGTCGCGCTGAAGCTCGCCGTCGACCCCCGCAAGGCAGACCAGATGGTGCGCGGCACCGTCATCCTGCCCCACGGCACCGGTAAGACCGCCCGCGTCATCGTCTTCGCCACCGGCCCCGCGGCCGAGGCAGCGATCGCCGCAGGTGCAGATGAGGTCGGCGGCGCCGAGCTCATCCAGAAGGTCGCCGATGGCTGGACCAACTTCGACGCCGCCGTCTCCACCCCGGAGCTCATGGGCCAGGTTGGTCGTCTCGGAAAGGTGCTCGGACCGCGTGGTCTGATGCCGAACCCGAAGACCGGCACCGTGACCCCGAACCCGGCCAAGGCCGTCGAGGAGATCAAGGGCGGAAAGATCGAGTTCCGCGTCGACAAGCACGCCAACGTGCACTTCGTCGTCGGCAAGGCCTCCTTCACCGCTGAGCAGCTGAACGAGAACATCGGCGCAGCGCTCGAGGAGATCGTCCGCCTCAAGCCGTCGAGCTCGAAGGGCCGTTACATCCAGAAGGGTGCGGTGTCGACCACGTTCGGCCCCGGCATCCCGCTGGACGTCAACTCCATCTGAGTCTGACTCGCACAAACGCCCCCGGGTTCTCCCGGGGGCGTTTTTGCGTCTTCCGAGCTCCTGCGAAACGAAACGTCATCGGATGCGGCGAACCGCCCCGTGCCACGTACTGTGGGGGAGTTCCCGCGACGGTCGCGTAAACTCGCACCGCGCTTCACACCCCAGGAGGGTTCATGTCCCGTCGTCTCATCGCCGTCACCGCACTCGTCGTCGCCGCCGCGGCTCTGACCGCCTGCAGCGGGTCGAGCACACCTGAGAGCACTGCGGGCAGCGGCGAGAGCTCCGCGAGCTCGGAGTTCGGGCTCGCGAAGGACGGCACGCTCACGGTCGGGACCGAGGGCACCTACCGTCCCTTCAGCTTCCACGGCGACAACGGCGCCGGCGAGCTGACCGGATACGACGTGGAGATCATCGAAGCCGTCGCCGACAAGCTCGGCCTCGAGGTGAAGTTCGAAGAGACCCAGTGGGACGCGATCTTCGCGGGTCTCGACGCCGGTCGGTTCGACGTGATCGCCAACCAGGTCACGATCAACGACGAGCGTGAGGCGAAGTACCTCTTCAGCACGCCGTACACCGTCTCTCCCGGCGTGATCGTCGTGGCCGAGGACGACGACACGATCTCGTCGTTCGCCGACCTCGACGGCAAGACCACCGCGCAGTCGCTCACGAGCAACTGGAACGACCTCGCCGCCGAGTCGGGCGCCACGGTCGAGGGTGTCGAGGGCTGGGCACAGGCCGTCGAGCTCCTGCGCCAGGGACGGGTCGATGCGACCATCAACGACAAGCTCACGTTCCTCGACTACGAGACGACCAACAGCCCGACCGGTCTGAAGATCGCGGCGGAGACCGATGAGGTGGGCGAGCAGGCGTTCGCCTTCGCCAAGGACAAGGAAGCCCTCGTCACGGCGGTCGACGCCGCGCTCGACGAGTTGCGCGCGGATGGCACGCTGGCCGAGATCAGCAAGAAGTACTTCGGCGAAGACGTCTCCCAGTAGCCGATGGAGAGTCCCTGGCAGCTGTTCCTGGACGCGCTCGGGCCGATCGCCTGGGCGGGTCTGACGGCGACGGTGCCGCTCGCGCTGGCATCGTTCGCCCTGGGGCTGCTCATCGCCGTCGGCATCGCTCTGATGCGGATCTCGGTGAACCCGATCCTCTCGGGCGTCGCTCGGTTCTACATCTCCGTGATCCGCGGGACGCCGCTGCTGGTGCAGCTGTTCGTGATCTTCTACGGCATGCCGTCGATCGGGATCACGATCGACCCGTGGCCGAGTGCCATCATCGCGCTGTCGCTCAACGTCGGCGGTTACGGTGCCGAGGTCGTCCGCGCCGCCATCTTGTCGGTCCCGCAGGGGCAGTGGGAGGCTGCGTACACGGTGGGCATGAACCGCACCCGCACGCTCACTCGCATCATCCTGCCGCAGGCGGCGCGCGTGTCGGTTCCCCCGCTGTCGAACACGTTCATCTCGCTGGTGAAGGACACCTCTCTCACGTCGCTGATCCTCGTGACCGAACTGTTCAAGGTGGCGCAGCAGATCGCCTCGACCACCTACGAGTTCATGGTGCTCTACCTCGCCGCCGCGCTGGTCTACTGGGTGTTCTGTCTGGTGCTGTCGTTCGGCCAGAGCGCTCTCGAGAGGAGGCTCGACAGCCGTGTCGCGCACTGACAACACTTCAGAGGCTCTACTCACCGCCCGTGGCCTGCGCAAGAGCTTCGGCGACAACGAAGTGCTCCGCGGCATCGACCTGACGCTGCACCGCGGCGAGGTCGTCGTGCTCATCGGGCCCAGCGGTTCGGGAAAGACCACCGTGCTGCGTGCTCTCAACGGCCTCGAGACACCGGATGTCGGCACCATCGTCGTCGACGGCGGCCCCGAGATCGACTTCGCCCCGGAGGCGAAGCCCTCGCCCCGCGTGCAGAAGCAGAAGCGGCTCGCGCTGCGCGACCGCTCGGCGATGGTGTTCCAGCACCACAACCTCTTCCCGCACCTCACCGTCCTCGAGAACGTCATCGAGGGGCCGTGGCGGGTTCAGGGTCGACCGAAGGCCGAGGTCGTGGCCGAGGCACTCGCGCTGCTCGATCGCGTAGGTCTGGCCGACAAGGCGGATGCGCGTCCGCATCAGCTCTCGGGCGGGCAGCAGCAGCGTGTCGGCATCGTGCGCGCGCTCGCTCTCAAGCCCGATCTGCTGCTGTTCGACGAGCCGACCAGTGCGCTCGATCCCGAGCTGGTGGGGGAGGTGCTGCTCGTCATCAAAGAACTCGCCGACGAGAACTGGACCATGGCGGTCGTCACCCACGAGCTGAGCTTCGCGCGCGAAGCTGCGGATCATGTGCTGTTCATGGACGGCGGCGTGGTGGTCGAGCAGGGGCCGCCGGCCGCGCTCTTCAGCGCCCCGCAGCACGAGCGCACGAAGCGGTTCCTCACCCGCATCATGCGTCCGCTCGACGGCGCCTGAATCCCGCTGACCCTCGCCCCGTGCGCGGATCGGTGACAGGATGCCCTCGTGGGAACCATCGACGACTACCTCGCAGACCTCGCTGCCGCTGATCGTGACGCGATCGATCGTGTCTATGCCGTCGCGCGCCGAGAGGCGCCGGATGCGGAGCAGGGCAAAGGGTATGGCATGCCCGCGCTCGTGCACGGCGGCAAGCCGTTGCTCTCGGTGATGCGCGCCAAGAAGCACATCGGGATCTACCCGTTCAGCCCGGATGCCGTCGCCGCTGTCGCAGACGTTCTCGACGGGTATCCCGGGGTCAGCGTGGATAAGGGGACCATCCGGTTCCAGCCCGAGCACCCGATTCCGAGCGAGGTCCTCGAACGCCTCGTCCGTGCTCGGCTCGCCCAGATCGACGGCGCATGAAGCCGATCAGCCCCCCAGGACGGGCAGCACGAGGCTGATCGCGATCGTGACCATGACCACCGCGATCACGGCGTCGAGGATGCGCCACGACCGCGGCGTGCGCAGCCAGCGTCCGAGGTAGCGCGCCCCGAACCCCAGCGCGGTGAACCACAGGAGGCTGGCGGCCATCGCTCCGGCCGCGAACAGCCAGCGCTCGTCGCTGTGCGTGGCCGCGATGGACCCGAGCATCAGCACGGTGTCGAGGTACACGTGCGGGTTGAGCCAGGTGAGGGCGAGGGTGGTCAGGATCACGGGGGCCAGCCGGCTGCGGGTGAGAGTCGCGCTCACGCCACCGGTCGCGCGGGAACTGGGGGACGCGGCATCCGTCGCGTCTACCTCGAGCTCCTCGCCCCCTCGCCAGGCGCGACGGGCGGCCAGCGCTGCGTAGGTCAGCAGGAACAGGGCCCCCGCCCAACGCGCGACCACGACCAGCCAGGGCGCGGCGGAGAGGACGAAGCCGAGTCCGGCGACGCCCGCGGCGATGAGCGCCGCATCGGAGAGGGCGCAGATGATCACCACGGCGAGGACATGCTCGCGCCGGATCCCCTGACGAAGCACGAAGACGTTCTGCGCGCCGATCGCGACGATGAGGGAGAGGCCGAGTCCGAGGCCGGCGAGAGCGGTGAGCATGGGTTCAGCCTAGGAATCGAGATACATGAAGTGAAGCGAAGATTCCTATCGCACCATTAGCATCACTAATGTGCGCATCGATCCGGAACTCGCGACCACCCTCGCCGCGATCGTCGACGAGGGGACGCTGGATGCCGCGTCGAAGCGGCTGCAGATCACCCCTTCGGCAGTGAGTCAGCGGTTGAAGACTCTCGAGCAGCAGCTCGGTCGCATCCTGGTGGTGCGCACCAAGCCCGCACGGCTCACCGAGGCGGGGGAGGCCATCGTGCGTCTCGCCCGACAGGTCGCGCTCCTGGAGCACGACGCGCTCGTCGGTGTCGGCATCGATGAAGCAGAGGGCAATCGGCGGATCACGATACCCCTCGCGGTGAACGCCGACTCGATGGCCACGTGGTTCCTCGCCCCGCTGGCACGACTCTCCGCCCGACACGACATCGACTTCGACCTGCATCGCGACGATCAGAACTTCACCGCCCGCCTGCTGGAATCGGGCACCGTGATGGCGGCTGTCACGAGTGAGGAGAGCGCCGTCTCCGGGTGCTCGGTGTCGCCTCTCGGCGTGCTCGAGTACCGGGCTATGGCCGAGCCGGCATTCGCCGCGCGCTGGTTCCCGGAGGGAGCGACCGAGAGCGCCCTGTCTGCGGCGCCGTTCGTCGACTTCGATCGCAGGGACACCCTGCAACACGAATGGCTCAGGGAGATGTCGGTGGCGCAGGAGGGAGTGCCCCGGCACTACGTCCCCGCATCCCACGACTATGCCCTCGCCGTCACGCTCGGCCTCGGCTGGGGGATGGTCCCGGTGCTCCAGGAATCGAGCGGGCTCGTTCCTCTGGGCGGACCGACCCTTCGCGTGCAACTGTTCTGGCAGCAGTGGAACCTGCGCTCGGACCTGCTCGACACCATCGCCGCGGAGATCGCCGCCGAGGCGCGACGGGTTCTCGGCGGCGCCCCGGCCCGTCGATCGCGATAGGGCACGGCGGGCGGGGAGGCGATTCTGCGCGGGATGATCGAATCTCGTGCGCGAAATCGCCTTGTTCTGCGGATGAGGCAACGAGAGGATGGCGCAAACGCGCAGATGCGGGGTCGTTGAGGGGCGACCGGAACACAGGCATTCGCGTGACTCACGAATTCCTGAGGGGGAAGCGACATGGCAACCAAGGCAACCCAGCGCAAGGTGCTGGCGGTACTGGCGGGCGGGCTCGTTCTCGGCGTCGGCACCGCCGTGACGCTCGCGGCCTGGAACGACTCCGAGTTCGCGAACGGCACGTTCACCGCCGGCGCGTTCAATCTGCAGGGCTCTACCGACGGCACCGCGTATGCCGATCACGACTCGGCCGGCAGCGCGGCTACTCTCGCGTTCACCCTGCCGGCCGGACTCGTGGGCAACATGTCGCCGAACAGCTCGGTCTATGCCGGGTTCTGGGTGCGTCTCGCAGCCGGCACCACCAGCGGCGCCGATCTCGTCGCCGATGGCACCACGGCCGATGCCGCGGCCACGTCGAACTCCGACCACCTGTCGTACTCGATCTATCAGTTGGCGCCGGGAGCGACCTGTGATGCGGCATCCGCGACAGGAACACCGGTGGCGACCGGGACGACACTCGACCTCCAGACCGGCGTCACCACCGTGCCGCTCACCGCGGGGGCGACCTCCACGGATCCGGGGACGGCCGTGCAGCTGTGCTTCAAAGTGACGGCGGACGCCGCGCTCGAACCGAGCCTGGTGACCAACGCCACCTGGAAGTTCACGGCCACGTCGACGAACTGAGCATGTGATGATCACCCGCAGAGAAGTGCGGGAGAGGCGGCGGCTGCGCTCTCGTCGACTGCGAGCGGTCCTCGCGGGAGGGGTCGTGCTCGGCATCGGCGTCGCCGCCACGCTTGCCGCCTGGAACGACTCCGAATACGGATCCGCCAGCTTCACGGCCGGGAAGTTCGACATCGTGGGTGCGGTCGACGGAGCCACGTTCTCGAACCACGCGACCGCGGGCACAGCCGCGACGCTGAACTTCCAGCTCGTTCCGACCGCGATGGCACCGGGCAACTCCACCTATGCGCTGTTCAGTGTGAAGACTGCGAATCCGTCGGTGGCGGGAACCGTGCAACTGATCGCGGGAACACCGACAGGCACCGGGCTCGCGGCGCATCTCACCTACGGCGTGCGCGCGATCGCCGGAACCACCTGCAACTCGACCACGTATGCGGCCGGGACGGCGGTCGTGGCGGACGGTTCAGCCCTCACCGCGGGCGGCGCGACGACCCAGGCCGTGACCGCGAACGGGGCCACCCAGGTCAACTACTGCTTCGCGGTGACGCTTCCGCTCGCCGCTCCGAACGCGGCACAGGGGCTGACGATGACGCAGACCTGGCAGTTCCTCGGGACGTCGTCGTAGTCGCAGCAGCAGCGAGAGAAGACGCACGGAGAGGAGGACGAGATGACGACCCCGACGACACGGCGGAGCCTGCGGGAGGCGGCCCCGTTCCCCGCCCCGGCGGATCCGCACCCGACCGCCGAACACGTGCGCACTCGGCTCCGCCCAGGGCGGCTGATCGGCGACGTGCTGCTCTGGATCGCCGCGGTGGCCGGTACGGTGTGCATCCTGCTCGTCGTGCTCGCATTCACCGCACAGATCACGCTCATCATGTTCCGCACCGGTTCGATGTCGCCGACCATCCCGGCAGGATCCGTAGCCGTGGTGCAGCGCATCCCCGCGGCCGAGATCGGGGTCGGGGACGTGGTGACGGTCGATCGTCCTGGCGAGCTGCCGGTGACGCATCGCATCACCACGATCACGCCGGGACCGAGCGCGCAGGAGCGGGTGATCACGATGCGCGGCGACGCGAATGCCGCAGATGATCCGTTCCCCTACACGGTGTCGTCGGTGCGGAAGGTGCTGTTCTCCGTTCCCGGGATCGCGCTGATCGTCGCCGGGATGGGCGACCCGATCGTGTTGGGAGTGCTGACGGTCGCCGCGACCTCCCTGGTGGTGTGGGCGTTCTGGCCGCGTGGGCAGCGTCGGTCCGCTCACGATCCTGACGGGAGCGGACCATGAGGCGCGCGGTCGCTGTCGTGTTGCTCGCGGTCCTCGCGCTCGCGATGCCGACCGCCGCATGGGCGGCGCCGACGACGCAGGTCATCCAGGGCTCGATCCTCCGTCTCGTCTCGATCGCCGACTGGGCGGCGGCCGGCAGGCTGCTGCCAGGGCAGCCGGTGGAGTGGGACATCGCGGTGAGCGCCGATGCCCCGGATCCGGGAGTCGTGCGGATCGCCGTCAGCGCGACAGGTGAGGCGCAGCTGCTCCTCGACGTCTCGACGTGCCCCGAGGCCTGGACCGAGACAGGATGCCCTGGTGGTGCGACCGCGCTGCGCGTGGGCTGGAGCATCCCGCGCGACGGGGTCGAGGTTCCGCTCACGCAGATGGCGGACACCGAGACGGCCCACCTCCGTCTCTCGATCCTCCTCGATCCCTCCGGGGGCTCGGGTGCCGGCAGCACCGATGTCCGCGTGCACGCGCAGGGGGCAGGCGAGACCGTGGTCGCGGGGTCCGGTGGCGGGCTCGCGACGACGGGACTGCCACCGGGAGCCGCGAGTGCCGTCGTGGTCGGAGCGGCGCTCGCGGTGTCGGGTGCGGTGCTCGCGGTCCGCCGTCGCAGAGGCGCGGTGCCCGAGGAGGGGAGGAGGACATGAGGCGCAACGCGCGTGCGCGCATCCTCGCCGGCGTCGTCGGGCTCGCCGTGCTGGTCGGGGTCGGGTCATCGCCCGCCGTGCAGATGACCGACGCCGCCTTCACGGACAGCGAGTACGCCGCCGGGTCGTTCACGGCCGCGACGCTGGCGAAGCCCGTGGTGACCTCGTGCACGGTGACGAACTTCTTGGGCACCTTCACGGGCTTCACGATCACGTGGACGTCGCCCTATCCGAAGGTGCAGCAGCGCTTCTCCATCAACAACGTCGTCGTGGATAACAACGCCAACGTCACGCAAACCGGATCAGGGCCCTACACGTACTCGTCCACGATCAGCTCGGGCCTGCTGAACACGCTGCTGGGGAGTCTTCTCGGATCGACCAATGCGGTCAAGGTCGAGGCGACCTACTCCGGAACGTCGTGGGCCTCGGCTCCGGCGACGCGTTCGCTCTCGGTCGGCGGTCTCCTGGGGCTCGGCGACAACAACACCTGCACCTGAGCGGTGCGTCGCTCCGGTCGGATGCCTCGTCAGTCGGCGAGTGCCAGCGCGCGGAAGGCATCGCGTTCGCGGAGCTGTTCGCGGCGGCTGGCGGCGGCATCCGTCATCCGGCTCGGTACCTGCTGGCCGGTGGTGCGTCGGTAGAGCTCATCGATGAGGTCGGTGGCGAGGCCGACGAGCTTCGCGATCTCGCGGTCGTCGCGGTCGATCCAGACGCAGCGCGGCTCATCGTGGATCGGAGCGAAGTCGACGTGCTCCTCCCACACGAACAGGGTCCGTTCGGCGCCGAGCACGTGCTGCTGCCACCAGACCTGGCGCAGGTAGGTGCGGGGGATGCCGCGGAAAGCCTTGTTCGTGGTCTTGATCTCGGCGAGCTTCACACGCCCGTCGGCGTCGACCGCGATGCCATCGGGGGTGGCGAGGTGGCGGTGCTCGACCTCGGCGCGGAACAGCGCCGAGGAGGGGAGGATGCCGTGGGTCGCCGCGACCCATGCGGCGATCTCCGGCTCGCGCCGACGACCGTGATCGGTGTAGGCGTTGCCGCCGAAGCGGGGCCCTCCGCCCAGTTTGGAGTCGGCCGCCCTGGCGATCGACTTCTCCGAGGTCAGTCCTGCCACATCGGTGGCGGTGATGCCCCGCGAGCGCGCCCTCAGCCACGCCACGCGGTCGCGGGAGTCCGCGACGATGCGTGCAGAGAGTTCCGGTGTCACCCTTCGACCCTAACCCCGCCCGCCGACCCTCCCTCCCGTACACGCCGCCCTCACGCGTCCGCCCCTCCCGCATCCGCGTACCTCCCGCATCCCAAGGTGGTCGCCGAAACCCACGGTGGTCGCCGAAACCCACGCCCGCAGTCGCGTGGGGGCATGGGTCTCGGCGATAAGCATGGGTCCGGGTGCCGCCAGGCGGTCAGGAGCTCCTCTGCCTGTCGTTCTGCACGGCGGCGATGTGAAGCGACTTGTCCGCACCTCTCGGAAGTTCGAGTCTTCGCGATGCGGGTGGCGCGCGCGACGAGTGAGGATCGAGTTCATGCGCAAGTCCGTCACCATCGAAGAAGCGCGCCGGCTCCTTCTCGCCAGAAGCGATGTGCTCGCTCTAGGGGTATCTGAGCGCGAACTCCGTGCCATGGTCGACAACGGCTCGATCGTGCGAGTGCGTCGCGGCTGGTATGTGGATTCAGCGGAGTGGGAGCAGCTCTGGACCGAAGGTCGCCATCTGATGAAGGTGCTCGCCGTGCATCGGGAATCCGCCGGCGGTGGTGCCGCATTCTGCTTCGCCTCGGCGGCCGTGATCCACGGACTCCCGCTCTATCGGACTTCGACGACGTACGTTCACGCGGTTCTCGGCCCGACGAGTCGAAGCAGGGTGAAGTGGGGCGTCGCGAGGCACGACCTCACACTTCGTGAGAGCGACCTCGTGGAAGTCGAGGGCATCAGATGCACCTCGCTCGAGAGGACCGTGCTCGATCTGGCGTCCCGGCTCACGCCTGAAGCGGCGATCGCCGTCGCCGACGCGGCGCTGCGGCGCATCGCCGTGCGCAGACACGAGCAGGACCATATCGCCGCCGCAGAGTGGAGGGACGAACTCGGGAGGCGGGCGCAAGCCCTCTCGAACCGGGGCATCCGTCAGGCCCGAGAGGTGATCGCGTTCTCGGATGGCCGCGCCCAGCTTCCTGGAGAGAGCGTGAGTCGTCTGCACCTTCACCGACTCGGGTTCACCGAGGTCGATCTGCAGTCGCGCGTCACCGGACCGCATGGCGAGGACTATCGGCTCGACTTCGCCTTTCGGGGAGCGCAGACGTTCGGCGAGTTCGACGGGCGAGGAAAGTACCTCGATCCGACGTTGCGTACAGGGATGTCGGCGGAGGCCGTGGTGCTCGCGGAGAAGCATCGGGAGGATGCGATTCGCGGTGTCACCGGGTGGCGGATCGTCCGCTGGGGATCCGAGCACCTCGTCACGTCAGATGCTCTCGGCGCGCGGCTCGGTGCGTTCGGCATCCGCCCCTGATCCCGGGCTTCGAGACCTCTCGTGCGCTGGCCCGCGCCGCGCGCTCCTGTGCGCCACGTCCCCGAGACCCATGTGTGCCGCCGAGGCCCACGCTCGGATGCGTATCCAAGTGTGGGCCTCGGCGGGGAACGTGGGTCTCATCAGGGCGCGTGGGTCTCGTCAGGGGAGGGGGGAGAGGGAGAGGGACGGGGGCGAGTGGATTTGGGGGGAGAGGTGCGGGTGGGGTACAGTTATCCCGAACCGAAGACCGCTGGTCATCGTCGTGTGCGAAAGCGCGCAGCGATCGAAGCTCTGCACAGCAGGGGCCCGCGCAGGACACGAACTTTCCAAAGCTCCGTGCGCTTGCGCCGGAGCTTTTCTCTTTGCAGGTGGTCCAGGTCGGCGCCTCACCACCGTGCGGCGCCTCGTACACACCAAGGAGTGACCATGGCGCAGAAGGATGCATCGGTCGCCGAGCTCACGAAGTCATTCGAGAACTCGACTGCCGTTCTGCTGACCGAGTACCGCGGTCTGACGGTTGCCCAGCTCAAGGAGCTGCGCAACAGCATCCGTCAGGACGCTGAGTACGCCGTGGTGAAGAACACGCTGACCAAGATCGCCGCCAACAAGGCTGGCATCTCCGCGCTGGACGACGACCTCAAGGGTCCGTCGGCTGTCGCGTTCGTGCACGGTGACTTCGTCGCCACCGCCAAGGCTCTGCGTGACTTCGCCAAGGCCAACCCGCTTCTCGTGATCAAGTCCGGCATCTTCGAGGGCAACGCCCTCACCGCGGACGAGGTCAACAAGTACGCCGCGCTCGAGAGCCGTGAGGTTCTGCTGGCGAAGGCTGCGGGCATGATGAAGGCGACGATGGGCAAGGCTGCCGCCACCATCGATGCTCTTCGCGAAAAGCTGGAGACCGCAGAGGCCGCGTAAGCGACCTGCGATCTCGTCTACAAACCCCATCTATCTAGGAGATACATCATGGCGAAGCTTTCCACCGAGGAACTGCTCGAGCAGTTCGCCGGCCTGACCCTCATCGAGCTCAACGAGTTCGTGAAGGCGTTCGAGGAGAAGTTCGAGGTCACCGCTGCTGCTCCCGTCGCCGTCGCCGGTGCTGCGGGTGGCGCAGGCGCTGCTGAGGCTGAGGAAGAGAAGGACTCCTTCGACGTCATCCTCGAGGCTGCTGGCGACAAGAAGATCCAGGTCATCAAGACCGTCCGCGAGCTCACCTCGCTGGGTCTCGGCGAGGCCAAGGCTGTCGTCGACGGTGCCCCGAAGGCTGTCCTTGAGGGCGCCAACAAGGAGACCGCCGAGAAGGCCAAGGCTGCTCTCGAAGAGGCAGGCGCAACGGTTACCCTCAAGTAATCGCGACGCTCACGCGTTTCTCAACGAAGGCCCCGGGTTCGCCCCGGGGCCTTCGTGCGTTTCCCGCCGGTCTCGCGGCCGCCCCGCATGCCGGAGTGCCGCGAGGTCAGCGCGGGGGAGCCGTGGAGCTGCGCACCACGAGGGCGGAGGCCGCGTCGACGAGTTCGAGCGGAGCATCGGGGTGTTCCATTTGCCGCGTCAGCAGGCGCACCGCCTCGTGTCCCTGGTCGCGTGGCGACTGCCCGATCGTGGTCAGGGCGAACATGTCCGCGTGCTCGTGGTCGTCGATGCCGACGACGCTCAGCTCGGTCGGCACGGCGATTCCCAGTCGCCGGGCGGCGATGATCGCGCCGATCGCGGCTTCGTCGCACACCCCGACGATGGCCGTCGGGCGCCGTCGCCGGTCGCCGAGCAGCCCCGCCGCGGCCGTGTAGCCGCCCGGCATGGTCGGGGCGGCGCCGGCCACGCGCGCATGCGCCGCGAGTCCTGCGGCCTGCAGTGCGCCGCGGTACCCCTCGAGACGCTGGGCGTCGCCGAAGCTCAGCTCCGCGGTGTCCGTCGAGCCGCCGACGAAGGCGATGTCGGTGTGTCCGAGTTCGATGAGGTGCTCGGTGGCGATGCGCGCGGCCGCCGTGTCATCGATCGACACGGCGCTCGAGCCGTCGCTGTACGGACCGACGCTGACGAGCGGTCGTCCTGTTCGCTGCAGCCGCTCGAGCTCGTGAGCGCTCGGCTGGATGCCGACGGCGATGATCCCGTCGAAGCGCCTCCCGGGTAGCACGCTCTCGAACAGCCGCTCCCTGGTCTTCGACCCCTCGGGAACGCCGTACAGCGAAAGGTCGTAGTCGAGGGCGAACAGCGACTCCTGCACCCCGGCGAGCAGCTCGGCGAAGAACCACCGGTCCACGGGTGGCATGACGATGCCCACGGTCTGGGTGCGTCCTGTCGCCAGGCTCGTGGCCGAGGAGTGCGCGACATAGGAGAGATCGCGAGCTGCGCTCTCGACGCGCTGCCGGGTCGCCTCCGACACGTATCCGCGGCCGCTCAGGGCACGACTGGCGGTGGCCTTCGATACGCCTGCACGTGACGCGACATCCGCGATCGTGCTCATCGGTCCTCCTCGACCTGATCACGCGGCCTGCGTGGCCCCGACGCGGGGTGCGCGCCGCGTCACAGCGTAGTCGTCGACGCTGAAAAAGGGAACCGGTTCCAGGCGCACGGCGAGGGAGCGCTCCCATATCGTCGGGAGCCGGTGCATCGAATGGTTGCGAGCTTGTGACCCTAGCGTGTTGTGCAGGGATGCGGATGGCCAGTAGGTTGGCCTGGAATCGGTTCCCTAACGATGCCCCGGGGTGGCATCGCACAGCCGGGAACCTGTACTCGAAGAGGAGAATTCACATGGCTCTGTCACAGCGTTCCCGGCGTTACGCGCCGCTCGCCCTGCTGGGGGTCGCGGGCATCGCGCTCGCCGGATGTGGGGCTCCGGGTGGGGCACCCGGCACCGACGGGGGTGACGGGGGCGACGCCACCGTCACGATCTACGGCACGATCGTCGATGATGAGGCGAAGCTCCTCCAGGAGTCCTGGAAGGACTGGGCCGACGAGAACGGCATCACGATCAAGTACGAGGGCAGCCAGGACTTCGAGACCCAGCTCGGTACGCGTGCGCAGGGCGGCAACCCGCCGGACATCGCGATCTTCCCGCAGCCGGGTCTGTTCGCCGACTTCGCCAACCGCGACTACCTGAAGCCCGCGCCGGAAGAGGTCGAGAAGAACGCCAACGAGTACTGGACCGAGGACTGGGTCAACTACGGCACGGTCGACGGCACGTTCTACGGTGCGCCGCTGATGGCCAACGTCAAGGGCTGGATCTGGTACTCGCCGGCAAAGTTCGCCGAATGGGGCGTCGAGGTTCCCAAGACGCTCGACGAGATGGGCGCCCTCACCGAGAAGATCCAGGCGACGACCGGCACTCCCGCCTGGTGTGCCGGCTTCGAGTCGGGCACCGCGACCGGATGGCCGGGAACGGACTGGGTCGAGGACTACGTGCTGCGTCAGTCCGGTCCGGACGTCTACGACCAGTGGGTCACCAACGAGGTCAAGTTCACCGACCCGCAGATCAAGCAGGCGTTCGACTCGGTCGGCGAGGTCCTGCTGAACCCGGCCAACGTCAACGCCGGCTTCGGTGACGTGCGCTCGAT
Organism: Microbacterium sp. Root322; assembly: GCF_001425645.1. NCBI lineage: Bacteria > Bacillati > Actinomycetota > Actinomycetes > Micrococcales > Microbacteriaceae > Microbacterium > Microbacterium sp. Root322. Next base: position 516,536 of record NZ_LMCS01000002.1, on the reverse strand, counting down.
CAACTCCACCGCGTTCGGTGATGTCGCTCCGAAGCTCGCCGGCGGCGAGTGCGCGCTGACCCACCAGGCCTCGTTCCTCTCGGGCTTCTTCCCCGACGGCACGGAGGTCGCCGAGGACGGCGACGTCTGGGCGTTCATGCTCCCGGGCGAGTCTGCGGATGACTCCGCCGTCACCGGTGCCGGCGAGATCGTCGGAGCGTTCAGCGACTCCGAGGCCACCCAGAAGGTGCTCGCGTACCTGTCCAGCCCCGAGTGGGCGAACAGCCGCGTCAGCCTGGGCGGTGTCACCTCCGCGAACAACGGGCTCGACCCCGCGAACGCGAAGGACCCGATCCTGCAGGAGACCATCAAGATCCTCCAGGACCCGAACACGACGTTCCGCTTCGACGCGTCCGACCTGATGCCGGGTGCTGTCGGCGCCGGCACGTTCTGGAAGGGCATGGTGGCGTGGGTCAACGGCACCCCCACGGACGACGTCCTCACGCAGATCCAGACGGGCTGGCCCGCCAGCTGAGAGAAGAGGAGGGCCGCCCTCTGGGGGGCGGCCCTTCTTCTCTCATGACGCCGCACGTCGATGTGCGGTCGTCGATCCGCTCCGCGTGATGAAGGGGAATCCGTGAACGCGACAATTTTCTTCCAGTGGATCGGCTCGCTCCCGCCGATCCTGCAGGCGGTCGCCGTCGTCATCGCATTCGCGGTGGTCGTGGCGGTCATCCTGCTCCTCGTGGACATCGCTCCACGCAGGGGGGCGCTGTACACCGGCATCCGGCTGGCGATGTGCCTGCTCATCCCGCTCGCCGTGATGTGGTTCTTCAACTCCTATTACTGGGCGATGGGTGTGGCCGTCGCCGTGGGTGCGCTGTTCTTCTGGCTGGACTATCGATCACGCGATGGCGCGGGATACCTGATCCAGCTCGTCGCCTTCATGGCACCGGCGATCCTGCTGCTGCTGGTCGGCCTGATCCTGCCGTCGATCCAGACGATGTACTCGTCGTTCCTGAGCTCGTCGGGCAAGGACTTCGTCGGGTTCGCCAACTATCTGTGGATCTTCACGCAGTCCGACGGCATCACCGCGGTGGTCAACACGATCATCTGGGTGCTCGTGGTCCCGACCGTGTCGACGATCGTCGGTCTCGCCTACGCGGTGTTCATCGATCGCACCCGCGGCGAGAAGATCTACAAGGTCCTCGTCTTCATGCCGATGGCCATCTCGTTCGTCGGCGCCGGCATCATCTGGCGCTTCATGTACGAGTACCGCGGGCCCGAGTTCGAGCAGATCGGACTCCTCAACCAGATCATGGTCTGGTTCGGGGGTGAGCCGCAGCAGTGGCTGCTGAACGAGCCGTGGAACACCCTGTTCCTCATCGTCGTGCTCATCTGGGTGCAGACCGGTTTCGCGATGGTGCTGCTGTCGGCGTCGATCAAGGGTGTGCCGCAGGAGCTTCTCGAGGCGGCGGAACTCGACGGTGCGAACGCCTGGGAGCGGTTCGTCTCGGTGACCATCCCGTCCATCCGGCCGGCTCTCATCGTGGTGCTGACCACGATCTCCATCGCCTCTCTCAAGGTGTTCGACATCGTGCGGACGATGACCGCCGGCAACTACGGAACCTCGGTGCTCGCGAACGAGATGTACACGCAGTTCTCGAAGTTCGAGGCCGGCCGCAGTGCCGCGCTCTCCGTCATCCTGTTCATCCTGGTGCTGCCGATCGTCATCTACAACGCACGCCAGATCAAGAAGCAGCGGGAGATCCGATGACCGACACCGTGAAGTCCGAAACCGCTGTCAGCACACGAGCGATCACGACCGGAGGCGGCCTCGACGGCGCTGCAGGGCGCACGCGCAAGAAGCTGTCGCGTCCCTGGGCATCCGTCGCCTCCATCCTGATCGCGGTGCTATGGACCCTTCCGACGCTGGGGCTGTTCATCTCCTCGTTCCGTCCTCGCGATCAGATCCAGTCGTCCGGATGGTGGACGTTCTTCTCCGACCCGCAGGTGACGTTCGAGAACTATGTCGACGTGCTGCAGTCCGGCACGACCCAGCTGACCATCCTCGAATCGTTCATCAACTCCATCGCGATCACCATCCCGGCGACGCTGGTGCCGTTGATGATCGCGTCGATGGCGGCGTACGCCTTCGCGTGGATCGACTTCAAGGGCCGCAACGCGCTGTTCATCTTCGTGTTCGCCCTGCAGATCGTGCCGATCCAGATGGCGCTCGTGCCACTGCTGAGCTCGTTCTCCCGAGGCATCAACCTCTTCGGGCTGCAGGTCACGACGCCGCTGGATGCGTCCTCCGGCTACGCGCAGGTGTGGATCGCGCACACCATGTTCGCGCTGCCGCTGGCGATCTACCTCCTGCACAACTTCATGTCGGAGATCCCGGGGGAGATCATCGAGGCGGCACGCGTCGACGGCGCCTCCCGCGGACAGATCTTCTTCCGCGTGGTGCTGCCCCTGACGATGCCGGCGATCGCGTCCGTCGCGATCTTCCAGTTCCTGTGGGTGTGGAACGACCTGCTCGTCGGACTGGTGTTCGCCGACGGCGCCGCGGCGCCGATCACGAAGCTGCTCGCCGAGATCACGGGCACGAGAGGAAACGACTGGTACCTGCTCACGGCGGGCGCCTTCGTCTCGATCATCGTGCCGCTGATCGTGTTCTTCGCCCTGCAGCGCTACTTCGTCCGGGGCCTGCTGGCCGGATCGACGAAGGGCTGATCTTCGAGAGACGACGGGGGCCTTTCGAGGACGGATGCCGCGGTCGGGTGCAACACATCCCCGGCCGCGGCATCCGCGCGTCTACCCTGAAGTCATGAAGTACGCAGACTCCATCGTGGACCTCGTCGGCGACACGCCCCTCGTGAAGCTCCAGCACGTCACCGAGGGCGTCGCGTGCACGGTGCTCGTCAAGCTCGAGTACATGAACCCCGGCGGCTCTTCGAAAGACCGCATCGCCGCGCGCATCATCGACGCCGCCGAGGCATCGGGCGATCTGAAGCCCGGGGGCACGATCGTCGAACCCACCAGCGGCAACACCGGCGTGGGCCTGGCGCTGGTCGCGCAGCAGCGTGGCTACAAGTGCGTGTTCGTGCTGCCGGACAAGGTCGGTGAGGACAAGATCGACGTGCTGCGGGCCTACGGCGCGGACGTCGTGGTCACTCCGACGTCGGTCTCTCCCGACAGTCCGGAGTCGTACTACAGCGTGAGCGATCGACTGGCCAGGGAGATCCCCGGGGCGTTCAAGCCGAACCAGTACGAGAACCCGAACGGTCCGCGCAGCCACTACGAGACCACGGGACCGGAGATCTGGCGCGACACCGACGGCGAGGTCACGCACTTCGTGGCGGGCGTCGGCACGGGCGGCACGATCACAGGGACGGGCCGGTACCTGCGTGAGATCTCGGAAGGACGGGTGCGGATCGTCGGCGTCGACCCGGAAGGCAGCGTCTACAGCGGCGGCACCGGGAGGCCGTACCTCGTGGAGGGCGTGGGCGAGGACATCTGGCCCGGCGCGTATGATCCGACGGTGCCGCATGAGATCGTCGCGGTCGACGATGCCGAGTCCTTCGCGATGACGCGGCGCCTCGCGCGCGAGGAGGGAATCCTCGTCGGCGGGTCGAGCGGCATGGCCGTCGTTGGTGCGCTGCGCGTGGCGCGGGAGCTGCCGGCGGACGCTGTGATGGTGGTGCTGCTTCCCGACGGAGGGCGCGGCTACCTGGGGAAGATCTTCAACGACGGATGGATGCGCTCCTACGGCTTCAGCGAGGTGGAGGACGGGGAGACCGTCGCCGACGTGCTCGCAGCTCGTCCGACCCGGCAGGGCACCGCAATCCCCGACCTCGTGCACGCCCACCCGACCGACACGGTGCTCGAGGCGATCGGCATCATGACCGAGTACGACGTCTCGCAGCTGGTCGTGCTCAGCGCCGAACCGCCGGTCATGATGGGTGAGGTGGTCGGCACGGTCGACGAGAAAGGGCTGCTCGATCTGCTGTTCCGTGGCGAGGCGAATGCGGCCGATGCCGTCGGCGCGCACGTGGGGGAGCGGCTTCCGCTCGTCGGCATCCACACCTCGGTCGCGCAGGCCAAGGCCGCGCTCGCCGACGCCGACGCGCTGCTGGTGACCGAGGACGGCAAGCCTCACACGGTCCTGACGCGTCAGGACCTGCTGGCGTATCTGTCGCGCTGAGCCGATGCCCCGACCCGGGGCGTAACCGGGAGGCCGTCCCCGCGAGGGCGGACGTAGGCTGAGGGGCATGTCCGATCACGCCTTCGCCACCCGAGCCATCCACGCAGGACAAGCGCCAGACCCCGTCACGGGCGCGATCATCCCGCCGATCTATCAGTCCTCGACGCACGTGCAGGACAGCGTCGGCGGTCTGCGTGGCGGGTACGAGTACAACCGGGCGGGCAACCCGACGCGTTCCTCGCTCGAGACGCAGCTCGCGGCCCTGGAAGGGGGCGCGAGCGCGCTGTCGTTCGCATCCGGACTCGCCGCGGAGGATGCACTGCTGCGCGGGATCCTGAAGCCGGGTGACCACATCCTCCTGGGCAACGACGTGTACGGCGGCACGTATCGGCTGCTCACGCGGGTGCTGGCTCCCTGGGGCATCGAGACCACGACGGTCGAGCTCTCCGACGTCGATGCCCTCCGTGCGGCGATCCGTCCCGAGACGAAGGTCGTGTGGCTGGAGACGCCGAGCAATCCGCTCCTGAAGATCGTCGACATCGCCCTGATCGCCGAGATCGCGCACGCAGCCGGTCTGATCGTCGTCGTGGACAACACCTTCGCCTCGCCGGCGCTGCAGCAGCCGCTCGCGCTCGGCGCCGATGTGGTCGTGCACTCCACGACCAAGTACCTGGGCGGGCACTCGGATGTGCTCGGCGGCACGGTCGTGTTCGCCGACGACCGCTTCTTCGACCAGGTCAAGTTCCAGCAGTTCGCGGTCGGTGCCGTCTCCGCGCCGCTGGATGCCTGGCTGACCACTCGCGGCATCAAGACCCTGGCGCTGCGGATGCGGCAGCACTCCGAGAACGCGCAGGCCATCGCCGAGTGGGCGCAGGAGCGTCCGGAGTTCGCGCAGGTGTACTTCCCCGGGTTGCCCTCGCACCCCGGCCATGAGATCGCCGCGAAGCAGATGAGCGGATTCGGCGGGATGCTCTCGTTCGGGCTCGCCGCGGGAGCCGACACGGCACGGGCATTCGTCGAGAGCACCTCGCTGTTCCAGCTCGCCGAGTCGCTGGGCGGCGTCGAGTCGCTCATCGGGTACCCGCCGGACATGACGCATGCCTCCGTGCGCGGCACCGAGCTCGCGGTCCCGGAGAACATCGTGCGGCTCTCGGTCGGCATCGAAGACGTGAGCGATCTGATCGCCGACCTCGAGCAGGCGCTCGACCGCGTCTCCCGCTGACCGCGCAAGACGCGGTATCCGAGACGCATCCCGCGCAGCTGCCAGGGTGCGTCTCGGATCTGTGGCGGTCGGAGGAGGGCAGAGCGGCGGTAACATAGGGGCTTCCCCAGGTCGAATCGATTCGACCCATGTATTCCCCCGAACTCTGGAAGGACGTCGTGTCCGACGCTCCCCGCACTGATTCCCTCCCCGTCGTGAAGGCGGACGATTCCGCTGCCGACGCGCAACAGGCCCCGCAGCCGGAGCGCACCGCGACGGGAAGCATCCGCATCCCGAGCGCGACCGGCGCGATCCGCACACTCGGCGCGAACCCCGCGACCGCTCCGGTCATGCTGCACCCCGGAGATGCCATCTCCCTCGGACGCCGGACGCTGTACATCATCCTGCTCGGCGCGCTCACGGCTCTCGGCCCGTTCACGATCGACCTGTACCTCCCGGCGTTCCCGGTGCTGGAGGAGGACTTCCAGACCACGGCCGCCGCGATCCAGCTGACCCTGACCGGGACGATGATCGGGTTCGCGCTCGGTCAGCTCGTGGTCGGACCGCTCAGTGACAAGGTCGGGCGTCGGGTGCCGCTCATCGCGGTCACCGCGCTGCACGTGCTCGCCAGCGTCGGGGCGGCCTTCGCGCCGGACCTCGGACTGCTCAGCGTCGCCCGCGTGCTCATGGGCGTGGGAGCGGCGGCCGGTGGCGTCGTGGCCATGGCGATCGTGCGCGACCTGTTCGGCGGGCGGCGACTGGTCGTCATGCTCTCCCGCCTCGCCCTGGTCTCGGGTGTGGCTCCGGTCATCGCGCCCCTGATCGGCTCGTGGCTGCTCACGCTCATGCCCTGGCGTGGGATCTTCGGCGTGCTCGCCGCCTACGGCGTGGTGATGCTGCTGTCGACGATCCTGTTCATCCCGGAGACCCTGCCCGTCGCACGTCGCCAGGGCCGGGGAGGGGCGACCATGCTGCAGCGGTACCGCTCCGTGCTCTCGGACCGGGTGTTCCTCGGCGTGCTCGTGATCGGCGGGATGACCTTCTCCGGCCTGTTCTCCTACCTGTCGGCATCGCCGTTCCTGTTCCAGGTGACGCACGGACTCGATGCGCAGCAGTACGGTCTGCTGTTCGCCGTGAACTCGCTCGGTGTCGTCTTCGGCGTGCAGACCGCGTCCCGACTCGCCGCGCGCTTCGGGCCGCAGTGGGTCATGGCCTACTCGACCGCGGTGCTGCTGCTCGCCGGAGTCGCGATCATCGTCACCGATCAGCTCGGCCTCGGGTTGTGGGGCACGGTGATCCCGCTGTTCGTGTTCATGACCGCGTGCGGATTCACGTTCCCGAACGTGCAGGTGCTGGCGCTCGACCGTCACGGAAAAGCCGCAGGAACCGCGGCGTCCATCATCGGTGCGACGAACTTCGGCGTCGCCGGCCTCATCTCGCCCGTCGTCGGATGGCTCTCGCACGACGCCGGGATCACCGCGACGACCATGGCCTCCGTCATGGTCGGATGCGCCGCGATCGGCATCCTGTCGCTCTGGTTCGTCGTGCGTCCGCGCACGGTCGGGATGCTCGCTCCCTGAGTGTTCAGGCATCGTCCGACAGAATGGGACGATGAACAGGCGGATGCTGCTGTGGTGGGGAGTGGGCCTCCTCGCGCTCGCGACGGTGCTGGGTGCCGTGGTCGTGTTCGCCTACCCGGCGATCCCCGGGTTCGATCGGTGGTGGAACGACACGATCGCCGGGGCCCGTGCGGACTGGATGGTCGACTTCGCCCTCGCGCTGAACTGGGTCGGTGGCGGCTGGGTCGCCATCCTCGGAGTGCCGCTGCTGACCATCCTGGTGCTCGTGATCGCACGGCGGTGGCGTGGTGCGCTGTTCGCCGCTCTCTGCTTCGCCGCGAGTGCCGCCGGTGTGCAGCTGCTCAAGCAGCTCTTCGGGCGTGCGCGGCCCGACGACATGCTGGTGGTGAGCGACTACGGCTCGTTCCCCTCTGGTCACACCGCGAACGCCGCGACGATCGCGCTCGTGCTCTGGGTGCTCTTCCCGCGGGTCTGGGTCGCGATCGTCGGGGCGGCATGGGTGCTCGCGATGGCCCTCTCGCGCACCTTCCTCTCGGTGCACTGGGCGACCGACACCCTCGGCGGTGCGCTGGTCGGCGCCGGTGTCGTGCTGGTGCTCGCCGCCTGGCTGCTCCCGTGGGTGCAGCGCAACAGAGTCGCGGTCGAGGCGCCGATAGGCTGACAGGACCCGTTCCCTCCCGAGGAGTCGCCGTGTCCCGCATTCGTCCGTACCGCCCCACCGATCGTGCCGCGCTGTACGAGATCTGCGTGAAGACGGCGGATGCCGGGGCGGATGCGACCGGTGTGCTGTCGGACGATTCGCTGTGGGGCGACCTGTTCGCGGTGCCCTACGCCGAGCGTCATCCCGATCTCGCGTGGGTGGTCGAGAGCGACGACGAGCGCACGATCGGCTACATCGTGGCGACGGACGACACCGACGCCTTCTACGCCTGGTTCCGTGAGGAGTGGTGGCCGACGCTCGAGGGACGCCACCCCCGGCCGGTGGAGGTGGCCACGCGGGAGGATCGGATGATCGACTACGGATACAGCCGCGCCGCCGGCATCGAGCCGAACGTCGCGGATCACCCGGCCCACCTGCACATCGACCTGCTTCCCGAGACACAGGGGCAGGGTCTCGGTCGCCAGCTCATCGAGACGCTGTTCGCCGAGCTGACCCGGCGCGGGGTGCGCGGGCTGCACCTGGGGATCGACCCGAACAATGCCGGTGCCGCCGCCTTCTACGAGCGGCTCGGGATGACGCGCCTGCCGGCGGAACCGGGTGGTCAGATCTACGGCGTGCGCTTCGACGGCTGAGCCCTCGCGATTCCGGCGGCGAGGGCGGGCGCCGGTGCCCCCCTTCGGGGTCCCCCACGCCCCATCAACAAGAAGAGAGCCCCCGCACCAGCGGGGGCTCTCTTCTTGTTTGGCGGTGACGGCGGGATTCGAACCCGCGGTTGCTTGCACAACACACGCTTTCCAAGCGTGCTCCTTCGGCCGCTCGGACACGTCACCAAGGAACAACCTGTCCATCCTATCCGATGCCGGGCGCGCGACAGGACAGATCGCCGACACCCGGGCCTCCGGCACCCCCGGATGTGAAATATTGCACGTCACCTGCCGTCTGGATAGCCTCATGTGAGGACGTATAGCCTTCTATCGTGATACGACGTTTCTCTGGGGGAAGCATGCAGGCGAGTTCGACGGCGACACGAAGCGGCCACCGCACCGCGACGGCTTTCGAGCAGTATGTGAGCGCACGGCGCGGGTTCGTCGAGGGAGCGGTGTTCTTCCTGGAATCCGGCACGCACCTCGAGGCGGTGCTGAGCGGGAGTAGGGCGGGGGACGTCGTCTTCACGCCGGCGGGCACGGCCGTGCGGAGCGATCCGCGAGTCGTCGAATACGACGGGCGCTTCTGCAGGCCCGGTGACCAGCTGACCCTCGACGGCCGCCAGACGCTCGAACTGCAGGAGTACGTCGCCGTGCCCTTCGTGTCGATCGTCGGGCCCACCGTCATCCGGCAGTGCAGCGCGGAAGGCGTGGCCGCCTTCTTCAGCGACGCCGACACGGCGAGGGAATCCGGCGTCTTCGTCGAGCAGCTGCTGAGCAGCGCCGTTCTCATCGACTCCCTCGTCTCCTTCGTCGGGACCGACCACGAGCCGGACGCTCTCGTGCGGGTCCACGTGAGCGCAGACGGCGAGTACCGGGACGGCCCCGACGGACTCGTTATCGGGGAGGTCGGAGATGAGCGTGCGGACGTCGAGGCCCGCGCCGTCGACGGCGCGGGCCGAGGGCGGGCCTTCGCGCGCATCGTCGACCGCGGCATGTTCGAGGCCGACCTCGACGACAGACGGTGGCTCGCGCGGTACGTGGCGGCGCTCGAGATACTGCGTCAGTGGGACGGGATCCCGGCGCGTCCGGCGATCTCGGGGTTCGGTGGGCACATCGTGCGCGCGCTCGACGAACTCCCCGCGCTCCTGGGCGTCGTATCCGCGGACGCGCCGTTCCTGCTGACCGGCGGCGATGACGAGTATCTGCTGGTGGATCCCGTGACTCGTCGTCGGTTCCGCCTCGGGGTCGACGCCGCGCGTGCGGCCGAATGTCTGATCGCGACGGGAGACGAGTCGGCGGCGGTGTCCCTGCTCGCTGCCGAGCTCGACAGACGCGCGAGCAGCGTCGCTCCCGTGGTGCGGGAGGTCCGCGGCGACCTGGCAGCGGCGGGTCTCGACGTGGCCGCGAGCCGGGACGAAGGCCTCTGATGCGAGACGACGACCACGCTGCTCAGCCGGAGCTCTTCGGCGCCAGGGCGCTGCGCGAATGGATCACCGGCGAGCATACGGAGCACTCCCGGATCTTCCTCCTCGAGAGCGGAGCAGACGTCAGCGACCTCGACGACGTGGCCGGTCACGACGACGTGGTCCTGTTGCCGGCGGAGAGCGCGCCGTATGACGGGCCGGCCGGCACCGCCCGGTACAGCGGCGCGCTGCGCGAGGTCGGCGACGAGCTCTTCTTCGGCGAACGCGGCGTCGAGCTCCAGGACTACGTCGCGGCGGCGTTCGTGCAGATCATCGGTCCCACCGCCGTCCGCTTCTTCGATGAGACCAGCTGGCGTGCCTTCCTCGACGATGCGGAGCTCGCGCGACGCACCGGAGTCTTCCCCTCGGCGTTGACCGATCCGCGGGTGCTTCTCGCCGATCGCGCTGCGCTGGTGAGGCCGGGTCGGCTGGAGGCCCCGAGCGCTCTCAGACTGAGCCCGGACGGCGCGGTCAGCCTCGGCCTGCAGGGCGAGATCCTCGGCAGCACCGCCGATCTCGAGGCGCTGCTCACGGTTCCGCTGCCCGGTGCTGCGGCCCTGGGAGGCGTCGTGCCCCGTGATGTGCTCGCAGCCGACCTGGCGAGTCGTGAGTGGATGGGGCGCTACCTCAGAGCAACGGACCTCATCAAGATGCTCCGGCTGGAGACTACGACCGCCAAGATCTCCGGCTTCGGCTGGTCGCTGATCGATGACGGGCGTGCCGACGCCGAACCGCTGGCCGCGGATCCGTTCCTGCTCGACACCGACGACGGTTTCCTGCTCGCGGACATCGGATCCCTGCGCCGCCAACTGCTCTCGGGGTCGACGGCCGTTGTCGTCGCCGCCACGCAGACCTCCCGTTCGACCGAGGTCGCGGCCGACCGCGTGGCTCGACGGCTCGGCATCGCGACATCCGACGCCCGCGCCCTGTGCCGCGAAGCCCGCACGGCGCTCAGCGTCCACGTCGGCACGCCCGCCGATGTGCGCTGCCGAGCCGAGGAGGTCGAAGGGTGAGCCTTCCGCACGCGCTGTGGACGTCGATGCTCCCTGCGGACGAGATCTTCACGCACGACCGCGTGGCCGTCGGCGCGGCAGGGAACCGCATCGAGTTCGCTGACGGATCCACGCGTCTGTGTGCGACGAGCGGTCTGTGGAACGTTCCACTCGGCTTCGGGAACCCGGCGGTCGCCGACGCGGTGGACAGGGCCACGCGTGACGCCTCGTACCTGTCGTTGTTCAGAGCGCCCCATCGGTACGCGCAAGACGCGGCGGAAGCCCTCATCGAATTGGCGGACCCGAGCCGCTACCGCCGCGTCATCTTCTCCACGTCGGGCGGGGCGGCGAATGACGCCGCGATGAAGCTCGCACGCCAGTACTGGTCGCAGAAGTCGGGCGGGTCCCGTTCGATCGTGGCCGGCCTCAGAGGCGGCTATCACGGCACGATGTACGGAAGTCATGCCCTGAGCGGAGACGACCTCCTCCAATCCGCCTACTTCGTCGACCGCAGAGCGGTGAGACACGTCTCTCACAGTGACGACGGCGAAGAGCTGGAGACGCTGCTCAAGCGGGAAGGATCCAGGGTGGCGTCGGTCGTCGTGGAACCTGTCCTCGGCAGCGGCGCCTACGCGCTGTCCGGCGCGTTCATCGATCGCCTCCTCGCCCTCAGGGAGGAGTACGGCTTCCTGATCGTCGCCGATGAGGTCGCCACGGGGTTCGGCCGCACCGGGACGATGCTCGCCACCGACACCTGGGCGGCGGCACCGGATGTCCTGATCCTCTCCAAGGCGCTGACGAACGGCGCGATGGGCGCCGCGACGCTCCTGGTGGGTGACCGGGTCGCTTCCGACTTCGTCCGCGGGGGCTGGACGTTCGTCCACGGCGAGACGCAGGCGGGGACCCCGGCCTGCGCGGCGGCCATCATCGCGGTGATCGAGGAACTGCGCCGCATCGATGTGGAATCGACCACCCGAGCGCTGGGAGCCGGGCTGGGGGAGTTGGCGACGTCGTTGCTGTCGGACGGCGTGGTCACGAAGATCACCGGAAGGGGGTGCTTCATCGGGCTCGGGCTTCGCGCCGAGGATCAGGCCCCGCTCTCCGGGGCGGAGGTGCTCCGCGTCGTCGCGGCCATCGCGCGCAACGGCGTCCTGGTGCAGCCCGGTCCCAGCTCGATCGAGCTGATTCCCGCCTACGGGTTCACCGCGGACGAGCTGCATGAGGTGGGCGCAGCCATCCGCGCAGGGCTGGCTCAGGCGCAGGAGGCTTCCGCATGACCTCGGACTTCGCTGGTCGAGTTCCCACCCTGTGGCACGGAGAAGGGATCGCCCGGCAGATGATGGAGCGCCTCACGGCGGGCCGCGAGACTCTCGTGGTGGCAGACGCGGCTGTCGCGGCCCCCTTCCTGGACGGCCACTCGGCGAGAACGATGACGATCGACGCACCCGCGGTGAACGTGGCAGCCGTCGTCACGATGGCGCAGGAGATCGTCCACCGGTCGCCGAGCGTCATCGTGGCCGTCGGCGGAGGAACCGTGCTCGACGCCAGCAAGATCGCCGCACTGGCGCTCGCCCGCGGGCGCGTGTTCGACTACGCGATCGGGCATGCATCGAGGTCGGCGCTCACGTTCCTGCCCCACGCTCTGCCGGCTGTGGACATCATCGCCGTGCCGACGACGCTGGGCACGTCGTCCGAGACGAACAGCGTCGGCATCCTCACGACCGACCGCGGTCACCGACTCATCGTGGGGCACGCCCTGAGACCACGGCACGCGATCATCGATCCCTGCAACCTCACCTCCCTCACGCCCGAAGCCGTGAGGGAGGGAGCGCTGGAGGCGTTCCTCCGTCTGGCGGGCGCCTCGACGAGCGCGCGGAGAAGCGCCAGGGGGAACCGCGACGCCGTCGCCCTCGGCCGAGCGCTCATCGACGCGGCGACCCGCGACCCCGACTCGGCGGCGGGAAGGCTCCGCATCGCGCGATTGAGTGCCGCGACCCAGCGCAGCGCGGCGCTCAGAGGGTGGGATCCCTACAGTGCCCGTCATTGGTATGTGGCGAACGAAGTGGCCTTTCTGCTGCAGGTCCGCAAGATCGTCGCCACGGCGGCGGTCATCGCCGCGGTCTGGCGACGAATCTGCTCGGGAGACACGCGCTGGGGCGATCGGAAGAGCCTGGAGGGGTTCTGGGCGCGGGCGTCGATCGGAACGACATTGCCCGTCGAACCGCCCGCCGGGATCGCTGCGCTCCTCGACCGCTGGGGGATTCCGCGTCCGCCCGAGCCGAGCGCTCATGACGTGGACCGCATCTCCGCCACCACCGAAGCGGCATGGGGAAATCGCCAGCCGATGCTCCCCGGTCTCACCGCGGGCGACTTCCGTGATCTGCTCCGCGAATCGTGCTGGAGCCCTGAGCCGGTCGGCGCAGATCGCCGACCATCGACCGTGCTTTCGAAGGAGGTGAATTAGATGGGCAGAAATGAGGAGACGAGTATCCGGTTCCAGGAACTGGAAACGATGGAGGCCCCCAGCTGGGAGAGCTTCTATCAGGGCGCGATAGGTGCGCTGGTTCTCATCGGGATCGGCGCAGCCGCCGCGACGTGACCTCTGGTGGCGGAACACGAGAAGCGGAAGGGAGGTAAGGATGCACACCGCAATGCCGACGCTCGAGTTCACGGAACTCGAGGCCATGGAGGCCCTGAACGACACCGATGACTACATCCGCGGATTCGCCGTGGGCGTGATCATCGGAATTCTCGCCTTGACCTAAGCCCAGCATTCGAAAGCTCGACAAAGGAGGTTCCCTTGCAGACGGAATCGCTGGAATTCACAGAACTCGAACACATCGACGCACCGCTCGAATGGTGGGAGCACGCCAGCTACATCATCGCAATCATCGGCGGAGCGGCAGCGATCGCAACCTGACCGCGGGGTGCGGGCGTTTCTCGCACGCCCGCACCCCCTGTTCCCCCGGAGAGGCGATGTGCGAATGTCAGACCTGATCACCGAAGCGCTGTCGGCGCGACTCGAGGCGGTCGGCGCGGTGCCCACGGCACAAGACCTGTACGCCGGAGTCGGCACCGACTTCTACGAGCGGCTCGTCGGCGCGGACCGTGCCGAGATCCGCGAAGTGCTCGCGCTCGCAAGAGACTCCTCGGGGCCGATCCTCGACGTCGCGGCGGGGAGCGGGAGGCTGACGATCCCGCTGGTGAGATCGGGCAAGACGGTGACCGCGATGGATCTCTCCGACGACATGCTCTCCCACCTACGACGGGCGCTGCCGGACCACGCCTCACTCGACTGCGTCGTCGCGGACATGCGCGACTTCTCCCTGGGGCGTCACTACGACCTGATCGTCATCGGGGCGACCTCCATCACGCTGCTCGATCGTGCGGGCAGGTCCGGCCTCTACGCGAGCGTGCGACAGCATCTCGCCGATGGAGGTGTCTTCGCCTTCACCGTCGCCGGCGGCGACGCTGCCGAGAGCCTCGCGGTTCCCCGAGATCACGAGATCGGTGTGCCCGGACCCGAGGGAGAGGAGACCTACCTCTTCTCGCAGCAGCTGGACCATGACGGCGCAGCGCGTGTGGTCAATTGGGTTCGCGCCTCCGACCTCGTGGCCGGTGCGGAGGTGACCGTCCTCACGAGCCGCCTGCAGGTGCTCAGCCAGGAGATGCTCTCTCGAGAGGCTGTGGAGGCCGGTTTCGCCCCGCCCGCCGTATCGCCCGTGCGCACGAGTCACGGAGTGGAGATCCTCCTCCTCACGACTTCGCTCGCGGGACCCATGAGAGAGGCACCTGGCGATGCCTCCGACTAGTTTCGTGCGTCGAAGAGTGCCGCGGACCGCAACGGCGCTCACCCCCGACGCGCGTCCGCTCCTGGCCGCCGGGGTCGCCTTCGAGAAGGGGATCGACGAAGCGGCATGGATCGTGATGCTGCACGGCGTGCCTTCGTCGCGGGTCTCGGGCGCGGTCGTCGACATGCTGACGGCGCTGGACGGCGAGACCCCGCTTCACGTTCTGCACATGCGCTTCGCCGCCGCCGAGTCGTGGGAGAGCTTTCTCGGTCTGGTGCTTCGCTTCCGCGCGAGCGGACTCCTCGACGGAGACACGAAGCTGCCACCTGGCCGCTGGGACTATCGGCCCCCGTTCACCCTGCAGATCGCGACGCTTCGAGCGCCTGCCCTGTTCGGCCGCGTGGACCATCTGGTCGTTCCGCTCTCGGGCAGGGCGGTCCGTGCCACCGTCGCCGTGCTGCTCGGCCTCGGACTCGTGGCGGCGATCCTGCAGGCGGGAGAGCTGCGCAGCGCGCTCACCTCGCCGATACCGTTGTCCGGCCTCGTGATCCTCGTCGCCGTGCTCTCGCTCCTGACCCTGCTCCACGAGGGCGCGCACGGCCTCACGCTCACGAGGTTCGGGGGAAGACCCCGCAGGGCCGGCTTCATGATCTTCTATCTCACCCCCGCCTTCTTCGTCGACGTGACCGATGGCTGGCGCCTCCCCGATCGCCGGCAACGCGTCGCGATCGCCCTGGCCGGGCCCGCCGTGCATGCCGCCGTCGCCGCCGTGGCCCTTCTCGTCGCGCTCGCGCTGCCCGACACCGAGGTGCGCCAGACGCTGGTGCTTCTCGCGCTCGCCTGCGCTGCCATCGTCCTCGTCAACCTGATCCCATTCGTGCGGTTCGACGGGTACATCGCGCTCATGAGCGCGATGGATGAGCCCAACCTGAGAGCACGGACGATTCGTGACGGCGCGAACTTCCTGACCCGCTTCCTGTTCGGCGGGCAGACGGCTGCCAAGAGCCTGAACACGTGGTGGAGCGTGCCGTTCGGCCTGGCCAGCCTGCTCGCTCCGGTGGTCCTGGTGCTGTTCGCCGTCGGCCGCGCGGCTCGAGCGGTCGCCGGCGGCGGACCGGTCCTCGGTCTGCTCGTGGTCGCCCTGGAAGCCGTCGTGGTCGTCGTCGGCGTCGTCCTCGTCTCGAGGGCACTGCACCGCGCCTTCCGGTCAGGTGTCTCGCGACTGCGGTTCTTCACCGTCCTCGCCGCACTGGTCTCGACCATCGCGGTCGCAGGAGTCCTGATCCCGGTACCGGTGACGGCCACGCTCGGCTTTTCGGCGCAGGGCGGCCACGTGGTCCTCCTGCACGCCGGCGGCGCCGCCGAGACGGAAGTGCCGGAAGGCGCGCGCGTCGTGCTGATGAGCAGCGGCATCCTCGCCGATGAGCGGGTCGGCGAGGGGACGGTCACCCGACCGCGAGCGATACCGACGGAGGTGCCGCTCGACGCGCTCTTCCCCGTGACGGCGGAGGGTGTGACCCTGCCGGCGGTGATCGTCGCGGGCGTGGATCTCAGCGACGGGAACCCGAGACTGCCTGCGACGGGGCAGGCACGCGTCGAACTCGGCGTCCGAAACGTGTGGCAGTCGCTCTGGGCGACGGGCGTGACGCTGCCACTGGCGACCCTGCAGAGCGAGAGAGCGGAAGAGGATGAGAATGAACGACTACGCCATTGAGGTGCGCGGACTCACGAAGAGGTACGGCCAGCGGACCGCCGTCGAGGAGCTGTCCTTCGTCGTCCCGCGCGGATCGATCGTCGGGCTGCTGGGCCCGAACGGGGCGGGGAAATCGACGACTCTGCGAGCGATCGTCGGCCTGCTCCGGCCCTCGGGCGGAGACAGCCTGATCGACGGTGTGCCGTTCTCGGCCCTCGACAACCCCGCATCGCACGTCGGCGTCCACATGGACGGGTTCGGATTCGAAGCGGGCATCTCCGCCAGAAGACACCTGGAGATCTGCCGACTCGCGGCTGGGGCACCGCGCAGCAGGGTCGACGAGGTGCTGGACGAGGTGGGGCTGGCCGCGGATGCCCGTCGCCGGGTGAAGACGTTCTCGACGGGCATGGCCCAGCGTCTCGGGCTGGCGACGGCTCTGGTGGGTTCTCCGCGCACACTCGTCCTGGACGAGCCGGCCAACGGTCTGGATCCCGACGGCATCCGCTGGCTCCGCCGGTTCCTGCGCGCCTTCGCCGAACGCGGGGGCACCGTCCTGCTCTCCAGTCATCAGCTCGCCGAACTGGAACAGGTCGTGGATGAGGTCGTCGTCATCAAGGGACGGGCCCTGTTCGCCGGGCGGCTCGGCGACCTGGTCACCAGCGACGACGATTCGCTCGAGAGCAAGTACTTCGACCTGGTCGGCGGTGCGTCCGCATGAGGAACGCGATTCGCAGTGAGCTGCTGCGCGCGGTGAGCGGACCCTCCGTCCTGCCGGTCTATCTCGTGGCCCTGCTCATGCCGCTGTTCGTGCTGTTCTCCGACGGCTCACGCTTCGACCTCGCCGGGGTCGACTCCCACACGGCGACCTCCCGCCTTCTGGAGCCGCTCGCGTGGTCGGTCATCTCCGCAGCGTTCGTCGGGGCGTACGCGGTCACGCGCGAGTACTACTACTCCTCGATGGAGCGAACCCTCACCGGGGTCGGCTTCCGACGTGCCTTCTCGGGAAAGCTCATCGCCGGGGCGCTCATCGCGATCGCGCTGTCCGTATGCATCTTCGTCACCTGGACGCTGGGGATCTTCCTCGTCCTGGCCGAGAACGGGCTGACACTCGCTCTGTCGTTGCAGTCCTGGCAGCTGTACGCCGGCGCGCTGGCCGGTGCGGTGCTCGGCGCGCTCATCGGAGGAGCCGTCGGCTGGATCACCCGCAACTACTATGCGACGGCGATCATCGTCCTCGTTCTGCCGATGGTCGTCGAGTTCGCGTTGCTGCGCACGGCACCCGAGGTGGCGAAGTTCTCGCCAGGATTGGCCATCGCCGCCGTGGGGGTTCCCGGATTCCAGGACCGGCTGCTCGCGTTCGCCCCCGCCCTCGGAGTCGGACTCGCATGGACCGCAGGGCTCGTGGCGGTCGCCTGGTTCACAGGACGCCGGAGGGTGGGGTGATCGGCCGCGCCCTGCGAGCACAGGCGCGCAGCTTCGCGGGCGACATCGTTCTCCTCGGGGTGACCGTGGCGGCGCTGCTGATGTCCCTCTCCCTGGCGATGAGCATCCCACCTGACCTCGCGGGTGCTCCGCTCGAGGCCAGAGAAGCGCTCGCCGGGTCGCTCACCGCCGTGATCGCGATGTACGGCGCGGTTCTCGCAGCGGTGTACGGTTCGTTCCGCTACACGGTCGACCGGCGTGACGGCGTGATCGCTCAGCGCCTGATGCTGCAGTCCCGGTGGGTGACCCTGCTCGTCCGCGTACCCGGTGCCGTCGTCGGCGGGGCGGTCGTGTCCCTCGCAGGACTGGTCGGCGGTCACCTCGCACTGACCGTCACCGTGGGCGGCATTCCCGTGGAGTGGTCCACCGTCGGATCCACACTCGCCCTCGGCGCCGCGGCAGGACTGTGGGGGATGGGACTGGGAGTGGTCGTGCAGGTCCATCTCGTGGCTCTCTTCCTCGTGTCCCTGTCGATGAGCGGGCCGGTGCTTCTCGCGATGCTCTGGGGAGCGGGTGCCGTCTACCTTCCACCCCTCGTGATGCTCGAAGCCTTCCGCCTCGACATCGGCGCGCTCGGAGTCGCAGCGACCGATCGGCTCGACGGCTCCCTGGCCGCGGGGGTGACGGCCGGATGGATGGTGGCGGCTCTTCTGGCGGGGGCGCTCGCGTTCCTGAGGCGCGATGTGACGTAGCCGCCTCGACAGCGCGTCAGCGCAGGTTCGGATCGGCCGTGGCCCACGACGTAGGATCCCTAGGTGGCAACACCCAAGATCGTCCTCTTCTACGCGTTCACCCCGCTCGCCGACCCCGACGCCATCCGCGTCTGGCAACGAGACATCGGCGAGGCGCTGGGCCTGCGCGGGCGTCTGATCATCTCGAAGGACGGGATCAACGGCACCCTCGGGGGCGACATCGGTGCGCTCAAGAAATGGCTGCGGTCGTTCCGCTCGTACCAGCCCTTCGCCGACGCCGACATCAAATGGAGCGAAGGCACCGGGGTGGACGCCCAAGGGCGCAGCGTCGACTTCCCGAAGCTCAGCGTCAAGGTGCGCGACGAGATCGTGTCGTTCGGCGCACCGGGGGAGCTGCGCGTCGATGAGAACGGCGTCGTCGGCGGCGGCACTCGTCTGACGCCCGAAGAGCTGCACGGTCTGATCGACGAGCGCGGCGAGGAAGTGGTGTTCTTCGACGGGAGGAACGCGCTCGAAGCGCAGATCGGGCGCTTCCGCGGCGCGGTCGTGCCCGACACCGAGACCACCAGAGACTTCGTCGAGCTCCTCGACTCGGGCGTCTACGACGACCTCAAGGGCAAGCCGGTCGTGACCTACTGCACCGGCGGCATCCGCTGCGAGGTGCTGTCGAGCCTGATGACGGCCCGTGGCTTCGGAGAGGTCTACCAGCTCGAGGGCGGCATCGTCCGATACGGCGAGAAGTACGGCGACGACGGCCTCTGGGACGGTTCCCTGTACGTCTTCGACGGCCGCGGCTCCGTCGACTTCTCCGACCACGCCGCGGTCATCGGAGAATGCGTCGGATGCGGGGCCGCGACCAAGCGCACCGCCAACTGTCCCGATCCGTCGTGCCGCTCGCAATTCGTCGTGTGCGAGGACTGCGTCGCGGTCCCCTGCACCGCCCACGCCGCCTGACCCGCACGCCGCCTGACCTGCACGCCACTTGATGCCTACGGTTCAGGCCGTCATACCGGGTTCGGCGGCTCGGGGCGCATACAGGGAGCGGGGCACCAGCACCGCCCGCACCCTCGTCGCTCGATCGGCGCTCTGTCGCAGGCTCGCGAGCACCTCACCCAGTGGTTCGGCGAGATCGTCCGATGCCTCGCCGGAGCGGGCATAGTTCGACCGCTCGACCGCATCCGTCAGCCGACGCATCGCGTGTGCATCCACCCCGTTCTGCCGCACCAGACCGGCCGCGCGCACGCGGGGAGTGTCGGCGTCGGTGACGGGAATCTGCAGGTCGATCAGGGTGTCGCGCAACTCCGCCCAGGCGGCGGCCGGATCGCCACGGCGCGCCCTGCTCAGGCGCGCCCGACGTTCCGCGAGCCGGATGAGCGCGGGAAGCAGGAGCAGCACGACGACGCCGAGGGTGGTGAGGGCGACCGGTGTCGGGTCGAGGCGGCGCAGCTCGCCGCCGCTGGCCGAGTCTCCGCCGGCGTCGTTGCGGTCGACCTCGGGACCCGAGGTCTGCTCGGCCTGCGGTGCCGTGGTGGGTGCCGGTGCGGACGGGGTCCCGGATCCGCTGCCCTGCGTCGCCCCCGGGCGGAAGGCCGTGGGCACACCCAGCGACGCGGTGGGTTCGAACGGGACCCATCCGATACCGGGGAACAGCACCTCGGGCCAGGAGTGCAGCCGATCGCTGGTCACCGAGAACACCGACTCGCTGCCGCGCTTCTCGTCGGTGAGCGAGCCGGGGAGATATCCCACGACGATGCGCACCTGCATGCCGAGGCTCTCCGCCATCAGTGCGAACGCCCCCGCGAAATGCACGCAATACCCGGATCGCGCGTCGAGGAACTCCGCGACGGCTTCTGCTCCCGTGCCGTCGAAGCCTTCCTCCACCGGGGTCTCCAGGGAGTAGGTGAACTGCGAACGGAACCAGTTCTGCAGCGCGATGAGCCGGTCGTAGTCGGTGCTCGCGGCTGCGGTCACCTCGGTGGCCAGCTCGCCGATGATGCCGGGCAGCTCGACCGGTTCGGCGTCGGGATCGACGACGGGAGCGGCGGCATCGATGGCCCGGATCTGCTCGAGCGTGGGGAGGAGTCGCGACGAGGTGACCGTGTAGTCGTTCCCGACGGCATCGGCGCCGCGGGAGTACAGCGTGCGGTTCTCCGGGGCGATCCGCCATGCGTTGCTGAGACCCTGCACGGTGGTGGCGGGGTAGGGCACGGGGAGCCAGGAACTCGACATCCGCAGCACGCGGATGGAGGTGCTCTGCTCCTCCGTCGTGATGTCCTCTCCCCATTCCGGGGGACCGAATCCGTCGTCCTGCGACTGCAGATCCCCGTCGTCGGGTTGCCAGACGCGTCCGTCGAACCGCGAGAGCGTCGTCAGGCGCAGATACGGCGCGGTCTCGCCTTTCGCCGCTACGGTCAGGACCTCGACCGGATTGGGCTGGCGCAGATCGTCACCCAGACGCAGCGATGCATCGACCGAGACCCCGACGCCGGTGCCGGCGAGGCTGGTGCTGACAGGAAGCATCGGGGCGACGGCGATGGTCGTCGCCATCGCGGCGGCCCCGATCGCGACGGCGACCGATGCGGAGGAGCGGCGTGGGGATTCCGGATGTCTGCGCGCCGTGTGGCGGAAGACGAGGAGGGCGACCGCACCGAAGAGCACGAACCAGACGACGTTCGTCTCGCCGAGGGTGACGATCATCGGCACAGCGCCGACGGCCCCGGTCAGCAGCACCGCCAATACGGCGGAACGGTGGGTGACGAGGTGGTCCAGGAGTATCGCGACCACCGCGAAGCCGACGCCCATGGCGGCCGCGAGCCCGGGGGAGGGATCCAGCGGCGCGGAGCCGAACACGACCGCCTCGACAGCGGAGGCGCCGAGCACCCCGAACAGCGTCAGCGTCGCGGAGGTCGGGATGATCCCGAAGAGGGCGGTGTCACCGGCGATGAGCAGCGTCACGACGGCGACGGCGACCACGACCTGCGTGGCGAGCGTGGCGAGGTCCTGCACCCACTCGGCTCGTCGGCGCAGCAGGTGCCGCATCAGCATTCCGGTGCCGGCCACGGCGACGATCACGGCGATGACGGTGAACGACCATGCTCCGGGAGCGATGACCGAGGTGAACGGCCACATGGCCACGAGCGCCGCCGTCGCCGCCAGTGCCCCGGTGCCGACCACCCCGGCCGGCTCCTCGTGATCGCGGTGCCAGAACGCTGGTCGGCGCACCGCGGCGGGTGCGGCCGGCGGGGCCTGTTCAGCGCGGAACATCGCCGACTCCGATCCGTGCCGAGACGGCATCCTCCCAGGCGGCGGAGATGTCGTCGCCGAGCCGTGCCACGGTCCAGCCGTGACGGGTGGAGGCCTCGGTGGCGCCCGGGAGCAGTTCGGTGCTGAACAGCATCGGCGCAGCAGCGCCGGCGGCACGCAGCACCGCGGCGTCCTCTTCGTCGAGGCGGCCGGTGATGTAGACGAGTGGGCCGGGCGGTGTTCCGCCGATGAGTGCCACCAGGTCTCGGCTCTCGCCGCGGGGCGTGACCATCGCGAGAGCCGTGAGCAGCCCGTCGCGGTCGTCTTCGTGGCCGCGGAGAGCGCCGAGGAGGGTGCCCGCGCTGTCGAGAACGTCGACGCTGTAGCCCTCGGAGGCCAGGTGCACCGCAGCGGAGGCGCACAGC
Organism: Microbacterium sp. Root322; assembly: GCF_001425645.1. Taxonomy (NCBI): domain Bacteria; kingdom Bacillati; phylum Actinomycetota; class Actinomycetes; order Micrococcales; family Microbacteriaceae; genus Microbacterium; species Microbacterium sp. Root322. Next base: position 494,480 of record NZ_LMCS01000002.1, on the reverse strand, counting down.
GAGACGGCGGCTTCGAAGGCCGGATCGGCCTCGGCCCCGGGGGCATCCCAGCGGCGGCCGCTCCGGTCGAGCACGACCACCGCGTCGGGGCTGGACTCCTCCTCTTCCTGCCGCACCATCAGCTGACCCCGGTGCGCCGTCGCCCTCCAATGGATGCGACGCATCGAGTCGCCCGGGATGTATCCCCGCGGCGAGAGGTTGTCGCTGCCCTGTCCGAGCCGGGTCGACGAGGTGTGCGCGGTTCCACCGGCGGCACCGACCCGCACGGCGAGAGGTGCGAGGGTGAACACCTCGGGGACGACGGTCACGCTCCTGGTCTCCCCGAACGCCTGCTCGCGCTGTGCCAGACCGAACGGGTCCACCGTGCGCAGCATCAGCGGGCCGACGGGCCAGACGCCGCGCCGCACACCCGTGATCAGGTAGCTGAGCCGGCCGTTCTCCGGAGGATACTCGCCGCCGGAGTCCGCGGAGACGGCGTCGGGGAGCACGTCGTGCCAGAGTCCGCGCGGCACGCGGATGGCGCGCAGGGAGAACCGCACGGTCACTCGTGAGGTCTCGGACACGGTCAGCAGGTCGGTCGAGATCTGGCGGGTGACGGTGCCGGATCGTCGCGGCAGGCGGACCGCGAGGAGCGAGAAGAGGGTGACGGCAGCGAGCAGCACACCGAGGTAGAGCAGCACGCGCGCGCCCAGGAGGTTCGCAGCGATCAGGCAGCAGAGCGCGGCGACGAGCGCTCCGGCACCGCGGCCGGTGAGGGATCGACGTCGTCGCATGATGAGAGCTGTCAGGAACGCGTCGCGACGGGCACGCGCACCCGCTCGACGATCTGGGTCAGGGCGGCCTCGATCGGCTGTGCGCCTGCGCGGTGTGCGCCGCGCGCCGGGAGCAGACGGTGCGCGAGGACCGGGATGAGCAGGGCGGTGATGTCGTCGGGGATCACGTACTCGCGTCCGTCGAGGGCCGCCCACACCTTCGCGGCCCTGACCAGCTGCAGAGTGGCCCTGGGGCTTGCGCCGAGGTGGAGGTTCGGGTCGGAGCGGGTGGCCTGGGCGAGGGCGACCGTGTACTCCTCGAGAGCCGGGGCCACGTGCACCGCCCGCGCCCACGCGACGAGCTGGGCGATGGATGCCGCGTCCGCGACGGGCGTGACGGCGGCGAGCGGGCTGACGACGTCGCGCTGACGCAGCATGAGCGCCTCGGCGGCGGCATCCGGATACCCCATCGAGATGCGCATCATGAATCGGTCGCGCTGCGCTTCCGGGAGGGCGTAGGTGCCCTCCATCTCCAGGGGATTCTGCGTCGCGACGACCAGGAACGGCTGGGGCAGCAGGTGCGTGGCGCCGTCGACCGTGACCTGACCCTCCTCCATCGCCTCCAGCAGGGCGGACTGCGTCTTGGGGGAGGAGCGGTTGATCTCGTCGGCGATCACGATGTGGGCGAACACGGCGCCGCGCTTGAACTCGAACTCGCGATCGACCGGGTTGTAGACCGACACACCCGTGACGTCACCGGGGAGCAGGTCGGGCGTGAACTGGATGCGGCGCACGGTCGCGTCCACGCTCGCGGCGAGAGCCCTGGCGAGCATGGTCTTGCCGACGCCCGGCACGTCTTCGATCAGCAGGTGCCCCTCGGCCAGCAGGCAGACGAGAGCGCTGCGCACCGCATCCGGCTTGCCGTCGATGACCTGGCCGATCGAACCGAGGATCGCAGAGGTCTGCGCGGCGAACGTCTCGGCATCGATCGATACCGGGATCATGGGGGCGTTCTCTGGCATGCGTTCCCTCTCACGTCGGCGCAGCGGTGCGCGTTATTCGATCGTAACCCTGCACAGGGTGCGCCGCTCTGGCAGGTTCCCCTGAGGATGCGCGGGGAGGAGAGGCACGATTCGGACCATCGCGCCGGTCGGGTTAGGATGGTTGACGGCTCTCCGCGTGGCGGCATCCAGGCCAATTCCCCCAGGGCGGAAACGCAGCAAGGGTAACCGGGCTCTGCTGGGTGCGCGGAGAGTCATTTTCTTTTCCCGTGGGCTCTCCCGACCGCACGCTCAGCCCCCTCGTGGCTGCACCTGCGACAATCGTCCGGTGACCGTCACCCCGCCGCAGAAGGCGCAGCATCCGCTCGGCCGATTCGCTTCGCCGGTGCTCCTGCTCGTCGTGATGTGGGTCGTGCAGTTCGCCGATGCGATCCTTCCCGGCTCGTTCACCGGATTCGGGCTGCGGTCCTGGGACGCCTCGGGGCTCGGCGGCATCGTGCTCGGTCCGCTCCTGCACGCGAACTGGCAGCACCTCATCGCCAACTCCGTGCCTCTGCTCGTGCTGGGCTGTCTCGTGGCGGTCGAGGGCACGCGTCGGTTCTGGGCCGTCACCGCCATCGTCGCGGTCGTGGGCGGTATCGGCACCTGGGTGTTCAACGCCCCAGGAACCCTGACGGTCGGTGCCTCGGGTCTGGTCTTCGGCTACTTCGGCTACGTCGTGATGCGGGTGTTCGCCCCCGGTCGCGTCGCGCACCGCATCCTCTACGCCGTGATCGCCGTCATCGTGATCGCGCTCTACGGCGGATCCATGCTCGCCGGGGTCTTCGGCGTCGCCGAGGGCATCTCCTGGCAGGGGCACCTGTTCGGCGCGATCGGCGGCGGCCTCGCCGCTCTCGTCGGGCGTCGTGCTCGCACGTCCGGCGGAGCCCTCACGTCATGAGCGCCGCACCGGCATCGAGGGCGAAGCGCCGGCCGGCGAGGAAGAGGCCTGGGGCGAGACGCACCACGACACCGAGACATCGCAAGACCGGGACCAGAGGGAAGGCGGCGAACCGTCGGCGACGTCGCCGGATCCTGCGACGGACGCTGCTGTCGGCCGGTGCGCTGGCCGTCGCCGTCGGACTGCTCGTGCTCATCCCGTTGGGCCTCGCGCGCGATCCCGCCCCGATCTGCATCGACGATCCGCAGACGTTCCCCGAAGCGGGGATCGAGGGCTGGAGCGGAGAGCAGCTCGGGAACGCCGCGACGATCATCCGCACGGCCGGCGCCCTCGGCTTCCCGAGGGAGGGGCAGATCCTCGGGGTGATGACGGCGATGGGCGAGAGCAGCCTGCGCAACATCGACTACGGCGACTGGGAGACGCGCGGATTCACCAATCCCGACGGGACGCGCACGACCAGCATCGGCCTCTTCCAGCAGCAGGAGTGGTGGGGGAGCGTCGAGCAGCGGATGGACCCGGCCACCGCGACGACGCTGTTCTTCGATCGCCTCGGGCGGCTGCCCGAGTGGCAGACGATGGAGCCCTCGCATGCCATCCACCGGGTGCAGATCAACACCGACCGCGACTACTACTCGCGGTTCCAGACGGACGCCACGGCGGTCGTCGACGCGATGTCCGGCCCGTGCGAGTGATGCCGCGCCATTTGCTCCGGTGAGATGCTCGGTGGGTTCACGGGCGCCGCGCCTAAGCTGAAGCCGTGGCGCAGAGCATCTACATCACCTCGGCCGAAGGCCATACCGGAAAGTCGACGATCGCCCTCGGGGCGCTCGACGCCCTCATGCGCGTGTCGCCGCGGGTGGGCGTGTTCCGCCCCCTCGCCCGCTCGGTCACCGCGCGGGACGAGATCCTCGAGCTGATGCTCGCGCACGACGGGGTCAACCTCGACTACGAGGACTGCATCGGCGTCACCTACGACGACGTGCGGGCCGACCCCGAGGCCGCCCTGTCGACCATCGTGGCGCGGTTCAAGGCGGTCGAGGCGCAGTGCGACGCGGTCGTCGTCATCGGCAGCGACTACACCGACGTCGCGAGCCCCGCCGAGCTCGGGTTCAACGCCAGGATCGCCGCCAACCTCGGAGCACCCGTTCTCCTCGTGCTCAGCGGCCGCGATCAGCAGCGCCAGGCCGAGCAGCTGGGGACCACCACGGCGCGTCCCGCCGGGGCGATCGCGCAGATCGCCGCCCTCGCGCTGTCCGAGCTGGCCGAGGAGCGGGCCGAGCTGTTCGCCGTCGCCGTCAATCGCGCCGATCCCGAAGCCCTCGACGCCATCATCGAGGCCGTGCACGCCGCACTCCCCGCCGAGAACACCCCGGTGTGGGCGATCCCCGAGGACCGCGCGCTGGTGGCACCGTCGATCCGCGGCATCCTCGCCGCTGTCGACGGCACCCTGCTCCAAGGCGATGACGATCGTCTGACGAGGGAGGCGCTGACGATCGTCGTCGCGGGCATGTCGATGGTGAACGTGCTGCCGCGACTCACCGAGGAAGCGGTCGTGGTGATCCCCGCCGACCGCACCGAGGTACTGCTAGCCGCGCTGCTGGCCGACTCCTCCGGCACGTTCCCCCGCATCGCCGGCATCATCCTGAACGGCCCGTTCCCGCTGCCGGAGCCGATCGTGCGGCTGCTCGACGGCTTCGCCTCGTCGGTGCCGATCATCACGACGGACCTCGGCACCTACGACACGGCGGTGCGTGTGATGAGCACCCGCGGCCGCATCTCGGCGGATTCGCGCGCAAGGTATGACCGTGCGCTCGGTCTCTTCCAATCCCACGTCGACATCGCCGAGCTCACCGAGCAGCTCGGGCTCGCCGAGGCGCACGTCGTGACGCCCCTGATGTTCCAGTACGGACTCATCGAACGCGCCCGCGCCGACCGTCGTCGCATCGTGCTGCCGGAGGGCGACGACGATCGCATCCTGCGCGCCGCCGCCACGCTCCTCGCGAGGGAGGTCGCCGATCTGACGATCCTCGGCGACGAGTCGTCCATCCGTGCGCGGGCCGTCGAGCTCGGCATCGACATCGCCGCCGCCCAGGTGCTGAGCCCGACCGACCCCGAACTCGTCGAGCGGTTCGCCACGGAGTACGCGCGGCTGCGGGCGCACAAGGGCATCACCCTCGCCCAGGCGGCAGACACCGTGACGGACGTGTCGTACTTCGGCACGATGATGGTGCACCTCGGTCTCGCCGACGGCATGGTGTCCGGCGCCTCGCACACGACGGCGCACACGATCCGTCCGTCGTTCGAGATCATCAAGACCAAACCGGGCGTCAACGTGGTCTCCAGCGTGTTCCTGATGGCTCTCGCCGACCGGGTGCTCGTCTACGGTGACTGCGCCGTGATCCCCGACCCGACGAGCGAGCAACTCGCCGACATCGCGATCTCGTCGGCGACGACCGCCCGCCAGTTCGGCATCGAACCGCGCGTGGCCATGCTGTCGTACTCGACGGGGGAGTCCGGATCGGGAGCGGACGTCGACAAGGTCCGCGCGGCGACCGCCCTCGTGCGCGAGCGTGCACCCGAGCTGCCGGTGGAGGGGCCGATCCAGTACGACGCTGCCGCGGATGCCGCGGTCGCCAAGGCGAAGCTCCCCGGCTCCGCTGTGGCGGGGCGCGCGACGGTGTTCGTGTTCCCCGATCTGAACACCGGCAACAACACCTACAAGGCGGTGCAGCGTTCGGCCGGCGCGGTCGCGATCGGCCCGGTGCTGCAGGGGCTCAACAAACCCATCAACGACCTCTCCCGTGGCGCGCTCGTCGACGACATCGTCAACACGGTCGCCATCACGGCCATCCAGGCCCAGGGGTCTGCACAGACGGGAGGCGCTGCATGAGCGCGATCCTGGTGATCAACAGCGGGTCCTCCTCGCTGAAGTACAGCCTGATCGACATCGAGCAGGAGAACCTGCTCGCCAGCGGACTGATCGAGCGCATCGGGCAGGACGTCAGCCCGGTCGCGCACACGGTGCGCCCCGCGGTCGACGGCGACGCCGTGCCGACCATGCTCGATGCGACCTATCGCAGCGAGAGGCCGATCACCGATCACGCCGCGGCCTTCGAGGTGATGCGTGAGCAGTTCGCCGCGCACGGCCCCTCGCTCGAGGAGCATCGCCCCGTCGCGGTCGGGCACCGTGTGGTCCACGGCGGCGCCCGCTTCTACGCCCCGACGCTCATCGACGCCGACGTGGAGCGGCAGATCGACGAGCTCGCGGTGCTCGCGCCGCTGCACAACCCCGCGAACCTCGCCGGCATCGTCGCCGCGCGCGCGGTGTTCGACGAAGTGCCGCACGTGGCGGTGTTCGATACCGCGTTCCACCAGACGCTCCCGCCCGCCGCCTACACCTATGCGATCGATGCCGCGCTCGCCGCGGAGCACCGGGTGCGCCGCTACGGCTTCCACGGCACGAGCCACCAGTACGTGAGCGCGGCGGCGGCGGACTTCCTCGGCCGTGACCTCGCCGATCTCCGCCAGCTGGTGTTCCATCTCGGCAACGGGGCGTCGGTCACCGCGATCGACGGCGGACGATCGGTGGAGACCTCGATGGGCCTCACCCCGCTCGAGGGACTCGTGATGGGGACGCGCTCGGGTGACATCGATCCCGCGGCACTCGTGCACCTGTCCCGCCGTGCCGGTCTCTCGATCGACGACCTCGACTCCCTGCTCAACACGCGCAGCGGGCTCGCAGGTCTCGCCGGCCGCAGCGACATGCGCGACATCCTCGCCGGGGTCGAGGCGGGGGAGGACGCGGCGGTTCTGGCCTTCGACGTGTACGTGCACCGGCTGCGCGCCTACGCGGGGGCCTACATCGCACAGCTCGGGGGAGTGGACGTCATCTCCTTCACCGCCGGTGTGGGCGAGAACGCCGCGCCGGTGCGCGCTGCCGCGATGGCCACGCTCGGCTTCGCCGGCGTGGAGATCGACCCCGTCAGGAACGCGGCACGCGAGCGCGGCATCCGTCGGATCTCCGCGGATGCGTCCCCGGTGACCGTGCTCGTCGTGCCGACCGACGAAGAGCTGCAGATCGCCCGGCAGACGGCCGAGCTGATCTGATCCGTCCGCGGGGGTTACCCCGCGGCGCGCCGCCGCATTACGCTTGCACAGTGGCACGGAGAGGTGCCGGCCCGACGATCGCCCTTCTCCTGGAGGCTCTGTGCCTGAAGCACTGCCCGACCTGTTCCACGCCGACGGCGTGCTCTTCGACCTCGACGGCGTGCTCACCCCGACGGCCGAGGTGCACATGCGTGCCTGGAAGGCCGTCTTCGACGATGTGTTCGCGCGATGGGGTATCACGGCGCCCTACACCGACGCCGACTATTACGACTACGTCGACGGCAAGAAGCGCTACGACGGTGTCGCGAGCCTGATGCGCAGCCGCAACGTCGAGCTGCCCTGGGGCGATGTCGACGACGAGCCGACCGCCGAGACCGTCTGCGGCATCGGCAACCGCAAGAACGCCGCGTTCGCCGCGTCTCTGCGCGCTCAGGGGATCGCGCCGTACCCCGGCTCGCTCGCGCTCGTCGAGAGCCTGCACGTCGTGGGCATCCCGCTCGGCGTGGTGTCCAGCTCCAAGAACGCCGAAGAGGTGCTGGGGGCCGCGGGCCTGCGCTCCTTCTTCCGGATCGTGGTCGACGGCGTCGTCGCCGAACGCGACGGACTCGCCTCCAAGCCCGCGGCCGACATGTTCGCCGCCGGTGCCGCAGCCCTCGGGGTCGACCCGGCACGCGCCGTCGCCGTCGAGGACGCCACCTCCGGCGCCGCATCCGCAGCCGCAGCCGGCTTCGCGACCGTGGTCGGCGTCGACCGCGGCGCGGGCGCCGACGCCCTGCGCGCCGCCGGCGCCACCGTCGTGGTCGACGACCTCGACGTGTTCCTTCCCGCTTCCCGCAACGACATCCCGGAGACCGCATGATCGACCGCGACCGCTTCCCCGTCGACCCGTGGCGTCTGATCGACACGCACTACTCGGAGGAGGGCGTCGGCGAGACGCTGTTCTCCGTCGGCAACGGCTACCTCGGCCTGCGCGGCAACCACATCGAGGGCCGCGGCGCCCAGGAGCACGGCACGTTCATCAACGGCCTGCACGAGACCTGGCCGATCCGTCACGCCGAGCAGGCCTACGGCTTCGCGGAGGTCGGGCAGACGATCGTCAACGCCCCCGACGCGAAGGTCATGCGCGTGTACGTCGACGACGAGCCCGTCTCGCTCGACGACGCCGACGTGCGCGAGTACCGGCGCACGCTCGATCTGCGCACCGGTGTGCTGGAGCGCCTCGTGGTCTGGGAGACTCCGTCGGGAAAGCGCGTGCGCATGCGCGACGAGCGCATCGTGAGCTTCGAGGAGCGCCACCTCGCGGTGCTGCGGCTCGAGGTCGTGGTGGAGAACTCCGACGCCCCGGTCACGATCAGCTGCCAGCTGCTCAACCGGCAGGACGGTGCCGGTGTCTATGCGGGCACGCCGATCGGCACGAAGGCCGCGGCATTCGACCCGCGCAAGGCCGAGAAGATCGCCGACCGCGTGCTGGAGCCCGCTGAGCACTGGCAGGACGGGCTGCGCTCGGCCCTGTCGTACCGTGTCGCCGACTCGGGGATGACCGTCGCCGTGGTCGCGGATCACGTCGTCGAGACCGAGAACGAGTACAACGCCCGCACGCTCATCGAGGCCGACATCGCCAAGAACGTGTTCCGCGTGCAGGCGAAGGCCGGGGTGCCGATCACGGTCACCAAGCTCGTGAGCTACCACACGTCACGAGGCGTGCCTCCGCGTGAGCTGGTCGATCGCTGCCGCCGCTCCCTCGACCGCGCGGCGGACGAGGGCGTCGAGACCGTGTTCCGCCGTCAGCGGGAGTGGCTCGACGCGTTCTGGGAGCGCAGCGACGTACAGATCGGTGGACGCGACGATCTGCAGCAGGCCACGCGTTGGTGCCTGTTCCAGCTCGCCCAGGCGTCGGCGCGCGCCGACGGGGCCGGAGTCCCCGCCAAGGGCGTCTCCGGTTCGGGGTACAGCGGGCACTACTTCTGGGACACCGAGATCTACGTGCTCCCGTTCCTGACATACACGTCACCGCGATGGGCGTACAACGCGCTGCGTGCACGGGTGCGCATGCTCCCGGCGGCGCGTCGACGGGCATCGCAGCTCAACGAGGCGGGGGCGCTGTTCCCCTGGCGCTCCATCAACGGCGAGGAGGCCTCGGCCTACTACGCCGCCGGTACCGCGCAGTACCACATCAACGCCGACATCAGCTTCGCGCTGGGCAAGTACGTGCGCGCGACGGGCGACGAGGAGTTCCTGCGGCGCGAGGGCGCCGACATCGCGATCGAGACGGCGCGGCTGTGGGCGACCCTCGGCTTCTGGCGTGCCTCGCGTCTCGTCGAGGGAGCGCCGGGAGACGGGATCGAGACCTTCCACATCCACGGCGTCACCGGGCCGGATGAGTACACGACGGTCGTGAACGACAATCTCTACACGAACGTGATGGCGCGCTACAACCTGCGCTACGCGGCCAAGATCGTGCGCGAGATCAAGGAGAGCCACCCTGACGACTACGTGAAGCTGGTCGACCGCACCGGCCTCGGTCCGGGCGAGGCCGAAGCGTGGGACCGCGCCGCAGAGGCCATGTACATCCCGTACAGCGAGGGGCTCGGGATCCATCCGCAGGATTCCCTGTTCCTCGAGCGCGAGGTGTGGGATCTGGCCAACACACCCGCCGAGCAGCGTCCGCTCCTGCTGCACTTCCACCCGCTGGTGATCTACCGGTTCCAGGTGCTCAAGCAGGCCGATGTCGTGCTCGCGCTGTTCCTTCAGGGCAACCACTTCACGCCCGAGGAGAAGAAGGCCGACTTCGACTACTACGACCCGCTGACCACGGGCGACTCGACCCTGTCGGCGGTCGTGCAGTCGATCCTCGCGGCCGAGGTCGGCTACCAGGACCTCGCGCAGAAGTACTTCGAGCAGTCGCTGTTCGTCGACCTGCATGATCTGCACCACAACGCGGCCGACGGCGTGCACGTCGCCTCCGCCGGCGGGGTGTGGACGGCCCTGGTGTGCGGCTTCGGCGGCATGCGCGACTACGCAGGCGACCTGAGCTTCGACCCGCGGCTTCCGGCGAGCTGGCCGTCGCTGTCGTTCCCGCTCCAGTGGCAGGGATCGACTCTGCACGTGACGGTGACGAAGGACGAGCTGCGCGTGCAGGTGCGCAGCGGCCCCCCGGTGCCGTTCAGCGTGCGGGAGGCCTCGTACATCGCGACGGTCGAGGACGAGGTCGTCGTGCCGCTCGCCGATCAGGGTCCGCTGATCCCCGGTCGCCCGACGCTCCGGCAGTTCGCCGACGCCCGACGCGAGGATGGCACGCGCATGTCGGCGTCCGTTCCCGTGATCACGACGACGATCCCGGTGATCGAAGCGATCGACTGACGCTCGGGCCCGCCGAAGGTCGGTGGCACGCCGTAGGCTGTTGAGGTGACCACAGCCCTCTACCGCCGCTACCGACCCGAGACGTTCGGCGAGATGATCGGGCAGTCCCAGGTGACCGATCCGCTCATGACGGCGCTGCGCGGTGACCGGGTCGGACATGCCTACCTGTTCTCCGGGCCTCGCGGGTGCGGAAAGACCACGTCAGCGCGCATCCTGGCGCGCTGCCTGAACTGCGCCGAGGGGCCGACAGACGTGCCCTGCGGCGTCTGCCCCAGCTGCGTCGAGCTCTCGCGCGCCGGCGGTGGATCGCTCGATGTCGTCGAGATCGACGCGGCGAGCCACAACGGCGTCGACGACGCACGCGACCTGCGCGAGCGGGCGACGTTCGCCCCGAGCCGCGACCGGTACAAGATCTTCATCCTCGACGAGGCGCACATGGTGACGCCGCAGGGCTTCAACGCACTGCTGAAGCTCGTCGAAGAGCCGCCGGAGCACGTCAAGTTCATCTTCGCGACCACCGAGCCAGAGAAGGTGCTCGGCACCATCCGCTCCCGCACGCACCACTATCCGTTCCGGCTTGTGCCGCCGGCCGCGATGCTCGAGTACGTCGCCAAGCTGTGCGCCGAAGAGGGCGTGATCGTCGAACAGGGTGTCCTCCCGCTCGTGGTCCGCGCCGGTGGCGGCTCGCCCCGTGACACGCTCTCGCTGCTCGACCAGCTGATCGCCGGCTCCGACGCACCTGCCGGATCCGAGACCGTCACCGTCGGCTACGCCCGCGCCGTCTCCCTGCTCGGCTACACGCACGGCGCCCTCCTCGACGAGATCGTCGACGCGCTCGCCGCAGGAGATGCGGCAGCCGCGTTCCCCGCGATCGACCGCGTGGTGCAGACCGGGCAAGACCCTCGCCGTTTCGTCGACGACCTGCTCGAGCGCCTGCGCGACCTCATCGTGATCGCCGCGGTCGGTGCCGGTGCCTCGGCCGTTCTGCGCGGTATCGCGGAAGAAGACCTGGAGCGCATGCGCACCCAGGCCGACGTGTTCGGCTCCGCGCGGCTCTCGCGCACGGCCGACGTGGTGAGTGCGGCCCTCGACGACATGTCGGGTGCCACATCGCCGCGCCTGCACCTCGAGCTCATGGTCGCGCGCGTCCTCGCCGGCGCGACTGAAGTTGCAGGCGTGGCGCCTGCCCCCGCGGGCGAGCGTGCGGTGCCCCCCGTTCGTCAGGCCGCCCCGACGGTCTCCGCTCCCGCCCTGACGGTCTCCGCTCCTGCTGCCGCGGCATCCGCACCGGCCGTACCGAGTGCCGCGGGCGCGAAGAGCCCCGCCGCGGAACCGAGCCCCGCCGCGGAACCGAGCCCTGCTCCCGAGCAGAGCCCTGTCGCCGATCAGAGTCCCGTCGCCGAGCCGGCGAGCGAGACCACCGCGCCGGAGGCCGCTCCCGCCGAGCCGGCCGCCCCGCAGGGACCGGTCACGTTCGAGCGTGTCCGGGCTGCCTGGCCGGCGGTGCTCACGCGGCTCGAGAGCATCAGCCGCACATCCTGGCTGCTGGCCACGGCCGTGCAGCCGCTGGCCTACGTCACCGAGACCGAGGTGCTGACGCTCGGGTTCACCAGCCAGCACGACGTCGCGAAGTTCAAGGGGACGACTCCGGGCTCAGGCCCGTCCGATCACTTGCGCTCGGCGATCGAGAACGAGCTCGGCGTGCGGGTGAAGTACCTTCCCGCGCCGATGCCCGCCGGGGGCGCTCCGCGCCAGCCTGCATCGTCCGGCGCATCGACACCGGCCGATTCCGCCCCCGCATCGGAGCCTGCGTCAGCGGGGTCTCCTCGTTCGCAGGTCCGTGGCGCATCCGCATCGTCGGTGACGGAGTGGGCCGTCGCACCGATCCCGACCGCGCACGAGGAGCAGGTGCGCGACGCGCCGGCTCCGTCGGCGCCTCTTCCCGTCGACGAGGAGCCCGAAGAGGTGGAGGCTGCGGCCTCGGCTCCGGTTCCCCCTGCGGACGGTGTCGTGGATCGCGATGAGCCCCCGCTGCCCGGCGACGACGACGCTCCGGCCTATGACGACGAGCCTCCGTACGACCCGTCGTACGAGCCGCCGGCCGAGCCGTCCGTGTCGCGCCACTCTCCTCCCGAACGGTCCGCGCCGCAGACGCAGCGCACGGCCGTGGCCGCTCCGCCGGTCGTCATCGAGCGCTCGCCCTCCGTCGGGGGAGTGCAGCGCTACGGTGAGGCCGTGATCCGCCAGGTGCTCGGCGCGACGTTCCTGCGCGAAGAGCCCTACGAGCCCCCGACGAGGTTCTCCTGATGTACGACGGCATCGTTCAGGAGCTGATCGACGAGTTCGGTCGGCTCCCCGGCATCGGCCCGAAGTCCGCCCAGCGGATCGCCTTCCATATCCTGCAGACGCCGACGTTCGACGTCGCACGTCTTGCCGAGCTGCTCAGCGAGATCCGCATCCGCGTGCGGTTCTGCGAGATCTGCGGCAACGTCGCCGAGCAGGAGCGCTGCGCCATCTGCCGTGACCCGCGTCGCAGCCAGGCACTGATCTGTGTGGTCGAAGACGCGAAAGACGTCGCGGCCATCGAGCGCACCAGGGAGTTCCGCGGCCTCTATCACGTGCTCGGCGGAGCCATCAGCCCCATCGCCGGCATCGGACCGGACGATCTGCGTATCGCCCAGCTCATGACCCGTCTCGCCGACGGCACGGTGCAGGAGGTCATCCTCGCCACCAACCCGAACCTCGAGGGGGAGGCGACGGCGAGCTACCTCAGCCGTCTGCTGACGACCATGCAGATCACGGTCTCCCGTCTCGCCTCCGGGCTGCCCGTGGGCGGCGACCTCGAGTACGCCGATGAGGTCACCCTCGGGCGTGCCTTCGAGGGCCGACGGATCCTGTGAGCCCGAACGCGGGTTTCTCGCGTCGCGGCTGGCTTCTCTTCGGAGCCATGGCGCTGCTGTGGGGAGTGCCGTATCTGTTCATCAGCGTCGCGGTCGAGTCGTTCTCGCCCCCGGCGATCGTGGCGGGGCGCACGCTCATCGCCGCTCTGCTGCTGTTGCCGTTCGCGATCCGCAGCGGCGCGTTGCGCTCCGCGCTGAAGCATTGGCCGTGGGTGCTCGCCTTCGGTGCGGTCGAGATGGCCGGGCCCTTCCTGCTGCTCGGCCACGCCGAGATGACGCTGCCTTCGGGAATGACCGGTCTGCTCGTGGCGACCGTTCCGCTGTTCGCCGCACTGATCGCTCTCGGCGGCGGCGATCGTGGAGTGCTCCGGCCTGCCCGCGGGATCGGACTGCTCATCGGTTTCATCGGCGTCGCGATCGTGGTCGCAGGTCCCGGGCTCTTCGGCGGCGAGGTCAGTCTTCTCGCTGCGGGGGAGGTGCTCCTGGTCGCCGTGCTGTATGCGATCGCTCCTTTCATCGTCGCGCGCAAGCTCAACGATGTGCCCTCGCTCGGCACCATCACCCTGTCGCTTCTGATGATCGGCGTCTTCTACCTCCCGATCGGCCTGCTCACCCAGCATCAGGTGCCCAGCGTGCCCTCGATCGCCGCGCTCCTCGCGCTCGCCGTGATCTGCACGGCGGTGGCGTTCCTGGCGTTCTTCGCGCTCATCCGGGAGGTGGGGCCGGTGCGCGCACCGCTGTTCACCTACGTGAACCCGGTGGTCGCGATCATCCTCGGCGCGATCGTCCTCGCCGAACCCCTGACCCCCGGCCTCCTGATCGGCTTCCCGTTGATCATCATCGGCTGCTGGTTCGCCGCCACGGGCGGACGACTGCGTCCGGTCTCGGCCCAGGCGCTCCCACCCGCCCTCTAGCCGCGCTCGCGCATCCGGTCACGCGGACGAGGCCTGACAACCGGACGGGTGACACATGCGCAACGGAGCATACGCGCCGATCATAGAATGAGCGTGGGCGGATCCGCCCGTCATCCCAGGGAGTGATCGTGGCCCTCATCGTGCAGAAGTACGGCGGCTCGTCCGTCGCCGACGCAGAGAGCATCAAACGCGTCGCCAAGCGCATCGTCGACACGCGTCGTGCAGGCCACGACGTGGTCGTCGCCGTGAGCGCGATGGGCGACACCACCGACGAGCTGCTCGACCTCGCGAACGAGGTCGCACCGATCCCCGCCCCGCGCGAGCTCGACATGCTCCTCTCCAGCGGAGAGCGCATCTCGATGGCGCTGCTGGCCATGGCGATCCACTCGATGGGGTTCGAAGCGCGCTCCTTCACGGGCAGCCAGGCGGGCATGATCACCGACTCCCAGCACGGGGCCGCTCGCATCGTCGACGTCACTCCCGTGCGGTTGCGTGAAGCCCTCGACGAGGGGGCGATCGTGATCGTCGCCGGGTTCCAGGGCTTCAACCGCGACACCCGCGACATCACCACGCTCGGCCGTGGTGGCTCCGACACCACGGCCGTCGCCCTCGCCGCTGCGCTCGACGCCGACGTGTGCGAGATCTACAGCGATGTCGACGGCATCTTCACCGCCGATCCGCGCGTGATCCCCAAGGCTCAGAAGCTCGATCATGTCTCCAGCGAGGAGATGCTCGAGCTCGCCGCCAACGGCGCCAAGGTGCTGTACATCCGCGCCGTCGAGTACGCGCGCCGTCACGGCGTCCTCATTCACGCTCGGTCGACCTTCTCGTCGGCCGAGGGCACATACGTTCTGGGCGAGGGTATGAAGAACCCCCGCGAAGCCGAGGGAGCAGTCATGGAAGAACCGATCGTCGCCGGTGTCGCCACCGACTTCAGCCAGGCCAAGATCACGGTCGCGGGTGTGCCCGACGTGCCGGGCAAGGCTGCCGAGATCTTCAAGATCGTCGCCAAGTCGGGCGCGAACGTCGACATGATCGTGCAGAACGTCTCTGCCACCGGACGCACCGACATCTCCTTCACGGTGCCCAAGGCCGATGCGGCGGGAGCTCTCAAGGCCCTCGCCGGTGAGCAGACCGAGGTCGGATTCCAGAACCTGATCCACGACGATCAGATCGGCAAGCTCTCCGTCGTCGGTGCGGGGATGCGCACGCATTCGGGCGTCTCCGCCACCCTCTTCGAGGCGCTGTCGGCCGGCGGCATCAACATCGAGATGATCTCGACCTCCGAGATCCGCATCTCCGTGGTGCTGCGCGACACTGACCTGACCGAGGCCGCACGCACCGTGCACACCGCCTACGGGCTCGACGGCGACGCCGAGGCCACGGTCCACGCCGGCACCGGCCGCTGATCTCTGCCGCTCGCCGCCGTTTTCCTGCCGACCGTGCGAGAGCCGGCAGCGCAGGGCCGGCGGCCTGTCGGGGGCACGGTAGACTCACCGAAACCCTGACACCGGCGCCAGGCGCAGCCTCAGCACCCCGACGCCGCGCCCGAAGCCTCGTACGCAGTACCGCACGACGCCAAGGAACATCATGACCCGCATCTCCGAATCAGGACTCTCCGTCGCCATCGTCGGCGCCACCGGCCAGGTGGGCACCGTCATGCGCGAGATTCTCGCCGAGCGGTCGTTCCCGATCCGCGACCTGCGGCTGTTCTCCTCCGCTCGCTCCGCCGGCACGGCCATCGAGTTCGGTGGTGCGACCGTGATCGTCGAAGACGTCGAGACGGCGGATGCCACGGGCATCGACATCGCCCTGTTCTCGGCGGGAGCCACGGCGAGCCGCGCCTATGCGCCGCGCTTCGCCGCTGCCGGTGCCGTGGTCGTCGACAACTCCAGCGCCTGGCGCATGGACCCCGAGGTTCCGCTCGTGGTCAGCGAGGTCAACCCGCACGCGATCGACGAGCGCCCCAAGGGCATCATCGCGAACCCGAACTGCACCACGATGGCGGCGATGCCGGTGCTGAAGGCGCTGCACGCCGAGGCCGGCCTCGAGCGTCTGATCGTGTCCACCTACCAGGCCGTCTCCGGCTCGGGACTCGCCGGCGCTCAGGAGCTGCTCGGCCAGGTCGAGGGTGTGCTCGCCCAGGGGGACACCCTCCGTCTCGTGCACGACGGATCCGCGGTCGATTTCCCCGAACCCGAGAAGTACATCGCCCCGATCGCCTTCGACGTGATCCCCTTCGCCGGCAACCTGGTCGACGACGGCGACAACGAGACCGACGAGGAGAAGAAGCTCCGCAACGAGAGCCGCAAGATCCTCGAACTCCCCGGCCTCCGCGTGGCCGGCACCTGCGTGCGGGTCCCGGTCTTCACCGGCCACTCGCTCTCGATCAACGTCGAGTTCGCGCGTGACATCACTCCCGAGCGTGCCAGGGAGGTGCTGAGCGCGGCCCCCGGTGTCGTCCTCGACGAGGTTCCCACGCCGCTGCAGGCTGCCGGCAAGGACCCGAGCTTCGTCGGTCGCATCCGCGCCGACCAGTCCGCACCCGAGGGTAAGGGACTCGTGCTCTTCCTGAGCAACGACAACCTGCGCAAGGGCGCCGCGCTGAACGCCGTGCAGATCGCCGAGATCCTGGCGGAGCGCCTGGCGGTCATAGCCTGACGGTATGCCCGCGATGCGGAAGCGGTCTGGCGCAGCAGGTCCGCATGGTCTGCGACGACGCGCCCGCGAACTAGACTGGTTCGGTGACTGAAAACGTCGATGTCGTCCTGATCGGCGGTGGCATCATGAGCGCCACCCTGGGTACTCTCCTGCACGAGCTGCAGCCGGAGTGGAAGATCGTCGCCTTCGAGCGACTCTCCGAGGTGGCTCAGGAGAGCTCGAATCCGTGGAACAACGCCGGCACGGGGCACGCTGCGCTGTGCGAGTTGAACTACATGCCGCAGCAGGGAGACGCTCCGCTCGACCCGGCCAAGGCGGTCTCGATCAACGAGCAGTTCCAGCAGAGCCGTCAGTTCTGGTCGTCGCTCGTGGAGAAGGGTGTGCTCGACGCGCCGTCGACCTTCATCAACGCGACGCCGCACATGACGTTCGTGCGCGGTGAGAAGGATGTCGCGTACCTCAGGAACCGCTACGAGGTGCTCAAGAAGCAGCCGCTGTTCGCCGGTATCGAGTACAGCGAGGACTCCCGCGTCATCAACAAGTGGGCGCCGCTGCTCATGCAGCAGCGCGTCAAGGGTGAGCCGTTCGCCGCGACCCGCGTCCCCGCCGGCACCGACGTCGACTTCGGTGCCCTCACCAACCAGCTCTTCGACCACCTGACCGACTCCGGCGTCACGCTGCGCACGAACCACGAGGTGCGCAGCCTGAAGAAGCAGAAGGACGGCACCTGGCTGGTCAAGTACCGCAACCGCATCGGGCACACCCCGAACGAGGTCAAGGCGCGCTTCGTGTTCGTCGGGGCCGGCGGCTGGGCGCTCAAGCTGCTGCAGAACTCCGGTATCCCCGAGATCAAGGGCTACGGAGTCTTCCCCATCGGCGGACAGTTCCTCAAGACCACGAACCCGACCGTCGTCGCTCAGCACAAGGCGAAGGTGTACTCGCAGGCGTCCGTCGGTGCTCCGCCCATGTCGGTCCCGCACCTCGACACCCGCGTCGTCGACGGCGAGGCCTCGCTCATGTTCGGGCCGTTCGCGACCTTCAGCCCCAAGTTCCTGAAGAACGGGTCGATGCTCGACATCGTCACCCAGGTGCGCCCGCACAACCTGCTGCCGATGCTGCAGGTGGCGGTGAAGAACCCCGACCTCATCACCTACCTCGTCAGCGAGCTGCTGAAGAACCACGCCAAGAAGGTCGACAGCTTGCGCACCTTCATGCCGACCGCGAAGGATGAGGACTGGACCCTCATCGACGCCGGGCAGCGTGCTCAGGTCATGAAGAAGGACCCGAAGAAGGGTGGCATCCTGCAGTTCGGCACCGAGGTCGTCGCCGCGTCTGATGGGTCGATCGCCGGTCTGCTGGGCGCCTCTCCCGGTGCCTCGACCGCCGTCCCGATCATGCTCGACCTGCTCAAGAAGTGCTTCCCCGCGGAGTACCCGGGCTGGGAGCCTGAGCTGCGCGCGCTGATCCCCACCTTCGGCGAGAAGCTGAACGAGGACGCGGCACTCGCGGAGAAGTCGACCGAAGCGACCGCAGCCGCACTCGGCATCAACGTCTGAGCCGGCACCGTGGCGAAGCTCTACTTCCGCTACGG
Source organism: Microbacterium sp. Root322 (assembly GCF_001425645.1). Lineage (NCBI taxonomy): Bacteria > Bacillati > Actinomycetota > Actinomycetes > Micrococcales > Microbacteriaceae > Microbacterium > Microbacterium sp. Root322. The sequence continues at coordinate 476,254 of NZ_LMCS01000002.1, read as the reverse complement.
CGCGATGAACTCGGGCAAGTCGACGGCATTGCTGCAGGCCGCCTACAACTACGAAGAGCGCGGACAGCGGGTGCTGCTGGCGAAGCCGGCGATCGACACCAAAGGAGCGTCAGAGATCGAGAGTCGACTGGGCGTGACGCGCCAGGTCGATTTCCTCATCGCTCCCGACGACGATGCCCGCGTGATCTTCGCCACTCATCGAGGACGCATGCAGCACACGTCGGATGACGAGCTGCTCCCCGAAGGCCCGATCGACGTGGCCTGCCTGCTGATCGATGAGGCGCAGTTCCTCACGCCGTCGCAGGTCGACGACCTCTTCCGCATCGCGGTGGTCGATGGGATCCCGGTCATCGCGTACGGCATCCGCAACGACTTCCTCACGCACGCGTTCCCCGGGTCCGCGCGCCTGCTCGCGATCGCGCACTCTCTCGAGGAGCTCAAGACCATCTGCCGCTGCGGACGCAAGGCCGTGTTCAACGGTCGCGTGGTCGGCGGGCGTTTCGTGTTCGACGGCGACCAGGTCGCGATCGACGAGGGCGCCACCGGCTCGGCCTCGCCCGAGCTGACCACCTATGAGTCGCTGTGCGGCACCTGCTACCTCGAAGAGTCCGGCGGGCGCCTGGGCTGAGACGCCGCACGGCTCCCTCTCCACGCTCCAGGAAGAGCGCCTTTCGTCGCGCGCGGTGAAGGAGACTCCCGCGTGCTTCCCGCGAGGGGCGGCGTCTTTCCGCGCCTGTTTGCGTGGTCTGACCACAGGCGATACTCTGTGGTCAGACCACAGGAGGATCGATGGCGGAACAGCCGGCGCGCGCATGGCGACTCGTGCTCGAGCACATCGAACGCGACCTCCTCGATGCCCGCCTCGGCCCGGGCGACCGGCTGCCCTCCGAGCGTGATCTGGCCACCGAGCTCGGCGTCGGCCGATCCAGTGTTCGGGAGGCGTTCCGCGTCCTCGAGGTGATGGGACTCATCCGCACCGCGACCGGCTCAGGCCCGCAGTCGGGCGCCATCGTCATCGCCACGCCCACCGGGGGCATGTCGGCGCTGTTGCGGCTGCAGGTCGCGGCTCAGGGCTTCCCTCTGGACGATGTCGTACGCACACGTCTGGTGCTCGAAGACGCGGTCGTCCAGGTGCTGGCTGCGGCGTCCGACCGCGACACGAGCCGCGCCCACGAACTGCTCGAGGCGATGGATGCTCGAGGCCTCGCCCCGGCGGAGTTCCTCGCCCTCGACGCTCAGCTGCATCTCTCCCTCGCCGAAGCCAGCGGCAACACGGTCATCGCCGCGATGATGGCGGGTCTTCGTTCCTCGATCGAGTCCTATGTGCAGGCGGGAGTCTCCGCGATCCCGGACTGGGAAGCGATGGCGACTCGTCTCCGCTCCGAGCACCGCGCCCTCGTCGCCGCCATCGATGCCGCCGACGTCGATGCCGCGCGCGCGCTGGTCCACACCCACATCACCGGCTACTACACGTCCGCGGGGCTCACCCGTGACACCCACCCCCAGACCTGAGAGGCACATCATGGTGCAGCGCCAGTTCCCGAACCCCGTCGAGCTCCTCGAGCTGATGAAGTTCAAGAAGCCCGAACTCGACGGGCGCAAGCGGCGTCTGGAGGGTGCCCTCACGATCGACGATCTGCGTCTCATCGCCAAGCGGCGCACGCCCAAGGCCGCCTTCGACTACACCGACGGGGCGGCCGAAGGCGAGCTTTCCCTCACTCGCGCGCGCCAGGCGTTCCAGGATGTGGAGTTCCACCCCGGCATCCTGCGCCCGGCGCCCACGGTCGACACGAGCGTCGAGATTCTCGGCGGGCCTTCTGCCCTGCCGTTCGGAATCGCGCCCACCGGATTCACACGTCTGATGCAGACCGAGGGGGAGACCGCGGGTGCGGGCGCCGCGGCGGCAGCCGGCATCCCGTTCACGCTCTCGACGCTCGGCACCACGTCGATCGAGGGTGTGAAGGCCGCCAACCCGCACGGGCGCAACTGGTTCCAGCTCTACGTCATGCGCGATCGCGAGATCTCGTATGAGCTCACCCGTCGTGCGGCCGCCTCGGGGTTCGACACCCTGCAGTTCACGGTGGACACCCCCGTCGCCGGTGCCCGCCTGCGCGACAAGCGCAACGGGTTCAGCATCCCGCCGCAGCTCACCCTCGGCACGATCATCAATGCGATCCCGCGGCCCTGGTGGTGGTACGACTTCCTCACCACCCCGAAGCTCGAGTTCGCGTCTCTCAGCACCACGGGCGGCACGGTCGGCGAGCTGCTGGACGCGGCGATGGACCCGACGATCAGCTACGACGACCTCGCGGTCATCCGCGACATCTGGCCCGGCAAGATCGTGATCAAGGGCGTGCAGAACGTCGAGGACTCTGTGCGTCTGCGTGATGCGGGTGTCGACGGCATCGTGCTCTCCAACCACGGAGGACGCCAGCTCGACCGTGCGCCGATCCCTTTCCACCTGCTCCCCGAGGTGCGCAAGGCCGTCGGCGACGACTTCACCGTCATGATCGACACCGGCATCATGAACGGCGCGGACATCGTCGCGGCCGTGGCCCTCGGAGCGGACTTCACCCTGATCGGACGGGCGTACCTCTACGGGCTGATGGCGGGTGGGCGTCAGGGCGTCGACCGGACGATCGCGATCCTGCGCACCGAGATCGAGCGCACGATGCGCCTGCTGGGGGTCGCCTCCCTCGCCGAGCTCGAGCCCGCGCACGTGACGCAGCTGACCCGTCTGGTCCCGGTCGCCCGGGCTGCCGCCGAGGCTCGCGTGCGCTGAGACCCCGCTCGTTCGATCCCGCGCGCGCGGTGGCTCTGCGGTCTCAGGACTGCGTGGCCACCGCTCGTGCGCGCGGGGGCCACGGCACCAGCATCGACGTCGTGCGGCGGTAGTCGGCGTAGGCCGGGTACTTCGACGCGGTGATCGACTCGGTGAAGATCGTCGACCCGATGAACAGCACCGTGAGCAGGGCGGGGCCGACGATGGTGGGGTTCAGCACCCCTCCGATGACACCGGCGCCGCCGGTGACCGCCGCGGTCGCGCCGATCGCATAGAAGGCCCACCACTGCGCCTGTTCGAAGAAGAAGTTCGGGTGCCGGCTGTAGCGGAACAGGCCCGTCGTGGCGAAGCCGGGTGCGAGAGTGCCGCCCGCCTCCTTCTTGCGCTGATGGAATCGCCACTGCTGCTGGTCGGCGACGGTCTCCCCGACCAGGAAGGCGACGAACGCGGCGATGAACAGCGCATCCCACCCGGTGAGGGCGGAGGGATTCTGCGCGGCGACGGCGGCGGGGAGCGTGATGAGCACGAGCAGCGCCATCTGGTAGCAGATGATGAACAGCACGTTGAAGATCTGGAACTGCCAGGGGCGCATCCGTCCCCGCAGGATGGCCCACCGGTAGTCCTCCATCCCCGTGTAGCCGCCCTTGCGGGCGAAGTTGAAGGTCAGGCGTGCGCCCCACGCGGTGGCGAGCACTCCCATCACGACCACACGGGCGGAGCCTTCGCCGTTCACGAAGGCCCCGGCGACGAAGATCCAGACGTAGACAACCGGCACGATCGACCATGCGCGGTCGACCCAGGATGTGTCTCGGGTGATCAGGGAGAGCGCCCAGCAGGCAGCACTGGTGACCGCGGCGACGATGATGACGATCAGCAGGGCATCCATGACGCCATGCTAGGACCCTGCTGCCGTGTCGCGCTGCACGACACTGCTCAGGTCAGAGCGTGAGCAGAAGGGCGTCGAGCTTGTCGGCGGTGTCTTCCCAGCCCTCCACAGCCACCGAGGGCACACCGATCGCGAGCACGGGGTAGTCGTTGCCGCCCTCGTCGAGCCGGTCGCCGTAGAAGAGCATGTCCGTCAGCGCTATGCCCGTGCGGGCGGCGAGCTGCCGCATCCCGAAGGCCTTGTCGATGCCGGCCTGGGTGATGTCGATCGAGGTCGAGCCGCCCGAGCGCACCTCGAGACCGGGAAGACGTGCAGCGACCGCATCGCGCAGCGCACCGCGCTTGGCCCCCGTCGGGTCCCAGTCATGCTTCGCTTCGCGCGGGGCGCTCTGTCCCAGCGCCGAGAAAGTGATCTGCGAACCGCGGTCTTCGAGGATCTCACCCCACGGCTCGGCCTCCCAGAGTCCGAGCCGTACGGCCTCTTCGCGCAGGGCCGTCAGCGCGGCCTGCTTCTCGGCGTCGCTGAGGTCGTGGGCGTAGACCGGCATGAAGTCGGTGCCGTCGTGGCGGAGGTAGCGGGTGCCGCACGTGGGCAGCAGGTGCAGACGCGCGAGATCCGCGGGGTCGGCGTCGCCGAGGCGTGACACCACCTGCGAGCGGAACTGGGCCTCGTTGCCACCCGAGATGATGGCGACGTCGACCGTGCGCAGGAGGGCGCGCAGAAGAGTGGCGATTCGCGGGTCGATCAGACCCTTCGAGGGAGCGAGCGTGTCATCGAGGTCGAAGGCGACGAGTGTGGGCGCGGTCATGATGTCTCCAGCCTAGAAGGTGGACGCTGGGAGGAACGCGGGGCGACGAGCAGAGTGACCACGACAGCGAGGGCGACCCCGAGGATCGCGCCCGTGGAGTTGGCCACGACGTCGTTCACCGTCGCCGCACGGTGGGGGAGCGCCACGCGCTGCGCCGTCTCGATCGCCGCCGAAAGCACGGGGCCGACCAGGAGCGCGAGGAACCACACCCGACGGGGGAGGAGCAGGAAGGCGAGGATGCCGACCGGCACGAACACGAGCACGTTCGCGATGATCTCGAGGCGGGTGAAGTCGAGCGATTCCCAGCCGAGACGATGGGCTGTGGTGAGCACGACATCGAGCAGGTTCGGCATGGTCTCCTCGACCCGGGAGGGCGTGAGGGTGAGAGCGGCCAGGCCGATCAGGAAAGGGATGCCGAGGACGAGGGCCCAGGCACGTGTGAAGCGGCGCGGCGGCGGGAGCAGAGAGCTCATGCGTTCCCTTCGTGCGCGATCCCGATACAGAGAAGGCCGCCCCTGAGGGCGGCCTTCCGGTGTCACTGGTCGGGGTGACAGGATTTGAACCTGCGACCTCTTCGTCCCGAACGAAGCGCGCTACCAAGCTGCGCCACACCCCGTTTGCAACCCTCCGAGTCTACAGGGAAATGCTCTCTGCGCCGAATCGAGGCAGGATCAGTCCCGCGCGGTCAGCGTGAGCAGCGTCGCCTCGGGCCGACACGCGAAGCGCACGGGGGCGTAGATGGAGTGTCCGCAGCCTGCGCTGACGTTGAGTGGCACGGTGCGGTCGCCGTGCGACCACGTGCTCAGGCCCTTGGCTTGCTTGAGGGGGATGTCGCAGTTCGCCACGAGCGCGCCGAATCCCGGGAGGCAGACCTGACCGCCGTGCGTGTGGCCACCGAGGATCGCGTCGGCTCCGAGATCGGTGAAGCCGTTGAGCACGCGCTGATAGGGCGCGTGTGTGACCCCGAGCACCGGAGTCGTGGACTCGCGGGCCCCGAGAGCGGCGATGGCGTCGGGAAGCTCATCCAGCCGGTCCCAGTCGCGGTGGGCGTCATTGACGCCGAAGAGGTCGACCTCGGCGCCGGCGATGCGCAGCCGCGCCGCCGCGTTGTTCAGGTCGGTCCAGCCGAGCTCGTCCGTGAAGTAGCGGTCCATCGCGTCGGTGTCCAGAAGCTCCGGCTTGTGGTGCTTCTTGGACGGTCCGAGGAAATAGCGAAACGGGTTGCGCGGCGACGGCGCGGCGACGTCGTTCGATCCGTGCACGAAGACGCCGGGGATGCCCGCGAGCGGGTCGAAAGCGCGTCGGATGCCTTCCAGGCCGTTCTCGTGGCCGAGGTTGTCTCCGGTGTTCACGATGAGGTCGGGCTTCAACTCAGCGAGGGAGGCGAGCCAGTCCTGTTTGCGGTGCTGCCACGGCGCCATGTGCGCATCGGAGATGTGCAGGATGCGCAGCGGCGCGGAGCCGGACGGGAGCGCCTTCGCCGTGGCCTCCCGCACCGTGAAGAGGTACCTCTCGATGCCGATGCCCCAGATCGCGGCCGCCGCACCCACGGCCCCCACCGCGCCGAGCGCGACGAGGGCCGGGTGTGCGGCGCGGCGTGCGACTACTGGCACGTCACACGGACGGACGTGGACTTGCTGGCCGCGGTGCCGGGAGCCGGGTCGGAACTGCCCACGACGGAGGTCGGTGGATTGCAGGAGTTGTCGAACTCGATGTTCGTGAATCCTGCGGCACCGAGCGCGGCAGAGGCCTGGGCTCTCGACATCCCGACGAGATTCGCGGGAACGGTCGTGCCCTGCCCGTTGCTCGTCGTGAGGGTGACGGTCGCGCCGGTCGCAGCTTCCCCGTTGGGATCTTGAGCTGCGACGAGACCGGCGGCGAGATCGCTGTCGACGGCCCCTCCGACGGAGACCTGGAAGCCCGCGTCCGTCAGGATCGCGGTCGCCTCCTCCACCGACTTGCCCACGACGCTCGGAACGGTCGCCAGCTGCTGGCGGGTCAGCTTGCCATCGGGCTTCGGGAAGGCACCTCCCGGGTAGGCGGCATTGGCTGCGGCCTGTGCGGCCTGTGCCACCGGGTAACGCATGTCGTTGAGGTTCCAGCCGTTGGCCCTCTTGCGGTAGATGTTCTCCTGACCCTGCCAGCGACCGGCCCAGACCGCCGTGGCGACCTTGGTGCTGGACTCGATCATCATGGTCGACCAGGTGTCGTGCGTTCCGGTCTTGCCGATCAGCGGCGTGCCGTCGTTGGTGTTGGCCCGGGCACCGGTGCCGCCGCCACCCATCACGCTCTGCAGTGCGAAGGCAGCGGTCGCTGCGACCTCGGGAGAGATCACGCCCTCGGTGCACGAGGAGGCGGGCAGTTCGCGCTCCTGACCGTCGGGGCCGACGACGCGATCGATCGCGCGCGGCGTGCAGTACGTGCCGCCGCTGGCGACGGTCGCGTAGGCGTTCGCCATCGCGAGGGGCGAGATGTTCTTCGGGCCGAGCACGTCGAAGGGCACGTTCTCGTCGGTGACCTTGCCGCCGTTCGCCAGCGTGACACCCATACGGTCGGCGACCTTGTTGATGTCGCAGATGTCGAGCTTCGACGCCATCGCGAAGTAACCACTGTTGAGCGAGTTCTTCGTGAAGCTCAGCACGGACCCGGTTCCACCGCCACCGCCGCCGAAGTTGCCGATCTCCTTCGTGTTGGCGTTCTGCTTTGCGCCGCAGACGGGGATCTTCAGGTTCGTCTGCACGCTTCCGTTGAGAACCTCGTTGACGGAGTGCCCCTTCTCGAGCCAGTCGATCAGGGTGAAGAGCTTGTAGGTCGAGCCGACCTGGAAGCCGCCGGAGTTGCCGTGCTCCCTGTCGCCGGCGAACACCAGCGACGAATAGGCCTGGTCGTCGGTGGGAGTCTCGGTGAACAGCGTGTTCTGCGTCATGGAGAGGATGCGACCGGTGCCGACCTCGACCGAGACGCCGGCAGCGCCGAAGTAAGCGTTGTCGGCGTTCGCGGGAACGACCTCTGCCATCTTCTCGGCGGCGGGGGTCTGGATACGGTAGTCGAGCGTGGTGTAGATCTTCAGACCGCCGCGGCGGAGCAGATCCGTCCGCTCCTGCTGGGTCTTGCCGAAGGCCTCGTCATTCAGCACGATCGACTTCACGTACTGGCAGAAGTATGCGCTGGCCCCAGCGGACGCGCAGCCCTGGGTCGGAGGATTCAGGGCCGGCGCGATGTCCGAGGCGTCGGCCTCGTCGTACTGCGCCTGCGTGATCTTGCCGTCGGCGAGCATGCGACCGAGCACGTAGTGGCGGCGGTCCTTCGTGAGCGCGTAGCCGTCAGCGGCGTTGTTCAGCGCGACGCCCTCGGCGTTCGTGATCGTGCCCTGTTCCGCCTTGTCGATGCGGTAGGTGTTGGGGTTCTGCACGATGCCGGCGAGCGTCGCCGACTGCGCGACCGTGAGGTTCGCCGCCGTCGTCGAGAAGTAGTAGTTCGCTGCGGCCTCGATGCCGTACACGGTGCCACCGAAGTTGGCGATGTTCAGGTACCCGAGCAGGATGTCGTTCTTCGAGAAGTCCTTCTCGATCTGGATCGCGTACCGCATCTCCTGCAGCTTGCGCTCGATGCCCTTGCTCCCTGTCGCGTTGGTCGCGTCGAGCCAGCACTGCTGGAGATCTTCGGAGTAGGTGTCGGAGGTCGTGTCGACCTCCTGCTCGCACTTCTGGATGAGCACGTTCTTCACGTACTGCTGGCTGATCGTCGAAGCGCCGCGGCTGGACGTTCCGCGCACGTTGTCGACGAGAGCCTTCACCGTGGCGCCGATGTTCACGCCGCCATGGCTGTAGAAGTTCTTGTCCTCACTCGAGAGGATCGCGTCGTACAGGTTCGGGGAGACCTGCTCGTAGGTGACCGGGACGCGGTTCTGCTCGTAGAACGAGGCGAGCTCGACCGTCGAACCGTCCGGGGCGGTCGCGTAGATCGTCGACTGCTCCATCGGCGTGCTCGGGTCGAGGCTCTCGGGGAGCTGATCGAAGAGGGTGAGAGCCTGGGTGCCTGCGAGGCCGGTCATCGCGAGCACCGGGGTGACGCTGGCCGTGACGAGGAGACCGGCGACGGCGCTCAGACCGACGAGCCCGACGAGACCGCCGAGCACGCCTCTCACCGTGCGATTCTTTTGGGGCATACGCTTGATCGTAGGGGAGTTCCCTGAATACCGCCTTTGACGAGCTCGCCCCGGAATTCCGGTGTCGCGCCCCGATCGACAGGAGTGCCATGACCACGTGGGAGTACCTCACCACGCCGCTGCTGATCCACAACACGGCAGCCATCCTCAACAACTGGGGCAAGCAGGGCTGGGAGCTCGTGCAGGTCGTGCAGGGACCGGAGGGCGGACTCGTCGCCTATCTGAAGCGCCCCGTGACCTCCGACGCGTCGGCCAACGCCGGCCTCGCCGCCGCCGAGCAGGCCGCACGCCAGTTCGAGGGAGATCAGGCATGAGCGTCTCGGACCGTCTCGCCGAGCTCGGCATCGAACTGCCCGCTGTCGCCGCTCCGGTCGCCGCCTACGTGCCGGCCGTCGTGCACGGCGGTCTCGTCTACACCTCAGGACAGCTGCCCTTCGTCGACGGCGCGCTTCCCGCCGTGGGCAAGGTGGGCGCCGAGGTCTCCGCGGAAGACGCGAAGACCTACGCCCGCACGTGCGCGCTGAACGCCCTCGCCGCGGCAGCGGATGCCGCGGGCGGCATCGACCGCATCGCGGGCGTGCTGCGGGTCGGGGGCTTCGTCGCCTCCGCTGAGGGATTCACCGGTCAGCCCGGCGTGATCAACGGCTCGAGCGACGTTCTCGGAGAGATCTTCGGCGATGCGGGTCGTCATGCCCGCGCGGCCGTCGGCGTCGCGGAGCTCCCGCTCGGCAGCCCGGTCGAGGTCGAGGTCGCCTTCCTTCTCGCCTGAGCACGACGTACGCGGCGTGGACCGTCGCATCAGAACGAGAGAACGCGCCTCCCCGGAAAGGGGAGGCGCGTTCTCCGTCTGTCACGCCTCGGACGCGTGAGTCGACCTACTTCACCTGAGCCGAGATGATGCTCATCACCGCGGTGTCGGCGAGCGTGGTGGTGTCGCCGACCTCGCGGCCCTCGGCGACGTCGCGGAGCAGGCGACGCATGATCTTGCCGGATCGGGTCTTCGGCAGCTCGCCGACGATGTAGACGTCGCGCGGGCGGGCGATGGCGCCGATCTGCTCTCCCACCCACAGTCGCAGCTGCTGGGCGAGGCCCGCAGGCTCGTGTGCGGCGAGGTAGCTCTCCTTGATGATGACGAAGGCGACCACGGCCTGTCCGGTCGTCTCGTCGGAGGCGCCGACCACCGCAGCCTCGGCGGTCGCCTCGTGCGCGACCAGGGACGACTCGATCTCCGCCGTCGACAGGCGGTGCCCAGAGACGTTCATGACGTCGTCGACGCGGCCGAGCAGCCAGAGGTCGCCGTCTTCGTCGAGGCGCGCTCCGTCGCCGGCGAAGTAGTAGCCCTGGTCCTCGAACTTCTCCCAATAGGTCTCGCGATAGCGCTCGGGGTCGCCCCAGATGCCGCGCAGCATGCTCGGCCACGGCTCGGTGATCACGAGCAGGCCGCCGCTGCCGTTGCCGACCTCGATGCCGCTCTCATCGACGACGTCGATCGAGATCCCGGGGAGCGGGACCTGGGCGGACCCGGGCTTGGTCTCGGTGACTCCCGGAAGAGCGGACACCATGATCGCGCCGGTCTCGGTCTGCCACCAGGTGTCGACGATCGGCGTCTTGTTCGCCCCGATGACCTCGCGGTACCACATCCACGCCTCGGGGTTGATGGGCTCTCCCACCGAACCGAGCAGTCGTAGCGACGACAGGTCGAACTTCGCCGGGACGCTGCGACCGATCTTCATGAACGAGCGGATCGCGGTCGGGGCGGTGTAGAAGATCGACACCTTGTACTTCTCGATGATCTCCCACCACCGGCCGGGGTGCGGGGCATCGGGGGTTCCCTCGTAGAGCACCTGGGTGGCGCCGTTGGCGAGGGGGCCGTAGGTGACGTAGCTGTGTCCGGTGATCCAGCCGATGTCGGCCGTGCACCAGAACACGTCGGTCTCCGGGTGCAGGTCGAAGACGTACTTGTGCGAGTACGCCACCTGGGTCAGATACCCGCCGGAGGTGTGCAGGATGCCCTTGGGCTTCCCCGTCGTTCCCGAGGTGTAGAGGATGAAGAGCGGGTTCTCCGCAGGGAAGGCCTGTGCGGTGTGCTCGGCGGATGCGGCGGGAACGGCGTCGTGCCACCAGATGTCGCGGCCGTCGGTCCAGTCGACCTCGTTCTCGCCGCGCTTGACGACCAGGACGTGCTCGACGGTCTGCTGCTCGCCGTCGCCGCGGTCGGCGAGAGCCTGATCGACGGCGGGCTTGAGTGCCGAGACGCGGCCCTTGCGGTAGCCGCCGTCGGCCGTGATGACCAGCTTGGCGCCGGCGTCGTCGATGCGTGAGCGCAGGCTGTCCGCGCTGAAACCACCGAACACGACGGAGTGGATGGCGCCGACGCGCGCGACCGCGAGCATCGAGGCGATCGCCTCGGGGATCATGGGCAGGTAGATCGCGACGCGGTCGCCCTGGCCGATGCCCAGTCCCTCGAGCACGTTGGCGACGCGCTTGACCTCGTCGGTGAGCTCGGCGTAGGTGATGCGGCGGGTGTCACCCGGTTCGCCCTCCCAGTGCAGGGCGACGCGGTCGCCGTTGCCCGCCTCGACGTGACGGTCGAGGCAGTTGTAGGCGACGTTCAGCTCGCCATCGTCGAACCACTTCGCGAACGGCGGGTTGCTCCAGTCGAGCACCTGGGTGAAGGGGTTGTGCCAGTGCACGAGTTCGCGGGACTGCTCGCCCCAGAAGGCCTCGCGGTCGGCGGCAGCACGCTCATACAGTTCGGGCGAGGTGATGGTTTGGGCGACGAACTCCTCCGACGGCGGGAACTTACGGGTCTCGTCGAGAAGGTGGTCGATCTGGCTGCTCATCGGCAGGCGCTCCTTTGCGGCTTACGGGTCTTGCGAGCATGGTCGTGGGGGTGGGCGACCAGGTCACGGCGAATCTATCCGTGCGACCACCCATCGCATACTGCCGAAAGTCGGTAGTGCTGCCGGTTTTGTCCGGACGGTCGCCTTGCGTACACTCGACGACAGCCGAATTCTCATTCCGGCCTTGGCGTGCCCGATTCCCCCAATCGTGGACCGCCGTGGGCGGCATCTCATTCCCCCCGTGAGATGCCGCCCATTCCTTTGGGAGCGCTCCCTTCTCGCTCGCGTGTGATCGTCGCCCGGTCCTGCACCGCGCGCACAGGAGTCGGCTTCTTCACAGGGGCCGAGTCGTCCGGCGATCGGCGCCCTGTCCTCGGCGCGGCGCCGCATAGCGTCACCGTCATGCCCGATTCCTTCGTCATCCAGCCCAGGGGAGAGCGGTCTGCCGCATCGGTGGCGGAAGCCTCGCCCGAGCGCCTTCACATGGATCCTGCCTTCGGACCGCTCCTCGCCCATCTCGACGATGCCGTCACCGATGTGTTCGTGAACGGGGCGGGCGGGCTGTTCGTCGACCGCGGGAACGGAGCCGAGCCCGCAGAGGGGTGGAGGGCATCGGAGCGAGAGGTCCGAGATCTCGCGGTCGCGCTCGTCGGCCTCGGAGGCCGGCATCTCGATGACCAGGCGCCCTGCGTCGACGTCCGCCTCGACTCCGGTATCCGCGTGCATGCGGTGCTCTCGCCGGTCTCGACCACCGGAACCGCGCTGTCGATACGCATTCCCCGTGTGCGCGCCGCCGACCTCGACGCGCTCGCCGCTCTCGGAGCCTTCGACGCGTCCCAACAGGTCTGGCTTCTGGGACTGGTGGCCGAGCGGGCGAACATCCTCATCACCGGGGGAACGGGTACGGGCAAGACCACGCTGCTGTCGGCGCTGCTGTCGGAAGTGCCTCCGACGGAGCGCATCGTCACGATCGAAGACGTCGCCGAGTTGCGCCCGCGCCACCCGCATCACGTCTCCCTCGAGGCCCGGCAATCGAACCTGGAGGGAGCAGGCGCCATCACCCTGGCGCGGCTGGTTCGAGAGTCGCTGCGCATGCGTCCCGATCGGCTGGTGGTCGGTGAGTGTCGCGGAGAAGAGGTGCGCGAGCTGCTGACCGCTCTCAACACCGGGCACGACGGCGGTGCGGGCACTCTCCACGCGAGCGGGCTGCGTGACGTTCCTGCTCGGCTCGAAGCTCTTGGTGCCCTCGCCGGGATGGATGCGGTCGCTCTCGCACGTCAGGCGGTCAGCGCGTTCACCATCGTCCTCCATCTCGATCGGGCACCCGGAGGTACCCGTCGCATCCGCCAGGCAGGGCGGCTCGTGATCGCCGGGGATCGACTCGACATCGAAGAGGTGCAGCCGTGGTGATGCGGCCGCGTCGTATGCCGCGAAAGGCGCAGACGGGTGCGACGGATGCCGCGACCGCGGTGCAGACGCTGGCCGTGCTGCTGCAGGCCGGGGCGGTGCCGGTCGTCGCCTGGCGGCACCTGGCTGACACCGATGATCCGCAGGCCCGGGCAGTGGTCGACCGGGTCGATCGCGGAGTCCCGCTGCTCGACGCCATCGAGGCCGAGGGTGGGGCGTGGGTCGATCTCGCCGCCGCCTGGGAGATCGCGACGACCGTGGGCGCACCGCTCGCCGAGGTTCTCCGGACGATCGCGGAGACCCTGAGGGATGCGGCTGCCGCAGCCGATGACGTGCGCATCGCACTCGCAGAACCGGCGGGTACGGCGCGGCTGCTGCTCTGGATGCCGTTCGCCGGATTGCTGCTCGGGTTCGCGCTCGGCTTCGACACCATCGGCGTGATCTTCGGGAACGTGCTCGGCGCCGCGTGTGTGGTCCTCGGCCTGCTCCTCGTGGTGGCGGCACGCGTCTGGACAGCACGTCTGCTTCGACAGGCGCGGCCTGCTCCCGGCACCCCGGGCATGCGAGCGGAACTTGTCGCCATCGCGCTCTCGGGCGGTGCCTCCATCGATCGCGCGTTGCAGCTGGTGTCGCAGAGCGGCACCTCGGGCGACGGTGAGGAACGCGTCCGCGCCGTGCTCGACCTGTCCCGTGCTGCGGGTGTGCCGGCTGCGGAACTTCTTCGGGCATCCGCAGCCCAGGACCGGCACGCCGCCAGGGTGCAGGGGCGCCTCCGCGCCGCGAAGCTCTCGACGCGCCTGCTGTTCCCCCTCGGCGTCTGCACGCTGCCCGCATTCCTCCTCCTCGGGGTCGCGCCGCTCCTGCTCAGCGTCCTCGCCTCCACGCCGATGTCGCTGTGACCGTATCCAGCCCACCCCCACCATCCGATGCCCACGCATCCCATAGAAAGAAGGAACACCATGAAGAGCATCCCCCCGCTGGACCGTCGGCGTGCTGCGACACTGTTCGGCGACGACACCGGCGCCGCCACAGCTGAGTATGCGATCACGACGATGGCGGCGGTCGCGTTCGCCGGACTCCTGGTCGTCATCATGCGATCCGACGAGGTCCGCGGCATCCTCACCGATCTCGTGCGGCGGGCGCTGACGGTGTCATGATGCGCGGAGCTCGACGGATGCCCCCTCCTCGCACCCCCGAGGATGCGCCACGACGGCCGCGACACGCGGGTGACCGCGGGTCCGTCTCGGCGGAGTTGGCGCTGGCCCTGCCCGCGGTCGTGCTCGCGTTTCTGCTCGGCGCGGGTGCACTCGGTGCGGCATCCCGCCAGGTGGCGCTTCAAGATGCCTCGGCCGATGCGGCGCGTCTTCTCGGACGCGGCGAAGGGCAGGATGCGGCGGAGCGCGTGGTGCACGCGGCGGTCTCCGGAGCAGGCATGTCCTCCTCGCTCTCCGGCGACCTCGTGTGCGTCACCGCTTCGGTCGACGCCTCCATCGGGTCACTGATCCGCATGCCGCTTCAGGCCACGAGCTGCGCGCTCGACGGGGGCCTCTGATGGCGGGCTCCGCTCTCGCGTCCGGAGTTCTCGCCGTCGCCGCTGCCCTGTCCCTCGGGCTCGCTGCCGTCGGCGGCGCGGCGGTGACGGCGCAGCGCACGGCGGGGGCGGCCGACGCCGCCGCGCTCGCCGCAGCAGACGCCGCGAGCGGCGCCGTGCCCACCGGGGAGCAGCCGTGTGAACTCGCCGCGAGGGTCGCGCAGGCGGCGGGGGCCACCCTCACGGGGTGCGTTCTCGAGGGCTTCGTGGCGACCGTGGAGGTGCAAGCGGCGTACGCTGGACTCGCAGCCGTCTCCCGAGCCCGTGCCGGGCCACCCGAGGGATAGCGACGGCAGCGCGACCTCGCTCACTGTGAACGACCCCACACAGTGGTGTGTATGGTGTGCTTCGAAGAAAGGACGCACCCTTGGCTGAAGGCAAGAAGCTCGTCATCGTCGAGTCCCCGACGAAGATGCGGTCTATTCAGGGATACCTCGGCGACGGCTACGAGGTGCTCAGCTCCGTCGGCCACATCCGCGACCTCGCTGACAAGAAGGACATCCCGGCCGCTGACAAGCAGGCCTATGGGAAGTACTCCATCGACATCGACAACGGATTCGACCCGTACTACGTCGTCTCCGATCGGAAGACCAAGACGGTCGCCGAACTCAAGCGTGCGCTGAAGAATGCCGACGAGCTCCTGCTCGCCACTGATGAGGACCGCGAGGGTGAGGCGATCGCCTGGCACCTGCTCGAGACCCTCAAGCCCAAGGTTCCCGTCAAGCGCATGGTCTTCCACGAGATCACCAAGGACGCGATCCAGGCTGCGGTCGGCAACACCCGCGAACTCGACCACGACCTCGTCGACGCGCAGGAGACCCGCCGCATCCTCGACCGCCTGTACGGCTGGGACGTCTCGCCCGTGCTCTGGTACAAGGTCAAGACCGGAATTTCGGCCGGACGCGTGCAGTCCGCGGCCACCCGTCTGATCGTCGATCGAGAGCGCGAGCGCATGGCGTTCACCTCCGCCGAGTACTGGGACGTCGATGCCGCGGCTTCGGCGACGGGCACCTCGTTCAAGATCCGTCTCGTCCGCGTCGACGGTGGCCAGCTCGCGCGGGGCACCGACTTCGATGACGACGGCAAGCTCAAGAAGGCCGTCGTCATCCTCGACGAGGCGGCCGCAACCGCTCTCGCCCAGGCGGTCGATGCCGTGGGCACCGGAAGCGTGACGAAGGTCGAGGCCAAGCCGGGAACGCGCAGCCCCTACGCGCCGTTCACGACCTCCACGATGCAGCAGGAGGCCGGGCGCAAGCTCTCGATGGGAGCCAAGCAGGCGATGGGTGTCGCCCAGCGTCTGTACGAGAAGGGCTACATCACCTATATGCGTACCGACTCCACGTCGCTGAGCACCCAGGCGGTGCAGGCGGCGCGGAGCCAGGCGGTGGCACTCTACGGCGACGCCGCGGTGCCGCTGAAGCCGCGGGTGTACAAGTCCAAGAGCAAGAACGCGCAGGAGGCCCACGAGGCCATCCGCCCCTCCGGTGACAACTTCCGCACGCCGGCCTCGCTGTCCTCCGAGCTCGATCGCGACGAGCAGCGCCTCTACGACCTCATCTGGAAGCGCACCGTCGCCAGCCAGATGTCGGACGCCAAGTACGAGACCACGACCGTCACGATCGCCGTCGACGCCGCCGGGAAGAAGGCCGAGTTCACGGCCTCCGGAACCGTCTACACCTTCAAGGGCTTCCTGGAGGCGTACGAGGAGGGCCGCGACGAGAAGCGCGGTGACGCGGACGCTGCGGAGAACCAGTCGCTGCCGGCTGTCGCGGTCGGCGATCAGCTCGCCGTGTCCGACGCCGAGGCCAAGGGGCACCGCACCACGCCGAAGCCCCGTTACACCGAGGCCTCGCTCGTGAAGGTTCTCGAGGAGAAGGGCATCGGTCGTCCTTCGACGTTCGCCTCGATCCCCGAGACGATCCTCGACCGTGGATACGCGGTCAAGCGCGGCCAGGCCCTCGTGCCGACGTGGCTCGCGTTCAGCGTCGTGCGTCTGCTCGAAGAGCACTTCGCCGACCTCGTCGACTACGACTTCACGGCTGCGCTCGAAGACGACCTCGACACGATCGCCCGCGGCGAGCAGAACCGGGTCGAGTGGCTCAAATCCTTCTACTTCGGCTCCGACAACCACGTGGGTCTGCGCCAGGTCGTCGACAACCTCGGCGAGATCGACGCTCGTGCGCTGAACTCCACGCGCATCACCGACACGGCCACGCTTCGCTTCGGCAAGTACGGCCCGTATCTCGAGGTGGCCGACCCCGCGAACCCCGAGGCCAAGCCGCGCATCGTCAACGTGCCGGAAGACCTCGCACCCGACGAGCTGACCGCCCAGAAGGCTCAGGAGCTCATCGACGCTCCCGTCGCCGGCGACCGCGTGCTCGGGGAGAACCCCGACAACGGCAAGATCATCGTGGTGAAGGACGGCCGGTTCGGGCCGTACGTGCAGGAGAACGACCCTGTGTCGGAAGACGCCGCGGTCGACGAGACCACCGGCGAGGTCGTCGAGGCCCCCAAGCCCAAGCGCGGCGCGAAGAAGGAAGCAGCGCCCAAGCCGCGCACGGCCTCGCTCTTCCGCTCGATGTCGGTCGACGAGATCGATCTCGACACCGCGCTGCGTCTGCTGAGCCTCCCGCGCGTCGTGGGCGTCGACCCGGAGTCGGGCGATGAGATCACGGCGCAGAACGGCCGGTTCGGGCCCTACCTGAAGAAGGGTGCGGATTCACGGTCGCTCGAATCGGAGTCGCAGATCTTCGATGTGACGCTCGACCAGGCGCTCGAGATCTACGCGCAGCCGAAGTACGGCGCGGGTCGCCGGGCATCGAGCGCGCTCGCTGAGTTCGAAGCCGATCCCGTCAGCGGGAAGCCGATCCGCGTCCGCGACGGACGTTTCGGCGCGTATGTGACCGACGGTGAGACGAACGTGACGATCCCGCGGGGTCAGACCGTCGAGGACATCACCTTCGAGGTCGCGGTGCAGATGCTCGCCGACAAGCGTGCCAAGGGTCCGGCCACCAAGCGCGGAGCGAAGAAGGCTCCTGCGAAGAAGCCGGCCGCGAAGAAGGCTCCTGCCGCCAAGAAGCCGGCCGCGAAGAAGCCTGCCGCCAAGAAGGCGCCCGCGAAGAAGACCACAGCTGCCACGTCCGCTGCCCGGTCGGCTGCTGCGAAGAAGGCGGCAGCCACGCGCGCCGCCAACGCTGCGGCGAAGGCGGCGGAGAAGGCGGACTCGTGACCTCAGGTCGCGGGGTGTGGATCACGCTCGAGGGCGGTGACGGCTCGGGCAAGACCACGCAGTCGAACCTGCTCGCGCAGTGGCTCGAAGACACCGGGCGTACCGTCGTCCGCACCCGCGAACCCGGCGGTTCCGAGGTCGGGCAGCTCATCCGCGACATCGTCCTGCACCATCGCGGCGACATCGCGCCGCGCGCGGAGGCGCTGCTGTACGCCGCGGATCGGGCGCACCATGTCGCGACCGTCGTGCGACCGGCGCTCCGTCGTGGCGAGATCGTGCTGCAGGATCGCTACCTCGATTCGTCCGTGGCCTACCAGGGCGCCGGACGGGTTCTCGACGCGACCGAGATCCGAGATCTGTCGCTCTGGGCGGCGGAGGACGCGCTCCCGGACCTGACGATCCTGCTCGATCTCGACCCCGCCGAGGCCCGCACCCGTCTGGACTCCGCCGACAAGCCCTTCGACCGGCTCGAGGCCGAGCAGGCGGAGTTCCATGGCCGTGTCCGCGATGCCTTCCTCGATCTCGCGGCGGCCGAGCCGGACAGGTTCCTCGTCCTCGACGCGGCAGCGGCGCCGGAGGTCATCGCCGAGCGGATCAGGACCAGAGTCGCAGCGCTGCTCGACTGATCCGGCTCGACCGAGCGAGGAAGCGATCCTCCGTGCCGTGAGCGTCGGTGGTCGCGATTAGGCTGAGAGCATGCCCCAGACCGTTCCCGCCCCGTTTCCCTGGGCGGATGTGTGGGGGCAGGACGCCGCCGTCGACACGCTCCGCGCCGCGGCATCCGATCCGTCTGCCCTCTCGCACGCCTGGTTGATCACGGGCCCGCCGGGCTCGGGACGCTCCACCCTCGCGTACGCCTTCGCCGCCGCGTTGATCGCCGACCGGCCCGATGACGAGAATGTCATGCGCCAGGTGCTCGCCGGCACGCACCCCGATGTCACGGCGTTGCGCACCGACAAGGTCATCATCACCATCGCCGAGGCGCGCGGTCTCGTCGAACGCTCCTACTTCGCACCGTCTGCGGGGCGCTATCGGGTCATCGTCGTCGAAGACGCCGATCGCATGGTCGAGCGCACCTCCAACGTGCTCCTGAAAGCGCTCGAAGAGCCGCCGGAGCAGACGGTGTGGATCCTGTGCGCGCCCAGCGAGGCCGACCTGCTGCCCACGATCCGATCCCGCGTGCGCTCGCTGCGGTTGCGGGAACCCGACGTCGCCGATGTCGCCCGGCTCATCAGTCTGCGCACCGGCGTCGACGAGGTCGTCGCAGAACAGGCGGCGCGGCACGCGCAGCGTCACATCGGCATGGCCCAGCGACTCGCCACCGACGATGCGGCTCGGCGTCGCCGAGACGAGACTCTTCGTTCCGTCCTCGGTGTCAGGGGAGTGGGCGATGCGGTCGAGGTCGCCGGTCGCATCATCCAGGCCGCCACGGAGGACGCGAAGGCGCTCACCGCCGAGCGCGACGCCCAGGAGCGGGCGTCGCTGCTGCGCACGATCGGCATCGCCGAGGGGCAGGCGGTCCCGCCGGCCCTGCGCACGCAGCTCTCCGCGCTCGAAGACGATCAGAAGAAGCGGGCGACGCGCAGCCTGCGCGACGGGATCGACCGCGTGCTCACCGATCTGCAGTCGCTGTTCCGCGACGTCGTGATGCTGCAGTTCGGCCGTGGTGACGATCTCATCAACAGTGAGCTTCGCACCGAGCTGACCGACCTCGCATCCGCCTGGTCCGAGACCCGTACGCTTGTCGTACTTGACCACCTTGCCGACACGCGGCAGTCGTTGGAGCGCAACGTCGCCCCTCTGCTCGCCCTGGAGAGCTTGCTCGTGACCATCACGAGCGGGAGGAAACCGTGAACAATCGATCGACTTCCCGCTTGCGTCGAGCCGCCGCGATCATCGCAGGGCTGGCCGCTGCGTCCGTCGCGCTCTCGGGCTGTCTGTACGCGATGATCCCCGAGCAGTCCTCGCGGCCGTCGACGACCAGCGCCCCCGATACCGAGGGCGTCGCCGAAGACCTGCTGCCTTTCTACTCGCAGGAGCTGACGTGGACGGAGTGCGGTGTCGGCTTCGACTGCACCGATGTCACGGCGCCTCTCGACTGGGAAGACCCGGGCAAGGGCGAGATCACCCTTTCGGTGGTTCGGCACCGCGCCGAGGGCACCCCCGTCGGCTCGCTGCTGACGAACCCGGGTGGCCCCGGGGCGAGCGGTGTCGACCTGATCCTCAACAGCCTCGACTACGCCGTCGGTGCCGACCTCATCGAGAACTTCGACGTCATCGGGTTCGACCCGCGCGGGGTCGGGGCGTCGACCGCGGTGACCTGCTACGACGCCCCGCAGATGGACGAGTACCTGTACGGCATCCCCGCTGCGGCCCGTGGCACGGCGGAGTGGGAGGCTGAGCTGCTCGATTCGCACAAGGCCTTCGCCGAGGCGTGCGACGCGAACAGCGGCGGCATCCTGCCCTACATCACCACGGTCAACGCCGCCCGCGACATGGATCTGATCCGCGCGGTGCTGGGCGACAAGCAGCTGAACTACCTCGGCTACTCGTACGGCACGTTCCTGGGGGCGACCTACGCGAAGCTGTACCCCGAGAAGGCCGGTCGTCTGGTGCTCGACGGCGCCATCGATCCCGCCGTTCCGGGGCTCGAGGTCGGAGCGACACAGGCGCTCGGGTTCGAATCCGCGTTGCGCGCCTACATGCAGGACTGCCTCGACTCGGGGGAGTGCCCGTTCAACGGCACCGTCGATGAGGCGATGACCGATCTGGGAGCGCTGCTCGCGAGCGTCGACAGCACACCGCTCAAGAGTGGAGACGGCCGCATGCTGGGCGCGGACTCCCTGATGACCGCCATCATCGCGGCGCTCTACTCGCAGGACAGCTGGGGCTACCTCACGCAGGCGCTCGATGAGGCGCTGCAGGGCGAGCCGACATCGGCGCTGTTCCTCGCCGACTTCTACAACGGACGCGAGAACGGAACTTACACCGACAACTCCGCCGAAGCGTTCCGTGCCTACAACTGCATGGACTACCCGGTGGAAGACGATCCCGCAGCAGAGGCAGCGATCGACGCGAAGATCGCTCAGGGCGCACCGACGATCGCGCCGTACTGGACCGGCCCCGACTCCTGCTCGGTCTGGCCGTACCCCCCTACGGGCACGCGTGGCGAGATCAAGGCCGAAGGTGCGGGCCCCATCCTCGTGATCGGCACCACGAACGACCCGGCTACCCCGTACGAGTGGTCCGAGTCACTCGCGAACCAGCTCGAAGAGGGTGTTCTGATCACGCGCGTCGGCGAAGGGCACACCGGGTACAACAAGGGCAACGCCTGCGTCGACGACGCGGTCGAGGCTTTCCTGCTCGATGATGTCGTGCCCGAAGACGGCCTCCGCTGCGAGTGATGCGGCCTCGATTCGCGAGAGAGCGCGAGACAGGGTAATATCGGTGATCGCGCCGCTCACGCGTCGCACGCCGCTTTAGCTCAGTCGGCAGAGCATTTCACTCGTAATGAAAAGGTCGTCAGTTCGATTCTGACAAGCGGCTCCGAAGGCCCCGTGATGCGAAGAACATCACGGGGCCTTTCCCGTTCCTCACGGCGTACTCTCGAAGCATGAGCAGAGCGCTTCTCATCGTCGACGTCCAGAACGACTTCACCGAAGACGGGGCACTCGCCGTCGAGGGAGGCGATGCGGTCGCCGCGGCCGTCACCGTCTTTCTCACCGCCCACGCCGGCGACTACGACGTGATCATCGCCTCGCGCGACTGGCACGACGCCGACGGTGACAACGGAGGGCACTTCGCGCCGACTCCCGACTACGTCGACTCGTGGCCCGTGCACTGCGTCGCGGGAACCGAGGGGGCCGAGTACGACCCGCTTCTGGCGACCGATGCCGTCACCCACCATGTCCGCAAGGGGCAGGGGAAGCCGGCGTACTCGATGTTCGAGGGTCGGACGGAGGCGGGGGAGACGGTGGGCGCGATCCTGACCGCGGCGGGCGCGCTCACGGCCGATGTGGTGGGCATCGCGACCGACCACTGCGTGCGGGCGACAGCCCTCGACGCCATCGCGCACGGCGTTCGCGTCCGCATCTTCACCGACCTCGTCGCCGGAGTCGCACCCGCGCCCAGCGAGGCCGCACTCGCCGAGCTCGTGCACGCGGGAGCGGAACTGGCCGAGAGCCCCAAGGCGTGAGTCGGAGCGTCCTGCTCCTGCGGGCCGTGAACGTCAGTGGCCGCAACAGCGTTCCGATGGCGCGTCTCCGCGAAGTGCTCGCCGCCGAGACCGACCTGGCCGACGTCTCCACCTACATCGCCAGCGGCAACATCCTCTGCCGCACGCCACTGGATCCCGATGCCGCGTGCGACGCTGTGCGCGCGGCCATCCGGGTCGAGTTCGGGGTGGACACCCCCGTCATCCACCGCACGCACGCGCAGTTGGTGTCCTCGGAATCCGCGCAGCCGTTCCCCGAGGGCGACGTGAAGTTCGTGCATGCGATGTTCCTCCAGGGCTCGCCGTCGGAGGGTGCGATCGAAGCGTTGGAGCAGCGCCTCCTTCCGGCGGAGCGGATCGCGCTGGTCGGTGACGACGTGTGGATCGACTACGGCGAGGGCGGCATGCACTCCACCCGACTCACGAAGGCGGTGCTGGATCGGGCGCTCGGCGTCGCGGGGACGGCACGCAACCTGCGGACGACGCGGACGCTCATCGAGCTGACGGCGTGATTCCGCCCAGATCTGTACTCATCGCTGCCGGTGGCGTGTGCGGGTGGGCTTGCAGGTCGACCCGGCGGGTGTCGCAGGCCGAGCACCGCACATAGAGCACGATGCCCTCGCTCGTCGGATGACGTGACTCCACGAGCCAGGCATGCTCGTGCGCCGGCGCAGCGGGGTGGACGCGGGGGATCGGAAGCGTGTTCAGCGAGGTCATGCATCCAGCGTGATGTAATGGTCTTATGCATCTCAACCCTTACGGCGAGTATGCCGTGCTGTTGGCCGCGTCACTGGCCAACGACTGGCCGGTGGATCGAGCAGGGATCGAGGCGCGCACACTCGAACTGGGCATGACGCAGACCTTCCCGCCCGCCGCGGATGACCATGAGCGGGTCAGGGTGGTCATCGACGAATGGCTCTCGATCGTCGATGAACCCGACCCCGACGCGCGAGCGGCCCTCCTCAACGCACAACTCGCCGCCGCAGCCGCCTACCCGCGCCTGACGAACCACGACGACGAAGGATGGCACCTGCACTACCGCGACGACGTGCCGTCGATGCCCTACGTGCTCCGGGCGGTCATCAGCCTGGGTACCTCGCTGCATCTGGTCACCCGGGGGATGAGCCGGCTGAGTCGTTGCCAGGCCGCGCCCTGCACGAGAGTCGTCGCGGACGTGACCCGCAACGGCCGCCAGCGCTTCTGCTCCGTGCGTTGCGCCAACCGTGCGGCGGTGCGCAGACACCGCGCCCGGATCTGACAGACGGCGAATCGAGACTTTCGGCCACACCATGCGCGAGGCTTCCGTGCCACGATGGCCGAGAGACGATGAGGAGACGACGTGTCTGATGTGATCGTGAATGTCGACAACTTCGCCCGTGCTGAGACGGACGTGATGATCGATCGGATTCTGCAACAGGCCGGGGCCGTGAACGCGATCTACCACGATCGGCAGTTGGCACCGCTCGACAGGCAGCCCGTGATCCGACAGAACCGCGACACGCTCTACTCGGTCACGATCGTCGACATCTCTCACGGAGCGACGTTCACGCTTCCGCCGTTCGGCGACCGATACGTCTCGGTCATGATCATCAACCAGGACCACTACATCAACCGGGTGCTGCACGAGCCGGGAACATACGATCTCACGGTCGACGAGTTCGGTTCCGACTACGTGGTGGTAGCCGCCCGCGTGCTGTTCGATCCGACTGATCCCGACGACCTCGATGCCGTCCACCGCATCCAGGACGGCATGCGTGTGGATGCGGGCTCTGCCACCCCGTTCGCACCGTCGGCGTTCGACCCGGTGACCCATAAGGTCACCCGTGATCATCTCCTGGCGCTCGCGGAGGGTCTTCCCGGATTCTCGCGGAGCTTCGGGAGCGTCGAGCAGGTGGACCCCGTGCATCACCTGCTGGGAACCGCTGCCGGCTGGGGCGGGCTCCCCGACGATGAGGCGCAGTACGTCGCACTGTTCCCCGGGCTCGAGCCCGGGCGCTACCGGCTCACGCTCCGCGACGTGCCGGCGGATGCGTTCTACTCGGTCAGCGTGTACAACGGCGACGGATACTTCGAGCCGAGCGCTTCCGGCATCACGAACGTCAACGACGTGTTCGGCGTCAAGAACGACGACGGATCCATGACGGTGTGGCTCGGCGACTTCGACGACGATCGCCCCAACCGGATACCGACGCCCGAGGGATGGAACCTGTTGATCCGCCTCTACCGTCCACGGCTGGCCGAGGTGGCGGGCTGGACCGTTCCCTCGGTCGAGCCCGCCGACTGAAGCACGGTCAGGCGGTCTGCCCGGCGTGCTTCCCCTCGCCGATCTCCTCGACGAGCTTCGCGTTGAACGCCGGTAGATCGTCGGGCGTGCGGCTGGAGACGAGGCCTTCATCGACCACGACCTCTTCGTCGACCCACGTCGCGCCCGCGTTGCGCAGGTCGGTGGTCAGGCTCGGGTAGCTGGTGAGCGTGCGCCCGTCGACGACACCGGCCTCGATGAGGATCCAGGCGCCGTGGCAGATCACGCCGACCGGCTTGTGCTGCTCGAAGAAGGCCCTGGCCAGATCGACGGAGGCCTTGTCCATGCGCAGATGGTCCGCGTTGACGACGCCGCCGGGCAGAACAAGCGCGTCGAACTGATCCGCAGTGGTCGCCGACGCGTGCAGATCCACGGCCTGTTCATGTCCGTTCTTGCCGGTGATGGCTGCACCGTCCGGGGCGATCATGGTCGCGCTCGCGCCTTCCGCCGTCACCGCATCCCAGGGACTCGTGAGCTCGCTGTCCTCGAATCCGTCGGTCGCGAGGAATGCCACGCGGCTGCCGCTGAGAGTCATCGTTCGTCCTTTCCTGGAGAATCGTCCGCCGTTCGGGGGACGACTCCACGATCCCCTGCAGCGGAAGAGGAGGGAAGGGGGTGGCCGCGCAGGCGAGCCGGTGATACAGGTGAGCGGGAGAAGCGGCGGCCCGCGGAGCGCTCCGCTCGGATCGAGGAGCCTCGGCAGTACGATCCAGACATGCGCGTTCGTCCTGCACTCGTCCTCCTCTCGGCGCTCGTCCTGCTCGCGGGGTGCGCTCCCGAGCCGGCGGCGAGCCCCTCGCCCTCCGCCTCCACGACGTCTTCGCCGACCCCCACGCCGTCTCCCTCGGCGTCCGAGACCGCGGAACCGCCGGCGGCGGGGACGGAATTCACTCCCTCGGTGCTCGTGCAGCTCTGCACCGAGAGGACTCGCGCCCTGGCCCCGAACGCGACGTACTTCGGCGACATGGCGACCACCGAACGGCTCGAACCGTCATCGCTCTGGTTCGTGGTCATCCCCAAGACGCTCGACGGTGCGGACAGCGTCGCGGTATGCGGCATCGGCGGCACCCAGGAGGCGCCGGTGTTCGCCCTCGAAGGGGAGACCCTCCCGGATGGAGTGGCCGACATCCGCGAAGAACTGCTGACCGGAGCGCCCGGCGGCGAGTCCTGAGACGGCTGCCGAGAGGCGAACTGCGGCGGAGAGAGCATCCGCGCGTCTTCGACGTCACCGTAGAGTGATCCTGTCGGTGGGGTGACCTGACCGAACAAGAATGAGGGGGCCACGTGGTTGAGGGGATCGAATCGTTCTTCACCGTGATCGCGGTGGGCTTCGAGGTGCTCGGTGCACTCGCGATGGTCGTAGGGTTCATCATCGCCGTGGTGCTCGCCGTCCGTTCGCTGCGACGGTCGGGCGACGGTCACGCCGCCTATCTGCTCCTGCGCAACACGCTCGGCGCCGCTATCCTGCTCGGCCTCGAAGTCTTGGTCGCTGCCGACCTCATCCGCACCATCACGTCGAAGCCGTCGATCGAGGACGCCGTGATCCTCGGCCTCATCGTGCTGATCCGGACGGTGCTCTCGATGTCGATCCAGATCGAGATCGAGGGTGTCGCGCCCTGGCGTCGAGCCCTCCTGACCAGTGGCGGCCAGCTGATCGCGGAGAACGTCCGCCGAGACCGTGCCGCGGAGGCGACGGCCGTTGCACCCGAAAAGCCGACACCCTGAGCGACCTGCGCGCGGATGTGCCGTCCTCCTCGGCGGAGGCGTGGACGCCCGGGGCTACTGACGGCTCGTGCGGATACCCGAGAAATTCGTCATCTGGGTGGGCCCCGTGGGGCTCGAACCCACGACCCGCGGATTAAAAGTCCGATGCTCTGCCAACTGAGCTAGAGGCCCCTCATCAAAGTCTAGTGCGCACGACGAGGGGCCGTCGGCGACACAGCACCACCGACGGCCCCTTTCCTTCCCGGGTCTCTCCTCCAGAACCCGAGAAGGGCGTGTGCCGGGCGTCCTCCCACCCGGCTGTCCCTGGCTTAGGAAGCCGGGGGCATCAGAACCGTGTCGATCAGGTACACGGTCGCGTTCGCGGTCTGCACTCCACCGCAGATGACGCTGGCGCCGTTGACCTTCAGGTCATCGCCGCTGCCGGTCACCTCGAGGTCGGCGCCCTGCACGGTCGTGTGCATGCCGTCGATGTCAGCCGGCTCGATCTGTCCGGGGACCACGTGGTACGTCAGGATCGAGCTCAGCGTGGCGCTGTCGGTCTTGAGGGCCTCGATCGTGGCGGGGTCGATCTTCGCGAAGGCGTCATCCACCGGTGCGAAGACGGTGAACTCGCCACCGTTCAGGGTGTCGACGAGGTCGACGTCGGGGTTGAGCTGTCCGCTCACCGCAGCGACCAGCGTGGTCAGCAGCGGGTTGTTCGAAGCCGCGACCGCAACCGGGTCCTGCGACATTCCCTCGACCGAGCCTGCGCCGTCCGGCACGGCGTCGGCGTATGCCGCGCAGCCGGGGCCGACCAGGTTGGCCGCCGGGTCCATCTCCATCGGCGTCGACTCCGACGTCTCCGGTGCCGTCGGCTCGGACGATTCCGTGGTGCTGCCGCTGCCCATGGAACAGGCGGAGAGCAGGAACGCGCTCGCCAGGCCGAGGGTGATCGCTGCGGTGACCTTCTTCTTGGTGCTGAACATGTCGAGCTCCTTCAGAACTGAGCCACGGCCTCTCCGTGGCGTCGAGGGCTGTTCGGAGCCCGCTCGCGATCGGATGGGACGAATCTGAGAAATCTTCGAAACCGCCTCCACGACCGCGCAGGAGCGGACATTTCCGCGATCTCTTTTCCTTCACATTCGGGCGACGTCTGCACGTGATCGGGGAGGAGATACGGCATGCTTATGGAGATGGTCATCGATGGGTTCGACGTTCCCGAGGACGGAGCGACGCAGGATGCTGTCGCCGACCTCATCGTCCGCGTCGCCTCCGGTGATCAGGCTGCCTTCGCGACTCTCTATGACATGCTCTCCTCCCGCGTGTTCGGCCTCATCCTCCGCGTGCTGATCAACCGCGCGCAGAGCGAGGAGGTGCTCCAGGAAGTCTTTCTGGAGATCTGGCAATCCGCTTCCCGCTTCGCTCCGAACAGAGGTCAGGGACGAGCGTGGATCATGACGATCGCTCATCGCCGGGCCGTCGATCGGGTGCGAGCTTCGCAGTCGAGCGCCGACCGAGACGTACGAGCAGGATTCAAGGACATCGGCGTCGCGCACGACAGTGTCGCGGAGCAGGTCGAATTGGGGATCGAGGGAGGAAAGGTCGTCGAAGCGCTGTCGGGTCTTCCGGAAGCGCAACGCGAAGCGCTCGTCCTCGCGTACTACGGCGGTTACAGTCAGAACGAGATCGCGGCCCTCGTGGGAGCGCCGCTGGGGACTATCAAGACACGGATGCGAGACGGGCTCACTCGTCTGCGCACGGCGATGGGGGTGACGGCATGAACGAGAAGGACTTCGCGGAACTCGCGGCAGGTGCCGCGCTGCACTCGCTCGACGCAGAAGACGAGCGACGCTATCGCGCTGCCCTCACTGAGCACCCGGAATGGGAGGACACTGTGGATGCGGACACCGCCACCGCTGCGTCGCTCGCAGACCCGGTCGAGCCTGTCACCCCGCCCTCGCACATCCGCACCGCTCTGCTCGCGCGGATCGCGGACATGCCGCAGGACGATGGATCGCGAACGGATCCGGACCCCTCCTCGGCGAACGCCGAGAGCACAGCCGACTCGTACGGCGCCGGCGCCGGTGCCGAGCCCGCGATCTCACCGAAGCCGAAGCAGCGCCGCTGGACGCGGAGCGTGTTCGCCCTGGCCGCATGCCTCGCCGTGCTCGTGGGCGTCGGAATCGGTGCGGTCGCTCTCAATCAGCAGCTGAACCCGCCCGCGAGCGTGGTCGCTCTGCAGGAGATCGAAGCCGCCGGAGATGCCCAGCAGGCGACCGTCGAGCTCGACGACGGCGGCAGTGCCACAGCGCACTGGTCGGCGTCCGCCGGCAAGGCGGTGCTGGTGGCCGACGGCCTGCCGAGCCCGGGTGACGGACAGACCTACGAACTGTGGTTCGTGCGCGGCGACGGCCCCGTCGCCGCCGGCGTCTTCGACGTCGACGGTGGGGAAGCCACAGCCCTGCTCACGGGGGACATGCAGGCAGGCGATGCGATCGCCGTGACCGTCGAGCAGGCCGGCGGCTCGCCGTCCGGTCAGCCGACCACCGACCCGGTGATCGTGATCCCGACGGCGTGAGCCGCACTGATCGCGCGTACCCTGGAGGGATGCCCGAGCAGTACCACCGCCCTGTGCGCCGCCCCACGAGTGCCTTCGACAACATCGTCGGCGCGCACGATCCCGCCGAGGAGACGCGCGTCGCGCATGCCACGGCATCCGCTCTGCTGACCCGCGTCCGCGCAGATGAGAGTGGGGTGAGTGCGGAACGTCTCGTGGCCTTCACCGCCGAGCACGGGATCGACGAGATCGCCGAACTGTGGTCGAAGGCGCCGTCGCGCACGCTGCCCGGCGCACTCTGGCGCCTCTACGTCCTGCAGCTCGCGATCCACGGCGACCCGCAGACCGCCGCACTCCTCTACGACCGGGGGCGCGTCGAACTGCCGTCGGCGGATGCGGTCATCGCGGGGGCGCCCGTGCCGGCGAGTCCGGACGAGCTGGTCGCACTGATCGACACGATCCTGCGGGGCGCGTTCCGCGGCGACTTCGCCGTCGCGCTCGACCGCGCCGCGGCATTCTGCCGCGTGCAGGCCTCGGGGGCGACCCATGCCGCCGACGATTACGAGCCGACCGAGCCGGCTCGGGCCAGCGAGCTGACCACACGCGCGCTGCGGCTGAGCAGCTACGGTCAGGATCTGGCCGCGGCCGCTGTGCTGTGGCGGATGGATGCTCTCGCCTGAGGCGACGGAGAGACTGCCCGGACATGAAAAGACCGGGCCGCAAGAACGCCTCTCGGCGGAAGGCCGCTCAAAGCGGCAAAAATTGGAGCCCGGGGTTATGCGGCCCGGCCATTCAATTGTAACGCGATGAGGCGGTGGGTATTCCCGCCATCTAGGCTCGGATCATGACAGGGCGCTTTGCACTCATGATCGATCCCGTCGCCGCCGACGTACAGCGCGGCGACTTCGCCGACACCTTCACGCAGGTCGACGCTGCAGCCCCCGCGCTCAGTGTCGGGGAGCTGAGCACACAGCGCGGTGACGGCGTGTTCGAGTCGATCGGCGTGGTCGACGGGCATGCCCAGGAGGTCGTGCCCCACCTGGAACGCCTCGCGCATTCGGCTCGACTGTGCGACCTTCCCGTGCCGAACCTCGCGCAGTGGCGCCAGGCCATCGACCACGCGGCCGTGCAGCTGGGTGCGGGCGAGTCGGTCATCAAGCTCATCCTCAGCCGTGGGGTGGAGCACGGCCCCACGCCGACCGCGTGGGTGACCGCGGCCCCGGCTGCCGACTTCTCGGCCGTGC
Source organism: Microbacterium sp. Root322 (assembly GCF_001425645.1). Lineage (NCBI taxonomy): Bacteria > Bacillati > Actinomycetota > Actinomycetes > Micrococcales > Microbacteriaceae > Microbacterium > Microbacterium sp. Root322. Next base: position 446,520 of record NZ_LMCS01000002.1, on the reverse strand, counting down.
GCGAGAGAGGCGTACGCGTCGTCACGCTCGACCGCGGGTACGACCTGGGTGCGGCGGAACGGGCCCCGTGGCTGTTGCTGGGCGCGAAGACGCTGTCGTACGCCGTGAACATGGCCGCCCTGCGTGAGGCGCACCGACGCGGCGCCGACGATGCGATCTTCCTCTCGAGCGACGGGTTCGTGCTGGAGGCTCCGACCGCCTCTCTGATCCTCCGCTTCGATGACCGGTTCGTGACCCCGGCTCCGAACGGCGGCATCCTGCACGGCACGACGCAGCTCAGCGTCTACGAGTATCTCGCCGCCCAGGGGTTCGACGTCGGCTACGACCGCATCCCGGCGACCGACCTCCCCCAAGCGGATGCCGCGTGGCTGGTGTCGAGCGTGCGTCTCGCCGCCGCGATCACGGCCGTCGACGATGTCGCACTTCCGTTCGACCACACGCTGACCGCCGACCTGAACCGCTACCTGCTCTCGCCCCGCGACTGATCCCTCGAGGCGCCGGCGCGCGAAGACGCGCCGCAACGTGAAGAGGGCCCGGGAACCGAAGTTCCTGGGCCCTCTTCACGTGTTTGCTCAGCTCACCCGAAGCGGCCGGAGACGTAGTCCTCTGTGGCCTGCACGGAGGGAGTGGTGAAGATCGACGTGGTGTCGTCGTACTCGATCAGCTTCCCGGGCTTGCCGGTGCCGGCGATGTTGAAGAACGCGGTCTTGTCGGACACGCGGCTCGCCTGCTGCATGTTGTGCGTCACGATCACGATCGTGAACTCGTTCTTGAGCTCCCCGATCAGCTCCTCGATCGCATAGGTCGAGATGGGGTCGAGAGCCGAGCACGGCTCGTCCATCAGCAGCACCTGGGGCGACACGGCGATCGCACGGGCGATGCACAGACGCTGCTGCTGACCGCCCGAGAGGCCGGATCCGGGCTTGTCGAGGCGGTCCTTGACCTCGTTCCACAGGTTCGCGCCCGTGAGCGACTTCTCGACGAGGGCGTCCTGGTCGCTCTTCGACATGCGGCTGTTGTTGAGCTTCACACCGGCGAGGACGTTCTCCTTGATCGACATCGTGGGGAACGGGTTCGGACGCTGGAAGACCATGCCCACCTGGCGGCGGACGAGCACCGGATCGATGCCGGGGCCGTAGAGGTCCTTGCCGTCGAGCAGCACCTCGCCCTCGACGCGGGCGCCGGGGATGACCTCGTGCATGCGGTTGAGGGTGCGCAGGAACGTGGACTTGCCGCAGCCGGAGGGGCCGATGAACGCGGTGACGCTGCGCGGCTGGATGTCGAGGGACACGCCCTCCACGGCGAGGAAGTCGCCGTAGTAGACGTTCAGGTCGTTGACTTCAATGCTCTTGGACACTGCAGTTCCTTGCTTGTCGGGTCGAGGCTCAGCGGCCGGTCTTGGGTGCGAAGATCTTCGCGACGAGCCGCGCGATCAGGTTGAGCAGCATGACGATGATGATGAGCGTCAGGGCGGCGGCCCAGGCCCGTTCCACGTATGCCTCAGCGGGGATGCCCTGGTACGCGTACTGCGAGTACGTGAACACCGGGAGCGTCTGCATGCGTCCGCTGAACAGGTTGTAGTTCATGGCATCGGTGAATCCGGCCGTGAGCAGCAGCGGCGCGGTCTCGCCGATCACGCGGGAGATGGCGAGCATCACACCCGTCGTGATGCCGGCGATCGAGGTCGGAAGGACCACCTTGACGATGGTGAGCCACTTCGGCACGCCGAGAGCGTACGACGCCTCGCGCAGCTCGTTCGGCACCAGCCGCAGCATCTCCTCGGTGGAGCGCACGACGACCGGGATCATGAGCACGGCCAGGGCGACCGAGCCCGCGATGCCCATGCGCACACCGGGACCGAAGATCAGGGCGAAGACCGCGTAGGCGAACAGACCCGCGACGATCGAGGGGATGCCGGTCATGACGTCGACGAGGAACGTGATGGTGCGCGCCATGCGCCCGCCCTTGCCGTACTCGACCAGGTAGACGGCCGTCATCAGACCGATCGGGATCGAGATGACCGCCGCGGCGAGAGTGACCAGGAGCGTGCCGATGACGGCGTGCAGGGCGCCGCCGCCCTCGCCGAGCACTCCGCGCATCGATGACGAGAAGAAGAGCCCGTCGAAGCGGGCGACTCCGTTGGCGACCACGGTGATCGCGACCGACACCAGCGGCACCATCGCGATCGCGAACGCCGAGGTGACGACGCCGGTGATGAGGCGGTCCAGCGCCTTCCGCGAGCCTTCGATGATGCGCGACATCACGTAGATGAGCACCAGGTAGATGACCGCCCCGAGCACGACGGAGCCGGCGACGTTGAGGTCGGATCCGCTGGCGACTGCTTCGAGCGCGAAGGGCGTGAAGCCGATGAGGAGCGAGAGGGCGAGGAGGGCCCAGGGCGACCAGCGGGGGAGGTGGCCCGAGCTGAGCGAGAGTTGGGAAGGAGCCGCGCTCGCCGTGCGAGCCGATTCAGGGGCGGTAACGGTCATGTCAGTTCGCTCCCGAGAATTCCTTGCGGCGGTTCACGAACCAGCGTGCGAGAGCGTTCACCGCGAACGTCACGACGAACAGGATCAGACCGGTCGCGATGAGGATGTTGATGTTGACCTGGTACGCCTCGGGGAACGTCAGCGCGATGTTGGCTGCGATCGTGGAGGGGTTCGTGGAGGTGAGCAGTTCGAACGTGACGGCCTTGCTCACCGAGAGCACCATCGCGACGGCCATGGTCTCACCGAGCGCACGGCCGAGGCCGAGCATGGAGGCGGAGACGATGCCGGAGCGGCCGAAGGGCAGCACGGCCATGCGCACCATCTCCCACCGGGTGGCGCCGAGGGCGAGAGCGGCTTCCTCATGCAGTCGTGGCGTCTGCAGGAAGATCTCGCGGCAGATGGCCGTGATGATCGGGACGACCATGACCGCCAGCACCATGGCTGCGGTGAGGATCGTGCGGCCGGTGGGGGAGACGACGCCGCTGAAGAGCGGGATCCAGGAGGCGTTCGTGTTCAGCCAGACGTAGATGGGCTGCACGGCCGGGGCCAGGACGAGGATGCCCCAGAGGCCGAAGACGACCGAGGGGACGGCGGCGAGCAGGTCGACCACGTAGCCCAGGCCCTGAGCGAGTCGTCGCGGGGCGTAGTGCGTGATGAAGAGGGCGACGCCGAGGGAGAGCGGCACGGCCAGCAGGAGGGCCAGGAAGGCCGCCCAGACGGTGCCGAACAGGAGCGGACCGACGTAGTCCCAGAAATTCGTCTTGAGGAGTGAGGCGTCCTCAGCGGTCGCGGTGAAGGCCGGGATCGACTGAACGATGAGGAAGATCGCGACCGCGGCCAGCGTGATCATGATCATGGACCCGGCGGCGACCGCCGTTCCGGAGAACCAGAGGTCACCGGCGCGCTTCTTCGCGACGATGCGCGTCGACGCCGGCGAGGTCGTGGCTGTCATGGGAGCTGCTTCCTGCTCAGTGGAGATCGGGTGTCTGACGCGAGCAGACGGTCTCCGGGATGCCGTGAGGCATCCCGGAGACCGTCATTCACTCACTTGATGAGGTCGATCGCAGCCTGGGCCTGCGTGCGCAGGTCGTCCGAGATCGGGGCGCTGCCCGCGTTGGTCGCGGCGGCGTCCTGGCCCTCGGCGCTGATCGCGGTGGTGAAGAACGCCTTGGTCAGTGCGGCGACGTTCTCGTCCTCGTACTCGGCGCAGCCGATGAGGTAGCTGACGAGGAGCACGGGGTAGGCGCCGTCAGCGGTGGTGGTGCGGTCGATCGCGAAGGCGAGGTCGCCGTCGGTGCGGCCTTCCTCGATCTTCGATGCGTCGAGCGTCGCGGCGGCGCCTTCGGCCGAGTGCGGCACGAACTTGTCGCCGACCTTCACGTTGACGGCCGAGAAGTCGGCGGCCTGCGAGGAGTCGATGTAGCCGATGAGGCCCTGTCCGCCCTTGACGGCGTTGGCGACGCCCGAGGTCTTCTCGGCGGACTCGCCGGCGAGGTCGGCCGGCCACTCCTCGACGCTGCCTGCGGTCCACACATCGCCCGCGGTCTGTGCGAGGTAGTCGGTGAAGTTACCCGTCGTGCCCGACTTGTCGGAGCGGTGCACCGGCGTGATGGCGAGGTCGGGCAGCTTGGCGTCGGGGTTGTCCTCGGCGATCGCCGGGTCGTTCCAGTTGGTGATCTTGCCGGCGAAGATCGACGCGATCGTCTCGGGGGCGAGGTTCAGCTCGTCCACGCCGTCGAGCGAGAACACGATCGCGATCGGGGAGATGTAGGCCGGGATCTCGATGATGTCGGAGCCGTCGACGCACGCGCCGAAGCCGCCGGCCGAGATCTCGTCCGTCTTGAACGCACGGTCGGAACCGGCGAAGTTGACCGCACCCTGCTGGAAGGACTCGCGGCCACCGCCCGAGCCCTGCGGGTCGTACTCGACCTGGGCGTCGGGGTTGGTCTTCTGGAACTCGGCGGTCCACGCCTGGATGGCGACCTGCTGCGAGGAAGCGCCCGCGCCGACCAGGGAGCCGCTGACGGCGGAAGTGTTGGAGGTGGGCTCGTCGGTGGAGCCGGTGCCGCCTTCGTTCGCGGCGCAGCCGGCGAGGGCGAGAGCGGCGACGGCGCCGATGGCGCCGATTCGTGCGATTCGGGAGATCTTCACTGTGGATCCTTCGATCTGGAATGGGTGGGGCCCGGTGCAGGGCACACAGTGACGCTATGGGCGACGGTTAACGAGACTCTCCCGAGCAGGTGAACGGCAGGTGAACGACGGGCGACTCTCTGGGGTGCTCCCGCGAGAAATCAGGGGACGTCAGACTTTGGGGATGTGCGTCTCGATGGCGATGATCCCGGATCCGGGATTCGTGGCCGAGAGGTGCACGACCGAGAACGCGGCAGGCTCGAGGTCTGCTGCGCTGCTGAGGTAGGACCCCTGGATGGTGCCGGTGGCCAGCGCGATCTCCGAGAGCAGGCCGGGGAGCACCGGGCCATGGCTGCACAGCACGGCCGGCTTGCCGGCGCGGATGCGGCGGCCGACGACCGCACGCAGGTCGGACCCGCCGTCCTCCCAGGCGTCCTGGCTGATCTTCTCGGTCTTCACCGGCTTGCGATCGAGCGCGCGGGAGAGCGGGGTGATCGTCTCGACGCAGCGCACCGCGTCACTGGTCACGATCCGACGCACGCCGAACGCGCGCAACGGTCCGACGATGGACTTCGCCTGCGTGCGCCCGCGCTCGGTGAGCGGTCGCGAGGCATCCGAACCGTCCCACTCCGAACGAGGTGTGGCCTTTGCATGACGCAGCGCGATCACCGGGAAGGTGCGCAGCACGCCGTCGTCGACGAGGTTGGAGAAGAAGTCGAGAATCTCCAGGTCGACGGGGTAGCTCAGGCGTGCACGCGCCTTCTTCACACTGACCCACTCCAGCGCGGCGATCTCGCGGTTGGGAACGAACGTCGATTCCCGGATCGCCGCATCCGTCGCCTCCGCAGCCCAGTAGTGCACGACCTTCTGCTTTTGCGAGGCGAGGTGGTACCGGCTCACGCCGACCGACACCCCGAGAGAGACGCGGATGCCGGTCTCCTCGTGCACCTCGCGCACGGCCGTCTCGGCGAGCATCTCACCGGGATCGACCTTGCCCTTGGGGAGGGTGATGTCGCGGTATTTGGTGCGGTGGATCAGCAGGATGCGAAGTTTGCCGTCGACCAGGCGCCACACGACGGCCCCCGCCGCGTACACGGCCTTGTCCGTCCACTTCGAGCTCGTCGCCGTGTCGGCCGGGAGCTGCAGCTGTCGCGCAGTCATCGAACCGCCCGTGCGCGACGGCGCCGCTGGATCAACCCCATGGTCTTATCCTGCAGGTCGATGAGGGGCTTGCCCTCCGCATCGACGGCGTGGCGTTCCCAGACGCCGCCGGCGCCGAGGTGCCACGACGTCGTTCCGGCGTCCATCGCCAGGTCGAAGAACGTCCCGAGCTCCTTGAGGTGCGCGGGGTCGGTCACGCGCACCAGAGCCTCGACGCGGCGGTCGAGGTTGCGGTGCATCATGTCGGCGCTGCCGATGTACACCTGCGGGTCGCCGGCGTTCTCGAACGCGAAGATGCGCGAGTGCTCCAGGTAACGCCCCAGGATGCTGCGCACCGTGATGTTGTCGCTGATGCCGTCGAGGTCGGTGCGGAGGCTGCAGATGCCGCGCACCCAGACATCGACCTTCACACCCGCTGCGCTCGCGCGGTAGAGCGCATCGATGATCTCCTCATCGACCATCGAGTTCACCTTGATGCGGATGTGCGCGGGAATCCCGGCCTCGGCGTTCTTCCGCTCGGCGTCGATCTGGCGGATCAGCCCCTTGCGCAGATGCAGCGGCGCCACCAGGAGGCGCTTGAACTTCTTCTCGATCGCGTAGCCGCTGAGCTCGTTGAAGAGTCGCGTCAGGTCTTTGCCGACCTGCGCATCCGCGGTGAACAGTCCGAAGTCCTCGTAGATGCGGCTGGTCTTCGGGTTGTAGTTGCCGGTGCCCACGTGGGAGTAGTGACGCAGCATCCCATCTTCCTCGCGGATCACGAGCGCGAGCTTGCAGTGCGTCTTGAGCCCGACGAGCCCATAGACCACGTGCACGCCGGCCTTCTCGAGCTTGCGCGCCCAGACGATGTTGTTCGCCTCGTCGAAGCGCGCCTTCACCTCGACGAGGGCCAGCACCTGCTTGCCCGCTTCTGCCGCGTCGATGAGGGCCTGCACGACGGGGCTGTCGCCGGAGGTGCGGTAGAGCGTCTGCTTGATGGCGAGCACGTGCGGATCGCGGGCGGCCTGCTCGAGGAACGCCTGCACGCTCGTGGTGAACGACTCGTACGGGTGGTGCACCAGCACGTCCGACTTGCGGATCGCCTTGAAGATGTCAGCGCGGGCGCTCGATCCCGCGGGCTGGAACGCCACCGCCGTGGTGGGCAGATGCGGCGGGTAGCGCAGGTCGGGGCGGTCGATGCGCGAGAGGTCGAACAGACCGCGCAGGTCGAGCGGCCCGGGGAGGCGGTAGACCTCGAGGTCGGTGATGTCGAGCTCGCGGACCAGCAGGTCCATCGTGACGTCATCCATGTCGTCGGTGATCTCGAGACGGATGGGCGGGCCGAACCGCCTGCGCAGGAGCTCGGCCTCGAGCGCCTGGATGAGGTTCTCGCTCTCGTCCTCCTCGATCTCCACATCCTCGTTGCGGGTGAGGCGGAACGCGTGGTGGTCGAGCACCTCCATGCCGGGGAACAGATCGCCCAGATGGTTGGCGATGAGCTCTTCCAGACGCAGGAAGCGCTTGATCTCGCCGCCTCCTGGCACCTCGACGAAGCGCGGAAGCATGGGCGGCACCTTGAGGCGCGCGAACTCCTGGCGCCCCGTGCGGGCGTTGCGGATGCGGATCGCGAGGTTCAGCGACAGGCCGGAGATGTAGGGGAACGGATGGGCGGGATCGACCGCGAGCGGCATCAGCACCGGGAAGACCTGGGCACCGAAGTACTCCGACAGCGCCGCGCGCTCACCGTCGGTGAGCTCTGACCACTCGGTGATCTCCACTCCGGATTCGGCGAGGGCGGGTCGCACCAGCGATGTCCAGGCGTCGGCATGACGCAGCTGCAGAGCGTGCGCCTCCCGAGAGATGTCGGCGAGCGCGTCGACGGGGGAGCGGCCGATGTTGGTGGGCACGGCCAGACCGGTCATGATGCGGCGCTTGAGTCCGGCGACGCGCACCATGAAGAACTCGTCGAGATTGCTCGCGAAGATCGCCAGGAAGTTGGCGCGTTCGAGTTCGGGGAGCGACGGATCCTCTGCCAGCTCGAGCACGCGCTGGTTGAAGGCGAGCCAGCTGAGCTCGCGATCCAGGTAGCGGTGGTCCGGGAGCTGGGAGTCGTAGGACTCGATGGCGTCGAAGTCGTCGTCTTCGGCGTCACCCAGCCCGGCGTCGGCGAGTGCGGGATCGATCATGGGGTACATCTAAGCACCGAGAGGTGACGCGCGTGTGAACGGAGTCGATCGTCAGACCACGCTCGCGAGGCTCTCGTCCTCGTTGACGTTGAAGCGGTAGCCGACGTTTCGCACCGTGCCGATGATCTGCTCCTGGTCGCCGAGCTTCGCCCTGAGCCGTCGCACATGCACGTCGACGGTGCGGGTGCCTCCGAAGTAGTCATAGCCCCAGACCTCGCTCAGCAGCTGTTCGCGGGTGAACACACGAGCGGGGTGGGTCGCCAGGAAGTGCAGCAGTTGGAACTCCTTGTAGGTGAGATCCAGAGGCCTGCCGCGCAACTTCGCCGAGTAGGACTGCTCGTCGATCGTGACGCCGGATGCCTGCACGCGTGCGGGCTCGGCGACCTCATCGCGTCGAGCCAGCGCGAGACGCAGTCGGGCATCGATCTCGGCAGGACCGGCTGTGGCGAGCAGGACGTCGTCGATTCCCCAGTCTCCCGAGAGCGCGCTCATCCCGCCTTCCGTGACGACGAGCAGCAGTGGCGCATCCTGCCCTGCTGTCCGCAGCAGGCGGCACAGCGACTTCGCGGCGACGAGATCGTGGCGGCCGTCGACGATCACGACGTCGTAGTCGGGGGCGCTGACCAGCTGCGACGTCTCCGCGGGGATCTGGCGCGTGCGGTGGCTCAGCAGCTCGAGCGCGGGGAGCACTTGCTCGGAGAGCGGAGCGTTGGTCAGAACCAGCACCTGGGCCACGCGCACTCCTCACAGACGCGGATCGACGTCGTGCCGCCATGATACCGGGAGCGATGCGCAACAATGGAGACATGACGGATCCCGCACTCGCACCACGCAATGCGTTCGTCGGTGTGCTCGTCGTCTGGGCCACGGCCTTCCTCGCCACCGTCGCCATCGGCATCTTCGTGCCGGAGGAATGGCGTGTGCCCTGGCTGCTCGTCGGGTTCGGAGGCGTCGTACTGCTGTCCTTCGCGGTGCAGCTCTGGTACGGGCGCACCCAGGGCTTCATCTTCCGCGTTTCCGGAAGCGTCATCGGCGCTCTGCTGCTGATGGGCATCATCTCCGTCGGTTTCGGCCTCGCGGCACTGATCCCCTCCTGACACCGGCGCGGCGCGGTAAGGTGGATGACATGGACCTCATGGCGCTCGAAATCTTCTTCATCGGCCTGCTGGGCCTTGCGAGCCTCGCTATCGTCTTCGTCTCGGCAGTGGTGCTGCGCAACCTCTTCCGCGGCCAGCGCTGACGCGATAATGCTCGAACTGCCCGTCGACCTTCCGGCCGATATCGTTCCCTTCGCATGGCTTATCGGCGTCTGGGAGGGCACCGGCGTCATCGACTATCCGGTCGGGGATGAGCGTCTGCAGGGCGAGTTCACCCACCGGATCAGCTTCAGCCACGACGGCGGACCGTTCCTGAACTACTCCAGCACGGCCACGTTCCTCACGGAGGACGGGGCTCCCGCCGCGGCGCTCCTCGCCGAGACGGGCTTCTGGCGTCTCGCGCGCCCGGCGACGGCCGCAGATCCCGGCCCCGCGCTGCTTCCCCCCACCGCGCCCGTGCACACGCGCACGGTCGACGACGTGGAAGAGCTGCGCGCACCCAGCGGTGGGTTCCCGATCGAGGTCTCGCTCGCGCACGCCGACGGCGCTCTCGAGCTCTACCTCGGCGAGATCAACGGTCCGCGCATCGACATCGGCTCCGACGCCGTCGTGCGCAGCGCCGGTGCGAAGGTGCACACCGCATCGTCGCGCATGTACGGCCTCGTCGACGGACATCTGCTGTGGGCGTGGGACATCGCCGCGCTCGGCACCCCGCTGCGCTCGCACGCGTCGGCGCGCCTGGCCAAGGTCTGACGTGTCCGGCTTCAGCCAGATCGACGGCGTCGTGTCCGACGGCGACCTCATCGTGCACTTCGGAGACGCCTTCCGCGAGCAGCGGCGTCTTGCCGGTGGTGCGGCCTTCGCACCGCTCGGCGACCGCACCGTGATCGAGGTGGCGGGCCCCGAGCGGTTGACCTGGCTCGACTCGATCACGTCGCAGGCCGTGGGGCGTCTCACCCCCGGCGACAGTACAGAGCTCCTCGTGCTCGATCCACAGGGCCGCGTCGAGCACGCGGCCGGTGTGCTCGACGACGGCGCATCCACGTGGCTCATCGTCGACGCCGACGACGCCGATGCGCTCGCCGCCTGGCTGACGCGCATGAAGTTCCGCACCCAGGCCACGGTCGACATCCGACCCGACCTCGTGCTGGTCGGTTACGTCGAGGGCGGCTCCGTCGCATCGACGGTGACCGCTGCCGCGTCAGCTCCGAACGGCACCGCCCTCGTCTGGGCCGACCCGTGGCAGCGGATCAGCGTCGGAGGACACCAGTACTCCGAGGTCGCCGAGCACCCCGCCGCCGACTTCGCCTGGCGCGTCGCGATCCTCGAGGAGGAGGCTGCTGACGCCCTCGCCGCATCCATCGATCGGGAGTCGCTCGCGGGCCTCCTCGCCGCGGAGGCGCTGCGCGTGGCCGCCTGGCGCCCGCGGTGGAAGACAGAGGTCGACGAGCGCTCTCTGCCGCACGAGTCCGACTGGATCCGCAGCGCGGTGCACCTGAACAAGGGTTGCTACCGCGGGCAGGAGACCGTCGCGAAGGTGCACAACCTCGGTCACCCGCCCCGCCGTCTGGCCGCCCTCCACCTCGATGGCAGCGATGCGGTGCTTCCCGCGCCGGGTGCGCCGGTGTTCGCCGGCGACGACGAGGTCGGACACCTGACCTCGGTGGCGCGTCATCACGAAGACGGTCCGATCGCGCTCGCGATCCTCTCTCGGCGCGCACCGATCGGCGACCTCGTGGTTCGCGCCGATGGCATCGACATCGCCGCCTCTCAGCAGGTGATCGTCCCGGCGGATGCAGGTGCGACGGCGGATATCCCGCGCCTCACCCGGCTGTCGCGACGGCCCACGGCTCCCGACCCTCGCGGTTCCGGCGTCGAGCTCTGACCCGCCCTCGGCGGCAGGACGACTCAGTCCGTCAGCGGAGCGACTGCGGCCCACGGCAGCGTGAGTTCCCCCAGACGCCAACGCGTGCGTCCGCCGAGGACCGGCCAGCCCTGCGCGCGAAGAGCGGATACGGCGGCGAGGAAGCGCTGCGTGGCTCCGAAGGTCGACAGGGGCGCCGCGCGGTCCCACTCGCGGTCGAGATCGACGAGCAGCCCGTGGATGCGTTCTCCGGCGACGTTGCGGTGGATCAGCGCCTTCGGCAATCGCTCGGCGACGATGCTCGGGCGCTCGAGGTCGGCGAGCCGGAGGGAGATCGTGAAGCGCAGCGGTGAGCCGTGCGCATCGACGTCGACCCAGCTCGAGACGCGGCCGATCTCATCACAGGTGCCCTCGAAGAGCAGCCCGTCCGGCGCCAGGCGTGAGGCCATGCGGGACCACGCATCGGGAACGTCCTGCTCGTCGTACTGCCGCAGAACGTTCATGGCACGGATGACCGCGGCCCGGCGTCCGCCGGGAAGCGGAACTTCGAAACCGCCGCGCCCGAACGAGACCGGGAGGTCCGGGGCGAAGGGTGTCCGCCCCGCGCGCACCTCGGCGAGCTGGGCGTCGGCCGTCGCGACGCGCGCCGGATCGATCTCCAGACCGCGCACCTCGACGTCGTCGCGCACCCGGACGAGGCGCGTCGCGAGCTCGAACGCGGTCACGCCGCTGGCTCCGTAGCCGAGATCGACGACCAGCGGATCGGATGCTCGGCGCAGGGCGTCGCTCGCGGCGATCCAGCGATCGTTGCGTCGCAGCCGGTTGGTCCCCGTGGTGCCGCGGGTCGGCCGACCGAGGGGAGATGACGCCATGTCTCCATCCTCCCAGCATCCGACTAGGGCTTCGGCTCCGGGCGGATAAACTGGCCGCATGACTGCGACGCGCACCCTCATCCTGCTCCGCCACGGCCGGAGCGAGTGGAACGAACTGAACCTGTTCACCGGTTGGGTGGACGTCCGCCTCAACGCGCAGGGCGAGAAGGAGGCGCGCCGCGGCGGCGAGCTGCTGGCAGAGTCCGGCATCCTCCCCGACGTGCTGCACACCTCGTTGCTCAGCCGTGCGATCCAGACGGCGAACATCGCCCTCGACGCCGCCGACCGTCTGTGGATCCCGGTGACCCGCTCGTGGCGGCTCAACGAGCGTCACTACGGTGCGCTCCAGGGCAAGGACAAGGCGCAGACCCTCGAGGAGTTCGGCCCCGAGCAGTTCCAGCTGTGGCGCCGCTCGTTCGACGTGCCGCCGCCCGTGCTCGACGACGAGAGCGAGTTCAGCCAGGTGAACGATGTCCGCTACGCGGGCATCGACGGCGAGGTGCCGCGCACCGAGTCGCTCAAGCTCGTCATCGACCGTCTGCTGCCGTACTGGGAGAGCGCGATCGTCCCCGACCTCGAGGCCGGGAAGACCGTGCTCGTCACGGCGCACGGCAACTCGCTGCGTGGCCTGGTGAAGCACCTCGAGGGCATCAGCGACGACGACATCGCCGAGCTGAACATCCCCACCGGCATCCCGCTGGTCTACGAGCTGGACGAGAACAACGTTCCCACCGGCCCAGGACGCTACCTCGACCCGGAGGCTGCGGCCGCCGGTGCCGCCGCGGTCGCGGCCCAGGGCAAGAAGTAGGAGCCTCCGCTCCTCACGCAGAAGCCCCCGATGCGAAGGCATCGGGGGCTTCTGCGTTGCCGTGGGTGCGATCAGGCGTGGCCGAACTCCTGCTGGCCGAGCTCCTGCTGCTCGACGGCGAGGGGGATGTCATCCTCATCGACCGCCCAGTCACCGGTGGCGAGATAGACGACCTTCTTCGCGACGGCGACCGCGTGGTCGGCGAAGCGCTCGTGGTACCGGCTGGCGAGCGTGGCGTCGACGGTCGCCGTCGCCTCACCCTTCCAGTTGTCGCTGAGCACCTTCTCGAAGACGGTGGCGTGCAGTTCGTCGACATCGTCGTCCGCGTTGCGGATGGCGTCGGCGAAGCGCAGATCCTGGGTGCGCAGCAGCTCGGAGAGCGTGCGGGCCACCTCGACGTCGAGCTCGCCCATCTTCACGAAGGTGCCCTTGAGGCCCTTCGGGATGGCGCGCTCGGGGAAGCGGAGGCGGGCGAGCTGGGCGATGTGCTCCGACATGTCGCCCATGCGCTCGAGCGAGGCGCTCACACGCAGAGCGGTCACGACGATGCGCAGATCGCGCGCGACCGGCTGCTGGCGGGCGAGGATCTCGATCGCCTGCTCATCGAGGGCGACGGCCAGCTCGTCGATCTTGGCGTCATCGGCGATGACCTCCTCGGCCAGTGCCACATCGCTCGTGGCGAATGCCCTGGTGGCCTTGTCGATCGAGACCGTGACGAGGTCGGCGATCTCGACGAGGCGGTTCTGAAGGTCCTCGAGGGACTGGTGGAAGACTTCGCGCATGTTGGGGCGCAACCTTTCATTCGGATCTCGGCTGTGTCAGCGCGAGACGGCGGGTCGTCCGCACGAGAGCAGGTCTGTGCTCCCGCACAAGCCCGAAGCGATTGTCTGCTTCGAAGGTTAACGAACGGTGCCCAGCACGTGAATAGTACTTCTCCTGTTCCCGCCAGGGCGCGGAAACCCGCCGGACGGACGGTGAACGCACTCTACGCTTATGTCATGACCTTGCCGCAGCTCGCGCTGTCTTCGCTCGCCATCGGGCTGGTGATCGGCGTCGGCCTCTCCCTGCTCGTCGTGTGGGCATACCGGGCGCGGGCCCGCGTGCAGGAGGAGACATCGCTGGCGATTCCCGCCGGCATCACCGATGTCCTGCACAGCATGGACGATGCCGCGGCGATCGTCGACACCTCCGGTCTGGTACTCGCCTCCTCGCAAGCGGCGACCCGGTTCGGGATCGATGTCGGCTCGACGCTCGACAACCCGGAGCTGCGCCAGCTCGTGCGCGGCGTCAGGGAGGCCGGCGGCACAGCCACCGAGTCGATGCGCCTCACCCGAGGGGGCCTGAGCCTCGACCCCCGCCTGGTCTCGGCGCGCGCCAGCGTGATCGGCACGCGTCTGGTGCTGCTGATCATCCGCGACGTCACGGAGCAGGAGCGGCTCGATCAGATGCGTCGTGACTTCGTGGCGAACACGAGCCACGAGCTGAAGACGCCCGTGGGCGCGGTGAGCCTTCTCGCCGAGGCCATCGAGTCCGCGGCCGACGATCCCGCCCAGGTGCGCATCTTCGCCGCGCGCATCTCCGCGGAGGCGGGGCGGCTCGGACAGCTCACCGGACGCATCATGAGCCTGTCCCGGCTCCAGGCCGAGGACGGTCTGACGAAGGTCGGTCCGGTCGCGATCGACGAGGTGATCGCCTCCTCGATCGAGGCTCACGTCGTGCAGGCCGATTCCGCAGGGGTCGAGCTCACCAGGGGAGGGGACCGCGGCGTCTTCGTGCGCGGCGACGCCCAGATCCTGATCGAGGCGGTCGGAAACCTGATCGCCAATGCGATCGTCTACTCGCCCCGCGGCTCCCGCGTCGGAGTCGGCGTCCGCGCGGAGGACGGCGTGGTCGAGATCGCGGTGTCCGACCAGGGGATCGGCATCGCAGAAGCCGATCGCGAGCGCATCTTCGAGCGGTTCTACCGGGCCGACGAGGCCCGTTCGCGGCGCACCGGAGGGACCGGCCTCGGGCTCTCCATCGTCAAGCACGCCACCCAGCGGCACGGCGGCGAGGTGCGGCTGTGGTCGCGTCCGGGCCGCGGGTCCACGTTCACGATCCGTCTTCCCCGGATCGACGCCCCCGACAACCTCGACGCGGGCAAGAAGAGCAAGAAGAAGCGCGCGCGCAAAGCGGCCAAGTCCGCCGCATCCGCGCGCGTTCGAAACGGAGAGAGAGCATGACCCGAATCCTTCTCGTCGAAGACGAGCCCGACCTCGCCGACCCGCTCGCGTACCTGCTCCGGCGTGAGGGCTACGAGGTGGAGATCGCGGAGGACGGTCCCGGAGCGCTCGCGGCCTTCCGGGAGCGCGGGGCCGACATCGTGCTGCTCGACCTGATGCTTCCCGGCATGCCGGGAACAGAGGTGTGCAGGCAGATCCGGTCGACCTCTGCCGTTCCCATCATCATGCTCACGGCCAAGGACTCCGAGGTCGACATCGTGGTGGGCCTCGAACTCGGAGCCGACGACTACATCACGAAGCCTTACTCGTCCCGGGAGCTGCTCGCCCGCATGCGTGCCGTGCTGCGCCGGGTCGTGCAGGCGGACAGCGAACTCGACGAGCGCGTGCTCGACGGCGGACGGGTCTCGCTCGACATCGATCGGCACACCGTCTCCGTGGCCGGAGCCCAGATCAACATGCCGCTGAAGGAGTTCGAGCTGCTCGAGGTGCTGATGCGCAACTCCGGGCGCGTACTGACCCGCGGCCAGCTCATCGACCGGGTCTGGGGGAGCGACTACTTCGGCGACACCAAGACGCTCGATGTGCACATCAAGCGGATCCGCTCGCGCATCGAGGAGAACCCGAGCGAGCCTGTGATGCTCGTCACTGTGCGCGGTCTGGGATACCGCTTCGAAGGCTGATCTCCCGGCGGGACGAAGAGCCCGTCGAGACAGCGAAGAGGCCGGCGCCCCTGGGCGCCGGCCTCTTCGTCTTCGTGCTCTGAGGTGTCAGTTGCTGGGGGCCGGAGCCGCCGTGTCGGTGGGCTTCGGCGTCGGCGTCGAAGGGGCCGTCTTCTCCGAGGGGGCGAGGTCCGAGTAGTAGGGGAGCGTTCCGTCGAGCACGGGAACCTCCGTCTTGACCCCGGTGGAGTCGCCGGACTGGAAGTGCATCTCCACCGTCGCGCCGGGCTTGGTGTCGAGTCCGACGATGCGCAGCGGTTCGGCACCGGCGCCCAGGCTCACCGTGTCGCCGGCGGGGACGGTGACGACGAGCGGGTCGACGCCCGCGACCGTGATCGTGAGAGTCGCCTTCTCATCGGTGGGGTTGACGAACGCCGCGATGAGATTGCCCACAGAGCCGTCTTCGGTGGCCACCACGAGGGCGTTGCGCACGTCGATCGGGCCGTCGGCGTCGGAGACGTTCACGCCGTCGGATGCGGCGTACTCGGTCTTGGTGGACTGTGGGGTGATGAACGTGCACCCGGTCGCGCCGAGCAGAACGAGGGCGCTGAGGGCTGCAGACGCAACAAGGCGCGATTTCACGGGTCCTCCTGAGGTCCGGCGGGGATATCCGCATCCATTCTATGCGTAAGTCGTGAGGGCTCCTGCGGCACCGGGGGCGCGAACCTTAGCGCATGTCCCCTGTGGTATCCTTGAGGTTGCCGAAAGGACACGTTTTTATGCTTTTTGAGGTTGGCGAGACCGTCGTCTATCCCCACCATGGCGCTGCGACCATCATCGAGGTCAAGGAGCGCATCATCAAGGGTGAGGCGAAGAAATACCTGAAGCTCAACGTCACCCAGGGTGATCTCATCATTGAGGTCCCCGCGGAGAATGTCGACCTGGTCGGCGTGCGTGACGTCATCGGCAAGGAAGGCCTCGATCATGTTTTCGAGGTGCTGCGAGCACCCTTCACGGAAGAACCCACGAACTGGTCGCGCCGGTACAAGGCGAACCTCGAGAAGCTCGCCTCCGGCGATGTGATCAAGGTGAGCGAGGTCGTGCGCGATCTGTGGCGTCGCGATCAGGACCGCGGCCTCTCCGCGGGCGAGAAGCGCATGCTGGCGAAGGCTCGTCAGATCCTCATCTCCGAGCTCGCGCTCGCCGAGAAGACCGACGAGGACAAGGCGGGCGCACTGCTCGACGAGGTCCTCGCTTCCTGAGCTCTTTTCACGACGAAAGGCGGGTGCTTCGGCATCCGCCTTTCGTCGTCTTCGCCGGTAACGTGATGCTGTGACCATCCTCCCTGTCCCGCGTTCAGCGATCATCGTCGTGGCTGCAGGCTCCGGCACGCGTCTGGGTGCCGAAGCTCCGAAGGCCTTCGTCGGCATCGACGCCCGTTCCGTCCTCCGCCACGCGCTCGACGGCGTCTTCGCCGCATCGCCTGCGCAGGTCGTCGTGGTCGCCCCCGATGGATGGGAGGGCGACGCCGAGACGGAACTGCGCGCCGCGGCCGGCGACCGGGCTGATCTCGGTCGTGTGGTCACCGGTGGTGCGACCAGGCAGCAGTCGGTGGCGGCAGGTCTCGCCGCGCTCTGGGGAGACGTCGAGATCGTGCTGGTGCACGATGCGGCGCGCGCGCTCACCCCTCCGTCGCAGATCGACGCCGTCACCGCTGCCGTGACAGCAGAGCACGGCATCATCCCGGCACTGCCCGTCGTCGACACGCTCAAGAAGGTCGTGGACGGGGCCGTCGTCGGGGCCGTCGACCGTTCCGAGCTCGCTGCGGCGCAGACGCCGCAGGGGTTTCCGAGGGGCCCGCTCGAGGCGGCGTACGCTGCCGCCGGCGACAGCGGGATCGAGTACACCGATGATGCGGCCCTGTTCTCGGCGGCCGGCCACCCCGTGCGGTACATCGCCGGTTCGGAACGCGCCTTCAAGATCACCACGCCCGCTGACCTCCAGCGCGCCCGCCACCTGCTGGGTGCGAGCGTCGCGGCCACCGGCACCCCCCGGGTGGGCATCGGCACGGACGTCCACGCCTTCGGGGGCGAGGGGAACCTGTGGCTCGCCGGCCTCGAGTGGCCGGGGGAGCAGCCCCTCTCCGGTCATTCGGACGGAGACGCCGTCGCCCATGCGATCGTCGACGCGCTGCTGGGTGCCGCGGGGCTCGGTGACATCGGAGAGCACTTCGGTACCTCCCACCCCGAGTACGCCGGCGCGCATGCGGACGTCTTCCTCGCTCGCACCCGGGAGCTGCTGGCCGAAGCCGGGTTCGAGATCGGCAACGTCTCGGTGCAGTTCCAGGGCAATCGACCGCGCTTCAGCCCACGGCGGGCCGAGGCCGAAGGGGTTCTGTCCGCCGTCCTGGGCGCTCCGGTGTCCGTGACGGCGACGACCACGGACGGGCTCGGGTTCCCCGGCAGGGGAGAGGGCATCGCCGTGACGGCCATCGCGTCGGTGGTTCCCGGCGTTCATCGTCATCTAAAGGCGGGCGCTCAGCCGTCCCCGAGTAGGCTTGAGCGGTGACAGTCCGCCTCTACGACACCCGCGCGCAGCAGCTGCGCGACTTCGTGCCTCTCGATCCCGAGAACATCACGATGTACGTGTGCGGACCCACGGTGCAATCAGGCCCCCACATCGGGCACGTCAGGGCGGCCTTGAGCTTCGATCTGCTGCGCCGCTGGCTGCAGTACCGCCACGGTCGGGTCACCTTCGTGCGCAACGTCACCGACATCGACGACAAGGTGCTCGCGAACGCCACCGACTCCGAGCCGTGGTGGGCGCTCGCGTATCGCATGGAGCAGGAGTTCAGCGCGGCGTATGCGGGGGTCGGCATCCTGCCCCCGACGTACGAGCCGCGAGCCACGGCATCGGTGCCGCAGATGCAGGAGCTCATCGCGCTGCTGATCGAGCGCGGTCACGCATATCCCGCCCCTGACGGTTCGGGAGACGTGTACTTCGACGTGCGCTCCTGGCCGGACTACGGATCGCTCACCCATCAATCCCTCGATGCCATGGAAGCCGCGGAGGACGCCGACCCTCGGGGCAAGCGCAATCCGCAGGACTTCGCCCTGTGGAAGGGCAGCAAGCCCG
Source organism: Microbacterium sp. Root322 (assembly GCF_001425645.1). Lineage (NCBI taxonomy): Bacteria > Bacillati > Actinomycetota > Actinomycetes > Micrococcales > Microbacteriaceae > Microbacterium > Microbacterium sp. Root322. Next base: position 427,921 of record NZ_LMCS01000002.1, on the reverse strand, counting down.
AAGAGCCGGCAGACGCCACCTGGGCGTCGCCGTGGGGCGCCGGGCGTCCGGGATGGCACATCGAGTGTTCCGCGATGTCGAAGCGCTATCTCGGGCCCGAGTTCGACATCCACGGCGGTGGGCTCGACCTGCGATTCCCGCATCACGAGAACGAGCTCGCCCAGTCGACGGCGGCAGGTGACGGCTTCGCGCGCTACTGGATGCACAACGGTCTCGTCACCGTCGACGGCCAGAAGATGTCGAAGTCGCTCGGGAACTTCACGTTGGCCGCAGACGTGCTGGCCGCGCACGATCCGCTGGTGGTGCGCTACGCGCTCGCCGCCGCTCACTACCGGTCGAGCCTCGACCTCGGCGACTCGTCGTGGGCGGAGGCCGAAGCGGCTCTGAGCCGGATCAGCACGTTCCAGCAGCGCGCCGCACGTGTTGCCGGAGGCGGCATCGGGTTCTTCCTGTCGCAGAGCCTCCCCGCGGCGTTCGCGGCGGCGATGGACGATGATCTCGGCGTGCCCCAGGCGCTCGCCGTGCTGCACGAGACGGTGCGTGCGGGAAACGCGGCGCTGGACGCGGGGGAGGACGACGCCGCGCTCGACGCGCTGCGCGCCGTGCTGGCGATGACGTCGGTCCTGGGCCTCACACACACATCCGGGGCGAAGGCCGACGCTTCGCAATCCGCTCTGGACGCCCTCGTCCAGACGATGATCACCCAGCGCGCTCAGGCACGCGCTGACAAGGACTGGGCGGCGGCGGATCGCATCCGAGATGCGATCGCCGCCGCAGGAATCACGCTGGAGGACACTCCGGCCGGAACTCATTGGAGTATCGATGGCTAAGCCAGGGCGCCCCGGCGCGAGCAAGGGAAACAAGAAGGGCCCGACCAAGGGCACCGGCGGACTCGGGCGCAAGGCGCTCGAGGGCCGGGGACCGACGCCGAAGGCGGAGGACCGCGCGTGGCACCCCGCCGGCAAGCGCAAGGCCGCGGCCGAGCGCTACGCCGCCGCGACGGGCGGCAAGGGCCGCCCCGGTGGCAGCCGGCCGGGCTCCGGTGGCGGGGGCAACCGTGCGCCGAAGGCCAAGGCGGGAGACGACACCGAGAACGTCACGGGTCGCAACTCGGTCCTCGAGGCACTGCGGGCGAAGATCCCGGCGACGGCGTTCTACATCGCGCAGCGCGTCGAGATGGACGACCGCGTGAAGGAGATGCTCTCGATCGCCACGCATCGGGGCATCCCCGTGATGGAGGTCACACGTCCGGAGCTCGACCGCATGGCCGGGTTCGACGGTGTGCACCAGGGCGTCGCGATCAAGGTGCCGCCGTACGAGTACGCGCACCCGCAGGATCTGCTCGAGCAGGTCATCGACCGTGGCGAGGTGCCGCTGTTCGTGGCGCTCGACGGCATCACCGACCCCCGCAACCTCGGCGCCATCATCCGCTCCACCGCGGCGTTCGGAGGCCAGGGGATCATCCTTCCCCAGCGTCGCTCGGCCGGCGTCAACTCCGCCGCCTGGAAGACCAGTGCCGGAGCCGTCGCTCGCACCCCTGTGGCGCTGGCGACCAACCTCACGACGCAGCTCAAGGAGTTCAAGAAGCAGGGCGTGTTCGTGCTCGGCCTCGACGGCGACGGCGATGTGTCGCTCCCCGAGCTGCAGCTCGCCGATCGTCCCGTGGTGATCGTCGTCGGGTCGGAGGGCAAGGGGCTGTCCCGCCTGGTCTCCGAGACCTGCGATCAGATCGTCTCGATCCCGATCTCTGCGGCCACCGAGTCACTGAACGCCGGCATCGCGACCTCCGTCGCGCTCTACCAGGTCGCGTCGCTCCGCGCCGCGAAGAAGAACTAGACCGTTCGAGGGAAGGCAGACCATGGCTCGCATCATCGTGCTCGGAGGGACCGGTTACGCCGGTCGTCACATCGTCACGGAGGCGGTGAGCCGTGGCCATGCCGTGATCGCGATCTCGCGTTCTGCGCCGGCCGATCCGGTGGCGGGGGCCGCATATCTGCAGGGCTCCGCTCTCGACCTGGCACCGCTCGCGGAAGCGTTCGTCGGCACGGACGCCGTGGTCTCGGCTCTCTCGCCGCGCGGTGACATGGCCGACCGTGCGCTCGAGGCGCTGTCGAATGTCGTCGAGCAGCTCGCGGGTACGGACACGCGTGTCGGCGTCGTCGGCGGCGCCGGCGGGAGCCTCGTGGCCCCCGGTGGGCCGCGCCTGTTCGATCAGGGCTTCCCGGAGGAGTACAAGCACGAGGCGCAGGTCGGCATCGACTCGCTGGCCCTCCTCGAGGCGACCGACGCGGGCCTGGACTGGTTCTTCATCCACCCCGCCGAGGTCTTCGGACCCTGGGCGGAGGGCGAGCGCACCGGCCACTACCGGGACGGCGGCGACGTGATCGTCCGCGACGCCGAAGGCAAGTCGTACATCTCGGGTGCCGACTTCGCCGTCGCGGTGGTCGACGAGATCGAGCAGGGCAACCACCACAGGGAGCGGTTCACCGTCGGCTACTGAGCCGCCGGTCGATCAGACCAGATCCCGCCAGTCCACGTCCTCGTCATCATCGGCGACCGGCGTCATGCCGGTGATGACGGGAAGACTCATCGTCTCGGTGGGCGGACCCATGATGGTGGCTTCGTCGCGCCGATGCCGCAGCACCTCGTTGATGTAGCTGGTGAGCACCTCGGCGAGCGGGATGGAGCGTCCTTCCGCCTGAGACAGGTACCAGCGGTGCTCCAGCACCTGGTGGAACACCTCGGCCGGCTCGAGTTTGGCGCGCAGCTCGTAGGGGATCGCACGCACGACCGGCTCGAACACTCGGGTCAGCCACTCGTGCGCGTACATCTCCTCGTCCGCCCACTGCTTCGTCGAGCGGGCCCGGAACTCGTCGAGGTCGTTGAGCAGACGTCGTGCCTGGTTTTCCTCGACGTCGAGGCCGGTCAGGCGGATGAGACGGCGCTGATGATGTCCGGCATCCACGACCTTCGGCTGGATCTCCACCACGGTGCCGTCCGCGGTCGTCGACATCGACATCTCGTCGATGTCGAAGCCGAGGGCGTTGAGCCGCTCGACACGTTCGGTGATGCGCCATGTCTCCGCGGCGGAGAACGACTCCTGTGCAGTCAGCTCTGCCCACAGCGATCGATACGACGACACGATGCCGTCGGCGATCGCGACCGCGTCCACGCCGTGCTCGAGCCGTCCGCCGGCAGCGAGGTCCATGATCTCGCCGGCGATGTTGGTGCGGGCGAGGTCGAGGTCGTAGGCGCGCTGGCCGTCGGTGAGCCCCTCCTCGTGCAGCTCTCCCGTCTCCGCGTCGACGAGGTAGGCGGCGAATGCGCCGGCGTCCCGACGGAACAGGGTGTTCGACAGTGACACGTCGCCCCAGTAGAAGCCCACGTTGTGCAGGCGGACGAGCAGCAGCGCGAGTGCGTCCACCAGACGGTTGGCGGTGTCCGGGCGCAGAACGCGTGTGAACAGAGCGCGGTACGGCATCGAGAAGCGCAGGTGCGAGGTGACCAGCGCGGCGGGGAGTGGGTCACCATGCGCGTCGGTGCGCCCGGCGATCACGGCCACCCGGTCGACGCAGGGCACATCGAGTCGGGCGAGGTTGCCGAGCATGTCGTACTCGCGCTGCGCCATCTCCGCGGTGGTCTCCTTGACGGCGACGACGCGACCGGAGAGGTCGGCGAAGCGCACGAGGTGGCGGGAGAGCCCCTTCGGGAGCGAGACGATGTGCTCGGACGGCCACTTCGCCAACGTGGTGGACCAGGGGAGGGAGAGCAACCCCGGATCGATCTTGCTGGCGGTGATCCGCAGCGAATCCTGCATGGCGCTCCCTGGTTGCGTGCGAAGAGGAAAAAGAGACGCGGCGCAGGCGACCGAAGTCAGCCTGCGCCGCGTCTGTGGATCCGATCAGGCGGAGACGACCGGCTTGTCGTTCAGGCGCTCGCCCGACTCGATGTCGAACGCGTGCACGTGGCCGGCCGAAGCTGCGAGCGTGACCGTCTCACCCGCGTTCGGGTGGTTGCGGCCATCGACGCGAGCGACGAGGTCGGCGCGCTTGCCGTTGATCTCGGTGTGCCCGTAGAGGTAGCCGTCAGCGCCGAGCTCCTCGACGAGGTCGACCGTGACCGAGAGGCCCTTGCCATCGGCGGGGCCGACGACGATGTCCTCCGGGCGCACGCCGACCGTGACCTGCGAACCGTTCGCGCGGCCGACGGTGTCGCGGTCGAGCGGGACCACCTCGGTGCCGAAGCGGATGCCGCCCTCGGCGAGGTCCGCCGAGAACAGGTTCATCGCGGGCGAGCCGATGAAGCCGGCCACGAAGACGTTGTTCGGCTTCTCGTAGAGGTCGCGCGGGGAGCCGACCTGCTGGAGCAGGCCGTCCTTGAGGACCGCGATGCGGTCACCCATGGTCAGCGCCTCGGTCTGGTCGTGGGTGACGTAGACCGTGGTGACGCCGAGACGACGCTGCAGCGACGCGATCTGCGTACGGGTCTGGACGCGGAGCTTGGCGTCGAGGTTCGACAGCGGCTCGTCCATGAGGAACACCTGCGGCTGGCGCACGATCGCACGGCCCATGGCGACACGCTGACGCTGACCACCCGAGAGGGCCTTCGGCTTGCGGGTCAGGTAGGGCTCGAGGTCGAGGAGCTTCGCAGCCTCGAGCACGCGGGTGGCGCGCTCTTCCTTGCCGACGCCGGCGATCTTGAGAGCGAAGCCCATGTTCTCGGCGACGGTCATGTGCGGGTACAGCGCGTAGTTCTGGAAGACCATCGCGATGTCGCGGTCCTTCGGCGGGACGTCGGTCACGTCGCGGTCGCCGATGAGGATGCGGCCGGCGTTGACCTCTTCGAGGCCGGCGAGCATGCGCAGGGACGTGGACTTACCGCAACCGGAAGGACCGACGAGGACGAGGAACTCGCCGTCACCGACCTCGAGGTTCAGCTTGTCGACGGCCGGACGGGTTCCACCGGGGTACAGGCGGGTGGCTTCGTCGAAAGTCACAGATGCCATTGTCGTTTCTCCTTCACCGGCAGGTACGTGCCGGACGATCCGTAGTGATGAAGCGGTGAGATGAGTCACCGTGACCCGTCTTTGGGTCGAATTCAGTATGACATGAACGGCTGTACCTGGGTATTTCTCAGCCTCACTGGTTAGCATCGAACTCGGCCGCGCGCAGCGGCGATCGTCGCTGAGCGGCGGTCGGGGCCAACCCGGACCCCCGCAGACTCACAAGAGGAACGATGTCGAGCGACGAAACGCCGAACGTCCCCACACCTCGCAATTCTCGCGAGGCCGTGCGGGAGAAGGCTCAGCAAGTGCACGCCCAGCAGTCGAGGGCGCGCCTCATGCGACGTATCATCATCGGCGCCGTCGCGGTCGTCGCGGTGGGGGCGATCGGCACTGCGGTGACCCTTGCGGTGTCCGCCCAGGTGTCCAAGCCCAAGCTCACTCCGACGGGGATGGAATCGGACGGCGTGGTCGTCACAGACATCACGGCGGTCGCAGGATCCGACGAGGTCCCCGCGACACCGTCCGCAGAGCCGACCGATGCGGGTGCGTCGACCGAGCCGACGCCCAAGGCGACCACGTCTGAGAAGGTCGACATCCACGTCTACGTCGACTACCTCTCGCCGGACGCGGGGAAGTTCGAGCGGGCGAACGCGCGTCAGTTCGCCGGCTGGATCAGCGAGGGCGCCGTGACCGTCAGCTACCACCCGGTCGCTCTCCTCACCGCGAGCTCGAACGGCACCAAGTACTCGCTGCGCTCGGCGGCCGCAGCCGCCTGCGTCGCCACGCACTCGCCCGCGCAGTTCTACGCGTTCAACCACGACCTGCTGGACAACCAGCCCGAGGTCGGCAGCGATGGCATGTCCGACGAAGAGCTCGCGAACCTCGCCGCGGCCGTCGGCACCGACAACACCAAGGCCGTGCGGTCGTGCATCGAGAACGGCGACTTCGTCAGCTGGGCGAAGGATGCGACCACTCGCGCGCTGGACGGACCGCTCGCGGGCTCCAAGGACCTGGTCCTGCAGTCGGCTCCGATGGTCGTCGCGAACGGCGAAGCGTACGTCGGAGCGCTCGACGACCCGGCCGAGTTCTCGCAGTTCGTGCTCAGCGTCGCGAGCGATGCCTCGCGTGCCACGCCGACGCCGACTCCCACACCGACCACCACGCCTGCCCCCTAGGTCGAAGCGGGGTCGATGCCATCGCTAAGCTTGTGGGTGGCATCCGCCGACTTGGCGCAATTGGTAGCGCACCGTACTTGTAATACGGGGGTTACGGGTTCGAGTCCCGTAGTCGGCTCAAGAAACACCGACGGCATCAGCCGAGAGGCGTATTGCACGCTCCCGCATTGCTATCGTCGCCCTGATGGCGAACCTAGATAGTCGGGGGATGACTCCTGAAGATCGTATGAACACGTTTCTGCTGTACCCGGAGTGGTTCGGAGGCGACCGGATACCGGAGAGGTTTGTGGTCTCAGCTGAGCTGCGAAAGCGGCTCCGGGAGTGGAATCAGGTCTGGGAGACCGTGCTGGATCCGGTCACTGAAATGCAATGGCCAGATCCACAGATCGGACGCACATGGATCGCTGAGGGCGAGCAGCTCGTGGCAGATCTGCAGGCAGAGCTCGGGCCGGGCTTGTCCGTCGTCGGCGATTTTGCCCGGTATGCGCCGCCGCGTAGGTCGTAGGCTCTGGGCATGAGCGAGCCCGAGGCGGAGCCGACCCCGTCGCTGATCCAGCAGCGACTCGCCCTCCAGCGCAGGCGGGTGGGGGCGGTATCTCAACTGGGGTTCTCAGCCGTCGTCTTGGCCGGCTGGATCTTCGTTCTCGTCCTCGACGGCCCCAACGTGTGGCGCTGGATCGGCATCGTCGTGTTCGCGCTCGGTGCCGCGATCGGGGCTGTCCAGCTCCGCAAGGCGCTGCGGGAGACCCGGGCTTTCGAGACTCGACACGGCCCGGGAGCTGGCGTCCAGAAGCGAACGGAGTGAGCGGTTCTTCGCTTCGCTACCTCCGGCTCCGGCGGGTCGGCTGATGTCCGTCTCACGGGGGATGCGCCTGCTCACGTGCCTGCGTACCGTTGCACCCATGACCGCATCAGAGGAGAGTTCGAAGAAGAAGCCGGGGTATGGCATCGCCACAGGGATGGCGCTCGGGCTACCGCTGGGCGTTGCGGCCGGGCTGATCTTCTTCGACAGCGTTGCGATCGGCGCAGGTGTGGGTATCTCTGTGGGTCTCGCGATCGGTGCAGGACTCGAGTATTCGTGGAAGAACGGCGAGCCCGCGGCCGAGGCCGAGGACGAGTAGGTCACTCTTCCGGCCCTTCGCAGAGCAGGGGTGCAGGGGAGTGAGCGGAACATCCGCCCCTCCCTCGTCCTAGGCTGGTGTGATGCTCCACGGACTGATTCGCCCTGTCGAAGCCCACAGCGTGACGCTGAAGGGCGAAGACCTCGCCGAGGTTCGCGCGCAGCTCACCGCTCAGGCTCCCGCCGGATGGGACCTCGTCTCGGCGATGGCGACGATGGAGAAAGCAGGATCGATGCGCTCGGTCGAAGGCAAGTTCCTGCGTCGTGACGGTATCCGTGAGATCGAAGGCGACGACATGGCTGCCCTCGAGTCGCAGGTGCCCGAGGGATGGCAGCTGCTCTCCGTATGGCGGACGAGCTGAGGCTCACGCGTCTCTGATCGTGGTCTCGGCGTACTCAGTCCACTGAGACGGGTTCTGGTGTGTCGACGACCTCGTCGATGAGGCCGATCCCGCCCGTCGAGCTCGCGGACTGCATGAGGTCCTGAATCCACGAGGGGTTCAGCGGGGGCGCCTCCGGCTCGTCGAAGGTGAAGCGGAGCGGAATCGAGGGGTGCAGCCAGATCGTCGAGCGTCCTGCGGGATCTCCGTCGGGATGACGCCACGACAGGGTGAAGCTCTCGTTGCGTCGCAACTTGGTGGCGATGACCACCTTCAGATGCGCGAGCGCGCGGTCCTCGATATGGATCTCCTCGCCGTTGCCGTACTGGATCGTTCCCATCTCTGCACCATAGCCGCCACCGCGCGCACTTTCCGCGCCAGGCCGTGATGGTGAGAGAGCATATCGGAGTATCGCGCTAGAGGGTGATATGTTACCGAACGTTGAGTTTCCTGGTGGGTACGACGTCGTGACACCAGGTGGATGACTGCGCAGGTGGCCGACTCCCCGCCGCGGCCACCTGCGCTTGCCCCCTGAAGGGCGTGATCCATGGAGCACCGGGGGAGGGGTATGTCATGAGCAGCTCGCCGGAGTCGCAGCGGTCCATGCCGGAGTGGCAGAGCGGCGACCCGTATGAGACCGCGCTCACGCGGGAGGCGTACGCACGCGAGAAGCGCCTGCTGCAGATCGAACTCCTCAAACTCCAGGCGCACATCACGCGTTCGTCCGACCGCGTGCTCATCCTGTTCGAGGGAAGAGACGCGGCGGGCAAAGGCGGCGCGATCACGCGCTTCATGGAGCACCTGAACCCCCGGGGTGCCCGTGTCGTGGCACTCGACAAGCCCACCGATGCAGAGCGGACGCAGTGGTACTTCCAGCGCTACGTCGCGCATCTGCCCTCCGGCGGCGAGATCGTGATGATGGATCGCTCCTGGTACAACCGCGCCGGTGTCGAGCGGGTCATGGGCTACTGCTCGTCGGCCGAGTACGAGGAGTTCATCCAGACCGTGCCGGAGTTCGAGCGCATGCTCGTCGGCTCGGGCATCCGCCTCGTGAAGCTGTGGTTCTCGATAGATGAGGCGGAGCAGCGGCGCCGCTTCGCGCACCGGGGCGAAGACGCCGTCGCGCAGTGGAAGCTCAGCCCGACCGACCTCGCGAGCGTCGACCGCTGGGACGAGTACATCGCAGCGGAGGAGGCGATGTTCCTCCGGACGGACACCCCTGCCCTCCCTTGGACCGTCATCGCGTCGAACGACAAGAGGCGCGCGCGGCTGGAGGCGATGAGGTGCGTCCTCTCGCGGTTCGACTACCCGGGCAAGGATCCGTTGATCGCTCACGCCCCTGATCCGCGGCTCGTGGGGCGCCCCTCTCAGATCCGCCACGAGGGGGAGAGGCCGACGCGGTGATGTCTGAGGGTCGCCACCGGGGGGCATCCGGGAATGCGAGGGGTGGACTCGGAGGTTGTTCCCCTCATGACTCGCATCGGCACCAGTGATCTCGACGTCCTCCCGCTCTCGCTCGGCGGCAACGTGTTCGGCTGGACGGCCGACCGTGACACCTCCTTTGCGGTTCTCGACGCGTTCGTGGACGGCGGTGGCGACTTCATCGACACCGCTGACTCGTACAGCTCCTGGGTGCCGGGGAACGAAGGCGGAGAGAGTGAGACGATCGTCGGCGAATGGCTGGCTTCTCGCAGGCCCGCAGGGGTGGTCGTCGCGACCAAGGTGAGCCAGCACCCGAAGTTCCGCGGTCTTGCCGCGTCGAACGTCCGCAAGGCCGCCGAAGCCTCGCTGGCGCGCCTGGGCGTCGATGAGATCGACCTCTACTACGCGCACTTCGACGACGAGACGGTTCCGCTGGAGGAGACTGTCGCCGCGTTCGGTCAGCTCGTCGACGACGGTCTGGTGCGGCACATCGCCGTGTCGAACTACTCCGCCGATCGCATCCGCGAGTGGATCGAGATCGCCCGTCGCACCGGTGCCGCGCTGCCGGTCGCTGTGCAGCCGCATTACAACCTCGTGCACCGCAACGAGGTCGAGGACACGATCATTCCGGTCGCCGAGGAGTTCGGGCTCGGTCTCGTCCCGTACTACTCGCTGGCGAGCGGCTTCCTCACCGGCAAGTACCGCTCGACGGATGCCGAAGGGCAGAGCTCGCCGCGGGCCCACGGCGCGGCGAAGTACGCGACGCCGGCGGGGCTGCGGGTCATCGATGCGCTCCAGGAGATCGGCGACGTGCATGACGCCTCGATCGCCGCGACCTCACTCGCCTGGCTCCGCGCGCAGCCGACGGTCGTCGCACCGATCGCGAGCGCGCGCAACGTGGACCAGGTCCCCGATCTCCTCGCCGGTGCCCGCCTCGAGCTCTCGGACGACGAGGTGCAGCGGCTCAACCAGGTCTCGGAGTGGACTCCGGCCCGGACCTGAGCTAGCTTCGCTCGTCGCCGACGAGTCCGTGCCGGTGCGCCAGGATGACTGCGTGGATCCTGTCGCGGGCACCGAGTTTCGCGAGCACGCGACCGACGTGCGTCTTCACCGTGGACTCGCCGACATAGAGAGTCTGGGCGATCTCCGCGTTGGTGAGGCCGCGGCCGATCGCGAGGAACACGTCGCGCTCGCGATCGGTGAGCGATTCGAGTGCGGCGCTCTCCTCGGCGGCCGGAGCGGCGGAAGAGGTCGCTCCGAGTCGGGGTGTCACATGCTCCATCAGCGCTCTCGTGACCCGAGGGGAGAGCGCTGCATCTCCGCGGGACACGGCGCGCACGGCAGAGATCATCTCGTGGCGCTGCGCGTCCTTCAACAGGAACCCACTCGCGCCCGCGCGGATCGCTCCGAACGCGTACTCGTCGAGATCGAACGTGGTCAGAACGAGCACCTTGGTCTGCGGGTGGTCGCGGACGATCGCTTCGGTGGCGGCGATGCCGTCCAGCTCCGGCATCCGGATGTCCATGAGCACCAGGTCGGGGGCGAGCAGGGCGGTCTGCGTGATCGCCGCCTTGCCGTCGCCGGCCTCACCGACCACCACGATGTCTTCCTCCGCGTCGAGCACCATCCGGAACCCGACTCGGATGAGCTCCTGGTCATCCACCAGCAGCACCCTGATCGCATCCGTCATCCGTCGTCCTCCATCGTCTCTCGTCGTGCGGCGGGTGTGCTTCCCGAGGTGGGGAGCACGGCCCGCAGAACCCATCGTCCCCCGTCCGCAGGTGCCGACCGCACCGTTCCGTGAACGTGCGCAGCGCGCTCGGACAGTCCGCGTACGCCGAATCCATCCGACCCGACCTCGCCTGTGACGCCGTCGTTCACGATCTCGATCGTGACCGTCTCGGTCGTGTACTCCAGTCGCACCGCGATGGTCTTCGCGGTGGGAGCATGACGCATCGCGTTGGTCACCCCCTCCTGGACGATCCTTCCGATCGCATGCGCGACGGCGGGGGAGACCTCCGCCTGCCCGACGACGGTGAGCGTCGCCGGATAGCCGGCTCGTTGCGCGGTCTCCACGGTGTCGCGCGCGGGTACGGGCTGCATCGGGGCCAGTGGCAACGGGGATTCGTCGTCGCGCAGCACTCCGAGCATCGAGCGCATCTCGGTGAGCGCACCTCTGGCGGTGTCGGCGGCGGATGCCGCGGCCTTGCGTGCCTGCTCCCGGTCCGGTGTCGCGGCCGCACCTTCGGACAGGGCGACGATGACGGTGAGCGAGTGGGAGACGATGTCATGCATCTCTCGGGCGATGCGGGCGCGTTCGGACGCGGCTGCGAGCTGCGCCTGCTGGTCGCGCTCGATCAGGAGCTGGCGTGAGCGGTCGATGATGGCGAGGAGGTAGCGCTTGCGGTCACCGACGTTGACTCCGACGAGTGTGCCGATGAGACCGAGCGCGACGTAGCTGAGTGCGGTGTCGAGGCCGACCTGGAGCACGGTCGCGCCGGTCAGCATGAGCACCGTGGTGAAGCCGAGGAACCATGCCGCGCCGATCCCGTAGCAGATCCAGGCCAGGCGGGCCGAGCGATAGACCGCGACGCCGTAGCAGGCGACGAGCAGGAGGATGATGCCGCCGGACATGCCCGTGAACAGACCGACGGTACCCAGGATCACCGCAGCGAGGAAGGGGCCCAGCGGCGCTCGACGGCGCCAGAGAAGGGTGCTGCACCCGATCGCGACCATCGCCAGCGTCGCGATGTTGAGGGTGATGTAGGTGCCCTCCGGGAGCGAGGGGTCGGGGTAGGGCGCGGCCGGTGCGAGCGACAGGAACAGGCAGATCAGGGCGAGCAGGATGTCGGCGAACAGCGGGTGGCGCGCCCAGAAGCGTCGGAACAGGCCAGGGGCACGCGGAAGCCGCAGCTCCTCGTCCTCACGGATCGAGTCGCTGCGGCTTCGCGTTCTGCTCACAGGCCGACTTTACGCGTCGCGCGTGCGCAGCACGCCCCACGCGACCAGGGCACCACCGGCGACCCAGCAGCCCAGCGTCAGGAACGCGGTGGGTGCGTCGAGAGCCGCCGTCTCACTGGGCATGATCGCGGCTTGCGCAGCCGCCACCGGGAGGTAGGACGAGGCCTCGATGACCCACGCCCACGCCTCGCCGGCGAAGGAGAAGAAACTCGCGACGATAGGCAGCACGAACAGCACGCCGACGGTGGCGGCGATGGCTCCGGCCCCCGAGCGCAGGATGAACCCGAACGAGACGCCGATGAGGGCGAAGACAGCCATGGACAGCGAGGCTACGACGATCGGCAGGATCGAGGCCGACGGATCGGACCAGTCGATGCTCTGATCCCGCGGCGCCACGATGAGAGTGACGGCGAGGGCGGCGATGGCGAAGATCACCAGCGACGACAGGAACATGAAGACGGCCAGCACGGTCGACTTCGCCGCCAGCACCGATCCGCGAACAGGATTCGCCGTGAGCGTCGAGCGGATCATTCCGGTCGAGTACTCGCCGGTGACCGAGATCGCACCGATGATGCCGGCGAGCAGCATGGTGAACTGGATGGGCATGATGACGGCCTGGATCGGCTCGAAGTCCGGCATGTCGAGGGCCTGGGCGATGAGAACCGCGATCCCCACGGTCAGAGCGGCGGCGATCCCGATGGACCACCAGGTCGAGCGCAGGGTGGCGAGCTTGATCCATTCACCGCGCAGCGCGCGCACGAACGTCAGCTTTCGACCGGTGTCCACGCGCGGCCGTGTGGCGGCGGGGGCCTGTGTCGTGGTCATGAGATCTCCTTGGTGCGGTACTCGACGGAGTCGCCGGTGAGGGCGAGGTAGGCGTCTTCGAGCGAACCGGTGGTCGGGGTGAGTTCGTGCAGCGCAATGCCGCGGTCCGCAGCGAGGTCGCCGATGCGCGCAGCAGGCAGCCCCACGATGTCGAGCAGGTCGGGAGCCGAGCTCACGATCTCGACATCGGGTCCGCCGACGGCTGCGGCCAGATCGGCCGGGCGGGGAGTGCGCACCCTGACCGTGTTGCGGGTCCACGAGCGCACGAGTTCGGGGAGCGGCGCATCCGCGAGCACGCGGCCTCGTCCCATCACGATGACGTGGTCGGCGGTCTGCGCCATCTCGCTCATCAAGTGGCTCGAGAGAAGCACGGTGCGCCCCTCGGAGGCGGCGTGGCGAACGAACTGGCGGACCCAGCGGACGCCCTCGGGGTCGAGGCCGTTGACCGGCTCGTCGAGGATCAGTGTGTGCGGGTCGCCGAGCAGCGCCGAGGCGATACCGAGGCGCTGTCCCATGCCGAGCGAGAACCCGCCTGCACGCTTGCGGGCCACCGATCCGATGCCGGCGAGGTCGATCACCTCGTCGACGCGAGAGGAGGGGATGCCGTGGGTCGCGGCCATCGCGCGGAGATGGTTGCGCGCGGTGCGGCCGGTGTGCACCGCCTTCGCGTCGAGGAGCACGCCCACCTCGGTGAGCGGTGCGCGCAGCTTGCGGTACTCGCGGCCGGCGATGGCGGCACGGCCGGACGTCGGCCGGTCGAGGCCGACGATCATCCGCATGGTGGTCGACTTCCCGGCGCCGTTCGGGCCCAGGAATCCGGTGACGCTGCCCGGCTTGACCGTGAACGACACGTCATCGACGGCGGTCTTGTCTCCGAATCTCTTGGTGAGGCCTTCTGCTGTGATCATGAGGACAACGTTACGGAGCGACCCCGGGACCGCGCGTCCTCCTCAGGTACACATCTGGTGGAGGGAGAGTCCGCCCGGCGGCGGACATCCGCACCTCAGGGCCGAGGACGTGCCTGCACGCGCGCGGCCATCTCGTCGGAGGCGAGGATCGCCTCGTCGATGATCTCCCTCGACGCCGGCGCGGTCAGCCAGTCGTGGCTCAACGAGGCGGGGACCAGAAGCGGCATCCGATCATGCAGATCGACGAGGTGGGCCGGGGCCGGGCGCATCACGATCGAGTAGCACGTGAACCACTCGCCGTCGGCGGTGCGCCCGCGCTGGGTGACGGCGGCCATGCCGAACAGGGTGCCGTCGTCGATGATGAACTCGTTCCACTGGCGAGAGGGCTTCTGCATCTCGTACCAGCTCGTCGCCGGCACGATCGCTCTCGACTTCGCACCTCCTGGACGCTCCTGAAGACGTTCGGCGCGGGTGTTGATCGAAGGGAACTTCGCCGGCTCGCCGTTCACGAGGAAGCCCCACCACGCGGGCTCCAGGGTCGGCGCGGCATCGGGCTGCACGACCAGGGGATTGAGGTTGCGCAGGTTCTTGCCCGTGGGGCGGACGGTCTCACCCGCATTCTCGCGTGCCCACACCCGCAGGCCCTCGAGTACCGCGTCGTCGGCGGCGGCGAGGAGTTCCGCATCGGTGAATCGGGGATCGAGACCGTAGCTCGCGCACATGCCGTCAGCGTAGCGCCGGGCTCCGACATCCGCAGGAACGAGAGCGCCCACGGGCTCGGGTAGGGTCGACAGGTGCCAGAGCCCCGTCGACTTCCCGCCCCGGTGGCACTGGGCGGTGCGGTGGCGATCGGGGTGATGACGGCGATCCAGGCGCGGATCAACGGAGTGCTCGGAGTGCGTGTCGACGATGGGATCGTCGCCGGCTTCGTCTCCTTCTCCGTGGGTCTTCTGGCGCTCGCGGTCGTGATCATCTGTCTCCCCTCGGCCCGACGAGGAGTGGCGAGACTCCGCGTCGGCATCCGGCAGCAGACGATCCCGTTCTGGATGCTGCTCGGGGGCGCCTGCGGCGCGCTCACGGTCTCCACCCAGGGACTCACGGCGGGGGTGCTCGGCGTCTCGCTGTTCACCGTCGGCGTGGTGGCCGGGCAGACGGTGCACGGCCTCGTGCTCGATCGGATCGGCTTCGGTCCGGCAGGCGTCGTCGCGGTCACTCCCGGTCGGGTCCTCGGCGGTCTGCTCGCGCTCGCGGCGGTCGGCATCTCGCTCTCCGGCGATGTGCTCGCCTCCGCACCGCTGTGGATGCTGCTGCTGCCGTTCGCAGCGGGCGTCGGCATCGCGTGGCAGGCGGCGACCAACGGGCGGCTGGCGCAGCGCGCGCGCTCGCCGCTGGCCGCGACTCTGATGAGCTTCATCGCCGGCACCGTGGTCCTCGCGCTGGCGTCGGGTGTGAGCATCGCGTTCCGCGGCGCACCTGCTGCGCTGCCGGCGGAGCCCTGGCTCTACCTCGGGGGCTTCCTGGGCGCCGCCTACATCCTGCTCGGCACCTTCATCGTGGCCCAGACGGGTGTGCTGCTGATGGGCCTGGGATCGGTGCTCGGGCAGCTGGTCACGTCGGTCGTGATCGACCTCCTGTGGCCACCGGCGGCGGGACCCGCGCTCTGGCAGGTGCTCGCGATGGTCGTGGTCGCCGTCGGGTCGGTCGTCGTGGCCGTGCCGTGGCGGCGTCGACGCTGAGGCGCTACTTCTTCTTCTTCGCCTTCTCGGTGCTCGCCGCGGGCAGGCGCGTGACGAGCTTGCGGGCATCGACGCTCTTGCGCCGGCCGGGCTTCTTGCCTTCGGGCTTGCCACCCACGTAGAGCCAGCCGAGGAGCTCCTCGTTCTTGCCGAGCCCGTGGGCCTTGGCCACCGCCTTGGCACGCGTGTAGTGGCCCGTGCGCCAGATGACGCCCCACCCGGCCTCGTCGAGCAGAAGACTCAGCACGTGCGCGACACCGGACGCGACCGCCTCCTGCTCCCACCGGGGCACCTTCTCGCTCTTGCGGTAGCTCGCGACGACGGCGATGAGCAGCGGAGCGCGAAGCGGCTTCGACGAGGGGGAGGAATCTCCCTGGGCCTTCGCGATCGCCGCGCCCAGCACCTCGCGATCCGCGCCGCGAAGCTCGATCAGCCGCCAGGGCCGCAGCGATGAGTGGTCGGCGACGCGGCCTGCCGCAGCGACGAACGTCAGCAGCTCGTCGCGGGTCGGCGCGGTGTCTTCGACCTTCGACCAGGACTGCCGTGCCCGGACGGCGTCGAGGGCGCTCACGACGCGTCGGGGGTGAAGTTCAGTGCGATCGAGTTCATGCAGTAGCGGTCGCCCGTCGGAGTTCCGAACCCGTCGGGGAACACGTGGCCGAGGTGCGACCCGCAGTTGGCGCAGCGCACCTCGGTGCGCACCATCCCGAGGCTGTCGTCTTCGATGAGCTCGACCGCATCGGGGCGGATCGACTCGTAGAAGCTGGGCCATCCGCATCCGGAATCGAACTTCGTGCCGCTCTTGAAGAGCTCGGCGTTGCAGGCGCCGCACGTGTAGAGGCCCGCACGCTCCTCATCGAGCAGCTCACCGGTCCAGGCCCGTTCGGTCGCGGCCTGCCGCAGCACGGCGTACTGCTCCTCGCCGAGCTCTTCGCGCCATTCGTCTTCGGTCTTGTCCACGCTGTACGACATGTGTCCTCCTGAGTCGTCTCCATTCTCCCCCGCGCGGCGAGGTCTCGGGTGCTCCGGGTCAGAATGGACGGATGACGGATGCTGTGCAGGAGCGCTACGCACGATTCGCCCGTGACGAGGCGCCCGGTCGCAGCGCCCTCTACGCGGCATGGGCCGCCGGAGTCGCCGCTGACGAAGAGGTGCGGGGTGTCCTGCTGCGGATTCCGGAGACGCGGAGGCAACCGCCTCTCGTGTTCGCCGTGACCCGGATGCTCGGCGCCGGACTCGCGGCGTATCCGCAGTGGCGGGAGTTCGTGCTCCGCAACGCCGACGAGGTCGTCGCGGAGTGCGCGAGTCGCAGCCTGCAGACCAATGAGCCGCTCCGCCTCGCCGCGCTGCTTCCCGTGCTGTCCGAGATCGACGGCCCGATCGCGTTGCTCGAGGTCGGAGCCTCTGCGGGGCTCTGCCTATACCCGGACCGCTACTCGTATCGCTTCCTCGGTGACGACGGCGCGCTCCGAGCCGCGCTCGACCCCGTGGAAGGACCGTCGACAGTCGTGCTGGAGAGCACGGTGACCGGACCTCTGCCCCGGTTGCGTCTTCCGGAGATCGTCTGGAGGGCAGGCATCGATCTGGCTCCGCTGGATGCGGCGGACGAACGGGATCGGAGGTGGCTGCGCGGACTCGTGTGGCCGGGGGAGAGGGGGAGGGAGGAGCGCATCGATGCCGCGCTGAACATCGCGGCATCCGATCCGCCTCTGCTCGTCGCCGGGGATGCTCTGGAGGGCATCGAGGCGCTCGCGGCCGCCGCACCGACGGAGGCGACGCTCGTCATCACGACACCCGGCGTTCTTGTGCACATCCCGCGGGAGCTCAGGGGCGCCCTGGTCGCGTGCATCTCCGCCCTGGACGCGCGCTGGGTCACGATCGATCCGCCCGGTGCCCTGGATGTCTGGGTGCCTCCGGTGGACACGGAAGATTGGCCGGGCTTCGTCGTCGCGATCGACGGGCAGGTGCGTGCGGCCGCGGATCCTCTCGGCGCCTGGTGGGAGTGGCGAACGCCCCTCCCCGCGGATGGGTCCTAACCTGGACCCATGCTCGGAGATCTCACGGAGCGCGACCGCGCGATCCTCGCGATGGAGGTCGCGTGGCCGCGCCACGGCTCGGCCAAGGAGGAGGTCATCCGTGCCCAGCTGGGGATGAGCGCGGCGCGCTACTACCAGCTCCTCGGGCGACTGATCGAATCGGAAGCCGCTCTGGAGTACGACCCGATGCTGGTGCGGAGACTGCGTCGGATCCGGGATTCCCGTGCCAGGCAGCGCTCGGCCCGGACGCCGGGTTTCGTGGGCTGAACGGACGCACTGACAGCCTTGTGCATCGCATGATCCGCGCCGAGGAACGGATTGCCAGGAAGGTGCCGCTAGCATCGAGGGGTGTCCAAGCCCTCCCGCGATCGCTTCGATGACGTTCCCCGTTCCTCCGGACGTGTAGGAGCGCACCGCGCCGAAGCGCCGGGGATGAACGGCTGGGTCGTGCTGCTGTGGTCCTTCGTCGCCGCGCTCGTGCTCATCATCGGCGGGATCTTCGGGTCCCTCGTGGTGATGGGTCGCGTCTCGCTCTTCCCCGAGGCCGTGCCCACCGCCGTGCCCACCCCGGAGGAGACCGGCGTGGTGGACACCTCGATCTCCGTGCTGATCCTCAACGGCACGCCGGACGAGGGACTGGACACGCAGATGAGAGATCTGCTCATCAACAACGGGTGGGCGTCGGACATCGTCTTCGCGGGCGACAGCTCCAGCCAGGACTTCCCCGCCACGACGGTCTTCTACCTCAACGACGAGGACGAGCTCGCAGCGATCGGGCTGGCGAAGCTCCTCGGCGGCGCAGCCGTGCAGCAGAGCGACTACTACTCCGGTCAGACGGAGGACGGGCAGAAGCAGTTCACGGTGGTGATCGGCCTCGATCGATCGAGCTCGGCGTCCGAGACGCCCGGGGAGACTCCGGCCCCCTGACCCCCGGGGTGGACCTCACCTCCGGCGGCTTGCACTCGAAGGTGTCGAGTGCCAGAATGGCGTTAGCACTCTCTCACTCTGAGTGCTAAACCCAACGTCTACGTCCAGGAGGGACGAAAAAACTCATGGCAAAGATCATTGCTTTCGATGAGGAGGCCCGCCGCGGCCTCGAGCGCGGCCTGAACATCCTCGCCGACGCGGTCAAGGTCACCCTCGGCCCGCGCGGCCGCAACGTCGTTCTCGAGAAGAAGTGGGGCGCCCCCACGATCACGAACGACGGCGTCTCCATCGCCAAGGAGATCGAGCTGGACGACCCGTACGAGAAGATCGGCGCGGAGCTCGTCAAGGAGGTCGCCAAGAAGACCGACGACGTCGCAGGTGACGGCACCACGACCGCCACGGTCCTCGCCCAGGCTCTGGTCCGCGAGGGTCTGCGCAACGTCGCAGCCGGCGCCGACCCCATCTCGCTCAAGCGCGGCATCGAGAAGGCCGTCGCTGCGATCACCGAGGAGCTGCTCGCCAGCGCCAAGGAGATCGACTCCAAGGAGCAGATCGCCGCCACGGCCTCGATCTCCGCTGCTGACCCCGCGATCGGCGAGCTCATCGCCGAGGCGATCGACAAGGTCGGCAAGGAGGGCGTCGTCACCGTCGAGGAGTCGCAGACGTTCGGCACCGAGCTCGAGCTCACCGAGGGCATGCGCTTCGACAAGGGCTACCTGAACCCCTACTTCGTCACGGACCCGGAGCGCCAGGAGGCGGTTTTCGAGGACCCGTACATCCTCATCGCGAACCAGAAGGTCTCCAACATCAAGGACCTCCTGCCCGTCGTCGACAAGGTGATCCAGGACGGCAAGGAGCTCGTCATCATCGCCGAGGACGTCGAGGGCGAGGCTCTCGCGACGCTCGTGCTGAACAAGCTCAAGGGCATCTTCAAGTCGGTCGCCGTCAAGGCTCCCGGCTTCGGCGACCGCCGCAAGGCGCAGCTCCAGGACATCGCGATCCTCACCGGTGGTCAGGTCATCACCGAAGAGGTCGGCCTCAAGCTCGAGAACGCCACGCTCGACCTGCTCGGTCGTGCACGCAAGGTGATCGTCACCAAGGACGAGACCACCATCGTCGAAGGTGCCGGCGAGGCAGACCAGATCGAGGGTCGCGTCACGCAGATCCGTCGCGAGATCGAGAACACCGACAGCGACTACGACCGCGAGAAGCTCCAGGAGCGCCTGGCGAAGCTCGCCGGTGGCGTCGCCGTCATCAAGGCCGGAGCCGCGACCGAGGTCGAGCTCAAGGAGCGCAAGCACCGCATCGAGGACGCCGTTCGCAACGCGAAGGCAGCCGTCGAGGAGGGCATCGTCCCCGGTGGTGGCGTCGCGCTCATCCAGTCGGGCACCAAGGCTCTCGACTCCCTCTCGCTCTCGGGCGACGAGGCGACCGGTGCGAACATCGTCCGCGTCGCGATCGAGGCTCCGCTCAAGCAGATCGCGCTGAACGCCGGTCTCGAGCCGGGTGTCGTCGCGAACAAGGTCTCCGAGCTCCCCTCGGGCCAGGGCCTCAACGCGGCCACGGGTGAGTACGTCGACATGTTCGCTGCGGGAATCATCGACCCGGCGAAGGTGACCCGCTCGGCGCTGCAGAACGCAGCCTCGATCGCGGCTCTCTTCCTCACCACCGAGGTCGTCGTCGCTGACAAGCCCGAGAAGGCTGCAGCTCCCATGGGTGACCCGTCGGGTGGCATGGACTTCTGATCCAGCTCTCCTGACAGAACGCCCCCGGCTTCGGCCGGGGGCGTTCTGCGTTGATGCCGAGGTGGTGTCACCGGAACAGACTGGCCGAGTACTGATCGGCGTCTGCGTACTGGGTGGCGACCGAGCCGAGAGAGGTGCCGATCGATTCGAGCACCTGCTCCACGTGGACCTGAGCGCCCTGCCACTGCTCGGCGCACGTCTGGAAGGCATTGGACGCCGTCCCCGACCAGGTCGACTGCAGCTGGCGGAGCTGGGCCATCAGGGTCGCGGACTCGCTCTGCAAGCGCTCGATGGTGGCGCGTGTCGCTCCGTGGGCCGCATGGACGGCTTCGGTGTCGACGGTGAAGACAGACATGGGAACTCCTTCTCGTAGGGGTTCCGAGGCTAAGCGGACGTCGCTGCCGTGTGCACCGACGAAGACAGGGAGCTCCGCGTGCTGTGCGCAATCGGTTCGCGGCAGTGGCGGTGCAGAAGTGCAGGCGCTCCGGCCCGGGGCTCAGGGCAGATCGAGCCGTTCCAGAGGCTGCGTGTCCTCGAGGAGATGCGCGGGCGTGGCCTGCGCCGGTGCGAGAGGAAGTGTGACGGTGAACGTCGCGCCGCCACCAGGGGTCTCCGAGACGTCGACGCCGCCGTGCAGCGCCTTCAGGATCGATGCGACGATGGCGAGCCCGAGGCCGGAGCCTCCCGTCTCCCTGGCGCGTGAGGTGTCGGCTCGCCAGAACCGCTCGAAGATCTGCTCCCGGATCTGCGGAGGGATCCCCTCGCCGTGATCGACGATCGCGATGCTTCCGGTTCCCGCGACGCGGTCCGAGTCGACGACGATCTCGATCGGACCGTCTTCCGGGGAGAATCGGCGCGCATTGCCCAGCAGATTGGTGACCACCTGACGGACCTTGTTCTCTTCGCCGAGCACGATCGGCGGTGTGCGCACAGGGAGATCGGTGACCTCTGTGAAGTCGATGGCTGGGGCCTGCTCCTGCGGCCGGGGACGACGGCGAAGGCGCGAGAGCGTGGCGCGCGACAGGCCGCGCGGGGTCGGGGGCTGCGGCGGCTGAAGCGGTGGGATCTCGTGAACGGGGATCACGGTCTTGCTGTCGGCGGTGCGGTCGATCACGGTGACCGTGCGTCCGGGAGCCGCGGCACGCAGATCGAGGGCGGCGTCCCTCGCGATCGGCCGCAGATCGAGCGGCACGATCTCCGGCTCGCGTTCCTCGTCCAACCGAGCGAGAGCGAGAAGGTCCTCCACCAGGACACCCATCCTGATGGCTTCCTTCTCGATGCGCTCCATGGCCCGGGCCGTATCCTCCTCGCCCTTGATCGCGCCCATGCGGTACAGCTCCGCGTAGCCGCGGACACTCACCAGCGGCGTGCGCAGCTCGTGGCTCGCATCGCCGATGAACCGCCGCATGTGCTGCACCGTGCGGTCCCGCTGCGCGAGAGAGCGGTCGACGCGATCGAGCATCGTGTTGATGGCGGTGTTCAGCCGCCCGACCTCTGTGGTCGGCTCCAGGTCGGTCAGCCGCTGCCGGAAGTCGCCGGCGGCGATCGACATGGCTGTCGCCTCGACCTGGCCGAGCCTGCGGAACGTCAGGGTCACGAGTCCACGCGTGAGGAGTGCGGCGATCAGGATGGTGATCAGGGCGATCGTGATGTAGATGCCGAAGTACTGGCTGATGATGCGATCGGCAGGCGAGAGCGGCAGGGCCACCAGCTGAATGCGCAGCACTCCGCCCTCCGAGGGGACCACGGCGACGGCGGCATGGAAGCGCTGGCCGTCGGCTCCCTCCATCTCGAGCGGGATCTGGTCGGTGTTCGCCGTCGCTTTCGTGAGGGAGTACTGGGCGGGGAACAGAGGCGCCTGGCCCGCGGTGCCGCGTGCCGTCGCACGGAGCTCGCCCGTCGCGTCGTAGATCGCGAAGGAGAAGTCCCGAGGCTGCTCGTCGCGGGGGGTGTAGGTGCTGACGCCATCGACCGTCACGGTGTCGAAGTAGCGATCGACCAGGTCGCTGGAGACCAGGGCGGGAAGCTGGGCGTCGATGTTCGCGACCAGGGCGTTGCGCAGGATCGGCACCGTGCCGATACCCGCGACGAGCAGGCCGAGGGCGAGCACCGCGACCGTGACGCCGGTGACCTTCGCCCGAAGGCTGATGCGTCGCCACCAGCTGGTGACCGCATCGGGCTTGTGCGCCATGCGGTCCTCCCTCATGCGGCGACTCCGCCGCGGGGCGGCGTCGATGGTGGTGCGGTGGTCGTCAGACCGTCTTGCCGACCTTGAGCATGTAGCCGAAGCCGCGCTTGGTCTGGATCAACGACTCTTCGGTGTGCGGATCGATCTTGCGGCGGAGGTAGGAGATGTAGCTCTCCACGATGCCGGCGTCGCCGTTGAAGTCGTACTCCCAGACGTGGTCGAGGATCTGGGCCTTCGACAGCACGCGGTTCGGGTTGAGCATCAGGTAGCGGAGCAGCTTGAACTCCGTCGGGCTCAACTCGATCGGCTCCTTGCCGACGTGGACGTCGTGCGTGTCCTGATCCATGGAGAGCTCACCGGCGCGGATGATCGACTCCTCGTCGGCCTGCATCGTGCGGCGGAGGATCGCCTGGGCCCTGGCGACGATCTCGTCGAGGCTGAACGGCTTGGTGACGTAGTCGTCGCCACCCGCGTTGAGGCCTTCGATCTTGTCGTCGGTGCCGTCCTTCGCCGTCAGGAACAGGATCGGGGCGGTGAAACCCGCGCCGCGGAGGCGCTTGGTCACGCTGAACCCGTTCATGTCGGGCAGCATGACATCCAGGATGATGAGGTCTGGCTCCTCTTCGAGGACGGCCGAGATCGTGGCGGCGCCGTTGGCGACCGTCTTCACCTGGAATCCGGCGAAGCTGAGACCCGTGGAGAGCAGGTCGCGGATGTTGGGTTCGTCATCGACGACCAGGATGCGCGGAGCAGTCATGTCCCCATTATGGTGACTCCGGCCATGTGGATGCTGACTATTGTGCGGAACGGCGTGGAGTCGCCCCCTTCGAGCGAGCCGGGCGCGCGGCAGGTGGACGGCGGGAGCCGAGATCGTCCCACGGTCGGATGCGGCGCACAGCTGCGCACGGGAGGATCGAGGTATGAGCTTGAACGAGGACGCCACCCCCGCCCCCGGAAACACCGTCGCACAGGCCGGACTGCCCGGTGTCGAGCAGCTCGCCTACCACCGGCTGGCACGCCTGCGGCCGCGGTATCGCTGGTGGCGCATGCTGCTGACCGGGCTCGTCGGCATCGCCCTCTACATCGCGATCCTGCTGATCGTGATCGTGCCGCTGGCCATCGTGTCGATGTTCGTCCCGGAGTGGGGTGTCGACGCGCAGGTGCTCCTCACGACGTCGCAGTATTTCGACCTCGACCGCCCGTGGCTGCTCGTGGCGCTGGTGCTGCCGCTGATCCTGATGATCCCCGCCCTGCTGCTGGCCTCGCGGATCGTCGAGGGACGCGGGGTCGGTCTGCTGTCGTCCGTCACCGGGCGTCTGCGGATGGGATGGCTCGGCAGGAGTCTGCTGTTGGCGCTCGCGGTGTTCGTCGTCTACTTCGCCGTCGTGCTGGGGTGGTCGGCGCTCACCGGCGACGCGGTGACCGCCGACTTCTCGCACCCGGGGCTGTGGATCATGGTGCTGCTCGTGCTGCTGCTGATCCCCTTCCAGGCCGCGGCCGAGGAGTACGTGTTCCGCGGGTATCTGATGCAGCTGGTCGGGGGATGGCTGCGTCATCCCGCCTTCGCCATCCTCCTGCCCGTGCCGCTGTTCGTGCTCGGTCACGGCTACGACATCTGGGGCGCGGCCAGCGTGGGCATGTTCGCGATCGTCGCCGCCTGGCTGACCTGGCGCACGGGTGGACTCGAGGCGGCGATCTCGCTGCACATCGTCAACAACGTGCTCATCTTCCTGCTCGGATCCGTCACCTTGGTCGACGCCAACGCGACCTCGGGCACGGCTGTCGACCTTCTCGCGTCAGCGCTGGCCATGGTCGTCTACGCCCTGCTCGCCGACCGTTGGGCGGCGAGGGTCGGGATCGCACGCACGGCGCGGGCCGCATCGCCCACCGTGGGGGCGACCGGTACCCATCACCTCGGCCTCGCCGTGCAGGGACGTTCCGCCCGAGCGTGATCTTCCGCGGTCAGGCGGCGATCGCGTCCGAGTCCATGATCGTGTAGCTGTATCCCTGCTCGGCCAGGAAACGCTGGCGGTTCTGGGCGTAGTCCTGATCGATCGTGTCGCGGGCGACGAGGGTGTAGAAGCTCGCGGTGTGCCCCGACTGCTTCGGGCGCAGCAGGCGACCCAGTCGCTGGGCCTCCTCCTGACGCGATCCGAAGGAGCCGGACACCTGGATCGCGACCGAGGCCTCAGGGAGGTCGATCGAGAAGTTCGCCACCTTGGAGACCACGAGGAGCGAGATGTCGCCTTCGCGGAAGGCGCGGTAGAGCTCTTCGCGCTCGTCGATGGGGGTCGCGCCGGTGATCTGCGGCGCGTTCAGAGCCTCGGACAGCGACTCGAGCTGATCGAGATACTGTCCGATCACGAGGATGCGCTCGCCCTCGTGCTTGGCGATGAGTTCACGCACCGCCTGGACCTTCGCCGGGGCGGAGGCCGCCAGGCGATAGCGTTCGTCGTCGGTCGCCGCGGCGTATTCGAGCCGGTCGCTCGGCGGCAGATCGACGCGCACCTCGTAGCACGCGGCGGGGGAGATGAAGCCCTGCGCCTCGATCTGCTTCCAGGGAGCGTCGAAGCGCTTGGGGCCGATCAGGCTGAAGACGTCGCCCTCGCGTCCGTCCTCGCGCACGAGGGTGGCGGTGAGGCCGATGCGTCGACGCGCCTGCAGGTCGGCGGTGAGCTTGAACACCGGAGCCGGCAGCAGGTGCACCTCGTCGTACACGATGAGGCCCCAGTCGAGGGCATCGAGCAGCGCCAGGTGCGCGTACTCGCCCTTACGCTTCGCGGTCAGGATCTGGTAGGTCGCGATCGTGACGGGCTTGACCTCTTTGGCCTGACCCGAATACTCGCCGATCTCCTCGGGAGTGAGGCTGGTGCGCTTGAGCAGCTCGTCGCGCCACTGGCGGGCCGAGACGGTGTTGGTGACGAGGATCAACGTGGTGGTCTTGGTCGCGGCCATCGCGCCGGCGCCCACGATCGTCTTGCCGGCGCCACAGGGGAGCACGACGACGCCCGAGCCGTCCTTCGAGAAAGCATCGACGGCATCCTGCTGGTAGGGGCGGATGTGCCAGCCGTCCTCGGCGAGGTCGATCTCGTGCGGTGTCCCCGGGGTGTACCCGGCGAGGTCTTCGGCGGGCCAGCCGATCTTCAGCAGCTCCTGCTTGATCTGCCCGCGAGCCCAGGCATCGACGACGAACGTCTCAGGCGTCGGGTGGCCGATGAGCAGCGGCTGGATGCGCTTGTTGTTCGCGACCTGCGCCAGCACGGCGGGATCGGAGGAGCGCAGGATCAGGGTTCCCTCGTCGTCGCGTTCGATGACCAGCCGCCCGTAGCGGTTCACCGTCTCGCGCAGGTCGACGGACACGGAAGGCGGCACGGGGAAGCGCGACCAGCGATCGAGCGTCTCGAGCATGTCTTCGGCGGTGTGCCCTGCGGCTCTGGCGTTCCACAGCCCCAGACGCGTGATCCGGTAGGTGTGGATGTGCTCGGGGGCGCGTTCCAGCTCGGCGAAGATCGCCAGCTCGTGGCGGGCGCTCTCGGCGTCGGCGTGGGCGACTTCGAGCAGCACGGTGCGATCGCTCTGGACGATCAGTGGGCCATCAGACATAGCTCACCAGTTTAGCGGTCGAGACAGGTGCAGGGCCCTACGGCGCGACGATCGTCGCTGTGAGGATGCTCGACACCGGGAGGGTCCGCTCCACGTCGGCCGCCCGGTCTCGTCCGCGGAGTCTGCCGCCGCCGATCCCTGTCGCTTCCAGGAGGAGTTCCCTGGTCGATCCGTCCGGCATCCCGACCGTGACCTGGAGGACGGACTTCGCGCGCACGGCAGCCTCGAGCTCACGGTCGAGCCACGCCGCATCGGCATCCGGTCCCTGATGCGAGCGCAACCGGGTGATGAGCGGCATCAGGTCGATCGAGTCCCCGGTCGATGCCGACGACGGGGGCGCCGGATGCCGCTCGCGGACGAGCAGGGCGCCGTCGGGGCCGACGAGCGTCGCCGGATATCGCGCATCGGTGAGCGCCCAGTACACCGTGTCCCGGCCGACGCGGGTGGTCAGGGCGTCGAGGTGCGCGGTGAGGGCGAGCGGGCGCAGGGACTGATCCACCGCCATCGCCTGGATGAGGTGCGAGTCGGAGCTCTCGATCCGCGTGCGGCCGGTCTCGTCATCGGTCGAGACGCGGACCAGTCCGTGTCGCTGGGCGGTCTGGGCGATCAGGTAGCTGAGGGGCTGAGGGAGACCCGTGAGGGAGACGGAGGAGAGGAAATCGAGGATCGACTGCTCGGTCTCGCCTGCGACGAACGCGTGCGCCACCGACTCGGAGGTGAAGCGGTAGGACGACGCCTGGGCTGCGGACTCCCGGGCCGCGATCGTGCGCAGTCGTACGTCGAGCGCCGGCTCCAGCGGACCCGGTGCGATCGCCGTCAGATCGTTCTGCAAGAAGATGCGGTCGACCTCGGTCGGCAGCAGGCGCACGAGAGCTTCCGGGTCGGCGGCATCCCCGCGACGCAGGCTCACGGCCCACTCGGGCTCGGTTGCGTCCTCGGCGATCAGACCGAGCAGCGAAGCCGCTTCCTGCAGGGTGCGCGAACGCTCGGCCCAGGCGGGATCCCACGGGTGTGCGAACGGCCACACCTCGGGCGGGATCCATCCGCCGGTCTCGGAGCGGACTCCGCGTGGCAGCGCGTCGCGGAACGCGGTCGCAAGTACCGCCCATCGATCGGCAGCGGACGAGCGCAGCCAGTCCTCCGCCGACTGGCTCGATCGCAGCCGCCGGTCTGCGGAGACGGCGAGCCCGGACTGGAGCGCGATGGCGGCGAGGGTGTCGACGATCTCGGCGGGGACGCCGGCTTCGGTGAGCTGACGCTTCTCGCCGGCGCTGACGCCACCGCCCGTGAGCAGGGCGAACGGGCTCTCCCTCGCGATCATCAGAAGGTCGGCGAGCACGGCCACGGTCGTGAAGGCGCGCTCGGCCGCGTGCGCTGCGGCAGCCTCGGACGAGGCCGGTGCCGGTGCTTCGGCGGGCGGTCCGGAGGCGGTGCGCCCGGCGATCGCGGCGACCACCGGGGGATAGGGCGTGCCGTCGGGACGGAGCAGCGCGAGCGCTTTCAGTTGCTCCGTCTCGCGTCCGGCGTCCTTTCCGGAGGCGGCGGAGACCAGCGCGCTCGCCTCGGATGCCGTGAGCGTGGGGAGCACACGCGTCAGCGATGCCGGATCGAGCAGTGCCTCAGCGGCATCGAAGAAGTCCTGCCACGGCGCATCCGCTCGCACGCCCCGTGCGCGGAAGAGGTGGCGGAGGTCGTCATCGCTCGCTGCCGCCAGCCAATCCGCCAGCGGTCGCGCGTGAGTGCTCATGGCCGATGCCTCAGGAACGCGAAGACGCGCGTCCCTTCCGGATGAAGCTCATGGTCAGGAGCGTGATGATCATGAGGAAGGCGACCGGCAGCCCCCAGTAGGGGATCGCGGCGACGACGGGCCAGATGCCCTCGCCGAACGCGGCCTGGTCCATCCCGAGCGCGGTGCCGATGATGATCGCGAAGAAGCACACCACGGACGCCGCGGCGATTCCGAGCGCGGTGAACGCCAGGATACGATCCAGCCGGCGGATGGGAACCTCCGGTTCGGAATTCTGCGTGCTCATCCGCCTCAGCCTACTCGCACTGAGGCCTTCGGCTGCGCGAGCGCCACGACCGGTAGGCTGGGGGCACGCGCACGAGCGCGTCCACTGTTCTGCATATCGATCTCAGCGAGGTTCTCCCATGCCCACCGGCAAGGTCAGGTTCTACGACGAAGACAAGGGTTTCGGCTTCATCGCCAGCGATGACGGCCAGGACGTCTTCCTGCACGCCTCCGCGATGCCCACCGGCACCGCGGTGAAGGCCGGTGCACGCGTGGAGTTCGGCGTCGCCGACGGCAAGCGCGGACTCCAGGCGCTGTCCGTGCGTGTGCTCGAGGCACCGCCCAGCCTCTCGAAGGCCAAGCGCAAGCCTGCAGACGATATGGCCATCATCGTCGAGGATCTCGTGAAGCTCCTCGACGGCATCGGCGGGGATCTGCGCCGCGGGCGCTACCCCTCTTCCGGACAGGGCCGCAAGATCGCGGCCGTCCTGCGCAAGGTCGCTGATGACCTCGACGCCTGACGCCGACGCGCGTCTCATCGCCGCCCACGACCTCGCGCTGGCCGCGCTGGCCGAGATCACCCCGGCGTCCACTGTCGGCCCCGCCGCCGGATACCTCGCCGAGGAAGACGGCTCGGTCTCGCTGCGCTTCCAGAACCGACTCCCCGGCTACCCGGGGTGGTTCTGGACCGTGACCGTCGCCCGCGTCGAGGGCGAGGAGCCTACGGTCCTCGAGATCGAACTCCTGCCCGGCGACGGCGCGCTGCTCGCGCCGGAGTGGGTCCCCTGGGCCGAGAGGCTGGCCGAGTACCGCGCCCATCAGGTCGAGCTCGCCGAGGCGGCCGCTGCTGCCGGCGGCGACGTGGCGATCGGCGACGATGCGTTGGCCGACGATGGTCTCGACGACGACGACCTCGATGACGACGACCTCGACGACGGCGAAGCGGACATCCTGCACGCCGGCGATCTGGACGGCGTGGACATCGACGAACTCGACGACGGCGCCGCCGAAGACGAAGAGTCGGAAGACGACGACGCCGACGCCCTCGATGAGGACGCCGGCGAGGTCGACGAGGAGGAGTGACTCCAGGCGCTCAGGCGCCCAGGTTCTCCAGCACGTACTCGATCGATCGGGTCAGCTGACGCACGTCATCCGGCTCGATCGAGACGAACGTGGCCACGCGCAGCTGGTTGCGCCCGAGCTTGCGATAGGGCTCCGTGTCGACGATCCCGTTCGCGCGGAGCGTCTTCGCGATCGCCGCGGCATCGATGCTGTCGTCGAAGTCGATTGTGGCGACCACGGGTGAGCGGTGTGCGGCTTCCGTGACGAACGGCGTCGCGACGGAGGAGGCCTCGGCCCAGTCGTACAGAACTGAGGACGACTCGGCGGTGCGCGCCGCCGCCCAGGCGAGGCCGCCGTTGTCGAGGATCCAGCGCAGCTGGCTGTCGAGCAGGTGCAGGGTCGTCAGTGCCGGGGTGTTCAACGTCTGGTTGAGCCGCGAGTTGTCGACCGCGTTCTTCAGGCTCAGGAACTCGGGGATGTAGCGACCCGACGCGGCGATGCGATCGATGCGCTCGATCGCGGCCGGCGAGACCGCGGCGAACCACAGGCCACCGTCGGAGCCGAGGTTCTTCTGCGGTGCGAAGTAGTACACGTCGGCCTGTGCGGCATCGAAGTCGATACCTCCCGCCGCGCTCGTGGCGTCGATGACGGTCAGTGCGCCATCGACGGCGATGCGCTGGATCGGTGCGGCGACGCCGGTCGAGGTCTCGTTGTGCGGCCAGGCGTACACGTCGACGCCTTCCACGACCTCGGCGACGGTCAGCGAGCCGGGCTCGGCCTTGCGCACGTCGGGTGCCTCGAGCCAAGGGGCGGCGGCGGAGGCAGCGAACTTGCCGCCGAACTCGCCGAACACGAGGTTCTGGCTGCGGCGTTCGATGAGGCCGAAGGCTGCCGCGTCCCAGAACGCGGTCGATCCGCCGTTGCCGAGGATGATCTCGTATCCCTCGGGAATGCGGAACAGGGCGGCGAGCTGCTCGCGGACGCTGCCGACGAGGTTCTTCACCGGCGCCTGACGATGCGATGTCCCCAGGATCGTCGACCCCGAAGAGACCAGTGCCTCGAGCTGCGCAGGGCGCACTTTCGAGGGACCGCAGCCGAAGCGGCCGTCGATGGGCAGGAGGTCACGGGGAATCTCGATCGCCATGGGTCGATTCTAGGGGGCGCTCGACCTGTCGCAGGACCGCTCGAGAGTCCGATGTCCGCCGGGGAATGTAGGCTTGCCTAAGAACCTCGGAGGGCCTGCACATGACCGACCTGATCGACACCACGGAGATGTATCTCCGCACCATCCTCGAACTCGAGGAGGAGAACATCGTGCCGCTGCGCGCGCGCATCTCCGAACGTCTCGGCCACTCCGGTCCGACCGTGTCGCAGACCGTCGGCCGCATGGAGCGCGACGGTCTCGTCATCGTCTCCGAGGATCGCACTCTCGAGCTCACAGACGCGGGGCGCAACAAGGCCGTCAACGTCATGCGCAAGCATCGGCTCGCCGAGCGTCTGCTGTCCGACGTCATCGGACTCGACTGGGCGTTCGTGCATGAAGAGGCCTGCCGCTGGGAGCACGTCATGAGCGAGCAGGTCGAACGCCGCCTCGTAGAGCTGCTCGGACATCCCACCGAGTCGCCGTACGGCAATCCGATCCCCGGACTCGACCAGCTCGGAGACGTTCCCGCGCGCACGTTCGACGAGGGCGTCATCGGACTCGTGCAGCGTCTGAACGCCGCGGGTGCACCCGTCGAGGGCACGGTCCGTCGTCTCGCCGAGCCGGCTCAGGTCGATCCCGAGCTGCTCGAGCAGTTGCGTGACGCGGGTGTCGTTCCCGGCGCCCACGGAGACTTCCGCTTCAGCGAGGGCTACGTGCTCATCCAGATGGACGGCAAAGACGAGGGGCTCGAGCTCCCGGTGGAGCTGGCATCGCACATCTTCCTGGTTGGCGAACCGGCCTGATCCCGCGAGAAATCCGGGACCGTCGCCAGCGCAGCGGCGGGGCGCCGGAGGCTTCTGCGGTGATTGTCAGATTCCCGGGGTGACATGATCGTTATCTTCCGGTAACCTCGGACAGGTCGCCAGCGAAGAAGCCCGCTGGAGATGAACCCGCGAAGATTGCCTTCCAGGCTCGTCGTCTTCACGGCAGGAACGCACAAAGTACCCGAGCTACATTCGTGCCACGAGAGCAGAGTGCCGACGAGCCAGCGCTGACCCGAACAGCGCGAGGGCCCAGGAGGACCAAGTTTTGGCCGCAGACATCGAACCGCCCGCGAAGAAGACATCTGAAGACCGAGTACCCGCCCGCCGATCCGGTGCGCGCATGAGTGCTCGCAAGGCCGTCAAGCCACTCCGATCCATCGCCATCTTCGGAGCCGTCGGTGCACTGGTCGCCGGAATCGCGCTGCCCGCCTTCGCCTCGACGAAGCCGAGCGAAGCCGCGCCGACGACTGTTCAGCAGCTCGCGGCCGTCGACGCGCAGTCTCTCGTCGTCGCTTCGCAGGCCACTGCGGCACCCCTCGCTCGCGGCACCTTCAGCGCGACCACCCCCGAGGAGATCGAGAAGAAGAAGGCGGAAGAGGCGGCCGCAGCACGTGCAGCCGCCGCTGCTTCCACCGCAGGGACCGCCTCCTCCCGCTTCAACACCGCGGGCTACGCGCTCACCTCGCCGGGTTCCGGTGAGGTGCGCTATCCGCTTCCCATGGGTTCGTGGAACGTCAGCCGCACGGTGGGCGGTGGGCACAACGGCGCCGACATGCTCGCCCCGGCCGGTACGCCGATCTATGCGGCCGCCGCCGGCGTCGTCCGTGCTTCCGCAGAGAGCATCGGCGGCTACGGCGTTGCCGTGATGCTCGACAGTGTCGTCGGTGGGCAGCGTGTGCAGACCACCTACGGCCACATGATCTACGGCTCGCGTCAGGTGCAGGTGGGGCAGACGGTCTCCGCCGGGCAGCTGATCGGCTACGTCGGCAGCACCGGCCGCTCGACCGCCAACCACCTCCACTTCGAGGTCTGGATCAACGGCGGACTCGTGGAGCCCATGTCCTGGCTCTCGGTCAACGCCGGCTGATTTCCGGACACGCCTCACTCCATTCACCCGCTGTTTCGCC
The DNA here is from genome assembly GCF_001425645.1 of Microbacterium sp. Root322. NCBI lineage: Bacteria > Bacillati > Actinomycetota > Actinomycetes > Micrococcales > Microbacteriaceae > Microbacterium > Microbacterium sp. Root322. The sequence continues at coordinate 395,722 of NZ_LMCS01000002.1, read as the reverse complement.
CTGCACCCAGCGCGATGGGTTAGCCTGATCCCGTTGTCGTACAGGTGGGAGAGGCTGATGGAGCGAATACCGAGCATCCGAACCATGGATGCCCTCGGTCGTCACGTCCTTCTGCATAGCCCGCAGGGATGCCACGGCGTTGCCGTGCGCGAAAGGCGCTGTCTCTAGACGGCGCCTTTTTTCGTCCTCGCGATCGATCTGCCTCCTGCACGACCTCGTGTGAGTCGAGAGTGCCGGGAAGCCGTCCCGGCGGATCGAGAGGATGACGAATGCGCACACTGGTCCTGAATGCCGGATACGAGCCGCTGGCGATCGTGTCGTTCAAACGAGCCCTGGTGCTGGTGATGAACGACAAGGCGACCGTGATCGAACGGGTCGAGGAAGACCCCGTCTGGGGCACGCACGGCGTCTACGATCGCCCGGCGGTCATCATCCTGGCCCGTTACGTGCGGGTCCCGACGAGCAGGCGTGTGCCGGTAACCCGGCGCGGTGTGCTCCGCCGCGACAACCACCGCTGCGGATACTGCGGGAAGGCGGCATCGACGATCGATCACGTGCTGCCGCGCTCGCGCGGGGGAGCGGACTCCTGGGAGAACCTCGTCGCGTGCTGCCTGCGCTGCAACAACGTCAAGAGTGATCGCACGCCGCAGGAGATGCGCTGGCAGCTGCGCTTCACCCCTCGACCGCCGCACGGCACCGCCTGGACCGTGCGCGGAACCGAACGCAGCGACCCGCGATGGGAGCCGTACCTCGCTCTGGCCGCCTGACGCCGCGGACCCGCTGACGAGGCCCTGAGACGACGAAGAGGGGCCACCCTTTCGGGCGGCCCCTCTTCTCTTCGACGTCGTGCCCGCGACAGGATTCGAACCTGCGACCTGCCCTTTAGGAGAGGGCTGCTCTATCCCCTGAGCTACGTGGGCGTGCATCCAGTCTAAGGGACCGGATGCACGCCGCCACGTCTCAGTCCTTCCCGCGCCGCCACAGCTTCGACGGCCACCAGATCGCCTTGCCGATGTCGTAGGTCAGCGCCGGGACCAGCAGCGAACGCACGACGAAGGTGTCCAGGAGCACACCGAAGGCGACGATGAAGGCGAGTTGCACCAGGAACAGGATCGGGATCACCGACAGCGCGGCGAAGGTCGCGGCGAGCACGAGACCCGCCGAGGTGATCACGCCGCCGGTGATCGAGAGACCACGCAGGATGCCCTCCCGCGTCCCATGCGCCTTCGACTCCTCGCGCACTCGCGTCATCAGGAAGATGTTGTAGTCGATGCCGAGCGCGACGAGGAAGACGAAACCGAAGAGAGGAACTGCGGGATCGGCACCGGGGAAGGCGAAGATGCCGTTGAAGACGAGCGCCGACACCCCCATCGCCGTGCCGAAGGACAGCACCGTGGTGAGGATCAGCAGCACGGGCGCGAGGACCGAGCGCAACAGCAGCATCAGGATGAACATGATCACCACGAGGATGACGGGAATGATGAGGTTCCGGTCGTGGATCGAGGCGTCGTTGGTGTCGATCGAGGTCGCCGTGACTCCTCCCACCAGGGCATCCACGCCGTCGAGTTCGCCGCGAAGCTCGCGCACCGTGGAGGCTGCGGCCTCGGAGTCCGCCGCATCGGTCAGAGTGCCCTGCAGGAGCACGTCGCCCTTCACCGTGGTCGGCTCGGGGACCGGCGTTCCGGGAGGGCCCACTGCCGTGATCCCGTCTGCGGTCACAGGGGCCGAGCCGCTCGGGGATTCGGCGGAGGTCACGGAGACCGCGTCGACGCCGTCGTTCGCGAGCAGGATGTCAGCGGCGTCCTGCAGCTGGTCCTCGGCGACGACGACGTAGACCGGACTGCCGGATCCGCCGGGGAAGTGCTCGCCGAGCGCCACCTGGCCGTCGCGCGCTTCCGATGCACCGAGGACCAGGTCGGACTGCGGCACGCCGTCCACATCGAGCTGGGTGACTCCCGCCGCTCCCGCGAGCAGGACGAGCGTGGTCACGATCCAGATCACGCGCGGACGGCGCTTGATGAAGCCGGCGAGTCGCGCCCACAGACCCGTGGTGCGCATGCCGTGCTCTGCGGCGACGACCTCCGGCTCGAAGCGCGGGCGTCGCGGCCAGAAGACGGCGCGTCCGAAGAGCAGCAGCAGTGACGGCAGCAGCGTCAGGGCGGAGAGCATCGCGAACACGATGCCGATCGCCGCGACCGGCCCGAGCGTGCTGTTGGATTTCAGATCGCTGAGCAGCAGGCACAGGAGCCCTGCGATCACCGTGCCGCCCGATGCGACGATCGGCTCGACCGAGCCCTTCCACGCCGCCATGATCGCGGTGCCCTTGTCCTGTGAGACGCGCAGCTCTTCTCGGAAGCGCGCGACCAGCAGCAGGGCGTAGTCGGTGGCAGCGCCGATCACCAGGATGAAGAGGATTCCCTGCGTCTGGCCGCTGAGCAGCAGGATCTCGAACTTCGCGAGCCACCACACCACGAGCAGCGCGACGCAGAGCGCGAAGAGGCTGGTGGACAGCACGACCAACGGGAGGAGGAACGAGCGATACACCAGCACCAGGATGACCAGCACGGCGAGGAGCGCGACGCCCAGGAGTAGGCCGTCGATACCGGCGAAGCCTGCCACCAGGTCGGCACTGAACCCCGCTGGTCCCGTGATGTAGACCGTGATCCCGTCAGGGACCGCAGCGCGCAGCTCTTCCCCGAGAGCGCTCGTCGCGTCCGCGAGCTCGGCGTCGGAGTCGATCGGGATGAAGGCCTGCACCGCGCGGCCGTCATCCGAGGGGAGTGCGGGAGAGACGTCTTCGCCGACGCCCTCGACCTTCGGCGCGTCCGCGACGGCACCGGAGATCGCGTCGAGCTCGGCAGCGGTGAGCTTCTCGTCGGAGGTGAACACGGCGATGGCCGGGATCGAGTCGCTGTCGTTGAACTCGCCCAGCAGCTTCTGCACCTGGGTCGCATCCGCGGACTCGGGGAGGTAGGTGGTCTGCTCGTTGGAGGAGACCTCGTCGACCTTGCCGAAAAGGGGGCCGCCGAGCGATGCGCCCACCAGCCACACGAGGATCAGGGCCACGGGGAGGAAGACGCGCACCCAGGAGTGTCGTCGTGAACGCTCCCTCGTGGACGGGGTCGGCGTCGGTTCGCGGCGGGACATCGGGTTCCTTTCGGGTGTGCTGCGGGTCAGGAGATCCACGCGAGGATGAGGATCATCGTGGCGAGGAAACCGGCGAAGTAGTTCAGGGCGATGAAACGTCGCCAGGCGCGGTTCGTGGAGCCGGAGGTCTCATCGGTCACGTTCCACCACCGAGCCGCGTTCACGACGTAGGGCAGAGCCAGGGCCGCGGCGAGCGGGCCCGGCCAGGGCGTCAGCAGCATGGCTGCGCCCGCGATCACCCACAGGGAGAGGGACAGGCGTACGGTCGCGCGCGCTCCGATGACGGTGGCGATCGACGAGATCCCGGCCTCCCGATCGGGCCCGATGTCCTGCACGGCACCGAAGGCGTGTGCGGCCATGCCCCAGAGGAAGAAGGCGCTGAGCGTGATGACCGTGGCGGCGGTCGCCGGGACCCCGGCGAGGGCGAGGCCGACGATGGCAGGACTCACGAAGTGCGTGCTCGAGGTGATGGAATCGAGGAACGGGCGCTCTTTGAAGCGCAGGACGGGGGCGGAGTACGCGATCACGGCGAACACGCTGACCGCCAGCCAGAGCCAGGACGCCGGATTCCCGACGATCACGAGGTAGACGAGGAAGGGGATGTTCGTCACCGCCGCCGCCCAGAGCGTCGTCCGGTGCATGCGGGGTGCGAGGAGGGCCCCCTCGATCCCGCCCTTGCGGGGGTTCGCGAGGTCGGAGGCGTAGTCGAAGACGTCGTTGATCCCGTACATCGCGAGGTTGTAGGGGATGAGGAAGTACAGCGTGCCGATCACCAGCGTCAGATCGATCTCGCGTGTGCTGAGCAGATACGCGGCGGCGAACGGGAAGGCCGTGTTGATCCAGCTGATCGGACGCGACGACAGCACGATCTGGGCGATGTCGCGTCCGATGCTGTTCGACGGGGCTGCGGCAGTGCTCATCGTCGTTCCTCCTGTTCGAGCGTTCGACGATCCTGCACTCGCCGCCGGGCGCGCATCGCCGTCCACAGGGCCGGAAGGAGCAGCGCGCCCGCCAGGGGGTACGCGAAGTCCTCGATGGGAGCCAGTCCGATGTGCACCCCGAGCAGCGGGTCCTGCGCGTAGTGGAAGAGGCCGCTTGCGATCATCGCGGTGTCGAAGGCCGCGGTGAGCAGGAACAGCACGATCACGGTCAGCACGACGGCGAGCGGTCGCGGGCCCTTTCCGCGGGATGCGAACGCGAGCCCGATGCCGCCGAGGACGGCGACGGCGACGAAGCACGCGGAGAGCTGGATATAGGTCATGACCCGCCGCCTTCCGCCTGCTTGCGGCGCCGTGTCAGCACCCGTTCTGCTCCGGTGTAGATGATCATGGTGCACACCACGAGGAACAGCAGGAAGATCGGTTCCTCGAGGGGCAGCTCCGGCGCGAGCACCAATCCCGTCGCGATCATGCCGTCGCCCCGGAAGAAGATCCCGTTGGCGATGCCGGCGACATCCCAGATCAGGAAGAAGACGAGACCGACGGCCGTCACCACCGCAGCCGATACCGCATCGCGCCAGAAGAAGAGTCGAAATCGCCAGTCCAGCAGCAGCATGCAGCCCAGCGACAGGAGAAGGGCCGCCAGGTACACCACGCCCATCAGGACGCCTCTGTCCCCGCAGGTGAGGTGCGGGGGACGGGGAGCGGACCGGGGGAGTGATCGCCGCGGATGCGCTTGAGGACGATCTCCGCACTGATCAGGCACATCGGGACACCGACACCCGGCGCGGTGGTGGCACCCGCGTAGAACAGACCCTGCACGCGCTTCGACGTGTTCTGAGCACGGAACATCGCGCTCTGCGAGAGGATGTGCGCGGGCCCCAGCATGCCGCCGTGCCAGGAGTGGTAGTCGTCGCGGAAGTCGGCGGGACCCTTCGTCTCGCGCACCACGATGCGGTCGCGGAGATCGGGGATCCCGGCCCAGGTCGCGACCTGATCGATCGCCGCGTCCGCTGCGCGTTCGATCGCGGGTGATCCCTCTCCGTCGGTTCCACCGTGTCCGAGATCGACGTCCGCGGGTACCGGGATCAGCACGAACAGGTTCTCATGATCGGCGGGCGCGACCTCGGGGTCCGTGGCACTGGGGCGGCACACGTAGATCGACGCCGGGTCCGGCACGGTCGGGGAGGCCCCGAAGATCGCGTCGAAGTTCGCGTCCCAGTCGTCGGTGAAGAACAGGGAGTGGTGCGGGAGCTCGGGGAGCGCGCCGCGCACGCCGAGCATCACGAGCACGCCGCCCGGTCCGCTGGTGCGTCGCGCCCACCACGACTCGGGGTAGGTCTGCAGCGAGGGCGGGAGCAGAGTGGTCTCGGTGTGGTGAAGATCGGCCGCGGAGACCACCACATCGGCGCTCTCGATGTGCGAGGAGCCGGCGCCGTCGACCCAGCCGACACCCGTCACACGGGTGCCATCGGCGCCGTCCTGCGTGCGGATTCCGGTGACGTTCGCCTCGGTGATGATCCGTACCCCCGCGTCGAGGGCCAGCGCTTCGATCCGCTCGATCACACGCCAGAAACCGCCCTGCGGATAGCTGACGCCCTGGTCGAGATCGAGCGCGCTCATGAGGTGGTACATCGCCGGCGCGCTTCGGGGGTCGGTTCCGAGGAACACCGCGGGGTAGCCGAGGATCTGGCGCACCACGGGGTGCGTGAAGCGTCGGGCAGCGAAGGACTGCAGCCGCGTTCCGAGCAGGGTGGCGAGGCGAGGCAGCGCCCGGAGCACCTCCGGTGCGAGGAGCGAGCGCATGCGGGTGAACGGGTTGTAGAGGAAGTACTTCTGCGCCATCGCTCCGGCATGCTGCGCGGAGTCGAGGTAGGAGTCGAGCTCCGCTGTGGAGCCGGGCTCCAGTTCTTCGAAGAGCCGGGTGACCTGCTCGCGTCCGGCCGGCACCGTCACGGGGGAGCGGTCGGCATCCGTCGCGTCCGGGGCGCGGAACACCCGGTAGCCGGGGTCGAGGCGGATGAGGTCGAGCTGCTCCGCGGTCGAGGTGCCCATCATCGCGAAGAAGTGGTCGAAGACCTCGGGCATGAGGTACCACGAGGGGCCGGAGTCGAAGCGGAAGCCGTCGCGCTCGATCGTCCCCGCGCGTCCGCCGACGCGGTCGTTCTTCTCGAGCACGACCACCTCGTGCCCGTCCCGAGCGAGCAGGCCCGCTGTCGCGAGACCGGCGACTCCTGCACCGATGACCACGACCCGGCTCATCGGTCGCGCTCCATCGCGGTGGTGAGGACGGCGCGGGTGGCGAGTGCGGCCTTGATCGGATCGGGAACGCGCACGCGGCGTCGGTAGAGGACGTCGGCAGGTGTCTGGGACACACGTCGGGTGAGCGCGGCGAACAGAGCCAGGGCGCTGCGCACCGCCGCACGGGCGTCCTTCGGCAGCAGCGGGATCGTGTCGCGGGCGTCGGACAGCTGCCGGAACACGGTCGCAACCCATGCGTCGCGATCGGCATCCGTCAGACGCGCGGTCCCACCGAGGTAGCCGCGGTGGAGTCGGTCGGTGTCGTCTGCGAGGTCTCGGAGGAAGTTCACGTTCTGGAACGCCGCACCGAGCTGGCGTGCACCGTGGCGCAGGGTCTCGAGCTCTTCGGGCGTGCGCTCGACCCCGCGCAGGAAGACCTGCAGACACATGAGACCCACGACCTCGGCGGAGCCGTAGACGTACGCCGCATGGGCGTCGATGTCGTAGGCGGCGAAGCCGGCGTCCTCCTCGATGTCCGCGCGCATCGAATCGAAGAACGGCTGTGTCAGGTCCTCGCCGATCCCGCACTCCCGTGCGGTACGCGCGAACGCATGCAGGATCAGGTCGCTGCTGTAGCCGCTGCGCATCGATCGATGAGTCTCGGCGATGTAGGAATCGAGGGCGGCCGATTGCGCGGCGACGTCCAGCCCTGCCTCGGCGGCCACGCCGTCGACGATCTCATCGGCGATGCGCACCATGGCATAGATGTTGCGTACGTGCTGGCGATGGCGCTTTCCGAGAAGACGGGTGGCGAGCCCGAACGACGTCGAATAGGTGCGGATCACATCGGTCGTCGCGATCTCCGCCGTGCGGTTGAAGCGACGAAGGGCGGTGTCGTCCCTGTGGCCGGCCGAGTTCGCGGTCATCGGCTGCGGCTTCCGACACGGGACGCGAGTGCGCGGATGGCATCCCCGGCCGCTGCCGGGAGCAGCCCGGCGGCCTCCGCCTCGCGCAGTGCGGCGTCCGCCGACTCGAGGTGCTCCCGCACCAGGCCTCGCACGAAGCTCTCCGAGCCGCATTCGCGTAGCCGATCGCGGGCAGCTGCTCCGTCCGTGGGGCTGAGGTCGGCTCTGCCGAAGTGCAGCTCGATCCCGTCCCACTGGCTGGTCATACGCGCGTAGGCGATGATCGCGGTCTCCTTGCCCTCCCGCAGATCGGAGAACGGGTCCTTGCCGTGCTCATCGGGGTCGCCGAACACGGAGAGCAGATCGTCCTGCAGCTGATAGGCGAGGCCGAGGTGCCGGCCGATCACGGCGAGGTGATCTTCTGCCGCGGTCGACGAGCCGACGAGCACCGCGGCCGCCCGCAGCGGGAGCACGAAGGAGTACGTCGAGGTCTTGTACGCGCTCGTGGAGAGTATCGTCCGCAGATCGGGGGTGATGATGCCGTCGCTGAGTGCCACATCGGCGTGCTCACCGGCGACGGTCTCGAAGATCGTCTCCTCGAGCAGGCCGAGCAGACGCTCGCGGGCCTCGTCCGTGACGCCCGCCCGCGCGAATCCCAGCACCGCCGACGACAGCAGCAGGTCTCCGAGGAGGATCGCGCTCGAGCGCGCCCAGTGGAGGGCGGGTTCGGTCGGGCCCGCCGGGCGTCCTGCGACGAGCGCACCGATCAGATTGGGGCGCCGCCGCCGCATCAGATCGCCGTCGATGACGTCGTCGTGCAGGAGGAAGGCGAAGTGGAGGAGCTCGACATGGGCCGCGACATCGATGGCGGAGCGCATCTCGTCGGCGGTCAGAGGGGCGGGTGCCAAAGCACGCGCGAGGTCTAGGAGCAGACGCGGGCGGATGAGCTTTCCGCCGAGAGCGTGCTCCTCAGCCGCCTGCCACAGTCTGACGAACTCGCTCCCGTACTGTTCGGCGGCGGCGCTCCGCTCGGAGAAGCGGTGTCGCAGGGCCTGCTCGATCCGTGTCCCCAGCGATTCTTCCGTCGTCGTCGTGCTCATCTCTCACACCTCGCCGAGCCGCCGCAGCAGCGGGAGCTGCTCGACCAGCCAGGGACTGAAGGCGAAGGGCGCATGCGTGACGGCCTCGACGAGCGGACCGACGGCGACCCACGTCCATTCGGACACCTCGTCGGGGTTGGCGGCGGGTTCGCCGTCGAAGACCGCGACGTGCACGGGGCAGATCTCGTTCTCGACGATTCCGCTGGCATCCACCGCGCGGTAGCGGTAATCGGGGAGGATCATCCGGATCTCGGAGAGCTGCAGGCCGAGCTCGCCGGCGCCGTGTCGACGCACGGCATCTGACATCGCCTCGTCGGGCCGAGGATGCCCGCAGAAGCTGTTCGTCCAGACACCGGGCCAGGTCTTCTTCGAGAGTGCTCGGCGCGTCAGCAGCAGTCGTCCTTCGCGGTCGAGGACGTAGCACGAGAAGGCGAGGTGCAGGGGAGTGTCGTGGGTATGAACTTCGCTCTTGGGAAGGGTGCCGATGGCTGTCCCGTCTTCCGCGAGGAGGGTCACGTCGTCCATGGCATCTCCCTGTTCTGAAGCTTCTCCATTTAGCTAACTTGGTGAGTAGTCAACTTAGCATGAAACTGTTGGTGTGTAACATGATCGCATGGACACGGAGCCCGGCACCACCCCGCACGCGGGCGCGCAGGATTCGCTCCCCGTCGCAGGCGAAGGATCGCGGTCATCCGAGGCGGCCCCGGATGGGCTGACCCATTCGGCCATCTACGACGTCGAGGCGAGCGATCCTCGCAGTGTCCTGATCGACCGGACCGGCGTCTCGCCGGAGGAGCTCAAGCAGATCTCGAGGGTCATGGAGGCGCTCGCCGGACTGCGCGAGGCGGAGCAGACGCTCTCCCAGGCATCGCGTCGATACATGCGCCTGAACGAGACCGACATGCGCGCGCTGCACTATCTGATCGTGTGCGCGAACCGGAACCTGGTGGCGACGCCCGGAGGGATCGCGCATCACCTGGGGGTCTCGACCGCGGCGACGACCAAGCTTCTCGACCGTCTGGAACAGGGAGGGCACATCACGCGTTCCCCGCACCCGACGGATCGCAGGGCGCTGCAGATCAACATCACCGCGCAGACGCGTCATGCCGCGATGGAAACCGTCGGACGGCAGCAGGCGAAGCGCTTCTATTCTGCCGCCCGACTCGCGCCTGCCGAAAGGGAAGTCGTGATCCGATTCCTCATGGATATGACAGAAGAGATCACGCTCCGCGACGAACCCTGGTTGCAGGGAGGCGCTTAATACCCGCCTGCCGGTGCAGGCGGAAGTGCTGCTTAATTGCGACCGAGGTCAGTGTGCGGCGTTGTATGCGTCCACGACCTGTGCGGGAATGCGACCGCGCTCGGAGAGCTTGTGCCCATTCTCGTTCGCCCAGGCGCGGATGGCTGCGACCTCGGGGTTGCGCGCGGGCCGCTTCCGAGCCGCGGAGGTGCGAGGAGCGCTCGAGGAGCCGGCCTTTCGCCCCGCAGTCACGTAAGGCTCGAGGGCCTTGCGCAATTCATCGGCGTGCGCGGAGTTCAAGTCGATCTCATAAGCGGCGCCGTTGAGCGAGAAATGTACAGTCTCGCCCTCGCCGACCTCCAGGACGCTGCCATCGATGTCGTCTACCAGCTGATGCACAATTCGTCTTGCCATACGGGGACTTTACCCGTCAGGACGAAATGCGACAAGTCGGAACAATCATTAGCGCAATGGAATTCACGCGAAGCAATAAATCAATTCCCTGTGGTCAGGGAAGAAGTCCCGCACGCCGCGCTCTGGTGACAGCCGCATGACGCGTGGAAGCATCGAGCTTCGACATCGCGGTTCCGAGGTACGCCTTGATCGTGCCTTCGCGCAGGCCGAGCTGCGCGGCGATCTCCGCGTTCGTCGAACCGAGCGCCGCGCACGCGAGCACATCGGTCTCGCGGGGGGAGAGGCGGACCGTGGGGATGGGGCCTGTCGCCGGCGCGGATGTGCTTCCCGCGAGCGTCATGAGTCGGCGTTCGACGTGCGCGATCCTCGCGCGGATATCGACGTCGTCGACAGAGGCGGCGATGCTGCGAAGTTCTGCGAAGCTCTGACGCAGTTCCTCCCGGTGCGCCGGTGCGACGCTGTCGACGCCGAGGGGCGCCTCCTGCATCCGTCGCTGCACCTCGTCGCGGATGCGCAGTTCGTCGGCGACGGACTGCGCGACCTGCATAGCGGGAGCGGTGGTCACCCCGCCGACCCGCTCCTCATCCCAGCCTCCTGCGTAGAGCACGCCGCGAGAACGACCCTGGACGACGATCGGAAGGGCGAGAAGAGTGCGCAGTCCCTCACCCAGCACGAAGACGTCGTAGTCGTGCGTGATCTGCTGCGAAGACCCGTAGTCGCTCGTCATCCTGGGGCGCAGCTCCATCATCGCCCGTCCGCCGAGTCCACGTTCCGGCCGCACGCGCAGACCGTCCAGTGATCGGGTGCGCGCACCGACGATGCTGGTGACGCTCACGACGCCTTCTTCGATGAGGCCGCCGAAAGCGACCGGGAAGCGCGTGCGCCTGGCAAGCTCGCGCACCGCATTGGCGATGAGATCCGCCTCGGATTCGCGGGTGACGGGTGAGGACACGACTACCTACTTCCGGGGTGACGACGCAGTTCCCCGTTTCGTAGCGTCGACGATATCACTCACGTCGAGATGCGCGTGGGCCCGGCGGCCTACACGCCGGGCCCACGAGATCAGCGGCCGGCGGCTCTGCTCGCCTCGAGGTCGAGCAGGAACCGCTTGCGTTCGGGGTGCGCTCCGTACTGACCAGCGCTCCCATCGGAGCGCACGACGCGATGCACCGGCACGATGATCGAGAACGGGGTGATGCGGCACGCCGTTCCCACGGCGCGCGCCGCACCGGGGTGCCCGGCGAGCACCGCGACCTCTCCGTAGCTCATCGTCTCTCCCCACCCGATGTCGCAGATCGTCTGCAGCGCGGTCAGGGCGAACCCGTCGACGAGTCGCCAGTCGAGCCGGATGTGCTCCTCGAAGCGCACCGGTTCGCCGTCGAAGTACTCGGCGAGCAGGTGTGCGAGCTCGTCGGCGGCACCGGGGTCGGGCTCGGGCACCGCACTCAGCTGCCGGGAGACGCCTTCGAGCAGCCAGGGCACGCGCGGGTCTTCGGATTCGGAGAGGTCGAAGCGCACGATGCCCTCGTCGGAGAACACCGCGAGAGCATCGCCGAACGGTGTCGGCGCGAAGTCGTAGCGGAAGGTCATGCCCCCATCCTGACCGCCCGATCCGACTCGGAGTCCTGCGCCGGCCGCTCCGGGTGGAGAACGCGAGCGGCGACCACACCGGGCAGGAGGAGTGCAGGTTGCCTCTCGGACGGCGGAATTCGGCGGAAACCCGCCCGGGATACCGCGCCTCCGCGGGTCACGCGCCTAGGGTGTCAGTGTGTGGCGACGTGAAGGCAAGTCTGCGGACGACACAGCGGTGGACCCTGCTGTGCCGATCGGCGACCTGCACGGGACCACGACGGGCATCGACATCGCGCACGCGGCCGAGGCCGAGCGCACGCGTCTGAGGGCCGAAGCGGCCGATCTCGGCGGCCCCTCGCCGCTGGTCAGCTTCCGCGACACCCCGGAGTCCGGTATCGACATCTCCAAGGCGCACCCTGGCAGCCTGCCGCAGTTCATCACCGGGAAGTCGACGCTGCTGTCGAACCTCTTCCGTGATGAGGTCGGACTGCGCACAGCACGACTGGCCGCCGAGCGGATCACGGCGAAGAACACCGAGCTGCGCACGGTCCGCGGCATCGAAGCGGTGCATCTCGCGGTCGGTGTCGCACGGTGGCGCATCGGCGGCGCGGGTTTCGCCGCGCCCGTGCTGCTGCGCCCGCTGGCCATCCGCCGCCACCACTCCGATTTCGAGTTGAAGCTCCAGGGGACCTTCGAGGTGAACCCGGAACTCGTGCGGATCGCGCGTGACCACTTCGGCCTCACGATCGATGCCGCAGCCCTCGCCGCGCTGGCCTACGACGGCGGCATCTTCAAGCCGCAGCCCGTGATCGACAGTCTGCGCGCGCTGACCCGCTCGATCGACACCTTCTCGGTCGAGCCGCGCCTGGTCGTCTCGACGTTCGCCGACGTGTCTGGGGTGATGTCGCGCGACGGCGGCAGCCTCGACCATCAGGTTCTGAACGCGCTCGCCGGCCACGTCGGCGACCGCGAGCAGGTCACCGCCCCGCGCGCCACCCCTCATCACATCGGCCCGGACGATCGCGCTCCGGCATCCGACAACCTCCTCCTCGATGCCGACGCGGAGCAGGAGGCGGTGCTCGCCCGTATCGCTGCAGGGCACTCCCTCACCGTGGCCACTCTTCCGGGTACCGGGGGGACGCAGACCGTCATCAACGCGCTCGGGGAGCTGGTGCGCGGCGGCAAGCGGGTACTGGTCGTGTCCGCCCGTCGCTCCACGCTGGACGGCGTGCGCCATCGACTCGCCGGGATCGGGCTCGACAGCCTGGCGATCTCGCCGGCGAGCGTGCGGCGCGACCTGGTCAGGGCGATCGGACGCAACGAGAAGGCCACGGCGCCCAAGGTCAGCGAGGTCGACGACGCGCTCGTGCGCCTGCGCACGGTCCTTCGCGACTACCGCCAGGCGCTCAGTGCGCCGGTGGCCGGGCTGAACGCCTCCGTGCTCGATGCGACCAGGCAACTGACGCGGCTGGCATCGCTCCCGGTGCCGCCGTCGACCACGGCTCGACTGGGCCCCGATGCGCTGCGTCGTCTCGCCGCGGATCGCAGCGAAGCCGCCGAGGCTCTCGCGCAGGCCGCCCGTCTCGGAGAGTTCCGCTTCGGCCCGAACGACTCGCCCTGGTACGGGGTGACCTTCTCCAGCACCGAAGCGGCTCGTGCGGCTCATGAGCTCGCCGGTCGCCTGCACTCCGACAGCGTGCCGGCCCTCCTCGAGCGCGGCTACGAGCTGATCGCCCAGACGCACATGCGCCCGTTCGCGACCATCGATGAGCTGGGCGAGTACCTGCGGCTGCTGCAGGGCATCCGCGACTCCCTCGACCGCTTCAGCCCGACCGTGTTCGAGCGTCCGCTGGGTGAGCTCATCCAGGCGCACGGTTCGCGTCGCGATGCCCCTGGTCTGTCGGGTGCGAACAGGCGGCGGTTGCGACGCTTGGCCAAGGAGTACGTGCGCCCCGGCGTGCATGTCACCGAGATGCACGAGGCGCTTCTGCGGATCCAGGCGCAGCGCACGCAGTGGCAGCGCTTCGTCGAAGCCGGCGTCGCGCCGGAGATTCCCCTCGGTCTCGCCGATGTGTACGCGGCCTGGCAGCGGGTCGAGGCTGAACTCAGCGAGCTCGATGTCGCACTGGGGCGCCGCGAACCGTTGGCCTCGCTCCCGGTCGCGCGACTCGTCCGCACCCTCGCGGGGCTCGCTGCGAAGTCCGATGTCTTCGAGAACCTCGTCGAGCGCGCTCAGCTGCGCGATCGGCTCGCCCTTCTCGGGCTGGAGCCCCTGCTCGCCGAGCTCTCGGTGCGCCATGTCGCGGAGTCCCAGGTGGGGGAGGAGCTCGAATTCGCCTGGTGGCAGTCCCTCCTCGAGCGTGCCCTGCAGGACAACCGCGCGCTGCTCGGCGCGAACACCGCTGTCGTCGACCGCCTCGAGCGGGACTTCCGCCTGGTCGATGAGGCCCATGCCGCCATGGCCGGACCGCTGCTCGCATGGCAGTTGGCCAACCAGTGGCGGATCGCGATCGTCGACGAGCCTCAGCAGTCGCAGCACCTGCGCCGTGCGCTGACGCAGTCAGCGACCACGACCGCGCAGGTCGTCAGTGCCGCGCCCACCCTGGTCGATGTGCTCGCACCGGTCTGGATCTCGTCGCCGTACCTCGTCCCGGAGATTCCGGACTCTGTGGAGTTCGACACCGTGATTCTGGTCGACGCCGCAGCGATCAACCTCGCGGAGGCCGCCCCGGCGATCCGTCGCGCGCGCCAGATCGTCGCGTTCGGCGACCCGGTGACGCAGCGCCCCACTCCCTTCCGCATTGCGGTGGATCCTGAGGAGTCGTGGGAGCCCGAGGTGCCGTTCGACGACGTCTCGGCTTTCGAGCGTCTTTCCGAGCTCCTGCCGGTGATGACCCTGACCCGCAGCTATCGTGCCGGTGGTGAGGACCTCGCGGAGCTGATCAACGACGCGTTCTACGGCGGCGAGATCGTCTCCCTTCCCTGGGCGGGTTCGTACCTCGGTCGTGGCAGCCTCACGGTCGACTACGTGGAGGGCGGGACGGGAACGCCCGATCCGATCTCCGGCGCGGTCGAGAGTCCGGATGCCGAGGTCGCCAGGGTCGTGACCCTCGTGGTCGAGCACGCCGTGCACCGTCCGGCTGAGTCCCTCATGGTCGTGACCGCGAGCGCCCGTCACGCCGAGCGCGTGCGCGCGGCCGTCACCTCGGCGTTCGCCGGACGCTCGGATGTGGCGGACTTCGTCGGGCGCGACACGGTCGAACCCTTCGCGGTGCTGACCCTCGAGGAGTCGGTCGCCGAGAGCCGCGACCGCGTGATCTTCTCGCTCGGTTTCGGGCTCACCAAGCACGGCCGCGTCCTGAGCGACTTCGGTGATCTCTCCACTCCCGACGGAGAGCGGCTTCTCACGGTCGGGATGACCAGGGCACGCCGGTCGATGGTGCTCGTGTCGTCGATCCGCCCCTCGTCCTTCGACGACGGACGCCTGGAGCACGGAGCGGCGACCCTGATGTCGATCCTCGGCGGACTGGCCGCGCGCAGCAGGGATGCCCGCCTGGAGGATCTCGCCGATCCGCTCACGCTCGCCCTCGCGCGGGAGCTGCGGCGGCTCGGAGCCTCGGTGGATGTCGACTATCGCGGGTTGCTCCCGCTGGTCGCGCAGCACGGCGGCAAGGCGGTCGTGATCGAGTCCGACCCGGAGTCGCGAGGAGAATCGCTGCGGGAGACCCTGCGTCTGCGACCGCATGTGCTGCGTCGCCTCGGCTGGCATTACGTGCGGGTGCACGCCTTCGATCTCTACAGCGACCCCGCGACTGTCGCGACGCGGATCGCTGCGGTGCTCGGCATCTCGGATTCCGCCCCGCGTGCCGAGAACGACACGCAGCCGATCAACATCGTCGACCCCCGGAATGACTGACGAGCCCGACACCCCCGAACCGCGCCAGCGCGTCGTGCGGGTATCCGGCTCCCGACGTGCGCGTCTCACACCGGTGCCGGGAAGCGATCCCGAACCGGAGTCCGGCCCCGCCCAGGTATCGCCTCCGCCGACACGGCCGAAGGGCGCCAGGGGTCCGAACGACGATCAGCTGATGCGGGACGTGCCGCCGCACTATTGAGCGTGAGTCTCGGTCTGCGCCCGCGGACGAGAAACGCACGGCCCCTCCGAAGAGGAACCGTGCGTCTCGTCGTGCGAGTGGAAGCTCTCAGGCCCCGCGCTGTGCCTTGAGCAGATCGCGGATCTCGACGAGCAGCTCGGACTCGGTCGATGCGGCCGGCTCCTCCTCGGGCTCCTCGGCCGGCGTGCCCTTGCGAGCCTCGACACGGGCCTTGAAGGTGTTCATCGGCAGCACGAAGACGAAGTAGACGACGGCGGCGACGGCGAGGAAGCTGATGATCGCCGAGATCAGGTCGCCGATCGGGAACGTCACCATCTCTCCGTAGATGTTCGGGACCTGGATGCCGAACTGGCCTGTCGCATCCGCCTTCAGGAAGAGTGCGATGAGCGGATTGATGATGCTGTTGACGACAGCCGTGACGATCGCGGTGAATGCGGTGCCGATGACGACAGCGACGGCCAGGTCGATGACGTTGCCGCGCAGCAGGAAGTCCTTGAAACCTTTGAGCATGGGATCCCCCAACAGATCGGGGCCTCAGGAAGAGGCCGGAGTCGACGCAGCCGCCGGTTTGGCGCTCGTCGTCGATTCCGTCTTCGATGATGCCGAACCATCCTTCGAAGCCCCGGATTTCGCGCGCGAGTCCGTGCGATAGAAGCCGGAGCCGTTGAAGGTCACACCGATCGAGCCGTACTGCTTGCGCAGCGCGCCACCGCACTCGGGGCACACGGTGAGAGCGTCGTCGGCGAAGCTCTGCACGGCGTCGAAAGTGTGTCCGCACGCGGTGCAGGCATAGGCGTAGGTGGGCATGGGGGTCCTTGCGATCAGCGCCGGCGTGGCGACAGGGTGAGGGTCTGCGACGGGGTGACGACGCCGTTCACCGGCTGGTCGTGCACCTCTCGCGGAAGTTCGTCGAGTACCTCGGAATCATAGATCACGGCATAGACGGGAGGGCACTTCTCCATCGAGCCGATCGTCTTGTCGAAGTAGCCGCGTCCCCACCCCATGCGCATGCCGGTGCGATCGACCGCCGCGGCGGGGACGATCATCAGGTCCACGTCGTTCACCGCGATCGGGCCCAGCACCTCGCCGGTGGGCTCGGGCAGGCCGAAGAGTCCCTCGGTGACCTCGTCGTCATCGGTGGCGACAGCCCAGTCCAGCAGCCCGTCGGCGCGGGTGACGGGCAGGAGCACGCGGATGCCGCGGCGCACGGCCCTGGTCACGAACTCGCGGGTGCCCGGCTCGGTGGTGGTGGAGAGGAAGCACGAGATGGATCGGGCGCCGAGCTCGTCGACCAGGGCGTCGAGGCGTTCGCCGATGGCCGTGGCGGCGGCTTCGCGCTGCGTGTCGGAGAGGAGCTGGCGTCGTTCGCGGAGTTCGGCGCGGAGTGCGCGCTTCGCATGTTCGACGTCGTTCGACATGGCTCCGAGTCTACGTCGGCGCTCACCACTAGGCTGGCAAGATGGCTGACCACAAGATCAAAGCCGTCATTCCCGCAGCAGGCCTGGGTACGAGATTCCTCCCTGCGACGAAGGCGATGCCGAAAGAGATGCTCCCCGTCGTCGACAAGCCGGCGATCCAATACGTCGTCGAAGAGGCGGCCAACGCCGGCATCGACGACATCCTCGTCATCATCGGCCGCAACAAGAACGCCATCTCCAACCACTTCGACTCCGTGCCGGAGCTCGAGGTCAGGCTCATGGAGAAGGGCGACACCGGGCGTCTCGAGCGTGTGATGAAGTCGAGCGACCTCGCCGACATCCACTTCGTGCGCCAGGGAGAGCCGAAGGGGCTCGGACACGCGGTCCTTCGTGCACGCACCCACGTCGGTGACAGCTCCTTCGCCGTGCTCCTCGGAGACGACCTCATCGACGAGCGCGACGCGCTGCTGACCGACATGATCGCCGAGCACGAGCGCTCCGGCGCCGCGGTGATCGCGCTCATGGAGGTCGACCCCGCCAACATCCACATGTACGGTGCAGCCGCGGTCGAGCCGCTCGAAGGATCCGACGCCGTCCGCGTCACCGGACTCGTCGAGAAGCCCGCCCAGGAAGACGCACCGTCGAACCTGGCCGTCATCGGCCGCTACGTGCTTCCGGCCTCGGTGTTCGACATCCTCGAGCACACCGAGCCGGGCAAGGGCGGCGAGATCCAGCTCACCGACGCGCTGCAGGTGCTCGCGACCGATCCCGACGGCCCCGGCGTCGTCGGCGTCATCTTCGGCGGACGCCGCTACGACACGGGCGACCGCGTCGACTACATCAAGGCGATCGTGCAGCTCGCGGCAGACCGGGACGACCTCGGTCCCGAGCTGCGCCCCTGGCTCAAGGAGTTCGCGGAACGCCTGTAGGCGACTCTGCGGGCGTCGGTGCGGCATGGATCTGGCGGCGGGAATGCGACACGGACCCATAGAACTGCGGCTCGTCCGTGCCAAGGATGCGAGACCACTGCAGCATGAGCTGCTCGCCAACAGGTCGTGGCTCCAGCCGTGGGAGGCGACGGTCCCGTACGGCTCGGTGTCGTTCGACATGAGGCTCAGCATCCGACGGCTGCTCCAGCAGTATCGCGACGGCTCGGGCTACCCGTTCGTCATGGAGTACGACGGCGAGATCGCAGGGCAGCTCAACGTGTGGGGAGTCTCGCGCGGGTCCCTGTGCTCGGCCACGATCGGGTACTGGGTGAGCGAGCGGTTCGCCGGTCGGGGAATCACCCCGACGGCGGTCGCGATGGCCACCGATGCGTGTTTCACCGAGTACGGGCTCCACCGGATGGAGATCTGCATCCGCCCGGAGAACGACGCGAGTCTGCGCATCGTGCAGAAGCTGGGGTTCCGCTACGAGGGACTGCGTCGTCGCTACATCCACATCGACGGCGACTGGCGCGACCACTACGCGTTCGCTCTGACCAGGGAAGACGTGCCCCAGGGCGTGCTCGCGCGCTGGCTCAGCGGCCAGGTGCCGCCCGATGCTGCGACGGTGCCGCCCTCGGACCGCATCTCGCACTGAAACGGGTGCTCCGGCGGCGGATCCGCACGGACTCGCCGCGACACGCGCCCGTGTGTACGGCGCTGCCCGCTCGCAACCCTTAGCGTGGACGGTATGGATGGGCCGGTGCTGAGCGGGGGAGTGATCGTACTCGTCTCCGTGCTGCTCTGGATGCTCTATCTGCTGCCTTCGTGGCGGGGCCGCTTCCAGTACAACGCCGCCGAACGCAACGCCGTGCGGCTGAACCAAGCCCTGCGCGTGCTCGCCGAGACGAGCGAGACCCCCGGTGAGGTGCGCTTCGAGTTGAATGCGCGCACCGCGCTCGCGCAGCAGAAGCTGGCCAAGCGCGTGCAGTCCGAACGCGAGGCCGCCGAGCTCGAGGCGCTCCGTGAAGAACTCGCCGCCACCCGAGCCGATCCCGTGATCCGTCGTGCGCGCGCGCGTCGACGTGTGCGTGTCGCGGCGACCAGCACTCTCCTCGTCGGGCTCGTGCTCGCCGGCCTCGGTGTGTGGCAGCTGCTGGCCGCGGGAAGCGCGCTGCTGCTCTGGCTCGGCGGTGCCGCGATCGTCGTCGCCGGTGTCGCGCTGCAGCGAATGGCCGCCGTGGCCGGCCGGGTCGCGCGAGCGACGCACGTCGTCTCCGCTCCCGCCGCTCCTCGCGTCGCGCCGGAGCTGCACGATCAGGGACGGGCGACGTGGACGCCGCGGCCGCTGCCGGAGCCCCTGGTCTCGGTGGCGGGATCCCGCGCACAGGCCGCGCAGGCCCAGCTGGAGGCGCAGGAGCAGCGTCGCAAGGCAGCCAGGGTCGCTGCTCTGCGCGAGCGTGCCGAGCAGATGGCGCCCGAGGCCCCGGTGGCCCTGCCTGCGGCCTCATCGCCGTATGCGCGGATGGGCTTCGTCGACGACGCCGAGATCGAAGCGCACGTGCGCGAGATGCTCTCGCGCCGCGCCGCCGGATGACCGTCCGCGGCACGAACAGCTTCTCCGTCGTGATAGCGTAGATGTCGTTCACGGGCCTATGGCGCAGTTGGTAGCGCGCCTCGTTCGCATCGAGGAGGTCAGGGGTTCGAATCCCCTTAGGTCCACCGAACACTGAAGCCCCCAGGCACATGCCCGGGGGCTTCAGTCATCTCCTGCGTGACGGCGCACGGGCGTTAGAGTGAGCTGTGCCGTCGCAACCCGGGAGCGTTCCGCTCGACAACGCCGTGATGCGCTCGCATGCGTTCCGATGAGTGAGGTGCTGGCCCGTCTGCGGGGGCAGATCCTCGACGGAACCTACGCCGGGGGAGCAGGACTTCCCAGCGAGATGGAGTTGGCCGCCCTCCACGGCGTCTCTCGACGCACGATCCGCACCGTGCTCGCCACCCTGGCGCGGCAAGGCCTGGTCGAGTCGCACCGGGGCTCCGGATGGTTCGTGCAGCCCAGCCAGCCGCAGGGATTCGACCGGATGCGGTCGTTCACGCAGTGGGCCCGCGGTCGCGGGCGCGCACCCGGCGGTCTCATCGTGGCACGTGCGACGAGGAAGGCCACGGCGCGGGAGGCGCGTCTGCTGGCTATTCGGACGGATGCGGACGTCCTGACCTTCACCCGGGTCCGGACCCTCGACCAGCGTGCCGTGATGGTGGAGCGATCGACCTGGGCGCCCTGGGTGGTGCCGCATGTGACTGGCGTCCCCGACGACGTCGTCTCCACGACACGGGTGCTCGCGGATGCCGGAATCGTGGTGTCGTCGGGGAACCACAGGATCGAGGCGGTGGCCGCAGCCACCGAGGATGCGCGTCTGCTCGGGGTGCGCAGGTCCAGTCCGCTCCTGCAGGTGCGACGGGAGACCTTCGCAGCGAACGGCCGCCCCGTCGAATGCGCCGAAGACCGCTACGTCCCGCACACGATCTCGTTCGAGGCGCAGGCCTTCGGTGCCGCCGCGCTTCCGGGTGAGGACTGAAGCCCGGGCTGACGGCACGCGCCCGCTGTGCGCACCGGGTCGCCGGGATTCTCGTGCGGGCGCACGATGACACGCGCAGGTCGGTCGGAGTTCACCCACCGGACATCTCGCGGCGGTCGATTGGGTGGGTCCGATTTCTTCTCTTCTCACAGAGGATGCTCCGTGTCTCGTCGTAAACCGCCCGCCCCCGATCCGACCCTCTCCCGCCGTGGATTCACCCGGCTCCTGCGCCCCGCATCGCTGGTCGCCGTCGCCGCCTGCATCGCAGTGCCTGCGCTGACGGCGGCACCGGCCTTCGCCGCCCCCAACTTCACTGCACCGGGTGTCGCTGCCTCCGACCGGTCGGCTCTCGCCGTGTCCGACGGCGAGGAGGCTCCTGCCTCCACCGAGACCGGCGGCACCATCATCCGTCTCGACGGCGAGGCGCCGACGAGCGGTCAGGTCGGGCGCGCGATCGTGCTCCCGCCGGCCGCGGCGGTCGACGTCGACGGCTCCGCGAGCGAGCTCGTCGTCACGGTGAAAGACCCTTCCGGTGTCGTCACGATGGTGATGCCGGAAGAGTCCGGCGGGTATCGATTCACCCCGACCATCCCCGGCGAGTACGTCGTCGCCTACTCGATCAGCGATGCCGCGGGCGGTGTGAGCGAGGAGACCCGCACGATCACCGTGACCGGTGCGCCGGATGCGGCCGTGGCCGCGGCTCCGAGCGTCGCAGCGGCGCCGGCGGTCGAGGTCGGAGGACCGGACGTGCGCTTCGCGGCGATCGGTGACATCCACGTCAATTGGGACGAGCTCGCCGAGGCCTACGACTTCTGGGCGCAGGAGAACGTGCAGACCGCCCTGTTCGTCGGCGACCTCACCAACAGTGCGACGCCGGGCGAATTCGCCGGGCTCAAGCAGACGATGGATTCGAAGGCTGGCCTCGGCATCCCGGCGATCGCGTCGCTCGGAAACCACGATGTTTCGGGCATCTCGTCGTACGACCTGTTCACGCAGGCGACGGGCGGTCAGAAGCCGAACGCCGACTACACCGTGAACGGCTACCACGTCATCACGGTGTCGCCGGGCAGCGGCACCATCGACCCCGACACGGGCAAGCCCTCGGGAGCGAGCGGCGGCAACTACGCCTATGCCCAGTCCTGGCTGCAGCAGAGGCTGGCGGCCGCCACGGCCGAGGACCCGAACAAGCCCGTAATGGTGCTGGTGCACCACCCGCTCCAGTGCACCCACTACGTCTCGAACGAGTGGTACGGCACCGGTCTCTCCAGCGGCTGCGGCGACGGCTTCCAGTCCGTGTTCGACGACTTCCCGCAGGCTGTCGTCTGGGGTGGTCACATCCACACGCCGCAGAACATCCCGACCTCGATCTGGCAGGGCCAGGAGAACCGGAGCGGCGAGCGGTCCACTCAGGGATTCACCACCGTGAACGCGCCGCCGCTGGCGTACTACGAGTTCGAGTCCGGCGTCGTGAACTCGAGCCCGACCAGCCGCGGCAACGACACCACGCCGGATGACGCGGGCAACAACCGCCAGACGGCCATCGTCGAGATCACCGGCTCCACCGTCACCATCAAGAACTACGACCTGCTCGCCGATCAGTGGATCGACCAGACGTGGACCTGGGACGTGGCCGACTCCGTGGATGAGACCAAGAGCTACGACGAGCGGTTCCCGTTCAACGACACCTACCGTGCGAGCCAGTCCGCAGGACCGGTCTGGCCGGAGGGTGCGGCCGTGACCGTGGGCGACATCGCGAGCGCGAAGGCGATGGTCTCGTTCCCGCAGGCCGTCCCCGCGCCGAACTCCGTCGGCGACATCGTGCACAAGTACCGCTACTCGACGGTCGACGTGGCCACCGGCGAGGAGGTCAACTCCTTCCTGCAGTGGTCGGGCTTCTACAACCTGCCGATGCCCGCCGACCGCAGGCACGAGGTGTGGAACCTGCTCCCCGGAAAGGAGTACGAGGTGCGGGTCACCCCCATCAACGCCTGGGGCAAGGAGGGATCGGCGTTGACGGCCCGGTTCACGAGCACCGAGGGCAGCGGCGGTGAGGGGCCCTTCGACCCCAGCAGCCTGACCTTCGACGACCTCCGCGCCGCCCTGCCCACGGCTGATCTCCTGGATGTCGGCTTCGCGGGCGGCACGGCGAGCGACTCCTCTCCGGCCGCGCGTCCGCTCACCGCAGGCGCCGATGCCCGGATCGAGAACGATCCCGCCGTGGGATCCGATGTCGTGATCGGCGCGGAGGGGGCTGCCACCGGCATCCGCACTCCGAAGTGGACGGACGCGGAGTATGCAGCGCTGCAGGACGGCTTCACGCTCGATGCGACCTTCCGTCTCGACGCGATCGCCGGCGGATACGTCGACGTGTTCGGCGGCATGCAGAGCGGCGGCATCGGTCTCGAGGCCGTCGGCACCAGCGCGACGACGTACGAGCTGCAGTTCTGGTACGCCTCGCCTCGTCCGGCGGTCAGCCTGAAGTACGGCCAGTGGTACCACGTGACCGCCTGGTACGACGGTCAGGATGCACGGCTGTACGTCGACGGCGTCCGAAAGGCCGAGTCCGAAGGAGTGTCGTTCTCCGTCAAGCCCAGCGCGGCCGATGCGCGCTACATGGTGATCGGCGGCGACGCGAACACGTCGGGCGCGCTCGACGACGCCACCATGGACGGGCGGATCGCCGGAGTCGAGGTCTACAGCGCTCCGCTCTCCGACAAGGACGTGTACCGGGTGGCGACGCGGGAGCTCACCGCACTCGACACCATGCCGCCGCTCGTGCGCGTCGCCCCGGAACCCGCGGGTGAGGCCACAGTCGGAACCGCCTACACCGCCCCGCGTGCCGAGGCCGTGGACAACTCGGGGCGCGTGAGCACGATGCTCGAGGTGACCGACCCGTCGGGTGCCCCGGTGCCCGTCGACGACCCGGCGTCCGGCCTGCGGGCACTCGCCGCGGCTGCCGGAGACGGATACACGTTCACCCCGACCGCGACCGGCACCTACACCCTGAAGTACATCGCGACCGACGCGGCCGCCCGGCAGAACCAGGTCACGTTCACCGTGACCTCGACGGCCGGCTCCGACGGCGGCACCCCCGGCGGCAACCCTGGTGGTAACCCCGGTGGCACCCCCGGCGGTAACCCCGGTGGCGGTAACACCGGAGGCGGCGCGAACCAGGGCGGCGGTTCCGCCGGTGGACAGTCCGATCCGCTGGCGGCGACCGGTGGCCCGGCCCCGACGATGCTCGCCTTCGCCGGACTGCTGCTGCTCGCCGGAGGCGGCGTTCTGCTCCGCCGGCGGATGCTGCGCCGCCCGGAGGGACAGGAATGAGGACGGGGCGTCGGCATCCGGGTGCGCGCCAGCGCCCCCGACCGGCGATCCGCACCCTGGTCGCCGGAGTCGTCGCCCTCACCGGGGTCGCCGTCAGCGTGATGCTGACGGCGGCCCCGGCCGCGGCGCACAGCTATGCGGCGACGGTCTTCGCCGATGTGTCCGAACCCGAGCGCGGCGTCGTGCGCACCGTGCTCGACATCGAGTACGTCCTGCTCGCCACCGACGGAGCGCGGGCGATGGGCGACACGGCCTTCGAGCAGGAGGCCTACGCCGACGTGCAGGCGAGCGGCCGGGATCCGGAGAAGCTCACGCCCGCGGTGCTCGACGATCACGCCGACTCCGTCGAGGGATACGTGCTGCCTCGGTTCTCGGTGAGCGTGGCCCAGGACGGGGAGCCGTCGCAGGCGTGCCCCAACGCCGTGGTGGCGCCCTACGAGATCGTCATCCGGGACGGCGTGCCGCATGCGCGCCTGGTGATCGAAGCCGACTGCACGGCGCAGGTCGAGGCGATGCCCGTGCCGTATCGGATCACGACCGAGCTCTTCCCCGGAACGGCTCCCGGGGGCATGACGACGACGATCGTCGACTACGACGTGCGTTCGGGTGCGGGTGTGGCCAGTCTCGACACCGACACGAACCCCTCGATGGTCACCACGACCGACTGGGGCTCTCGGATGGGTGAGTTCCTCGTGCTGGGGGCAGAGCATCTGCTGCTCGGCCCCGACCACCTGCTGTTCCTGCTGGCGCTGATCATCGGATCTCGCCGGCTCAGGGACATCGTGCTGGCGGCGACGGCGTTCACGGTCGCGCACTCGGCGACCTTCATCCTCGCCGCCCTCGGGGTGGTGAGCATTCCCGCGTGGATCGTGGAGCCGGCCATCGCCCTGTCGATCGCCGTCGTCGCGCTCTGGGAGATGCGACGGTTTCGGCGTGCCAGGCGGACGGATGCGATGGGGGCGGAGGGGACGCTTCGGCCCTTGTCCGGGAAGGCCCAGGGTCCGCTCGACGAGCAGCCGCTCGTCGGAGGCGGCGGGAACGCTGTCGCTGTGCGTGAGCGGATCCTCGCGGCGTCGGCATCCGCACCGGTGGTCGACGGCTTCACCCGAGGGGATCTGCTGCGTATCGGCGTGGTCTTCGCCTTCGGGCTGATGCACGGCGTGGGCTTCGCCGGAGCGCTGGGAATCGACGAGCCGTTCTCGTGGGATCTGCTCGGGGCGCTCCTCGTCTTCAACGTGGGCATCGAGCTGGCGCAGCTTCTGGTGATCGCGGTGGTGTTCCCGCTGTTCGTGCTGCTGCGGCGGCGGCTGCCCTCGGCGGGATTCTGGATCGCCGCGGTCGTCGCTGCCGTCGGGCTGTTCTGGTTCATCGAGAGGCTGATCGCCGGAGCCTGAACCGGTGCACCCGCCTCCGTGGCGGAGGCGGGTACACCGGCCCCGAGGAGTTCGTTCACGACGAGGGTGCGCTGGCCTCGAGGAGCAGCCGAAGTCGTGCTTCAGGGCTGCCGGTGATCGTGATCGTGCGGGGGAGAAGGCCGTCGCGATCGAGATCGTCGACGAGCTCGGGCAATGCTTCGTCCATCGCGAGGCGCAATGCCGGGTCTTCGTCATCGGGCACGTGGATGATCCTGGCAGCCTCCAGCGGCACGATCGCGAGGAGATCGATGTCGGACATCGATGCCTCCACGAGAGCGGTCGCGCGCGGGAGGAGGTCGCCGTCGCTGCGCCCGAGCCGCTCCAGCGCAGTGAGATAGGCGAGGAAGTCGAGCGGTCCTCGTTCGCTGATGACCGAAGACCAGCTGGCCGATTCCTGCACCCGTGAGGCGGTGACGCGCAGCTGCCGGGCGAAACTCCGCTCGCCGGTCGGGTCGTCGAGGTCGAGGTCGTCGAAGGGGTCGGTGAGGACGCGGAACTCGGGTCGGATGGCGTGGAAGTCCGAGATCAGCGTGCTCTTGCCGCTGGCATGCGTTCCCGAGACGACGATCCTCATCCGCGTGCGGCGAGGCCGGCGAGCAGCTCCAACACGCACAGCGCCGCCAGGCGCACGGTGCGGGCATCGTCGGCGTCGGCGGTCGCATCGACCTCTGCGAGGTCGGCACTCACCACACGGGAGTCCGAGGCCACGGCACGCGTGAGCGCCCGAAGCTCCCAGGCCTGCAGTCCGCCGGGAACGCTCGCGGGGCAGCCGGGCGCCACCGAGCGGTCGCACACGTCGACGTCGATGTCGAGGTGGATCCGCGGATCGGCTCCTGCTCCTGCGACGTCCAGGGCCTCAGCGATCACGTCGTCGATGCCGCGGCGGCGGAGCTCGTCGAGGGTGATCACGCGGATGCCCCAGTCGGCTGCGCGCCGGGCGTAGGCGGCGGAGTTCGCGAAGTCGGCGATGCCGATCTGCACGATCCGGGTCGGGTCGATCCGGGCGGTGTCGACCGGCGATGCGGCGGGGATGTCTTCCACGAGGCGTCGCACCGGCGTGCCGTTGGAGACGCCGTCGCGCAGGTCGAAGTGCGCGTCGAACGTGATCAGTCCGGTGGCCTCGGCCCCGAGCGCCGTCGGATAGGTGAGCGAGTTGTCGCCGCCGAGCGCGATGACGAGCTTCGAGGCCGCGGCGAGTTCGCGCACGCGGGAGATGACCCGCGCCTCGCCGGCGGAACCGTCGGGGTCGGCGACATCACCGGCGTCGGCGATGCGCAGCACCTCGTCGAGCTCGATCGCGGGCGGACCCATCAGCGTCGTCCCGTAGCGGGGGAGGGCCTCGCGGATCGCGGCCGGCGTCGCGTGCGCTCCCGTCGGTGACAGCGAGGTGCGCCAGGTCGGCACTCCGAGCACGACGGCGTCGGCGGTGCCGTCGAATGCGGGCCAGGATCCGGCACGCGGCCAGAGCGGGTCGTTGCTGAGCTGTGCGGTGTGGGGGCTCATGATCAGACTCCGGGGATCAGGGCGTGGGCGATGGAGAAGATGACGAGACCTGCCAGCGCACCGACGAACGTGCCGTTCAGTCGGATGTACTGCAGGTCGCGGCCGACCATGAGCTCGATCTTCTCGGTCGTCTCGGCGGGGTCCCAGCGCTCGACGGTGTCGGTGATGATCGAGGCGATGTCGTGCCGGTAGCGGTCGACGAGGAACACGGCCGCATCTGACACCCAGGTGTCGACGCGGTGCTGCAGTGCGGTGTCGGTCGTGAGGCGTTCTCCGACCTCCTGCAGGGCCTGCACCGCGCGGCGGCGCAGACCGCTCTCCGGATCGGCGAGGGCGGTGAGCAGACCGTTCTTCGCGGTGTTCCACGCCTCGGCGGCCAGGGCGCCCACACGCGGGCTGTCGAAGAGCGAGGCCTTGGCGTTCTCGAGCTTCGCGCGGGTCGCCGGGTCGTTCTGCAGACTGTCCGCCAGACGCGCCAGATACCCGTCGACGGCGATGCGGGCCGGGTGATGCGGGTCGGCCTGCACGGCATGCACGAACTTGACGGCCTCGTGGTAGACCGTGTCGTCGACGAAGCGATGAGCCAGCTTCGGCACCCACCCTGGCAGGCGACGGGAGACGAGTCCGCTGAACGATTCGGCATTCGCGTCGAGCCAGCGCGCGATGCTGTCGGCGGCCAGGTCGACGGCGCCGTGATGGGCGTCGGCCTCGACGATCTTCTCGAGCCAGGCTCCCGCGGGCGGACCCCACTCGGGGTCGACCAGGTGCTCACGGGCGAGGTCGGTGATGAGGTCTCGCACATCATCATCGCTCAGCGCGTTGAGCACGGCCGTGGCGATGGTCGCGCCCTCGGCGCCCACTCGCTCGGCGTGCGGGGCCTCGCGCAGCCATTCGCCCGCGCGCAGCGCGATCCGCGTGCTCGACAACTTGGTGCGCACCACGTCGGCGGCGAGGAAGTTCGTCTCCACGAACTCGCCGAGCGTGCGGCCGATCTCGTCCTTGCGGTTGGGGATGATCGCGGTGTGCGGGATCGGGAGGCCGAGCGGACGGCGGAACAGTGCGGTGACGGCGAACCAGTCCGCGAGCGCACCCACCATGCCGCCCTCGGCCGCAGCGCGCACATAGGCGAGCCCCTCGAACCGCTGCTGGAACGCGAAGGCGAACACGAAGACGACGGCCATGAACACCAGAGCTCCGAGGGCGACGGCCTTCATTCTTCGGAGCGCGCGCAGGCGCTCCTGGTCGGAGGGGGACAGCATCGCCATCGGTGTTCGCGGCATGACGTCATCCTTTCACGCCGTCGTCGTCGCGGTGCCGACGGCGCAGGTGCGGTGTCTCGGTGCTCAGACAGCCGTCCGCCTCGACGGACGAGTACCCTCAAGGGGTGATCGAAGACATCAAGAAGCGTGCTCTGCACCGCACCAGCATCCTCGAGGGCCAGATGCGCGGCGTCGCGCGGATGATCGAGAACGAGGAGTACTGCATGGACATCATCACGCAGTCCCGCGCCATCCAGCGCTCGCTGGAGTCGTTGAACCGTCTGCTGCTGGAGAACCACCTCCGCACACACGTCACCCACATGTTCGACGAGGGCGGCGAGGAGCGCGACAAGGCCGTCGTCGAACTCCTCAAGGCCTTCGACTTCGACCGCAAGTAGGGCGTTCCGAGCCGGGCACGACACAGCGCCCCGACGGAGTCGTCGAGGCGCTGCGCGGTGATTCACCTGCCGCTGTCGTCGAAGACCTCGCCCTCCATGGCGTCGTAGCCCTCGGCCTGCGGGTCGCCGTGGGTGCCGCCCGAGATCGCGTACTCCTCCTCGGGGGAGAGCACCAGGCGGTGGCGGAAGAAGAGTCCGAACCCGAGCAGGATCACGACGTAGACGATCGCGATCGCGACGATCGCCGGGCCGAACGTCGGGTTGAGCAGGAACCCGACGAAGATCAGCGCGGCGATCACCAGCGCGACCGCGGCACCGGGGATGCCCCACGGGCTGCGGTACGGACGGTCGACGTTCGGGTACTTCTTGCGCAGGATCATGAACGAGACCAGCTGGAGGCCGTAGGCCAGCACGGCTCCCCACACGGCGATGTTCAGCACGATCGCACCGGCGACGGAACCCGCACCCTCGGCGTCGACGGCTGCGAGGACGTCGAGCACGATGAGGGCGACGAAGCCGATCGCCGCACCCACGACGAGGGCGACCCACGGGGTCTGGCGCTTGCCGGTCAGTGACAGGAAGCGCGGGTAGTAGCCGGCGCGTGACAGCGAGTACATGTTGCGGCCGTAGGCGAACATGATCCCCTGCAGCGAGGCGAGCAGTCCGATGAGGGCGAAGAGGGCGAGCACGGCGGCGAGCTGATCGCCGACGATCGCACGGAAGCCGTCGAGCAGCGGCTCGCCCGCAGTGCGGGTGGCCTCGGCGCCGATCACGCCGGTGTTCAGGAACAGCACGAGCAGACCCGTGACGATGAGCGTGCCGCGAGCCCAGAATCCGGCCTTCGGGATGTCGCGCGTCGGGTTGTGCGATTCCTCGGCGGCCAGCGGCAGCTCTTCGATGCCGAGGAAGAACCACATCGCGAACGGGAGAGCGAACAGGATCGGCAGCACGCCGTGCGGCAGGAACTCCGTCTGGCCGGAGTCGGGGGCGATGTCCCACAGTGCGTCCCAGCTGAAGGCGCCGGAGAAGATCGCCATCGCGGAGAACACCAGGATGATGCCGATCGAGATGATCGAGACGACGATCGCGAAGCGGAAGGAGATCGCCGCACCCGCGGAGTTCAAAGCGATGAAGACGATGTAGAGGATGAGGTACCAGGCCCACCCCGGCAGCTCGAGGCCGAGCAGCTCACTGGTGATCCCGTTCGCATACGACGCCGAGAAGTAGACGATCACCGCCGTCGTGGCGAC
Organism: Microbacterium sp. Root322; assembly: GCF_001425645.1. Classification (NCBI taxonomy): domain Bacteria; kingdom Bacillati; phylum Actinomycetota; class Actinomycetes; order Micrococcales; family Microbacteriaceae; genus Microbacterium; species Microbacterium sp. Root322. Next base: position 365,975 of record NZ_LMCS01000002.1, on the reverse strand, counting down.
GTACTCGATCGTCTCGGCGGCCCCGGTCACCAGGCCGCCCCACGGTCCCATCGCCGATCGTGCGAAGGAGTACGCGCCACCGGTGTGCGGCATCATCGCGGCCATCTCGCCGATCGCGAAGATCATGCCGTAGTACATGAGCACGAGGATCGCGAAGGCGATCAGCATCCCGCCGAAGCCTGCGAAGTCGATGCCGAAGTTCCAGCCGGAGAAGTCGCCGGAGATGACGGCAGCGACTGCGAGGCCCCACAGGCCCCAGACGCCGGCGGATCTCTTCAGCGTCCGTTTCTCGAAGTACTCGCTCCCGGCACGTGTATAGGTCGCCCCAGCGACCTTGCGGGATTCATTGCTCTGCTCAGACATCCGCTCTCCGTTCGCATGCACACAGGCGCCGGGTGCACCTTGCGGATGATTGTGGCAGTCAATGGTGGTTTCGTCTACCTTTAAACGCGACAGTGATCTACTCTGATGGCGAAGCCGGTCGGTCGATCGCTTCACCACGACGACGGGAGCGAGAAGATGTCGGGAAACCTCAGCATCGAGCAGCTGGATGCCGGCATCGCCGCCGGTGAGATCGACACGGTGATCGTGGCCTTCGCCGATGCGCAGGGTCGGCTGGTCGGAAAGCGGGTCTCCGCGCGGCTGTTCCAGGAGGACATCCTTCATCACGGCGCCGAGGCCTGCGACTACCTGCTGTCCGTCGACGTCGACATGAACACGGTCGACGGCTACGCGATGTCGGGCTGGAACCGCGGCTACGGCGACATGGTGCTGCGCCCTGATGTCGCGACCCTGCGGCGGATGCCGTGGCTCGAGGGCAGCGTGCTGATCATGGCCGACCTGGTCTGGCAGAACGGCGAGCCCGTCGGCCCCTCGCCGCGCGCGATCCTCGACCGGCAGCGCGACCGACTCGCAGAGCGCGGATGGACGGCCTTCTCCGGCACCGAGCTCGAGTTCATCGTGTTCGAGAACACCTACCGCGACGCCTGGGCGCGCAAGTACGAGGGGCTGACACCGGCCACCGACTACAACGTCGACTACAACCTGCAGGCCTCGACCCGCATGGAACCGCTGCTGCGCGACATCCGCCTCGGCATGGACGGAGCGGGTCTGTACTGCGAAGGCGTGAAGGGCGAGTGCAACCTCGGACAGCAGGAGATCGCGTTCCGCTACGCCGAGGTGCGCGAGACGGCCGACCAGCACGTGATCTACAAGAACGGCGCGAAGGAGATCGCCGCCCAGCACGGGCAGTCGCTCACGTTCATGGCGAAGTTCAACGAGCGCGAGGGCAACAGCTGTCACATCCACCTCTCCCTGCGCGCCGACGACGGGACGCCGGTGATGGCCGGCGACGGTGCGCACGGCTTCAGCCCCGTCATGGAGCACTGGATCGCCGGCATCCTCGCCACCCTGCGCGAGTTCACGCTGCTGTATGCGCCCAACATCAACTCGTACAAGCGTTTCGCGAAGGGCAGCTTCGCGCCGACCGGCGTGGCCTGGGGCATCGACAACCGCACCTGTGCGCTGCGCGTGATCGGCAGCGGATCGGGGCTGCGGGTCGAGAACCGGGTGCCCGGCGGCGACGTGAACCCCTACATGGGCATCTCGGCGATCATCGCCGGTGGCCTGTACGGCATCGAGAACGAGCTAGCCCTGCCCGAGCGGTTCGAGGGCAACGCCTACGAGGCGGGCGTCGACCACCTGCCGACGACTTTGCGCGAGGCCGCACAGCTGTTCAGCGCGTCGACCATCGCCAGGGAGGCCTTCGGCGACGACGTCGTCGACCACTATCTGAACCAGGCGCGCATCGAGTTGGAAGCCTACGATGCCGCCGTGACCGACTGGGAGCGCGTCCGTGGTTTCGAGCGGCTCTGACCCGGCGCCCCTGATCGGGGTCACGACCTACCTGGAGCGGGCGCAGCAGGGGGTGTGGGATGTGCGGGCGGCATTCCTGCCAGAGCAGTACCTGAATGGTGTGACGGCGTCCGGCGGCATCGCGCTGCTGCTGCCCCCGCAGGACCCGGAATCGGCGGATGCGGCGATCGCCGGGATGGACGGGCTGATCCTCTCCGGCGGGGCCGATGTCGCGCCCGAGCTCTACGGTGCGCAGCGGCATCCGCTGACCGATCCCGCCCGTGTCGACCGTGACGCGTGGGAGCTGGCGCTGTTCCGGGCGGCGGAGCGGCGGCGCATCCCGGTGCTCGCGATCTGCCGGGGGCTGCAGCTGGTCAACGTGGCGCGCGGCGGCACTCTCCAGCAGCATCTCCCCGAGTCGCTCGGCACCGAACGGTACCGCCTCGGCGGAGGGGTGTTCGCCGAGAACGACATCGAGGTCTCGGACGACACCGCCCTCGCCGAGGTGCTCGGCGCGGGAGATGTGCGGGTGCACAGCTACCACCATCAGGGCATCGATCGACTCGGGGAGGGGCTGGTCGCGGCCGCCCGCTCCGACGATGGACTCGTGCAGGCGTTCGTCGACACCTCGGCCGGCCGCATCGTCGGCATCCAATGGCATCCGGAGGAGAACGCCGAAGACCGGCGTCTCTTCACAGATCTCGTCTCACAGGCTCGTGCGTTCGCCGCGCAGCGGAAGGAGGACGCCCGATGAGTGCGTTCACAGTCATCAACCCGTCGACCGGAGCCGCGATCCGCGACGTCGCGCGCGCGGATGTCGGAGAGACCGATGCGGCGATCGCCCGTGCGGTCTCCGCTCAGCGACGGTGGGCGGCACTGGCTCCGATCGCCAGAGCCGACGCGCTTCGGGCGTTCGCTCGTGCGGTCGAGGGCGCGGTCGAGGAACTCGCCCAGCTGGAGGTGCTCAACTCCGGGCATCCGATCGGCTCCGCACGGTGGGAGGCCGGGCACGTCGCCCAGGTGCTCAACTACTATTCCGCCGACCCGGAGCGGCTGTCCGGACGACAGATCCCGGTGGCCGGCGGGCTCGATGTCACCTTCCACGACCCCTACGGCGTCGTCGGCGTCATCGTGCCCTGGAACTTCCCCATGACGATCGCCTCCTGGGCGTTCGCGCCGGCGCTCGCCGCGGGCAACGCCGTGGTGCTGAAGCCCGCCGAGCTGACCCCGCTCACCGCGATCCGCCTCGGTGAGCTCGCGCTCGAGGCCGGACTCCCGGAAGGGCTGTTCGAGGTCGTCACGGGCTCGGGCTCGGTCGTCGGTCAGCGTCTGGTCGAGCACCCCGACGTGCGCAAGGTGGTCTTCACCGGCTCGACCGAGGTCGGCATCGAGGTCGCGGCCGGCTGCGCGAGAGCGCTCAAGCCGGTCACTCTCGAACTCGGCGGCAAGAGCGCGAACATCGTCTTCGCCGATGCCGACCTCGAACGCGCGGCGGCGCGGGTGCCCGGTTCGGTGTTCGACAACGCAGGCCAGGACTGCTGCGCTCGCAGTCGCCTGCTCGTGCAGCGCTCGGTGTACGACCGCTTCCTCGAACTGCTCGAACCGGCCGTGGCCGCCTGGCGCGTGGGCGACCCCGCACGCGAGGACACCGACATGGGGCCGCTCATCTCGGCAGGGCACCGCGACACCGTCGCCTCTTTCCTCGACGGCGCCGACATCGCGTTCCGGGGAAGCGCGCCGGGCGGGGACGGGTTCTGGTTCGCTCCGGCCGTCGTGCTCGCCGACCCCGCCGACCGCATCGCCCAGCAGGAGGTGTTCGGGCCCGTCGTCGCGGTGATGCCGTTCGAGGATGAGGCCGACGCCATCCGTCTGGCCAACGACACCGCCTACGGGCTCGCCGGCTCCGTGTGGACCGAGAGCCTGGGGCGCGGTGTGCGCGTGGCACGGGGTGTGCGCAGCGGCGTGCTGTCGGTGAACTCCCACTCCTCGGTGCGGTACTCCACGCCGTTCGGCGGCATGAAGGCGTCGGGCCTGGGGCGCGAGCTCGGCCCCGACGCCGCCGAGCACTTCACCGAGACCAAGAACGTCTTCTTCGCGACCGATGAAGCCTGATCGCGTCGTCCCCTCACCCACCCGGAACGGAGAACCCACATGAGCATCGATCTGACCCAGCGACTGAAGGACCGCGTCGCCATCATCACCGGTGGCGCGAGCGGCATCGGGTTCGCCACCGCCCAGCGGTTCGCCGCGGAGGGCGCCTTCGTCGTGATCGCCGACGTCGATCCGACGACCGGAGAGGCGGCGGCCGCCGCGGTGGGCGGGGCGTTCCGTCCGGTCGACGTCGCCGACGAGGCCAAGGTCGACGCGCTGTTCGACGGCGTCGCCGAGGAGTTCGGCCGCATCGACATCGCCTTCAACAACGCGGGCATCTCGCCGGCCGACGACGACTCCATCGAGACGACCGAGCTCCCGGCCTGGGACCGGGTGCAGGACGTGAACCTCAAGAGCGTGTACCTGTGCAGCCGTGCGGCGCTGCGCCACATGGTGCCTGCGGGGCGCGGCTCCATCATCAACACCGCGTCGTTCGTCGCGCTGCTCGGATCGGCGACCTCGCAGATCAGCTACACCGCGTCGAAGGGCGGCGTGCTGGCGATGTCCCGTGAGCTCGGGGTGCAGTTCGCGCGTCAGGGGGTGCGGGTCAACGCGCTGTGCCCCGGACCGGTGAACACCCCGCTGCTGCAGGAGCTGTTCGCCAAGGACCCGGAACGCGCGCAGCGCCGCCTCGTCCACGTGCCGATGGGCCGCTTCGCCGAGCCTGCGGAACTCGCGGCGGCCGTGGCTTTCCTGGCCTCGGATGACTCGTCGTTCATCACCGCGAGCGCCTTCGTCGTCGACGGCGGGATCACGAACGCCTACGTCACCCCGCTGTGAGCGACCCTCACCTCGCTGTGACAGGGTGAAGGCATGAGCGAGCACCCCCACGACGGCGACCTCGTCGAGGTTCGCAAAGCGGTCTACCGACCGCTGCGGCGCGGCAACGCCCTCGAGGACACGGTCGCCCGCCTCGTGCAGACGATCCGGCTCGGCGTAGTCGCTCCGGGGGAGTCGCTGCCGCCGGAGCGCGAGCTCGCCGCGTCGTTCGGGGTGAGCCGGGACACCGTGCGCGAGGCGATCCGCGAACTGGCGGACACCGGCTACCTGCTGCCGCGGCGCGGGCGGTACGGGGGGACGTTCGTCGCCGACCCGTTGCCGCACCCGACCACGTCGGGGACGGTGACGCCCGAGGAGATCGACGACGTCCTCGGACTGCGCCGCGTGCTCGAGACCGGGGCCGTGCGCGCCGCGGCGAGTCGATCGCTCGACGCCTCGACCCGCGCCGACCTGTGGGCGCGACATGAAGCGGCGCTGCCGGCCGGGCCGGAGGAGTATCGGCGACTGGACACGCTGCTCCACCTGGCGATCGCCGAGGCCGCAGGCATCCCGTCGCTCGTCGCGCTCGTCGCCGAGAACAGAGCCGATGTCAACGTGTGGCTCGATACGTTCCCGCTGATGCCGCGCAACATCCAGCACTCGGGCGAGCAGCACGAGAGCATCGTCACCGCGATCCTCGCCGGGCGCCCGGATGCGGCAGAGGCGGCGATGCGCGACCACCTCGCCGGCTCCGAGGCGCTGCTGCGCGGCTTCCTCATCTGATCAGCGCTAAATCTGATCAGCGCTAATCGGTCGCTTTTTTGAGAGTTCGCAACGGATACAGTTGCGAACGGATCAAGAGACTTCCGATTTCGCTATACCTGGCGCCTTTCCTATGACAGACTCGCGACAAGCGAATCTCAATGGGGAGGCTCCATGCCCGACACCACCCGAACGTCGACGGCGACACTCGACGCACCCGCCACCACCGGTGCGGTCCGCATCGACGGCGTCACCAAGCGCTACGGTGCTGCCACCGCCGTCGACGACCTGAGTCTGGATGTGCAGCCGGGGGAGTTCCTCTCTCTCCTCGGGCCCTCCGGCTGCGGCAAGACGACGACTCTGCGCATGATCGCGGGCTTCGAGTTCCCGGACGCCGGCGACATCCTCATCTCCGGTCGCAGCGTCCTGAACCTCCCGCCCTATCGGCGCGAGGTCAACACCGTCTTCCAGGCGTATGCCCTCTTCCCGCATCTGACGGTCGCCGAGAACGTCGCGTACGGGCTGCAGCAGCGGCGCGTGCCGAAAGCCGAGCAGCGCGAGCGCGTGAGCGAAGCGCTCGACATGGTGCAGCTGCGGGCGTTCGCCGACCGCAAGCCGACGCAGCTCTCCGGAGGGCAGCAACAGCGCATCGCCCTGTCGCGGGCGCTCATCAACAGGCCGAGCGTCCTCCTGCTGGACGAGCCGCTGGCAGCGCTGGACCGGCAGCTGCGCGAAGAGATGCAGCTCGAGCTGAAGCTGCTGCAGGCACGGCTCGGCACGACCTTCGTGTTCGTCACGCACGATCAGGCCGAGGCGCTGTCGATGAGCGATCGGATCGCCGTGATGCGTGCGGGGCGGATCGAGCAGCTCGACGCACCGGCCGCCATCTACGCGGAGCCCGCCTCGGCGTACGTCGCCTCCTTCATCGGGCAGCAGAACTTCGTGCACGGCACCGTGCGCGCAGACGGGAACGCGGTCGACACCGCCATCGGGGCGATCTCCGGTCGGTGGGGTGGCGAGCGTGTCGCCGCAGGACAACCGGCCGTCGCCGCGATCCGGCCGGAGTACATCCGTCTGGAGCAGGGGGAGGGCGCCGGAGTCCCCGGACGTGTGCTGGGGGTCTCCCACCTCGGCGAGACCCTGCAGGTCGCCGTCCGCATCGGTGAGGACGCCACATTCCTCTCGCGTATGCCCGCACCGACCGCCCCGTCGGTGGGGGTCGACGACGTCGTCCGCTGCGTCTGGAGCCCGGCGGATGCACGGTTGTTCGCCGCCGAGGGCATCCCGACCACCGCGACGCACGTGATCACCCTGCCCAAGGACGGCGGCCGGTGACGGGCGTGCCCCCGGTGCGCGTGCTGGCGCATCGGAGCGCTGCGCGGGTGATCCGAACGGAGCTGACCCGGCGCGGCTTCCTCGCCACCGCGATCATGGCGGGAGGGGCGGTCGTGCTCAGCGCATGCGCGCCGGGGCAGAACGCCGCGGCGGTGCACGCCAAGGGCGGCCCCCTCGAGGACAAGCTCTCCATCTACAGCTGGGGCGACTACGACGCCCCGGAGGTGCTCGAGCAGTTCACCGCGGAGAACGGCCCGCGCATCGTGCTCGACGCCTTCAACTCGAACGAGGAGCTGATCGCCAAGCTCGTCGCGGCGCGCGGCACCTCGGGATACGACATCGTCGTACCGACCGGAGTCTTCGTCGGGCCGATGGCCGAGAACGGACTCCTGCAGAAGTTCAACCTCGACCTGCTCCCGAACATGAAGCACGTGGCGCCCGAGTTCCGCGGGCGCTCGTGGGACCCCGGCAACGAGTACTCGGTGTGCAAGGCCTGGGGGACCACGGGCTTCGTCTACGACAAGAGGGTGATCTCGCGAGAGCTCACGACCTGGAACGACTTCATCGACGCCGCGCAGAACGAGGCCTCCGGTTCGACCTCGGTGCTCGACGACCCGGCGCCGCTGCTGGGCATCTACTTCTGGGCGAACGGCATCGACTGGACGACCACGGATCCCGACGACCTCGACGCCGTCGAGAAGTTCCTGGTGAAGGATCTCGCGCCGCACGTCTCGGCGTTCGATTCGTATCCCGGCGGTTCCTCGATTCCCCAGGCCTCGCACGCGCTGCTGCAGTCCTACAACGGAGACGCGCGGCTCGGCATCTTCGAGTCCGACGACCCCGACCGCTGGCAGTGGGTGCTGGGGAGCCCGGCGACCGAGCTGTGGATGGACAACTGGGCGATCGCCGCCGGTGCTCCGCACCCCGAGGCCGCGCACGCGTTCATCGACTTCGTGCTGCAGCCCGATGTGCAGCTCGCGCAGGTGGACTACATCGGCTACGACACCGGGATCAGCGGCATCCGCGAAGAGGCGGAGGCCGCGGGTCTCGAACGACTCGACATGGTGTTCTTCGACGAGAAGCAGGTGGAGACCATGCACGAGGGCAAGCTCACCGATGCGCAGGACCGCGTCGTCTCGATCTGGAACTCGATGAAGGCGGCCGCCGGTGCCTAAACTCAAGTTCGGTCTCGCCATCCCCGCGTGGGCCTGGCTGCTCATCTTCTTCGTCGCCCCGATCTTCATGGTCGTGGTGTTCAGCTTCGGCTACAAGCCGAGCATCTTCGCCACGCACGCGCTGGACCACCTCTCCTTCGATCGCTACCTCGAGGCGCTCTCTCCGACGTTCTTCAGCACCTTCCTGAACACGCTGTGGATCGGCATCCTCGGCACCGCGCTGTGCCTGGTGATCGGCGGCCCCGTCGCGTACTGGATCGCGGTGAAGGCCCCGCCGTCGAAGCGCGGGCTGCTGCTCGCGCTGGTGATGGTGCCGTTCTGGACGAACTTCCTCGTGCGCACCATCGGCTGGCAGGTGATCCTCGCCCCTGAGGGGTGGCTCTCCCAGCTGCTGCAGGGCATCGGGGTCATCCCCGGCCCGCTCGATCTGCTGTACTCGCGCGGGGCCGTGCTGCTCGGCGTCGTCTACAACTATCTGCCGCTGATGATCCTGCCCCTGTTCGTGGCGTTCGACCGGGTGTCCGGCCCGCTGCGAGAGGCGAGCAAGGATCTCGGTGCGAACAGCATCACCACCTTCCTCCGGGTGACCGTGCCGCTGGCCAGGCCCGGCATCATCGCCGGTGTGCTCCTCGTCTACATCCCCTTGATGGGCGACTACATCACCGCCACCGTGCTCGGAGGAGCGAAGGGCAACATGATCGGGCAGGTGGTGGCGAGTCAATTCCAGACCGCCCAGAACTGGGCGCTGGGCTCGGCGATGGCCGTGCTGCTGATCATCGTCATCATGATCTCGATCGCGGTCGCTGCCGGTCTGCTCTGGCTCGTGACGCTGCCGCTCCGACAACGCCACCGCCTCGTCCTGGGGGAGGGATCATGACCGATACGAAGACCACCGCGCCGACGCCGCGCGCGCGCCGCGGAGCCGGACGCTTCGTGCTCCCGATCTGGGCGGCACTGGTGTTCCTGTTCCTGTTCCTGCCGATCCTCGTGATCATCGTGTACTCGTTCAACGTCGGCCGTCTGCTGGTGTCGTGGGACCACTTCGGGTTCGACTCCTTCCTCGCGATCGTGAACAAACCGGCGATCCGCGACGCCGTGCTCGTGTCGATGCGCACCGGTCTGCTGGCCGCCCTGCTCGCGACAGCACTGGGCACCCTCGCCGGCATCGCGATGGCCCGCAACCCCGGCAAGTGGGTGTGGTGGTTCCTCGGACTCCTGCTGCTCGTGTCGGTCACCCCCGAGATCGTGGATGCCGTCGCGCTGCTGCCGTGGCTCGTCTTCCTCGGACAGGACGCGGGCATCGGCATCTTCAACGACGGCACCATGCGGCTCGTCGTCGGACAGTCGCTGTTCTCGATCGCCATCGTGTCGTACATCGTGCGGGCCCGCCTGGTGGGACTCGACGCCCGCCTGGAAGAGGCCTCGGCCGACCTCTACGCTCCGCCCGTGCGCACCTTCTTCAAGGTCACGCTCCCGCTCGCGATGCCCGCGGTGCTCGCCGGATTCCTGCTGTCGTTCACGCTGAGCCTCGACAACACGGTCGTGTCGGCATTCGTGCAGGTCTCGGGAACCACGCCGTGGCCGGTGTACGTGCTCAGCGCGCTGCGCAGCGGCCTGCGTCCTGAGATCGCCGCGGTGTCGACGATCATGCTGGTGCTCACGCTGTTCGCTCTCGCGCTGGTGGCGGTGGTGCTCAAGAGAGCGGGCGACTCGGCGACCGAGATCGCCCGCACGATGGCCGGGGGATGACAGTGACGTATGCAGATCTGGTGTTCACCGGCGGCGTGCGGGGAGGACGGGTGTTCCTCTCGGATGCCGCGCGTTCCACCGCGCACGCCGTGGCGGTCACCGCCGGTCGCATCAGCGCGGTGGGGCACGACGTCTCGGCGCTGATCGGACCGGACACCGAGGTCGTAGACCTCGACGGCGGGCTGCTGGTTCCCGGGTTCCAGGACGCGCACGTGCACCCGGTCTGGGGCGGGCTCGACATGCTGCGCTGCGACCTGTCGGCGCTGGCGACGCGGGAGGAGTACCTGGCGCGGATCGCGGAGTACGCGGCGGAGCATCCGGACGACGAGTGGATCCTCGGCGGCGGCTGGCAGATGTCGGCGTTCCCCGGCGGCACACCGACCGCGGCCGACCTGGACTCCGTGCTGCCCGATCGCCCCGCGTTCCTGCCCAACCGCGACGGACACGGGGCCTGGGTCAATTCCCGGGCACTGGCGCTCGCCGGCATCACCCGCGACACCGCAGATCCTGCCGACGGTCGGATCGAACGCGACGCCGGCGGCGCCCCGAGCGGCACGCTGCACGAGGGCGCGATGGGTCTGGTCAACCGGCTCCTCCCGGTCGAGGTGCCGGAGCGACTCGTGGAGGCGCTCCTGCAGGGGCAGCGGCACCTGCACTCGTACGGTGTCACCGCCTGGCAGGATGCGATCGTCGGCACCGAGTACGGCGACGCGGGCGACCCGCTCCCTGCGTATCTGACGGCCGCGGCCTCCGGCGCCCTCACCGGCCGTGTCGTCGGTTCCCTGTGGTGGGACCGTTCGCGCGGACTGGAGCAGATCGACGACATCGTCGCCCGTCGCGACGCCGGCACGGTCGGCCGCTTCCGGGCCCGCAGCGTGAAGATCATGCAAGACGGCGTCGCCGAGAACTTCACCGCGGCGATGCTCGAGCCCTACTGCGACGGCCATGGGCATCCACGCGAGGACTCCGGGATCTCGTTCGTCGAACCGGAGCTGCTCAAAGAGGCCGCGACCCGGCTCGATGCCCTGGGCTTCACGCTGCACTTCCATGCGATCGGCGACCGCGCCGTGCGGGAGTGCCTGGATGCGGTCGAGGCCGCGCTCGTGCACAACGGGCCGCGCGGCAACAGGCATCACATCTCCCACATCCAGGTCGTGCACCCCGACGACATCCCGCGGTTCCGGGCGCTCGACGTCACCGCCAACATGCAGATGCTGTGGGCGACGCTCGAGCCGCAGATGGTCGACCTCACCATCCCGTTCCTCGGAGAGCAGCGCAGCACCTGGCAGTATCCGTTCGGCGACCTGCTGCGCTCCGGCGCCGCGCTCGCCGCGGGCAGCGACTGGTCGGTGAGCACGCCCAACCCGCTCGCCGCTATCCACGTGGCCGTCAACCGCCGCTCCGCGCCGACCGAGTGGGAGGGCGACTACGAGGCGTTCCTGCCCGAGCAGGCGATCGACCTCGCCACCGCGCTCGTCGCGTACACCGCCGGCTCCGCACGCGTGAACCATCTCGACGACACCGGCACGATCGCGGTGGGCATGCGGGCGGACCTCGCCCTGCTCGACCGGGATCCGTTCGAGCATCCGGCGGAGGAGATCGGTCTGACCGAGGTGCGCGGCACCTGGGTCGAGGGGGAGCGGGTGTTCGACTCCGCGGGATGAGCCGCAGGAGGAGCCCGCACACACACGAAGCCCCTGCGACCTCGCGTCGCCGGGGCTTCGTCTGTGCGTGTGCGCGTGTCAGCCGGCGGCGGCCTCGTCGGCCACGGAGAGCGCGTCGTCGAGCGCGGCGAGTCCGCGCACCAGGTCGTCCTCGCTGATCACCAGCGGCGGCGCCACGTGCATGCGGTTGAAGTGCGTGAACGGCCAGACCCCGCCCTTCTTGGCGGCCGCGGCGAAGGCTCCCATCGGGGCGGCGTCGGCACCCGAGGCGTTGAACGGCACGAGGGGCTCGCGCGTCTGCGTGTCGCGCACCAGCTCGACCGCCCAGAACAGCCCGAGGCCGCGCACGTCGCCGACGCTCGGGTGCTTCTCGGCCCAGGAGCGCACCGTCGGCTCGACGATTCGCGTGCCGAGGTCGCGCACGCGCTCCAGGATGCCGTCACGGCGGAACACCTCGAACGTCGCCACACCCGCCGCACACGCCAGCGGGTGACCGGAATAGGTCAGTCCGCCGGCGAACGGCATCGTGTCGAAGGCGCTCGCGATGCGGTCGGAGATCACCACGCCGCCGAGGGGCACGTATCCGGAGTTCACACCCTTCGCGAACGTGATCAGGTCAGGGCTCGCGTCGAACGCGTCGATGCCGAACCACTCGCCCAGGCGACCGAAGCCGACCATGACCTCGTCGGCGATGTAGACGATGCCGTAGCGGTCGCACAGCGCGCGCACGCCCTGCAGGTAGCCCGGCGGCGGCACGAGCACGCCGTTCGTGCCGACCACGGTCTCGATGATGATCGCCGCGATCGTCTGCGGTCCCTCGAGCTGGATCGTCTGCTCCAGATGGGCGAGCGCTCGCTCCGACTCCTGCTCCGGGGTCTCGGCGTGGAACGGCGAGCGGTACAGGTAGGGCCCGAAGAAGCGCACGGCCCCGGAATCGACGGTGTCGTTGGCCCAGCGCCGGGGGTCGCCGGTGAGCGAGATCGCGGTCGAGGTGGAGCCGTGGTAGCTGCGGTACATCGAGAGCACCTTGCGGCGGCCGGTGAACTGGCGGGCCATGCGCACTGCGTACTCGTTGGCTTCGGCGCCGCCGTTCGTGAAGAAGACCTTCTCGAGTCCCTCCGGGGCGACCTCGGCGATCAGGCGCGCGAGCTCCCCGCGCACGTCGTTCGCGATCGAGGGCTGGATCGTCGCGAGACGCCCCGCCTGCTGCTGGATCGCGGCGACCAGGTCGGGATGCTGGTGCCCGAGGTTGAGGTTCACGAGCTGGCTGGAGAAGTCGAGGTACGCGTTGCCCTGGTAGTCCCAGAACGTCGAGCCCTCGCCCGTCGCGACGGGCATCGGGTCGATCATGCCCTGCGCGCTCCAGGAGTGGAACACGTGGCCGCGGTCGTCGGCACGCACCTGCGCCTCGGCCGCGGGGGCGGGGAGCGGGTGCGAGACGCCGTGGCGGTCGGTGAAGTTCGTCATCGTGGTCGCTCCTGTCAGTGGTTGCTCGGGAAGCCGAGGTCGATCTGCGACGGGGTGTGGTCGGGCCAGCGGGTCGTGACGACCTTGGAGCGCGTGTAGAAGTGCACCGACTCGGGGCCGTAGATATGGGAGTCGCCGAACAGCGAGTCCTTCCATCCGCCGAACGAGTAGGCGCCGATCGGTACCGGGATCGGTACGTTGACCCCGACCATGCCGACCTCGATGTCGAACTCGTACTGGCGGGCGGTGCCGCCGTCCCGCGTGAAGATCGCGGTGCCGTTGCCGTAGGCGTTCGCGTTCACGAGGGCCACCGCCTCAGCGTAGGTCTCGACGCGCACGACCGACAGCACCGGGCCGAAGATCTCGTCGTCGTAGACCTTCATGCCGGGGGCGACCTGGTCGATCAGGCTGACGCCGAGGAAGAAGCCCTCGGAGTCGAACTGCTTCTGCGTGCCGTCGACGACGACCGTCGCGCCCTCGGCCTCGGCGCCGGTGACATAGGAGGCGACCTTGTCGCGGTGCTCGCGGGTGATGAGCGGACCCATCTCGCTTTCGGCATCCGTGCCGGCGCCGATCTTCAGCCCGTCGATGCGCGAGGCGATGGCGGAGACCAGGTCATCGGCGATGTCGCCCACCGCGACCAGCACCGAGACGGCCATGCAGCGCTCGCCGGCGGAGCCGTAGGCGGCGGAGACCGCGGCGTCTGCGGCCGCATCGATGTCGGCGTCGGGCATGACGACCATGTGGTTCTTGGCGCCGCCGAGGGCCTGCACGCGCTTGCCGGCGGACGAGGCGCGCTGGTAGATCGAGCGGGCGATCGGGGTGGAGCCGACGAAGCTGACGGCGTCGACCCTGGAGGAGTCGAGGATCGCGTCCACGGCCTCCTTGTCGCCGTGGACGACGTTGAGCACGCCGTCGGGGAGACCGGCCTCGGTGAAGAGCTTCGCGAGCCACACCGCGGCGGACGGGTCCTTCTCGCTCGGCTTGAGCACGACCGTGTTGCCGCAGGCGATGGCCGAGGCCACCATCCACAGCGGCACCATCACGGGGAAGTTGAACGGGGTGATCGCGGCGACGACGCCGACCGGCTGCTTGACCGAGTGCACGTCGACACCGCGCGAGACCTGCTCGCTGCGCTCGCCCTTGAGAAGGTGCACGAGTCCGGCCGCGAACTCGACGTTCTCGATGCCGCGCGACACCTCGCCGGCGGCATCCGAGAGCACCTTGCCGTGCTCGGAGGTGACGATCGCGGCCAGCTCGGGCGTGCGCTCCTTCAACAGCTGGCGAAGGCGGAAGAACACGTCGGCGCGTTTGATCAGGCTCGTCTCGCGCCAGGCCGGCAGGGCGGCCGCAGCCGCGGCGATCGCGGTCTCCACCTCGGCCGCCGATGCGAAGGCGACCTGCTTGGACACCTGACCCGTTGCGGGGTCGAAGATCTGACCGGTGCGGGCCGCTTCGGCGGTCTCCGTGCCGTTGATGACGTGACGGACGATGTCCACGATGTTCCTCCGAGGGCTGAAGAGTGCGGGGCTCGAACACTCTGACCGGTGTTCGATAGGCTTGTGCTCCTCAATGATCACAGAGCGAGGGAGCTGATCGTGATGTCAGAACGTCAGGACTTCCGCTTCATCCGGACAGATCGTCCGACACGCGGTGACGCACTCCTCACGGTCGCCGATGTGCTCGCAGAGCCCGTGCTGCAGGCGGGCGCTCCCGAGCTGATCGTCGGCGGCAGTGCGCTCGATGCCGCCGTGCGCTGGGTGCACGTGTCCGACAGCGCCGGTGTCGCCCGTCTGCTCGACGGCGGGGAACTCCTGCTCAGCACCGGGGCCGGCTGGCCGACCGCTGCGGCGGAGCTGCGTGCTTTCGCCCAGGGACTGCACCAGGCCGGGGTCGCGGGCATCGTGGTCGAGCTCGGCTCCGGCCAGGCGCGCATCCCGGATGCCGTCGTCGAGGTGTGCGCGGAGCGCGGGCTCGCGCTGATCGCACTGACCAGCGAGGTCAAGTTCGTCGCCGTCACCGAGACCGTGCACCGCGCGCTGATCGCCGCGCAGACCATGGCGCTGCGCGAACGCCAGCACCTGCACGAACTCTTCACGGCGCTGAGCCTGCGGGGAGCCCCGGCCGATGTCGTCGTCGCCGAGACGGCGCGGGCGCTCGGCGCACCCGTCGTGCTGGAGAACCTGGCGCGCGAGGTGATCGCGCACGAGACCCTGCGGATGCCGGTGGCCCAGGCACTGGGAATGCTGCGCTCCGCCGACCGCGTGCCGGTGCAGGCGCGCGGCGTGCGGTGGGGGACCCTGCTCGCGCTCCCCGGACCCGCGCATCCGG
The DNA here is from genome assembly GCF_001425645.1 of Microbacterium sp. Root322. NCBI lineage: Bacteria > Bacillati > Actinomycetota > Actinomycetes > Micrococcales > Microbacteriaceae > Microbacterium > Microbacterium sp. Root322. The sequence continues at coordinate 350,728 of NZ_LMCS01000002.1, read as the reverse complement.
CCGGCCGGCTCACCGTGCTCGAACAGGGGGCCACGGCCCTCGCCTTCGGGTGCCTCGCGGACGGCGGTGATTCCGAGTGGTCGCTGCTGGCACAGCGCGGCCTCATCGACGACCTGCTCGGCGCGCGGTTCGCGAGTCCGGATGACATCGAGGCCCGCCTCGCGACCAGCGGCTTCCTGCTCGCCGGGCGGCACTGCCACGGCATCGTGGCACGTGGCACGGAACCTGCGGTGCACCTTGCGCACCGCGCGGCGCAGCTCGGGGTCGCGGTGGTCGCCGCGCGGGTGGGTGACGACGATGTCGCACTGCTGTCGCTGCCGGCATCCGTTCCGCTGTCGGATGCGCTCGTCGCGAGCCTCGTCGGTCCTGACCGCACGGTCTTCGTCGGACCCCCTGCGGACGACGTGCTGGGTCTGCTCGCCTCGCTGCGGGCCGCGCGCGATCTGGCGGCCAGCGACCGTTCGGATGGCGGTCCGCGCGTGCGGCGCGTGGACGACCGTCCGCTCGAGCGCTTCGTCGCGTCGTTGCGCGACGACCATCGCCTGCTCGCACACAGCGAACGGATGCTGGCGCCGCTCGTGACGCACGACCGCGAGCGCCGTGGCGACCTGCTCGATGTGCTGGCGGCGCTCGTGGCACACCCCGGCAACCGCTCGGCCGCCGCAGCCGCGAGCCACCTCTCACGCTCCGTCTTCTACCAGCGCCTCACGCTGATCGGCGACCTGCTCGATGTGGATCTCGACGACGGGGAGACCCTCGCCGCACTCCACCTCGCGCTGCTGGCGAAGCGGAGCGCGGCGCCGGTCGTGTGACCTCCGCGCCGCGCAGTGCCGTGTCCGCGACGGTCAGAGGACCGACTGCGCGCGCGTGAGCACATCCCGCAGGATCTGCTCGATCTCGCGGAACTCCGAAGGCCCGACGGTGAGCGGCGGCGCGAGCTGGATCACGGGGTCGCCGCGGTCATCCGCACGGCAGTACAGACCGGCTTCGAACAGGGCGGGGGAGAGGAAGCCGCGCAGCAGCCGCTCCGACTCGGCGTCGTCGAAGGTCTCCTTGGTCGCCTTGTCCTTCACGAGCTCGATGCCGAAGAAGTATCCGTCGCCGCGCACATCGCCGACCAGCGGCAGATCGAGCAGCTTCTCGAGCTCGGAGCGGAACAGCGGAGAGTTCTCACGCACGTGCGCGTTCAACCCCTCCTCGTCGAAGATCGCGAGGTTCTCCAGCGCGACCGCGGCCGAGACCGGGTGTCCGCCGAAGGTGTAGCCGTGCGGGAAGGACATGTCGCCCTTCGAGAAGGGCTCGTAGATGCGGTCGCTGATGATCGTCGCCCCGATGGGGGAGTAGCCGCTCGTCATGCCCTTGGCGCACGTGATCATGTCGGGCACGTAGCCCAGGCCCGTGCACGCGAACGTGTGTCCGAGGCGGCCGAAGGCGCAGATGACCTCGTCCGAGACGAGCAGCACGTCGTGGCGGTCGCAGATCTCGCGCACGCGGGCGAAGTAGCCGGGAGGGGGCGGGAAGCATCCGCCGGAGTTCTGCACGGGCTCGAGGAAGACCGCGGCCACGGTGTCGGCCCCTTCGAAGAGGATCATCTCCTCGATGCGGTCGGCCGCCCACCGCCCGAAGGCCTCGAGGTCATCGGCGGGCCCGCCCATCTCGGCCGCGCGGTAGAAGTTGGTGTTCGGCACGCGGAAGCCGCCGGGGGTGACCGGTTCGAACATCGACTTCATAGCCGGGATGCCGGTGATCGCCAGAGCGCCCTGCGGGGTGCCGTGGTACGCCACCGCGCGCGAGATGACCTTGTGCTTGGCGGGCTTTCCCTGCAGCTTCCAGTAGTGCTTGGCGAGCTTGAAGGCGGTCTCGACCGCCTCGCCGCCACCGGTGGAGAAGAAGACCTTGTTCAGGTCGCCGGGTGCCTCGTCCGCGAGGCGGTCGGCCAGTTCGATCGCCGCCGGGTGCGCATACGACCACAGCGGGAAGAATGCCAGCTCGGACGCCTGTGCCGCCGCGGCCTCTGCCAGTCGTCGCCGACCGTGGCCGGCGTTCACGACGAAGAGTCCGGCGAGGCCGTCGAAGTACTCCTTGCCCTTGGCGTCCCAGATCCGATGACCCTCGCCCTTGACGATGATGGGCACACCAGACTCGGCCATCGTGGACTGCCGGGTGAAGTGCATCCAGAGATGATCCTTCGCCATCGTCTGCAGCTCGGATTCCGACGGGATGGTGCGTGCGATGCTCATCTGGTCCCCCAGTTGTAGAGCTGCTTCTGCAGCTTGGCGTATATGAAGGTTTCGGTGGAGAGAACGCCCTCGATCGGGCGGATGACGTCGTTGATCAGTGCGAGCAGGTCGTCATCGTCCTCGCAGACCACCTCGGCGAGGACGTCGAAGGAGCCGACCGTGATGACGACGTAGTCCACGGCGTCGATCGCGGCGATCGCCTCGGCGACGCGGCGGGCATCGCCGGACACGCGCACGCCGATCATGGCCTGGCGATGGAAGCCCAGCTGCATCGGGTCGGTGACGGCGACGATCTGCATGACACCGGACTCGGTCAGCCGCTGCACCCTCTGGCGCACGGCCGCCTCGCTCATCCCTACGGTGCGGCCGATCTCGGAGTAGGAACGACGGCCGTCCTCTTGGAGCAGCTCGACGATCGTCTTCGAGACCGCATCGAGGGAAGGGTGCTTCTTCGCCGGACTCATGGTGCGATCCTCGCACTCCACGATGCTCTCGGCAACCGATTTCGCAGAATATGGCTATTCGTCCAGCGGAATCGGCAGAAAAACTCAGCTTTCGAGAGGGCCCAACCACGCGCTCGCCGCGGTGGCGTGCGCGGATTCGGGGTCGGAGGGGTGGAACGCCCCGGCCAGCACGTCGCGGTAGAGGCGGGAGAGCTCGTTGGCGGAGAAGTACGACCCGCCGCCGGCGACGAGCATCGCCTCGTCGACGACATGCTTGGCCATCGTGATCGCGCGGTGCTTGACGCCGGAGAGCTGCGGGAACCACCGCGCGCCGTGATCGACACGGTCGTCCACATCGCGTGCGAGCGCGGCGATCTGCGGCGGCAGCGCGTCGTAGGCGATCGCCATGTCGGCGATGCGCCAGCGGATGTCGGGATCCTGGCTGTAGGCGAGACCCGTCTTCTTCGAGTGCCGCTTCTGCGCCGTCGTGACGGCGAGTTCCAGTGCTCGGCGGGCGATGCCTGTGTAGACGGACGCGAGCAGGATCTCGAAGACCGAGAAGATGCCGAACACGATGGGGTCGGGGCTGGGGCCCGGGTCGATACGGCGCACCACGTGCGCAGCATCGGCGACGGCGCCGTTCAGCCGCGTGGTGCGACTCTGCGTGCCGCGCATGCCGAGGGTGTCCCAGTCGTCGGAGGTGGTGACCGCATCCGTCCGCTCGATGAAGGCGAACACGAGCTGGGGCGCGTCGGGGCTCGTGGTGTCGAGCCCGTGCAGGCCCAGTCGCGTCCACACCGGGGCGAGGGAGGTGAAGATCTTGGTGCCGGTGAAGGAGTATCCGCCGTCGCCATCGGGCACGGCTGCGGTGTCGCTGCCGAACAGCACCAGGTCGTTGCCGCCCTCGCTGATGCCGAACGCGAAGACCTCGCCCGCCACCGCGCCATCCTGCACGAACTCCAGTCCGGGTACGCCGCGGTCGGAGAAGACCTTGGCGACGCCCGTCCACACGAGGTGCATGTTGACGGCCAGGGCGGTCGCCGGTGCGGCACCCGCGAGACGCTGCTGCAGGATCGCGGCTTCGGCGAGTCCGAGTCCGGCGCCCCCGCGCACGGTCGGCACGAGGATCGACAGGTATCCCGCGGCCCGCAGCTCGTCGAGGTCCTGCGCGGGGAAGGTGTTCTCGCGGTCATGGATCGGTGCGCGCTCGCGGATGCGCTCGAGAAGGTCGTCGGGGAGGAATTCCGCGGGATCGAACGTGCTCATGCCAGTGCCTCCAGAAGCTGACGGACGGATTCCTCCGGGCGATCGCGGTGCAGGGAGTGTCCTGCGCCCTCGACGATCGACAGGGAGATCAAGGGGTTCGCGGCGAGGACCTCGTCGGCGAGAGCACCCGTGAAGATGCTGTAGACGGCGGGGTCGGCGCCGATCACGTGCGTGGGCACGCGCAGCCGCGCGGCCTCGGCGCGCACGTCCCAGGGCTGGTTCTGGGCGCTGGTCTGCTCCACGGCCCAGGCGCTCGCGCGCAGGACGGCGTCGACCTTGAGCTCCTGATCCTGCGGATGCCAGTGCGGATGCTCCTGCTGCACGACCTCGAGCCGGGTGTCGGCGAATGCGCGCTCCTGGCTGCGGCGGACGATCGCCGCATCGCGTCCGTCCACGTGGATCGCGGGATCGATGAGCACGAGACGCCGCGTCCATTCCGCAGCGGATGCTGCGGCGACCGTGCTGGCGGCGCCGCCGAGCGAGTGGCCGATGACTGCGTCCCAGGCGCCGCCGCCTTCGGGGAGCGTGACGGCGAGGTCGGCACCGTATGCGGCGACCGAGTAGTCCAGGGAGCGCGGCGCGTCGCCGTGACCTCGCAGATCCACGGCTGTCGCGTGCCATCCCGCATCGGCGAGAGCGTCGCCGAGACGCCACATCAGAGCGCCGGACGACCCGAGGCCGTGAACCAGAAGCGCTCGCCGGGATGCCGACGGGGAGCCCCACGAGATACGGGGCAGAGTGAGCGGTGCGGGCATGGCACCAGCCTACGACCGGGGGAGCGGGGTCGTCCTGGCGGGGGAGCCCGCGGCGTTCAGCTGAGCGTCACCAGCGGCGGAAGGTCGGCAGCGATCGTCAGCACGCGCTCGGCGGCCGCGTGGCCGGCGGACAGGCATGCGGCGAGGTCGGCTCCCTCGAGGATGGCCGCCAGGAATCCGGAGGCGAACGCGTCGCCTGCGCCGACCGGTTCGACGACGTCGACCACCGGGGCGGGGACGAAAACCGGTTCGGCGTCGCCGTCGAAGGCGGTGGCGCCGACGTCGCCGTCCTTGACGACCAGCAGCGCGCAGTTCGGGAGGAACGCGCGGATCTCGGCCGGCGTCGCCGTGCCCCAGATGCGTTCAGCCTCGTCGCGGCCGACGAAGGTGATGTCCGCGGCGTCCGCCAGGCGGGCGAGGGTCTCGGCCGCCTCCTGCGTGCTCCACAGCGGACGACGGTCGTTCACGTCGAACGACACGAGAGCGCCTGCCGCGCGTGCGTCGATGAAGAGCCGATCCACCATCTCACGACACGACGCGGAGAGCGCGGGGGTGATCCCGGTGGTGTGCACGATCCGCACGCCCTGGAGCTGCGCGGTCGTGAGGAATCCCGGCTCCATGCGGGAGGCGGCTGACCCCTGACGGTAGTAGTAGACGGAGGACGACTCCGCTCCCGGATCCTTGAACATGACTCCGGTCGGCGCGGTGGCATCGCGGTCGATCCACAGCTCCACGCCTCGCTGCTCGAGCTCGGTGGCGACGCGGTCGCCGAGGGGGTCAGCGCCCAGACGCGATGCCCAGGCGACGCGATGCCCGGTGGAGGCTGCGCCGGCAGCCACGTTGGACTCCGCGCCGGCGAGACCGATCGTCGCCGCGGCGGCATCGGCCAGCCGGGCGTCCGTCGGGGTGATCAGCGCCATGGTCTCGCCGATGCAGACGATCTCGGGGGCAGAGGTCGAGGAGGAGGAGCTCATGAGGGGGTGACCGCCAGGGGTTCGGTGTCGGGATGCGGGCTCGCGTCGCGGTGACGCAGGTCGGGGAAGGAGCGGACGAAGACGACGGCTACGAGGAGCCCGACCGCGGCGAAGATCGTGGCGGCGAGGTACGCACCGCGCCAGTCGCCGACATCGACCAGGAAGCCGGCGACGGCGGATCCTGCCGCGGCGCCGATGAGCTGACCGGTGCCTGCCCATCCGAACGCCTCAGCGGTCTCGCTGAACTTCACGCTGGCCGAGGTGATGGCGAAGAGCACGGCGAGAGCGGGGGCGATGCCGATGCCGGCGAGGATCAGGGTGCCGCCCAGCCAGAAGACGTTGAGCATGACCATCGTCAGGCCGAGCCCGATCGTCACGATCAGCAGCCGGCGCGCCATGGCCCACGGCCCGATGGGGATGTGTCCGAACGCCAGACCGCCGGCGAGGCTTCCGGCCGAGAACACGGCGAGCACGAGACCGGCGGCGAGGCTTCCGTGCTCGAACGTCGCGACCACGCCGACCTCCACGGCGGCGCAGGCCCCGATCAGGAGGAAGCCGATCACGGTCGCCAGCAGCACGGGCGGCTTGAGCACGACCTTGCCGAGAGCGTTGCGACTGCGTGGGATGCGCACGCGCCCGACCTCGGGGGAGAGGATGAACCACGCTCCGCCGCCGACGAGGATGATCGCCACCAGCAGCAGTCCCTCCGCGGTGCCGACCTGGGTGGAGACGAGCGTGATCACGACGGGGGCCAGCACCCAGATGATCTCCTGCAGCGAGGCGTCGAGGGAGAACAACGGAGTGAGGTTCGACGAGTTCACGAGCTTGGGGTAGATCGTACGGACCGCGGCCTGGACCGGCGGAGTGGAGAGGCCCGCGACCATCCCGAGCGCCATGTACCCCGGTACTTCGAGCGGGAGCAGGGCGAGGCACAGCACCGCCACGACGCATACCGACAGGGTGAGGGTGATCACGCGACGCATGCCCCAGACGCCCATCCACCGGCTGGTGATGGGGCCGGCGATCGCCTGCCCCACACTGGTCGCGGCGAGCACCAGACCGGCAGATCCGTAAGACCCCGTCTGCTGCTCGACATGCAGCAGGATCGCCAGCGACATCATCCCGTTGGGGAAGCGCGCCGTCAGCTGAGCAGCGATCATGCGCGCCACTCCCGGCGTGCGAAGAAGATCCCGATATCCCGCCACCAGACAACGGTACCGGCACCCGGCGGGGAGCGTCGAAGCGGGTACGGATGCGACACGCCGCCGACACGCCGAGAGGGAGTTTCCACAGGTCTCGGAATGTCCGAAGCCCCTCGTATGGTCGCCCCTGTGGACAGATCGCTCACGGGTGCTTCCCAGCCGCGATTTCCTGCGGTTCGAGTGTCCCCGTACGGGGCCTCTGCCTGTGGAAGAAACGGTGGAGAACCTGTGTTGTATCTGTAGAGAACGGTGGATAACTACAAGGATGTAACTACTACCCCTTGTGGTCGCCCCCAATGTCGGTCCCCATATGTAGTATTGAAGTCCCGGCAGGGGTCTACCGGGAAACAGCCTGATGAGAAGCAGGCCAGAGATTTGAGGGGTTACGAAAAAGATGTCGATCACGGTCTACACAAAGCCTTCCTGCGTTCAGTGCAACGCCACCTACCGTGCCCTGGATGCCAAGGGCATCGAGTACGAGATCCTCGACCTGTCGGAAGACCCGACGGCGCTCGAGCAGGTCAAGGCGCTCGGCTACATGCAGGCACCCGTCGTCGTCACCGACGAGGGTCACTGGTCGGGCTTCCGTCCCGACAAGATCGACGAGCTCGCCTCCCGTCTGGCGTGACGCCCCATGAGCGCCGTCGCGACCGCAGCGCCGCTCCTGATCTACTTCTCGAGCGTCTCGGGTAACACCGCGCGGTTCATCGAGAAGCTCGGGCTCCCGTCCCGACGCATCCCCCTCCACCGGCACGAAGAAGACCTCGTCATCGACGAGCCCTTCGTGCTGGTCACCCCCACCTACGGCGGGGGAGCAGGGCGCGGCGTCGAGAAGGGCGCCGTTCCGAAACAGGTGATCCGGTTTCTCAACGACGAGCGCAACCGGCGCCACATCCGCGGCGTGATCTCCGCGGGCAACACCAACTTCGGCGAGGCGTTCTGCCTCGCCGGTGACATCATCAGCCGCAAGTGCAACGTGCCTCACTTGTATCGGCTCGAGATCTTCGGCACACAAGACGATGTGGATCGCGTGAGCGACGGATTGGAACGACGGTGGCAGCTTCAGTGACCGAGACAGCGGCATTCAAGGCGAACCCCTCCTATGAGGGTCTCGACTATCACGCCCTCAACGCGATGCTCAACCTGTACGACGCGGACGGCAAGATCCAGTTCGACGCCGACAAGCGCGCCGCACGGGAGTACTTCCTGCAGCACGTGAACCAGAACACGGTGTTCTTCCACTCGCTCAAGGAGCGCCTGGACTACCTCGTGGAGAAGGAGTACTACGAGGGCGCCGTTATCGAGAAGTACTCGATGGAGTTCATCCAGAAGCTCAACGACCTCGCCTATGGCAAGAAGTTCCGCTTCGAGACCTTCCTCGGCGCGTTCAAGTACTACACGAGCTACACGCTCAAGACGTTCGACGGCAAGCGCTACCTCGAGCGCTTCGAAGACCGCGTCGTCATGACCGCCCTCGGACTGGCGGACGGCGATGAGAAGCTCGCCGTCGCCCTCGTCGAGGAGATCATCTCCGGCCGCTTCCAGCCGGCCACCCCGACCTTCCTCAACGCCGGAAAGGCGCAGCGCGGCGAGCTCGTCAGCTGCTTCCTGCTGCGCATCGAAGACAACATGGAGTCGATCGCCCGCGGCATCAACTCCGCCCTGCAGCTCTCCAAGCGCGGCGGCGGCGTCGCCCTGCTGCTGTCGAACATCCGCGAATCGGGTGCGCCGATCAAGCAGATCGAGAACCAGTCCTCGGGCATCATCCCGGTGATGAAGCTCCTCGAAGACAGCTTCAGCTACGCCAACCAGCTCGGTGCGCGTCAGGGCGCCGGCGCGGTGTACCTCAACGCCCACCACCCCGACATCATGCGCTTCCTCGACACCAAGCGCGAGAACGCCGACGAGAAGATCCGCATCAAGACGCTGTCCCTGGGCGTCGTTGTGCCGGACATCACGTTCGAGCTCGCCAAGAACGACGAGGACATGTACCTGTTCTCGCCGTACGACGTCGAGAAGGTCTACGGCGTTCCGTTCGGCGACATCTCGGTCACCGAGAAGTACCGCGAGATGGTCGACGACCCGCGCATCAAGAAGACCAAGATCAACGCGCGCGAGTTCTTCCAGACCGTCGCCGAGATCCAGTTCGAGTCCGGCTACCCGTACGTCATGTTCGAAGACACGGTGAACAAGGCCAACCCGATCAAGGGTCGGATCAACATGTCCAACCTCTGCAGCGAGATCCTGCAGGTGAACACGCCGACCACGTACAACGCCGACCTGTCGTACGACAACATCGGCAAGGACATCTCCTGCAACCTCGGCTCGATGAACATCGCGCTGTCGATGGACGCCGACGACCTCGGACAGACCGTCGAGACGGCGATCCGCGCTCTCACCGCAGTGAGCGACCAGAGCCACATCGGCTCGGTGCGCTCGATCGAAGACGGCAACGACCGCTCTCACGCGATCGGCCTCGGCCAGATGAACCTGCACGGGTACCTCGCTCGCGAGCACGTGTACTACGGCTCCGAAGAGGGCATCGACTTCACGAACATCTACTTCTACACGGTGCTGTTCCACGCGCTGCGTGCGTCGAACAACCTCGCCATCGAGCGCGGCACCACGTTCGACGGGTTCGAGGACTCGACCTACGCATCGGGCGAGTTCTTCGACAAGTACATCGACCAGGCCTGGGTCCCCGCGACCGAGAAGGTCAAGGAGCTCTTCGCCGGCAAGCACATCCCGACGCAGGACGACTGGGCTGAGCTGAAGGCGTCGATCCAGAAGCACGGCATCTACAACCAGAACCTGCAGGCCGTGCCGCCGACCGGTTCGATCTCGTACATCAACAACTCGACGTCGTCGATCCACCCGATCGCGTCGAAGATCGAGATCCGCAAGGAAGGCAAGCTCGGTCGCGTCTACTACCCGGCGGCGTTCATGACGAACGACAACCTGGAGTACTACCAGGACGCGTACGAGATCGGCTACGAGAAGGTCATCGACACGTACGCCGCGGCCACGCAGCACGTCGACCAGGGCCTGTCGCTGACGCTGTTCTTCAAGGACACCGCCACTACGCGTGACATCAACAAGGCGCAGATCTACGCATGGCGCAAGGGCATCAAGACGATCTACTACATCCGCCTGCGTCAGCTGGCGCTCGAGGGCACCGACATGGCCGAGTGCGTCTCGTGCATGCTCTGACCTGTTGTTGACCTGAGAACTCTGAATCCCGAGAAACGACGAAGAAAATGACTCCCGAAAGACTCAAGCTGGTCTCCAGCGTGCAGGCGATCAACTGGAACCGCATCCAGGACGACAAAGACCTCGAGGTCTGGAACCGTCTGGTGAACAACTTCTGGTTGCCCGAGAAGGTGCCGCTGTCGAACGACGTGCAGTCGTGGAACACGCTCACCCCCGACGAGCAGCTGCTCACCATGCGGGTGTTCACCGGTCTCACGCTGCTCGACACGATCCAGGGCACCGTGGGCGCGGTGTCGCTGATCCCCGACGCGATCACGCCTCACGAAGAGGCCGTCTACACGAACATTGCGTTCATGGAGTCGGTGCACGCGAAGAGCTACTCCTCGATCTTCTCGACGCTCGCGTCGACGAAGGAGATCGACGAGGCGTTCCGCTGGTCCACCGAGAACCCGAACCTTCAGAAGAAGGCTCAGATCATCATGGACTACTACCAGGGCGACGACCCGCTCAAGCGCAAGGTGGCCTCCACCCTGCTGGAGTCCTTCCTGTTCTATTCGGGCTTCTACCTGCCGATCTACTGGTCCTCGAAGGCGAAGCTGACGAACACGGCCGACCTGATCCGCCTCATCATCCGTGACGAGGCCGTGCACGGCTACTACATCGGCTACAAGTTCCAGAAGGGCCTCGAGAACGAGACCCAGGAGCGCCGCGATGAGCTCAAGGACTACACGTTCTCGCTCATGTACGAGCTCTACGACAACGAGGTGCAGTACACGCAGGACCTCTACGACGGCGTCGGTCTGACCGAAGACGTGAAGAAGTTCCTGCACTACAACGCCAACAAGGCCCTCATGAACCTGGGCTACGAGGCGATGTTCCCCTCCAGCGTCACGAACGTGAACCCGGCCATCCTGTCGGCGCTCTCGCCGAACGCCGACGAGAACCACGACTTCTTCTCGGGGTCGGGCTCGTCGTACGTGATCGGCAAGGCCGAGGCCACAGAAGACGACGACTGGGACTTCTGAGTCCGTCGCGTCGGCACCGGATTCGCTGACGTACCAAAGGCTCCGGCCGGCTGCTCACCACGAGCGGCTGGTCGGGGCCTTTTGTATTTTCGAGCGAGGGCGGGACTCCAGATGCGATTGCTCTCGGCTACCTTCTCAACCCGAAGTGGTTCTTGACGGGGTCGGGCTGCCTGCACGGCCAGCAGCGGCATCAGGCAGGTCACGATCGGTCGTGCGCATCGCGGCCGCTGCGACGCCGCGCCTGTCGCCATCCGCGCGACATCGCCATCACGTCGCGACTCAGACCCGCGCCCAGCAGCATCCCGATCGCGATCGCCGTGAGCGAGCCGAAGGTCCGCAGGATGGTGTCCGTGGCGCCCGACGTGCCCGAGGCGGCCTCGCTGAGCCCGATGAATCCCATGGCGCCCGGCACCAGGAGCCAGTACGCGCACGTGAGCATGACCGCGGTCGAGGGTGACGCCGCGAGGCGCCCGGCGAGCATGACGGCGGGGATGACGATCAGGGCGCCGACGAGTCCCGACATCTCGGCTCCCACCAGCGCATCGCCCAGAAGCTGCGCGGAGTAGGCGACGACCAACGCATAGAGGATCCACAGGAGGGAGCGTCGCGGAGCAGCGGAGTAGAGGTAGTAGCCGAGGGCGACCAGAACGATGCCCGCCCACGGTGCCCACGCCCCGAGCTGCACAGGTGCGGTGGTGGGAGGAGGCGGCTCGCCTGCCAGCGAGATGCCCGCGTACACCCCGAAAGCGAGGAGGCCGAGCCGGGCGATACCGGATACCAGGCGGCTCGCCCCCGCCATCATCTGCCCTGAGGTGAGTTCCACGGCGGCGATGGTGAGAGTGAGTCCTGGAAGGAACGACACCAAGGACGGCGCGACGAGACGGAGCACGTCGTCGTGCACCAGAGGGCGCACGAGCACGGAGATCAGGAGCGTCACCGAGAAGGCGGTCAGCACGGGCAGGATCAGCGACAGCGTGGCGACGCGGGCGCCGATGAGGACGATCGAGCCCACGACCACCCCGAGCAGCACATACACCGGGAGAGCGGTGAGGGTCGGATTGAGCACGAGTCCGAACCCGACTGTGAGCAGGGTGTACCCGAACACGGTGAGCACCGGTCCGAAGCGCGGGGGTGCCGATCGGATCGCGCTGAGCCGCGCCACGACATCCTGCGGAGACGGCGTGCTCTGCGACGCCTGACGAACGAGCCTCTCGAGGGCATCCACCTGATCGAGGCGCAGCGCGGTGCCGTCTGCGGCGAACAGAGAGGTCTGCGACGATGCCCTGCGCGGATCCTCGACCATGACGATCGTCGGGAGGACGAAGACACGGAGATCGGCGCGATCGTACTGCCGGGCGAGCCGGTCGAGCGTCTCCTCCACATCGCTCGTCGCCTGCGACGCGGCCAGGAGCGCTGCGCCGAGTTCTCCCAGCATCGCGGTCACGCCTACATCGGGCGCGTCCGTGTCCGCGGTCGCGGCCCGCGGGCGCAGCGCCTGCAGCGCGCCCCGAGCGCGACTCATGATCCCGGGGTCCGAGTTCGCCGCACGCACGGGTGGTGCCATCATGGCCGGTTCGAGGTCTCGGTGTTCAGCAGGCGCAGCCGGGAGGCGATGCTGATCGCGTCGTCGCGCGTCGAACATCCGAGCTTGCGGTAGAGGGATCTCAGCTGGGACTTGATCGTGTTCGGCGAGACATACAGCGCTGCGGCGATTTCCGCGGTCGTGGCGTGCAGAGGGAGGGCATGGAGTACCCGGATCTCGCTCGCGGTGAGCGCGGGGCGACGAGGGTGGTCGGCGGAGTCGAGACCGCCGGTGAGTGCGGAGAAGGCGACCGCATCCTCGGGCGAGAGGCGCTCTCGCACGCGCTCGATCAGCTGGAGCGGCATCGTGGAGATGAGTCGGCGCTTCCCGGGGCGCGACGCGATCCGCGCGACCTGGGCGGCGGTCTCCGCGGCGACGCCATCGGTGAGGGCGCACTCCAACCACGCCGACAGGAGCGTGGCCTCCGCACGCTGCCCCGGTCCCAGCGACCGTGCGGCGGACATCTGGCGCAACCCCGCGGCAGCGGTGTCGAGTCGGGATTCCAGGAGTGCGTGCCGGATGATCGCCATGCGGCTGAGCACTCCGGAGCGGGCGGATGAGTCGGCGAGCCGACGCGCCGAGGTCGTGTCGCCGATCGACCAGAGAGCTTCGATCGACACCGCGTTGATGACATCGGTCGCGAACGACCCGTGCTGGTCGGGGTGCGCGTCGCGCGCCAAACTGACGGCCTCGACGGCATCGTCGGGGTGCTGCAGGGCCAACAGGTGACGCGTGCGCGCAAGCAGCGCGAAAGGCCAGGTGAGCTCGATGCTGTCGTAGGTCTCGAGCCGGCTCAGAAGCGCACCCGCCTCCGGTGCCATCTGATCGACGGCGAGCAGGGCCCTCGCGCACCGCTCCGTCATCATCGTCGAGGCCGCATGGGCATGCGTGACCTGCGGCAGCAGGGCGATCTCGTCGAGGGTGCTCTCCGCGTCGTCGAGAGACCCGCGAACAGCGTGGGCGAGCGCGGTGCGGCCCAGCGCCATGCGCTCGGCGTCGGCCTGGGGGGACAGTCTTCCCAGGTCGCGGGCCGTCGTGAACTCGAGGAGGGCCGCGGCGGTCTCCCCGGCGGCGAGGAGCGTCGATCCGATCTGCTGGTGGTAGAACCAGAGCGGTCCGTCGGGGCGCTCGCGGGACTCGACGCGGATCTCCACGATGCGATCCTGCAGACGACGGGCATAGATCATGGCCGCTGCGACGTCTCCGCTGAGCCGGAACGCGACCATCTGCACGAGCGTGAAGATATCGAGTTCGTCCGGGCTCATATTCCGAGCATCATCGGGATAGATGAGGGGTTTGAACGGACGGCTGGTGCGCGCCAGGACCGGTGTCATGCGGTGCAGGATGCGCAGCACGGGATACCGCTCCAGCACGGGCGAGGGAAGCCCCTCGACGGCCTCCACCAGCTCGGCCGCGTGCACGCTGTACAACGGCCAGATGTTCATCATGGCCGCGTGCGCGACCCTCTCGTCGTTCTTCGACTGCACGGCGCTTCGCAACGCGTCGATCGCTCGCGCACTGTCCGTCAGGTTCATGGATTCGCCGCGCGCCGAGGTGCCGCGTGTGTTCTGTGGCATCGGCGGACTCAGTTCGGACGCGCGGTCACGGCTGCGGCGCGTCCGGCGGCGAGACGGCGGAGGTTCGGTCGAGTCGTGGATTCGGGGCCGGCGCACGGACCGCGGTGGGAGGCCACGTCACTTCTTCCGCGGACGCAGCCACGGGAAGAGGGAGCCGATCACGACGCCGGCCGCCAGCACTGCGAGGAACCAGCCCCAGGCAGGCATCGTGAACTCGAGGAAGAGGAACCGGAGAGTCGCGGGAGCGACGTTCGAGAACACGAAGGAGAGTGCGGCGATGGCGATGATGATCGCGATGATCGCCTTCGCGCCGTTCGTCCTGTTCGGCTGATCCACGTCGCTCTTCGAATGTTCCTTCTCAGGCATACGTCTCCTCCTCCTGCTGTCGCGCGCTCGCGGACCGCTCCAGGGAGGAGACTACTCACCTTTCGCGGCACACCACGAGAGGGATGAGAGCCGGGTGAAGGGCAGAGGGTGAACGGGGTCATCACCCGAATGACGAGGCGGGGGAAATCTCTGCGGGAAGCACGGCCGTGGCCGGGCCGCGTCATAGTGTCACGGCCATGACCCCAGGGACGAATGCACCGCAGAGGATGATCATCCGCAATGCTCGCGTCTTCGACGGCGTGAACGCGAAGACGCAGGACAACGTCGACGTCCTGATCGAAGGATCGCACGTCGTCGGGGTGTCCTCGGCTCCCGTCGCCGGCGACGCCTCCGACGGGGTCATCGAGATCGATGCCAGGGGACGCTTCCTTATGCCGGGGCTGAGCGATGCGCACGTGCACCTGATGGGGAACGCCAACAGCATGATGGAGTTCCTTCAGGGACCCACCGGCGCGCTCTACGGAAACACCATCGCCGAGGCGAAGCGGATGCTGCTGCGCGGGTTCACGACGGTGCGGGACATGGGCGGCGATACCGCACCGGTCAAGTCGCTCATCGACCGCGGAGTCTTCGAAGGCCCCCGGATATTCCCGAGCCAGGCGATGATCTCGCAGACCTCGGGCCACGCCGACTTCTCGTTCGTCTACGACGTGCCCGAGGAGTTCGGAGGCGCGCCGAGTCGCACCGAGGACATCCACTTCACCCGCGTCGCGGACGGTGTGCCGCGTGTTCTGGCCGCCGTCAGGGAGCAGCTCAAGATGGGGGCGAGCCAGATCAAGCTCACTCTCGGCGGGGGAGCGGCGTCGATGTACGACCCGCTCAACACCCTGCAGTACACCTCGGATGAGGTCCGAGCCGCGGTCCAGGCGGCGACGGACTACGGCACCTACGTCGCCACCCATGTCTACACGCCCGCGGGGATCGCGCGCGCTCTCGACGCCGGCGTCACCTCGATCGAGCATGGTCACCTCGCCGACGAGGCGACGATCGCACTCATCGCCGAGAAGGGAGCATGGCTCTCGATGCAGCCGTTCGCCGAGGACGACCATCACTATCCCGACCCTGTGCGCGCTGCCAAGAACACCGAGATCTGTAACGGCACCGATGAAGTGTACGGATGGGCGAGGCAGCACGGCGTGAAGACGGCATGGGGGACCGATCTGCTTCTCGAGCCGCAGTCGGCGCCGCGCCAGAGCGTCATGGCCGCCCGCCTGGGTGATTTCTACAGCAATGCCGAGGCCCTCACGATGCTCACCTCCGGCAACGCGGCGCTCTTCGAACTCGCGGGTGAGCGCAACACCTATCGCGGGGCGAAGCTCGGCGTGATCGCCGAGGGGGCATGGGCGGACCTGATCCTCGTCGACGGAGACCCGATCGCGGACCTCTCGCTCATCGCCGACCCCGACACGAACTTCGCCCTGATCGTCAAATCCGGCCAGATCGTCAAGAACGAAGCCTGAGACCATGTCGACGCCGATCGGGAATCTCAGAGCGAATCGAAGGGGAGAAGCGATGACAGCTCCGACGGAAGAGGGCGGCACCGCCGGTGAGCCCGGCACCCGCAGCGGACACAGCGATTCTTTCGGCGAGGTGTTGATCACGGCGACCGGCATCGGTGTCGACGCCTCGTGGGGGCACATCTACGGTCCCGTCGACCTCACGGTGCGAGCCGGAGGCGTCACGGTGCTGGTGGGTGCGGGAGGGCGTGGTCGACAGGCGCTCCTGCTGACGCTGGCCGGACGGATGAAGCCCACCACCGGTCAGCTGGAGGCCTTCGGACGCGTCGACGCCCCGCATCATCTCTTCGACCGAGCGGCGATCGCCAACATCGACGAAGTGGACGGGATACCGCAGACCATTCGCGTGCACGACATCGTGACGGAACAGGTGCGTTGGGCGGCCAAGTGGTACCAATGGGTGCCCCAGTCGACCGACGCCGACCTCGAGCGCATCTGCCGACCCGTGTTCGGGGAGTATTCGCTGCCGACGATGGATGCGATGGTCGAGGAGCTCCCGGAGTTCACGGCAGCACTGTTCCGCATCGCGGTCGCGAACATCCGAAAGCCCCCGCTGCTGGTCGTCGGCGGCGTCGACACGCTCGCCAGCATCGAAGGATCTCAGCGACTCCGTGAACGCCTCATCGCTCTCGGGGCCGAGCAGACGGTCATCATGGCCGATGTCAACGGAGTCGAGATGCAGGACGGGATCACCGACGTGATCGAGGTCCACAACCTCACCGACCACGAATTCGCGGTCCTGGAACGAGAGGTCACCGGCCGATGATCGCCGCATTCTCACCCGGTAGCGACTTCAAGCGCTACTACCGCGGCCGCATGCCGCGTCTCGCCGTCGTCGTCATCATCCTGATGCCGCTGTTGTACGGCGCCCTGTACCTCTGGGCGTTCTGGAACCCGTTCGGCAACGTGAACAACCTCCCCGTCGCGATCGTCAACCTCGACGAGGGCGCCGATGCCATGGGCGAGCCGCTGGATGCCGGTACCCAGGTCGTGCAGGGGATCGTCGCTTCGGGGCAACTCCAGACGCACGTCGTCGATGAGGCCGAAGGCACCGCGGGCCTCGAGCACGGGAGGTACGCGTTCACGATCACGATTCCCGCCGACTTCAGCGAGGCGATCGCCTCGGCGGCGTCTGGTGATCCTCGCCAAGCCGACCTGATCTTCACGTACAACGACGCCAACAACTACCTGTCGACGGTGATCGGTCAGGATGCGGCGGCCGAGGTCATCAACGACGTCACGGCGCAGGTGGGTGAGCAGGTGTTCCTCGCCGTCGTGACCGGGATCAAGGGGGAGCTGCCCACGATCCGGCAGGCCGCCGCAGGAATCGAGACCCTCAACTCCGGGGTCGACCAGCTCAGCACCGGCGCCGATCAGCTCGCGGCTGGTCTGGTCACCGCGAAGTCCGGCGCGGGGACGCTCTCCGCCGCGCTCGATGAACTCGTCACCGATGTGGACGGTGCCGTCGGTCAGGTGGAGAGAGCGGTCAGCGCGAACGGTCTGACCACGGGAGAGCTGCAGCAGTTCGCCGCAGCGATCCGCACCAGCACCGACACGCTCGACGGTGCTCTGGCCGGCATCGCCGATGCGAACGCGCGGGCACGGGCGGACCTGCAGGCGGTGATCGACGACGTGCGCGCCGGCGGAGACGATGCGCTCGCCGAGCGCCTGGAGAATGTGCAGCGCTCGATCGAGCAGAGCAACGTCGGGCAAGAGGTGTCGATCGCCTTCGACCGGCTGCGCAACGACGTCGACGTCCTGGCCGGCGAGTTCGACAACCCGAGCAGCCGTGTCAACGTGATCCTGCGCGCGGTCGAGTCCGGCGGCATCAACAACACGCTGAACCAGGTCACGGCGAAGGCCGACGAACTCCGATCCGGCGCCGACCAGCTCGCGGGCGGCCTGGTGCAGCTCAGTGACGGTGCGAACGAGATCTCCGCGAACATGCCTGCGCTCGTCGCCGGCACCGCGGAACTCGCCAGCGGTGTCGAGTCGGGCATGAAGCTGATCCCCTCGTGGAACAGCGATCAGCAGTCGAGCTTCATCAAGACGCTGGCCGATCCCGTCGTGATGAAGCAGGTCACGAACAACGAGGCCAAGACGTTCGCCTACGGTTTCGCTCCCTTCTTCTTCGGGCTCGCGCTGTTCGTCGGCGGCATCATCGCGTGGATGCTGTTCACTCCGTTGCAGGCGCGTCCGCTGGCTCAAGGGCTCGGGTCCTTCCGCACCGTTCTCGCGTCGTATGCGCCGACGCTGGCGATCGGCTTCCTGCAGGCGACGATCCTGTACCTGGTCGTGCGGTTCGGTCTGGGGATGGAGTACGCCAACCCCTGGGGCACGTTCGGCTTCATGCTGCTGATGGTCGCGATGTTCATGGCCATGATCCAGATGTTCAACGCCGTGCTCGGACCAGCCGTCGGACGCGTGCTCACGCTCGCCTTCCTCATGGTCCAGCTCACCTCAGCCGGAGGCGTGTACCCGGTCGCGGTGACGACGCTGCCCTTCCAGTACATCCACTGGATCGATCCCATGACGGCCACCGTCACCGGACTCCGGTTCATGATCCTCGGGGGCGCCGACTACCGGCTGTGGGTGGCGATCGGCACGATCGCACTTCTCACCGTGGTCTTCCTCGCGATCTCCACGTGGGCCGCACGGAGGAACCGTCAATACAACATGGACCGCCTCTACCCGCCGGTCGAGGTATAGGAGGAGTCACCCGCGCGACACGTCCTGCCATCTCATCCCACTTCATCCGTCCGATCTCTTCGTAGGAGCGAAAAAGTGACCACCAACACGTACAAGGCCCGTCAGTCGACGAACGTCGACTCGACCATCAGCATCAATCCCGTCTTCGTCCGTCCGGGCGAAGCCACCGAGTTCGACAAGTTCACGCTCCCGGCCGGACCGAGCCTGCCGGAGACGGCCTATCAGATCGTGCACGACGAGTCGATCCTCGACGGCAACTCACGTCTCAACCTGGCCACCTTCGTCGGCACCTGGATGGATGACGAGGCCAAGAAGCTGTACCTCGAGGCCGCCGACAAGAACATGATCGACAAGGACGAGTACCCCGCGACGGCGGCGATCGAGGACCGCTGCTGGCGCATCCTCGCCGACCTGTGGAACGTGCCGGACAAGAACGACACCATCGGCACCTCGACGATCGGATCGTCCGAGGCGTGCATGCTCGGGGGCCTCGCCCTCAAGCGTCTGTGGCAGGAGAAGCGCCGAGCAGAAGGGAAGTCGACGGAGAAGCCGAACCTCATCATGTCGGCCGCCGTGCAGGTCGTGTGGGAGAAGTTCTGCAACTACTGGGACGTCGAGGCGCGCTACGTGCCGGTCTCACCCGACCACATCACCCTCGACGGCTACAAGCTCGAGGACTACGTCGACGAGAACACCATCGGCGTCGTGTCGATCCTCGGCCAGACGTTCACGGGTCTCTACGACGACACGATCGCGATCTCGAAGAAGCTCGATGAGATCCAGGCGAAGACGGGTCTCGACGTGAAGATCCATGTCGACGGCGCATCCGGCGCCATGGTGGCGCCGTTCTGCCAGCCCGACCTCGTCTGGGACTTCCAGCTCGATCGCGTCAACTCGATCTCCACGTCCGGCCACAAGTACGGTCTGGTGTATCCGGGAGTGGGCTGGGTCGTCTGGCGCAACACCGCCGTGCTGCCGGAGAGCATGATCTTCCACGTCAGCTACCTGGGCGGTGACATGCCCACCCTCGCGCTGAACTTCTCACGTCCGGGTGCGCAGGTGCTGCTGCAGTACTACCAGTTCCTGCGCCTCGGCTTCGAGGGCTACCGCGAGGTGCAGCAGAACTCGATCGACGTCGCCACCTATCTCTCGAGCGAGATCGCGAAGATCGGTCCGTTCGACCTCATCAGCAAGGGCGACACGATCCCGGTGTTCGCGTGGGTGCTGAAGGAGGGGCACACCGACAAGTGGACCCTGTACGACCTGGCCGACCGGCTGCGGATGAAGGGCTGGCTCGTTCCCGCATATCCGATGGCCGACGACATGTCGGATGTCATCCTGCAGCGCATCGTCGTGAAGGTCGGGCTCAGCCGCGACCTCGCCTCCGCACTGCTGGCCGACATCAGGGGAGAGGTGGAGTTCCTCGAGGCGCTGAGCACTCCGCTCCCCGACACGGCGAGCAGCGGTTCGCACTTCCACCACTGAGCCGTCAGATCGGGGAGGGCGCCGTGGTGCGCCCTCCCCGATCTCGCCTTCGCGCCACACATCGAGATGACAGGAGACCGAGCATGACCGCTGCCGCGACCAGTATCGATCCGCCACGCAGACTCTTCGTGCCCACCGTCACGAAGCAGTGCTGGGGGTTCATGATCGGATCCGCCTTCTTCGCCGTCGGCTCCGCACCGGGGCTGAGCGAGGCGATGGGGTCGAGCGTGTCGAATGTGCTCTTCTTCATCGGTGCCTGGTTCTTCACCGGCGCCGGACTGATCCAGCTGTTCCTCAGCGGAGCGGTCGCCGTCAAGGTGGGCTACCCTCCGGGGCGTATGGTCCGGGCCGAGTGGCTCGCCGCGGCCACGCAGTCGCTCGGGACCATCTTGTTCAACGCGAGCACGGCCGGCGCGCTGCATGCACGGAGCATCACCGCTCAGGAGAAGCTCGTCTGGAATCCGGACGCGGGCGGATCCGTCGCCTTCCTCATCAGCGGCGTCCTCGCGGTCGTGGCGTACGCGCATGCCCGCAAACTCTGGGAGCTGGGTCGTCGTGCCTGGTGGTCGGTCTTCATCAATCTGGTCGGGTGCATCGCGTTCGGCGCCTCGGCGGTGGGTGCGTTCATCCTCCCGAGCGGAGATGCTCTCAACGGCGGCCTCGCGAACACGGGCACATTCATCGGTGCGCTCTGCTTCCTGCTGGCCTCCTTCATCGTCCTCCCTTTCTGGGATCGCGCCCGCCGCCACCCGCACCGGGCGGTCGCCGGCGAGGACTACGAACCCGTTCTGCAATGAACGACGAACGAACGCAGGAGGCGCTGAGGGACGGGACGCCGATGCGGGATGCGGTATCGCGCGATCACCGCGAGAACGGGGGCGGGGCCGCGGTGGATTCATCCTGGCCGCCGGTTCCTGCGGACGTCCCGCGCGCGGCCCGAGCCCGACGCGCACTCGACGACGAGTCCTTCGCGCTCACCTTCGGGGCGTTCGCGTTCGCGGGCAGCGCGCTCGTCGCGGTCTTCGTCTTCTGGGGGCGCGAGCTTCCCATCGACGGGCGGCGCTCCCTCGGCGAGTTCGCAGCGATCGCGGGTGCCGTCGCCGCTGCCGTCGGGTTCGCGACCTCGCGCCTGCGTCCTCATCGAGACCGTCGAGCCGATGTGCGCGCCGCGGACGGGGTCAGCTACTGGTGGCTCGACCTCGTCGCCCTGTCGGCCGCATACGCGACGATCGCTCTTCTCGGGTGGATCGGCGTAGCGACCATCCTCGATCACAGCTTCGTCGGTGCCATGGTGTTCGCGTCTCCGGCGGTGGTGCTGGCCGCCTCGTCGACTGCGCTCAGCGCCTATCTCGCCTTCGTGAGCGGGACGAACCTCACCCCGCGCCATCTGTCGCTGGTGCTGGCGGTCTTCCTCGTCGTGGGCGTCGTGACGGCGATGCTGAGCGCGACGGACCCGCAGTGGTGGCAGATGAATCTCTCCGCACTCGGCATCACGCACGACATCTCAGCGCTGACCTTCAATCTCACTCTGATCGTGTCGGGCATCATCGTCACGACGATCGCGCGCTTCGGTACGGCATCCCTACCCACCACGACGGCCGCCGATCGCCGACATCGACGCACGGTGCGCGCGCTGTTCGTGCTGCTGGGCGCTCTGCTCGCCTGCGTCGGGGTCTTTCCCGTCGACCGGTTCTTCCTCCTGCACAACACGGTCGCCACGGGCATGTGCGTCGCCTTCGCCGCCCTGGTGATCGGTCTTCCGTGGTTCATCCCGACCATGCCGAAGGTCTTCATCGCTCTGGGCTTCGTCTACGTCGGAGTCATCATCGTCCTGGCCCTGCTGTTCTCCGCCGGTATCTACAACCTCACGGCGGTCGAGCTCGTGTCGGCGCTGCTCATCTTCAGCTGGATCATCCTGTTCCTGCGCAACGCCCATCCCGTGGTGCACACATGATCGCCGTTCTGGCGGACCTGCTGACGCTCGGCATCGCCGTCGCGATCAGTCCGCTGTCGATCGTCGCCGTGATCCTGATGGCCACGTCGGGCAAGGGCCGCACGAACGGCACGGCCTTCATCCTGGGCTGCTACGCGTGGGGCATCCTCTTCGTCGGCGTTCTCGTGCTGATCGGGCGCGCCGCCGGGGCGGACGACCCGGATTCGGGCCCTCACATCACGATCGACATCATCGAGATCGTTCTCGGTGCCGGGCTGCTGGTGCTCGCGGTGCTGCAATGGCGCGGCCGCTCCTCGCATGAGACTCCCCGGTGGATGGCCAGCCTGGACGAGCTGACGCCGGCGAAGGCCTTCCTCGCCGGCGTGCTGATCTCGGGACCGCTGTCGCCCAAGGATCTCCCGCTCCTCGCCGCGGCGGGCGGTCGCATCTCCCAGTCGGTGCTTCCGACGGAGCAGATCGTCGCGGTGGTGCTGATCTTCGGTGTGTTCGGCATCTCCGCCGTCGCGATTCCGTGGATCATCAGCGTCGTCTCGCCGAGCAAGGTCGAGGTGCGGCTCTCCGGGGCACGCAACTGGCTCGTCGCGAATCATGGTGTGATCATGACGGTGCTGTTCGTGATCCTGGGGTTCAAGCTCATCGGCGCGGGTGTCGCCGACCTCTCGGGGTGACTCATGGACTCGGTGCTGTTCGTCATCCCCGCACTCGCGATGCTTGCTCCGCTCCTCGCGCGTGCCCTCTCCCGGTGGATCCGCATCCCGATCGTCGTCTTCGAGCTGCTCCTCGGCATCCTCGTGGGTCCCAGCCTGCTCGGATGGGCGGAGCCCTCAGCCTTCATGGGTACCCTGGCGGCTCTCGGTCTCGCGATGCTCTTCTTCATCGCGGGCAGCGAGATCGACTTCGGCGTCTTCCGTGAGCGCACGGGCCGTCGTGCCGGTTTCGGCTGGGTTCTCAGCCTGGTCATGGGGCTGTGCGTCGGTGTACTGATCGCGCCCGGCGATGGTGCCGTGATCATCGGGATCGCGCTCTGTTCGACCGCGTTGGGAACGCTGCTTCCGATCCTTCGTGACGCCGACCAGCTGCGCACTCCGTTCGGCCGCGCAGCGGGTGCGATCGGGGCGGTGGGGGAGTTCGGTCCGCTGATCGCGATCTCGGTCTTCCTCGGCACCCGCTCACCGGGGCCGGCCACCCTCGTGCTCATCGGTTTCGGGGTGATCGCCGCGATCGCGATCCGGTTGTCGATGACCGTGCCCCACGGTGCGATGTATCGGTTCGTGCAGTCGACGCTGCACACCTCCGGTCAATTCGCCGTCCGGGTCGTCTTCTTCATCCTGACCGCGCTTCTCGCACTGAGCATCGCCCTCGACCTCGACATGCTGCTCGGCGCGTTCACCGCGGGCATCGTGTGGCGGCTGCTCATGCGCGACGCAGGTGAGCAGGAGCGGGAGGCGGTGGAGAGCAAGGTCGAGGCGGTCGCCTTCGGTTTTCTCGTGCCGGTCTTCTTCGTCTACACCGGAGTCACGTTCGATCTCGCTGCTCTCCTGGCGGAGCCGATCCTGTTCGTCTTCGTGCCGGTGACGGTGATCGCACTCCTGATCGTGCGCGGCGTCCCGTCGATGCTCGCGGCACCGCCGGGATCATCGTGGCGGGATCGTGTCTCGCTGGGGATGTTGGGGGCCACGGGCCTGCCGATCATCGTCGCAGCGACCGCGATCGGCGTCACGAGCGGAGTGCTGTCGCCGGCCCTGGCCTCGGTGCTGGTGGCGGGCGGGATGCTCTCGGTACTGCTGCTGCCGTTGATCGCCATGGCGATGCACGGTGTCCACCCCGAAAGTGAGAGATGAGCATGGAACTCCAATCGGCACCTCTGATCGGCATCGCGCTCGCGATCGCTTCTGCGGCCGCGCTGGCTGTCGGCAATCTGCTGCAGGCGCGCGGGGTGCGCGCCATCGAGGCGGGGGCTGCCCTCGGCAGTGATGGCTCGAAGACCAGGAGCCTCCTGCGCAACCACTTCTGGCTGATCGGCACGCTCCTGCTCGGGGTCACCGTGCTCCTGCAGATGGGCAGCCTCACATTCGCGCCGTTGATGGTGGTGCAGCCGGTCGGCGTCGTCGCCTTGGTGTTCACGGCTCTCCTGACGGCGATGTTCACGAAGAAGGCGCCCTCTCGCCAGGTCGTGCGCTCCATCGCGATCTGCGTGCTCGGCGTCGCGGGGTTCGTGACCGTCGCGGCCATGGTCAGCACCCAACATGCCATCACTGACGTGCAGCTCGTCGCGGTGCTGGTCGTTCTGGCCGTGCTGCTCGCCACCACGGCGTTGGTGTGGTTCCTCGGGCGACGACGGCGCACACCGCCCGTGATCTGGGTGCTCCTCGGGGGCATCTACTCGGCCTTCGTCGCGACACTGGGGAAGACCGTCATCCTTCGGGTGCAGTCGATGTTCCACTCGGGCGGCCCGAAGTGGGACATGGCCAACCTGCTGACCATCGCCTGCATCCTCGGTATCGGCATCGCCGGTGGCCTCTCGGTCTACTTCGTGCAGAAGGCTCATGCCTTCAACCGCCCCGAGGTCGTCGTCGCAGGCCTCACGGTCGTGGACCCCGCGATCGCCGTCGTGCTGGGCATCGCGATCCTGGGCGAAGCCAGCGGTGCTCCGGCGTGGGCGTTCCTGGCGTTGGCGGCAGCAGGCGCCGTGGCGATGAGCGGGGTGTTCGCCCTGTCGAGGGCGGAGAGCCGCACGCAGTGATCGGCGTCACCCGGGTGCCACCGGGGTGATCACCCGGGTGAACACCCCGGTGATGTCCGACAGTGATCGGAGACCGTGGCTCGCCAATATATTAGGAAGGAGTCAGCGAGGACCCGGAGGACGGTCTCTCGTATTCACGCCGAACGCTTCCCCAGGCGTCGGCAGATGAGGGGGAAACTGTGAAGATTCGAACGACCGCTCCTGACGACATGATCGTCCTTCGTCGAGAAGCCCTCCGACCGGTCGTCGTTCGAACGCCTCTCGAGTCCCCGGAGAGAGCGTGGGCGGGGCCGGCATGAACCTCACCGATCCGGATCGTGCCCGTGATGACCTCGCGAAGGCCGTGCGCGCCGGACACCCCGACACCATCGCACGCACCGTCGTCTCCAACGTCTGGCCGCTGTACACCTGCCACCCGGAGGCCCTGACGGCAGCGGTCGTCGAACTTCCGAGCGCCCTGCTCGACCGGCATCCCATCCTGCGGGTCCTGCACCCGATGACGGCTGTGCTGGCCCGCAGGGCGCGGTCGTACCAACCGGTCCCGCATGGTCAGGACGCGCGCCTGATGAGCGCGGACGAGCTGGATTTCCTGATCCTCGCCCAGATGCTCGCCTTCCGTGTGAACGGTGACGTCACCACAGCCATGGTGTACGCGCACCGTCTCGAGGAGCGCCTACGCGAGACGGCCGCCGAGGGGCGTGAGCGCATCGACGGACCCCTGTGGTTCCTTCATCATCAGATCGGGAGCACGATGCTCGCCGCCGGCGATTCCGGACGAGCGCTGCTCGAGTTCGCCACGGCACGTCAACTCGGGAAGTTCTCCGGACAGCCCTATGCCGAGCGCATGGCGCTCTCCCGCAGCGCCCTCGCGCATGCCGTCCGCGGAACCCTGGACGAGGCGGAGCGGGCGCTCGCCGAGGCGGAGGATATGCCGGAGGTCACTTCGCTGCACGCGAGCGCCACGACCTCATCGGAGCGGATCGCCGCCGCGCTCATCGCCGTGGACCGCCGATCGGGAGACGTCGACGAGATGCTGTCGGGCACGTGTCCCGTCGACAGCGTCGAACTCAACTGGCCGTTCGCCCTGCTGGCCCGCTGCCGCGCCTACCTCTCCCGTCACCGGCCGGAGGATGCGCTCGAGGCGATCCGAATCGCGTCCGACGGGCACCCGACGCGGGGCGGTTCTTTCGCGGCGGACGTGATCGCCTCATCGACGATCGAAGCCCTGATCGCCACGGGCGACTCCGGGTACGCGTGGGGGATCGTCAAGGACAACCCCAAGGTGGGCGCACTCACGCAGCTCGCGACGGCGCACCTCGCTCTGCACGACGGACGACTGGACACAGCGTCGCTCGAACTCCGCGCTCTGGCGTCGGATCAGAAGATCGGGCCGGCGCAACGTGCCGAGGCCGTGCTGCTGTCCGGGTGGCTGGAACTCGCGCGCACCGGCGAGCTCGACTTGGAGAGTGCCCGGCAGATCGTGCGGATCGCCCAACGCAGGGACCGGCGCCGGCTGCTGGAGCGTATGCCGCGGCAGCTGGTCGAGCGCGTACGGGACACGCTCGACACCGAGGGGATGGAGGAGTGGGCTGAGGCGACGTCAGACATCAGCTTCCGGGATCTTCAGGTGCGTCCATCGCTGACATCGGGCGAACTGCGCATCCTGAACGCGCTGCCCGCTCAACGCTCGACGGCGAACATGGCCTCGGCGTTCCATGTGTCGCCGAACACCGTGAAGTCTCAACTGCGTTCGATCTATCGCAAGCTGGGATGCTCGACGAGGGAAGAGGCGATTCGCATCGCGACCCGCATGCGACTGCTCGCTGCCACGGTGAACGACTGATCGTCACCGGTCCGACAGGGCCGCGGTCGCGCTGACCCCGTGTGGTCAGCGCGACCGTCGACGATCAGCGCGGTCGGCGTCCGAGAGAGATCGCGCGAACGATGTTCACCACGCCGAGGAGCATGAGCGATATGCCCATCAGCATCCACAGCACGGTGGCACCCCACAACGGCGCGACGAGGAGCAGGGCACCCGCGGCGATAGAGAAGATCGAGAAGACGACCGACCAGACCTTCGAGCCGGCGCGGGGAAGCGTGCTGAGCGCCACGACGCCCTCGACGATCCACAGGATGCCCAGGAGTACGCCGAGGAAGGTCCCCAGCCAGGCCGCAGTCTGGCTCAGGCTCGTGAACGCGATCACACCGGCGACGACGAAGACCAGTCCGAGGAGCACATGGCCGACGCGCGCCCAGGCTCCCGAGGAACTGCTCAGACCACCGATTGCCGCGTAGATGACGCCCGCGATCATCACGTAGGCGGCCACGAGCGCGGTGACCGCCATCGCGGTCTTGCCCGGCCAGACGAGGATCACCACACCGACGGCGAGCGCCAGCAGTCCGCCGATGCCGAGGGCGACGCGGATGCCGTCGAAAGGAGACTTCGCGGTCGTGGTCGCCCCGTTCATGCGCTCTCCTCGAACCGATCGACCCCGGCGCGGTACCTCACGCGGCCTGCTGCTTCTTCTTGCCGACCAGAGCTTGAACAGCCTTCGTGATCGCTGCGAACTCGTCTTGCTTTCGCGCGACGAATTCGAGGGCCGCGGTGCCGGTGGACAGAATCTGCTGGTCGAACTCTCCGATGTCGGCGAAGTGATGGCTGGCGTTTCCGACGAGGCCGCCCTCCAATGCCAATCGGCCCACCAGGTCGAGCTTGAGGACCTTGGTGCCTTCGTTGAAGCTCATGTCCGCGAAATCGACCCAGACGATGTTCGGGCGTGTGGTCGACTCGAAGGCGTAGCGCTTGTTGGTGAGGTCGAGCACGACCTGCCAGATCGTCTGGGAGGCGTCGGGCTTGCCTTCCTCCGGTGTGCGGAACGGCTGCGCGGCGTTGCGGATGATGCTGAACATCGCCGACATCGCTTCGATCTGGGTCTTCGGCTGCTGCTGGTGTGCCACATAGAACGACGCGCGAGCGAAGCGGTCACTGGCGAGCGTGGAACCGGGGAGGGGCTTGTCGCCGCCGAGGCCCTCGACCTCCTTGACGAGCTCGAGCTGCTTGTCGAACGTCGGCGAGTTCGTCATGACCTGGTATTCGCGCCCGTGGTAGACCTTCGGCGTGCCATCGGTGTACTCGATGATCGCCGAGTCGCCGGTCGCGTCGTTGATGGCCAGGTGCAGGGTGGGGACGAGGTGTCCGGTCGGGTCGAAGAGCTGAGCGATCTGTACCTGCGACTCGTTCGTCCAGGCGACTGCTTCCGCCACCGTCGCGAAGTTGTCGAGGTAGTACTGCAACCACACCGCCTGGCTCAGCTGCGTCGCATCTGCCTCCGGCTTGCCGTAGTCGGACTCGGCCAACCAGAGGATGTGGCCGGCGAAGCCCTCCTCATTCATGCCGTCGGTCGCGATGAGATCGAAGGCTGTGGCGATGATGCTCCCGTACTTCGACTTCCAGGTGAGAGTGCCATGGACGCCGTCGGAGCGCTCGATCCCGCGAGGGAGCTTCCAGAGATTGGAGAGCAGGTCCATGTGGAAGTCCATGTTTCGGCCAACGATGACTGCACCGTTGGCATCGGGCCAGACAACTCGTGTGCACATGAGCGCACGTCCTCTCGTCGATGTGGGTCACTCGCGGCCGGAGGAGGCACGAGCTCTCTGGCGATTATTGGTCGCACTCGTCCGTGTGAGCATGGCGACGACGCGAAATCACCCGCGAGGCTCACCCGGGCACCACCCGCACCTTCACCCGATCCTGACGGATCACGTCTCTACTCGCACGTGTGGAAACCACGATCATGTCGCTCGGGCGGAGCCGCCCCGGGAGCGCGTGGCCACCCCGCCTGGACCTAGAATCATCCCGATGACCGAGGAGACCGCCGCCGAAGCGCGCGTCCGCGTGAAGGTGACGCGGACGCTCGTGCGCACCCCACTGGTCGTGGGCACGGTGCTGCTGCTCGCGGCCATCGTTCTCACCCTCCTGGGCGACGACCTGAGCATCTTCCCGTTCCTGCTCATGCTGGT
Source organism: Microbacterium sp. Root322 (assembly GCF_001425645.1). Classification (NCBI taxonomy): domain Bacteria; kingdom Bacillati; phylum Actinomycetota; class Actinomycetes; order Micrococcales; family Microbacteriaceae; genus Microbacterium; species Microbacterium sp. Root322. The sequence continues at coordinate 321,639 of NZ_LMCS01000002.1, read as the reverse complement.
CGGGGGCTGGTGCTTCGGCTTCGTGTTCGTGAACGCGACCCTGGGCATGGTGCCGGCTCGCAACGGCGCGATCCTGCATCTCGGCGTCGCCATCGTGCTCGGGGCCGTCCTGGCCTTCGTGGTCGAGTTCGGGGGAGACCTGATCGAGCCGTTCCCCGACGAGGTGCGCGGCATCGCCGTGGTGCTGCAACTCGCGGCCATCCCGGCGACCGGCTGGATCTGGCTCGCGCTCATCTCTCGGGTCACGGATCTCTTCGGGCGCAGAGACGCGAAGAAGAGGCCGTCGCCGGTGGCACCGGAGTGGGAACGGGAGGAGAGCGGCGACGGGTCGATCGTGCGCTTCCCCGCCGTCGAGCTGCGGCTGCGCACCCTCACGCAGGCGATCGTCGGGATCACTGTGGTCGGCGGGCTGCTCGGTGTCGCACTCGTGATCGCGCTCGACGACATCGTGATGCGGATGGGGCCTCGGATGATGATCCTCTTCCTGGGCATCACGGTCGCGCTTCCGGTGTATCTCGTGTTCACAGCGATTCTGCGTCGGCGAACAGTGCCCTGCACGGTCGCCTTCGGGAACGACGAGCTGCGTGTGGGAGTGGGGGGCGAGCTGCACAGGATCCCGTTCCGGGAGCTCGAGTTCCTGCGCTGGCGGTGCCGCAGCGACTACGCGCGCATCGAGGTGCGCGGCGCCGGTGCCGATCTGTCGCTCTTCGCCGGGCTCGCCAAACTGCCCCGCGGCTTCTCCGCCGAGCTTCCCGCCCTGCCCCGCCGGGTCTATCGACGTCTGGAGCTCGCAGGATTCACGCTCGAGAAAGCGCGCAGGGGCGAGGTCATCACCTTCCGCGGGCCCTCAGAGCCTGCCTCGCGCGCCCCTGCGCACTGACCGGGTGTCGGCGGCCGGCACTCGACCTCGACGCGTTGCCCCAGCTCACTCCGCCGGGTATTCGTGCGCCGCGAGCAGCCGCGCCAGGTGCGCGGCGTTCCTCGCGGCCGTCTCGATCGCGGAGGCGACCTTCTCGGGTGTCTCGTCGAGATCCTTGTAGTCGGTGGTGTGCATCGCCTCGCCGTTCCAGTAGACCGAGCTCTGGGCGGGAACCGTGAAGCCGACGTCGTTCAGCGACTGGAAGAGGATCGCGGCGATGTGATGGGCCCCGTCTTCGTTGCCGACGATGCCCGCGATGGCCACCTTGTCGAACAGCGTGGGTCGTCCGTCAGCATCCGTCTCGCCGAGTTCTGCATCGAGGCGTTCGAGCACACGTTGCGCGACGCTCGAATGCTGCCCCATCCAGGTGGGGGTGACGAAGATGAGGATGTCGGCGTCCAGCACCTGCTCACGGATGCGCGGCCACTCGTCGTCGCCGCCCATGTCCTTCTCGACTCCGGGGTTGAGGGAGAGATCCACGGCGCGGACCAGGTCTCCGGTGACGCCGTGCGCGGAGAGGGCTTCGAGCAGCTGCGTCGCGAGGAGATCGGAGCTGGAGGCTGCGGGTGACGGCTTCAACGTGCACGACACGGCGACAGCGGTGAGTGGTGTCTTCATGCTCAGAGCAGACCAGACGACGACGAACGTGCACAGGGGGTTTCCGAGTCCGGGCTATCCTGGTAGATGGCACCGACGACAGGAGATCCCGTGATCCTCAGCTTCCTCTTCTTCATGATCCTCTTCATCGGAGGGATCCTGCTGATGGGCATCTCGTTCGGGCTGCCCGCGTTCCAGGCGATCGCATTCTGCGGGGGGCTCCTTCTGGTCACGCTGGCCATGGCCTTCCTCCTCCGCCAGGGCGGCACCGCCACCCGTCGGTCGAACAACTGGTCGGGCAAGGCCGCCGAGTGACTCATCGCGGTCTGCGCGTCGCGCCGCGGCGCGTCTGACCGCTCACCGTCGTCTGGCGAGCCGCGCTTCGAGGTTCGCCCTGACTGCGGGCCACTCCGGCTCGATGATCGAGTACTCCACGCTGTCGCGCAGCGCGCCGTTGCGGTACCGGCTCATCGCCCGCATCACGCCGTCCTGCTTGGCCCCGAGGCGCTCGATCGCGGCGCGCGACTGGAAGTTCACCCACTGCGTCGTCAGGCCGACTCGGAACACCCCGAGCGTCTCGAACGCATGCCGCAGCAGCAGCAGCTTGGATTCGGCGTTGGTACCGGTGCCGTGCGCGGAGGGGCGGTTCCAGGTGAAGCCGATGTGCAGACGAGGCACGTCGGCGACGATGTCGTAGTACGACGTGAGCCCCAGGATGCGGCCGGACGCGTCGAAGGCCGTGAACGGGACCATCTCGCCCTTCTCGATGAGTCCGATCCGTCGCTCGACCTCTGCCGCCACCCCGTCCGGTGAGGGCACCGAGGTGTACCACGCCGTCTTCCACAGGTCGTCCTCCTGTACGGCCTCGATCAGTCCCTCGATGTGCGAGCGATCGAGAGGGCGCAGTTCGACGAGTCGGCCGGTGAGGGTGACGGGGGAGGGTGTGACGAGGAAGGCCATGTCGATATTCAACCAGCGACGAGCAGCGTCTGACGCAACAGGCGCTGGTAGGCCACGACCAGCTCGATCGTGACATCCATCTCGAAGGCGAGGCTCGCCAGATGCGGTCCCCGAACCTCCTCCGCCTCGGCGTAGGCGCGCGGGGTGATCAACCGGGATGCCGCCCATTCGTCTGCCTGGCGCTCCTGAAGCGCACGGATGGCGGGGGTGGGCGCGGGAAGATGGCCGAGGCAGGCGTGACCGAGTTCGTGGGCGAGGACGCTGCGAGTCGTGCGCGCGCTCATCCCGGGGCTGAGGCGGATCGTGCGCGTCACGGGGTCATAGCCCCCGCGCGTGCGGCCGACCCGTTCGACGACGCGCACCCCCTGCTCGTCGGCGAGGCGGAGAAGGTGCTGCATGGTCCCCCTCCTCGTGCCGGTCTCTCGCTCCGGGTCGGAAGCCCGGCCTATTCGTAGAGGTCGTCGGTGTCGGCATCGTGCCTGACGCCGGATTCGAAGGCGACCTCTCGGGTATCTTCGCGCGGGCCGGCGACATCGGGTGCGCGGCGGATCGGCGTGATGCGCGCGGTGGCATCGCCGTCTGCGCGCAGCCGCTCTTCTGCGCGGGCGAAGAGCACGTGGGGCTCGACGCCGAGGTCGGCGCAGACCGCGTAGACGACGGGGACCGGGATCGCGCGCTTGCCCGTCACGTAGTTGTCGAGAGCGCTCCGGGCGATCCCGATGCTGCGCGCCATCGCTGCGATGCTGCTCCGTGACGCGGCGATCTCCGCGCGCATCTGGCGACCGACAGCGTCGTTGAACTCCTCGGCAGGTGTCTTCACCTGGCTCACCATAGCAGCGTGGCGACTCCAGAATGCCGCCATTCTGGCTCATTCGAGCCCCATGCGCGTCTATTCGTGGCGCTAGTGTAGGCAGATGGGGACAGAATTACGTCATTTGCTGGCATCTGAGGTCGACGGGGCGCGGTTCCACGCGGGGGTGTCCTTCTCCGAGCTGTCCGAGCGCTCGGGTATCGGGCCCGACGCCTTGGGAAATCTGCTCGACGGCATCGACGACTTCACGGTCGTCGACCTCGCGCGCATCGCCGAGGTCCTCGGCGTTCCTGTCACCGCTCTGCTCCCCGGTGCGGCGCCCGACGACTCCTGACGCCGTCGGCGCCGGAGGGTAGCGTTGTGCGCATGAAGACAGTGTCGTTCGGATCAGCCACCGCCCCCGCCGTCATCGCCGGAATGATGCGCATCGACGACAAGGACGACGCTCACATCCGCACGCTGTACGAAACCGCCCGCACCGCCGGTATCGACTTCTTCGACCACGCCGACATCTACGGCGGGAGCATGCATCACTGCGAGGCGCGGTTCGCCGATGCGCTGCAGCTCACCTCTTCCGAGCGCGACGAGATCGTTCTCCAGACGAAGTGCGGCATCGTGCCGTCGCAGGGGATGTTCGACTTCTCGTACGCGCACATCGTGGCGCAGGTCGAGGGATCGCTCGCAGCCCTGCGGACCGACCGCCTCGACGTGCTCCTGCTCCACCGCCCCGACGCCCTCGTCGAGCCCGAGGAGGTCGCTCGCGCCTTCGACGATCTGGAGAGCGCGGGAAAGGTGAAGGCGTTCGGCGTCTCCAACCACACGCCGCGCCAGATCGACCTCCTCCGCACGGCGGTCCGGCAGCCGCTGGTCGCGAATCAGCTGCAGCTGTCGATCACGCACGCGCCGATCATCGCGCAGCCGGTCGCGGCCAACATGGCCGGGCACGCGCAGAGCGTCGTGCGCGACGGCGGCGGCATCGTGGAGTACTGCCGGATCAACGGCATCACGATCCAGGCCTGGTCGCCGTTCCAGGACGGCTTCTCCCACGGCGTGTTCCTCGGCAATCCCGAGTACGCAGAGCTGAACGCCGTGATCGATCGCCTCGCGGCGGCGCACGACGTGACACCCATCGCCATCGCGACCGCCTGGATCACCCGCCACCCCGCGGGCATGCAGGTCGTCCTCGGCACCACGACGCCGCAGCGGGTGCAGGACGCGGCGGCCGGCGCCGACATCGAGCTCACCCGCCCCGAGTGGTACGAGCTGTTCCGCGCCGGCGGTCACCTGCTTCCGTAGCCCGAGCGGTATGCCGCGGCGTCGTCTACCCTGAATCCATGGCGTTCCTGTTCTCGCTCCTCGTCATCGCCCTGATGATCGGCGCGCTGATCGACATCATCACGCGGGACAGCTCGCTGGTGAAGTTCCTGCCCAAGCTGGCATGGATCATCATCGTCATCCTGCTGCCGCTGATCGGCGGCCTGCTGTGGTTCGGGCTCGGTCGCGAGTACGGCGAGTCCGGCATCCAGATGCCGCGGATGCGCAGAGCGGAACGCCCGGCGGCGCCGACCGACGTGCGTCCGGCCCCGCCGAGGGACACCAGGACGACCGAGCAGCAGATCGCCGACCTCGACCGAGAGATCGAGGAGTGGCGGCTGCGCCAGGAGATCGAGAAGAACCGCGGGACCGACGGCGAGGGTTCGAGCGGACCTGCGGGCTCCGCCTAGGCGACGGACTCGGCCTCAGCGACCTGCGAGCGGTCGAACGACTCGCGGATCGCGTCTTCGAGCGTCGGGTACCGGAACTCGAACCCGGCCGCGGCGAGCTTCTCCGGCAGCACCCACCGGCTCTTCAGGATCAGCTCGGTCTCGGTGCGCATGCCGATCGCTCCGAGCTCCAGCATCCATCGCGGCATCGGCACACCGACACGCACGCCCAGGACGCGGCGCACCGTCGCCATGAACTCGGCGTTGTCGACGGGGTGCGGCGACGCGGCGTTGACCGGACCGTCCAGCGACGGAGTCTGCTCGAGGAACTCGATGATGCGGGCGACGTCTTCGATGTGCACCCAGCTGAAGCGCTGGCGGCCCCGACGCGCACCGGGGAGATGACCGGTTCCTGCCGCCCGTCGTGCCGCGCTGACCGGCCAACGTCCGTCGTACTGCGACCCGCCGAGCCCGAACCGCGCGAGCTTCTCCACGGGACCGAGCACGCCCCCGTGGCCGAGGACGATCGTGCTGCGCAGGGCGACGCGGCGGGTGGAGGGCAGCTCGTCGGCGAACAGCGCCTTCTCCCATGCCTTCGCGACCTCGACCGAGAACCCGGTGCCGATCTCTCCGGTCGACTCGGTCATCGGGCGGTCTTCGGCGTGACGGTAGATGGTCGCCGTCGAGGAGTTCACCCAGAGCGCGGGAGGGGCCGACGCACGCCGGATGGCGGTGCTCAGCGACGCCGTGGTGTCGAGGCGGGAGCGGAAGATCTCGGCGCGGTTCTCCGGCGTGTAACGGCAGTTGACGCTCTTGCCGGCGAGGCCGATCACGAGGGCCGCACCATCGACGGCGCGGTCGATCTCGACCTGATCGCCCCAGCGGATGTCGGCACCCGAACGGGAGATCGTGACGACCTCGCGACCCTCGGCGCGGAATCTCGGCAGGAGGAAGCGGCCCATGAATCCGGTGGATCCGCCGATGACGACCCGTCCTGCGCTCATGTGGTCTGCTCCTTCTCGGAATGGTGGATGCGATAGGTGAAGTCGCCCCGGTACTCGTACACGCGGCCGAGGAACGGCGCGTCGACGGTCAGGGCCATGCGCTGCCGATCGAGGGCATCGTCGAAGCGCTCGGTGAGGCGGATGAGGGGAGCGATGGGCGCGGGGATGCGCATCCGGAGGCGTCCGAGGCGCAGGCCGACCGCGCGGCTGACGAGGTGCAGCGCGCCCTGGTGCACCTCGACGTCGAAGCACGCGGCGACCAGCCCCGGCTCGCCCAGCTCGTCGACGACGCGGCCGTGTCGTGTGAGCGCCGCCGCATCGCGCATGGTCCACGGTCCGCGGTCGAAGTGGAAGGTGCGTTCGCCGATGGCCCTGGAGGCGATCGTGCGGTTCTCCACGCGGAACGGCACGTCACTCTCCCAGACCGCGGCGACCACGCCCCGGCGCTCGAGGAGACGGAGGAACGGCCACAACCATCGTCGCGGGGTGCCGACGCGCTGGAACACGCCCTCGCCGATGCCCACTGCGCCATCGGGGATCGCCTCGAAGTACGCGCGCAGCCGCGGGTGCAGGTCATCGATGCGCTCGCCCAGCGCCCTGGCGTACGGGGACTGCGGCGGGGGCGTCACTCTTCGAGCCTAGCCCTGTCGTCGGCGCCTCCCCTCCGCACCGGCGGAGCCCTCAGGAGGCGGGTCGCAGCAGCCGGTCGAGGAGGGCGAGCGCCTCGTGCTGAGGGGCGGTCTCGTCGAGCAGCCATTGCGTCTGGAGGCCGTCGGAGGCCGCCACGACGAGGGCGGCGACCGCGTCTGGATCGATGTCGTCGCGGATCCTGCCCTCGTCCTGCTGATGCCGGACGATGTCGGCGAGTCGGGCGCGGAGGCGGGTGAACCGACCGGTCGCGAACGTGCGCGCCGCCGGGTGCCCTTCCTCGAGCGCCGTGGCGACGAGGGTCGAGTACAGCTGCACGAGTCCCGGGATCGCGCGGTTGATGCGCGCGGACTCGATCATCATCTCCACCGGCGTCGCATCCTCCGCGGGCGCGCTGGGCTGTCGGGCCGGCACCGTGCTCTCCTCGTAGACGGCCACGAGAAGCTCTTCCAAGGAGCCGAAGTAGTGGGTGAGAGCCGCGTGGGTGACGCCCACCTCGCGGGCGATCGCCCGCAGGCTCGTGCGATCGGCGCCGCGCTCGGCGAACACCTCGATGGCGCGATCGAGGATCTCCTGTCGTCGAGCGATCCCCTTGGCGTAGGTGCCGCGCTGTCGCGACGGCTCGGCGGGCTCGGACGTGTCGGCGGGCATGAGGGGAGTCTAGCGAACCAAAACTTCCGCATGGAGGTATTTGGTGATAGCGTGCCTGCACGGGACAGCGGTCCCGCCACGTCACCGATGACCGAAGGAGCACGACCGATGACGATTCGGACTTCCCTGCAGCTGTTCACGATCAAGGACGAGCTGGAGGCCGACCTCGAATCCTCCCTCGCGGCGGTGGCCGCCCGTGGCTTCACGGCGGTGGAGCCCTACGACTTCGTCCGCCGCGCCGAGCCCCTCGCCGCGGCGCTGACCGCCGCCGGCCTGGTCGCCCCTTCCGGCCACGCCTTCCTGGCGTCTTCGTCGTTCGTGAACCCCGACGGCAGCGGCACCACGGTGCCCGTGCCGACCCCGGCCGAGGTCTTCGCCGCGGCGAAGGTGCTCGGCATGGACACCGTCATCGACCCGTACACGGAGCCCGCGCGCTGGGAGTCGGTCGAGCAGATCGAGGAGACCGCGCGGCTGCTGAACGAGGCCGCCGAGGTCGGGGCCGGCGTCGGCGTGCGCGTCGGATATCACAACCACGCGCACGAGCTGGAGGCCGTGTTCGACGGCGTCACCGGACTCGAGATCCTCGCCGGTCTCCTCGACGAGCGCGTCGTGCTCGAGGTCGACTTGTACTGGGTGGCTCGTGGCGGCGTCGACCCCGTCGCGCTGCTCGGACGTCTGGGCAGCCGCGTGATCGCCGTGCACGCGAAGGACGGCACTCTCGACCCCGCACTCGCCGGTGCCTACCCGCCCGCAGACCAGGTGCCGGCAGGAGACGGCTCGGTGCCGCTCGTCGAGGCCATCGCTGCGGCCCCCGCGCTCGAACTCGCGATCGTGGAGTTCGACCACTACGAGGGCGACCTGTTCGACGCCATCGAGCGCAGCCGGGTCTACCTCGACGAGAAGGTCGCCGGCTGATGGCGATCGGTGCAGGACCCGTCGGCGTCGGCATCATCGGCGCCGGGAACATCAGCGACCAGTACCTGTCGAACCTCACCACGTTCCCCGACGTGCGCGTCCTCGCGATCGGCGACCTCCTCGAGGAGCGTGCCAAGGCGCAGGCCGAGAAGTACGGCGTCCCGCGCTCCGGCGGCGTGGACACGGTTCTCGGCGACCCGGAGATCGACATCGTCGTGAACCTCACCATCCCGGCCGTGCACGTCGAGGTCTCCGAGGCGATCATCGCGGCGGGCAAGCACGTGTGGACCGAGAAGCCGATCGGCGTCGACCGCGAGGAGTCCCGTCGACTGCTCGAGAAGGCGGATGCCGCCGGTCTCCGTGTCGGCGTCGCCCCCGACACCGTGCTCGGACCCGGCGTGCAGACGGCGAAGCGTGCCATCGCGCGCGGCGACATCGGCCGTCCGCTGTTCGCGCAGACCACGTTCCAGTGGTCGGGGCCGGAGATCTTCCACCCGAATCCCGCGTTCCTGTACGCCAAGGGAGCGGGGCCCCTGCTCGACATGGGTCCCTACTACGTGTCGGCCCTCGTGCACGTCTTCGGTCCGGTCGCCTCGGTGGCCGCACTCGGGCTGCAGGGCACGCCCACCCGTCGCGTGCAGGTCGGCGAGCTGGCCGGTCAGGAGTTCCCGGTCGAGATCCCCTCGACGCTGAGCGTGCTGATGGACTTCGAGCAGGGCGGCCAGGCGCAGAGCGTCTACAGCACCGATTCGCCCGTCATCCGGCAGGGGATCGTCGAGATCACCGGCACCGAGGGCACCATCGTGATCCCGGACCCGAACACATTCGGCGGCGCGATCTCGATCACCCGACCGCTCACGCGCCTGTTCATCCCGCCGGAGCCGATCGAGCAGGAGGTCATCGACGTCGAGCAGGAGGGCGTGCTCTCCGGTCGCGGCGTGGGACTGCTCGACATGGCGCGCGCGATCGCCGCCGGCCGTCCGCACGTGGCCACGGGAGAGTTCGGCTACCACGTGCTCGACACGCTGCTCTCGATCGAGGAGGCCGCGGAATCGCGCCGCTTCGTCGAGGTCGAGAGCACGCTCGATCAGGTCGGCTCCATCGCCGGTGACTTCGACCCGTTCGAGGCCACCCTCTGATAGGCCCTCGTGGCGGCGGAGGCGCGGATCGACGCGCCTTCGCCGCCACAGTGCTGATCAGGCGGCGGGCTCGCGCAGGCGGACCAGCCGCTCGTGCCCTGTCTCCTCGAGCTCGGCGATGTCGTCGCGCGACTTCAGGAAGTCGGAGAACGAGCGGTAGCCCAGGGCCTTCTCGCTGAACGAGGGGTCCATGCGGCGCATGTGCGTCTTGACGGCGGAGCTGTGCAGCCACTCGTCGGCGTCGGCCTTGTCGTGACCGAGGCGCAGCGCGCGCTCCAGCAGCTGCGTCGCCACCTCCTGGTCATCGACCTTGTCCTCGACCCGGGGCTCTTCCACCTTGGGCGCGGGCTTGGAGCGCGTGCGCTTGGAAGCGGTCTTCGGCTTCGATGCAGTCCCCGCAGCGGTTTCGGCGACGGCGTCGGCGACCGGGGCAGGCGGCTCCACCACGGCCTGGGTCTTCGCGGCGGCGACCGGTGCGGCCTTCACCGGGCGGACGACGCCGGGCAGCGAGTCGTACGACTCGAACTCGTCGCACGCTGCGGCCAGCGACTTCGCGGTGGAACCCGACACCCCGACGCCGATCACGTAGCGACCGAGCCGCTTGCAGCGCTGGGCCAGCGGCACGTAGTCGCTGTCGCCGGCCACGATCACGACATGCGTGAGATCGGGGAGTCGGAACATGTCCTCGACCGCGTCGACGGCGAGGCGGATGTCGGCACCGTTCTTCGCGTAGGCGGCCGCCGGGAACAGCTGCACGAGGTCGACCGCACGGGCCACGAGCTGTGAGCGGTACTCGGCGTTCACCGGGGAGGACCAGTCGGCGTAGGCCCGGGTGAGCACCAGTGTGCCGAAGGAGGCGGCGTAGTCGATGATGGCGCCGACCTCGATCATCGCGCGGCTCAGCCGGTCGGTGACCTCCGGATCGTTCGGGTTCTCGCTGATCCGCTGGCGGTCCTTGCCGTAGGCGTTGCGTCCGTGGACGCGGTCGTACCAGGAGATGACGATGTTGTCGAAGTCGAGATAGACGGCGACGCGGGCATCGGTGGCCTCAGCCATGATCAGACCTCTTCACGGGGATAGCGGACGCCGATCTGCGCTCTGATCTCATCGAGGGTGCCCATGATCGCGACGCTCTCGGCGATCGGCAGGATGTCGCCCTGGAGGATCCCGTCGCGCACCAGCCGTTCGGCGGCGAGCGCCTGGAACTGCATGCCACGACCGTCGACCTCGGAGGTGTAGCTCTCCTGCACCGTGCCGTCCGGCAGGACCAGGCGGAAGGTGGTGGGGCTGTACCAGACGGTGTCGATGTCGATGCGAGCGGCCGTGCCGATGATGCTCGCCACGTTGGGTCCTGCGGCGCGCGACGACGAGAGGCTGGTCGAGACCGCTCCGCCCTCGTGCGTCATCACGGTCGCGACCTCGGAGTCGGCTCCGGTCTCCACGAGCCGACCGACGGCGTGGATGGTGGTCGGTACGCCGAGGATGTCCCAGATGAAGGAGATCGGGTAGATGCCGAGGTCGAGCAGGGCGCCGCCGCCGAGTTCGAGGGCGTTGAGCCGGTGCGCGGGGTCGGAGGGGAGCAGCTGCGTGTGGTCGGCGCTCACCGCGCGGATCTCGCCGAGGGCGCCGTCGGCGATGAGCTCGCGGATGCGGACCATGTGCGGCAGGTACCGCGTCCACATCGCCTCCATGACCAGCAGGCCGCGCTCGGCCGCGAGCGCCTGCAGGTCTTCCGCCTCTGCCCGATTCAGCGTGAACGCCTTCTCGGCGAGCACGTGCTTGCCGTTCTCGAGCGCGAGCCGGGCGTTCTCATGGTGCATCGGGTGCGGCGTCGACACGTAGACGATGTCGACGTCGGGGTCGGCCACCAGGGCCTCGTACGAGGCGTGTGCGTGGGGGATGTCGAAGCGGGCGGCGAACGCGTCTGCCGACTCCTGTGAGCGGGATCCGACGGCCACGAGGTCGAGCCCCGCAGTTCGCAGATCGGATGCGAATGCGCCGGCGATACCGCCGGTCGCGAGGATTCCCCACCGAAGACCTGTCATGGTCTCAGCGTAGGGGGTGCTCCGGCCGTGACGGACTGTTACATCCCGTGACGCCCGGCATCGGCCCCGTGGCAGCGGCAGCCGAGGGCTCCTACCGTGACGGCATGACCGAACCCCTCATCATCGGCGCCATGGTGCGCACCCTGGGCGCGTACCCCTCGGGCTGGCGTCAGCCCGGTGCGCACCGCGACCCCGCGACCGACGCCGACATGCTGCGCCGCATCGCCCGCGAGGGGGAGGACGCTGGTCTCGACTACCTCTTCTTCGGCGACTGGCTCGCGACGGGGCCGGATCTGGAATTCCGCGACCCGTACCTGCTCGCCCGCATCGACCCCGTGAGTGCCGTGCTCTTCCTCGCCGGTGTGACGTCGCGGATCGGTCTGATCGCGACGGTGAACACGACCTACGCCGACCCGTACACGACCGCGCGCTCGCTGGCCTCGCTCGACGTGCTCACCCGAGGTCGGGCCGGCATAAACCTCGTCACGGGGGCCGAACCGCGAGCCGCGGGCAACCACGGTCGCGACGCGCACGCCGACAACGAGACCCGCTACGACCGGGCGGAGGAATTCGTGGAGGCGCTGCGGCGGCTGTGGGGTTCGTGGGGAGAGGACGCGTGGATCGCGGATGCCGAACGCGGCGTGCTGATCGACCCGGAAGCGCTCCATGCCGCCGATCTGCAAGGTGCGCACGTGCAGGTCGCCGGTCCGCTCAACGTCGCCCGCCCACCGCAGGGGCAGATCCCGATCGTGCATGCCGGCACGTCGCCGCGGTCGAGAGCGCTCGCGGCCACCCAGGCCGATCTCGCGCTGATCGCCGCGCCCACCCTGGCCGATGCGATCGCCACCCGCCGGCTGCTGCGGGACATCGCGGCCGAAGCCGGGAGATCGCTGGATGCGCTGAACGTGATCGCCCCGGTGCTCCCCGTGGTCGCGGACACGGATGCCGACGCGCGACGCATCGTGGAGCGTCTGCTCGCCCTGGTGCCCCTCGCCGAGGAGCACCAGCGCGCGCGGAGGGCCTTCCCGCACGACCGCACCGTCGCCGCGCTCGCCGACGCGTTCGATGTCCCGGCGGACGACCCGCTGCGCTCCGCCGCCTTCGACGCGCCGGTGACCGCCGCCGAGGCCGTGCGACTGGGGGAACGCGGCGCCCGGCTGATCGAGCGGCTCGGCCTCATCGCGGGACTGCGCGTGGCCGGAGCGGGCGTCTCCGGATCGGGAGCCGCCGGTGGCGACCCGCTCACGTGGCGGCACCTCGTCGCCGCGCACGCGGTGCCCGCGGCCTTCGTCGTGGGAGATGCCGGGACGATCGCGGATCACTTCGAGACCTGGCGCGACGAGGGCGCCGCGGACGGATTCAACGTGCTGTCGGCCTTCCAACCCGCGCAGTTCGAGGCGTTCGCACGCCAGGCCGCCCCCGAACTGCGCCGTCGTGGACTGCTGCGGAGTGCAAAGGAGAGCGCGGGAGCGACGCTCCGCGATCGCCTGCGCATTTCCTCGTATGTCGACGCGTGACCACGCGTTTCCCCACGCGACATCCGGAGTCCGCCGGCTCGCGCCGCAAGAGCCGCGATTCCTACGGTGAGACCCACCTCACCTCACCACCGCGCCGCACCACAGCACCGCACCCGCAGCACCGCACCCGAAGCCTGGAGGGCCCACCCATGAACCGTCGTCTCATCCGCGTCGCCGCCATCGCGCTGCCGCTCGTCCTCGCCGGCGGCCTCGCCGCCTGCGCGTCGACACCCGCACCGGCGAACGCGCCCGCCGAGGGCGGCGACCCCGTCGAGGGAGGAACCCTCACCTACCTCGAGCACCAGGCATACACGAACCTGTACCCGCCGCAGGCCGGCTTCTACCCGAACGGCGGCATCGTGAACAACATCGCGGCCCGTCTCACCTTGCAGAACCCGGACACGCTCGAGATCGAGCCGTGGATCGCCTCCGACTGGACGGTGAACGACGACGCCACCGAGTACACGTTCGACCTCAACCCCGACGTCACGTTCTCCGACGGCACGGTGCTCGACGCCGCGGCCGTGAAGAAGAACTTCGACACCTACGGCCTGGGCGACGCGGAGCGGGGCCTCACGGTCTCGGAGGCGATCAACAACTACGCCAGCAGCGAGGTCGTCGACGAGGACACCGTGAGGTTCCGCTTCTCGGCGCCGTCGCCCGGGTTCCTGCAGGCGACCTCCACCATCAACTCGGGTCTGCTGTCGCCGGAGACCCTCGACGGCACGATCGAGGACTTCGGCGCGGGCAACGCCGCCGAGATCATCGGCTCCGGACCCTTCACGGTCACGGGCGAGAAGCTCGGCACCGAGTACACGCTCACCGCCCGCGACGACTACGACTGGGGTCCCGACAGCGTCGACAACGACGGCCGCCCCTACCTCGACGCCGTGCACGTGCTGATCACCCCCGAGGACTCGGTGCGCATCGGCTCGCTGCTGGCAGGCCAGGCCGACTACGTCCGCTACGTGCAGGCGTTCGACGAGGACCGCGTCGAGAGCGCCGGCTTCACGCTCTACGCCCCGCAGACCCGCGGCGTGAACAACTCCATCGCGCTGCGGCCAGAGAATCCGCTGCTCACCGACATCCGCGTGCGACAGGCCCTCATCGCCGCGGTGAACGCCCAGGAGGTCGTCGACACCCTCTTCACGGAGAACTACCCGGTGGCGACCTCGGTGCTGTCGTCCCAGGCGCTCGGCTACAAGGACGAGTCGGAGCACTACGCCTACGACCCGGAGAAGGCGGAGAAGCTGCTCGACGAGGCAGGATGGACGCCCGGCGCCGACGGCATCCGCGAGAAGGACGGGGAGCGCCTCTCGATCACGGTGTACGAGGCGAAGCCCCAGCCGCTGTCGAAGCAGACCCTCGAACTCGTCGCGCAGCAGCTCGCGAAGGTGGGCGTCGAGCTCTCGATCAAGCCCGGCGACGCCGGCAGCTACGCGGAGGACACCCGCGACCCGCTGAAGACCGGCTTCTACCACTCCATGGTCGGCCGGGCGGATCTCGACGTGATCAAGAGCCAGTACTTCACGAAGAACCGCGACGTGCTGATCTCGAACGACGCGAAGCTCGACGAGCTGCTGCTCGCCGTGGCATCGGAGCCCGACGCCGACGCGCGCGTCGCCGCGTCCCAGGCCGTGCAGGACTACATCGCCGAGCAGGCCTATGTGATCCCGCTGTTCGAGGAGCCACAGGTGTACGGCACCGCGACCTCCGTGCACGGCGTCGCCTTCGAGTCGGTGGGACGCCCCACGTTCTCCGGCGTCTGGCTCGCCGAGCACTGATCGGCATGGTGCTTCGATGACGTTCGTCCTCCGACGAGCCGGGCAGGCCGCGATCGTTCTGATCGCGGCCTTCACGGCCACCTTCTTCCTGCTGCAGCTGCTGCCGGGCGATGCGATCCTGATCAAGTTCTCCGACCCCAGCCTCGGGCTGTCGCCGGACCAGCTCGACAGCATCCGCACCACCTACGGCGCCGATCTGCCCTGGTGGGAGCAGTACGTGCACGCGGGTCTCGGCTTCCTCGCCGGGGACTTCGGCTTCTCGACGCAGTTCGGCACGCCCGTGCTGACGATGCTCACCGAGGCGCTTCCCGCGACTCTGCTGCTCGCATCGCTCGGACTCGTCGTCGCCCTGCTGCTGGCCGTCCTGATCGCCGGGCTCTCCTGGCTCGCCCCCTTCGCCTGGCTGCGCGACGGCCTCCGTCAGGTGCCGGGGCTGTTCGTGGCGGTGCCGGTGTTCTGGCTCGGCATCCTGCTCATCCAGGTGTTCTCGTTCGGACTCGGCTGGGTGCCCATCGTCGGAGCCGACCCGGTGAGCGGGCTCGTCCTTCCCGTGCTGACCCTCGCCGTGCCGATCTCGGCCCCGCTCGCCCAGGTGCTGGTCCGCGCGATCGACCAGGTGCAGGCGCAGCCGTTCATCACCGTGGTGCGGGCGAAGGGCGCCCCGCCGCTGTGGGTGCTCACGCGCTCGGTGGCCCGCAACGCCGCCGTGCCGACCCTCACGATCGCCGGAGTGCTGTTCGGTGAACTCGTCGGGGGAGCAGTCGTGACCGAGACCGTCTTCGGACGCACGGGCATCGGCCGCCTCACCGAGCAGGCCGTCGCGAACCAGGACATCCCGGTGCTGCAGGGCGTCGTGCTGCTCTCGGCCCTCGGCTTCGTGGTGATCAGCTTCGCGGTCGATCTCGTCACCCCTCTCATCGACCCCCGTCAGCGCACGCTCTCGCGCTCCACCGCATCCGCCGCCTCGCGACCCGCACCCCAGGAGGTGTCCGCATGACCGCTCCCGTGATCGCCCAGACGAGCGTCGACCCCGACGTCGTCGCGGCGCCGGTCGTTCCGGAGGGCACGCAGCCGCCTCGCTCGGGCGGTCGTCTGCGCCGCCGCGGGTGGGGGCTGTATCTGGCCTTCGCCGTGGTCGCCGTCGCCGTGCTCTGGGCCGTCGTCCCCGGGGTGTTCGCGCCCGGTGACCCGCTCACCGGCGTGCCGGCGGACAAGCTGCTGCCCCCGAGCGCCGCGCACTGGTTCGGCACCGACACCCTCGGCCGTGACCTGTTCGGCCGCGTGGTCCACGGCGCCGTGCACTCGCTCTCGGGCGCGCTGATCGCCGTCACCGTCGGTCTCGCCCTCGGCACGGTGCTCGGCGCGATCGCCGGAGCCGTTGGTGGCGTGGTCGACGACGTCCTGATGCGGATCGTCGACGTGCTGCTCGCGATCCCCGGGCTGCTGCTGTCGCTCTCGGTGATCATCCTGCTCGGGTTCGGCACGGTCAACGCCGCCCTCGCGGTGGGCCTCGGCAGCGTGGCGGCCTTCGCACGTGTGATGCGCGCCGAGGTCGCCCGCGTACGGCGCACCGAGTACGTCGAGGCGGCCTTCGGCAGCGGTGCCACGTTCTTCACAGCCCTCCGCCGACACGTGCTGCCCAACTCCCTCACCCCGATCGTCGCGCTCGCCGCGCTGCAGTTCGGCACCGCGATCCTCGCGATCTCGACCCTCGGCTTCCTCGGCTACGGTGCTCCGCCGCCCACCCCGGAATGGGGCCTGCTGATCGCCGAGGGCCGCAACTACGTGGGCACCGCCTGGTGGCTCACCGCGCTCCCCGGTCTCGTCGTCGTCGCGGTCGTGCTCAGCGCCAACCGCATCAGCCACCGCATCGGAAGGAGGACGCGATGAGCGTTCTGGCAGCGTCGGATCTGCGGATCTCCTACAACGGCAGGGAAGTCGTGCACGGCATCTCGTTCGAGATCGAGGAAGGCGAGACGCTCGCCCTGGTCGGCGAGTCGGGATCGGGCAAGTCCACGACCGCCCATGCGATCCTCGGTCTCCTGCCCTCGGGCGGCACGGTCGACGGCGGGAGCGTGGTGCTCGGAGACCTCGACATCTCGGGATGGACCGATCGCGCGCTGCGGGGCATCCGCGGTGCGGAGATCGGTCTGGTGCCGCAGGACCCCACCGCCTCCCTCGACCCCGTGCGTTCGATCGGGGCGCAGGTCGAGGAGATCCTGCGCCTGCACGGACATCGGGACCGGCGCTCGCGTCGCGCACGGGTGATCGAGCTGCTCGACCGCGTCGGCATCGACGACCCGGATCTACGGGCTCGACAGTATCCGCACGAGCTCTCCGGCGGCATGCGTCAGCGGGTGCTGATCGCCACGGCGATCGCGCTGCGGCCCCGTCTGCTGATCGCGGACGAGCCGACCAGTGCGCTCGATGCCACCGTGCAGCGCACCGTGCTCGATCTGCTCGACGAACTCCAGCGCGAGGAGGGCACCAGCATCCTGCTCGTGACCCATGATCTCGGTGTGGCTGCGGACCGTGCCGAGCGTCTCGTCGTGCTCAAGGACGGACGGATCGTGGAACAGGGGCCGAGCGAGGCGGTGCTGGCCGCGCCCTCCGATCCCTACACGCGACAGCTGCTCGCCGATGCTCCGGCGTTCGCGACCGGATTCCGTCGGCCCGAGGCCCCGCCGTTCCTGCGCGATGCGGCGGCCGTGGCGGCGGAGAACCCCTATGCGATCGTGGCCGAGGGGCTCGTGAAGGAGTTCCGGGTGGCGGGGCGCGAGCGGTTCCGCGCGGTGGACGACGTCTCGTTCCGTGTGCGCCGGGGCACCACTCACGCGCTCGTGGGGGAGTCGGGCTCGGGCAAGACCACCACGGCGCGGCTGATCACGCGATTCCACCAGCCCGATGCCGGGGCCATCGAGGTCGCGGGAGAAGACGTCGCGCACGCGAAGCGCGAGCAGCTGCGCGCTCTGCGCCGACGCGTGCAGCTGGTCTACCAGAACCCCTTCGCCTCATTGGATCCCCGTCAGCAGATCGTCGACATCGTCGCGGAGCCGCTGCAGAACTTCCGCGTCGGCTCGCGTGCCGAGCGCAGGGAGCGGGCGCTCGCCCTCCTCGACCGGGTCTCGCTGCCCGCCGACATCGCACGCCGCACCCCGCGCGAACTCTCGGGCGGACAGCGGCAGCGCGTCGCGATCGCCAGGGCCCTCGCGATCGATCCGGAGGTCGTGGTGCTCGACGAGGCCGTGTCGGCGCTGGATGTCACGGTGCAGGCACGCATCCTCGAACTGCTCACCTCGTTGCAGGCGGAGCTCGCGCTCACATACCTGTTCATCTCGCACGACCTCGCCGTCGTGCGCAGGATCAGTCACACGGTCTCGGTCATGCGTCGTGGCCGGATCGTGGAGGAGGGGCAGACGGAGGACCTCTTCCGCGACCCGCAGCACGAGTACACCAGGGAGCTGCTGGCCGCGGTCCCCGGACGAACGGAGAACCTCGTATGACCACCGCCCCCACCGTCGCCTTCTTCACCCGCCTGCTCGACGACGCGTCCGCGGCTTCGCGGTACGCGCTGGCGACCGCACAGATACAGCAGGCGGAGCGGCACGGGATCGGGAGGGCCTGGGTCGCCCAGCATCACTTCCACGCGGCGGAGGGAGGCCTGCCGTCGCCGCTCGTCTTCCTCGCGCACGTGGCCGCCGCGACCAGGGACATCCGCCTCGGCACCGGGGTGATCACCCTGCCCTTGGAAGATCCCGTGCGCGTGGCCGAAGACGCCGCTGTCGCCGATCTGCTCTCCGGGGGGCGTGTGGATCTGGGACTCGGCAGCGGCGGCACCCCCTCGTCGTTCGTGCCCTTCGGGGAGGACGTGCGCGACAAGGCGCCGACCTACGACCGCAAGCTGCGAACACTGCTCGACGGCCTCGCCGGGCGCGACGTCGGCGCGGGCAACACGCTCTACCCGGATGCCGGCGACCTCGCCGACCGCATCTGGCAGGCCACCTTCTCGGCTCCCGGCGGGCACCGTGCCGGGGTGCACGGGCACGGCCTGCTGCTCTCCCGCACGCAGCCGCGCCGTGCTGACCGCCTGCACGCGCCGTTGTCGGAACTGCAGGACCCGATCATCGACGCGTACCTCGACGCTCTGCCGGAGGGAGCGACTCCGAGGATCACCGCCTCACGCACCGTGTTCGTCGCGGACGACCGTGCCGAGGCGCTGCGGTTCGCCGAGGTCGGGCTGCGCCGGGCGGCGGAGGGCTTCCGCAGGCAGGGGCAGACGATCCCCGGCGACAGCCTCGACGAACTGATCGCCGCCCTCGATACGCACCTGGGCACGCCCGAAGACGTGGCGGAGTCTCTCGCCGCCGACCGCACCCTCGCCCGGGCGACCGAGGTGGCATTCCAGGTGCACTCGGTCGACGCACCGCATGAGCATGTGCTGCGCTCGATCGCCCTCTTCGCAGACGAGGTCGCTCCCGCCCTCGGCTATGCCCTCAGTCCCACCCCGCACAGAACCAGTGCCGATGAGAACCTCACCCTGAAGGAGAACGCATGACCGACGACATCGTGGACCGCATCGTGGAGGTGACGCCGGAGCTGGATGCCCTGCGCCGTCGCCGTCCCGTCACCAGGGAGCAGCTGCAGGCGAGCTTCGACGCCCTCTTCCGGCCGGTGACGGTCGCGCACGTCTCGCAGGCGGAGCGCGAGCTCGTCGCGGCCTTCGCGACCGGGCTGGCCGGAGCCGATGACGCGACCGCGGTGTTCTACGCCGTGCGTGCACGGGAGACGGACTCGCAGCGGGCGCGCGTCGTGTTGGCGGAGGCGGCCGATTCAGCCGTGCGCGGTCCGTTCGGCGCCTACACCGAGCTCGGCCTGCAGAACGAGAACACCGAGGGTGAGCGGTACGAGCCCGCCGGCACCGTCACCGCGGTCATCGGCGAGCGCCTCGCCGCCGCGCTCGCGCACACGCATCTGCTCGTGTTCCGCCCTCGTGAGGCCTCGGGTGCCGACCTCGGACGCCTGCTGGATGCCGGGTGGTCGGCGGACGGGATCGTGACGTTGTCGCAGCTGGTGTCGTTCCTCGCCTTCCAGCAGCGCGTGGTCACCGGGCTTCGGGCGCTCGCTGCCGAAGGGCTCGCCCGGACCGCGCTCTCCGAGGAGGAGGCAGCATGACCATCGAACAGACCGTGCTCCGTCACGACGTCGCCCCGCACCCGCACGCCTTCACCCGCGGCGAGGTCGGCTGGGTCCCGCACCTGGAACCCCTCGCGGAGGAGGAGCTGACCGCGCGGCACTACGACGGTCTCGTCGACGCCGCGCGGGCGAAGAACGACTACTTCCGACTGTTGGCCCGCGACCCCGAGGTGCTCAAGGCGCGCACCTTGGTGGACAAGGACATCTTCTACAACGCTGCGGAGGGCCTCCCGCGTGCGGACCGCGAGCTGGCGGCCACGGCGGCATCGCGTCGCAACGGCTGCGTCTTCTGCGCCTCGGTGCACTCTCGTTTCGCTGCGCACCACAGCAAGCGCACGGACGACGTCGACCTGCTGCTGGACGAGGGCGTCGATGCCGACCTCGGTGCGCGCTGGAACGCGATCGTCACGGCATCCGTCGCCCTCACCGACACGCCCAGTGCGTTCGGCGAGGAGGAGATCGCGCGACTGCGCGCGGCAGGACTGGACGATCTGGAGGTCGCCGACCTCATCCACGGCGCCGCGTTCTTCAACTGGGCGAACCGACTGATGCTGTCGATCGGACGGCCGGTGGCTCCGGCCTGATCCGCAACGGCTGCCGCTACGGCAGCAGGATGATCTTGCCCGAGGCGGCGCCGGATTCCATGAGCTCATGGGCCCGCGCCGCTTCGGCGAGCGGCAGCTGCGGTCCGAGCTCGATCGTGAAGTCCCCGGCATCCAGGAGCGCGATCGTCTCGGGCAGGGCCTCGGCACGCCAGGCGAGTTCCTGCGCGGTCAACGGCACGGGGGAGCCGCCGGAGAAGGCGCGGATGCCGAAGGACGCGGCATCCGGCCCCCGCACGATCGTCGCGATGCGGTCTCGGTCGGCCACCAGGGCGAGGGAGGTCTCGATCGCCTCGTCGGTGCCGGCGCAGTCGAGCACCACCGTGACGGGGGACGACGCGGCCGCGCGGACCCGGTCGAGAAGGCCGTCGCCGTAGGCCACGGGGAGGGCGCCGAGCTCGCGCAGCTGGTCGTGGCGGGCGGGGCTGCCGGTCGCGATCACGGTCGCACCCCAGGCGACGGCGAACTGCACGGCCGCTTGACCGACCGCTCCGGAGCCTCCGTGCACGAGCAGCACGTCGCCCTCGGCCACCCCGAGCGAGCGCAGTGCCTGGTAGGCGGTGCCGGCGGGGATGCCGATTCCGGCGCCTTCGGCGGTGGTGACGGAGTCGGGGAGCTTGGCGAGGTTCTCGGTCGGGATGGCGAGCGCGGAGGAATAGGTGCCGTGCCCGTCGCGGATGGCGACCCGGTCGCCGACCGCGAAGTCGTCGACGCCCTCACCGAGCGCTTCGATGACGCCGGCGCCGTCGAAGCCGACCGGACGCGGCTCGGTGATCGGCGGCGACGGGCGCTTGCCGCCGCGCAGCTTCGCGTCGATCGGGTTCGCCCCTGCCGCTTCGATGCGCACGACGACCTCGCCCCGTGCCGCGACGGGATCGGGGACCTCGATCAGATGCAGGACAGCGGGGGAGCCGATTTCGGTGTACACGATCGCGCGAGCCATGCGCTCAAGGCTACCCGCGGCGGGCCGAGCGGTCGCGGATCAGCGCCCCGACAGCGCCTTCATGATGCGCTGCGGCGACACCGGCTGCGCGGTGCCCAGTCGCTGCGCGAAGACGCTCACCCGATACTCCTCCAGCAGCCAGCGCACCTCGACGAGCGCGGGTGTCGCGTCGGCGGAGAGCGGGATCGTGCCGCCCGCGTCTTCGAAGGCCTTCGCCATCCGCTCGTACTCGGTCATGCGCGCGCGGTCCTTGCCGGGTTCGCTGGAGAGGGTCTTCAGCCGGTCGAGCATCCCCTCCAGGTATCGGGGGAACTGCGTGAGACGGTCGGCGCCGGCGGCGGAGACGAACCCGGGGTGCAGCAGGCCGCTCAGCTGGGTGCGGATGTCGTTGAGGGGCCCGAGCAGGGCGAGCGAGTTCTGCGACTTGATGCCGCGCTCGACGTCGCGGGACTTGGTGAGGATGCGGGCGACCAGGGAGACGCACGCGAAGAGCTCGTCGACGAGGACGGAGGAGACCGCGTCGCGCACCCGCGCGAAGTCCGCCTCGTTGCGCACGATCCCGTCGGGCACGAGACCCTCGATGACCTTGCGCGCGACCGCCGCGCGGCAGTCCTCGATGAGGGCGGCGGCGGAGGGATAGGGCGAGGCGGCGAGCGCCAGCTTCTCCTGGCTGGTGAGGTGCTCCTGCACATAGGACGAGGGCGAGGGCACGCCGAGCAGCACGAGCCGCAGCACGCCGTCGCGCGTGGCGGCAGCGGCGGCATCCGGGGTGGATTCGACGCGTACCGAAACGGTCTTGCCCTGGTCGACGATGGCCGGATACCCCCGCACGACGCCGCCGGCGACGCGGGTGTCGAGCACCTCGGGCAGGTCGCCGAAGGTCCAGGCGGTGAGGCCCGTCTGCTCGAGCGGTGCGGCGGCCACGCGCTCGACGCCGCCGCGTTCGGCTCCGCGGCCCGCTCGAGGCGTACCGGCGCGGGCAGGGGCGGCGATCGATCGGGCGACGCTGCTGCGTGCGCGGTCGGAGAGCTGGGCCTGCAGGGCACGCAGATCGCGCCCCGAGCCGACGATCCTGCCGCGCTCGTCCACGGCGCGGAAGTTCATGCGCAGGTGCGGCGGCACCCGCTCGTCGTCGAAGTCGGCGGCGGAGACCAGCTGATTCGCGAGCGGCTGGATGCGGCGGGCGAGGGCCTCCTTGAGCGTGCGCGGCGGCAGGCCGCCGTGCGACTCCGGTCCCTCCTCGACGAGCTCTGCACCGAACTTCTCGGCCCAATCGGCCGCGGGGACGACATGGCGGCGGATCGCCTTGGGGAGGGCGCGCAGAAGCCCGGTCACGAGTTCGGCGCGCAGGCCAGGAACCTGCCAGTCGAAGCCGCGGTCCTCGATCTGCGCGAGCAGCGGCAGCGGCACGACCACGCTCACACCGTCGTCGTCGGCGCCGGGCTCGAACCGGTAGGCGAGGCCGAGCACCTGGTCGCCCTGCGTCCACCGCGTCGGGAACTCGCGCTGATCCGCTCGTTCCTCGTCATCGATCAGGTCGCTCTCGCGCATCACGAGCAGCTTCGGCGTCGTGGCCATCGCCTCGCGCCACCAGCTCTCGAACGAGCGCACGTCGAACACATCGGTGGGGATGCGTTCGTCGTAGAACCGGAAGACGGCTTCGTCGCCGGCGAGGATGTCGCGGCGGCGCTCGCGCTCCTCGAGCTTCTCGAGGCGTTTGCGCAATTCGGCGTTGCTGCGCCAGAAGGCGCTCACCCGCTTGTCGATCCGTGTCGGATCCCACTCGCCCTCGACGAGCGCATGCCGCACGAACAGCTCTCGCGAGGCGGCCCGGTCGATGCGGGCGAACTGCACGCGCCGACGCGGGATGATCTCGAGCCCGAACAGCGTCACCTTCTCGAAGGCGACCGCGGCGCCGGCATCCTTCGACCAGTGCGGCTCGGTCACCTGTCGCTTGGCGAGGTCGCCGGCGAGCGGCTCGGCCCAGGCGGGATCGATCGCGGCGACCGTGCGCGCGAACGTGCGCGAGGTCTCGACGATCTCGGCGGCGATCACCGCGCGCGGGCTCTTCTTGCGCAGCCCCGACCCGGGGAAGATCGAGAAGCGGATGCCACGGGCGCCGCGGTACTCCGCGACACGACGGCCCTTCGGCTCCTTGGCGGGGGAGTGCGATCTACCCGCAGGGGCGGTGCGCTCGTCGAGGATGCCGATCTGCGAGAGCAGACCCGACAGCAGGGCCCGGTGGATGGCGTCGGGGTCGCTGGTCGCGTCGCCCTCATCCGTGCGGGCGTCGTCGCGCAGCCGGTCCGGTGTCTTCACGAGCGTGCGCAGCTGGCGATGCACGTCGAACCACTCGCGCACCCGCACGTAGTTGAGGTGCTCGGAGCGGCACAGCCGGCGGAAGGCGCTCGAGCCGAGTTCGCGCTGCTGCTCGCGCAGGTGGTTCCACAGATTCAGCAGGGTGAGGAAGTCACTGGTCGGGTCGACGAATCGCGCGTGCAGACGGTCGGCCTCCTCCCGGCGTTCCTCCGGCCGCTCGCGCACGTCCTGGATCGTCATACCCGAGACGATCGCGAGCACGTCGCGCGTCACGGTGCCGCCGGAACCGGCCCGCCCGGCTTCGATCAGCATGCGTGCGAACCGCGGATCGATCGGCATGCGCGAGATGTCGCGACCCGTGCGGGTGAGGTGCGGGGCGCCGTCGCGGCGGGACGGCTCGACCGCTCCGAGCTCGGTGAGCAGGTCGAACGCGGCCTTCACGCCGCGGGAGTCGGGCGGGGTGAGGAAGGGGAACGCCGTGATGTCGCCGAAGCCGAGCGAGAGCATCTGCAGGATGACCGAGGCCAGAGAGGTGCGCAGGATCTCGGGCTCGGTGTATTCCGGCCGCTTGGCGTAGTCCTCTTCCGAGTAGAGGCGGATGGCGATGCCGTCGCTGGTTCGGCCCGCGCGGCCCGAACGCTGATTCGCCGAGGCCTGCGAGACGGCCTCGATCGGCAGCCGCTGCACCTTGGAGCGATTGCTGTATCGGGAGATGCGTGCGGTGCCGGTGTCGATCACGTACTTGATGCCGGGGACCGTGAGGCTCGTCTCGGCGACGTTGGTGGCGAGGATCACCCGGCGGCGCACCCCGGCCACCCGGCTGCGCTCGAACACCCGGTGCTGATCGGCGGCGGAGAGGCGTCCGAACAGGGGCAGCACCTCGGTGGGGGCGCGGTCGTTCGCATAGGCGCCGCGAACGGCGTCGGCGGCATCACGGATCTCGGCCTCGCCGGGGAGGAAGACGAGCACGTCGCCCGGCGCCTCGCGGTCGAGTTCGCGCAGCGCGGCGACGATGGCCGAGACCTCGTCCTCCGGCTCGGCCGGCTCAGCCTCGTCGTCCGCATCCTCGACCGGACCGCGATAGCGGATCTCCACCGGATAGGTGCGTCCCGAGACCTCGATGATCGGTGCCGGCGTGCCGTCGGAGGCGGCGAAGTGCTTCGCGAAGCTCTCCGGATCGATCGTCGCCGAGGTGATGATCACCTTGAGGTCGGGGCGCTCCGGGAGGATGCGGGCCAGGTAGCCGAGCAGGAAGTCGACGTTGAGGGAGCGCTCGTGCGCCTCGTCGATGATGATCGTGTCGTAGCGCGTGAGCAGCCGGTCGCGGTGGATCTCGTTGAGCAGGATGCCGTCGGTCATCAGGGCGATGCGGGTGGCGTCGGACACCTTGTCGGTGAAGCGCACCTTGTATCCGACGAGCGCGCCCATCTCGACCTGGAGCTCTTCCGCGACCCGTTCCGCGATCGTGCGGGCGGCGAGACGCCGGGGCTGCGTGTGCGCGATGCGCTCGCGCCCCAGCTCGAGCGCGATCTTCGGCAGCTGCGTGGTCTTGCCCGAGCCCGTCGCACCCGCGACGATCACGACCTGGTGGTCGCGGATGGCATCGGAGATCTCCGCCCTGGCCGCACTGACCGGCAGCTCCGGGGGATAGGAGATCACAGGGGAGGACATAGCCCTCCATCGTATGCCGGGATCGGGCATGTGCATGCCGATGTCAGCCCCTACGATCGGGGGGTGATCACTGCTCTCGCTCCCGTCCGGTGGTTCCACGAGTTCGGACGGCCCCCGCGCATCCTGGGCCTTGACATCGCCAGGGGGCTGGCGATCCTCGGCATGGCCGGAGCGCACATCGGCGAGACCGAGCCGTTCCAGTGGCTCGACCCGGCTACCTGGACCGATCTGGTGCACGGACGCTCCTCGATCCTCTTCGCGGTGCTCGCCGGCATCTCGATCGCCCTGATGACCGGGCGCAGCGCCCTCCCCGAGCGGGAGCGCATCCCGAGCATCCGGCTGAACCTGATCGGCCGGGGCGCGGTGATCTTCGTGATCGGTCTGGCCTTGGAGATGCTGAACACCCCGATCGCGGTGATCCTCACGCTCTACGGCCTGCTCTACGTCGCGGTCATCCCGTTCCTGCGCTGGCGACCCTGGCAGCTGCTGGCGGGAGCCGGGGTGCTCGCGCTCCTGGGCCCTGCGCTGCTCGCGTTCCTGAATGCGGTGATGCTCAACCCCTACGGTTCCGGCATCGGGTTCGTGCTGTACGGCACTTATCCGATCACCGTCTGGATGGCCCTGGTGCTGGCGGGCATGGCGCTCGGGCGCCTGAACATCGGGCGGCTGCGCACCGCGGTGGCGGCTCTCAGCATCGGCGTCGCACTGATGGTGGTCGGATACGGCCTCGGAGGCATCGGACAGGCAGCGGGTATCACCGGTGCCGTCGGCGGCAGCTCGTCCGCTGCGGAGCTCTCGTCGGGCAGCGGCTCGATCATCGACGGCGGTTCCGGCAGTTGGGCTCCGCCGGCCGGGTGGGAGGACTATCCGCAGGCGCTCGCCGCGTCCGACCCGCTTCGCGCCGTGCTCACGGCGGTCTTCGCGGTCGACCCGCACAGCGGCGGCACGGCCGAGATCCTCGGATCCGGTGGCTTCGCACTCACGATCATCGCGCTGTGTCTGCTGCTGAGCAGGCCCCTGCGCTGGGCGCTGCTCCCACTCGGTGCGCTCGGTTCCATGCCGTTGACGGCATACAGCGCGCACGTCCTCTCGATCATGGTGGTCGGCGGGCCGGGCGGGTTCTTCTCCAGCAACGCCTTCTGGGCCGCGACCGCGATCGGGTTGCTCGTGATCACGACGCTCTGGTCGATGTTCTTCGGACGGGGGCCGCTCGAACGCCTGGTCGGACGAGGAGCGGCGGCGATGGCGGCGGTGCCCCGGCGCTGAGCCGGTCGGCGCCGGGCCTCCCGGAAGCCGAGAGGGGCGATGTGCTAGCGTGGGAGCGCGCACGCTGTCTGGCGTTCGCGACCGACCCGCATTTCGGGTCGGACTGGGGAGTTCTGAACTGGGGAGTTCACACCACCGCGTCGCGGCGTTCGTCGCCGCCTCGATGTCGTCGAGCGCGCGGTGGAGTGACGACCTCGCGTTCGGAACAGCATCGACTGGGGAGTCACTGTGGGGAATACGAGTTTCGGGCGCCGAGCGCGGGGTGTCGTCGCGTCAGCGCTGACGGCAGGTCTGCTGATCGCCGGTCTGTCCGGTGTGGGCGCGACAGCGGCGGGCGCGGCAGAGGTGCCGCCGTCGATGCCGCCGCAGTTGCAGCGCGACGACAACGTGGTGACGTCGGATCCGATCCCGACCGTGCAGATCGACAACGGCTACGTCTGGGCGCAGACCACGATCGGCACGACCGTCTACGCGGTGGGCAAGTTCGACAACGCGCGCGAGCCTAAGGCGGCCCCCGGTACGTCGTTGACCGCACGATCGAACGTGCTGGCGTACGACATCGTGACCGGCGCGCTGTCGTCGTTCGCCCCGAAGGTCAACGGAGTGATCAAGGCGGTCGCTGCGTCTCCTGACGGATCCCGCATCTACATCGGCGGTTCGTTCAACAGCGTGAACGGCAAGGACCGCTGGAACTTCGCCGCACTGGATGCCAAGACCGGCGAGCTCGTCCCGCAGTTCGCGCCGTCGATCGGCGGCAGCGGTGTGTACGCGATCACGACCGACGGATCGAACATCTACCTCGGCGGTCTGTTCACCCAGGCGAACGGCGTCGCCCGCAAGAACCTCGCCGCATTCGACGCCGGGAACGGCGCACTGCTGAGCTGGGCTCCGCTGGCCGACCGTCAGGTCGATGCCCTCGTGATGGACCCGGCAGGGGCGAAGGTCATCGTCGGAGGCCGGTTCTCGACGCTCAACGGCAGCAGCCTGCGCGGATCTGCCGCGGTGGACAAGTCCACGGGGGCGGCTGACACCGACTGGGGCATCTCCAAGGTCGTCAAGAACAGCGGGAGCAGCAGCAACTCCGGCATCTTCGCTCTCGCCACCGACGCGAACACGGTCTACGGCACCGGGTGGAGCTGGTCCGGCGGGGGCAACCTCGAGGGCACGTTCGCGGCAGAGGCGGGAAGCGGCGCCGTGCGCTGGATCGCGGACTGCCACGGCGACCACTACGGCGTCTACTCCACCGGCAAGGTGGTCTACACGACGAGCCACATGCACTCCTGCAACACGATGGGGCTGCAGCCGCAGAAGAGCCCCGCGGTCTACCAGTACGCCGAGGCGTACACGACGGACGCGCGCGGCACCCTTTCCGCGAACACCTACTCCGGGTACGCCAGCTGGGCGGGAACTCCCGCACCGTCGCCGTATCAGTGGGCACCGGACTGGTCGGTGGGCACCACGACCGGACTCGGCCAGGCGGGCCTGTCGATCACCGGCTCCGGCGACATGATCTCGATCGGCGGCGAGTTCCGATCCGTCAACGGCGGTCAGTTCGAGGGACTGGTCCGCTTCTCCACCAACCCTCCGGCCGGCGCGAAGGACGGCCCCCGCGTCGCCGATGCGAACTGGAAGCCCACCGCGGGCACCTCGCCTGTTCCCGGTCGTGCTCGTGTGTCGATCCAGACCAACTGGGATCGGGATGATCTGACGCTCACCTACGAGCTGTACCGCGCCGGAACCGCTGAGCCCGTGGCGAGCACGACCGCGGACGGAACCTGGTGGAAGCGCGCGACGGTCACGCTCGACGACCCGTCGGCTACCCCGGGCGCGACCCAGAGCTACACCGTGGTCGCGAAGGACGCCGACGGCAACACCGCGACCAGTGCGAGCGTGAGCGCGAAGGCCACAGCGGGCACCGTCTCGGCGTACACGACGAAGGTTCTCGCGGACGGCCCCTCGCTGTACTACCCGATGGGGAACGTCTCGAAGGACTGGGCGGGATCGAACAACCCGGTGAACGGTTCGGGCGCCACGGTCTCGTCGTCCGGAATCGAGAACGGCGGCACCGGGTCGACCACGGTCAACGGCACCACGAACGGACGGGTGTCCTCCGACGCCAAGGCGGCGGCGTCGAAGGACTTCTCCTCCGAGATCTGGTTCAAGACCACCACGACGACCGGCGGCATGCTCATCGGCTCCGGCTCCGCCAAGACGGGGAGCTCGGCGACGGTCGACCGTCACCTCTACATGACGAACAGCGGCACGCTGACCTTCGGAGTCTCCGCAGCGCAGACCCGTGCCACCATCTCCGGAGACAAGGCGCTGAATGACGGCGCCTGGCATCACGCCGTCGTCTCGCAGAGCGCGGACGGGATGAAGCTGTACGTCGACGGGGAGCTCGTCGCGTCGGATCCGGCGGTGACGAACGCCAAGACCGATGCCGCGTATGTGCGCATCGGGGGCGACCTGCTCACGGGCTGGCCGTCGGCTCCCTCGTCGAACTACTTCAAGGGGTCGCTGGATGAGGCCGCGGTGTACTCGTTCGCGTTGAACTCCGAGCAGGTGCGCTCGCACTTCCAGGTCGGAAAGGGTCTCAAGGCTCCGACGGCGGTCTTCACCGCGCAGACGACCGATCTGAGCGTGGCGGTCGACGGCGCAGGTTCCGTCGCCGACGGTGCGGCCACCATCAGTGCCTACGCATGGGACTTCGGCGACGGCTCGACGGCCACCGGCGCCACGGCGTCGCACGAGTACGCGGCGGCGGGAACCTACACGGTGCGCATGACCGTGACCGACAGCAGCGGACTGTCCGCGTCGAGTGAGAAGCAGGTCGTCGTCACGGCGCCTGTCGCCGCCGATGTGGTGGCGGCCGCCGACGGATTCGATCGTGTGGTCGAGTCCGGATGGGGCACTGCGGACATCGGCGGTCTGTGGACGCCGATGCAGGGCAAGTCGACGGCGCTGTCGGTCAAGGACGGCGCCGGGGTGATCGACCTCGTCGCGGGACAGACGCGAGAGATGCTGTTGGACGATGCGTCTGTGCGCGATTCCGCCACGACGATGTCCTACTCGCTCTCAGGCGGTCCGGAGTCGGGCACGGTCTACGTCGGTGCGGGCTCTCGTCGCACGGGTGACGTGGGGTATCGCGCTCTGGCGTGGCATCGCGCCGATGGCTCGGTGTGGGTCGTGATCCAGCGCAACGGCACGGCGATCGCCAGCGCGGCGGTCCCCGGTATGACCTGGAGCGCGGGGACCGTGTTCCACCTGTCGACCGAGACGTCCGGTTCGCCGTCGACGACGATCCGCGCCAAGGTGTGGGCCGACGGGCAGCCGGAGCCGGCGGCGTGGCTGGTGTCCACGACCGATGCGACCCCCGCGCTGCAGGGCGAGGGATCGCCGTCGGTGTTCTCCTATCGGGCCGGCGCCGCGACCGGCACCAACGTCGTGAGCGTGAACGAGGTCAAGACCCTTCGACAGGGCGAGTGATCGGGTGAGCGGGTGGGGGTACCGGCGCGAGCCGGGCCCCCACCCTTTCTGTCAGAAGTGGGTGCCGCCGTCGATGCGCACCTCGGTGCCGGTGATGAAGGCGCCGTCCTCGCTCGCGAGCATCGCCACGACACCGGCGACCGACTCGGGGCCGGCGAAGCCCTGACCGGTCGCGGGTGAGAGCTTCATGAACAGGCTCATGTCGGCGTCGTCAGGCAGGCCCGGTCCGTTGCTCTGGTTGCTCCGACCGGATCCGTCCGTCATGCCGGAGGAGATCGAACCGGGCTGCACCGCGGTGAAGCGGATCCCGCTCTTGGCGTATTCGGCTGCCAGCGCGTGGGTCATCGACTGCACGCCGCCCTTGCTGGCGGCGTAGGCAGCCATGTACGGGTGAGCGAAGCCGGCTGAGGTCGAGCTGAAGTTGACCACGGCCGACGAAGTGCCCTCGAGCAGCGCGGGGATCGCCTGACGGATCACGAGGAACGTGCCCACCAGGTTGATCCGGATGACCTGCTCGAACTGGTCGAGCGTCGTCTCGTGGGTGTGCGAGGAGCGCAGGATGCCGGCGGCGTTCACGAGGACGTCGAGTCCGCCCAGGGCGGCCACGGCCTCGGCGACGCCCGCGGCGACGGAGGCCTCGTCGGCGATGTTCATCGTGACCGTCGTGAGCCGCGCGGCGAGGGTCCCGGCCTGGGCGATGGTGTCCTCGAGGCCTGCGGTGCTGACGTCGGCGGCGACGACGCTGCCGCCCTCGCGCAGCATCCGCAGCACGGTGGCCTGGCCGATGCCCGACCCTCCGCCGGTGATGAGCGCCCGACGTCCTTCGTAGCGGTTCATGGTCTTCCCTTCGTCGTGGTGTCGTGGTGCGACACTCCGTTGTAGGCAGACTATGCCTGTATGGCAGATCGTGCCACCTAGGCGTCGCCTGTCGAGCAGGAGGCCTCGTCCCGTACGCTGTGACGGTGGAGACCTCGACCCTCACCGAGCGCCGCAAGGCCGCGACCGAACGCGACATCGCCGCCGCTGCCGCCGCCCTGTTCGCGGAGCAGAGCGTGACGGGTGTCACCGCTGAGCAGATCGCCGCGCGTGCCGGCGTATCGGTGCGCACGTTCTACCGGTACTTCGCGCGCAAGGAAGATGCGATCACGCCGATCCTCAGCGTGGGAGCCCAGCGCTGGCAAGAGGCGTTCGCGGAGGTCGGAGAGCGGTCGCTGCGCGCGCAGATACCGGCCGTGATCCGGGCGCAGCTCGTCGAGGACCGGGCCGATGCGGGGGAGCGCACCGAGACCGAGGGTCTCGAACTCGACACGATGCTCGGCGTGCTCCGCGGGCTCGACGACGACACCGCGATGCGAGACGTCTGGCTGCGCGTGAATGACGATTCCGAGCGGCGGCTGCGCGTGATCCTCCAGGATCGGGGGCTCGCGGTGTGGGAGGCGACGCTGCTGGCCACCGTCGCGACGGCCTCGATCCGTGTCGGGCTCGAACAGTGGGCGGCCGACCCCGACGGCCCTCGCCCCGCGGCGCGGGCGGTCGACGCCTTCCAGGCGATGTCGCAGGGGCTGCGCGGGCTCGACTGACCTCGGTGCTCGCGGGACGACAGGCGGGATGCGCCACGCCTAGAGCGGGAGCGCCAGATACAGCTGATAGGCGGCTTGCCCGGCGAAGCTGTCCGCGGCGTTCGTCGGCGCTTCGACGATGTACAGACGCCCGGGCGTGTGCGGCCTCGACTGGGCGTCGAGATGCCACACGACGCGGCTGACGGTCGCGCCGTCGAAGTCGTATCGCGTGCCCGACCCGTCGTCGAACACCTGTTCCGTGTATGTCGGGTCGCCGATCCTGGCGCGGATGTCGAGGGCCGCCTGCGCGGCAGCGTCGTCGGTGGGGAACTGCAGCACCGTCACCGTGGCACGGCCGGCGTCGGAGGCGAACACCGCTGTTGCGGCATCGCGCGAGCCGAGGTCGTTCGCCGCGTTCGTCCAGTCGCCCTCGATCCGCCAGTCGCCGGCGGTGGCTCCGATCTCCTCGGTGGCCGCGGCGCAGAGCTCGCTGCACGCGGACGTCGGCCGATCGGGGGTCGGTGTCGGGGACGCGGATGCCGACGGCGCCGCCGATGCGCCGGGGCGTCCCTCGCCGATCTCGGCGCGCAGCCCGGCGGCGAGAAGGAGGTTCGTCGCGATCGTTCCGAGGAGCAGGACGGCGGCGACGACGGTGACCAGGATGACGATGGTTCGACTGCGCCTCTTGGTCGCGGCGACGATCCGGGTCTCCTCCTCGTCCGGCGCAGGCGTGTCCGCGGCAGGGGGAGGTGGCGGGAGATACTCCGCATCGTCGGAGGCGTCGCGCTCGTTCATCGTTCCTCAGCCTACGGAACCTCGGCTGCGGGCCACGTCACCCGCACCGACTTCCCTCGTCATCGTTCGGATCCGCCTGTCATCACAGGTCATAGGCTGGAGGGATGACGATTCCTGCACTCGAACTGAACGACGGCAATTCCATCCCGCAGCTCGGCTACGGCGTCTTCAAGGTGCCGCCGGCAGAGACCGAGCGCGCGGTGAGCGAGGCGCTCGAGATCGGCTACCGCCACATCGACACCGCCGCGATCTACGGCAACGAGGAGGGCGTCGGTGCCGCCATCGCGGCTTCCGGCATCCCGCGCGACGAGCTGTTCGTCACGACGAAGCTCTGGAACGACCGCCACCACGACGACGAGCCGCGTGCGGCCATCGCCGAGAGCCTGGAGAAGCTCGGCCTGGAGAAGGTCGATCTGTACCTGGTGCACTGGCCCACCCCCGCGA
Organism: Microbacterium sp. Root322; assembly: GCF_001425645.1. NCBI lineage: Bacteria > Bacillati > Actinomycetota > Actinomycetes > Micrococcales > Microbacteriaceae > Microbacterium > Microbacterium sp. Root322. Next base: position 288,668 of record NZ_LMCS01000002.1, on the reverse strand, counting down.
AGGACGACTACGTGCACGCCTTCGCGAAGCTCATCGAGCTGCGCGAGGCGGGGCTCACCCGCAGCATCGGCGTCTCGAACTTCCTGGTTCCGCACCTGGAGCGCACCGTGAAGGAGACCGGTGTCGTGCCGGCCGTGAACCAGATCGAGCTGCACCCCGCCTACCAGCAGCGCGACGTGGTCGCCTGGGCCGACGCGAACGGTGTGCGCATCGAGGCGTGGGGTCCGCTCGGTCAGGGCAAGTACGACCTGTTCGGCGCTCCGGCGGTGGCGGATGCCGCGGCGGCCCACGGGGTCACGCCCGCCCAGGCCGTGCTGCGCTGGCACCTGCAGAAGGACATCATCGTGTTCCCGAAGTCGGTGCGCGCCGAGCGCCTGCGCGAGAACCTCGATGTCTTCGGCTTCGAACTGACCGATGCCGAGATCGCGGCGATCGACGCGCTCGACCCGCTCGACGGCTCCGGCCGCGTCGGCTCCCACCCGGACGAGGTCAACTGACCCGCTGCGGTGAGACGGAGCCTTCGAGCTCACATGACGCCCTGTGTCGCACCACGCGACACAGGGCGTCGTCGTGAGTACCGTCGAGGCATGACAGCTCCGTTCCGTGTCGTCGCCGTGTCGGGATCCCTGCACGAGCCCAGCAAGACGACCGCCCTCGTCCGCGCGATCACGGCCGCCGTCGCCGAGCGTGCTGAGGTCGAGGCGCAGCTCATCGAGCTGACGCGGATCGGTCCAGGACTGGCCGGCGCGCTCCAGCGCGACCAGCTGCCGCCAGAGGTCGAGGCGCAGCTGCAGGCGATCGAGTCCGCCGATCTGCTGATCGTGGGCAGCCCCGTCTACCGCGCCTCCTTCACCGGGCTCTTCAAGCACCTCTTCGACTTCGTCGGCCAGTACGACCTTGTGGGCACGCCCGTGCTGCTGGCGGCGACCGGCGGCGGCGAGAAGCATGCGCTGATCATCGAGCACCAGCTGCGTCCGCTGTTCGCGTTCTTCCAGGCGCTCACCCTTCCGGTCGGCGTCTACGCCAGCAACACGGACTTCGACGGCTACGAGATCGTCTCGGAGGTGCTCGAAGCCCGCATCGCCCTGGCGGCGGAGCGCGCTCTGCCGCTGGTGGGCTACGCGGCGTCGCGTCCGGTCGAGCTGCTCGTCGGCTGACCCCGCCGCGCCCCGCGGGCGTAGCGTGAAGGCATGACCAACCGGCTCGCCGACACCCTCAGCCCGTACCTCCGGGCGCACGCCGACAACCCCGTCGACTGGTATCCGTGGGGTGAGGAGGCGTTCGCCGAGGCGCAGCGGCGCGACGTGCCGCTGCTCATCTCGATCGGCTACTCGACCTGCCACTGGTGCCACGTGATGGCGCGGGAGTCGTTCGCCGACCCCGCCACCGCCGCGCTCATCAACGACGGATTCGTGGCCGTGAAGGTCGACCGCGAGGAGCATCCGCAGGTCGACGGCGCCTACATGGCCGCAGCCTCGGCCTTCACGCAGAGTCTCGGCTGGCCACTCACGGTCTTCGCCACCCCGCGCGGGCGCACCTTCTACGCCGGCACCTACTGGCCGCCGCAGGCGCGCCCCTCGATGCCCGCATTCCGCGACGTGCTCGCGGCGGTGCGGGAGGCGTGGACGCTGCGTCGTGCGCAGGCGGAGGAATCGGCGGATGCCGTGACCGACGCGCTCGCCCGCGCGGCGGAGTCCACGCCTTCGACCCTGCCGGACGTCGTCGCGATCGGGACCGCGGCGCAGGCGATCGCGCAGCGCGAGGATCCGCAGTTCGGCGGCTTCGGGGGAGCCCCGAAGTTCCCTGTCGCCACGACGCTGCGCTTCCTGCAGCACCCGCTCGTGCGGGAGGGCGCTCCGGAGGCGTCGGCGGCCACCGCACGCGCGCTCGCCGCGATGGCGGACTCCGACCTTCGCGATGCGGATGGCGGGTTCTTCCGGTATGCGACCCAGCGCGACTGGACGGTGCCGCACTACGAGCGGATGCTGACCGACAACGCGCAGCTGCTCGATGTCGCGCGCGACGCGGGAGACGAGCGCACCGTGCGCGGCATCGCGTCCTTCCTGATCGATGTGCTCCGTCGCGACGGCGGCGGATTCGGCGCGGCGCAGGACTCGGAGTCGACGATCGACGGCGTGCGCAACGAGGGTGGGTACTACCTCCGCCCGCTCGCCGAACGGGCGGGGCTCGAGCCCCCGGCGGTCGACGGCAAGGTGATCACCGGCTGGAACGGACTCGCGATCGGCGCCCTCTCCAGGGCCGGCGCGGCGCTCGGCGAGCAGAGCTGGATCGATGCCGCGGCCTCTGCCGCGGACGAGGTGCTGCGGACCAACCGGGATGCCGACGGCGCCCTCGTGCGGGCGTCGCTCGACGGACGGGCATCCGCCGCGTCAGCGACCGCCGCGGACCTCGGCCTTCTCGCCGACGGCCTGTTCGCGCTCGCGCTGGCGACCGGCAAGGCGACCTGGGCGATCGCGGCGCGCAGCATCCTCGACGGGGCACTCGACGGCACGGTAGGTGACGACCCGCTGCTGTCTGGCCAGGGCATCGCGGCCTCGCCCGACCAGACCGACGGCGACCTGCCCTCCGATGCCGCTGCGGTGGCCGGCGCCGCGCTGACCGCATGGTGGCTGGGAGCGGGGGAGCGGTATCGCGAAGCGGCGGTGACGACCGTGAGCGCGCTCGCCGCGCGTTCGCTGGAGCAGCCGTTCGCCCACGGCACCCTGCTGCGGGTGGCCGCGGGTCTCGCCGTTCCTCCCCGCCAGCTCGTCGTGGTCACCGGAGTGCGCGACAGTGCCCTCGCCGTGGTCGCCAGGGGCGCGGACGCCGAGGCCGTCGCCGTGGTGACCACGGAGCAGGCGCGGGCTTTCGCCGATGCCGGGTTCGACCTGTTCGAGGGGAAGGACGCGTCGGCGGAACGCGCCTACGACTGCCGCGCGTTCGTGTGCCGGCTGCCGGTGAGCGACCCGGCCGAGGTGTCGCTCACGCGCTGACGGCGGCCCTGGAGGGCGCTGCGGCTCCTACGCTGGGGACCGACACGGTTCGAGGGGGAAGGTGCATGGCCGCGCAGCAGATCGAGTGGGTCGGCATCCCGGCGGGAACGCTGCAGCGGGGGACGCCGCCCGACGAGGTCGACGCCCTCACCGTCCGCTATGCCGACACGGGGGTTCCGCGTGCCTGGTACGAGAAGGAGACGCCGCGCACGCGGATCGTCGTCCCGGCGTTCCGGCTCGCCCGCACCCCGGTCACCGTCGCGCAGTGGGCCGCGTACGCGGAGGAGACCGGCGCCCGTGCCATCGCCGGGATCGACGAGCATCCGGTCGTCGGAGTCACCTGGGCCGAAGCATCCGCCTTCGCCGCCTGGATCGGCTCGCAACTCGGCGAAGAGGTGCGACTGCCGACCGAAGACGAGTGGGAGCGGGCGGCGCGCGGTGATGACACCCGCGAGTTCCCCTGGGGAGACGAGTACGTGCGGGGGAGGGCGAACCTGTTCGACCTCGGGCTCGGCACCACGACGCCCGTCGGGTCGTTCCCCGACGGTGCCAGTGCGTTCGGAGTGCTCGACATGGCCGGCAACGTCGACGAGTGGACCTCGACCCGGTACGCGCCGTACCCGGGTGCGCCCGACAGCGTCCCGACTGTCGAGGACTGGGCGGCCGACCCGCACATCACGCGCGGCGGCGCGTTCCGCCACGACGTCGACCTGGCCCGCTGCGCGCGGCGACACGGGGCTTACGAGGCCGACCTCCTCGCGGTGGGCATCGGGTTCCGGCTCGCGGCCTCCGTCGAGTGATCGTCGCGACTGTGCAATCTGCCTAACAGTTCCCCGAGGAGTGTCGGTCGATTGCGCGGGATGCGCAGCTTCCGGTGCGCCGATTGCCCAGTGGCCGCGATCCGTTCTACTGTTGCGCGACAGCAGGCGGTGCCGCTCGGGGGCCGCCCATGGATCACAGCAAGGACGCTCTGACGATGCCCCTCCCCACCCGCGCCGGACTCGACGCCGTTCCCGCATACCGTCAGGGGCGCTCCGCTCCGACCGGTGCCTCGAAGCTCTCCTCGAACGAGTCCCCGCATCCGCCGCTGGCCTCGGTCGTCCAGGCCGTGCGCGATCGCCTCGACGGCATCAACCGCTATCCCGACATGAGCGCCGCCGCGCTTCGCGAACGGCTCGCCGAACGCTACGGTGTCGATGCGTCCGAGGTCACGGTCGGGGCCGGGTCGGTCGAGATTGCCTCCCAGCTCATCCACGCGGTGGCAGGTGAGGGCGACGAGGTCGTCTTCGCGTGGCGGTCGTTCGAGGCGTATCCCTCGCTGGTGCGCATCGCCGGGGCCACGCCCGTGCCGGTGCCGCTCGACGCGGACCACGGGCATGACCTCGATGCGATGCTCGCGGCGATCACCCCGCGCACCCGCCTGATCTTCGTCTGCAACCCGAACAACCCGACCGGGACCGTCGTCGGCGCCGACGAGCTGGAGCGCTTCGTCTCCGCGGTTCCGCACGACGTGCTCGTGGTGATCGACGAGGCCTATGTGCACTTCGATCGCACCGAGAGCAGGGGCGCCGGTATCGAGCTGTTCCGCCGGCACCCGCACGTGGCGGTGCTGCACACGTTCTCCAAGGCCTACGGGCTCGCCGGGCTCCGCATCGGCTATGCGATCGCCCCGGCAGCCGTCGCCGAGAACCAGCGCAAGGTCGCCGTGCCCTTCGGGGTGACCGACCTCGCTCAGGTCGCGGCTCTGGCCTCGCTGGACGCCGAGGACGAGCTCGCGACCCGCATCGACGACGTGGTCGCCCAACGCGATCGCCTCCACGCCGTGCTCACCGCAGCCGGATGGCCCGCCGTCCGCTCCCAGGCCAACTTCGTCTGGGTGCCGTCCGCCGACCGCACCGCAGAGCTCGAGAGCCTGCTGCAGGAGGGGGGAGTGATCGCGCGCGCCTTCGCCGGGGAGGGCATCCGCATCTCCTCGGGCTCCGCGGAGGACATCGACCGGGTGGAGGCCGCGCTCGCCGCATCCGCTCCGCTCGCGGTCGACGCCGAGCGTGTGGAGGTCGGCGCATGACCGATGACCGCATGACCGAGGTCCCCCCGACCACCACGACCACCAAGGGACTGCATCCGGGCCTGACCCGTCGTCAGATCTCGATGATGGGACTGGGTGGCGCGATCGGCGCCGGTCTGTTCGTCGGATCGGGTCAGGCGATCAGCATCGCGGGTCCCGCCGTGCTGGTGTCGTACCTCGTCGCCGGCGGCATCGTCGTTCTCGTGATGGCGATGCTCGCCGAGATGGTCGCGGCACGCCCCAGCTCCGGCGCCTTCAGCTCCTACGCCCAGAAGGCGATGGGGCGCAGCGCCGGCAGTGCGGTCGGGTGGCTCTACTGGATCCAGCTGGTCGTGGTGATCGCGGCCGAGGCGACGGGTGCGGGCGCGATCGTCGCCAACTGGACGCCGGGCATCCCCGCCTGGGTGTGGGTGCTGATCTTCGTCGTGGCGCTCACCGCGGTGAACCTGTTCGGCGTGCGCAACTACGGCCGCTTCGAGTTCTGGTTCGCGGCGATCAAGGTCGCCGCGATCATCGCCTTCCTCGTGGTGGGAGTGTGCGCGATCATCGGTCTCATCCCCGGCGTGGCGGCCACCGGCATCTCGAACCTCGTCGACGCCGGCGGCTTCGCCCCGAACGGCATCGCCGGCATCGCCGGTGCCCTGCTGATCGTGGTGTTCGCCTTCGGCGGCACCGAGGTGGTCGCGATCGCGGCCGCCGAGTCGAACGATCCCGCCCACAACATCCGCCGCATCGTCCGCGAGGTGCTCGTGCGCATCCTCGTCTTCTACGTCGGATCGATCTTCGTGATCGTCGCGGTGCTGCCCTGGAACGACCCGGCCGTGAAGGCGGGGCCGTTCTCGGCGGTGCTCGAGACCCTGAACGTGCCGGGCGTCGGACTGGTGATGGACCTCATCGTCATCATCGCGCTGCTGTCGGCCATGAACGCCAACATCTACGGCGCCTCCCGCATGGCGTACTCGCTGGGGGAGCGCGGGCTCGCGCCGCTGGCGGCCACCCGCACCAGCCTCAAGGGCGTGCCGTTCGTCGCGGTGCTGGCCTCGGTCGCCTTCGGCTTCGTCACGGTCGGGCTCAACTGGGCCTTCCCCGATGTGGTCCTGCCCGCCCTGCTCAACGTGGTCGGCTCGACGCTGCTCGTGATCTGGACGGCGACCGCCGTGGCGCAGATCATCCTCCGCCGCCGCGCGGATCGGGCGGGAGAGGCGATGCCGATGCGCATGTGGGGCTTCCCCTGGCTGTCGTGGCTCTGCCTGGTGCTGCTCGCGGCCGTGATCGCCCTCGCGATGATCGATGAGGCCGCGCGCATCCAGCTGCTGCTGACGCTGGGGCTCACCGCCGTGCTCCTCCTCGTCGCCCGCGCGACCAGGGGTGTGGCCCGGCCCGGCGTCCCCCGGGAGTAGCGATGCGCATCGATCGCCTCGACGCCCAGCTCATCCGGCTGCTCACCGAGTCGCCGCAGCTGCCGATCCTCGAATGCGCGCGACGACTCGGCATCGCCCGCGGCACCGCGACGAGCCGGCTCGCCCGCCTGCACGAGGGCGGGGTGATCGAGGCGATCGTGCCGCGCATCGACCCGGCCGGCTTCGGCTACGGCGTCGTCGCGTTCTGCCTGGTCGAGATCGATCAGAAGGTGGGGCACGACGAGGTGGCCACGGCGCTCGCCGACGCCGTGCCCGAGATCGTCGACATGCACACCGTCACGGGTGCCAGCGACATGCAGCTGCGGCTGGTGGCGCGCGATGCCACCAGGCTGCAGGAGGTGCTCGACCGGGTCGCTCTGGTGCCGGGAGTCGCCCGCACGGCCTCGTCCATCGCGATGCGCACGCATCTCTCCGGACGGGTGCTGCCGCTCGTGGAACACGTCGCCACCGACGAGGTGCTCTCCGGCTAGCGGGTCACACCCAGCCGGGCAGCCAGTTGTGCAGGAGCCAGAACTCGTACGGCACGCTCATCCCGGTCCACAGCGGCAGGAAGAACGCCGACACCAGCACCACGAACACGAGGAAGATCATCACCGTGCGCTCGCCGGCCTGCCGACGGTGCAGCGGATCCTCGCGCGTGCCGGCGACGATCCGCAGCGTCATGGCCAGAGCGATCACGAGGAACGGCATCATCACGACCGTGTAGAACTGGAAGATCGTGCGATCGGGGAACATCAGCCACGGGACATAGGTGACCGCGAGGCCGACGAGGGGGATGCTCAGCTCTGGGCCGACGGGCCGCCGGGTGATCCAGCCGCGTACCAGGCGGTAGAGCAGGTAGATCGCCGCGGCCACGCCCGCGTACCAGATGAGCGGGTTCGGGATCGCGGAGATCACGCCGATGCAGTGGTCCGTGCCGCAGCCGGTGGGATCGGAGTCGACCCATACGGCCGTGGGGCGCAGCAGCAGAGGCCACTCCCAGGCGGGGCTCGCATAGGGGTGCCCGCGAGTCAGGCCGACGTGGAAGCCGAGCATCGACTCGTGGTACTTCCACAGGGCGATCAGCGGGTTCGGGTCGCTCTGGCGGTCATAGCCCCCTGCGGTCACCAGCCAACCGGTCCAGCTGATCAGGTACACGGCCAGGGCGGGGAAGACGAGCAGCACGAACGAGACGGGCCCCTGGCGGAAGGCAGCTGCCGTGGGCCACAGCACCACCCCGGCCCGCCGACGGGCCAGCGCATCGGTGACCACGACGTACAGGCCGAATCCGGCCAGCACGTACAGCCCCGACCACTTCACGGCCGATGCTGCGCCCAGGGCCGTCCCCGCCGCGATCAGCCAGGGGCGACGCCAGAGCACCGGCCCCCAGAACGGGTCGGGCTTGTCGGGGTCGCGCCTCTCGAGCACCGGGATGGTCCGCTGCCGGTCGATGATCACGAACAGCACGCCGAGCAGGACGAAGAAGGTCAGGATGCCGTCGAGCAGGGCGATGCGGCTCATGACGATGCTGAGGCCGTCGATCGCGAGCAGTGTTCCGGCCACGCTCGCGACCACCACGGAGCCGCTGAGTCGTCGCGCGATCAGGTAGACCAGCAGAACGGAGGCGGTGCCGAGCAGTGCCGTCGCGAGTCGCCAGCCCGCGCTGTTGTCGGGACCGCCGATCGCCATGCCCAGCGCGATGAGCCACTTGCCGAGAGGCGGATGCACGATGAACGCGCCCTGTTCGGACAGCGGCAGCTGCTGCAGGGTGATGAACGCGTCGTTGGCGTTCTCACCCCAGGTGCCCTCGTAGCCGAGGGTCCACAGCGACCACGCGTCTTTGACGTAGTAGGTCTCGTCGAACGCCAGCTGATGCGGATGCGCGACGTTGATCAGACGGAGGAGGGCGGCGATCGCGGTGATCACGAGAGGGGCGAGCCAGCGGATCGCGCGTCCCCAGTCCGGATCCCGCAGCAGACGATCGCGGAGCTGCCCGTAGCGCGTCGACCGCTCCTCGGGAGCGGGAAGCAGGGGCACGGGCGCGGTCACCGCTCCAGCCTAGACAACCGGCCTTCTCCGCCGGCTGCATCCCGCCCGCCTAAGCTGGGCGGGTGATCATCCTCGCCGCCACTCCGATCGGAAATCTCGGCGACGCATCTCGCCGCCTCGTGGAGGTGCTGGAGAACGCCGAGGTCGTCGTCGCGGAGGACACCCGCACCACCCAGCGCCTGCTCAAGGCCCTGCAGATCGACAACAGGCCGCGCCTGATCGCCCTGCATGACCACAACGAGAAGCAGAAGGCGGCCGAGCTGGCAGCCCTCGCGGCGGAGACCGACATCGTGGTGATGAGCGATGCCGGGATGCCGACCGTCAGCGACCCCGGGTACGGACTGGTCGCCGAGGCGGTGGCGCAGGGAGTCACCGTCACCGCGATCCCCGGGCCGAGCGCGGTGCTGATGGCGCTCGCGATCTCGGGCCTGCCCACCGACCGCTTCACGTTCGAGGGGTTCCTGCCGCGCAAGCCGGGGGAGCGTCGTTCCACACTGCGCGCGCTGGCCGCCGAACCTCGCACCATGGTCTTCTTCGAGTCGCCCGCCCGCCTCGCCAGCGCTCTCGCCGACATGGGTGCCGCCTTCGGCGACGAGCGGCGGATCGCGGTGTGCCGCGAGCTCACGAAGCTCTACGAGGAGGTGCGCCGCGGCACCTCCTCCGAACTCGTCGCCTGGGCCGAGAACGGGGTGAAGGGTGAGATCGTCGTCGTGGTCGAAGGGGCGTCGCGTCGTGATGCCTCCCCGGAAGACGCCCTCGTCCAGGTGCAGAAGCTCGTCGCCGACGGCATCCGGCTGAAGGATGCCGCGTCCGAGGTCGCGGCCCTCACCGGTCTCTCCTCCCGAGACCTCTACCAGGCCGCCCTCGCCGCCCGATCCGGAGGGGCGTCGGCGTGAGCAAGGCGGCGACCGTGTACGACGTGGCCGATCGGGCCGGCGTCTCGATCGCCACGGTCTCGCGGGTGCTGCGCTCGCCGGACGCCGTGCGTCCGGTCACCCGCGAACGCGTGCTCGACGCCGTGGCCGCGCTGGGGTACGTCCCCAGCGGCAGTGCCAGGGGCCTCGCCGAGCGGCGGACAGGGGTGCTGGGACTGTACTTCCCCGGATTCGACGCCGCGGAGGATGCCCCGCCTCTCGACGCCCTCTCCGCCGCCGACAGCGAGGCGCCGCCGTTCGCGATCGTCCGCGAGGAGGCGGAGGTCGACGGCCGGCACACCTCGATGCTGTTCCTCGACGAGGTGCTGCGCGGTGCGGAGCTGGAGGCGTGGAAGCAGGGCTTCGTGCTGATGGTCGGGGTCGGACGTGACGACCCCGATCGCTCCACCGTGCGGGACATGGCCGGCCGGGTTGACGGGCTCATGGTCCTCGCCAGCAGCGTGCCCGACGACGTGCTGGCCCGTCTGGCGCGACGCATCCCCGTGGTGGTGCTCTCCGGCCCCCCGCGCGGCGATCACTACGACCACGTGACGGTGAGCAACGCCGAGGCGATGGCCGAGCTGACCAGGCACGTGCTGGCTCAGGTGGGGGACGGGCGGCTCGCCTTCCTCGCGGGGCCGGCTGACTCCCCGGATGGACTGCAGCGCTGGGAGGGCTTCGCCGCTGCCGTGGCGGAGGCCGGCGGATCACTCGACGACGTGACGGTGCGGCGCGGCGACTTCACCCGGGCCTCCGGGCGCCAGGCCGCCGAGGAGCTTCTCGCGGCCGGCACGCCGGCCGCGCTCATCTGCGCGAACGATCAGATGGCCCTCGGCGCGCTCGACGTGTTCCGCGGCGCGGGCGTCCGAGTGCCGGACGACGTGCTGGTGACGGGCTTCGACGGCATCGAGGCCGCCGCGCTCTCGCAGCCGCCGCTGACCACGATCCGCCAGCCGATGATCGACCTCGGGCGCGCGGCGGTGCAGGTGCTCGCCCGCCGCCTCGAGAACGCCGACGCCGACCCCGTGGTCGCGCGGCTGCCGCTGCAGATCCTGCTGCGCGAGAGCTCTCTGCGCCCCGCCTGACGGCTCGACACATGCCCCGGTGGCGGTGTCAAGGGGTTGCGATCGCAAAATGTATGCGCTTACAATCACTGAGGCGGCGCAGGATGCCGTTCATGACAGAGACGACATGAGGTGGCAGATGTCCGGTGGAAGAACACCGAGAGGGCGCGTGATCCAGCGCTGGCGCCGAGCGGCGATCGTAGGCCTGGCGGCCGTCGCGGTCGCACTCAGCGGCTGCAGCATCCAGATCACATCCCAACCCGATCCGTCGATCGGCGCCGACACGATGCTGATCAACGCCGACAAAGGCAACCCGTTCTTCACGAAGAACTTCAACCCGTATCTCACCAACACGCGCACGGCGTCGCGGTGGATCTACGAGCCGCTGATCCTGATCAACCCGCTCGACGGCACCCAGAACCCGTGGCTCGCGTCCGAGTGGTCCCAGCCCGACGCCCGCACGATCGTGATGACGATCCGCGACGACGTGACCTGGAGCGACGGCGAAGACCTCACTCCCGAGGACGTCGCCTTCACGTTCCAGCTGTTGAAGGACAACCCGTCCCTCGACATCAAGGGCGCATGGCAGCACCTCGAGAGCGTCGAGACCGAGGGCGGCGACGTGATCCTGCACCTCAAGACCGACGACGCTCCTTCCCTGTCGATCCTCGGGCAGACCATGATCGTCCCTGAGCATCTCTGGGCCGATGTGAAGGACCCCGGCACCTACCGCAACGAGACGCCGGTCGGCACCGGCCCCTTCGTGCTCGGCAACTACAACGACCAGCAGTACTCGATGGACAAGAACCCCGACTACTGGCAGGCCGACTCGATCGAGATCGAGCACATCATCCTCCCCGCCACGAACTCGCAGCTGGACACCGTCAGCCGCGGCTACGACTGGGCCTACGCCTTCATCTCCGATGTCGAGGGCACGTGGGGCGCGGCGAGCGAGCACAACTCCTGGTGGTTCCCGCCGGGCGGCGTGATCGCGCTGATGCCGAACCTCGAGGTCGCACCCTTCGACGACGTGAACGTGCGCCGTGGCATCGCGCTCTCCCTCGACCGCGCGGAGATCGCCGAGACCGCCTCCGAGGGATACATGAAGCCGGCCGGTCAGACCGGGCTCATCCTCCCCAACCAGGAGCAGTACCTGGATCCGAGCATCCCCGACCAGGGCATGATCACGCAGGACAAGGATGCCGCCCTCGCCGCCTTCGCCGAAGCCGGATACTCCCTCGACGGCGATCGCCTGGTGGATGGGAACGGGGAGCAGCTGGAATTCGCCCTCACCACCGCCAACGGCTTCACCGACTGGACCAGGGCCGCGCAGACCGTGCGCAGCCAGCTCGCCGACGTGGGCGTGAAGGTCACGCTCAAGCTCCCGCAGCCCGCGGGGTACCAGAGCGCGATCAGCAACGGCGACTTCGAGATGGCGATCGGCGGCATGGGCAACGGCGACGTCTACCAGGCGTACAACAACCTGCTCTCCAGCGAGTTCTACGTGCCGTCGGGAGAGCCGACGGCGAACAACTTCGAACGCTACAGCTCGGAGAAGGTCGACGCGCTGCTCGCGGAGTACCGCGAGACCGTCGACACTGCCCGCCAGGCCGAGATCGTGAAGGAGCTGCAGGGCATCGTCTACGACGAGATGCCCGTGATCGGCCTCTACTACGGCGGCATCTGGGGCCTGTTCAACGACGCCAAGTTCACCGGCTGGCCGAGTGAGGAAGACCCGTACATGATCCCGCAGAACTACGACTCCGCGCCGCTGATGATCTTCACGCACCTGAAGCGGGTCAAGGGGGACGACCGATGAAGTACGCGCTGCAGAAGTTCGGCCTGTTCGTGCTCACGCTGTGGGCCGCGGTCACCCTGAACTTCTTCCTCCCGCGGATGATGCCGGGTTCTCCGGCGGATGCCGCCATCGCGAAGCTGTCTCAGAACGGGCCGGTGTCCGATGCCACGCGTGCCGCCATCGAGGCGCAGCTGGGCGTTCCGACCGGGTCGCTGTGGGATCAGTACATCGCCTACCTCGGTCAGGTCGTCCGGCTCGACTTCGGCGTCTCGTACACGTTCTACCCGCAGTCGGTGTCGAGCATGGTGTCCACGGCCCTGCCGTACACGATCGGCCTCGTCGGAATCGTCACGATCCTCGCGTTCGTGATCGGCACGCTGATCGGCGTCTCGGCGGCCTGGCGACGGGGCACCTGGCTCGACAGCCTCCCGACGCTGACCGGCTCGTTCCTCAGCACGTTCCCCTACTTCTGGACCGCGCTGCTGCTGCTGTTCTTCTTCGGCTACGTGCTGCACTGGTTCCCGACCACGGGCGCCTACTCCGCGACGACGACCCCCGGATTCACATGGGAGTTCCTCGGAGACCTGCTCAGCCACGCGTTCCTTCCCGCGCTGACGATCCTGCTCACCTCGCTGGGCGGATGGATCATCGGGATGCGCAACGCCATGATCAACACGCTCGGCGAGGACTACATCACGTTCGGCGAGGCGAACGGCCTGCACGGGCGCACGATCGCCCTCCGCTACGCCGCGCGCAACGCGATCCTGCCCAACCTCACCGGCTTCGGGCTCACGCTCGGCGGTGTCGTCGGCGGATCGATCCTCGTGGAGCAGGTGTTCGGGTATCCGGGCATCGGGTATCTGCTGTTCAACGCCGTGATCGGGCAGGACTACCCGCTCATGCAGGCGCTCTTCCTGATGATCACCGTGAGCGTGCTCATCGCCAACTTCCTCGTTGACATCCTGTACGGGGTACTCGACCCAAGGACCCGCCGATGACTTCCACCATGAACGTCAAGATCCCCGCCGAGCGCATCGCCGCGCCCAGCCCGTGGCGTGCCTTCGGGCGCATGGTCGCCACCCTCTGGAGCAACGGCAAGGCACGGCTCGGACTGTGCATCCTCGCCTTCTTCGTGCTGGTGGCGGTGTTCGCCCCGCTCCTGGCCCCTTACGGCGCGAAGGACAACACCTTCGAGCGCAACGCCGATGCCTCCTGGGCGCACTGGCTCGGCACGACGGCGGCGGGGGAGGACGTGCTCAGCCAGCTCATCTACGGCGCGCAGATCAGCCTCCTGGTCGGCTTCGCCGCCGGCATCCTGTCCACCATCGTGGCCGTGCTCATCGGCCTCAGCTGGGGATACATGCGGGGCTTCGCCGGCGAGGTGGTCGGCTTCATCGTCAACCTCTTCCTGGTGATCCCCGGACTCCCGCTGATGATCGTGATCGCCGCGTATCTGCAGAACGGCGGCATCCTGATGATCATCGCGGTCATCGTGGTGACCGGCTGGGCGTGGGGTGCTCGCGTGCTCCGCAGCCAGACGCAGTCGCTGCGCGGCAACGACTTCGTCACCTCGGCGCAGTTCTCGGGTGACAGCAGGGCGCGCATCGTGTTCCGCGAGATCCTGCCGAACATGACGTCGATCATCGCCGGCACGCTCTTCGGAGCGGCCACGGCGGCGATCCTCGCGGAGGCGGGGCTGGAGTTCCTCGGCCTCGGCGACTCCAGCATCGTCAGCTGGGGCACCATGCTCTACTGGGCGCAGAACTCCAACTCCCTGCTCACCGGACAGTGGCTGCTGCTGTTCGCCCCCGGTCTGTGCATCGCACTGCTGGCGCTGAGCCTGACACTGATCAACTTCGGCGTGGACGGCATCTCCAATCCGCGCCTGCGAGAGGGGAAGGGCCGATGACCGCCATGGCACCCGAGACCACGCCGATGCCGAACGACATCCTGCTCGACGTGCAGGGGCTCTCCGTGGAGTACGCCTCGCCGGGCACGAAGCCCGTCACCGCGGTCGAGAACGTCTCGTTCTCGCTGCGCCGCGGCGAGTTCGTCGGGCTGGTCGGCGAGTCGGGGTCCGGCAAGTCGACCCTCGGCTTCGCGCTCACCCGACTGCAGAAGCCGCCGGCGCGGATCAGCGCAGGGCGCATCCTCTTCGGGGGCCGCGACATCCGCGAACTGGATGCGGAGGAGCTGCGTCGCCAGCGCCAGGGCGGGTTCGCCATGGTGCTGCAGTCGGGCATGAACGCGCTCAACCCGGTGCGCACGGTCGGCAACCACTTCCGCGACATCTTCGCCGCGCACGGCCACGTACCCAAAGACGCGCGCGATGCACGCGCCAGGGAACTGATCGGCAAGGTCGGACTCGACGAGTCGGTGCTCGCCCGCTACCCCGGTGAGCTCTCCGGCGGCATGCGTCAGCGCGCATCGATCGCGCTCGCGCTCTCGCTCGAACCGCAGCTGATGGTGTTCGACGAGCCCACCACCGCGCTCGACGTGCTGGTGCAGCACGCGGTCATGGACACGATCAAGGAGCTGCAGCGCGCCGAGCATTTCACGGCCATCCTCATCAGCCACGACCTCGGCATCGTGCTCGAGGCGACGGACAGGGTGATGGTGATGCACGAGGGCCACATCGTCGAGGACGCCAGGAGCATCGACATCCTCGAACGCCCGCAGGACGAGTACACGCGGATGCTGCTGAGCCACTACGCAGACCCTCGGGCGGAGAAGATCGAGATCCCCGGCTTCCTCGACGCCGGTACGCGTCGTCGCGAAGGACGCGCGCGGACCGATGTCACCGAGACGCTGCCGACCGTCTCCTCGCGCGACACCCGTCGTGCGGATGCGGCGATCGTGGTGCAGGGCGTCTCGAAGCACTACCCGGCACCGCGACGGGGACAGGACGCCGTGACCGCGGTCGACGACGTGTCGTTCCGGCTCGAACCGGGCGAGGCGCTCGCGCTCGTCGGCGCCTCGGGCTCGGGCAAGTCGACCATCGCCAAGATGCTCACCGGCGTCGAGAAGCCGACCTCCGGCACCGTGCACTTCGGCGATGTCGACGTGGCGTCCCTCAAGCGGCGGGGTCTGCGCGATCTGCGCAAGGACGTGCAGATGGTCTTCCAGGACCCGTATGCGGCACTGAACCCGCTGCACACCGTCGAGTACGCCCTCACGCGCCCGGTCATGAACTACACCACGCTGCGGGGATCCGAGGCCAGGGCCCGCGTGCTCGAACTGCTCGAGACGGTCGGCCTCACGCCCGTCGAGCAGTTCGCGGCGAAGCTGCCCCACCAGCTCTCCGGCGGACAGCGGCAGCGCGTCGTGATCGCCAGGGCGCTCGCGAGCGACCCGCAGGTACTGATCGCCGACGAGCCCATCTCGATGCTCGACGTCTCGCTGCGCGCCGGGGTCCTTGCGCTGCTGGAGGACCTGCGCGAGAGATGGGGCATCAGCATGCTCTACATCACGCACGACCTGCTGAGCGCGAGGCTCGTGACCCAGAACATCCTGGTGCTCAACGGCGGACGCGTGGTCGAACGCGGCGAGACCGCGGAGGTGCTGCAGCATCCGGAGGATCCGTACACGATCCAGTTGCTGGACGCCGTGCCCAATCCCACACGAATCCGATAGAACCCTCGATCCGTACATCAACACCGAGAGGAGCACTCGTGCTCGCATTCCCCGACGGCTTCCTGTGGGGTGCCGCGACAGCGGCCCACCAGGTGGAGGGCAACAACACCACGAGCAACTGGTGGGCGATGGAACACGCCCCCGGCTCGCCCATGGTGGAGCCCTCCGGCGACGCCGCCGATCACTTCCATCGCTACCCGGAGGACATGCGGCTGCTCGCCGACGCCGGGCTGAACTCCTACCGATTCTCGGTGGAGTGGGCGCGGATCGAGCCCGAGCGCGGCTTCGTCTCCCGGGCGATGCTCGACCACTACCGCCGCATGATCGACACGGCGCGCGAGAACGGGCTCGACCCCACGGTCACGCTCATGCACTTCACGGTGCCGCAGTGGTTCCAGAAGGACGGCTTCTGGCGCGCCGATGATGCGGTCGACCTGTTCGCCCGCTACGTCGAGACCGTGCTGCCGATCCTCGACGGCATCGACTACGTGTGCACCATCAACGAGCCGAACATCGCCGCGATGCTGGCCGGGGGAGAGGACGCGGCGAATCTGGTCGCCTACGGCCTCCCGAACCCCGACCTCGCCGTGGCCGACACACTGCTCGCGGCGCACCACCGTGCCACCGAGATCCTGCACTCGGTACCGGGAGTCAAGGCCGGATGGACGATCGCCACGCAGGCGTTCCACTCCACCGGTGAGCCCGGCGCCGACGAGATGCTCGCCACGTACGGCGACCCGCGCGACCACTGGTACCTCGACCAGTCGGCCGGCGACGACTTCGTCGGAGTGCAGGCCTACACCCGCACCTTCATCGGCCCGGAGGGTCCGCTGCCGGTGTCGCCGGACGTCGAGACCACGCTGACCGGCTGGGAGTTCTTCCCCGAGGCCCTCGAGATGGGTGTGCGCAGCGCCTGGGAGCGCAGTGGCGGCGTGCCGGTGCTCGTGACCGAGAACGGCATCGCGACCGCCGACGACACCCGGCGAATCGCCTACACGCAGGGAGCGCTGGAGGGGTTGCACCGCGCGATCTCCGACGGCATCGACGTGCGCGCTTACCAGCACTGGAGCGCCCTGGACAACTACGAGTGGGCCAGCGGCTTCCGGCCCACGTTCGGGCTGATCGGCTTCGACCACGAGACGTTCGCGCGCTCGCCGAAGCCCTCGCTCGCGTGGCTGGGTGAGGTCGCGCGCCGCAACGGTCTCTGAGACCGGTCGACGACCCCGCCTCGGATGCGCCCCCGGCATCCGTGGCGGGGTTACCCTCGGGTCATGACGAACGCCATGCACGCGACCAGGGAGGACACGCTCCGCTCGGCCGCAGCCGGACTGAGCGCATCGTTCCTCGCCGTCGGCCTGGCGGAACTCGTCGCCGCGGTGGTGGAGCCGAGCGCGAGCCCGTTCGCCGTGATCGGCAGCGGGCTCATCGACCTCGCACCGAGCTGGGCGAAGGACACAGCCATCGCGCTGTTCGGCACCGGCGACAAGGTGGCGCTGATCGTGGGTATCGCTCTGGTGCTCGTGGTCGTCGCCGCCGGCGCGGGCATCCTGGAGCGTCGACGGTCCGGTGTCGGCGCCGTGATCCTGGGAGCACTCGGCGTCCTCGCCGTCGTCGCCGCGATGATCCGCCCCGGTGCGGGGCCGTTCGCATGGCTTCCCGGTCTCGTCGCCGGTCTGGTCGCGGTGATCGTCCTGCGCCTCCTCGTCGCTCGACTGCGTCCGGTCGCCGGCCTGCCACCCGACGGCGAGGATCGGAGACGGTTCCTGATCTGGACCGCCGGGGTCGCCGCCGCCGGCGCCGTCGCCCTCATCGTCGGCAACGTCGCCCGCGGCGCGACCCGTTCGATCGAGGCGGTCCGCGCGGCACTGCGACTGCCTGTCGCGGCACGACCGGCCGCCCCGGTCGCCGCCGGCGCGGAGCTGGGGATACCCGGCCTCGCCTCCGTCGTGACCCCGAACGCGGAGTTCTACCGCATCGACACCGCCCTGATCGTGCCGCAGGTCGATCCTGCCGACTGGTCGCTGCGCATCCACGGGATGGTCGACCGCGAGGTGGAGATCACCTGGGACCAGCTGCTCGCCATGCCGATGCAGGAGTCCGACGTGACGCTCGCGTGCGTGTCGAACGAAGTGGGCGGCTCGCTGATCGGCAACGCCCGCTGGCTGGGTGTGCCGGTGCGGGAGCTGCTCGCACGCGCGGGCGTCGACGCCGAGGCCGACATGGTGCTCTCGACCTCCGCCGACGGCTTCACGGCATCGACCCCGATCGAGGCTCTGACCGATGACCGCGACGCCCTGCTCGCGGTCGGCATGAACGGCGAGCCGCTGCCGATCGAGCACGGCTTCCCGGTGCGGATGGTGGTGCCGGGGCTCTACGGCTACGTGTCGGCCACGAAGTGGGTCACGCAGCTGGAGGTGACGCGGTTCGACCGTGCAAAGGCCTATTGGACGACGCGCGGATGGTCCGATCGCGGACCGGTCAAGCTGCAGTCGCGCATCGACGTGCCACGCCGCGGGCAGTCGATCCCGGCGGGAGACGCGGTGATCGCCGGAATGGCCTGGCAGCAGCACGTCGGCATCGCCGGCGTCGAGGTGCGCATCGACGACGGTCCCTGGCGTGCCGCGGAACTCGCGACCGCCATCTCGGCCGACACGTGGGTGCAGTGGAGCATCGACTGGGTGGCGGAGAGCGGCGCGCACACCGTCGAATGCCGGGCGCTCAGCGTCGATGGCGAGACGCAGACAGCGGATCCGGCGGCCCCCGCGCCCGACGGCGCGCAGGGGTGGCATCGGATCGACGTGTCGGTGGCGTGAGCCGGGGGATTCCTCCGGCGCACGGCGTAACCCCCCGCGGTATCCCGCCTAGAATTGCTCCATGCCCGCAGGCGAATCCTTCTACATCACCACGCCCATCTACTACCCGTCCGACGTGCCCCACATCGGCCACGGGTACACGACGGTGGCCGTCGACACGCTCGCACGGTGGCACCGCCAGGCGGGGGATGACACCTGGATGCTCACGGGCACCGACGAGCACGGGCAGAAGATGCTGCGGGCCGCGGCGGCGAACAACGTCACCCCGCAGGAGTGGGTCGACAAGCTCGTCAGCGAGAGCTGGTTCCCGCTGCTGACGACGCTCGACGTCGCCAACGACGACTTCATCCGCACCACGCAGGAACGCCACGAGACGAACGTGCAGACGTTCTTCCAGCGCCTGTACGACCGCGGCTACATCTACGCGGGCGAGTACGAGGCGCTCTACTGCGTGGGCTGCGAGGAGTTCAAGCCCGAGTCGGAGATCGTCGACGGCACCGGTCCCTTCGAGGGGCTGAAGGTCTGTGCGATCCACTCGAAGCCGCTGGAGCTGCTGCAGGAGAAGAACTACTTCTTCAAGCTCAGCGAGTTCCAGGACCGTCTGCTCGAGCTCTACAAGACCCAGCCCGACTTCGTGCGCCCCGACTCGGCACGCAACGAGGTCGTCTCCTTCGTGAGCCAGGGCCTCAAGGACCTGTCGATCTCGCGGTCGACGTTCGACTGGGGCATCCCGCTGCCGTGGGACGAGTCGCACGTCATCTACGTGTGGGTCGACGCCCTGCTCAACTACGCCACGGCGGTGGGCTACGGCTCCGACGAGGAGACGTTCGAGCGTCGCTGGCCCGCGTACCACGTGGTCGGCAAGGACATCCTGCGCTTCCACGCCGTGATCTGGCCGGCGCTGCTGATGGCGGCCGGCCTCGAGGTGCCCAAGGGTGTCTTCGCGCACGGCTGGCTGCTCGTCGGCGGCGAGAAGATGTCCAAGTCGAAGCTCACCGGCATCGCGCCGACCGAGATCACCGATGTCTTCGGTTCCGACGCCTACCGCTTCTACTTCCTCTCCGCGATCGCCTTCGGCCAGGACGGCTCGTTCTCGTGGGAAGACCTGTCGGCCCGCTATCAGGCCGAGCTCGCGAACGGCTTCGGCAACCTCGCCTCGCGCACGACCGCGATGATCGAGAAATACTTCGAGGGCGTCGTTCCCCCCGCGGCCGAGTACACCGAGAAGGATCTCGCTATCCAGAAGATCGTGGCGGATGCGGCGACGAACGCGGATGCCGCGGTCGCGCAGTTCCGCATCGACGAGGCGATCTCGTCGATCTGGACGATCGTCGACGCGCTGAACGGCTACATCACCGTGAACGAGCCGTGGGCGTTGGCCAAGCAGGCGAACAGCGGAGACGAGGACCAGCGCGCGCGCCTCGGCACCGTGCTGTACACCTGCGCCGAGGGCCTGCGCGCGCTCGCGGTGCTGCTCTCGCCGGTGATGCCGCAGTCGACCGAGAAGCTCTGGATCGCCCTCGGGGCCGCTGAGAGCCTGGGCCGTCTGCAGGACCAGCCGATCCGCGAGGCCGGCACCTGGGGCGTGCTTCGTCCCGGTACCAGCGTGAACGGCCTCGCCCCGCTGTTCCCGCGGGTGGAGACCACGGCCTGAGCCGC
This sequence comes from Microbacterium sp. Root322, assembly GCF_001425645.1. Classification (NCBI taxonomy): domain Bacteria; kingdom Bacillati; phylum Actinomycetota; class Actinomycetes; order Micrococcales; family Microbacteriaceae; genus Microbacterium; species Microbacterium sp. Root322. The sequence continues at coordinate 268,277 of NZ_LMCS01000002.1, read as the reverse complement.
GGCCCGACGACGGAGCTCGACGACATGGCCGAGACCTACGTGCGTGAGCGCTCGGGGGACGGACGCAAGGATCTGAAGTATCCGTCCGCCCCTGAGCCGCTGACGGTTCCGGTGTACGACAACCATGCGCACCTCGAGATCGTCGACGGCGACGAGCCGCTGTCGCTGACCGAACAGCTCGACCGCGCGGCGGCCGTGGGCATCGCCGGGGTCGTCCAGGCCTCGGGCGACATCGAGTCGTCGCGGTGGGCTGTCGAGGCCGCGGCATCCGATCCGCGCGTGCTCGCCGCCGTGGCGATCCACCCCAACGACGCGCCGACCTATGCCGAGGAAGGTCGTCTCGACGAGGCGATCGCGGTGATCGACGAACTCGCCGCCCACCCGCGCACCAGGGCGATCGGCGAGACGGGCCTGGACTTCTTCCGCACGGAGCCCGAGCGGCAGGCGCCGCAGTTCGAGTCGTTCGAGGCGCACATCGCCCTCGCGAAGAAGCACGGCATCGCGATGCAGATCCACGATCGCGACGCGCACGAGGCGGTGCTGGAGACGCTCGCCCGCGTCGGTGCGCCGGAGCGCACGGTGTTCCACTGCTTCTCGGGCGATGACGCGATGGCCCGCATCTGCGCCGACGCCGGTTACCACCTGTCGTTCGCGGGGAACCTCACGTTCAAGAACGCCCAGAACCTGCGCGACGCGCTGCAGGTCACCCCGCTCGATCGCATCCTGGTCGAGACGGACGCCCCGTTCCTCACTCCGGTGCCGCTGCGAGGCCGCCCGAACGCGCCGTACCTCGTGCCGATCACGGTGCGCTTCATGGCTGCGGAGCTCGGCATCGACGTGGATGAGCTGTGCGCCCAGCTCGCCCAGAACACCCTGCGGGTCTACGGCTCCTTCGACTCCTGAGGCTCGTTCGACTCCTGACTTGCGGGTTCCGCGTCTTCGGGGCTCGTGTCGGCGATGGGCTTCGCCGACACGATCTGCGAGATGGGCTTCCACACCAGCAGCAGCGTGAGAGCCGCGCCGACGAACGCGAACCACCACGGTGCGGTGAGCCCCCATACCTGGGCGATCACGCCGCCGAGCGCCTGCCCGACGACCATGCCGCCGAAGACTCCGACCATGTTCACCGAGGCCACCCGCCCCTGCAGCTCGGCGGGAACCAGGCGCTGCCGCACGGTCGTGGAGATCGTGCCCCACACGAACGCATAGGCGCCGAAGAAGAACATGATGACCAGCGCGACCCAGCCGGTCGTGGTCAGCGCGAACGACAGGTGCATGAGCACTTCGAGCGACAGCACCACCCGCATCAGCGTCGCGAAGGACACGTGCCTCTCCAGCCAGCCGAAGCTGAGCGTCGCGAGGATGCCGCCGGCCGCTGACGCGGTCGTGAGCGCTCCGTAGCCGACAGCGCCCATGTGCAGGTGCTCGGTGGCGTACAGCACGAGCACGCCCCAGGGGGCTGCCCAGGTGATGTTGAAGACCAGGATGATGAGCACGAGCATGCGCACCGGAGGGTTGCGCCACAGCCAGCGCAGACCTTCGGCGATGTCGGTGTGCACGGGCGGGTGCGTATCGGTCTCGCGGGGCGGGACGGGCGTCTTGGCCATGCGCGAGATGAGCACGACCGCGAAGCTCACGCACATGACTTCGAGCAGGAACGGCCAGGCAGTGCCCGCGGCGAACAGGAACGCGCCCAGCGGCGGGCCGGCGAACTGGTTCGCCACGAGGTATCCGGCCTGCAGACGCGCGTTGCCGATCCCGAGGTCGGCGGGCTTCACGAGCATCGGCAGCAGAGTGCTGCCCGCCGTGTCGACGAAGACCTCGGCGGTGCCGTAGAGGAACGCGACGGCGAGCACGATCCAGATGTTCGCGACACCCGTGATGAGGAAGATGCACAGCGCCGCGAGCACCACGGCCCTGGCGGCGTTCGCGAACATGACGAGGCGCCGACGGTCGAAGCGGTCGGCGATCGCGCCCGCGTGCAGCCCGAACAGCAACCAGGGGAGGAACTGCAGGATCGCACCGGCCGCCACCAGGATCGGCGAGGAGGTCATCGACGCGATGAGCAGGGGAGCGGCCGCGAGGGCGACGCCGTCGCCGATGTTGCTCGTCCACGAGGAGGCGAGCAGCCATCGGAAGTCCCGGCCCATGCGGCGGGGCGCGACGAGTTCACCGAGGGAGGGCACCAGAGAAGACTACTGACGGCGGGAGACATCGGTGCCGTGGGGGAGAATGGGAGGATGACCGTCACCCTGCTCGGCGCCACCGAGATCCGCCGCCTCGCCGCCGAGCTCGACGTCACCCCGACGAAGAAGCTCGGCCAGAACTTCGTCACCGACGCGAACACCGTCCGCAAGATCGTGCAGGCGGCCCGCGTGCAACCGGACGAGCGCGTGGTCGAGGTCGGCCCGGGGCTCGGGTCGCTGACACTCGCGATCCTGGAGACCGGCGCATCGGTCACGGCCGTCGAGATCGATCACCGCCTCGCGGCCCGCCTCGCGCAGACCGCCGCCGAGCACGGCGTCGAAGCCGACCGCCTCACGGTCGTCGATGCCGATGCGCTGCGCATCACCGAGCTGCCTGGCGAGCCGACGGTGCTGGTGGCCAACCTGCCCTACAACGTCTCGGTGCCGGTGCTGCTGCACTTCCTCGAGAACTTCGCCTATCTGCAGCGCGGTGTCGTGATGGTCCAGGCCGAGGTCGCCGAGCGGCTGGCCGCCAAGCCCGGTTCGAAGATCTACGGCTCGCCCAGTGTCAAGGCCGCCTGGTACGGCGAGTGGAAGCTCTCCGGGAACGTCTCCCGTCAGGTGTTCTGGCCGGTGCCGAACGTCGACAGCCTGCTCGTCGGGTTCGACCGTTCCGCGGGGGAGCGGGGCACCGAAGAGGAACGTCGTCGCACGTTCCGGATCGTCGACGCCGCCTTCAACCAGCGTCGTAAGATGCTCCGTCAGGCGCTGTCCGGCATCTTCGGCAGTTCCGCGGCGGCCTCCGAGGTGCTGATCGCCGCCGGCGTCGCGCCGACGGCTCGTGGCGAGGACCTCACCGTCGAGGACTACCAGCGCATCGCACAGCACGCGGCCGCGTCCGAGGTTCTCACTGACGACGTCGCTCCCACCCAGTAACCTGGCACCGTGAACGAGTCCCCCCGCTTCCGCCCCGATGTCCCCGAGCTGCACCGTCCGTACGCGGCCGACGAGAGTCGCTATCAGCAGTTCGCCTACCGGCAGGTCGGCACCTCCGGCCTGTACCTGCCGCCGATCTCGCTCGGGCTGTGGTGGAACTTCGGCGACAACATCCCGCTCGACAATCAGCGCGCACTGCTGCGCCACGCGTTCGACCGCGGCATCACCCACTTCGATCTGGCGAACAACTACGGTCCGCCCTACGGCTCGGCCGAGAAGAACTTCGGCCGCATCTTCGCCGAGGACTTCCGCCCGTACCGCGACGAGCTGATCATCTCGTCGAAGGCCGGATGGGACATGTGGCCGGGGCCGTACGGCGACTTCGCGAGCCGCAAGTACATCCTCGCGAGCGCCGAGCAGTCGCTGACCCGCATGGGGCTCGACTACGTCGACATCTTCTACTCGCACCGGGTCGACCCGGTCACCCCGATCGCTGAGACGGTCGGCGCCCTCGACACCCTCGTCCGCCAGGGCAAGGCGCTCTACGTCGGCATCTCGTCGTACAGCGCCGAGCGCACGGCAGAAGCCGTCGCGGTCGCGACGGACCTCGGCACACCGCTCGTCATCCACCAGCCGGCGTACTCGATCCTCAACCGCTGGGTCGAAGACGGACTGACCGACACGCTCGAGCAGTCGGGCCTCGGGGCGATCGCCTTCACGCCGCTGGCGCAGGGGCTGCTCACCGACAAATACCTCGGAGACGGCACGGCCGAGCGCGCGCAGAAGCGCGGCTCGCTGCCCGAGGGCCGGCTCACAGAGGAGGCCGTCCAGACGCTGCGCTCGCTCAACGAGGTCGCACAGGGTCGCGGCCAGTCGCTCGCGCAGCTCGCACTGCAGTGGACGCTGCGCACGCCCGTCGTGGCCTCCGCGCTGATCGGAGCCTCGCGTCCGGAGCAGCTCGACGAGAACATCGCGGCCGTGAACGGCCCTGCCTTCACCACCGAGGAGCTCGCGCGTATCGACGAGCTCGCCGGTGCCATCGACGTCAACCTGTGGGCGAAGTCCTCGGAGCTGTGAGCCGATCATGAGCCATGCCGCGTTCGCCGATTCCGTGCACGTGCGCGCCCCGGGCAAGATCAACGTCTTCCTCGGGGTCGGCGGCCGGCATGACGACGGCTACCACGCGCTGGCGACGGTCTTCCAGGCGGTCTCGCTCTACGAAGACGTGATCGCACGCCCTGCCGACGACTTCTCGGTCACGGTCTCTGGTGTGGAAGACATCGACTCGGTCCCCCTCGACGACCGCAACCTGGCGATGCGTGCGGCCAAGCTGCTCGCGGTGGCGGTGGATCACCGGGGCGGCGTCGCGCTCGAGATCCGCAAGAGCGTGCCCGTGGCCGGCGGCATGGGCGGCGGATCAGCCGATGCCGCGGCCGCGCTGGTCGCCTGCGACGCACTGTGGGGCACGGGCCTGTCGCAGACCCGTCTGCACGATCTGGCCGCCCGCCTCGGCGCCGATGTGCCGTTCGCGCTGCACGGCGGCACGGCGGTGGGCACCGGCCGCGGCGATCAGCTCAATCCGGCGCTCGCACGGGGTCGCTTCGACTGGATCCTGGTGCCCAGCGAGCAGGGACTCTCGACGCCCGTGGTCTACGAACGTCTCGACCTGCTGCGCGAGGAGGAGGGCGCCCTCGCCGATGACCCGCCGTTGTCGCTAGACGTGCCGATCCCGGTGCTGCAGGCTCTCCGGTCGGGCGACCCGGTCCAGCTCGCCGAGACGCTGTTCAACGACCTGCAGGCCGCGGCCCTCTACGAACGGCCCGACCTCGCCGAGACGATCCGGCAGGGCATCGCCGCCGGAGCGCTCCAGGGCATCGTGTCGGGATCAGGACCCACGGTCGCGCTGCTCTGCCCCGACCCCGAGACGGCACAGGACGTGCAGTCCTCCCTGCGGGAGACCGGCCTCGATCCGCTCCACGTGCACGGTCCGGTGCCCGGCGCGCGCATCATCGGCTGAGCGGACGCCGTTTCGGCGGGATCCGGCCTCACTCCTTCAGGCGAGCGCGCCGAGTGCCGCCCGCAGCTCCTGCTTGGCACGGGCGTAGCGCGAGCGGGCCGTCGCGGCGGGAACGCCGACGATCTCGGCGGCCTCTCCGATCCGGAACCCGTCCCAATGCACGAGCTGGACGATCTCCGCGAGCTCCGGACGGAGGCGGCTGAGCGCGTCGCGCACCTCGTCGCCCTCGTCCGCCGCGGGGGTGTCCGACGCCCGCGGCATGTGGGCACGGATCCGGTCGGCCAAGGCCGCACGCCGACGCTCGCCCCGCGCGTGGTTCTGCAGCGTACCTCGCGCGAGTCCGAACAGCCACATCCGCATCTCGAGCGGATTCTCGGGCAGGTCGTCGACGCGGCGCCACGCGATCAGGAGCGTCTCACCGAACAGGTCGGGAGCGTCGACGGGGCCGACGCGACGCTGCAGATAGCGAAGGATGTCGCCGTTGGACTCCCGCAACGCCGCGGTCAGGAGCTTCTGTGTGCGGATGGACGCGTTCACGGGTTCACGGCCTCGCACAGCAGCTGAGCATCCGAGGTCCACCAGCCGTCGATCCCGGCCGCCGCCGAGAGCCGATTCGTCGCCTCCCCCAGGGCGACGTAGTGCGCGGTCGCGGACCAGTCGTCCTCGGTCGGTTCCACTCCCGGCTGCGGATCCTGCGACGACCCGTCTGCGCCGAGCACCTGGATGATGGCATGCGGGTCGGAACGGATCTCGTCCGCACGTCGGTCGACGGCTGTCTGGTCGACCGTGAGGGCGCCGACGCCGGCGACGAACGCGTCCCACTCGCCCGCGGGCTCCGTCTGCTCCAGGACGATGCGCACCTCGCACTCGCGGCCGCTGGGCAGCGTGAAGGCGTAGGCGACATCCGGATCCTGCGCCCACGGGAGCCAGTCGAATCCGCCAGTGGCGACGGCGGCTCCGGCCCCGCAGCAGAGCAGCGCGGCCAGTCCCAGGCCCGCGGTCACCCGGGGCACGCGCCGGACGGGCGGACGCTCGGCGGCGACCTGCGCACGTGCCAGCGCCGCGACGGTGTCCATATCGCGGGTGAGGGCATCGTCGATGTGCACCGCATCGGGTGCGGTGTGCTCGAGAAGAAGATCCAGTCGATCCGGGGTGTCCATGTCTCGCTCCTGTCGTGAAGGGCCGTCACAGGGGATATGTCCACCACCGGCGTCCGTGATGACGCACCTGCCGTTTCGGCGGGATCCGGCCTCACCCCGCGTTGAGCAGCGCGCTCACACGGTAGGGGATCACCTCGCGGAGGAAGAGACTCGTCGAGGTGCGGAGGATGCCGGGGCATAGGCGCACGACTTCTGCCACGCGGTAGAGGTCGTCCGGGTCCTTGGCGACGACCCGCAGCAGCAGGTCGGTGTCGCCGGCGGGAGCGAAGCACTCCAGCACCTCGGGCACGCGGCTGAGGGCATCGATGGCGGCGGTGATCTGATGCTGATCCAGCTCGACCAGGATCGACGCCGCGACGCCGCGGCCCAGGGACTGGGGGAGGATGCGCGAGCTGTGCGCGCGCAGGTATCCGTCCGATTCGAGGCGGTCGAGACGGGCATGCACCGTGCCGCGGGCGAGACCCAGATCCTGGGCGATCAGGGCGACCGGCCGCCGCGGGTCCGTGTCGAGCACCGTGAGGATCCTCCGGTCGGTCTCGTCGAGGTTGGCCATTTCGATCACCGTCGCCTTCGTCATCGGGTCATGATTGATCGAACCGATCAATCAGAATCCACTCTATGGTCTTCGTGATCGCCGTGTGTTGGAATCAGTGTCAGAAACGCAGGATGTCGGCCACGAGCGGACATCGAGCGCACTCGACGCGGAGGCCACGAGCCCGCAGTCGCCGAGTGCAGACGGCGACGGGCCACGAGCCTCAGTCGGCCCCGTCCCGATGAGGGGCGGGGCAGGCGCTGTCATCGCACGTCGTGCGTCAGTCGCGGGGCACCAGCAGTCGCAGCTGAACCATGGCCGAGAACCGGGCTTCCGGATCGGTCAGATCGAGTCCGCTGATCTCCGACAGGCGGCGCAACCGGTAGCGGAACGTGTTGGGGTGCGTGTAGACCCGTGCGGCGGCGACCGCCACATCTCCGAAGGCGTCGAGCCAGGCCCGCAGCGTCTCGACCAGATGCGTGCCCTTCTCCCGGTCCTGCGCCAGCAGCTGCGCGACCGGACCGGTCGGCTGGTCGCCCCGGGCGCGGACGAGGTCGCCGAGCTCGACCAGCAGGGCCTCCATCTGCACGGCCGTGAAGCGTGCCACGGGTTCGCGCGAGGGCGCCTGACGGACCACACGGAGCGCGCGGTCGGCGTTCGCGCGCGACGACGGGATGCTCGCTGCCTCCTGCGCCACGGTGCCGACCCCGATGCGGATCTCGCTCGTCGCGCCGAGCCGGCCGAGGAAGTCTGCCGCGACCCGCGCGGCACGGCTGTCGGCATCGCTGGTCTGTGCACCGCCGTGATCGGCGTCGCCCTGCTCCGGTCGGATGCCGACGACGGCGTACACGACGTTTCCGATCACGGCCACCGCCGAACGGAGATACACGGCGCCCAGATGCACGGCGAACGCATCGGCGATCCGCTGCCGCTCGGCAACTCCGCGGGCTCCGGCGGACGGCTCGTCATCGACCTCTTCTGTGGCCGACAGCGCGAGCACCACACACCGGTGGTCGCTCAGACGAAGTCGCGCCGTCGCATCCGCCGCCCCCGGGCCTCCTTCGAGGATCGTGGCGAGCAGGTCGGCGCGCAGCCGACGCTCGACGTCCGCTCCGGCGCGCAGCCGCAGCAGATGTAGCGCCACCAGGCCCGCGGAGTCCTTGAGCGCCTGCACGCGATCGGGGGAGAGGGGCTCCTGCACCGCGGCCCAGATCGAGCCGAGGATCTCATCGCCGGCGCGTACCGCGAGCGCCACGCGGGGGAACGAGGGGAGGCCCTCGGTGTTGAGCACAGGACCGACGTCGATCGGATCCTCGCTGCGGTACAGCTCCTGGAAGACGCCGCGCTCCTCGAGCTGCCGGGCGAACCGTTCGGGCACCTGCCGACCGAGCACCGTCTCGATGCGGGCCGGATCGGCTTCGTGCTGGCGGCCGGAGAACGCGACCACCCGGGAGTTGCGGTCCTCGATCGTGACCGGCGCATTCAGCAGGGTCGCGATCGCATTCGCGAGCGCGAACAGGTCGCCGGAGGGCATCCCGCCTAGCGTCGTGGCCGCCTGGTCGCCGACGTCGCCCTCGGCGATCAGCGAGCGCAGCATCGCGGTCAGCTGTGCCCACGACGCACCGCGGGTGAGGGCGAGGACCGGGATGCCGCTGGCCTCGGACGCTTCGCGCACCGGCTGCTCCGCCCGCACCGGAGCGCGCAGCACGAGGGCGGAGGCGTGCTGGGCGGCGAGGGTCCGCAGCAACGCGGCGATCTCATCCGCATCGCTCAGCCCGACGCCCAGCACGAGCGCACCGCGCATCGGCATCGCGTCGTCGAGAACGTCGTGGATCACGACGGTCTCGATCTCGGCGTCGTCGTCGGCCGCGCCGCTCACCACTTCGAGCAGTGTGGTGCCGAGGTCTTCGATGACCCGGCCGAGGCTGGCGCGGGGCCTGGTCGTCACGGACATGAGCACAGGGCCCAGGCTAGGGGGCGACCGCCGGTCGCGGAGCTGTGGGGCACGACGAAATCGTATCGACTCTTCGTCGATCTCGACAGGATCATCGTGCCCCACTCGGGACGTCAGCCCGCGTTCAGATGGTGATCCACTCGGTGCGCACCGTCACGGCGTCCAGCGCATCGGGATCGGGGGTGACCCCGATCCCCGGCCCCGTGGGAACCGTGAGCGTGCCATCTTCCACGACGAAGGGATCGGTGATGTCACGCGAGTAGTAGCGGCCGGAACCCGAGGTGTCGCCCGGGAGCGTGAAGCCCGGCAGGGCGGCGAGGGCGACGTTCGCCGCGCGCCCGATCCCGGTCTCCAGCATCCCGCCGCACCACACCGGGATGTCGTTGGCGACGCACACGTCGTGGATGCGACGCGCTTCGAGGTACCCGCCGACGCGACCCGGCTTGATGTTCACGATGGAGCACGCGCCGAGCGCGATCGCGTCCGCCGCCGCCCTGGCCGACACGATCGACTCGTCCAGGCACACCGGGGTCGCGATCGCCCTGGCCAGCTGTGCGTGGCCGAGCAGATCCTCCTCGTCGAGCGGCTGCTCGATCAGGAGCAGGTCGAACGGGTCGAGCTTGGCGAGATGCCGCGCATCGCCGCGGTGGTAGGCGGTGTTCGCGTCGACCTGCAGCAGCACGTCGTCGCCGAAGCGCTCGCGCACGGCGCGCACGGGCTCGATGTCCCATCCCGGCTCGATCTTGAGCTTGATGCGCACGTAGCCCTCGTCGAGGTAGCCGCCCACCGCGCCCAGCAGCTCGGGGATCGAGTCCATGATCCCCACCGAGACGCCGCAGTCGACCCGGTCGCGGACGGCGCCGAGCTCGCGGGAGAGGGGCACTCCGGTGGCCCGCAGCTCGGCATCGAGGATCGCCAGCTCGACGGCGGCCTTCGACATGCGATGCCCCTTGAACTTCGCGAGAGCAGGAGCGACGCCCCCGGCATCCAGATCCTTCACCTGGGCGAGCGCCGGCAGCAGGAATCGAGTGATCACATCGACGCTCGCCTCGACGTACTCCGAGGAGTACAGCGGGTCGTTCATCGCGACACCCTCGCCCCAGCCCTCCGCCTCGTCGGTGACGGCGCGGACCACCAGCGCCTCGCGCACGGTCTGCACGCCGAACGACGTCCGAAACGGCGACACCAGCGGCATCTCGATCACACGCAGCTCGAATCCGGTGAGCTTCATCCCTGTTCTCCTCTGTCGATGGTGTACGCGCCGGAGCGGTCGAACGAGAGCACGCGCCCTCCACCCTCCAGCGATGATCCGAGAGTCTCGCGCAGCGCCAGACGCCACGCGGTCGCAAGCGCCGGCTCCGTGAGGCGCAACGTCTCGATGTCGCGCGGCAGTGCCACGCGCACCAGTCGCGCGTCGGTGCGATGGCGGAGCGGTCCGAGATCCTCGCCCACACCGAGCAGCGGCTCGGCGGCCGCGATGTCGCGCGCAGCGTCGAATGGCTCCCCGTGACAGGCCGCCACGACCCGGGGGTCGCGCACGTACCAGGTCACCAGCATCCGGTCGGTGTCGTCGGCACCGTTGAGAGCGTCGGCCATGTGCCCGTAGAAGTTGCGGTGGTACGACGTCGGCGTCGCGGCGAGCTTCACGAGGTTGAAGTGCGCGTTGCGGCTGATGAGCGGGTCGAAGGTCCAGGAGATCTCGTCGAGTCCCTCCTCCAGCGCCCACGCGCGCTGATGCACCTTGAGGGCGAAGCCGACGCTGCGCCCCCGCATCCGCGACGAGACACCGGCGATGTGGCTGTGCAGGGCGCGCTGATCGGGCGCGGCGAAGAATCCGAAGCATGCGCCGACGAGCTCGTCGTGCTCGAACGCGCCGCCCACATAGCTGCCGGCCTTCGACAGGGCCCGCAGAGTCTCGACGTTGACGGGGGAGGTCTCGCCCTGCTTCGTCCAGATGCTCTGGAACAGCGCGGCGACCCTGGCGAAGTCGCTCACTTCCGAGAGCAGGCGGATCTCCACCCCGGCTCTCGTGGCGGCGGCGATCGCGGCGTCGGAGGCTTCCTCCGGCGAGGCGCGGAAGGCCGCGGCATCCGTCATGCTCATACCCTTCCTCCTGCCGGCGTCCCGTGCCCTGTAGCGGATCTCTCTCGGTCAGCCAGTGCGGCGGCGATCAGCTCCCGCAGCAGCAACGTGCGCTCGGGGATCATCGCGACCGCCACATGCTCGTCGTCGGCGTGCGCGCCGCCGCCCACAGCGCCCAGGCCGTCGAGTGTCGGTACGCCGAGAGCCGCGGTGAAGTTGCCGTCGGAGGCCCCGCCGACCGCGACACCCTGGAACGGCGTCAGGCCGGAGCTCTCGCCGATCGCGACGGCCTGTGCGAACAGGTGCGCCGATGATCCCGGCTCCAGTGGAGGACGGTTCGCACCACCCTCCACGCGGATGGACGCACCCGGAAGCGTCGCGGGGATGGCGCGGAGCGCCGCATCCACCCTGTCCTGCTCGGCGACCGTGCGCACCCGCACATCGACCGCGAACTCCGCCTCGGCCGGCACCGTGTTCGTGGTGCTGCCGGCGCGCAGGAGCGTGGGGGTCACGCTGGTTCCGGCGTTCGCGTCGCCGAGCCGGGAGATCGCGAGCAGCAGGTGCGCGGCCTCGACCGCGGCGTTCACACCGCGTTCCGGTTCCAGTCCGGCGTGCGCCGCCCGCCCCGCGATATGCACTCGGTACAGCGAGACGCCCTTGCGGGCGATCTTCACGGCGCCGTCGTCGGCTGCCGCTTCGAGCACGAACGCCGCGGTGCAGCCGAGCGCCTCCTGCTCGATCAGCGTGCGCGAGCTGGGAGAGCCCAGCTCCTCGTCTCCCGTGATCAGGATGCTGACGCCGGTGCGGTCGGGCAGCGCCGCCACGGCGTGCAAGGCCATCACGACCCCGGTCTTCATGTCGAAGCATCCCGGGCCGCGCAGCACGCCATCGTCGACCCGGAAAGGAAGCCGCTGTAGCGAGCCGAGGGGCCAGACCGTGTCGTGGTGGCCGAGGACGAGCACGACCGGATCGCCGAACCGCCAGCGCAGGTGGGTGCGCCCGTCGATCACGATGCGCTCCGGCGCTGTGCCCAGAAGCCTTTCGCCGAGGGCCGCGAGGACACCTGCGCTGCGGGCGACGGCATCGAGGTCGTCCGACGGCGACTCGCAGGAGACGAGTGTCTCGATTTCGGCCAGGACCAGGTCGAGGTCCGGGCCCGCCTGCACGCTCATCACGACACCTTCGGCGCTGCGCGCACGCCGTGGTGCAGATAGCGCTCGCCGCTGGGCAGGGAGTAGAAGACCACGGCGTGCCAGGCCTGCTCACCCTCCGTGCGCATCACGAACTCGCCGGGGCGGACGGGCACCAGCGGGTGCTCCTGCACGGGGTCGGGGAGCAGCGCCGCGAGGGGACCGTTCAAGGTCGTGCGCATGCGCAGTCCCTCGTCGTCGCGGAAGATCTCGGTGCGCACACCGGCCCGGTCGTAGATGCCCTCGAATTCCGAGAAGTCGGCGGTGAAGGGCTCCTCGGGCGGGACGAGTCCCGCAGGCAGGTGCACGTCGGCGACCTCGGCGAAGATCTCCCCGAAGAGCGCGTCGTACAGGTCGCGGGTGTTCCCGCCGTTGGCGAGCAGGGTGACCGCAACGCCCTCGTCGAGCAGGATGCGCAGGAAGGACGACTGTCCGATGGTGTTGCCGTCGTGGCCGACGAGCTTGCGGCCGCCCCAGTCGAAGCGGATCCAGCCGATGCCCCAGCTGTCGCCGATCGAGTACGGATCGGGCACATCGACCTCGTGCTGCTGCATCCGCTCCACGCTGGCCTCCGAGAGCACCCGCGTGCCGTCGGCGGCCAGGCCCCCGGTGAGGTGCATGCGGGCGAACGCGAGCACGTCGGCGGTGGTGGAGTTGATGAGACCCGCCGGCCCCATCGAGCGGGGGAGCATCCACGCCGGGGCGAGCGTCGGTCCCTCGTCGCCGACCTCGGTGTGGCCGCTCGCCGCGCGGAACATGATCGCCTCCTCCGGCAGCGTGCACGAGTGCGTGAGCCCGAGCGGGGTGAACAGCAGGTCTCGCATGGCCTGATCCCAGCTGGTGCCGGTGATCTTCTCGATCACGCGGCCGGCGAGCACGAATCCCGAGTTGCAGTACGACATGGTCGCACCGAGCGGATGGTTCTGCGCGACCCCGTCGAGCAGCGCGACGTACTTCTCGAGGGTGTCGTCACCGCGACCGGTGTCGGTGAACACGTCGCCGTCGATCCCGCTGGTGTGACTGAGCAGGTGGCGCATCGTGACGGTGCGGGTGACTTCGGCATCGGACGAGGCGAACTCCGGCACGTAATCGACGATCGGGGCGTCGAGATCGAGCCGACCCTCGTCGACCAGGCGCATCACCACGGATGCCGTCCACACCTTGCCCATCGAGCCGATCTGGAAGACCGAGTCGTCGGTGGTCTCGATCCCGGTGCGCACGTTGAGTATGCCGTGATGGGCATACACCGGATCCTCGCCGAGGCGGAGGATGCCGAGCGTCGCACCGGGAACCTTGTGCGCCTCGGCGAGGGCACTCAGCCGCTGCTGCCAGTGACGGGCGTCGAGACGTGCGCGCACCGGCTTTCCCGCCGGCGGCGCATACTGCTCCACCCAGTCGATCACCCGTCGGGAGTAGTCCGCCCGGTGCGAGGGAGGGCCGGAGAGCACGAACAGGTGCGAGCCGCCGGGGTACAGCACGAGCCGCGTGGGAACGTTCCGCTCGCGCAGCGCCGTGAACCACTGCTCGGCCTGGCCCACCGGGCAGCGGTCGTCCGCCGCGCCATGCAGGATGAGAGTGGGAGTGGTGACCCGGTCGACCTGCGTGTACGGCGACTGTGCCGAGATGCGCTCCTCGTCGCGCCAGGGCAGACCGCCGTTCTCCTTCGCGGAGAGATGGTGGCCGAAATCGGAGGTTCCGCCCATCGAGAACAGGTCGGTGACCACACCTCCGGCCACGGCCGCGGCGAAGCGGTCGTCGCGCGAAGTGAGGTAGCAGGTCATGAAGCCGCCGTAGCTGTACCCGGTGACGGCGAGGCGGGCCGGGTCCGCGATGCCCTCTGCCACGAGCAGGTCGATCGGCTCGAGGAAGTCGTTCGCGTCACTGACGCCCCACTCGCCGGAGACCGCGGCGAAGAACGCGTCACCGTAGCCGTCGCTGCCGCGGGGGTTGAGGGTGAGGATCGCCCAGCCGCGGCGCGCGAGCACCTGGTGGTACGGGTGGATGAGGTCAGCAGCACCGTTCCAGGCGTTGTGCGGCCCGCCGTGCACGTCGAGCAGCAGCGGGAGAGGCCCCGTGGCGTCGGGATCGCGGCGCAGCCATCCAGTGACCACGGTGCCGTCGGAGATCGTGAAGCGGCGTTCCTCGGCCGGGACGAGTTCGACGTCGGGCGTGCCGTATGCGGTGAGGATGTGCGTCGGTCCGCCGCCGAGGTCCACGAGGGCGACGTCGCCGAACGACTCCGGCGTCGCGAGCACGATCGCGGCCGAGGATCCGGCGATCGACAGCCCCGACACGTTCGCGGTGCCGTCCACGAGCGACACGGCGCCCGTGCCGTCCTGTGCCACGCGGTACACGTGCGAGTAGCCGTTGTCGCGCAGGCAGAGCACGATGTCGCCGTCGTCCGTGAACTTCGGCATACCGCCGGGGTAGCCGGGACCACCCGGCATCACGTTGCGGTCGAGGCTCGCCGTGACGTTCCGTGCATCGCCGCCGTCGATCGGGAAGAGCAGCAGGTCCGCATTGCCGACCTCGGTGTCGGTGCGTCCGACCGCGAGCACATGGCGACCATCCGGGGTCCAGCCCACGGCCGTCGCCTGCACATCGGCGGCGCTGACCTGCACGGCCTCGCTGTTCGGATCGGTCGAGGAGCGCACGAACACGGGGATCCGCATCGTCAGATCCGCGTCGTCGTCGACGCTCGTGGAGTAGGCGATCCGCGTGCCGTCGGGCGACCAGAACGGCTCGGATGCGTGCGAGCGCCCGTGAGTGAGCACCGTGATCTTCCCCGAGGCGACGTCGAGCACATGCAGCTGCTGCACCAGGGTGCCGAGGTTGCCGGCGCCGTCTGCCTTGTAGCCGAGCCGGTCGGCTGCGGTCGGTGCCGACCGGCGCGCGAGGATCGTCTCGGCCCCTTCGCCAGGGAGCGCCGCGCTGTCGACCGGCGCGGTGAAGGCGATGCGCTCTCCATCGGGACTCCAGGTCGGTGCGCCGGCGCCGAGGGGAAGCGTCGTGACCTCGTGTGCCTCACCCCCTGCGGACGGAAGGAGCCAGATCTGCGCCGGTCCGTCCTGCGCACGCAGGAACGCCAGCTGCGAACCGTCCGGGCTCCACACCGGAGTCGAGTCCGCGCTCGCGCGGGTCAGTGCGACGGGGGTCCCGCCGGTGGCCGGCACCTGCCACAGCGCTCGCGTGTCGCGGTCGCCGTCACGGTCGGTCGTGCGCAGCACGAAGGCCACGCGTGTGCCGTCCGGAGAGAGGGCGGGCTGCTCCGGCGTGCGGACGGAGAGCAGATCGTCGACGGTGACGCGGTTCATGAGAGCTCCAATCGGATGGTCAGTTCACTGTGTCCGCTGGGAGCGGGGACCGTGTTGTGGGCGGGGCCGAAACCAGGGGGATGCTTTGGGAGGTGGGCACAGTTCCGAGTGCCGCGTCGGCGTGCGTGCCCGCGAAGTGACAGGCGGCGCCGGCCGCGCCCGCGGGCAGCGGAGGTTCCGCGATCATGCAGATCTGCCGGTCCGGTCGCGCCGCAGGACCGATCGGGCACCGCGGATGGAAGCGGCATCCGCTGGGCGGCGAATGGGGGTCGGCGGGCTCGACGTCGACGGGCGCGAGCGGGTCGACCGCCAGCAGGTTCCCGTTCCGGGTGGGCGCCGCCTGGAGCAGATCCCGCGTGTAGGGGTGCTGCGGGTCGGCGAGCACCTGCTCGGTGGGCCCGAACTCCACGATGCGCCCGAGATACATCACCGCGATGTGGTCGCTCAGGTAGCGAACGACCGACAGATTGTGCGAGATGAACAGCATGGTGAGGTCGAGTTCGCCGCGCAGCTCCCGCACGAGGTTGAGCACCGAGCCCTGGACCGACACGTCGAGCGCCGAGGTGATCTCGTCGGCGATCACGACCTCGGGCCGGGCAGCGAGCGCGCGGGCCAGGGCGATGCGCTGACGCTGGCCGCCCGAGAGCGCGGCCGGGAGCGACTGCGCGCGGTCGGCGTCGAGGCTCACCAGGTCGAGCAGACGCGCGACCTCGGCCCGCCGGGCCGCGGAACCGCGGATGTCGCGGGGGAGGGCCTCGGCGATGGACTCGCCGATCGTCATGCGCGGGTCGAGCGAGGAGAACGGATCCTGGAACACCATCTGGAGGGGGCGGCGACGGCGGAAGCTGCGCACGTCCACGCCGTCGAGCGTGATCGCACCCTCGCTGATCGGTGCGAGCCCGATCGCGGCGCGGGCCAGCGTCGATTTGCCCGAACCCGACTCGCCCACGAGCCCCACCACGGATCCGGAGGGGACGACGAGGGAGACGTCGTCGACGGCGGTGAGACCTGCCCGATGCGTGCCGTAGCGCACGCTGACCCGATCGAAACGCAGCTCGCTCATCGCAGGACCGTCTCTTCCTCTTCCGCCGCCGTGGCGATCGCCACGGGTACCGCTGTCTCACCGCTGACCGGATGCCAGCAGGCGACCCTGTGCCCATCGGTGTCGGCCACGAGTTCGGGGTCGCTCTCGCGACAGAGGTCGGTCGCGAGCGGGCAGCGTGCGGCGAAGGCGCAGCCGACGGGGAAGGCCCCCGGTGCCGGAGGACGGCCGGGGATCATCTTGAGCGGTTCGTCGCGGTCGGCGTCGAGCTCGGGCACGACGTCGAGCAGGGCGCGGGTGTACGGATGCCGGGCGTCGGTGTGCAGGGTCGCCGCCGGCAGATCCTCGACGATCCGGCCCGCGTACATCACGAGCACCCGGTCGCAGGTCTGCGCGACGACGGCGATGTCGTGGCTGATGAGCAGGATCGCCGCATCGGTGTCGCGGCGCACACCCGCGAGCAGCTGGAGCACCTGCCGTTGCACGGTCACGTCCAGTGCCGTGGTCGGTTCGTCCGCGATGATCAGCCGGGGGTGGTTCATGAGCCCCATGGCGATCATGGCGCGCTGACGCATGCCGCCGGAGAACTCGTGCGGGTACTGGCGGGCTCGTCGCGCGGCCGCGGGCACCCGTACCGACTGCAGCCGTTCGATCGCCCGGTCCATGGCCTGCTTCCGCGTGATGCCCTGGTGCTCTGAGGCGGCTTCGGCGAGCTGCGATCCGATGCGCCTGGTCGGGTTGAACGAGGTCATCGGGTCTTGGAACACCATCGCGAGCGAGGTGCCCAGCAGGCTCCGCACCGCACGGTCTGACGTGGTCAGCAGCGGGGTGCCGCAGAAGTCGAGCCGTGCGGCTGCGACGTGGCCTGGCCGCTCGATGAGCCGGGCGGCGGCGAGCGCGGTGAGGCTCTTGCCCGATCCGGACTCGCCGACGACGCCGATCGCCTCGCCGCGCGAGACCGTGAACGAGACGCCGCGCACCGGGGTGACCCATCCGTCTGGCGTCGGGAAGGAGACGCGCAGGTCGTCGACGAGGAGCACCACTTCTTCACCGTCGACCTGCGCGGGCTGGGTGGCGCCGGAGAGCGCGATGGCGGGCAGACGGCGGCGGCGACGGGCTGATCGCCCGCCGAGGGCGGCGGCGGCGGTCTCGCCGAGGAGGTTGAACGCCAGTCCGGCGATCACCACGGCCACCGCGGGTCCGAGGGCGGCCGCCGGGTTGAGGTAGATCCGGTTCAGTCCCTCGCCGAGCAGGCGCCCCCAGTCGTACTCGGGCACCTGCACACCCAGACCCAGGAACGACAGGCCGGCGAAGGCGAGCAGTGCGGAGCCTGCCGCCACGGTCGCATTCACGATGAGCGGTTCGCCGATGTTGGGCAGGATGTGCCGGATCAGGATGCGCAGGCGCGAGACACCGGCCACCTGCGCGGCCGAGATGAAGTCGCGACCGGCGATCGCCGCCGACAGGGTCTGCGTGAGCCGGGCGAACTGCGGGGCCATCGCGAAGCCGATCGCGAGCACGGCGCCGGTGGAGCCGACGCCGAAGATCACCGCGAAGAACAGCGCGAGCAGGAGCCCGGGGAACGCGACCGCGATGTTCACGAACCCGACGATCGGTCGTCCGGCCCACCGCGGGAGCACCGACGGCGCCGTGCCGAGCAGGGTTCCCGCGACCACGCCGATGACCACGGCGACCACGGCGAGCACCACGGAGAGCCGGGTGGCGACCAGGACGCGTGCGAGCACGTCGCGTCCGAGGGTGTCGGTGCCCAGCAGATGCTCGACGCTCGGGCCCTGGGTGATGGCGGCAGGGTTCACCTGTTCCGCCTGAGCGCCCCAGATCATCGGGGCGAAGATCGCGCCGAGGGTGACGAGCAGCATCAGGCCGAGAGAGGTGATCCCGAGCGGTGAGCGGACGATGCCTGACCATGCCGTGCGTGCCGACATCATGCCTCCCTGATGGTGGATCGAGGATCGAGGAGCGCGAGGATCACGTCGATCACGAGGTTCACGACGAGTACGCCGACGCCGTAGACGAGCACGATGCCCTGCACGACCGAGTAGTCCTTGGTGAGGATCGACTGCACGATCATGGTGCCGAGGCCCGGCCACGCGAAGACGTTCTCGACCAGCACCGTGCCGGCGACCATGCCCGTCAGCAGCAGGCCGGTGAGGGTGAGGGTCGCGGTCATGGCGTTCGGCAGCGCGTGGCGCGAATAGATGCGATGCGGCGCGAGACGCTTGGCGCGTGCGGTGCGGATGAAGTCCTGGCCGAGCACCGAGAGGACCTCGACCCTGATGATGCGCGAGAACACCGCGATCGGTCCGACCGCGAGCGCCACCACGGGCAGGACGAGCGAGAACGGGGCGGTGTTGCCTGCCACCGGGAACCATCCCAGTGACACCGCGAACACGTAGACGAGGCCCACGGCGAGGAGGAACTCGGGGATCGCGGCGAGGATCACGGATCCGGTGGCGAACGCAAGCTCGAGGCCACGTCGTCGACCGCCGCGGGTGGCGACGGCCATCGTCACCCCGAGGGGGACCGAGACCAGCAGCACCAGCAGCACCGCGAGCAGGGCGAGCTGCAGTGTGGCGGGGAGCCGCGTGGCGATGATCTGGGAGACCGGCTGACTGGTGATCATCGAGCTGCCCATGTCGCCGGTGAACAGGCCGCCGATGTAGCGGAAGTACTGCACGATGAGCGGCTGGTCGAGGCCGAGGGCTGCGCGCCGGGCCTCGACGAGCTCTGCCGGGGCGTTCAGCCCGAGGGCCGCGCGCACCGGGTCGCCCGGTACCAGGTGGATCATGAGGAAGGCAGCCGTGACCAGCACCCACACCGAGAGCAGGAACTGCCCTCCGCGCCGGACCAGGAAGGACACCCAGGGGTTGTCCGACCGTGCGGATCTGATCAGTATCGCCTGCGTGGCGGTGGTGCTGGCCATCGGCTGTCTCCGGTCTTCGGTCTACTCGTACATGCGGATCGACGTGGGGTCGATGCCGTCGCCCTCGGTGAACGTGGCCTTGGTCGCGAAGGTCGACCGGTTGATGTTCGCGTACGGCATGACGCTGGTCGTCGCGTACAGGGCCTGCTCGGCGGCGCCCCAGTCGTCGCATCCCTCGCTGCCGGCCTTGGCGGATGCCGCGGTGACGGCCGCCGTGTACTCGGGGTTGTCGATGGAGGCGAAGTTGGTGCCGTCCGGCGGGTTCGGTCCGGAGTAGAACGGAACGAGCATGCTCGGCAGCGAGACCGTGAGCGGTGCGGCCGAGATGTCCCAGTCGCCGGTGGAGAACAGGGTCTCGCTCAGGGTCGGGGAGTCCACGGCGGCGACGGTGATGTCGACCCCCAGGTCCTTCCAGGCCGCCTGGGCGAGCTCCGCCGAGGCGTTTCCGGCGTCGCCGAGCTGCGAGGAGTAGATCATGCGCAGGGTCAGCTTCTCGCCGTCCTTGGTGCGCACTCCGTCGCTGCCGGCCTTCCAGCCCGCATCGTCGAGCGCGGCGGCCGCGGCCTCGGCGTCGAACTCGGGAAGGAAGTCCGCCAGCACGTCCGCGCGGCACGGGTTCGGAGACACGGTCACCAGGCCCGTCGGCACGGTGCCGGCTCCGCTGCCGAGCACCTGGCGCATCTGGTCGAGGTCGAGCGCTGCGATCAGCGCTTCGCGCACGTCCTGGTCGGCGGTGGGGCGTCCCTCCGCCTGATTGAAGATGAACTGCCCCACCGGGGTCGGGATCTCGGTGTGGAACAGGCCCGCATCCTTCAGCCGCTTGTTGTCGGGACCGATCACGAGGGCCGCGTTGACCTCACCGGAGAGCAGCAGGTTGGTCGCGGTCGTCTCGTTCGGGACCACGCGGAACACCACGGAGTCGGGGAGACCCTTCTGCGTCGGGTCCCAGTCATCCGGTCCCCACGTGAAGTCGTCGCGGCGGGTCAGCGTGTACTGGCTGTTGGGTACGAGCTCGCTCATGGAGAACATGCCCGTGGCGCCCTCGCCCTTCGCGAGCGCGTCGGGGTCGTCGATCACGGTGCCGCAGACGATCGAGATGCTGCCGACGTTCTCGAGCAGGAACGAGTCGGGCCGCCCGCTGGTGACGGTGACGGTGCCGGCGGCGTCGTCGCCGACGGCACTGGTGCCCGGCTGCACCTGCAGACCGATCAGGGGTGAGCCGTTCGCCGGGTCGCCGATGTGGGTGATGTTGGCCGCCACGTCGGTGGCCGTCAGCGGCGTGCCGTCCTCGCAGGTGAGGCCGTCGCGCAGCGTGAAGGTGGCGGTGGTCGTGTCGGCCTCCCACGAGTCGGCAAGGCCGGAGGCGATGCTGCCGTCCTCCAGTACCTCCACGAGCCGCGCGTAGAGGAAGCGGTCGATGGAGCGGGCGACCGACATCACGGTGACGAACGGGTCGAGACTGCCCGGGTCGGTCGAGATCACGGAGGTGAAGGTCTTGCCGTCGGCGAGGACGCCGTCGGCTCCGTCACCTCCGCTCGGCGGGGCGCCGCCGGCGCAGGATGTCAGGGCGAGCGCCGCAGCGCCCAGCAGCGCGATCAGCGGGGTACGAGAACGCATCAGAAGCCTCCAGCAGTGTTCGGGATGGTGCAGGTGTGTCGTGCAGGGAGAGTGCAGTGGTGCGGGGAGTGCGGGTCAGACGGTCCGAGCGCGCAGCTGCTCGACGGCGGCGAACGCGGCGCGTCCGATCGACGCATCGACGAGAGGCTGCCGGTCGACGAGCGAGGCGGCCTGCGTGAACACCGCCACGGCGTACTGGCGGCCGTCGGGATACGTGACGACACCGGCCTCGTTGCGCCAGGTAGGGAGGGTGCCGGTCTTCGCCGCGATGCGCACGTCACCGGGGAACGCCGCGGTCAGCCGATGCGGCCAGATCTGCAGGGCCATGATGTCGCGCGCCTGACGGCAGGCCTCGGCCGGTGCCGCGGTGTCGGTCCACAGCGCGTTCAGCAGGGTGGTGACGTCGCGCGGCGTGGAGTGCGAGGTGCGCAGCGGCTGCACGACGTCGAGTGCGAGGATCTGCTCTGCGGTCGCACCGGTGAACAGCTCGTCGAGGTCGCTGTCGGCGGCGCCGCCGAGGTCTGACACCACCGAGGCGAACAGGTCTTCGCAGCATCCGATGAGACGAGTGCTGCGCAGCCCCAGATCGGTGATGACCCGGTTGACGGCCTCGCCGCCGAGGCGGTGGTAGATGATGTCGGTGGCTGCGTTGTCGCTCATCGACATCATGTTCAGTGCCAGGTCGCGCCAGCTGGCCTCGACGTCGTCGGCGAACCCGGCCGTGCCCACGCCGCCGATGCGATAGCGCGCCGTCACAGTGGTGCGCTCGGTCGGATCGAGCTCGCCCGCGGCGACCGCGCGGACGAAGGCGGTGAGCACCAGGATCTTGAACACCGAGGCGAGCACCACCGGCTCGTCGGCGCCGAAGGTCACCTCGGGGCCGACGGTCCCGCCGATCTCCCGCGCATGCAGGAAGCCCGTGGCCCCCGCATCCGCGAAGATCTCGGCGACGTCGGGCACGGTCTGCGTGTCCGTCATCGAGGCGGTCGCGTTCGTCATGCGTCGATCCGGCGGTCGGCACGTCCGGTGTGCAGGTACAGGGCGCGACCGCTGCCGTCGTCGCCGACGAACGCGTGCGGCATGTGCATGCCGTTCTGCGGTTCGCGGGGGAGGAGCGTGTCCCCGGCCCAGCCGACGAGCTCGACGGGTTCGGGAGCAGGGCCCAGCTCGGCGAAGATGCCCTTCATGGTGCGTTCGAGCCAGATGCGGCCGTCTTCATCGACACGCACGGTCGAGTCGGAGACCGACGACGAGTACGTGCCGATCACCCGTTCGAGGTCGATCGCGACCGGCGATTCCGGAACAGAGGGGAGGGCCGGAACCGTGACTCCGGCGAGAGCGTCGAGCACGGTCGACGTGATCGCGTGATACGCGTCGACCGTGCGTCCGCCGTTGGTGAGCACAGCGACCGCGACACCCGCGCCCGGCACCATCCGCAGGAACGCGTTCTGCCCGATCGTTCCGCCGTCGTGACCGATGACGGGGCCGCCGTCCCAGTCGAAGATCTCCCAGCCCAGACCCCACGCATCGCCCATCAGTCCGAGTTCGGGAAGGTCGACCTGGCGCTCCTGCATGGCCCGCACGCTCTTCTCGGAGAGCACTCTGGTGCCGTCGGCTGCGACCCCGCCGTCGAGGTGCATGCGCGCATAGGTCACCAGGTCGCGTGCCGTCATGGCGAGCATCGATCCGGCCGGGGCGTTCGAGCGCACGAGGCTCCACACCGGTGCAGGTACCGGCTCATCGCTGCCGCCTGCGGGGATGTGTCCCAGAGCTGCACGGAACATGATCGCCTCGGCGGCCGTGGTGGCCACGTGCGTGAGTCCCAGCGGGGCGGCGAGGTGGGCACGCAGCGCCTGGTCGTACGACGTTCCGCGCAGCACCTCGATGATGCGGCCGAGCACGACGAAAGCCGCGTTGTTGTAGGAGAAGCGCTCACCGGGGGCGAAGAGCTGCGGGGCGTCGGCGATCGTGGCGAGGTACTTCTCCACGGCGTCGTCGCCGACCCCGGTGTCGTTGAACAGGTCGCCCTCGAATCCGCTCACATGGCTCAGGAGCTGGCGGGTGGTGATCGCGCTCGCCGCCGCGTCGTCGCCGATCGCGAACGCGGGCACGGTGTCGCGCACCGGGACGTCGAGGTCGAGCAGACCCTCGTCGACGAGCTGCATGACGAGCGTCGCGGTCCACGTCTTCGTGATCGAGCCGATCTGGAAGACCGAGTCCTCGTCGGCTTCGACGCCGGTGTTGCGATTGAGGATCCCGGCGGCGGTGGTGAAGATCTCGCCACCGGCCAGGATCGCGACGGATGCTGCAGGGATGTGCGCGTCGGCCAGCATCGTGGGAAGGTTCTCCCGCACCCAGCTGCCGATTTCGTTCAGGTCGGACACGTGCGCTCCTCTTCGTCGAGTGGGCCGTCGTCTGCGGGCGACGGCGATGGGCCGAGACTATTCGCGCGCTCCCTCGCCTCGTTGGTGCGCGGCGACGAGACTTGCGCGGACCTTGGTGCGCTCCGACGAAGGATCGGCGGCTCAGCGGCGGCGCACCGCGCGCATGCCCACGTGCAGGAGCTGGGGGCCGCCCTCCGCCGGGTCGAGAAGACGGCCGACGGGCTGGTCCGTGTCGGTGATCAGGGCGCCGTCGGCACGCACACGCAGCCGCAGCGGCGGACGAGGAGGGATGCCGAGGGCCGCGATGTCCTCACGCAGCACCATCGCGAACTCGAGGGCGTCGCCGTCACGGGTCACGTCGTAGCGCCACTGCCCGGCGTCGTACGTGCCGAGCAGTCCTTCGAGCTTCTCGACCGGCTGCAGATGCGCAGCCTCCACGGACTTCTCGATGCCGCGCAGCCGCGCGAAGCACCAGTCGACGACCGCGGATCCGAGTGCCTTGCCGCTGCCGCTGTTCGTCAGCACGGTGATGGCCAGATCCTCATCCGGGGCGAGGACGAACTCGCTCAGCTGCATGTCGGAGATGTTCCCGCCGTGCATCACGACCCGTGCCGATCCGTGCCGGGTGAGCAACCAGGGCAGACCGATGGCGTCGATGGGCGGCCCCGCGGCGAGGTGGGGCTGCTGCATCAGGAGTCTGGTCGCCTCGCCCACGGGTGCTGCGCCCTCCGCCTCGCCGCGCATCTGGAAACGGGCGTAGGTGAGCTGGTCGCGCACGGACGACACGATTCCGCCCTCGGGCGCGATGTCGCGGGTCAGCGGCCACTGGGGGAACGCGGCCATCGCTGCGTCCTCACCGGGCACGTGTCCGACGGCATGGGGGCGTGCGATCACGTCCCACGGGAAGAAGAACGTCTCGGACATGCCCAGCGGGTCGAGGACGATGCGCTGCACCGCCTGCTCGAACGTCTCGCCCGTCGCCTCCTCGATCACACGACCCAGCAGGCGGATGCCGGAGTTGCTGTAGGAGGCGATCGTGCCGGGGGAGAAGAACTGCGGGAGCTCGGAGAAGCCGGCGACGCTGCGGGCGAGGGCGTCGTCGTCCCACCCCGGATGATCGTCCGCGTCGCCCAGGAAGCCGCCAGAGTGCGTGAGGAGGTGGCGGATGCGCAGCTCTGCGAGGGCGTCCTCGTCTCGGAGCCGGAAGTCGGGGAGCACATCGACCACATGGCCGTCGAGGTCGAGCACGCCGCTCTCGACCAGATGCATCGCGACGGTTCCGGTGAACGTCTTCGTCGTCGAGCCGATCTGGAAGAGCGTGCGCGCGGTCACGGCGGCGCCGGTGTCGACAGCGGCGACACCGGTGGCGGCGATGACTTCCCGGTCGCGGTCGATCACGCCGACCACTGCGCCGGGCACGCCGAGCTCCGCGGCCGTGGCGTCCAGGAACTCCTGCAGCTCGTCGTCCATCAGGCATCCCCTCGTACGGCGCGCCCCGGCAGGGCATCGGTCACGATCTCTCCCGCGTGCACGACACGAGTGCCGTGCACGAAGAGCTCGCGCACACCCCGCGACGGGCGGGTCGGATCGGCATAGCTGGCTCTGTCCGTCAGCGTCGTCGGGTCGATCACCACGACGTCGGCATCCGCCCCGATCGTCAGATGGCCCTTGCCCCGCATGCCGGACGAGACCTCGTCGAGCACACGAGCGGGGAGGAACGAACAGCGCCGGAAGGCTTCGATCCAGCTCCACGTGCCGCTGTCGAGAACCATGAGCCGCAGTGACTTCGCGAACGTGCCCGCAGTGCGGGGATGCGTGTGCCCGCCCGCGGGAAGCGGCCACTCGTGCTGCTCGTACACCGTCCCCCCGCCGCTCGCCGCCCAGGAGATGGGCATCGCATCACTCGCCACGATCGAGTCGGGATAGGCCAGCGCCCGGTGCAGGTGCGCGCGGTCGAAGGGATCGGCCTCGTCGAGGAACGTCACGATGCAGGTGGCGCCGGGGTCGGTCGTCCGCACCTCGCGCAGCCGGGCTTCGTCGGCGATGCGCTCGCCGGTGTCGACGAGCACCAGAGAACTCGGAGTGATGCCGAGCCCCGCGAGTTTCTCCGGGGCGAGGAAGAACGCGCCGATCGCCGTGCTGCCGGCGCCGTAGGGGTAGGCCTCGACCGTCACGCGGGAACCTGCGGCGCGGCTGCGATCCAGCAGGCTCAGCACCCGGTCGATGTGACGCAGCGAGGTGCTGTTCACGTGGCAGTGATGCATCGCGGCCCCGGTCTCCGCGGCGGCGCGGACGAGCTCCTCAGAGCCGTCGATCGGTGTGCGCGGATCGGCTTCGATCAGTTCCCGAACGTGCGTGAAGGTCGGGGCGTGGGCAGCGGCGGCCAGCCGGGAGAGGGCGAGGTACTCGTCGGGGTCGGAGCGCGGCGCGTAACCCATCAGCACACCGATCCCCAGTGCGCCGGCACCCAGCTCATCCTCCAGCAGGCTCAGCCATCGCCGGCGTTCGGCGGGGGAGGAGGACCGCTGCCAGTCGGGTGTGCCGAGCAGATCCATCGATGCGGTGAAGTCGGCGACGGGCACCCGGTCGAGGTGCGCGTACGCCCGCGCCTGCGACCAGGAAGCCGAGAAGCCGTAGTTCAGCGGGCGTCCGTCCGCGGCAGCGCGGGCGAGGGCCTCGGCGATCGGCATGAGTCCGGCCTCGAGATCGAGGGCGGTGGTGACACCGTCCATCGCCTGCAGCCGGTGCCCCGCGATCGAGTG
This sequence comes from Microbacterium sp. Root322, assembly GCF_001425645.1. NCBI lineage: Bacteria > Bacillati > Actinomycetota > Actinomycetes > Micrococcales > Microbacteriaceae > Microbacterium > Microbacterium sp. Root322. The sequence continues at coordinate 242,157 of NZ_LMCS01000002.1, read as the reverse complement.
CACGTGGCTGTGCAGGTCGACGAAACCCGGTCCGACGATGAGGCCCGTCGCGTCCACCACCTCGGCGTCGGTCGGCGCCTTGAGCCCGTCGCCGACCGCGGCCACCCGCCCCTGGGTGATCAGCAGATCGGTGATCCGGTCGGTTTCCGTCTTCGGGTCGATGACGCGCCCGCCGCGCAGCAGTGTGTCCACGCCGCCACGATGCCATGCTGGAGGGAGCCGTTCCGGTGCCGCTCGACGAAACCGGGTGGTGCTTCCGGTGCTCGCGCACAACCCGTCACGCGCGGCAACGTCGTTCGAGTGGTGCACACGCGCGCGCCGCCAGACATAATGTAGTGACGATGTGACCGTGCACACGCGAGGAGGCAAGTGATGTCCACCGCCTCCGAGCGTGCGCGGTTGCCGAGCATCCGCGACGTCGCCAGGCTCGCCGGTGTCTCGCATCAGACGGTGTCCCGAGTGCTCAACGATCATCCGAGCATCCGTCCGGAGACGAAGGCCAAGGTCATCGATGCGATCTCGGTGCTCGACTACCGGCCGAACCTGGCCGCCCGCGCTCTGGTCACCAGCAAGTCGAACATGCTGGGCATCCTGTCCGCCACGATCGGGGAGTTCGGTCCGACCTCGTCCATCGCCGGCATCGAGGATGCGGCGCGCGAGGAGGGGTACTCGGTCTCGACCCTGAACCTCGCCGACACGACGCCAGAGGCGATCGGCAACGCGGTGCGCCAGCTGTCGCGCGAGCAGGTCGACGGCATCGTGGTGCTCGCACCGCAGGTGCGGGTGTTCCATGTCCTTCGCGGCATGTCGGTGGACATGCCGTTCGTGACCCTGCAGACGGCATCGGGCTCGGACGGGGTGAGCCTGTCCGCCGACCAGGTGGCGGGCGCCAAGGCCGCGACGGCCCACCTGATATCGCTCGGTCACAGCGACATCCTGCATCTGGCCGGCCCGCAGGATTGGATCGAGGCGGAGTCGCGCATGCGCGGGTATCTCGACGGGCTGCGCGAGGCCGACCTGCCGACGTTCCCGCCTATCCGCGGCGACTGGACAGCCGACTTCGGCTACTTCGCGGGCAAGGAGCTCTCGCGCCGTCGGGACTTCACGGCGGTGTTCGCCGCGAACGATCTGATGGCGATCGGGCTGATGCACGGCTTCCGCGATTCCGGGGTGCGGGTGCCGCACGACGTGAGCGTGATCGGGTTCGACGACATACCGGTCGCCGCGCACGTGGCGCCGACGCTGAGCACGGTGCACCAGGACTTCCCCGAGCTCGGGCGCCGAGCCGTGCGCATCCTCCTCGCGCAGATCCGGGGAGAGCAGGTGCCGGAGTTCGGCCCGCTGCAGACGATACTGCGTGCGCGCGAATCCGCCGCAGCACGCTGACCTGTTGCGGGACCGCTCCCAGCCGATCGGGCCGCATGCATCACGGTAGCGACACGAAATCGGCGCGCGGACTTGACAGCGGTTCGTCGTGAGTGGACTATGTAATCCAATGTGAACGGTCACATCGAAGGTGACCGCACGTCGCGAGGAAAGATCCGTGAGCACCACAGCAACGTTGCCTACCGTGTCAGGCCCCATCCTGGAGATGCGCAGCATCACCAAGGAGTTCCCGGGGGTCAAGGCACTCGCCGACGTCTCGATCACCGTCCGCGCCGGCGAGATCCACGCGATCTGCGGCGAGAACGGCGCCGGGAAGTCGACCCTGATGAAGGTCCTGTCCGGGGTGTACCCCTACGGAACCTACGACGGGGAGATCCTGCTCTACGGCGAGGAGCAGCGCTTCAAGGACATCGCCGCCAGCGAGCATGCCGGCATCGCGATCATCCACCAGGAGCTCGCCCTGATCCCCGAGCTCTCGGTCACCGAGAACATCTTCCTCGGCAACGAGATCCAGCGCGGTGGCCGCATCGACTGGAAGGCCCAGAAGGAAAGGGCGATCGAACTGCTCGCCCGCGTCGGGCTGAGCGAAGACCCCGACGTGCAGATCAAGACCCTCGGTGTCGGCAAGCAGCAGCTGATCGAGATCGCGAAGGCGCTCAACAAGGACGTCAAGCTCCTGATCCTCGACGAGCCGACCGCCGCACTCAACGAGAACGACTCGCAGCACCTGCTCGACCTGATCCTGGGCCTCAAGGCCAGGGGCATCGCGTCGATCATGATCAGTCACAAGCTCAACGAGATCGAGCAGATCGCCGACGAGATCACGATCATCCGCGACGGCCGCACGGTCGAGACGCTCGACATCTCGCGCGGGGAGATCAACGAGGACCGCATCATCCGCGGCATGGTCGGCCGCTCGCTCGAGAGCCGCTACCCGGATCGCACCCCCGAGATCGGCGAGGTGTTCTTCGAGGTCAAGGACTGGTGGGTGCAGCATCCGACCGTTCCCGAGCGCATGGTCGTGAAGGGCTCGAACATCAACGTGCGCCGCGGCGAGGTGGTCGGCATCGCCGGTCTCATGGGGGCGGGGCGCACCGAGTTCGCGATGAGCATCTTCGGCCGCTCCTACGGCACCTACCTCTCCGGCACCCTGATCAAGGACGGGCAGGAGGTCGCCCTGCACGATGTGGCATCGGCGATCAAGCACGGGCTCGCGTACGTGAGCGAGGACCGCAAGGTGCTCGGGCTCAACCTGCTCGACACGATCAAGCGTTCGGTCGTCGCCGCCAAGCTCTCCAAGATCGCCAAGCGCGGTGTCGTCGACGCCCGCGCCGAGTTCGCCGTCGCGGAGGAGTACCGCAAGGCGCTCCGCATCAAGACGCCCTCCGTGGAGGAGGGCGTCGGCAAGCTCTCCGGCGGCAACCAGCAGAAGGTCGTGCTGGCGAAGTGGATGTTCACCGACCCCGACCTGCTGATCCTCGACGAGCCCACACGCGGCATCGACGTCGGTGCCAAGTACGAGATCTACGCGATCATCAACCAGCTCGCAGCCCAGGGCAAGGGCGTCATCGTCATCTCCAGCGAGCTTCCCGAACTCCTCGGCATCTCCGACCGCATCTACACCGTCTTCGAAGGTCGGGTCACCGACTGCATCCCGGCCGATCAGGCGACACCTGAGGACCTCATGCGCAGCATGACCTCCGCGACCCAGAAAGCATCCGCATGACCACCGACACCACCGCAACGAAGCGCGGCTTCCATTTCAAGGACATCACGAAGATGTTCGGAGGCGGCCAGTCGACCCTCCGTCAGTTCGGCATCCTCGGCAGCCTCGTCGTGATCCTGGTCGTCTTCCAGGTGCTGACCTGGATCTTCAAGGGTCAGGGACTCACGCTCTCGTCGGGCAACCTGATCAACGTCGTCAACCAGTACTCCTACATCCTGATCCTCGCGATCGGCATGGTGATGGTCATCATCATGGGCCACATCGACCTGTCGGTCGGGTCGGTCGCGGCGTTCACCGGCATCATCGTCGCCAAGGCGATGGCGGACTGGAACCTGCCATGGCCGCTGGCCATCCTCCTCGGCCTCGGCGTGGGCGTGCTGGTGGGCGCCTGGCAAGGATTCTGGGTCGCGTATGTCGGGGTGCCCGCATTCATCGTGACGCTGGCGGGCATGCTGTTCTTCCGTGGCGCGAATCAGTGGGTCGGCGACTCGCAGTCGATCCCCGTCCCGCAGGGGTTCAAGGTCATCGGCGCCGGCTACCTGCCCGAGCTGTCTTTCATCCCCGTGCAGTTCAACGTGCTCACCATGGTCCTCGCCCTGATCGGTGTGCTCTGGATCGTCATCGCGGAGATCCGCACCCGCCGCGCGCAGGCCAAGATGGGTTCGGACATGGCGCCCCGCTGGGTGAGCATCACCAAGGTCGTGCTGATCTCGGCCGTGATCCTCATCGCCGGGTGGCTGTTCGCGACAGGGCGTGAAGGCACCAGCTTCCCGATCTCGGGCGTCATCCTGCTCGCCCTCGTCATCCTCTACTCGTTCATCACGAACAACACCGTTTTCGGCCGCCACATCTACGCCGTCGGCGGCAACCGCCAGGCAGCGCGTCTGTCGGGCGTGAAGGACCGCTGGGTCGACTTCTTCGTCATGATGAACATGTCGGTGCTCGCCTCGCTCGCCGGGATGATCTACGTGGCCCGTGCCACGGCCTCCGGTCCGCAGGACGGCAACGGCTGGGAGCTCGACGCCATCGCCTCGGTCTTCATCGGTGGTGCCGCCGTCTCGGGCGGCATCGGAACCGTGATCGGGTCGATCATCGGTGGTCTCGTGATGGCATTCCTCAACAACGGACTCGCGCTGCTCGGCGCCGGTGCCGACGTGGTGTCGATGATCAAGGGCCTGGTGCTCCTGTTCGCGGTCGGTGTCGACGTCTGGAACAAGCAGCAGGGCCGCCCCTCGATCATCGGGTTCCTGACGCGCCGGTTCGGTCGCAAGGAAGACCCCGCCCTCGAGACCTTCGACCCGAAGGCGAACTACCCCACCAGCCAGAAGTACGAAGCCCCCGCCGTCGACGAGACGCGCGGAAAGTAAGGGTCGAGTCGCGCACCGCACACGCGCCTTGACCTTCACACACCAGAGAAAGAGATCACATGAAGAAGATTCTTCTGTCGGCGACAGCGCTTGTCGTCGCGGGCGCCTTCGCCCTCACCGGCTGCTCCTCGGAGCGCGGCGGTGACACCGGCTCCGGGTCGGGGGACGAGGCCAAGGGCTTCGCCGCCGATGCCACCATCGGTGTCGCCCTTCCTGACAAGACCTCCGAGAACTGGGTTCTCGCCGGTCAGCTGTTCACCGACGGCCTGAAGAAGGCCGGATTCAAGCCCGACGTGCAGTACGCACCGGCCAGCAACACGGTCGCCGAGCAGCAGAACCAGATCCAGGCGATGGTCACCGGTGGCGCCAAGGTCATCATCATCGGTGCGAAGGACGGCAAGCAGCTGTCGACGCAGGTCGAGGCAGCCCGCGACGCCGGCGTCACCGTCATCGCGTACGACCGTCTGATCGAGAACACCGAGGCCGTGGACTACTACGTCGCCTTCGACAACTTCAAGGTCGGCCAGCTGCAGGGCCAGGCGCTGCTCGACGGTCTCGCCGAGCGCGCGGGCCACGAGGCGCCGTACAACATCGAGCTGTTCTCGGGTTCGCCGGACGACGCCAACGCTCCCGTGTTCTTCAACGGCGCGATGGACGTGCTCCAGCCGAAGATCGATGACGGCACCCTCAAGGTCGTCTCCGGTCAGACCGAGATCTCCCAGACGGCGACCGAGGGCTGGAAGGCCGAGAACGCTCAGCGCCGCATGGACTCGATCCTCACGTCGACCTACGGTTCCGAGACGCTCGACGGCGTCCTCTCGCCGAACGACACGCTCGCCCGCGCCATCATCACCTCGGTGCAGGGAGCAGGCAAGCCGGTCCCGGTCGTCACCGGTCAGGACTCCGAGGTCGAGTCCGTCAAGTCGATCATGGAGGGCATCCAGTACTCCACGATCAACAAGGACACCACGCTCCTCGTCGAGCAGTCGATCAAGATGGTCGGCCAGCTCCAGAAGGGCGAGGAGGTCGACGTCAACGACACCGAGCAGTACGACAACGGCGTGAAGGTCGTCCCGGCCTACCTGCTCGACCCGATCATCGTCACCAAGGAGAACGCGGCCGAGGCATACGCCAACGTCCCGAGCCTCCTCGAGATCGTGAAGTCGTACCAGTAATCCGGATGCTCCTTCGAGGAACACCCCACAGCACCTCGCTGTGACCGAGAGCCACCCTGACCTTCGGGTCAGGGTGGCTCTCTCGTGTGCGGGCCGTGTCCGTCGCCGTGTTCGTCAGCCGCGGAGTGCGCGCGTCGCCTGACCCGTGCGCTGCAGGGCATCGACGGTCTCGGCGTACCGGCGTTTGGCGACACCGAGGAACAGGCAGTCGACGAGCGTGAGCTGCGCGATGCGGCTCACCATGGCGCCTGCGCGGAAGGTCGACTCGCGCACCTCCGTGAAGAGCGGGTGATCGGCCGCGCGGGTGAGGGGGGAGTCCTTCGCCGACGTGACGGCGATCGTGGTGGCGCCGCTGGTACGCGCCGTCTCCAGGAACCGCACGGTTTCGAGCGTCGAACCCGAGTGGGAGAAGCCGATCGCGACGGTCGATGCGGTCGGCAGCACGGAGACGGCGACAGCCTCGTGCGGATCGGCGGGAATATGCGCGTTCCGTCCGACGCGGAGGAGCTTGTGGGCGAGATCCTCCGCGACGAACCGGCTGGCGCCGAGCCCGTAGAGGATGATGCGCTCGGCCCCGTCGATCGCGTCCACTGCCGCTTCGAGCACGGTGAAGTCGAGTCGGGCGACGGTCTCCTCGATCGCCAGCAGTTCGAGCGCCGCCACCTTCGACACCGCCTCCTGGAGGGTGTCTGCGTCGGAGATCTCCGACCCATAGGCGCCGCGTGCGGAGAACTGGGCGGCTTCCTTGCCGAGCTCGGCGGCAAGGGCCATGCGCAGCGGGGCGTAGCCGCTGAAGCCGATCGCCCGGCAGAAGCGCACGACCGAAGCGACCGAGGTGTCGCATTCCGCGGCCAGCTCGTTGATCGTGTTGTCGATCACGACGGAGGGGTTCTCGCGGACGACCAGCGCGATACGGGCCAGCGACGGCGTCAGCGTGGAAGCGGCGGCTTCGATCGTCGACTGGATGCTCATCGGTTCTCCGTCTGCTCGGTGTAAATTCTTTTTGCAGAGTCTACTTCGCATGTAGTCTCTTTTCACCACCTGTTTCCACCGATCCCCGGGAGAGTCGATGAGCGCGAAGACGACCGCATCCGTCGATCTCGGCAAGTCCCGGTGCCGCGTCGTGATCGACGGCGACGGCGAGCGGGTCGCGCGCGCAGGCGTCGGAGCTCCCGGGCTCGCCGCAGCGGGCGGGGTGGAGTGTGCACTCGAGGCGATCCTCCCGCTTCTGGAGGGTGACCGCCTCGACCTGATCGGGGTGGGCGCCGCGGGCGCCTGGCTGGCGCCGCATGCGGCGCAGGAACTGTCGTCCCGGCTCGCCGCAGCGAGCGGAGCCGCGGTGGCCGTCGCCTCCGATGTGGTCACCGCTCACGCCGGTGCACTCGCCGGTGCCGGGGGAGTGCTCCTCATCGCGGGAACCGGAGCGGCGGCCCTCGGCGTCGACGCCGATGGCGCGCGACTCGTCGACGGCTGGGGTCCGGAACTCGGCGACTTCGGCAGCGGCTCGTGGCTCGGGCGCGAGGCCCTGCGTGCCGTGCTGCGTGCGGACGACGCCCTGGGCGCCCGCACCGCCCTCACCGCGGCGATCGCGCAGCCGGTGGGTGCGCCATCCGACATCCAGGCCTGGCTCGCCCAGCGCGAACCCCTCCCTCGACGCCTCGCGACGCTCGCACCTCTCGTGCTGGATGCCGCTGCCGACGGCGATGCGGTCGCCGGCGAGATCGTGGCCGAGGCGATTCGACTCCTCACCGCGACGGCTGTCGCCGCATCCACCCGCACCGCCGACGTGGTGATCCACGGCGGCCTCACCGACCACGCGTGGTTCCGCGCGTCATTGACCTCTTCCCTGCAGACCGCCGGACGCACGATCGTGCCCGCGAGCGGCGATGCACTCGACGGCGCGCTGCTGCTCGCGCGCCGCACCGACCTCCCCCACGAAAGGTTCGTCCACCGTGCCGAATGACGATTCCCGCCTGGCCACCCTCCTCTCCGTGCTCGAGCGCCTCGACACCGAGGCCTCGACGACCGATCGCGGCGACCTCGACCTGCTGGGCACCGCCGAGCTCGTGCGACGCATGAACGCGGAGGATCGGCGGGTGCCGGAGGCCGTCGCCGAGCGGGCGGAGGAGATCGCCATCGTGGTCGACGGCATCACCGAGCGGTTCCGCCGCGGCGGACGCCTCATCTACATCGGTGCAGGCACGGCCGGGCGCATCGGCGTTCTGGATGCGAGCGAGTGCCCGCCGACCTTCGGCACCGACCCGTCGATGGTGGTCGGGCTGATCGCGGGGGGCGAGACGGCGATCCGCTCCGCCGTGGAGAACGCCGAAGACGACGACGCGGCCGCGGAAGCCTCGCTGCGCGAGCTCGGTCTCTCGGAGAACGACACGGTGGTGGGCATCTCCGCCTCCGGCCGCACGCCCTACGTCGTGGGAGGGCTGACCTACGCCCGCAGTGTCGGTGCGTTCACCGCGGCTATCGCCTCGAACGCCGGTTCCGACATCGGTGCGGCCGCGGAGGTCGCGATCGAGGTCGTCACCGGCCCCGAGTTCATCTCCGGCTCCACGCGCCTCAAGTCGGGGACGGCGCAGAAGCTCGTCGTCAACATGCTGACGACGCTGTCGATGATCAACCTCGGCAAGACCTACCGCGGCGTCATGGTCGATCTGCTGGCCACGAACGAGAAGCTGCATGCCCGCTCGATCCGCACGGTGTCGCAGCTCGCCGGCGTCGACATCGACCAGGCTGCGGCGGCGCTGCAGGCGGCGGACGGTTCGGTCAAGCTCGCGCTGCTGATGCTCGCTGCCGACGCGACGCCGCAGGACGCGGCCGCAGCCCTCCACGAGGCCGACGGCATCCTCCGCGACGCGATCGCCGCGCTCGCCTGAGGGCGATGCGAGCGCCCGGGGAGTTCGATACGGTGTGCGGATGCCCCTTGCTCTGATCACCGGCGCCGCGCGTGCCGACAGCATCGCCGCCGGCATCGCTCCTCGTCTGCGCGCCGCCGGTTGGAACGTCGTCACCAGCGACCTGCACGACGCCGATCACATCGCCGACCTCGCCACGCCCGAGGGGCCAGAGACCCTGATGGCTGAGGTGAACGCAGCCCACGGCCCGGTCTCGGCACTCATCCTGAGTCATGCGCACGATGTGGAATCCGGCATCCTCGACACGACGGCCGAGAGCTTCGATCGGCACGTCGCCGTGAACGCGAGGGCGAGTCTGCTGCTGATCGCGGCCTTCGCGCGGCAGGTGGGCGACGGCGGAGGTGCGATCGTGGCGCTCACCAGCGACCACGTGACCGGCAACCTCCCCTACGGGGCCTCCAAGGGCGCTCTCGACCGGCTCGTGATCTCGGCGGCCCGCGAGCTCGGCCCGCGCGGCATCTCGGCGAACGTGCTCAACCCCGGGCCCATCGACACCGGCTGGATGGACGACGAGACGCGCCGCGGGCTGGCGGAGATGACACCGCTCGGGCGTCTCGGGCGCCCCGGCGATATCGCGGCCGTGGTGGAGTTCCTCGTGTCGGAGGAAGGGCGCTGGATCTCGGGGCAGCTGCTGCAGTCGGACGGCGCGTTCTCGGCGAGGTACTGAGCCGCGGGGCAGGCGCGGACTCGACGCGCAGAGGCGGCGAGACCGGGGTCTCTGTGCGCCTGCCCCGGGCGGGCATCCGACTCAGTGCGCGCAGGTGCAGGTGTCTCCGCCGCAGCATGCGCTCGCCGTCGCGCCGCGGTGCGCCTGCGACGCCTCCGGTACATCCATGGCCGGGTTCTGGTCGAGGAATCCGGCTGGCTTGAACCAGAATCCGGCGTAGTCGACGGGCATGATGGGCCAGTCCTCCGGCCGCGGGAAGTGCGTCAGACCGAAGGTGTGCCACAGCACGATGTCCTGGCCGTCGATGTCGCGGTCGGCGGCGGCGTACTCGGGCAGCCCGGCTCCGCCCTGGTGCGCGTTCGGATACCGACCGGCCGGCCAGATCTGCCCCGCCTCGAAGCGCGTCGCCCAGAGGTGCTTCGTCGCGAAGGCGGCACGCGCGGCGACGGAGGACTGCGGGTCGGCCATGAGCAGTGCCGTGGGCTGCGGCACCAGGTGGTACGCGGTGGGTCGGCCGACGTGGTTCGTGTGGGACGCGCTCTGCACCTCCCACACCCGCGCGACCGAGGAATCGGCCTCGCGCTGCGCCTCGTTCTCGGTGTGCAGAGTCGTCTCCGACCAGGTGAAGGCGTTGCCGAAGGGGTTCTCGGGGCCCATCGGCACGCGTTGGGCGTCGATCTCGACGAGCCGGTTGTCCTCGCCGTCGATCGCGACGTCGAGCCGTGCGCAGAAGAGGTGCTGGTGCACGGGGGCGAACACGCCGGGGGCCAGCTCCGTCGCATGGCGCTGGCGCACCCCGGGCTCGCCGGCGCTGGCGAAGACGATCCCCGTGGCCTTGGCTACGACCTCGATCGACCCGTCCAGGCCGAAGTTCCAGTAGAACCCGTAGTCGTAGTTGCCGATCGTGGAGAAGTACGAGACCACGAACCGGCGGGAACGCCGCACGTCGGAGCGCCCGGCCAGATCGGTGTGCTTCCAGAGGATGCCGTAGTCCTCCTCGTGCATGCAGATCGCGTTCGGGATGCGCACGGGGTGTCCGTGGTCGTCGGCGACGTAACCGTCGAGGTAGCGGATCACGCCCAGGCAGTCGCAGCCGAGCTCGAGGTGGTTCGCGTTCTTCCCGAGCAGGTACTCACCCGCGTCGAAGTAGCTGATCCAGAAGCGGCCGGGCGCGGTGTCGCCGTAGGGGACGACCATCTCGGGCACGCTCGCCCTGCTCAGCACCGATCGCCCCTGGAAGGTGACATCGTGCAGCACGAGGCCTTCGCGCGCGTTGAAGTCCACGCGCATCGACCAGCCCTCCCACTCCACGAGCGAACCCGTGACGGCGAAGCTCGGCCCCTCGGGCTGGGTGATCTCGATCGGCTTCAGGGTGGTGCGCGCCTCGCCCTGCACCTCGGGGTAGTAGTTGCCGTGGCCGGCGGGAACGGGCACATCGCCGTGGTCCTCGACGCGGATCACGCTGTTCGCGGTGAGGTCGATGTGCACGATGAGTCCCTCGACCGGGTGCGCCCAGGGAGAGTCCTGCTCGTCGTACTTGAGGAAGGTCAGGGAGCGGATCACGCGTCGTCCGACCTCGTCGGCACGGCCCGTGTATCCGGGAGCGAGCGGCCCGCAGAAAGCGAGCGCCATGTGCTCTTCGAGGCCGCGGCGCTTCATCGCGGCCTGCCACTGCGGTGACGCCTTGGCGATGGCCTCGGCGCGCTCGTACTCCTCGAACAGGTACTGCGGCTGCCCGTAGGGCGGGGCGTCGTTCGGGACCCGCTGCGTGTGCAGCACCTCGCCCCGGGTGATCGAGACGATGGCTTCGGTGGCGACGCCGGTGGCGATGTCGAGCAGGGTGACGTCGACGCGGCGATCGATGGGGGAGCCGGGCGTCCAAGTCGCGAGCTCCTCCTTGCGGGGTTCGTCGGGCAGGAGCATCGGCACCCGGGTGGTCTCGGTCATCAGGCCCGCGGCGTCGAGCACGGCGCGGGCGGCCGCGATCTCTGCACCCGTGAGGGGATCATGGGGGTGCGGGGCGGCGATCTTCTCGATCGACACGGGCTGCGGAGCGTGGTGGGACATCATCGACCTCACTATTTTCGAGCGATTGCTCAATAAACGGGTTGGCATGATGATACGACGGACCGTCCGACGCCCGCAACGGGAGATTCGCGGGCGGGGAACTCCGTCAGGCCCGCCAGGGAGCGAGCGCCACCTCGAGCACCGCGAGGTGGGCGGCCGGCGTCTGCGGCTCCGTGACCTCGACGATCTGCTGTCCGTAGGTGATGGAGCGCAGCAGCGTCACGATCGCCTCGGTGGGGGTGTCCGTGCGCAGCTCACCGTCTTCGACCGCCTCCCGCAGGGCGAGTCGCGTCGTGTCCTGCCAGGTGGCGAGCGTGGGGGAGCCGGCGTCTGGTGTCGGCGCGAGCGCGGCCAGGCGCCCCCAGAATCCGACCACGACATGGGCTTCGGTGCGGGTGCGCTCGTCGACCGGGAGCACTTCGCGCATGAGCGCGTGCAGTCGGTCGAGCCCGCGGCGGTCGGCCGTCGCCTCGGCGATGCGCGCCTCGGTGCGGCGGGTCACCTCGGCCGCAGCCGCACGCATGACCTCGTCGAAGCCGTCGAAGTAGTGCCAGAGCGAGCCCGTGGCGACGCCGAGTTCCTTCGCCACGGCACGCGAAGACACGCTCTCGTGTCCGTCGCGGGCGGCGACGGCCAGCAGCGCCTCGGCGATCTGCCGGCGGCGCTCATCATGGTCGACGATGCGAGGCACGCACCCATCTTGTCGCATCGCGCACAGGTATAGCTATATTGAGCGAGCGCTCAATATACTTCCGGCGTGGATCACCTCATCGTTGCGGTGCCGTGGCTGATGGCCGCGGCCGCGATCGTCTCGGCCGTCGCCGGCGTGGCTGCCTGGCGCGCCGTGCCGTGGCAGGGGCGGCAGAGCGTGCTCGTCATGGCGGCGGCGATGTTGGCACTCGCCGCGACCGCCGGGCGCCACCCCGTGCTCGAGCTGGCGCTGGGGGTGGTTCTGCTGGGATCCGGCATGGTCGGGACCATGGGCGTTCGCGGCACCGCATCGGCGGCCCCGTGCTGTCACCGCGCTCTGGTCTCTCTGGTGATGGCGATGTGCGCGTTCCACGGAGCCGCCGGACCCGTCGCCGCGGTGGGTTCAGCGACGGTGACAGGACACGGCGGCCACGGGCTCTCCGGCATGCTCTCGGTGCTGCTCTTCGCGGGCGTCGGCGCGGTGGCACTGTGGACCATCGTCGCGGAGTGGTTCGTCGCTCCGGTGCACCACGGTCGCACGGCGCGCCTGCTCCGCATCGAGTCGTGGGCGATGACCGCCGGTGTCGCGGTGATGTGCCTGGGATTCTGACGGAGGGGCCGTCACCCCGCGGCGGCTGGGCGCACGAACAGCCAGGCGGCGACCGCGGCGACCGCCGCCGCTGCGGTCATCGTCACCGCCATCGTGACGGCGTTCGTACCACCGATCCCTGCGGCGACCGGCGCGAGCACCGGACCGAACAGGAACGTCGACATCCCGAGCAGAGCCGAAGCCGTGCCCGCTCGTGCGCCGTGGTGGGCGAGGGCGAGGGTCTGCCCGTTGGGCCCGCCGAGCCCTGAGCACAGCATGAATCCGATCAGCGCGGCGACGACTCCCGCGACGCCCACGTCGGCGAGCGCGAGCACCAGGAAAGCCGTCGCGGCGATCAGCGTGGCCGAGATGCCCCCGAGGTACACCCGCAGCGGTCCCCACCTGCTCACGACGAGACGGCTGAGCTGACTGCCGACGATGCTCGCGAGAGCTCCCGCCGCGAAGGCGAGGCTGAACGACTGCGGACTCAGGCCGAACTCGTCCTGCAGCACGAACGACGACATGGACAAGTAGGTGAAGAAGGCGATTCCACCCCCGGCCGCCGCGCACAGCACCGCGACGAAGAGCCGATCGCGCAGGACCGCTCCGGTGTGGATGCGGAGGGTGCGCAGGCCGCCGCCGTGCCGGGTCGCGACGGGCAGCGTCTCCGGCAGGGCGAAGACGACGACCAGCAGCAGCACGACGCCCACGGCGCTGAGCACGCCGAAGATCCCGCGCCAATCCATGATCCGCGCGAGCTGACCTCCGACGACGGGCGCGATGATCGGCGCCGTTCCCGAGACCAGGAACAGCAGCGACAGCATCCGTGAGAGCTCCACGCCCTCGAACTGGTCCCGGGCGATCGCGAGGCAGATCACGATGCCCGCAGATCCCGCGAGTCCCTGCAGAAAGCGCGCGAGCAGCAGCAGCTCGATGTTCGGGGCGAGCGCGCACGCCAGGGAGAGGACGGCGAAGACGGCGACGCCGACCATCAGGGGGAGCCGTCTGCCCCATCGGTCGCTGAGGGGTCCGGCGACGAGCTGACCGAGCCCGAGCCCGATCATGCACGCCGACATCGTGGCCTGAGCGAGTGCCTCCGTGGTGCCGAGCGAGGCGGCGAGCTGCGGCAGCTGCGGCAGATACAGGTCCATCGACAGAGGGCCGAACGCCTCGAGCATGCCGAGCACGAGCATCGCGTGCACCGTGCCCATCCGCGGCCGCGAGGGCTCCCCGGGAACGGGAGTGCTCATCCTTCCAGGTGCAGCGTGCGCCGCAGCCAGCTCGCGCGCGCGGCGTCGGCCGCCTGCGAGACCTCGGCGTCGGGGGAGAAGCCGGAGAAGCCGTGGTAGCCGCCCGCCCACACATGCAGCTCGGCCTGTCCGCCGGTGGCCCAGATGCGCGTGGCGTAGTCGACCGCTTCGTCTCGGAAGGTCTCGGCCGCCCCGACCTCGATGAACGCGGGAGCGAGGCCGGACAGATCGACGGCGCGCGCGGGGGCGGTGTAGGGCGATACCCGATCGGTGCCGCGGTCCTCGCCGGCGATCGCCTCCCACGCGGTGTGGTTGTTGTGGCGATCCCAGGCTCCGAACCCGTCGTACTGACGACTCGAGACGGTGTCGTTGCGGTCGTCGAGCATGGGGCATCCCAGCAGCTGTCCGGCCAGGCGCGGACCCCCTCGGTCTCGGGCGAGCAGCGCGACGGCGGCGGAGAGACCACCGCCCGCGCTCATGCCGGACGCGATGATGCGGTCGGGGTCGATGCCCAGGTCCTCCGCGTGCGCCGCCATCCACTCCAGCGCCGCATAGCAGTCCTCGGCCTGTGCCGGCCCCGGGTGCTCGGGGGCGAGGCGGTACTCGACCGCGACGCCGATCACCCCGTATCGCTCGGCCAGGTCGATGAGCTCGGAGGTGCCGAAGAACCGGGTGCCCAGCACCATCCCGCCGCCGTGGATCGACAGCACGGCGGGGGCCGGACCGTTCGCCGGCGTGGTGGGCCGCACGATCGTGATCTCAATGTCCGGGGCTCCGGAGGGGCCGGATACGGTCCGGTCCTCCCACGTGATCGCGCGCCCGTCGGCCTGCGCCGACATGGGCGGGATGATGGTCGCGAAGTGATCGCGATTCGCGTGGATGGTGTCGGCGCGCAGCGGGATGATCTCGACCATGTCGACGAAGGCCGCGAGACCGGCGACGAGCTCGGGATCGTAGGGGACCGGTGGGTGGGCGGTCATCGGGCGGCCCGCCAGATCCGTCGCAGCCAGGAGGCGCGCGCGGCGAGGGCGGCGCGGGAGATCTCGGCATCGGGCATGTACATGTCGAAGCCGTGCGCGCCGCCGCCCCACACGTGCAGCTCGGCCTGTCCGCCGGTGGCCCAGATGCGCAGGGCGTACTCGGTGTCCTCGTCGCGGAAGGCCTCGGCCTCTCCGACCTCGATGAAGGCGGGCGGCAGGCCCGAGAGGTCGGCCGCGCGGGAGGGGGCGGCATGCGCGGGTGCCTCGGGGCTGAAGGCGAGATCGTCGCCGAGCACGCACGACCACGCGAGCAGGTTCAGCTCCCGCTGCCACGTGCCGATGCCGTCGTACTGCCGGCTCGACACCGTGGTGTTGGTGTTGTCGATCATCGGGCACAGCAGCAGCTGTCCCGCCATCGCCGGGCCCCGTCGGTCGCGTGCCATCAGCGCGACGGCGGCGGTGAGTCCGCCCCCAGCACTCCCGCCCCCGACGACGATGCCCGCAGGATCGATGCCGAGATCGTTCGCGTGCGCATGCACCCAGACGAAGGCGGCGTAGCAGTCCTCCACTCCGGCGGGGTAGGGGTCTTCAGGGGCGAGACGGTACTCGACGTTCACGGCCACCACGCGGTGCTGCGCGACGATGTCGACCACGCGCCCGGTCTCCCATGAGCGGTGACCGACGATCATCCCGCCGCCGTGGATGTTGATGAAGCCGGGAAGCACCTCGGCGCGGGTTCCGGTCGGCCGGAAGATCGTGATCTCGATGTCGGGAGCCCCGGCAGGGCCGGGGATCACGCGGTCCTCCCACTCGATGTCACGGCCGGCGATGACGGTGTCGTTGTCGGGGAACATCCGGTCGGCGCCCTCGCGCGGCAGCGCGTCGCGGGTCAGGGGCGGCTGAGGATCCTTCGCGATCTCATCCAGCACGGCCTGCACCTCGGGATCGAAGGGCACGGGGGTGACGGTGGGACGTCCGGCGGCGGTGGCGGTCATGGAACTCCTTGTGCGAGCGGTGGCGGGGCGGTTCAGGGGCCTTCGGGGTCGACGATGCCGCGGTCCGCCCAGAACGGTGCGACCAGTCGACGCAGTTCTGCGACGCCGACACGATCGACCAGGTCGACGGCCGCGAGGTTCGCGCGCAGCTGGGCGACGCTCGACGCCCCGAACAGCGTCGTCGTGAGCGCCGGGTGCGTGAGGGTGAAGGCGATGCCGAGCTGCGCCGGAGACGCGTCGAGCGAATCCGCGAGTGCCGCGAACGCCGGGACATCGGCGAGGATACGCCCGCGGATGTCGCCGGGGTCGCGACCGATCTGGCGGTCGCCGTTCACCTTGCCCGCCAGGATGCCGCCTTCGAGGCAGTCCGAGGCCTGCAACGTCAATCCCTGCTCCCACAGGCCGGCGAAGGGCGCTCCGTCCGGGATGGCACGTCGCGAGACGCTGTACTTCAGCTGCGCGATCTGCGGGCCGGGCACGTCTTCGTCCGTCGCGATGTCGATCAGTGCCTGGATGCTCGATGCCGACCAGTTGTTCACTCCCCAGGCACGGATGATCCCGGCATCGGTCAGGCGTGCGAGATCGAGCACGAGGTCGCGCAGATCCAGGTCGTCACGGCGCAGGTCTCCCAGGATCACGAGGTCGGCGTGCTCGACGCCCACGCGCATCAGGGCGTTGTCGAGCTGGGGGCGAAAGCCCTCCGCGTCGAACGTCTCGAGCCAGAGCTTCGACGACAGCAGCCACTCCTCACGGTCGAGGCCCGCCGCGCGCACCATGGCCGAGAAGATCACGTCGGTGAACACCGGTGGGGCACCCGGTGCGGAGTAGACCCCGACATCGAAGAGGTTCACGCCGCGATCCACGGCCTCGCGGAGCATGGCCACCGCGTCGGCGAAGTCCATCCGGTCATAGGTGTGCCAGGAGCCGAGCGAGAACAGCGAGGAGTGCAGGCCGCTGCGCCCGATCTCACGGCGCGGAAGGGGAGTGGTCATGGTCGTCCTCACAGACTCGGGTCGATGACGGCCTTGACCTCATCGAGATGGTGCATGCGGGCGATCTTCGCCGAGGCCTCCGCGAGGCCGACGGGGGCGCTGAAGAGGTCATCCCACGGGAAGCGGTCGGCGAACGCCGCGAAGAAGTCGACGGCCCTGGCGTAGTCGGAGATGTCGCCGTTGAGGGATCCCACGACAGTGAGCTCCTTGCCCATGATCGTGCTGAGGGCGAATCCGTCTCCTGCCGGTCCGGTCGAACCGACGATCGCGATCGTGCCGCGCTGGGCGGCCATCCCGACGGCGTCCGGTCCCACCCCTGGGGCCCCGGCGAAGTCGAAGACGTGGTCGGCGCCGCGTCCGTTCGTCAGCTCCAGGACCTGGTCGACCACGGGACCGTCGCGGAAGTCGACGACGACGTCTGCGCCGAAGCGCCCGGCCAGCTCCAGGCGCGCGGACGGTGCTCCGACGGTGATCACCTGGCCGGCGCCGGCGATCTTCGCGACGGCGGTGGCGAAGATGCCCAGGGCCCCGGAGCCCTGGATCACGACGCTCGATCCCGGGCGGATGCGTCCGGCACGCTCGAACGCGCGGAGCACGGTCTTGGCGGCGCATCCCGCCATCGACGCCCACGTGTCCTTGACAGCGGAGGGGAGCAGCAGTTTCGCGGCGCCCGGAGTGACGTAGGCGTAGGCGGAGAGACCCGCGGTGGCGAAGGGGTGCACGTCCGCGCGCTGGAGGAAGCCGTAACCGCGGTGGGCGCACGCCACCGGTTCGCGCAGCACGACGCAGCCGTGGCATTCGCCACAGGTCGATTCCGACCAGCCGATGCGGTCGCCGGGGGAGAGGGTGCGGCCGAGGGCGTCACGGGTGTCGGGGCCGGTGGCGACGATCTCGCCGACCATCTCGTGGCCGAGCACCATGGGGAGCATGCCGGGGAAGGTCATCTTCCCCTCCCAGATCTCGATATCGGTGCCGCACAGGGTCGTGCAGGTGATGCGCACCAGGGCGGCACCGGGTTCGATCTCGGCGGGGAGCGGCAGCTCCTGCAGGGTCAGGGGCTCGCCGTGGGCGGTGAGGACGGCGGCGCGGGTCGTGGTGGGCAGTTCTGCGGTGCGGGTCATGGTGTCGTCTCCGGGGAACGGTCAGACCAGGAGCTGTCCGCCGTCGACGGCGACGCAGACCCCGGTGATGTGGCTTGCGGCGTCGCTCGCGAGGAACAGCACGAGCGGGGTGACCTGGTCGACCTCGGCGATCGAGCCGAGCGGGATGCGCGACTCCCAGGCCGCACGGGCATCGGGGTTCGACGCGAAGTCGGCGGTCAGGGGAGTGAGCACGGGACCGGGGGCGACGGCGTTGACGCGGATCCCCGATCCGGCGAGTTCGATGGCGGCCGTGCGGGTGAGGGCATCGACCGCCGCCTTGGTGGCTTCGTAGTGGCCCAGACCCGGGGTGGGCTGGCGGGCGCCGATCGAGGAGATGTTGACGATCGAGCCGCCGCCGGTCGCCGCGAGCAGGGCGCCGAACGTGCGGAGCATGAGGAAGGTGCCGCGGACGTTGACGCGCAGGGCGGCATCGACGGCCTCGACGGGCACCTCCTGCAGGGTGCCGCCGCCCGCGACGACGCCGGCGTTGTTCACCAGCACGTCGAGTCCGCCCGCGGCGGAGAGTCGATCGGCCGCCGACTGCACGGAGGCTTCGTCGGAGATGTCGAGGTGCACGGCCGTGGCGCCGAGCTCGTTCGCGACGCTCTGCACGGCTTCCGCGTTCACGTCGCCGATGAACACCTCATCCCCGGCCCGTGCGAACGCGGCGGCGATGCCTCTGCCGAGGCCTGAGGCTCCACCGGTGACGAGGATGCGGCGGGGGGATGCGGTCATGTTCGTCCTCACTGACGGGTGCTGCGACGGGGTGACTCCGTTATATTCTACAAACATAGAAAAACACAACCCTGTGTCAGAGAAGACGAAGGAGCCTTCATGCCCGAATCGACATATCCCCGCACGGCACTGCAGGGTGGAGGGGTGCCGGTGCCTCCGCTGGCATTGGGGTCGTGGAACACCTGGGACCGGATGTCGAAGGATGAGGCGGTCGCGCTGATCCGGAGAGCCACGGAGCTCGACGCCGGACTCTTCGACATCGCGTACTACAACATGGGTCCGCATGCCGAGAACTCGAGGACCGACATCCTGTTCGGCGAGGCGCTGCGGGCGAGCGGCGTCGATCGCGACGACATCACCCTGTGCGGCAAGCTGTGGCTGTGGGACTGGCCGAACCAGGGATTTCGCCGACAGCTCGTCGACTCGCTCGGGCGGGCCGGCCTCGAACGCTTCGACACGGTGGTGGTCGGCGACTACGGGGAGGCGCCCGACATGCCGCGCCTCGTCGTCGAGGTGAACGCGCTGATCTCGGAAGGCCTCGTCGACAGCTGGGGCATCAACAACTGGCAGATCGCCCACACCAGGGAGGCTCTCGAAGAGGCGGAGACGCAGGGGGCTGTCGCACCGGCGTTCGCACAGCTGAAATACGGCATCGCGCGTCGGTCGATGGCCGAGGGGGAGGCGTACGGGGCGTTGTTCGATGCGGGCGTGCTCACCCTGCAGGCGTCCGACGTCTTCGAGGGAGGGATCCTCGCCACCGGCCGGCTGCCCGAGCGGAAGATCGGCGCGGATGTCGGAGGGATCCGTGAGCAGATCGCCGCGATCTACCCCGAGGTCGCGCGGGTGGCCGCCGGATTCGGGGTCACCCCGGCAGCACTGGGCATCGCCTTCTGCCTCTCGAACCCCGCGACCGCGAACGTGCTGTTCGGTGCCTCCCGGCTCGCGCAGCTGGAGCAGAACCATGCGGCACTCGCGCTGGCGCTCGCGCATGGCCCCGAGGTGCGTGCGGCGCTCGCCGGGTGCTGGGTCGACCGTGACGTGCGCGCCGACGGTGTGTGGTGAGGTCGGCTACGCCTCGCGCTCGTGAGCGAGGGCTACGGCACGCTCGAACGTCGAGACGATGACCTGGCGTCGGTCGGTGCGGTAGTCCTCGTCCGGTTCGAGCTCGTCGATGTAGTCGTCCCAGACCCGGATGTACCGGTCTCGCCAGCCCTCGAGCGTGCTGCTCGACGGGAACGTGGCACCCACTCGCCCCGCGGACCCGATGTCGGTGAGGATCTCCAACCACGCGGGAGCCATGGCTCCGCCCCATTCGTCCGGCTGCAGCTCGGTGTCGTCCTCCTCATCGGCGAACACCTCGGTGATCTTCGCGATGAGCTCGTCGGTGATCTCGCTCAGTGCGTCGGCGACCGTGTCGTCGTCGAAGTTTCCCGGTCCCCACGTGCCCATGTCTTCCTCTTCCTGTCGGCTGTTGCGGTCGGACCCAGTGAACCATGTGAGCGTGGTGTCGGGCGGAGGGTCAGCGGCAGAATGCCGGCATTTGTTCGAAGATAAGTTCGAATGTCGAGAGGTGATTCGGTAAAATCGAATCATGTCGAAGCTGGTCGAGTTGCACGAGGCGATGTCCCGCCTCGATGCGGCATGGGCCGACGCCGATGGATCCGGTGAGCTGTCGCGAGAGCAGCTGATCGCCGTGAGCGCATCCATCGGGCTGCTGCAGCGGCGGCTGGATGCGGTGCACATCGAGGTCGCGGCATGCATCTCGCGCGAGTCTCGTCCCGAGTTGGGTGCGGAGGGTCTCGCGAAGCAGCAGGGCTACCGGAATCCGGCGACGTTGATCGCGGCGACCGTCGGCGTCTCGCGTGGCGATGCGACCCGGCTGGTGAAGGTCGGAGAGGCGGTCGCGCCGCGCGAGGATCTCCTCGGGGCGCCTCTGCCGGCGAAGTATCCGAGAGTGCGTGAGGCGCTCGGGTCCGGCGCGCTGAGTGCTCAGGTGGCTGCCGCGATCATCGCCCTGCTGGATCGGTGTCGCGTCTCGGCGGGCCCGGTGCGGGTCGCCGAGGCGGAGTCTCTGCTGGTGGAGAAGGCGGTCGGGCTCGCTCTCGACGACGTGCGCAAGCTGGTCGTGAGGGCCGAGGCGTGGCTGGACCCGGATGGGGTGGAGCCGCGCCTGGAGGAGCAGCGTTCCCGCCGAGCTTTGACCATTCATGAGCGCGACGGGATGGTGCATCTGAACGCCGTCCTCGACGCCGAGACCGCCGCTCCTGTCGTGACGGCCATCCGCGGCTACGTGACCGCCGCGTTCGCCGCGCGAAAGAACGCGGCCGCGCCGGACGCGCCGGACGCCGATCGTCGCACCGTGCCGATGATCCAGGCCGACGCTCTCTCCGTGTTCGCGGGCCACGTTCTCGAGTGCGACGCCCGGGTGCCGTTGGCGGGTGCGACCGTCGTGGTGCGGATGAGCCTCGACGACCTGGAAGCCGGCGCCGGTTCCGCCGAGGTCGACGGAATCGAGCAGCCGGTCAGCGTCGGCGCGGCGCGACGGATGGCCGCAGGCGGGGGAGTGATCCCCTGCGTGCTCGGTGCGGCGAGCGAAGTGCTCGATTGGGGTCGGGAGAAGCGCCTGTTCACGCGCTCGCAACGGTTGGCGTTGGTCGAGCGGGATGGTGGATGCGCCATGTGCGCGCTGCCGCCCGAGATGACGAAGGCGCATCACATCCGATGGTGGAGTCGAGACCATGGTCCGACCGATCTCTCGAACGGCGTGCTGCTGTGCGAGACCTGCCACCATCGGATCCATGACAACGGGTGGGATATCCGTATCGATGGCGGTGGGAGCCGCGGCAGGGTGTGGTTTCTCCCACCGGCCACGGTCGACCCTGCGCGGGCTCCGCGCCTGGGTGGCAGGGCGCGCTTCGACATCGCTGCCTGAACGCGCTGCCTGAACGCATGGCCTGAACGCGTGGCGTGGATGTGTGGCCTGAACGCGTGGCCATGGATTTAGTGGCGTGAGTGCGTGGCCCCGAAAGCGCCGCCTGAGCACGCTGCCTGCGCGTCTCGCCGGCGACCGGCGCTCCACCATGCCTGCACGCTCGGACAAGCCCGGTGCGCGCCGGGGCATGAGCGGGGCCGCCAGGGAAGCGAAAGGCTCTTGCGCTCTTTTTCCACGCATGTAGACTAACCAGCGCGACACATCGAGGTGACGCCGGATCCGGTCTCCGGTCAGCGGCACTCCGAGCCTTCTTCACCACCCTTGCACCCGAGAGAAGGAACCATGAAACGAATGCCCCTCGCGCTCGCCGCAGCCGTGGCCGCGACCCTCGCGCTCACCAGCTGCAGCGCAGGCGCAACACCCTCCCCGTCCGACGGCAGTGCTGCCGACGGCCCTGACGCCCTCAACATCGGCAACTTCCTCGACGTCACGTCGTGGGATCCCTCGCTCGCCGACATCGGCTTCGACGGCCCCTACCTCTCCGCCGTCTACGATGCCCTGATCGCTCTGGACGCGGACGGCAAGCCGGTCCCGTCCCTCGCGACCGAATGGACCGTCGCCGACGACGACCTCAGCATCGACCTCGACATCCGTACCGATGCCGTGTTCAGCGACGGCACCCCGGTCGACGTCGACGCCGTGATCGCGAGCCTCGACTACCTCAAGCAGGGCGCGCGCTCCGGAGAGGCCTATCTGAACGTCTCCGCCTTCGAGAAGGTCGACGACGACACGGTTCGCATCCTCCTCACCCAGCGCGACGACACGATCCTCTACTTCATGGGGCTGGGCCGCAGCTACGTGGTCTCTCCGGCAGCGATCGAGGCGGGAACCCTCGGCAGCGAGCCCATCGGCTCCGGACCCTACGTCCTCGACGGCGACACCAGCATCGCCGGCGCGGAGTACCACTTCACCAAGACCACCGACCACTGGGATGCCGAGGCCTACCCGTTCGCCGACCTCGCGATCTTCCCGATCACCGATGCGACAGCGCGGCACAACGCCATGCTCAGCGGCCAGATCAATGTGCAGTACGGCGACGTCGCCAACCTCGAGCAGGCGAAGCAGCAGGGCTGGAACACCGCGGAGCGCGTCTCCGGCTGGGCGGGACTCGTCATCACCGACCACACCGGAGCCAAGAGCGAGGCCCTCGGCAAGCTCGAGGTCCGGCAGGCGCTGAACTACGCGTTCGACGGTGCCGCGATCCTCGCCGCCGTCGGCAGCGGTGCCGGCGTCGCCACCAACCAGGTCTTCCCGGACGGCGGCACGATCAACGATCCCGCCCTCAACGAGACCTACGCCCACAACATGGACAAGGCCAAGAAGCTGCTGGCCGACGCGGGCTACGCCGACGGCTTCGAGATCTCCATGCCGATGTCGCCGATCTTCGAGATGTGGAAGCCCTCGGCCGAGCAGGCGCTCACCGAGCTCGGCGTGAAGGTCACCTGGGACAACATGCAGATGCCGGACTACCAGCTCAACGCGCCGAACTACCCGATGTTCATCTCGTTCCTCGCGATGGACGGCAACGATGTCGCGACGGTCGCGCGCCAGGTGACCAGCGTGCAGTGGTTCAACCCCGCACCCGACTACGCCCAGAACGAGGTCATCGCCCCGCTCGTCGAGAAGGTGCAGACGGAACGCGGCGAGGCGCAGACCGACGCCGTCGAGGAGCTCAACAAGGCGCTCGTCGACCAGGCGTGGTGGTCTGTCTGGTACCAGGCGAACAACATCTACTACACGGCCTCCGGCATCCAGCTGCAGCCCATCGTCGGGATGATGTTCCCCACCCTGCGCTACATCACCCAGGGCTGACGCCCGCCGGGGCGGCCGCGACGTCGGCCGCCCCGGCATCCTCCCCCTCCGACCCCTCCACCCCCGAGAGGTTTCCATGCTTGTGTTCACGGCGAAGCGGGTGCTGTCCGGCATCCTCCTGCTCGTCGCGGTCTCGATCGGCACCTTCTTCCTGGCGCACCTCGCCATCAGCGACCCGACCGCATCGCTCCTCGGTACGACGGCGAGTCCTGCGCAACAGGCGGCGCTGGCCGAGAAGATCGGCCTCGACCGTCCTCTCCTGGTGCAGTTCTGGGACTGGCTGTCGCATGCCGCGCTGCTCGACTTCGGCGTCTCCTGGCGCAACTTCCAGCCGGTCAGCGCGCAGCTCGCGATCAAGGTCCCGGTGACCCTCTCGGTCGTGACGTTCGCGACGCTCATCACCGCGGTGGTCGGCATCGCCTTCGGCATGATCACGGGTCTGCGCCCCGGCACCTGGTTCGACCGCGTCATCAAGGGCATCTCCGTCGTGCTGTTCGCGCTCCCCGGCTTCTGGGTCAGCCTCGTGCTGGTGATGTGGCTCGCGGTGCAGCTGAAGTGGTTCCCCGCAGTGGGCTACGTGCCCCCGACGCAGTCCGTCGATGGGTGGCTGCGCTCCATCACCCTCCCGGCGATCTCGCTGGCGCTGGGCGGCATCGTCGCCGTCGCGGAGCAGCTGCGCAACGCCGTCATCGCGCAGAGCAGGCAGGACTGGGTGCGCACGCTGCGCAGCCGGGGCCTCTCGACCGCCCGCGTGAACCTGCACATCCTCCGCAACGCCTCACCCGCGGCGCTCACGGTGATCGCGCTGATGTTCGTCGGACTCCTCTCCGGCGCGATCGTGGTCGAGCAGATCTTCAGCCTCCCCGGTCTCGGCCAGCTCACCAACCAGTCCTCGCAGAACGGCGACATCCCGATGCTCCTCGGCATCACGGTCATCTCCGTCGTCTTCGTCGTCCTCATCAACCTCCTGCTCGACCTCGTGCTCGGCTGGATCAACCCGAAGGTGCGCGTCGCATGACCACGACAGACATCCGCGTCGCCTTCGATCGGGCAGCACAGAAGCGCCGATCGAGCCTGTTCCGGCGCTTCCTCCGCCACCCCGGCGGCTACATCCCGCTCGCGATCTTCGTCCTCATCGTGCTCGTCGGCATCTTCGCGCCGCTGCTCGCGCCGATGGATCCGAACTTCGTCGATCTGTCCGCCGCCAAGGCCGCGCCGGGGCCGGAGCATCTGCTGGGTGGCGACTCCACCGGTCGGGACATCCTCAGCCGCCTCATCTACGGCACCCGCACCACGCTCTGGGGCGCGCTCATCACGATCGTGACCGCACTCGTGATCGGCGTGCCGGCCGGCGTCGCCGCCGGCTACTTCGGGGGAGCGTTCGACAGGGCCGCCACCTGGATCAGCGATGCGCTCCAGTCGATCCCCGGCATGATCATCCTGCTCGTCGTCGCCGCCGGCTCCCGCAACAACTTCGAACTGCTGATGGCCACGGTGGGCGTCTTCATGGTGCCGGGCTACTTCCGCATCGCCCGCTCGCAGACGCTCGCCGTGCGCGGCGAGCCCTACATCGACGCGGCGCGCGTCTCCGGTCTGTCAGACGGGCGGATCATCTTCCGCCACGTGATCACGGCCGTGTACCCGCCCGTCATCATCCAGACGGCCCTGACCGCCGGGATCGCGATGGGCATGCAGGCAGGGCTCCAGTTCCTCGGCATCGGCGACTCGAACGTCCCGAGCTGGGGCGCCATGATGCTCGAGGGCTTCCGACTCATGCTCACGTACCCGCTCATGCTGCTGTGGCCGTCGGCCGCGCTCGGACTCACGATCGCCGTGCTCGCGATCATGGGGTCGACCCTCGCAGAGCTCGTGCAGGTGCGGACGCCCCGGGTCGCCCGGCGAAAGCGCGATGAAGCCGCAGCGATGCCCGCCAGCGCTCCGAGCGGCAGCGCTCACCACTCGGCGGAGGGGTCCGCGCTGCGGGTCGAGAACCTCCGCGTCGTGCACGCCACGCCGACCGGGGAGACGGAGGTCGTGCACGGCGTGACCCTCGACGTCGCGCCGGGCGAGGTGGTCGGCATCGTCGGCGAATCGGGATCCGGCAAGTCGCAGACCGTGTTCTCCGTGCTCGATCTGCTCCCCGCGACGGGGCGCGCCACCGCCGACGCCATCTGGGTGGGCGGGGTCGATGTCACATCGTCGACCCCGAAGCAGCGCCGGGCTCTGCTCGGGCGGACGATCGGCTACGTGCCGCAGGAGCCGATGAGCAACCTCGATCCGTCGTACACGATCGGTCATCAGCTCATCGAACCGCTGCGCCGCACGCAGGGGCTGAGCAGGTCGGCCGCGAAGGAGCGCGCACGTGCGATGCTCGTGCGTGTCGGCCTCACCGACCCGGACCGGGTGATGCGCAGCTACCCGCACCAGGTGTCCGGGGGGATGGCGCAGCGCGTGCTGATCGCCGGTGCCATCGCCGGCAAGCCCTCACTCCTCGTGGCCGACGAACCCACCACGGCGCTCGATGTCACGGTGCAGGCCGAGGTGCTCGAGCTGCTGCGCGAGCTGCAGGCGGAGTACGGCATGGCCCTTCTCATCGTCACGCACAACTTCGGCGTCGTGGCCGACATCTGCGACCGCGTGATCGTGATGCGCAGCGGCGACATCGTGGAGTCCGGTCCCGTCGACGCCCTGTTCGCCTCCCCGGCCGAGCCGTACACGAGGGAGCTCATCGCCGCCTCCCTCGACGACGCCGTCGGCCGAGTCGAACTCGACCGCACCACGACGGGAGTCCCCGCATGAGCCCCCTCCTCGAAGTGAACGACCTCGTCGTGGAGTACGGCCGCGGACGGCGGGCGTTCCGCGCCCTGCGCGGCGTCTCTCTCGACATCGCACCGGGGGAGTGCCTCGGCCTGGTCGGGGAGTCGGGATCGGGCAAGTCCACGCTCGGCAAGGCCATCCTCGGGCTGGCTCCGGTCACCGCCGGCAGCATCCGCTTCGACGGGCAGGAGATCAGCCGTCTGAGCCATCGCGCGCGCCGAGCGCTCGCCGACGACGTGCAGGTCGTGTTCCAGGACCCCTACGGCTCGCTGAATCCGGCGATGACGATCGGAGACATCCTCGCCGAGCCCCTTCTCACGACGGGGATCGGCGCCAGGGCCGCCGAGACGAAGGTGCGGGAGATGCTCGATCGCGTGCGCCTCCCGTCGGCGGCCATGGATCGCTATCCGAGCGAGTTCTCCGGTGGGCAGAGGCAGCGAGTGGCCATCGCCCGTGCGCTGGTGCGCGGCCCGCGCCTGGTCGTGTGCGACGAGCCCGTGAGCGCGCTCGACCTCACGACCCAGGCGACGATCCTCGATCTGTTCATCGAGCTGCAGCGCGACACCGGCGTGGCCTACCTGTTCGTCTCGCACGACCTCGGCGTCGTGCGCAGAGTCTGCCATCGGGTGGCCGTGATGTATCGCGGCGAACTCGTCGAGGTCGGTGCCGGGGAGCAGGTCACCCGCGCTCCGCAGCATCCGTACTCCGAGCGGCTCCGTCTGGCATCGCCCGTCGCCGATCCGGCTGCGCAACGCGAGCGCCGTGCCCAGTGGCTCGCTCTGCGGGAGGTGCGCGATGCGGCGGTACGGTAGCTCCAGGCCGGAACACTCCACGCAGCAGAATCGGCCGGAAGGACGTCATGCCGAAGATCATCGACCACGACCAGCGTCGACGGGACATCGTCGACGTGGCCAAGAGCATCATCCTGAAGGGCGGGTTCGAGGCGGCGACGATGCGCAGCATCGCGGCCGAGGCCGGATTCGCGAACGGAGCGCTGAAGCACTACTTCCCCGGGAAGGAGAGCATCGTCGCCGCCACGTTCGAGACGGTGCTGCTCGAGCACGACACCTGGCTCCAGCAGTCGATCTCCGAGGGCGCGACGCCCGAGCGGATGCTGCAGCAGGTGCTCGAGGGCACGTTGCCCAGCAGTGTCGGCGAGATCGCGAGCGGGCGGGTGCTCCTCGCGCTGTGGGAGTACGCGATGTCGAACGATCAGCTCACGGAGCTGTACCGCACGCACCTCGGGCGGTGGCACGCGATGCTCGTCGAGCGGATGGAGGCGGCGCGCGATGCGGGCGCCATCCGCGATCAGGACTACGCGGCACTCGCGAACGAGTTCATCTCGGTCGCCGTGGGGGCGACCGTGATCAACCTCATGTATCCCGAGGGCGAGCGCATCGCCGACTATCAGGACTACATCCAGCAGTTCCTGGCGCGACTGCGCTGATCGCGAGGCGCCGCATTCGAGAGAAAGGCGTCTCATGACCGTGTCCCTGTCCGTCACCCACCGCCCCGGCCAGGGGCGTCCTGTCGCGTTCCTGCACGGCCTCGCCTCGCGGGGTTCCGTGGACTGGCCGGATCGGGAGTGGGAGGGTGTGCTCGGAGAGCGCCCGCGTATGGTGATCGATCTGCCGGCGCACGGCGACAGTGTCGCGCTCGGCTCCGCGACGACATCGGTCGTGCTCGACACCATCGCATCGTCCATCGGTGCGGAAGAGGTCGACCTGGTCGGCTACTCGCTCGGGGCACGGCTCGCGTGGGACCTGGCCCACCACCCCGGTGTCGCGGTCCGACGGCTGGTGCTCGGTGGACTCAGCGCGGGGGAGCCCTTCGCGTTCGTCGATCTTCCGGCGGCTCGAGCGGCTCTCGCGGGCGACCGCCCGCTCCGGGACCCGCTCACGGGCATGATCGTCCAGATGGTGTCGATGCCCGGAAATCGTCCTGCCGACCTGCTCTCGCTGATCGAGGGCCTGGCGGCGGAGCCCTTCGTCCCCGGCCGCAGCGCGCCCGCCGTGCCCGTCCTGCTGCTCGGCGGGGCGGACGACGAGATGGCGGCGGGGATCGATGATCTCGCCGCGATGCTCCCCGATGCGCGAGCGCGGCGCGTGCCGGGCGATCATCTCTCGGCCCTGCACACAGCGGAGTTCCGCGGGGCCGTGCACGAGTTCCTCGCGGCGTGAGCCCCCTCTCGCGGCCGGCTCTTCCATGACCTTTATTTCCAACATTTGTAGACAAATTGAAAGGCTCGTTCATGACTGACATTCCCACCGCCGATGCGGCGCGGATCCTCGACATCGCCACCGGCTACATGGCCTCCAAGCAGCTCTTCCAGGCCAGCCGGATCGGGCTGTTCGCCGCGGTGGCCGACGGGGCCGACACAGCGGGCGAGATCGCCGAGCGGTGCGGAGTCAGTGAGCGCATCGCGGCGCTGCTGGCCGATGCCATGACCGCGAAGGGTCTGCTGATCCGCGCCGCGGGGCGCTATGAGCTCGCCGACGACGCCGCCGCGTACCTCGTCGGCGAGGAGGCAGCGATCGACCTCGCGCCGTTCCTCACCTTCCTCGACGAGATCAGCTACCCGCACTGGCTGCAGTTCGCGCACACGGTCGACACCACCGAACCGGGCGATCTGCAGATGGACGACGCCCGCTGGGCGACCTTCATGGCGGGCGTCATGACGTACAACCGCCTGCACGCGCAGGAGTTCGGTCGTCTCGTCGACCTCGAAGGCGCGACCAGGGCACTCGACTTCGGTGGGCTCTCCGCCGAGTTCGCGCTGTCGGTCATGGCGAAGAACCCCGCGTTGCGGACGACCTTCCTCTACGCCCCCGGCTTCGAAGACGGCATCGTCGAGGCGGTGGCGGCCGCCGGGATGCACGATCGTGCCGCGGTCGAGGTCGGTGACACCGCGACCACCGCACCGGAAGGCGAGTACGACGTGGTGTTCGCCAACCACGTCATCCACCGCTTCTCCGCGCAGGAGAACGCGCAGATCTTCCGCAACCTGCGCGCGGCTGCCGTCGAGGGGGCGACCCTGACCGTGCTCGACTTCTTCCTGGACGAGGATGCGGAGCAGCGCGGCCTCGACGCGCTGCACGCGGGGGAGTACCTGGTGATCGACGGCACCGTCGTGTACCCCGAGGCGGAGGTGCGCGGATGGCTCGCCGACGCCGGGTGGTCGGTGCGCGACAAGGTGGCCCTGCCCGGCAGCCCGCGGGTGCTCGTGGCGACCGCGGTGTGAGACTCGCCCCGGCATCGGACGCGATCCGGTGCCGGGGCACACGACTGGTCCGAGGGGGATCAGAGGCGGGCGGCATGTGAGAGCATGCCGCCCGCCGTTTTCGTGTGCGACCCCTCGGCGAGGTGTGGGCGGGCCAGTCGGCCGCGGGGCGGTCGGTCGCCGGGCGGTCGGTCGCGGGTGGGCCGGTCAGCCGCGGGTGAAGACCGTGCGCCCATCGACGATCGTGCGGGCGACCCCGATCGTCGCGAAGTCGCGGCCGGGGGTCAGCGGGTCCTCATCGAGCACCGTGAGATCGGCGACCCTGCCGACCTCCAGCGACCCCTTCCACGCGGAGGCGCCGTCCTGTCGGGCGGCCTCGACGGTCATGGACCGCAGCAGCCGGTTCCTGCTCTGCGCGTCGTCGGCGATCCCTGCAGCGGTGAGGAGGGCGAGGGAGGCATCGAGCCCGAGTCGCCAATCCGGGCTGGCGATGGGGGAGTCGCTGGTGACCGTGGTCAGCGCGTCGGAGGTCAGCATCTCGGCGAGCGGCCAGGCGGTGGCGAGTCGGGCCTCTCCGAGCTGCACCGCTGCCCAGGAGTGCGTGTGCGCCGCGATCAGCGGCTGCACGGCGAACCCCGCACCGATCCGCCCCATCCGGGCGATCTGCGCGGTCGTGGCGAGGTCGCCGTGCACGACGTAGTGCGGCCCCGCCGGCGTGGGGTGATCGCCGTGCCGTCGCTCCAGCACGGACAGGAACTCGGCGATCGAGCGGTCTCCCGTCGCATGCACGGCGATCTGCATTCCGCGAGCCGAGGCGAGTTCGAGCATGCGTCGGAAGGCGGCGCGGGCGTCGGGTTCGCCACGGGTGAGCAGGCCGCCCGTCGTGCCGTCGGCATAGGGCTCATCGACCCAGGCGGTCGCCAGGGGTGGGATGCCGTCGGCGAAGATCTTCACTCCGGGGACCGCGAGCCACCGGGCATCCGAGGCGGGGGGAGGTGTGCGGATGCCTCTCTCGAAGTCGGCGAGGGTGCTCTCCCCGTCGATCGTGCCGAACAGCCGCAGCAGGGTCACGCGGGAGGTCTGCGCGCGTTCGCGGTGCAGCTCGAGATAGGTGTCGAGCATGTCGGAGCCGAAGCATCCCGTCTCGCCGTCATCCTCGCCGGGGCCGATCCCGGGTTCCGTGTAGCTGGTGATGCCCAGTTCGGCCAGCAGCGCCCACGCCCGCCGCAGCGCTGTGCGGCGCTCTCCTGCGCTCGACACGAGCCGCCCGGATGGCTGCTCCTCGGGGGGAGTGTCGGAGAAGAAGAGGTGGGGCCACCGTGCGCCCAACCATGCGGCGTGCAGGTGGGCGTCGTTGATGCCGGGGATCACCGTGCGTCCATCCAGCTCGATCACGGCGCGGGCATCGAGGGATTCCGCATCGTCGCCTCGGGCGACGATCACCCCGTCACGGACGGCGAGAGCTCCGACGATCGCATCCGAGGGGTCGAGGGTGTGGATGTGTCCGCCGCGGATGATCAGATCGGCCTCGTCGCCGTGGAGTGACTGTGTCATTATTCCACCAGTGTAGACGTAAAATGACGACGAAGAGGAGCGGCTCGAGCAGACGCCGACGAGGGCTGGTGGTCAGTGTCCGCCGCCGAACTCGATCATCCCCACCCCGACGGCGATCAGCGCGACGCCGATGGCCATCATGGTCGAGAAGTGGTCCTTGAAGATCACCCGCCCCAGCACCGCGGTCAGCGCGACACCGGCCGCTGCCCAGATGCCGTAGGCGACGCCCACGGGCATCCCCAGCGCGAGGATCGTGCCCAGCAGCGTGAACGCGGCGAGATAGCCCACGACGATCACGGGGATCCAGCGGCGGCGGCGCAGGCCTTCGGAGGCGCGCAGGCTCAGCGTCGCGGTGACCTCGCTGGCGATCGCGAGGGCGAGGAGCAGCCAGATCATGGGGTGACCTCCTTCGCCTCACGCGTGTGCGAGCCGAGCTCGACGAGCAGCACGCCGATCACGATCACGCCGACGCCGATGATCTGCACCGGTCCCAGCAGCTCGCCGAACAGCACGGTGCCGAACACGGCGGTGAGCACGACTCCGATCGCCGACCAGATACCGTACGCCACGCCCACGGCCATGCCGCGATCGAGCACGACGGACAGCAGCCACAGCGAGCCGGAGTAGCCGATGACCACGACGATCAGCCAGAGCGGGTGGGTGAAGCCCTCGGCCGCGCGCAGCGAGAGGGTCGCGGTGACCTCGAGCGCGATCGCGAGCAGCAGGGGCGGCCACGCCGAGCGGCGAGGGTGATCTGTCATCGGCGGCCTTTCATCGAGCATCCGACGAAGAGAACGCACGCGCGGCGCGCGGGATTCCCGCCGGCGACCGGGCACCGTCGACGTCCCGATTCGGCACGCGTTCCCGCGACTTGTACGCTGGATGCATCCCCCGATTCACCCGGCAACCCGCGCGCCGGCGATCTCGGCGCGCGCTCACACATGCAAGGACGCAGATGAACGATTCCGCGGCACACCGCGACGACTGGACTGAGAGCGAAGAGCTGGCGGAGCGGATGATCCCGCTCATCGGGGCGCTCCGACGCGAACACGACGTGGTCACCTCTCTCCACGGGCACCGGCTGCTCGGCCTGTCGGCGACCGGCCTCGTCGAAGTGCACGAGCGCGTCGCGCAGCTCGGGCATGAGCGGCTCCCGATCGAAGACAGCCTCGCCGTGCTGGAAGCGATCCATGCACTTGCTCCCGGCGCCTCCTCCCTCGACGTCGCCCGGCTCGTCGCCGGGCACGCCGAGAGCGGGCAGCCGCTGGAGACCTACCTCGCCGAGGTGCTCGCGCCCGCCATGGGAGCCGTCGCCGCCGAACCCACCGACGTCGTCCTCTACGGCTTCGGACGCATCGGTCGCCTCCTCGCCCGCATCCTCATCGCCCACACCGGCGGAGGCAGCGGACTGCGTCTGCGCGCCATCGTCGTCCGCCGCGGCGCCGAGAACGACCTCGTCAAGCGCGCATCCCTGCTGCTGCGCGACTCCGTGCACGGTCGGTTCGCCGGGTCGGTCACCGTCGACGAGGAAGCCGAGCAGATCATCGCGAACGGCACCCGCATCCAGGTGATCTACTCCGACGACCCCGCGACCATCGACTACACCGCCCACGGCATCCACGACGCGATCGTCGTCGACAACACCGGGCGCTGGCGCGACGAAGCCGGCCTCTCGCAGCACCTGCGTTCCAAGGGCGTCGCCCGTGTGCTGCTCACCGCGCCGGGGAAGAGCCCCCTCAAGAACATCGTCCACGGGATCAACGACGATACGATCGCCGACACCGACCGCATCCTCTCGGCCGCATCCTGCACGACCAACGCCATCACGCCCGTGCTGGCGGCGATCGACGAGGCGTACGGCGTCGTCAAGGGGCACGTCGAGACCGTGCACTCGTTCACGAACGACCAGAACCTGATCGACAACTTCCACAAGGGCGACCGTCGCGGACGCTCGGCGGTGCTCAACATGGTCATCACTGAGACGGGGGCCGCGAAGGCGGTCGCCAAGGCGCTCCCGCAGCTGGAGGGCAAGCTCACCGGCAGCTCGATCCGCGTTCCCACCCCCGACGTCTCGCTCGCCGTGCTGCACCTGACGATCGCGCGCCCCGCCACGAAGGACCAGGTCAACGACTACCTGCGCCGCGTGTCGCTGCACTCGAAGCTTCGTCAGCAGATCGACTACGTCGAGAGCCCCGACGTGGTCTCCACCGACTTCGTCGGCTCCCACCGGGCGGGCATCGTCGACGGCCTCGCCACGATCGCCGACGAGGACACCCTCATCCTCTACGTCTGGTACGACAACGAGTTCGGGTACTCCTGCCAGGTCATCCGCGTGCTCGAGGTCATGGCGGGCTCGCACCCGATCGTGCTCCCCGAACGTCCAGAGGTCACCCTGCAGGGCTGACGCGATCCGTGCGCCGGGTCGGTGGCGCCCGGCATGATGAGGTCATGAAGACCGCGACCCTGCTCGCCGAGCGCCTCCGATCGCACCGGCTCACGGCGCCGGCACGCACCGTGACGGATGCCGCGCATCACATGCTCGCCGTGCAGAGTCAGGACTTCACGGCCGGACGATGGGCGCTCGCCGTCCGCACCGCGAACCCGGTGCGGCTGCGCGACGTCGACCGCGCCTTCGACCGCGGTGACATCGTGCGCGGCTGGACCATGCGCGGCACACTGCACACGGTTCCCGCGCGCGACCTCGGCTGGATGCTCCAGGTCACCGCCGGGCGGCAGCGTCAGCAGGCGGCCTCCCGACACCGCGACCTCGGCATCGACGACGACATGGTCGTCGCGGCCGTCAGGGCACTGACCCCGGCGCTGCGCGACGGCGGGTGCACCCGTGCCGAGGTGTTCGAGATCCTCGAGGGCATCGGCATCGATCCCGCGGGCCAGCGCGGCATCCATCTGCTGTTCACCCTCACGATCGACGGCCTGATCTGCCAGGGACCCGTCGTCCCGCGGGAAGGTGTCACCCGCGAGCAGCGTTTCGTGCTCGTGGAGGAACACATCCGCGAGCACGCCGTCCCCGACGATCCGCTCGCCGAGTTGTTCGTCCGCTACATCGACGGACACGGCCCCGCCGCGATCGCCGACTTCGCCTGGTGGTCGGGGCTCACCCTCGGCCAGGCGCGCGAGGCGGCCGCGCGGGCGGCCGAGAGGGTGGAGGACCTCGGCGACGGACTCTTCGCGCCCCGCCGGCGCCCTCGACGCACGACCGGGGCGCCGTCCGTCCACGCCCTCGGCGCGTTCGACGAGTACTACATCTCCTACGCCGACCGCACGACCGTCTGCGCGCAGGAGCATCTCGCAGCCGTCGGCCCCGGCAAGAACGGGATGGTGCGTCCGACCCTCGTCGAGCAGGGGCGCGTGATCGGCACCTGGTCGCACGCGGGCGCGACACGCGACGCTCCGCCCGCGCTGTTCGAGCGGCCGGAGGATCCCGCCGCGGTGGCCGCCGCCCTCGCCCGGTTCGCCGCGTTCGCCGACGACTGAGCCGGCGCGGCATCCTCGCGCCTCGGCGCCCGCTCCTGCTCCGCCGCGGCGCCCGCTCCCGCCTCGGCGCGCGCTCCTGCCTCGACCGGCCGCCGCGACTACTCGCTCGCGTGGCGTGCGAGGAAGTTGTAGACCTCGTTGTCGTCGACACCGGGGAACGCGCCGCGGGGGAGCGGGGAGAACATGTGGGTGTGCACGCGTGCGCTCGGCCAGGCCCGTCCGCTCCAACGGTCGCTCAGCTCGGCCGAGGGGCGTCGGCAGCACGACTCGTCGGGGCAGGTCGACACGGCCCTGTCGCCGGTCTCGCGTCCACGCCACCATCGTGCGTCGTCGAAGGGCACGCCGACGGTCACCGAGAACTCGCCATCGCTCGACGAGCCGGTCTGGGTGGAGCACCAGAACGTGCCGGAGGGGGTGTCGGTGTACTGATGGTGCTCGACCGTGCGGTTCTGCTGCGTGAACGCCGCGCGCGCCTGGAACTTCCGGCACACCCGCTGTCCCTCGACCGCGCCCGTCACATCCATCGGCAGCGGCAGGTCGTCGTTCTCGTACACGCGGGTGATGGCGCCGGTGGAGTCGACGCGCAGGAAATGCAGCGCCATGCCGAGGTGCTGCGTCAGCAGGTTGGTCATGCGCATGCCCGCCGCCTCGTGCGTCACGCCGAAGCCGTCCCGGAAGTCCTCGACCGCGAGGTTGCGATCCTTCTTCGCCTGCTGCAGGAACGCGACCGATGCGGTCTCCGGCATCAGGCAGCACGCGGCGAAGTAGTTGATCTCGAGGCGCTGCTGCAGGAAGTCGGCGTAGTCGGTGGGCGGGGCGTGCCCGAGCAGGCGGTGCGCCATGGCCTGCAGCGCCATCGACCGCAGACCGTGACCGCCGGGGATCGAGGCCGGCGGCAGGTAGATGCGTCCGTTCTCGAGGTCGGTGACCGATCGGGTCGAATGGGGGAGGTCGTTGACGTAGATCAGCTCGAATCCGAGCTTCTCGGCCATGATGCTCACGGTGCGGTGCGTGAGAGCGCCCTGCACGTGTCCCGCGGCCTTGAGGTGCTTCTCGGCGAGCTTCTCGATCTCGGGGAGGTAGTTGTTCTGCGCGCGCATCCGCAGCCGCAGCTCGGTGTTCGCGCGCCGCGCCTCCTCCGGTGTGGCGATGGCCTCGCGTTCGCGACGCTCCAGCTCCCGGTGCAGGCCGAGGACCGATTCGATGGTCTCGTCGCTCATGCCCTTGGTCACGCGCACGGGCGCGACGCCGAGCTGGCGGAAGACCGGGCTCTCCTGCGCGCGTTCCAGGGCGATCTCGAGAGCGGCACGGCGGTTCGGCGGCTCCCCGGAGATGAGATCGGTCACCTCCGTCTTGGTCGCCTGGGCGATCGCCTGCAGCAGCGAGAGCTTCGGCTCGCGCTTGCCGTTCTCGATCAGGCTCAGCTGCGAACCGGCGACGCCGACGAGAGCACCGAGCTCGTCGAGCGTGAACCCGTTCTCCAACCGGTGGTGACGGATGCGGTGGCCGAGAGTCGTGAGGTGGATGCCGGAGGACGCCATTCCTTGAGTCTAGCGAAAGAATTGAAGTTCTTATCGCTCGAAATGGCCGAAAGTCGCGCTCGAACCGGAAGAAGATAGGTGCAACGCCCCACACTTCAAAGGAGCACACGTCATGGCTATCGCCGAAGTCTTCACCCCCCGCACGTCTCCCGTCGCACAGACGCGTACGTTCGGCGCGGCTCCGACGTATGACACCCCCGCGATGGCCGAGCTGGCCGCCTGGGTCGAGGAGATCCGCGCACTCACCCAGCCCGACGCCGTGCACTGGGTCGACGGCTCGCCCGCCGAGAACGACTGGCTCCTGCGCGGACTCGTCGACGAGGGCAAGCTGATCAAGCTCAACCCCGAATGGCGCCCCGGTTCCTACCTCGCCCGTTCGCACCCCAGCGATGTCGCCCGCACCGAGGGACGCACCTTCATCTCCTCCGAGCGCGAAGAGGACGCGGGCCCCACGAACAACTGGGCGGCCCCCGCCGAGATGCACGCCAAGATGGACGAGATCTTCGAGGGATCGATGCGCGGCCGCACGATGTACGTCGTGCCGTTCTCGATGGGACGCGTCGGCGGCCCGCTCTCGCACATCGGCGTCCAGATCACCGACAGCGCCTACGCGGTCGCCTCCATCGGCATCATGACCCGCGTCGGCGATGCCGTGACGCGTCAGATCGCCGAGGGTGCGCCGTGGGTCAAGACCGTGCACTCGGTCGGTGCTCCGCTCGCACCGGGCGAGCAGGATGCCGAGTGGCCCTGCAACGACGACAAGTACATCGTGCACTTCCCCGAGACGCTCGAGGTCTACTCCTACGGCTCGGGCTACGGCGGCAACGCGATCCTGGCCAAGAAGTGCTTCGCGCTGCGCATCGCCTCGGTGATCGCCCGCGACGAGGGCTGGCTCGCCGAGCACATGCTGCTCATCCGCGTGATCGACCCCCAGGGCAAGGCGTACCACGTGGCCGCAGCCTTCCCGTCGGCCTGCGGGAAGACGAACCTCGCGATGCTCCGCCCGACCATCCCCGGCTGGCGCGTCGAGACCCTCGGTGACGACATCGCCTGGATCCGTCCGGGCGAAGACGGCCGCATGTGGGCCATCAACCCCGAGGCCGGCTTCTTCGGCGTCGCACCCGGCACCGGCGAGTCGACCAACGTCACCGCGGTCGAGACGCTGTGGGGCAACACGATCTTCACCAACGTCGCGCTCCGCCCCGACGGCGACGTGTGGTGGGAGGGTCTGACCGACGAGGCGCCCGCGCACCTGATCGACTGGGAGGGCAACGACTGGACCCCTGAGTCCGGCCGACCGGCCGCGCACCCCAACTCCCGCTTCACGGTGTCGGCGGCGCAGTGCCCGCAGATCTCCGAGGACTGGGAAGAGGCCGTGCCGCTCGACGTCATCCTGTTCGGCGGACGCCGCGCCAGCAACGTCCCGCTCGTGGTCGAGGCCACCGACTGGACGCACGGCGTCTTCCTCGGCTCGAACATCTCGTCCGAGCGCACCGCTGCCGCTGAGGGAACCGTGGGGGAGCTGCGCCGCGACCCGTTCGCGATGCTGCCCTTCTGCGGCTACAACATGGCGGACTACTTCGGTCACTGGCTCAAGGTCGGTCGCGGTCTTCGCTTCGACCGGGCGCCGCGCATCTTCCAGGTGAACTGGTTCCGCCGCGGTGCCGACGGCCGGTTCCTGTGGCCGGGCTTCGGCGACAACTCGCGTGTCGTCGACTGGATCATCCGCCGCATCGCGGGCGATGTCTCCGCGGTCGACAGCCCGATCGGACGCCTGCCGCGCGTGGAGGACCTCAACCTCGACGGACTCGACATCCCCGCCGCCGACCTCGACGAGCTGTTCTCCGTCGATGCCGAGGCGTGGAAGACCGAGGCCGACCTGACCGAGGCGTTCTACGACACCTTCGGTGACAAGGTTCCCGCGGCCCTGCGCGCCGAGCTGGCCTCGCTGCGCTACCGCCTCGACAAGGCGTAACCCCAGACCGGTGCCGGTTCGGGGGAGCCGGCACCCTCAGGGCTCCGTGCCCTGCAGACCCGCGAAGGCGGGACATCAGAGACGAACCCATGGCTGAGTGGTCTCCGACGTCCCGCCTTCGTGTTGCCCGGGAACGGGTGGCGTCAGGCGAGCAGCTGGTGACGTGCGAGGTCGCGGTACAGCGGCGTCGATTCCACGAGCTCGGTGTGCGTACCCTGGCCGACCACGACGCCGTCCTGCAGCACCACGATCAGGTCGCTGTCGACGACGGTCGAGAGGCGGTGCGCGATCACGATGAGCGTGCGGTCGGTGGATACCGCGTCGATGGCCTCGCGCATGCGTTGCTCGTTCACGCCGTCGAGTGATGACGTGGACTCGTCGAGCAGCAGGATCGGGGCGTCGGTGAGCAGGGCGCGGGCGATCGCGAGACGCTGACGCTCACCACCGGAGAGCATCACGCCGTCCTCGCCCACCGGTGCCTCGATGCCGAGCGGGTTGCGCTCCAGCACGTCGCCCAGGTTCACGGCGCGCAGCACTCGTTCGCAGTCGGCGTCCGTCGCTTCGGGGGAGGCGAGCCGCAGGTTCTCGGCGAGTGTGCCGGCCAGCGTCGGCGCATCCTGTTCGACGTAGCCGAAGTGGGCGCGGAGCTCGTCGCGCGGGTAGGTGCGCGCGTCGTGACCGTGCAGGCGGATCGATCCGCCCGTGGGGTCGTAGAAGCGCTCGATCAGCGACAGGATCGTGCTCTTGCCCGCACCGCTGGGGCCGACCAGCGCGACGCGGGAGCCGTGCGGCACGGCGAAGGAGACCCCGCGCAGCACTTCGTGGTCCTGGGCGGCCGGCGCGGCATCCTCTGCCGATTCCAGGTGCGCGTCGGCGAGCAGATTCCGTGCTTCCTTGGCGGCGGCCTGACGCGCGGCCACGACGTTCGCGGGGTAGTGGAAGCGCACGTCGCGGAATTCGATCGCCGGCGCATCCGGTGCTGCCGTCTCACGGGGCAGCGACGCGGCGATCTTCTCATCGTCCTGCGACTCGGTGGGCAGGTCGAGCACCTCCTGGATGCGTCCGAGCGCCCCGAGGGCCTGGTTCACCGAGGTGATCGCTCCGAACGTCGTGGCCAGCGGCATCACGAGCAGGAACAGGAACATGATGAACGAGATCAGCGAGGCGATCGTGATGGCTCCTGCGGCCACGCGGAATCCGCCCACGCCGAGGACGACGAGCAGCGACAGCTGCAGGGCGATGCCGGAGACGGGCACGACCATCGAGGAGATCTTGGCGATGCGCACGCCGATGCCGTAGGCGTCGGAGGCGAGCTCGGACACCGCGGTGGTCTCGCGCTCGGTCGCACCAGACGCGCGGATGGTGCGGATCGAGCCCACGGCGCGTTCGACACCGGAGGCCAGCTCGCCCACCTTCTCCTGCTGCGCGGTCGATGCGGTGCGGATGCGCCCGCTGAGCAACACGACCACCGCGACCGAGATGCCGATCACCACGACGATGAGCAGCAGCAGGATGGGATCGATCACGAGCATCGCGATGAGCGCGCCGAGGAAGAGCACGGCGCTGCCGACCGCGTCTGCGAGGCCCTGGGTGAGCACGGCGTAGAGCAGGGTCGTGTCGGTGCCCACGCGCGAGACGAGGTCGCCGGTGCGGCGGGCATCGAACTCCGACGTGGGCAGATGCAGGATGCGGGCGATCAGCTTGCGGCGGCTCGAGTACACGACCGCCGTGCCCGTGCGCTGGAGGAGGTAGTGCTGGAAGCCGGAGATGACAGACGACACGACCACGAAGCCCACGAGCAGCCACACGAGGATCCCGATGCCGGTGTCGGACTGCACCGCCTCGATGACCTGACCCACGAGCAACGGC
Source organism: Microbacterium sp. Root322 (assembly GCF_001425645.1). Lineage (NCBI taxonomy): Bacteria > Bacillati > Actinomycetota > Actinomycetes > Micrococcales > Microbacteriaceae > Microbacterium > Microbacterium sp. Root322. The sequence goes on along the minus strand of NZ_LMCS01000002.1, from coordinate 202,194 downwards.
TGCACGAGCGACGTCGCCGCGCCGATGACGCTGAGCACGGCGACCACGATCAGGGTGCGCTTGTGCTCGAAGAGGAAGGGGAGGAGCTGGCGGAAGGTGGCGCGGGGGCCTTCGGGCTGTGCGCCACGTCCGCGGCGGCGTGCTGTCGCCGAACCGGACATGCGGGACCTCTATCTGGAGATGGTACTTCGACCGTACTTCGTTCGCGGTCGAATCCTATGGAGGGGCTGAACGCGGCTCGGTGGCGGCAGAATCGTCGATGCATCTGGGACGCCTGCTGCGGCACCGGCACCCACGAACTGATCGAGTGCGCGGGATCCGCGCCGCGCGGCATCTCGACACCACCACCACGATCGCCGCGATCGAGGAGTTCCTGCGGCCGTGACGTGAGTCGTCACGGCCGCAGGATCACAGCTCGACGGCAGCCGCGACGCCGAGGTCGTCGTCGTAGTCGTGGTCCTTGGTCTCCGGGCTGAGGAGGAGCGCGATGAAGGTCAGCACACCCATCGCCGACAGATACAGGCCCACCAGCCACGGAGCGCCGTCACCGAGCGACCACAGCCAGAGCGCGATCAGCGGCGCCACGGCCGCGCCCAGGATCGACGACACGTTGTACGCGATCGCCGAGCCGGTGTACCTGACGTTGGTCGGGAACAGCTCGGGCAGCAGAGCGCCCATCGGGCCGAACGTTGCTCCCATCAGCATGAAGCCGAACACCAGGAAGGCCTGTGCGAGCGCACCGGTGAACTTCGGGTCGGCGGCAGGGAGCAGGAACGTGTTGAACGTGAAGCCGAACACGATGATCACACCTGTGACCCACAGCAGGAGCTTGCGTCGTCCGATCGCGTCGGCGATGGGGCCGGAGAGGAGCGTGAAGATGCCGAAGAACACGACGCCGATGATCTGCATCAGCACGAAGTCGGTGTAGCCGAAGCCGAGGCCGGGATAGAACTGGGCCGCGAACTTGGTCGGGTCGAACGGGGCGCCCGTCGCCTCTGCCGCGGCCTTCGCTGCGGCCGATGCCGTCTCCAGCGATGCGGGCTTGGTGCCGTAGGCGAGGGTGAAGTTCGTCATCAGATAGAACAGCACGTAGGTCGCCAGCATGATGAACGTGCCGAGGATGAGCTGCTTCCAGTGGTGACGGAAGACGGTCGCGAGCGGGAGCTTGCGGATCACGCCCTTCGTCTCGGCCTTCTTGAAGGTGTCGGACTCGACGAGCTTCAGTCGCACCCACAGCCCGATGATGACCATCACGGCCGAGAACAGGAACGGGATGCGCCAGCCCCAGGAGAGGAACGCCTCGGACTTCAGCACCGGGTTCTCGGCATGCGGCAGCAGCCAGTTGATGGCGAGGAAGAGGAAGTTCGCGATGATGAAGCCCAGCGGTGCCCCCAGCTGCGGGAAGGTGCCGTACCAGGCGCGCTTGCCCTTCGGGGCGTTCTCGGTGGCGACCAGCGCCGCACCCGACCACTCGCCGCCGAGCGCGAAGCCCTGCGCGAGCCGGAGGATCAGCAGCAGGAGTGCCGCCCACCACCCGATGTCCTGGTACGTCGGCAGCAGGCCGATGACGAAGGTCGCGATGCCCATCGTCAGCAGCGAGGCCACCAGCGTGGCTTTGCGCCCGAACTTGTCGCCGAAGTGGCCGAACACCACGGCGCCGATGGGGCGGGCGACCATCGCGGCGCCGAACACCGCGAACGACGACAGGAGCGAGGTGGTGTCGTTCCCGGTGGGGAAGAACAGCACCGGGAACACGAGTACGGCAGCCGTGGCATAGGCGTAGAAGTCGTAGAACTCGATCGTGGTGCCGACCAGGCTCGCGGTGATGACGCGCGAGCGAGGATTCGCGGGCGCAGTGGCAGTACTCATGGAACTCCTCCGATCGAGTCCCCGGTATACCAAGGGACTCGGGCGAGTTTACGCCTTCCTGAGTGTTTGCTGTGCGCGCTTTTCGCGTGTCATCCGGGAGGGCACCTCAGCGGTGCTATTCCTCCGTGTCGCCGAGCGAGGGGGCACCGACGAAGACGGCGCGCGGCTCCACGACGTTCTCGAGTTCCAGCACGACCAGACGGTTCGCCCCCTCTCTCGTGGCAGGTGCGGGCACGGAGAGCGTGCGCTGCGGACCGTTGCGCCAGTAGCGGCCGAGGAAGAAACCGTTCACGAACGCGTAGCCCTTGCTCCAGGCCATGGTGTCGAGGAAGAGGTCCGTCGGTGCATCCAGGGTGAACGAGCTGGTCCACGCGGCCGGGCCCGTTTTGAGGACATCGGCGGCGTCGGCACCGGCAGGGGCATCGAACTCGGTATCGATCTCGGCGTCGACCTCCGCCGCGATCGCGGCGACATCCAACGGCGTCGAGCGCCAGCCCGTCACCGGCGCGCCGTCGAGGGTGATCTCGCCGATCAGACCCTTCTCCTCGCCGAGGCGGTGGTCGTAGTTCACCCGACCCTGATCCTCGACCAGGATGCTGAGGGTCCGGCCGTCCGGGATGCGGATCGCCCGGTCGTGCCGGGTGCGCGAGAGCGTGCCGACCACGCGGTCGTCGACGCTCACCCACGCCAGATCGCGCACCTCGTCGACGACGAGCAATCCGCCGCGTGCATCCCGAAGCTCGGTGTCGTAGCGCACGAGGGCGCTGAGGTGGCCGAGTGTGTCGAAGGTCTCGGGCTGCGCGGTCGTCGACGCAGGACCCGCGAGGTCCGTCCAGGCGCCCGCGGGCGTGAGCGGAACTTCGAACGCGGGCGCTGCCTCGGCCGCAGCCGGAAGCTCATCCGGCACCGGCGCATACCGGGCGATGACCTCGCGGAAGGCGAAGAACTTCTCCGTGGGGTTGCCGGCCTCGTCGAGCGGGGCGTCGTAGTCGTATGAGGTCACCAGCGGCAGATAGCGACCCTTGTGGTTCGCGCCGTTGGTCAGCGCGAAGTTGGTGCCGCCGTGGAACATGTAGATGTTGACCGAAGCCCCGGCCGCCAGCAGCTCGTCGAGGTCGGCGGCGGCCGTGGCGACATCGGTGGTGTGATGCACGCCGCCCCACCAGTCGAACCAGCCGTCCCAGAACTCCGAGCACATCAGCGGACCGGTGCTCTGGTGCCGGCGCAGGGTCGCCAGCCGTTCCGCGCTGCGGGAGCCGAACGACCCGGTCTTGTGCAGCTCGGGGAGGCTGCCGTCGCTCAGCATCTGATCGACGGGCTGATCGACGGTCGTCAGCGGAACGGTGATCCCGGCATCGCGGGTGACGGCGACCAGAGCCTCGAGATAGGCCCGGTCGGATCCGTAGGCGCCGTACTCGTTCTCGATCTGCACCAGCACGACGGGGCCGCCCCGATCGATCTGCCGCGGAGCGACGATGTCGTACACGCGGCGCAGGTAGGCGCTCACTTCCACCAGGAAGTCGGCAGCGGAGGAGCGCAGCCCCTCGACGCTCCCGGTCAGCCACACGGGAAGTCCTCCGTTGTGCCACTCGGCGCAGATGTAGGGGCCGGGTCGCACGATCGCGTCGAGGCCCTCGGCGTGGATCAGGTCGAGGAAGCGTCCGAGGTCGTTCCATCCGCTCGCGTCCCACTCGCCGCGTCGCGGTTCGTGCGCGTTCCAGGCGACGTAGGTCTCGATCGTGTTCAGCCCCATCAACCGGGCCTTGCGGATGCGGTCCTGCCACTGGTCGGGGTGCACGCGGAAGTAGTGGATGGCGCCGGAGATCACCTGATGCGGCTGTCCGTCGCGGAGGAAGTCGGTGTCGCCGAGGGAGAAGGATGTCACGTGTCGTGGTGCTTTCGATGAGGCGGGCTGAACCGGTCCCGTGGGGTGGGGGATGGGGGGCCGGAACCGGTTCAGCCCGCGGGTATCACTTGTTGACGCTGAAGCCCTGCGCGTTGCCGTACTCGACCAGCGCGTCCTGCCAGGCGGTGAGGCCCTTGTTCAGGTCGGTGCCGTCCTGGTACGACTGGCCGACGGTGTCGCCGAAGATGCTGTTCGCGTAGACCTGGTAGGGCAGGTAGCTCCAGCCCTCGACCACGTCATCGGCCGCAGCGGCGAGGACCTCGTTGATCTTCTGACCGCCGAAGTACTCCGGGGCCTCGGCGAGGAACTCCTTGCTCGACAGCTCAGCGGTGGTCGAGGGGAAGCCGCCGGTCTCGAGGAAGATCGAGATGCTCTCCTCCGAGTTGTTCAGCCACCACAGGAATCCGGCAGCCAGCTCCGGGTTCTTGCTCTGCTTCGTGACGGCCTGGCCGCCACCGCCGTTCTCCGCGCTCGCCGGGGCGCCGTCGTACGTCGGCATCGGCGCGACGCGCCAGTCTCCGGCACCGTCGGGGGCACCCGAGATGAGGTTCGCGGGCATCCATGCGCCGATCACGAGGCTGGCGAGGCTGCCGTCGCCCAGGGCGCGGAACCACTCGTCGCTCCAGCTGCCGTACGGTGCGAGCAGGTCCTCCTCGACGAGGCGGTTCCAGTTCTCGGTCCACTTCACGGACCCGGCGTCCTGCAGGTCGATCGTGACGTCGGTACCCGAGGTCTCGAACGGCTTTCCGCCGGCCTGCCAGATCATCGAGGTCGCGAAGCCTGCATCTCCCGTGTCGTTGGTGATGTACGCGTCGGGGTTCGCCGCGTGGATCGCCTTGGCGGCCTCGTAGTACTCGTCCCAGGTGGTGGGCACGGCGACGCCGGCGGCGTCGAACACCGTCTTGTTGTAGAACAGCGCCATGGGGCCGGAGTCCTGCGGCAGGCCGTAGATCGCGTCGCCGTCGGTCACCGAGTTCCAGGTCGAGGCGGTGTAGTCGTCCTCGAAGTCCGCGAAACCGTACTGGGACAGGTCGGTGAAGGCGTCGGTCAGGGCGAACTGCGGGAAGGCGTAGTACTCGATCTGCACGACATCCGGCGCGCCGGAACCCGCCTTGATCGCGTTCTGCAGCTTGGTGTACTCCTCGTTGTTGGTCCCGGCGTTCACCAGCTTGACCTTGACGTTGGGGTACTCCTTCTGGAACGCCTCGACCTGCGCCTCGGCAGACGGCGTCCACGACCAGTACGTGATCTCGCCGCCCTTCTCGAGTGCGGCCTCGATGGAGTCGAAGGAGCCGGAGCCCGCGTTGCCGCCGGCACCGGTGTCGCCGCCGGTGCTGCAACCGGCCAGCGCCAGCGCTGCCACGGTTCCCGCGGCCAGCACCGCGAGGGTGCGCCGCGTCGGGGAGGGAAGGTGCTTCATTGCTGTGTCCTTTCGGGAGGGGCGATCCAGCGTCGGATCGCCGAGGTGATGCAGGGGAGGTGCGGGGAGCTACTGCTTGACGCTTCCCGCGGTGAGACCTGACTGCCAGAAACGCTGCAGCAGCAGGAAGGCGATGACGATCGGGATGATCGTGAGCAGCGAGCCCATGATCACGAGGTTGTAGATGGGCTGGGATCCGGCCCCGATGGCCTGGGCGCTCCACTGGTTCAACCCGACGGTGAGCGGATACCACGCGGGGTCGGACAGCATGATCAGGGGCAGGAAGTAGTTGTTCCAGGTGGCGACCACCGTGAACAGCGCGACCGTCACGATGCCGGGTGCGAGCAGTCGCATCGAGATCGTGAAGAACGTGCGGAACTCGCCGGCACCGTCGATACGGGCCGCTTCGAGCAGCTCGGTGGGCACCGACTCGGACGCGAACACCCAGATCAGGTACAGACCGAACGGGCTGATCAGCGAGGGGATGATCACCGCCCACGGGGTGTTGGTCAGCCCGAGCTCGCTGAAGAGCAGGAAGGTCGGGACCGCGAGGGCGGTGCCGGGAACGGCCACGGCGCCCAGGACCACGGCGAACACCGCACGGCGCCCGGGGAAGCGGAACTTCGCGAGTCCGTAACCCGCCATGGTGGCCAGCAGCGTCGCTCCTCCCGCACCCACCACCACGTACAGCAGGGTGTTGCCCAACCAGCGCAGGAAGATGCCGTCGCGGTAGGAGAACGTGGCGACGAGGTTGTCGATGAAGGCGAAGTCGTCGGCGAACCACAGTCCGAACGAGCTGAAGAGTCCGGCCTGCGTCTTGGTCGAGCTGAACAGCAGCCAGACCAGCGGGACGAGGGTGTACAGCGCGTACAGGATCATGACGATGAGCAGCGTGTTGGACTTACGCGGATTCATCGGGTCATGGCGTCTGCGAGAGGGACGGGCGAGGGGGAGTGCCATGTCAGCGCACCTCCGACTTCGAGCCGCGCAGCTGCACGACGTAGGCGATGACCGCGGTGATGACGCCCATGATGATGGCGATCGTCGCGGCGTAGTTGAACTGCTGCCCGGCGAACGACAGGTTGTACGCGTACATGTTCGGGGTGAAGAACGTGGTGATCACGTTCGGTGCCAGCGGACGCAGGATGTTGGGCTCGTTGAAGAGCTGGAAGCTCCCGATGATCGAGAAGATCGTCGCGATCACGAGCGCCCCGCGCACGGAGGGGATCTTGATCGAGAAGATCGTGCGCCAGGCCCCGGCGCCGTCGAGGGAAGCGGCCTCGTACATGTCGGTCGGGATGGTCTTGAGTGAGGAGTAGAAGATCAGCATGTTGTAGCCGACGAACTCCCACGTGACGATGTTGCCGATCGAGAGCAGCATCCATTCCTTCGCGAACGGGGTGATCGCGTCGACCCCGAGGAAGTCGTTGATGTTGCTCGTGAGACCGAACTGGTCTCCGTAGATGTAGCCCCACATCAGTACCGCCACCACCGCGGGGACGGCGTAGGGCAGGAAGATCAGGATGCGGAAGAAGGATGCTCCGCGCAGGCGGGCGCTGTCGAGGGCGAGAGCGGCTCCGAGCGCGAGGATCAGCATGATCGGCACTTGCACGACGAGGAAGACCAGCACGCGGCCGAACGCCTCCCAGAATTGCGGATCGGAGAGTGCGCGTGCGTAGTTGTCCAGCCCGACGAAAGCGGTGCCGCCGATGAGCTTCTCCTGGAAGAAGCTCAGGTAGAGCGCATAGGCGAGGGGTGTCAGGAACACCAGGGCGAACACGACCATGAACGGGCCGACGAAGGCCCATCCCTTCCAGTCGCGCTTGTCGCGGCGCCGGATGCCGGGGGCACCCAGGGCTGCGGGGATTTCAGTCGTCATCGACGAGTCCTTCTTACGTTTCGGGCGCACCGTGCGCCGTGTGTCAACGTCAACATATTGGATGGACTGGTAGTGTGTCAACGTCAACATATGAGGGGATGGGTGATCGTGACCCCAGAGCATCCGACAGCGACGTCGACGCGCAGACGCGAGCCCTCGATGGAAGACGTCGCCAGGGAGGCCGGTGTCTCCGGTCAGACGGTGTCCCGCGTCGTGAATGCCAGGGGATACGTCGGCGCCGCCACGCGCGAGCGCGTCGAAGCGGCCATGAACAGCCTCGGCTATCGACCCAACAGTGCCGCTCGAGCGCTGCGATCAGGGCGATTCCGCACCATCGGTGTCGTGATGTTCTCGTTCAGCTCGTACGGCAACCAGCGCACGCTCGATGCGATCGCCGTACGCGCCGCCCAGCTCGGCTACGCCCTCACCCTCATCCCCGTCGAATCCAGTGCCGGTGAGACGGTGGCCGGAGCATTCCGACGACTGGAGGAACACGCGGTCGACGGCATCATCATCGTGATCGAGGCTCATCAGCTCGACGAGGCCGACATCGAGATCCCCGACGCGCTTCCGGTCGTGTTCGTCGACTCGAACCGCGGAGACACCCACCCGTTCGTGGACACCGACCAGGCGCAGGGTGCGCGTCTGGCGACCGAGCACCTGCTCGGGCTCGGGCACGACACGGTGTGGCATGTCACCGGCCCCGCGCGCTCGTACTCCGCGGAGCGTCGGCGCGAAGCATGGCAGCAGACCCTCGAAGGGCACGGACGTGATGTCCCGGCTCCTCTGTCGGGCGATTGGACCGCTGCATCCGGCTACGCGGCCGGTGTGGAGCTGCGCGAGATCGACGGGGTCACCGCCGTGTTCGCGGCGAACGACCAGATGGCGATCGGAGTGCTGCGCGCCTTCCGTGAGGTCGGGCGCGACGTTCCGGAAGACGTCAGCATCGTCGGGTTCGACGGCCTGCCCGATGCCGCGCAGCTGTGGCCGCCGCTGACGACGGTGCAGCAGCATCCGGAGCGTGTGGGAGCGCTCGCGGTGGACGCGCTGCTCGCGGAACTCGACGGCGTCGAACGGCAGCAGACCCCGCTGGTGGCCACCGAACTCATCGTGCGCGAGAGCACGGCGGCACCGCGGAAGCGCTGAGTCGACTCACTCCGCGCGCTGTCGCGGAGAAGATCCTGCATGGGGAGGGGAGTGAGAACGGAATCCTCCTGAGGCGCGAGGCTCCGCCCGGGTTAGACTCCGCTCGCTCCCAGCCGCGACGAGAGCTCCCGTGCGGCGCGTGAGACGAAGACGCCCAGGGCGTCGAGGCGCTGTCCGATGCGCGCCTTGGGAGCGCTGACGTTCACCGCGGCGACGATGCGCCCCGTGAAGTCAGTGATCGGTGCGGACGCGGCGACGACGCCGAACTCGAGCTCCTCGTCGGAGAGTGCGTAACCCTGCTCGCGGATGCGGTCGAGCTCGGTCAGGAGGCTGGCGAGATCGGTCACGGGGGCGTTGCCGGGGGGCGGGGCATCGAGCACGGGGAACACCGAGGGGTCCGACTGGTCGAATCGGCCGACCAGCGGCCGGTCCTGACCGTGATCTTCGTACCATCGCGCGAGGGACTCCTCATCCCAGTCGCTCAGCAGTGCCCGCCCCGAGGGGGTGCGCCAAGCGGCCGTGGTCGTACCCGCCCAGCCTGTGGTCCGCACATCGTGCGGGCTGAGTTCGCTCAACAGGGTGAGGACGTTGCCTCCGCGAAGCACGCAGAGGTGGCTGGTCTCCCTCGTCGACTGGACCAGCCGGCGCAGGATGCTGCGCGAGGCGTGCACGAGGGTCGTGCTGGCGGTGTGGGCGGCGAGTGCGTACAGCCGCGGTCCCAGCAGGTAGCGCAGCGTGTCGTCGTCCCGTTCGACCAGGCCGCTCTCGGCCAGCGTCGCCAGGGTGCGTGACACCACCGCCTTGTCCCGTCCGGTCGACTGTGCGACCTGGGAGACGCCGAGCCCCCCGGATCTCAGCGCCTCGTCGGTGCCGAGCAGTTCGAGGATCTCGATATCACGCCCCAGACCCGAGGAGTTCCGTCGGGGCGCGGGGGGAGTCTTCGGGGTGTTCACAGCGTGAGTCTATCTCGCATAGTTGCCATAGTCACAACACCCTTTGACGAAATGGTTACAGCGGCTACGGTGAGTGACATCCCGGTACCGGCCTCAACGACGAGACAGGAGCCCTCTTGACCGGATTCAACTGGGAAGACCTCGTGGTCTTCCTCACACGTCGCGCAGACGACATCCTCGAGCTGACCCGCGATCACCTCGTCGTCGTGCTCATCTCCGTCGCGCTGGCCTCGGCCATCGGGATCGGGCTGGGGATCCTCGTCCGCAATCGACGCATCGCCCGGACGACGGTGCTGACCGCCGCCGCTGTCGCGATCACGATCCCCTCGCTCGCGCTGCTCGCCCTGCTCAGCCCGATCCTCGGCCTCGGCTGGCTGCCGACCGTGGTCGCGCTGGTCTTCTACTCCCTGCTCCCTGTCGTGCGCAACACCGTCGTCGGACTCCGTGAGGTGCCGATCTCGGTGCTGGAATCTGCACGGGGGATGGGCCTCAGCCCCACCCGGGTGCTCTTCACCGTGCAGCTGCCGATCGCCTGGCCGGTGATCATGACCGGCATCCGCGTCGCCGCGCAGCTCACGGTCGGCATCGCAGCGATCGCCGCCTATGTCGCCGGCCCAGGACTTGGCGAGTACATCTTCAAGGGGCTGTCCTCCCTGGGATCCAAGAACGCCCTCAACTACGCGCTCACCGGCACCGTCGCCGTGATCCTCCTCGCGCTCGTCCTCGACGGCATCCTCGTGCTCATCGCCCGTCTCACCACCTCAAGGGGCCTCCGTGTCTGACATCACCACGAACACCGGCGTACTCACCTCTCTCGCCTCGCAGCAGGGCGGCGTCGACATCGTCCTCGACCACATCACCAAGCAGTACCCGGGGCAGTCGACTCCCGCCGTCGAGGACTTCTCGATGCGCATCGAGCCCGGCGAGCTGGTCATGTTCGTCGGCCCCAGCGGCTGCGGCAAGACCACCACGATGAAGATGATCAATCGCATCATCGAGCCGTCATCCGGATCCATCCGCATCAACGGCGACGACGTCCTTTCCCTCGACGGCAACGAGCTGCGCCGCCACATCGGGTACGTGATCCAGCAGATCGGGCTTTTCCCGCACTTCACGATCGCGGAGAACATCGCCGTCGTGCCGAAGCTGCTCGGCTGGTCGAAGGCGCGTACCGCGGCACGTGTCGAGGAGCTCCTCGACACGGTGCAGCTCGACCCTGGTACCTTCGCGGATCGTTACCCGCGCCAGCTCTCCGGCGGGCAGCAGCAGCGGGTCGGAGTCGCTCGAGCCCTCGCCGCCGACCCTCCGGTGATGCTCATGGACGAGCCGTTCGGCGCGACCGATCCGATCACGCGCGAGAAGCTGCAGGCGGAGTTCCTCCGGCTGCAGGCCGACATCGGCAAGACGATCATCTTCGTCACGCACGACTTCGAAGAGGCCATCCGAATGGGTGATCGCATCGCGGTGCTGAGCGAGCGCAGCCGGATCGAGCAGTTCGACACCCCGGCGCGCATCCTCGCGAACCCGGCCAACGAGTACGTGCGCTCGTTCATCGGCGAAGGGGCGGCGCTGAAGCGGCTCGCGCTCATCCCCGTGAACGGCGCGCACGTGGGCGCACCGGACTCCCACGCTCCCGTGGCGACGATCGACGAGCAGACCTCGCTGCGCGAGGCGCTCGACCTCTTGGTCCTGACCGGCGCCCCGCGCGTCAACGTGACGCGTGGGGGGAGCATCGTCGGCTCCATCGATCAGGCGGCGATCTCCGCCGCGCTCGGGGCCATCGCACCCGCACGCCGCACGGAGGGCGAGTGACCATGCAGGCGCCCGATATCGTGCCCTCCGCGACGACGGTCCTGCAGACGCAGTCCGTCGAGCGGCGCGGTATGCCCGTGTTGCTGCGGAGGATGATGCCGCTCATCGTCGTCGCGGCCGTGCTGCTGGTCACGTTCCTCTGGATCTCGACGCTCGAGCTCGACTCGATCGAACAGCGCACGCTCAACGCCGACTACATCACGGCGCGCATCGGCGAGCATCTGATCCTGTCGATCACGGCATCGATCCTGGTGGCCGTGCTGGCGATCCCCGCCGGCATCGCGGTCAGCCGCTCGTCATCACGTGTCTTCCGTGGTGTCGTGATCGGCATCGCGAACATCGGACAGGCGACGCCGGCCATCGGCGTCGTGATCCTCCTCGCCATCGTGTGGCAGACAGGTTTCACGACGGCGCTCGTGGCGCTCGTCATCTACTCCTTCCTCCCCGTGCTCCAGAACACGATCGCTGGCCTCGCGCAGGTCGACCCGAACATCAAGGAATCGGCGCGGGGCATGGGGATGACCTCCGGCCAGGTGCTACGTCGGGTCGAGTTGCCGCTCGCCTCCCCCGTGATCCTCGCCGGGCTCCGCACCGCACTGGTGTTTGCGGTCGGAGTGGCGACCGTCGCGACCTTCATCAACGCGGGTGGCCTCGGCGACATGATCATCAACGGTCTGAAGCTGCAGCGCTATCCCGTGCTCATCGTCGGGGCGATCCTCGTCGCCGCGATAGCCGTGCTCATCGACTGGGCAGCCAGCGTCGTGGAAGACATCGTCCGCCCCAAAGGCCTCTGAGTCATCGACTCTCGTAATCCCTCCCGAAAGGAACCTGCAATGACATCGCGCACCCTCGCAACGGCAACACTGGCGGCACTCGCCGCCGGAGCACTCCTCCTCACCGGCTGTACCGCCGGCGGCGCGGGCGGCTCCGGCGCCAAGGGCGACGAGCTGGAAGGTCTCACCGGTGAGATCGGCTCGAAGGACTTCTCCGAGCAGTACATCCTCGCCTACATGACCGCTGAGCTCCTCAACGCCCATGGCGCCGACGTCGAGGCGAACACCAAGCTCGTCGGCTCGGCGAATGTGCGCCAGGCACTCGAGAACGACCAGTTCCTGGGCTACTGGGAGTACACGGGCACGTCGTGGATCACCTACAACGGCAACACGACGCCGGTGCAAGGAGCCGAGGCGCAGTTCGAGGCCGTAAAGGAGGCCGACGCCGAGAGCGGCATCGCGTGGCTCGACCCCGCACCGTTCAACAACACCTACGCGTTCGCCATCCGGCAGAGCGAGGCCGACAAGCTCGGTGTGAAGACGCTCAGCGATGTCGCGAAGCTCCCCAGCGCCGACCAGACGTTCTGCATCGAGAGCGAGTTCTCGACGCGCGACGACGGATGGCCGGGGCTCTCTGCGGCGTACGGATTCGATGCACCCGCCGCCAATGTGACGATGCTCGACACCGGCGTGATCTACACCGCGACCCAGAAGGGCGACGACTGCAACTTCGGCGAGGTGTTCCAGACCGACGGCCGCATCCCCGCTCTCGACCTGGTCGTGATGGAGGACGACAAGGAGTTCTTCCCGAGCTACCAGGGCGGATTCACCCTCAAGCAGAGCACGCTCGACGAGCACCCCGGGATCGCCGACGTCCTCGCCGAGCTCAGCCCGCTGCTCACGACCGAGGTCATGCAGACGCTCAACGCGAAGGTCGATGTCGACGGCGAGGACCCGGAAGACGTCGCGATCGAATGGCTCGAGGACCAGGGACTCATCTGATGACCGCTGCTGTCCAGCTGGGCGAGAGTTTCGTCGGCGACGGCGTCAACGCTGCGCACATCAACACGGTCCTCGGCCACCGTGACGGGCCGGCGGGGACGGCGTGGGCCACAGCCCTCGCCAGCCCCAGTCAGGGTCACGTACCGTTCGTCGCGGTCCTGCGTCCCTCACTCCCGGTCAAGCCGATGACCCTGTTCGTCACGAAGGCCGCCCCGGCGGGCGACGAGCACGGGCTCCTCATCTGGGGTCCCGCGCAGGCCGGGGTCGCCGCGGGCGTCGCGGATGCCGTCGCAGATGGGGTCATCCCGCGGGAAGCCGCCGACACGCACGCGGTGATCGCCGCGGTGTGGGTCAACCCGGCCGCGGACGATGCCGAGACGGTCTACCGCAACAACCGCGAGGCGACCCGCGCGGCGCTCGCGAACGGGGCAGCGTCGTTGCCGGCCCTCGACGAGGTGCTCGCCGCCCGCGATCACCCGACCAATCCCTTCTTCACCCCCCTCTCCACCACGAAGGACACGTAAGCCCCATGAGTTCCCCCACGCCTCCGCTCGCCGAGGCCCTCCCCACCGTCGGGTTCATCGGACTCGGCAACATGGGATCAGGCATGACGAGGAACCTGCAGGCCGCAGGCTTCCCGCTCGTCGTCACGGATCTCCGCCGCGAGTCGGCAGCAGAGCTCATCGCCGGCGGCGCGCGATGGGCGGAGACGCCGCGCGAGGTCGCTGCCACGAGTGATCTCGTCATCACCATGCTGCCGACGCCGAAGCACGTCGCTGCGGTTGCTGCCGGGGCGGATGGCCTCATCGCCGGACTACCCGACGGCGGCACCTGGATCGACATGTCGACGTCGGTTCCCGATGTGCTCGAGGCCGTGCGCATCGAGCAGGCGGGCCGGGGGCTGCATCTGCTCGATGCTCCGGTGAGCGGGATGTCGGTCGGCGCAGCGACCGGCATGCTGCAGATCTTCATCGGGGGAGACGCCGACGACGTGGCCCGTCTGCGCCCGGTGTTCGAGGCGATGGGTGATCCAGAGCGCATCCTCCACGTCGGAGGGAACGGCGCGGGATACGCCGTCAAGCTCATGATCAACCAGCTGTGGTTCTCGCACCTGGTCGCCACCGCCGAGGTGCTCTCGGTCGGCGTCGCCGCCGGGGTGGACCTCGGGGTGCTGCGTGATGCGCTCATCGCCAGTCCGGCGAACAGCACGTTCGTCTCCCGCGACGTGCTCTCGATCCTCGACCACGGCGACTACGACGAGGGCTTCGCGATCGCGCTGGCGTGCAAGGATCTCGGCCTGTCCGTCGACCTGGCGCGCTCGGTCGGGATGCCGGTCGAGCTGTCGTCGCTGGTCGAGCAGATCTTCCGGCGGGCGCGGGCTCAGTACGGTGATCGCGCGGGGGAGATGACGCCGGTGCGACTGTACGAAGAACTCCTCGGCCGCGACCTTCGTCGGGAGGTGGCCGCATGAGCGCCGCACACGAGGCCGAGCTGCTCGCCGCCGTCCCCACGGGCCTGTTCATCGCTGGGCAGTGGCGCGTCGCGCACTCCGGTGCCACGTTCCCTGTCGTCGACCCTGCAACCGGTGAGGTGCTCGCCCACGTGGCGGATGCGTCTCCGGAAGACGGCGCCGCGGCCCTCGATGCGGCCGCGGCCGCTCAGGCATCGTGGGCCGCCACCGCCCCGCGCGAGCGTGGGGAGATCCTGCGGCGGGCGTTCGAGCTGGTGACGGCGCGCGCCGAGGACTTCGCGCTCGTCATGACGCTCGAGATGGGCAAACCGCTCGCCGAGTCCCGTGCGGAGGTGGCGTATGGTGCGGAGTTCCTCCGGTGGTTCTCGGAAGAGGCACCGCGCATCTCGGGGCGCTACGCCACCGCGCCTGACGGCCGCAACCGCCTGCTCGTCGCGAAGCGACCTGTCGGTCCGAGCCTGCTCATCACGCCGTGGAACTTCCCGCTGGCGATGGCGACGCGCAAGATCGCACCCGCGCTCGCCGCGGGCTGCACCTCGGTGCTGAAGCCTGCCGCCCTCACGCCCCTCACCGCCCTCCTGTTCGCGGAGATACTGCGCGAGGCGGGCGTCCCTGATGGCGTCGTCAACGTCATCCCGACCACCCGCGCCGGTGCCGTGACCGGACCGCTCATCACCGACCGCCGGCTGCGCAAGCTCTCCTTCACCGGGTCCACCGAGGTGGGACGTCGCCTAATCGCCGATGCCGCGCACCAGGTGCTCCGGGTGTCCATGGAGCTCGGTGGGAATGCCCCGTTCTTGGTCTTCGAAGACGCCGATCTGGACGCAGCCGTGGAGGGCGCATTGCTCGCCAAGCTCCGCAACGGCGGAGAGGCGTGTGTCGCGGCGAACCGCTTCCATGTGCACGAGAGCATCGCCGAGGAGTTCACAGCTCGGCTGATCGAGCGCATGGCCGGCTACGTCAACGCCCGGGGTACCGAGCCCGCCTCCACTCTCGGTCCTCTCGTCGACGAGTCCACGCGGGAGAAGGTCGCCGAACTCGTCGCCGGTGCCGTCGAAGACGGTGCACGGGTCGCCCTCGGAGGTGTCGTGCCGTCCGGGCGGGGCTACTTCTATCCGGCCACGGTGCTGGTCGATGTGCCGCAGGATGCGCGCATCCTCCGCGAAGAGATCTTCGGGCCGGTCGCCCCCATCACGACGTTCCGCGATGAGGAGGAGGCGGTGCGACTGGCGAACGCCAGCGAGTACGGACTCGTCTGCTTCGCCTACACCCGCGATCTGAACCGCGCGCTGCGTCTCGCGGAGCGCCTGGAGACGGGGATGCTCGGGCTGAACACCGGTCTCGTCTCCAATCCGGCCGCACCGTTCGGTGGCGTGAAGCAGTCCGGGATCGGTCGGGAGGGCGGATTCGAGGGGATCGACGAGTACCTCGAGACGACCTACATCGGCATCTCAGACCCTTTCGCCTGATCCGTCCGCACGTTCTGAAGGAGCCTGCATTGCACATCACTGATTTCTCCCTGGACCACTTCTCCCTGCGGGGTAGGAGAGCGATCGTCACGGGCGGGAACACCGGACTGGGGCAGGCATTCACGCTCGCCCTGGCCAAGGCGGGAGCGGACGTCTCCGTGCCGACACTCTTCGACGACGGCGGTGAGACCGCCGACCTCGTGCATGCGGAAGGCGGCCGGTACGAGCAGCAGATGATCGACATCACCGCGCCCGGAGCGCCCGCCAGGGCCGTGGACGCGTGCGTGGCGGCCCTGGGCGGAGTAGACATCCTCGTCAATTCCGCCGGGATAAGCCGCATCGCGGATGTCACGGAGTTCGGCCGGGAGGAATGGGACCCCATGGTCGCCGTCAACCTCACCGCGGCGTTCGACATGGCCCACGAGGTGGCGAAGCGGATGATCCCGCAGGGTGCGGGCAAGATCATCAACATCGCCTCGCTGTTCTCCTTCCTCGGCGGTCTCGGCTCACCCGCCTATGCCGCGACCAAGCACGGCATCGTCGGACTGACCCGCGCCTATGCGGACGAGCTCGGAGGAAGCGGCATCCAGGTGAACGCGATCGCGCCGGGCTACTTCAAGACCCGCATCACAGAGGAGTCCCGCGCCGACCCCACCGTCAATGGCCGCATCATCGATCACACCCCCGCGGGGAGGTGGGGCGATGTCGCCGACCTGATGGGAGCGACAGTGTTCCTCGCCAGCCCCGCATCCGACTTCGTCAACGGCCACGTGCTGACCGTCGACGGCGGTTATCTCGTGCGCTGATGCGCTGACCCGCTGCACCTCGAATCCACGAACGAACAGGAAATCTCTCCCATGGTTGCTTCACGATCCGCCCTCACCCGCGCGGAGATCGTCGACCGACTCTGCGATCTCATCGGCGATGATCAGGTCGACACCGACGCCCGGGAACTGCGCGAGGCGAGCGTCGATCGCTTCAAGAAGTACACGTCGGTGCACGGGATCTTCGACGGACCGATCCCCGCGGCGATCGCCTACGCCCGCTCCACGGAGGACGTCTCGGCGATCCTCTCCTTCGCAGAGGAGAACCTGATCAACATCGTGCCCCGCACGGGCAGGACCGCGACCGAGGGCGGGCTGGAGACCATCGTCGAGGACACGATCGTGCTCGACGGTTCGCGCATGGACGCGATCCTCGAGATCGACCCGATCGACATGATGGTCACCGCGCAGTGCGGGGTTCCGCTCCAGGTGCTCGAGGACACCCTCCGCGCGCAGGGCCTGACGACAGGACACTCCCCGCAGTCCAAGCCCTTGGCGCAGATGGGCGGACTCGTCGCGACGCGCTCCATCGGCCAGTTCTCCACGCTCTACGGTGGCATCGAGGATATGGTGGTCGGCCTCGAAGCGGTGCTCCCCGGTGGACGGGTCACCCGGATCAAGAACGTGCCCCGTCGTGCCGCAGGTCCCGACATCCGGCACATCGTGATCGGCAACGAAGGCGCACTCTGCGTGATCACCGAAGTGACGGTGAAGGTGTTCCGGTACCAGCCCGAGAACAACCGCTTCCTCGGATATCTGGTCGACTCGCTGCCCGCGGGCGTCGCGGGACTGCGCGAGATCATCGTCGCGGGGTATCACCCCTCGGTCGCCAGAGCATACTCCGAAGAGGATGCCGCGCAGCACTTCTCGCACTTCGCCGACGGCAAGGCCGTGGTCGTGGTCGTCACGGAGGGGCCGAAGGCGATCGCCGACGCGACCGCTGACGGCGTGGAGGCGATCTTCGCCGGCATCCCGCACGAGAAGGTCGACCCCGCACTCATCGAGAACTGGTTCGACAACCTTAACTGGGGCCAGGACAAGATCGATGCCGAGAAACGGGAGATGCTCGAGAAGTCGCACCTCGGCTACACCACCGAGGTCTCCATCGACTGGTCGGGTGTCGCGGAGCTCTTCGACTCCGTGATGCGGCGCGCGCGGACCGAGTTCCCGCACGCGGCCGACCTCACGATGCTCGGCGCGCACTCCTCCCACAGCTACCAGACCGGGACCAACCTGTACTTCGTGTACGACTACGACATCTCGTGCGAGCCGCGCGAGGAGATCACCGTGTATCACGAGCCGCTCAACGCCATCGTGGTCGAGGAGGCGCTGCGGCTCGGCGGATCCATGGTCCACCACCACGGCATCGGGAAGTACCGCACGCCCTGGACGCTCGAGGAACATGGCAGCGCTTTCGAGCTGCTGCGCGTGCTGAAGGACGGCATCGACCCTCACGGCATCATGAACCACGGCACCATCTATCCGCTGGATGCAGCGGAGACGGCGTCGCCGGCGTGACCGTGACGGCGCGAGGGTACGTCGTCGCCATAGACAACGGCTCCCAGAGCACGAAGGTGCTGATCGTCGACGGCGACGGGGTCGTGCACGCCAGCGCGCGCGTCCCGCTGCGCCCGTACGCGTCGCCTTCGCCCGGCCGCTGGGAACACCCGGACGACGACCTCTGGGACTCGGTGGTCGCCGCTGTGCGTGAGGCCCTCGCGCGCTTCGACGGTGATCACTCGGAGATCCGCGGCGTCGGCTTGTGCACCATCCGCTTCTGCCGTGCCGTGCTGCGCAACGACGGCTCCCTGGCGCAGCCGATCATGAGCTGGATGGACGAACGACTGCCTCACGCGTACGAACGAGAAGTCCAAGATGCGGCGTACGTCACGACCTCGTCGGGGTACATCGGGCATCGGCTCACCGGTGAACGTCGTGATGCCGCCGGAAACTATCAGGGCATGTGGCCGATCGACTCCGAACGGTGGACGTGGAGCGGGGACGCCTCCGAATATGCCCGCACTGGCATGGATCCGCAGATGCTCTTCGAGCTTGTTGCGCCGGGGGAGGCACTGGGACGTGTGACGGCAGCGGCTGCGCACCGGACCGGGCTCCCGGCAGGCATCCCCGTGATCGCCACTTCGAACGACAAGGCTGTGGAGGCGCTCGGGGCAGGCCTTCGGGAAGAGGGCGACGCGCTGCTGTCGCTGGGCACATATGTGGCCACCATGACGGTAGGGGATCGCCCGCTCGGCTCGAATGCGGACGTCTGGACCAACTTCGGAGCGGAGCCGGGCGCCTACCTCTACGAGAGCAACGGTGTGCGACGGGGGATGTGGACCGTCAGCTGGTTCCGTGAACTGATCTCGTCGTCCGGGTGCGGAATGACGGAAGAGGAGCTGAACGTCGGTGCCGCGCAGGTGCCTGTCGGCGCGGGCGGGATCGTCGCGGCGTTGGACTGGCTCGCACCGCCCGACGAACCGTGGCGTCGGGGTGCGCTCGTGGGTTTCGACGGAACGCAGGGCCGGTTCCACATCTACAGGGCGATCCTCGAGGCGCTCGCGATCGAGACGGCAGCCAGTGATGACCGCGCACGCGCAGTTCTCGGGAGGAGGCGGAGAAGTCTGGTGGTCACGGGCGGCGGGAGCAGTTCACCGCTGATGCTGCAGATCCTCGCCGCCGTGTATCGCGTGCCGGTGCGGACCCCGTTGGTGCGAGATGCGGCGGGCATGGGAGCGGCGATCTGCGCCGCGGTCGGTGTCGGCATGCATCGGAGCTGGGAGGGCGCGGTCGACGCGATGGTCCGGGAGGGCGAACGCGTCGACGTCGACCTCGAAATGGCGCGCGGCTACGAGGAGGTCGCGCGGACCTACGCGACGGTGATACCGCGCATCCGTCGGCTGTTCAGCGAGACGGACTGAGTGCGGTCAGCGCCAGATCGCGGCGATCGCGGCATTGGCCGCGGTGAGGATGCCGACCAGCCAGAACACCGCGGACGGGATGGCTGCTCCGCGACGCTGACGAGCCAGGCCGATACCGAGCAGGGCGCCGATGACGAGCAGGATCACGAGCTTGACGCCGACCTTG
The DNA here is from genome assembly GCF_001425645.1 of Microbacterium sp. Root322. Taxonomy (NCBI): domain Bacteria; kingdom Bacillati; phylum Actinomycetota; class Actinomycetes; order Micrococcales; family Microbacteriaceae; genus Microbacterium; species Microbacterium sp. Root322. The sequence goes on along the minus strand of NZ_LMCS01000002.1, from coordinate 182,583 downwards.
ACGTAGTTGAGCTCGTAGGAGAGCCCCCACGGTGCGGCGAGAGCGAGGCCGGCGACCGCGGCGATCGCCATGCCGATGTTCATCAGCCGGGTGAACTCCCGCTTGCCTCCGAATGCCTGGGCGGCCCAGGCGCCGAAGAGCACGGCGAATCCGATGAGGTGGACGAACAGCACGATGTGGCGGAGGGTCTCCATGCCCTCACCGTACGAGTGCGGCGCCCTTCCGCGCTAGCAAGGGCAGGCTGACCTCAGCCGCGCAGCTCCCGGGTGACCAGGGCCGTTCGCAACGCGGCATCGGCGGCTTCGGCGCCCTTGTCCTCCTTGGAGCCTTCGAGACCGGCGCGGTCGAGACCCTGCTGCTCGTCGTCGAGGGTGAGCACACCGAATCCGACAGGCTTGCCGGCATCGAGGGCGACGCGGGTGAGGCCGTCGGTGGTCGCCGCCGAGACGTACTCGAAGTGCGGAGTGCCTCCGCGGATGATCACGCCGAGCGCGACGACCGCATCCGCTCCGCCGGCGAACGCGGCCTGCGCGGCGATCGCGAGCTCGAATGATCCGGGCACGCGCACCAGTCGGTGCGTGGCCTTCGCCTCATCCAGCACACGCTCCGCGCCGGCGATCAGGCCGTTGGAGATCGTCTCGTGCCAGGTGCCGGCGACGATGACGACGTTCAGTCCCCGTCCGTCGATGTTGCCGGTCTCGGGTGCTCCTGCGCCGCTCATTCGTCGTCCTCTCCGTGGGCGAGCGCCTCTGCGAGTTCCGCTTCGCCGATGATGTGACCCATGCGGTCACGCTTGGTCTCCAGGTACTGATGGTTGTTGGGTCCCACTCCGACGATCAGCGGCACCTGCTCGATCACGTCGAGGCCGAGCTCACGCAGCTGCGCGACCTTGTCGGTGTTGTTCGTCAGCAGACGCACCTTCGACACGCCCAGGTCGGAGAGGATGCCGGCGGCCGCGGCGTAGTCGCGGGCGTCGGCGGGCAGCCCCAGCGCGAGGTTGGCATCGACCGTGTCGAGGCCCTCCTCCTGCAGGCTGTACGCGCGCAGCTTGTTGATGAGGCCGATCCCGCGCCCCTCGTGCCCGCGCATGTAGATCACGATCCCGCCCTCCTTCTCGATCGCGTCGAGCGCGGAGTCGAGCTGGGGGCCGCACTCGCATTTCAGCGAGCCGAACGCCTCGCCGGTCAGGCACTCCGAGTGCACGCGCACCAGCGCGGTCTCACTGAGCTCGCCCGAGACGACCGCGATGTGGTCGGTGCCGGTGACGCGGTCCTTGTAGGCGAGGAAGCGGAAGGTGCCGTGCGTGGTGGGAACCGTGGCGTCGGCACGCAGACTCACCCGGCGGCCCCGGTGCGCGCTCGGGGTCGCTCCGTCCGGGTCGATCTCGTTGAGGTGGGCGATGAGCTGCTCGATGGTGATCACCGGCACGCCGTCACGGGCACCGAGTTCGATCAGCCCGGGAAGGCGCATCATGCTGCCGTCCTCCGCGACGACCTCGGCGATCGCGCCGACGGGTCGGAGTCCGGCGAGCTTCATGAGCTCGACAGCGGCCTCGGTGTGGCCGCTGCGCTCGCGCACGCCGCCGTCGACAGCCCTCAGCGGCAGCACGTGCCCCGGGCGGATGATGCTCGTCGACGTCGATTCCGGGTTCGACAGCACGTTCAGGGTGTGCGCGCGATCGTGGGCGCTGATGCCGGTGGTGACGCCCTGGGCGGCATCGACGCTCACGGTGTACGCGGTCGAGCGGGCGTCTTCGCTGGCGGCCACCATCGGCGGAAGGTTCAGATGGTCGGCGAGGTCGGCCGGCATCGGAGCGCAGATGAATCCCGACGACCAGCGCACCGTCCAGGCCACCCACTCCGGCGTCGCGAGCTCTGCCGACAGGATGACGTCGCCCTCGTTCTCGCGGTTCTCGTCGTCGGCGACGAGAACGGGGCGCCCGGCGCGCAGCGCCTCCAGGGCCTCGGCGATCGTGGAAAGGCTCATCGCGAGCCTCCTTCCGGTGCGGCGCGGAACGCGAGCAGGCGCTCGACGTGCCGGGCGAGGATGTCGGTCTCCAGGTTCACGCGGTCGCCGACGGCGCGGATGCCGAGGGTGGTCGCGGCGAGGGTCTCCGGGATCAGTGAGATCTCGAACCAGGGGGAGGGGTCTGCGGGCGCGCTCACCGCGCTCACGGTCAGCGACGTGCCGTCGACCGAGATCGAACCCTTGTCGACGACGAGCGGGGCGAGGTCGGCGGGCAGGCTGATGCGCAGCACACTCCACTGGGCGCCCGGTCGTACTTCGAGCACGTCGCCGACCCCATCGACGTGGCCCTGCACGATGTGCCCGCCCAGTCGCGCCCCCACCGGCATGGCCTTCTCGATGTTGACGCGGGTGCCGACCGTCGCCGACCCGATCGCGGCGACGTCGAGCGTCTGCTTCATCACGTCGGTGTCGAAGGTGTCCGCGGTCGAGCCGACGACGGTCAGGCACACGCCGGAGACCGCGATCGACTCGCCGTGTACGGCGTCCGCTGCCGCGCGGGGTGCGCGCACGGTCAGGCGCCAGCCGTCGCCCGCGGGCGCGATCGCGGTGATCTCGCCCATCTCCTCGATGATTCCGGTGAACATCAGGCCGCTCCTTCGTTCCGCGGGTGTGCGTCGTGCGCAGGGTGCGCGATCGCAAGCAGGTCGCTCCCGAGGGGGACCCATTCGTCGATGGTCAGGCGGCGTGCCTCGCCGATGGATGCGACACCGATGTCGGTGAGGGCCAGGCGGCCGCCGCCGAGCAGCACCGGCGCGATGTAGACGAGCAGGCGGTCGGCGAGCCCGGCCTGGATAAAGGCGCTGGCGAGCGTCGGACCGCCCTCCACGAACAGGCTCTGCACCCCGCGGGCGTGCAGGTCGGCGACGACCGTGTGCAGATCGTGCGTGTCGAAGAACAGGGGGGAGTGCGGATGCCGGTGCACCGCGGCGTCGGCAGGGGTGGGCCGCGACCCGATGACCACCGGGATCGGCTGGTGCGGCAGCAGGGCGTCGCCGTCGCGGGCGGTGAGGGCCGGATCGTCGGCGAGCACGGTTCCGGTGCCGACCGCGATGGCATCGGCTTCCGCGCGGCGGCGATGCACGTCGGCGCGGGCTGCGGGACCCGTGATCCACTGGCTGGAGCCGTCGTCGGCGGCGGCGCGCCCGTCGAGGCTCTGCGCCCACTTGACGGTGATCTGCGGGCGTCCGAGGCGCTGGGCCGTGAGCCATCCGGCGATCAGGGCGTGCGCGGCATCGGCCTGCTCGCCCGCTTCGACGTCGACACCCGCGGACCGCAGACGCTCCGCACCGCCGCCCGAGACGGCGCCGGGGTCATCGAGTGCGTAGACCACTCGGGCGATCCCCGCTTCGATGAGCGCCACGGCACAGGGCCCCGTGCGGCCGGTGTGGTTGCACGGCTCCAGGGTCACGACGGCGGTGGCGCCGCGGGCTTCGCCGGGGGCGAGCTTCGAGAGCGCGTCGACCTCGGCGTGCGGGGTGCCGGCGCCATGGTGCCAGCCCTCGGCGAGGACCGTGCCGTCGGGGGAGAGGATGACCGCGCCGACCTGCGGGTTCGCCCCGCGCGGCCCTCGGGCGGCGAGGTGGAGCGCGCGATCCATCGCGTTTCGCTCTGCCGCGTTCACTGCCATCCGTCGTCCTCCTCTGAGGCTCCGGGGTCAGACAGGGGTGGCGGAACGGACGCACGGATGCGTCTCGTGCTGCCTCCCTTCCGGACTAGCGAGGTCTCCCTCGCATCACCGTCGGTCCCGGAATTCCACCGGATCGGCATCTCGATCTCTCGAGACGCTCGCGGACTGTCACCGCCGGTTCGGATTCCCACCGACCCCGGAGCACGTTGTTGCTCTGAGTGTACTCAACGCGTCTGCGCAGATTTCATTCCAAGACATGGATCGGTGCCCTCCGATCGCCCGCCGTCACTTGAGCAGTCGGGACAGACGCCGGTCGGCGAGCACCTTGCCGCCGGTCTGGCACGTGGGGCAGTACTCGAGAGAGCGGTCGGCGAAGAACACGCTGCGCACCGTGTCTGCGCACACCGGGCAGGCCTCGCCGCGGCGTGCATGCACCTGCATCCCCCGGCGCTTGGCGTCTTTCAGGTCGGCGGGGGGCTTGCCGGAGGCTGCGGCCACCGCCTCGCCGAGCGTCTCGCGCATGGCGGTGAACAGGCGGTCGATCTCGGCATCGTCGAGCTTTCCGGCGATCGCATACGGCGACATGCGTGCGGCATGCAGGATCTCATCGGAGTAGGCGTTGCCGATGCCGGCGATCACCGCCTGATCGCGCAGCAGCCCCTTGATCTGCATGCGCCGATCCTCGAGCAGTGCCGCGAACGCGTCGCGGGTGAAGGAGGCGTCGAGGGGGTCGGGGCCGAGTCGCGCGATGCCGGGCACGTCGTGCGGATCGCGCACCACGTAGACCGCGAGCGACTTCTTCGTTCCCGCCTCGGTGAGGTCGAAGCCGCTGCCGTCGTCGAGCGCGATGCGCAGGGCGATGGGCGACTTGCCGGGTTTGATGAGCGTCGCCGGGAGCGTCTCGTACCAGCGCAGCCACCCGGCCTTGGCGAGGTGGAACACCAGGTGCAGGTCGTCGCCGCAGGAGAGCACCACGAACTTCCCGAGGCGAGCAGACGCCGTGATCGTGGCCTGCTGCAGCGCGGTGATCGGCGGATCGTAGGTCTTCAGCGCGGCGATCGCCGAGACGGTCGCGCGGGTGATCGTGCGCCCGACGGCGCGTTCGGCGAGAAAGGCGGTCAGGCCCTGGACCTCCGGCATCTCCGGCATGCGTTCATCCTGTCATCGGCCGCCGACACTGTCACCTGGTGACCTGTCGCTCCTCGGGCTCGTACCCGGTGCGCTCGCGCCTCAGAGCACCGGCCAGTCCACCGGCGTGCGGTCGTCGTCCGGCAGCAGAGCGGCCATCCATCCGTCGTCGCGACCGCGGGGGCTCGTGAGCGCCTGCCGCTGGAGGCCCTCGTAGCGGAAGCCGAGAGCGCGGGCGGCGCGGGCCGAGGGGATGTTCCCGACGACGGCCTGCCAACGGATGCGGACGAGCCCGAGCTCGCCGAAGCCCCAGTCGAGCACCGCGCGGGCGGCCTCCGTGAGATACCCCCGGCCCCGGGCGTCGGCCGTCACCCAGTAGCCGAGCTCGGCGGCAGCGCCCGTGAAGTGGTCGGCGATGTTGTGCAGACCGATCATGCCCACGAGCAGGTCGTCGGCGTACATCGCCCAGACGACCTCCGAGCCGTCGGCCCACCACCCCGCGATGAGACGCACGAACTCCTCGGCGTCCTCGCGTGCATACGGGCTCGGCACCGTGGTCCAGCGCCCGATCTCCGGGTCCTGGCAGGCGACGGTGATCGCATCGATGTCGCCCTCCGTCGGGGGGCGCAGGACGAGGCGTTCGGTGGTGAGGGCGACGGAATCCATCCCGACAGCCTATTGAGGTGCGCACCCGTGGCAGGGGCAGCGGCCGGAGTGTCCGTGGGCGCGACTAGTCTTATCCGGTGACTGTTCCGGGGATTCTGCGCGCCTTGGAAGAGGCGTCTCTGTACCGTGACGCCCTCAGCTGGGCGCGCACCGATGCCGACCTCGGCCTGGTCGACGGGCTCGACGCCCCGGCGCTCGCCGGCCTGCTCGAGAAGCGGACGGCGGCAGGACACCCGGCCGCCCTCCTCGCCGTCGTGCCGACGGGCAGGCGGGCCGAGAGCCTCGCGCTGGCGATGCACGCCTATCTGCCCGACGCCGACATCCTCACCTTCCCCGCCTGGGAGACGCTGCCGCACGAGCGCCTCAGCCCGAGCCCCGACACCGTCGGGCAGCGCCTGCAGACGCTGCGACGGATCGCGGAGTGGTCGGGGGATCACCCGCTCGTCGTCGTGGCATCGGTGCGGGCCGCTCTCCAGCCGATCGCGGGGAACCTGGGCGAGATCGCCCCGCTCGAGCTCGCCGCCGGCAGCCGAGGACACGAACTCGACCGCGTGGTCGAGCAGCTGGTCGAGCGCGCCTACTCGCGCGTCGACATGGTGTCGCGGCGCGGCGAGTTCGCGGTGCGCGGCGGCATCCTCGACGTCTTCCCTCCCACCTCCGAGCACCCGTACCGCATCGAGTTCTTCGGCGACGAGATCGACCAGATCCGCGCGTTCTCGGTTGCCGACCAGCGCTCGCTCCCGGGCGATGTCGCGAGCGTCGACCTTCCTCCGACCCGCGAACTGCTGCTCACGGCAGAGGTCCGCGAGCGCGCCCGCGCGCTCGTCGGCGGCTTCCCAGCGATCTCCGGAATGCTCGAGAAGATGGCCGAGGGCATCCCGGTCGAGGGCATGGAGTCGCTGCTGCCCGCCGTCGCCGGCCCGTTGAAGTCGCTCGCCGAGTATCTGCCCTCCGGGAGCGCCACGGCGGTCATCGACCCCGAGCGCGCGACCGCACGTGCGATCACCCTGGGCGACACGAACCGCGAGTTCCTGGATGCTGCCTGGAGCGCGGCCACCTCCGGCGCCTCCGCGCCCATCGATCTGGGCGCCGGCGACTTCCTGACGATCGCCGACCTCCGCGAGGTGGTGCGCGACCGGGGCGGCGTGTGGTGGCGGCTCAGCCCGTTCGGCGCCGGACTCGGCGAAGGCGATGCGGAGGCCACCAACCTCGGCGCCGCCGTCATCCCCTCCTTCCACGGCAACGTCGACGGCGCGATCTCCTTCGTCGAGGCGAAGGTCACCGACGGCTGGCGCGTGGTCGTGATCGCCGCCGGTCACGGCCTGGTCGACCGCGCACGCGACGTGCTCGCCGACCGAGGACTCGCGGCCCGTGTGGTCGAGACGCTCACCGAGGCGCCGGAGGGCGGTGTCGCGACGCTGGTCACCGGATCCGTCGAGGCCGGCTTCCAGGTGGCCGAGGCGAAGCTCGCCGTGCTCACCGACAACGAGTTCTACGGTCGCACGATCGGTGGCGACCAGCGCGTCGTCAAGAAGCTCGCATCGCGGCGCAAGAACGTCGTCGACCCGCTGCAGCTCAAGCAGGGCGACTTCGTGGTGCACGCGACCCACGGCATCGGCCGCTTCGTGGAGATGACCCAGCGCGAGGTGTCCACCGGCGGGCGCAACGCCACCAAGTCGATCCGCGACTACCTCGTGCTCGAATACGCGCCGTCCAAGCGCGGGTACCCGGGCGACAAGCTGTTCGTGCCCACGGATCAGCTCGACCTGCTCTCGAAGTACGTCGGCGGCGAGGCCCCGACCCTGTCGAAGATGGGCGGCAGCGACTGGTCGCAGGCAAAGGGCAAGGCCCGCAAGGCCGTCCGCGACATCGCGGTCGAGCTCGTGAAGCTCTATTCCGCACGGATGAGCGCCAAGGGCCATGCCTTCGGCCCTGACACGCCATGGCAGCGCGAGCTGGAGGAGGCGTTCCCGTTCGCGGAGACCCTGGACCAGTTGCAGACGATCGACGAGATCAAGGCCGACATGGAACGGCCCATCCCGATGGACCGCCTCCTCTCGGGAGACGTCGGCTTCGGCAAGACCGAGGTCGCCGTCCGGGCCGCCTTCAAGGCGATCCAGGACGGCAAACAGGTGGCGATGCTCGTGCCGACGACGCTGCTCGTGAAGCAGCACCTCGAGACGTTCACCGAGCGCTTCGCCGGTTTCCCGGTCAAGGTGCGGCCGCTGTCGCGCTTCCAGACCGACAAGGAGGCGCGGCTCACTCTGCAGGGTCTGCTGGAGGGGTCCGTCGACATGGTCATCGGCACCCACCGCATCCTCACCGACCAGGTGATGTTCAAAGACCTCGGTCTGATGATCATCGACGAGGAGCAGCGTTTCGGCGTCGAGCACAAAGACGCGCTCAAGAAGATGAAGACCAACGTCGACATCCTCGCCATGAGCGCCACCCCGATCCCGCGCACGCTCGAGATGGCGGTGACCGGCATCCGTGAGATGTCGACGCTGGCGACTCCGCCCGAGGACCGGCATCCGATCCTGTCCTTCGTCGGTCCGCGCAGCGACAAGCAGATGGCCGCGGCGATCCGTCGCGAGATCCTCCGCGAGGGGCAGATCTTCTTCGTGCACAACCGCGTGCAGTCGATTCAGCGCGTCGCGAGCGAGCTCGCCGAACTCGTGCCCGAAGCCAGGATCGCCGTCGCGCACGGACAGATGGGCGAGCACCAGCTCGAACAGGTCGTCGACGACTTCTGGGAGCGCAAGTTCGACGTGCTCGTCTCGACGACGATCATCGAGACGGGTCTCGACATCGCGAACGCGAACACGATCATCATCGACCGCGCCGACAAGTACGGACTCAGCCAGCTGCACCAGCTGCGCGGGCGCGTCGGGCGAGGGCGCGAGCGCGCGTACGCGTACTTCCTGTACGACGAGATGAAGCCGCTGAGCGAGACCGCCGCCGACCGGCTGCAGACCATCGCGGTCAACAACGACCTGGGCTCCGGTATGCAGGTCGCCCTGAAGGACCTCGAGCTGCGCGGCGCGGGCAACCTGCTCGGCGCCGAGCAGGCCGGTCACATCGCCGGCGTCGGGTTCGACCTGTATCTGCGCATGATCGGCGAGGCCGTGGCGACCTTCCGCGGCGACGAGGTCGAGACGGGGCAGGAACTGCGTCTCGAGCTTCCCCTCGACGCGCGCATCCCCGAGTACTACATCGACAGCGAGCGGCTGCGCCTGGAGGCCTACCAGAAGCTCTCCGCCGCCTCGGCGGCGACGGCCAAGGACGACGCGATCGACCTGGTCATCGAAGAGCTCGTCGACCGGTACGGAACGCCGCCGGAAGAGGTCGAGGGGCTGCTGGCGATCTCGCGCCTGCGCCGGCGCGCCGCGCGTGCGGGCCTGACGGACGTCGTGGTGATGGGGTCGAATCTGCGCATCGCGCCCGCCCGGCTCGAGGATTCGATCAAGGTACGGCTGCAGCGGCTCTACCCGAAGGCGAAGCTCGTGGGAGGGGGAGAGGCGCTGGTCGTGCCGATGCCCACGGTCCCCGCCGCCGTCGGCGTGGGGCTCGAGCCGCTTCCCGACGCGCAGCTGCTCGAGTGGGTCGGTCAGCTGTTCACTGCGATCTTCCCTGAGCCGGCCGCGTCCGAGTAGCGCGCCGCCGCGGCCGCGGGACTAGTCTGGCGGCATGTTGTACGAGCACCTCGGGGCTCGGCCCCGCGTCCATGACACCGCCGTCATCGCCCCCACCGCCGTGATCTCCGGCGACGTCGAGATCGGGCCGGGCTGCCAGGTGCTGCACGGCGCCGTGATCACCGCCGAGGGAGGAGCGATCACCCTCGGTGAGCACGTCATCGTGATGGAGAACGCGCTCATCCGCGCCACGGCGGCGAACGCCGTGCACATCGGGTCGCACACCCTGATCGGCACGCTGTCCAGCATCGCGGGCGCGACCGTCGGAGAGGAGACGTTCCTCGCCTCGGGGTCGCGACTGTTCAACGGTGCGCTGATCGGGCCGCGCTGCGAGGTGCGCGTCAATGCGATCGTGCTCCGTCGTGCCGTGCTGCCGGAGGGCACCGTCGTCCCGATCGGCTGGGTGGCCGTCGGCGACCCCGCGCAGTTGTTCTCGCCGGATCGCGAGGCCGAGATCGCGGCGGCGCAGCCCGATCTCGACTTCCCCGGGCATGTGTTCGGTGTCGACCGCGACACCCCCGACCTGATGGTGCAGCTGACCGAGCGCTACGGCACGTCGCTCGCACGGCATGCGCACGACGTGAGCATCGACGGCGCGCACCACCGGCAGCACCGCGCATGACGGGCGGAGTGGGCCTGGTCCGCCCCGACGTGAGCACGGCGGATGCCGCGCGCATCGCCCTGGACTGCTATGGGATCACGGCGAGCGCGCAGGAGCTCGGCAGCAATCAGGACCGGAACTTCCTCCTCACGGCGGAGGACGGCGCGAAGAGCGTGCTGCGCATCGACAACGCGGTGTTCGGTGATGCGGCGCGCGACGCGCAGCATGCCGCCCTCGACGCCTACCGTGACGCGGGGGTCCGGGTGCCGGCGGTGCTCCCGGGTCTCGACGGTGCGCTCACCCAGCACTGGAACGGATTCGCCGTGCGGCGCAGCGAGTTCGCCCCGGGGGAGCCGCTGGTGGATGCGGGGTACCTCGCCCCGGTGGTGCTCGCCGAGTTCGGCGCGCTCGCCGCCGCTTCCGCGAATGCGCTGGCGCCCCTCGGTCATCCCGGTCTCGATCGCCCGCAGATGTGGGACATGCGCGTCGCGCACGAGCAGACCACGGCACTCGCACCGTCCATCGCCGACGCCGCACTGCGAGGGCGCGTGCTGCGTGCGGCGGCGAAGGCGGATGCCGCTCTCGCCCCGCTCGCCGCGGGCCTTCCGGTGCAGGCGATCCACGGCGACCTCACCGACGACAACGTGATGGGCACGCGGGGCGACGATTCCCGCCTGCATCCGCACACGGTCCTCGATCTGGGCGATCTCGGACTCGGATGGCGCGTGGCCGAGCTCGCGGTGTGCGCATCGTCGATGCTGCACCACGAGCCGGAGCGGCCGCTGCGCGTGATCGAGACGATCGCCGCCTTCCACCGGGATGCCCCGCTGAGCGTGGCGGAGGCCAGAGCGGTCTGGCCTCTCGTGGTGCTGCGCGCCGCGCTGCTGGTGGCGAGCGGGTGGCGTCAGCTCGAGATCGACGGCGACAACGACTACGCGCGGGAGCGGATCGCGGGCGAGCAGGCGATCTTCGACGCCGCGACCCTGCTGCCGCTGGTCGAGATGACCGAGCACGTGCTCGTCGCGGTCGGAATCGACGAAGGCGGCTTCGATGCGGCGGATCTGGCGGCGGAGGCGGAGGTCGCCCCTCTCGCCTCGCTGCTGCCGGATCTCACCGGCCGCGTCGCCGTGATCGATCCCGGAGTCGAGTCCGCAGCCCTCGACGGCGGGCGCTGGCTCCGGGAGGACGCGGAGGAGGAGCTGATCGCCGAGGCGATCGAGCTCGGGGTCGCCGTGGCGGTGATGCCGTACGGCGCGTTCCGGCTGACGCGAGCGCGCGTCGACGACGCAGAGGCGGGGCAGACCTGGGCGACCGCCTGCGAACTGCACTTCCCTCCGGGGCCCCGGGCGCGAGTGGCGGCGCCCGCGAGTGGGCGTGTGACGCAACGGGGCGGGACCGCTCGGCTCATCCTCGACCTCGACGATCCTGACGGCGGCCACGACTGGGTGCTCGAGATCACGGGACTCGATGCGGAGGAGCGCCGTGAGCGCCCTGTGGGCGCCGGCGAGACCGTGGGGTGGCTCGCCGCAGCTTTCGAACCGCGGCGGCTGACGGTGGGCATCCGGCGAGACGATGCTCCGGAGCAACAGGCGGACGGCGCAGCCCTGGTCGCCCCCGACCGCGTCCCGGCGTGGAGCCGGCTGACCGCCGACCCCGCACCCGTCCTCGGACTGCCCTCTTTCACGCAGCACGACGATGCCGCGGCGGAGCTCGGCCGTCGCGAGAGGATCTTCGCTGCGGCGCAGGAGCGCTACTACGAGCGTCCCCCGCAGATCGAACGCGGCTGGCAGCACTACCTGATCGACACCACCGCGCGCACGTACGTGGACATGGTCAACAACGTCGCAGGTCTCGGCCACGCCCATCCGAAGGTCGCGGACGCCGCGGACCGCCAGCTGCGGACTCTCGCCACGAACTCCCGCTTCCTGTTCCGCGACCTCGCGGAGTACAGCGAACGACTTCTCGCCCTGATGCCCGAAGGCAGCGACCTCGACACGGTGCTGCTGGTCAACAGCGGCTCGGAGGCGGTCGATCTCGCCATCCGTCTGGCGCAGGCGGCGACCGGTCGTCGCACGGTCGTCGCGCTGCGAGAGGCCTATCACGGCTGGACGATGGCGAGCGATGCGGTGACCACCAGCGCCTATGACAACCCCTTCGCGCTCGCCACGCGCCCCGACTGGGTGCACATCGCCGATGTGCCCAACCGCTTCCGTGGCACGTACCGGGGTGCGGACGTCGCCGGCGCCTATCTCGCCGACCTCGCGACCGATCTCGATCGGCTGCGAGAGGAGGGACGGGAGGTCGCGGCGTTCCTGTGCGAGTCGATCCTCGGCAATGCGGGGGGCGTGGTGCTCCCCGACGGCTATCTCGCCGGGGCCTACGCGCAGATCAGGGCGGCGGGTGGGGTGTGCATCGCCGATGAGGTGCAGGTCGGCTTCGGGCGGATGGGGTCCGCCTTCTGGGGGTTCGAGCTCGCAGAGGTGGTGCCCGACATCATCACGATCGCGAAGCCGATGGGCAACGGATTCCCGATCGGCGGGGTCATCACCTCGAAGCGCATCGCGGACGCGCTGTCGACGCAGGGCCAGTTCTTCTCCTCCGCCGGCGGCAGCACGCTCAGCTGCCGGGTCGGCATCGCGGTGCTCGATGCGATGGCCGAGGACGGACTGCAGCACAACGCGGCAGTGATCGGCGCGCGCCTCGCCGAGGGCCTTCGGGGCCTCGCCGACCGGCATCCGCTGATCGGCGTCGTCCACGGCGAGGGGCTGTATCTCGGTGTCGAACTCGTCCGTGACCGCGACACCATGGAGCCGGCGGCCGCCGAGGCCGCGGCGATCTGCGAGCGGATGCGTGAACTCGGTGTGATCGTGCTGACGACATCCGAGCGGTCCAACGTCCTGAAGATCAAACCACCGCTGTGCCTCACGGCGCACAGTGCCGATCATGTCGTCGCGATGCTGGACAGGGTGCTGACCGAAGGGTGGTGACTCGGGTCCTCATCTTCGAATCCCGCTGTCCATCGGATTGTTAAAAGCGTATTTCGAACCGAATTCGTCGTAGCGCTGGCGATTACCTCCGGTCCATACTGTTCCTCAGCGTCGGACGATCCGAAGTCCGACCCATGCGCTGTTCCCCGAGGAGTACCCATGGCAACGAAGACGAAGCCGCTGGCGCAAGGCGGAGGGACGCTCCGACGAAATCTGGGGTTGTGGGCCATCGTCGGGCTCGGGCTCGGCTACATGACACCGACGGTCGTCTTCGACACCTTCGGCATGGTCGCCCGTGACACCGACAACGTCGTTCCGGCGGCGTACCTGGTCGCGCTGGTCGTGATGGTCTTCACCGCCATCAGCTACGGCAAGATCTCCAGCGCGATCCCGAGTGCCGGATCCGCCTACACCTACGTGCGCGAGTCGATCCATCCGAACCTCGGCTTCATGGTCGGTTGGACGTCGCTGATCGACTACGTGCTGCTGCCGATGGTGAACTGCCTCATCATCCGCAGCTATCTCGAGGCGCTCTTCCCCGAGATCCCCGGGTGGATCTGGGTCGTGCTGTACTGCATCCTCGTCACGAGCATCATCTACCTCACGATGCGCGGCACCTCGAACCTGAACATGATCCTGCTCATCTTCTCGATCATCGTGATGGTCGTCTTCGTGGTGATGGTGATCGCACAGCTGATGCGCGGCGAGGGTGCCGCGACCGTGGCCTCGATGACCCCGTTCTTCCACGACGGCGCCACGATGAGTGCGGTGCTGATGGGCGCCACGATCGTGTGCTTCTCGTTCATCGGCTTCGACGCCGTGACGATGTACGCGGAAGAGGCCAAGGACCCGAAGATCATGCCCAAGGCCATCCTGCTGACGGTGCTTCTGGGAGGCGCGATCTTCCTCATCTCCGGCTACCTCACGCAGCTGCGCTTCCCCGACTGGAACGAGTTCGCGCCGGGCGGCGACATGCAGTTCGTCGAGGACTCCACGCTGCCGGTCATCGGCAACCTGGTCGGCGGCCCCGTGCTCATGGCGGTGCTGACAGCGGCCGGCTTCTGCGCCACCCTCGCCTCCGGCCTGGCTTCGCACGCCTCGGTGTCGCGGATGCTGCTGGTGATGGGCCGCAACAACGTGCTGCCGCAGCGGGCGTTCGGCTACATCAATCCGCGCACCCACACCCCGACCTTCAACATCGTGCTGGTCGGCGCCATCTCGCTGCTGGCCATCCCGTTCACCCTCGAGCTGATCGCCGCGTGGATCAACTTTGGCGCGCTGATCGCCTTCACCTTCGTCAACATCTCGGTGATCGCGTGGTTCGCGATCCGCAAGGGCCGTCGCAAGACTCCCGGCGACATCTTCAGCTTCATCGTGATGCCCGGCATCGGCATGGTGCTCACCGGTCTGCTCTGGGCGAACCTGCACGAGGACGCCCTGCGCGGCGGCCTGGTGTGGACCGCGATCGGGGTCGTCTACCTCGCCATCATCACGAAGGGCTTCCGCAAGAAGGTCGTCGCCTTCGACGAGAACCAGGCGGTGACCGGATACAACAAGGTCGTCAAGGTTCCGGTCGACGAGAGCTGACCCGACATCCCGACACGAGAAGAGCCGCCTCCCCGGAAGGGAGGCGGCTCTTCTCGTGTCGAGGAACCTGTGTCGAGGAAGGGGTCAGATGACACCCTGGGCGAGCATCGCCGCGGCGACGCGCTCGAAGCCGGCGATGTTGGCTCCGGCGACGTAGTCGCCCGCGACATCGTGGCGCTCCGCGGCGTCGAAGGCCGCATCGTGGATGTCGGCCATGATCTCGCGCAGCTTGTTCTCGCTGTCGCCGAAGCTCCAGCGCTGACGTGACGCGTTCTGGCTCATCTCGAGCGCGGAGGTGGCGACGCCACCGGCGTTCGCGGCCTTTCCGGGGGCGAACAGCACACCGGCCTTCTGGAACGCCTCGACCGCATCCGGCACGCACGGCATGTTCGCGCCCTCGGACACGGCACGCACGCCGTTCGCGATCAGGGCCTGGGCATCGGCGAGGCTGACCTCGTTCTGGGTGGCGGAGGGGACGGCGATGTCGACCGGGACCTCCCACACGCTGCCGCCTTCGACGAAGCGGGCACTCGGGCGGCGGTTGGCGTACTCGACGATGCGGGCACGCTCGACCTCCTTGATCTGACGCAGCAGGTCGAGGTCGATCCCGGCGTCGTCGACGACGTAGCCGGAGGAGTCCGAGGCCGTCACCGCGGTGGCGCCGAGCTGGGTGGCCTTCTGGATCGCGTAGATCGCGACGTTGCCCGATCCCGAGATGCCCACGCGCTTGCCGGTGAGGGAGTCGCTGTGCACCGCGAGCATCTCCTGCGCGAAGAACACCGCGCCGTACCCGGTGGCCTCGGTGCGCACCTCTGCACCGCCCCACCCCGTCCCCTTGCCGGTGAACATGCCGGACTCGTGGCGGTTGGTGACCTTGCGGTACTGGCCGAAGAGGTAGCCGATCTCGCGGCCGCCGACGCCGATGTCGCCCGCGGGCACATCGGTGTGCTCGCCGAGGTGACGGTAGAGCTCGTTCATGAACGACTGGCAGAAGCGCATGACCTCGGCGTCGGACTTTCCGTGCGGGTCGAAGTCGGAGCCGCCCTTGCCGCCGCCGATGCCCTGGCCGGTGAGCGCATTCTTGAAGATCTGCTCGAAACCGAGGAACTTGATGATCGACAGATTCACCGAGGGGTGGAAGCGCAGTCCGCCCTTGTACGGGCCGAGCACGGAGGAGAACTGGATGCGGTAGCCGCGGTTGACCTGCAGCCTGCCGGCGTCGTCGATCCACGGCACGCGGAAGAGGATCTGGCGCTCGGGCTCGACGAGTCGCTCGAGGATGCCGCCGTCGACGTATTCCGGGTGGCGCTCCAGCACAGGTGCGATCGAGTGCAGCACCTCGTGGACGGCCTGGTGGAACTCCGGCTCGTAGGGGCTGCGGGAGAGCACCGTGTCGAAGACGGGCTGCACGGATGCGGCGAGCGGATGGAAGTCGACGGGAGACGTAGCGGTCACGCGGAAGAGCTTTCTGGTGGGGGATGGTGGTGCAGGCGATCGTGTCGCGTGAGGCTGTGCCGGATCCGGCAGAGATTTCACTCTAGTGGGCACCGAAAGCGAGGGTTCCCGCTCGGTCGGTGGCGACGTCGGTCACCCGGTGTTCTGCAGGCCGGCGGCCACACCGCTGACGGACAGCAGCAGCAGCCGCTGCTGTTCCGGGTCGGCGCCGGAGCCGGTCGGATCCTCTGCGGCCGAGCGGAGGGCCCGCAGCGCGCGCAGCTGCAGCAGCGAGAGCGCGTCGACGTAGGGGCTGCGCAGCTGCACGGCGCGCTGCAGCACGGGCTTGTTCTCGAGCAGGCTCTCGCCCCCGGTGAGACGGATCACCCAGCGCCGCGTGGTCGCGAGCTCGTCGAGCACGAGCTGTGCCAGATCGTCGCGGTCGCCGAGGGCCAGGTACTGACGGGCGATGCGCTCGTCGGTCTTGGCGAGACTCATCGCGACGTTGTCGATCATGGTGCGAAGCAGCGGCCACTCCCGGTACGCCTCCACGAGCAGCTCTTCGTCGCCGACCGCGTCCAGGGCGGTGCCGAGTCCGAACCATCCGGCCAGGTTGATGCGGGCCTGCGTCCAGGCGAACACCCACGGGATGGCCCGCAGGTCTTCCAGCGATTCGACCGAGAGCCCCCGGCGGGCGGGGCGGGAGCCGAGAGCCAGCAGCCCGATCTCCTCCATCGGGGTCACGGTGGCGAACCAGGGGGCGAAGCCCTCCGCCTTCACGAGCGAGAAGAAACGCTCCCGGGAGGCCGCGTCCATGATCGAGGCGACCTCGGCATAGCGGGCGGCCGCCCGGCTCGTGCGCTCCTCCTCGGTGGGGGAGGAGGCCAGCAGCGTCGCCGCCGCGACCTGGTCGATGTGCCGCATGGCGATCGCGGGCTCGCCGTAGCGGGCGAAGATGACCTCGCCCTGCTCGGTGAGCTTGAACCGGCCGTCGACCGAGTGCGGAGGCTGCGCGAGGATCGCGGAGTTGGCGGGCCCGCCGCCGCGGCCGAGCGCACCGCCGCGACCGTGGAAGAGGGTCAGCTCGATGTCGGATTCCTGCGCCCACCGTGCGATCTTCTCCTGCGCCTCGTACAGGGCGAGGTTCGCGGCGACGGGGCCGACGTCCTTCGACGAGTCCGAGTAGCCGAGCATGACTTCGAGCCGATTGCCAGTGGCGGCCATGCGCTCGCGGAACTCGGGGAACGTCACGGCCTCCGCGAGGATGCCCGGTGCCGCCTGCAGATCGGCGAACGTCTCGAACAGCGGAACCACGTCGAGCACCGGGGCGTCGTCACCCAGCGCGTAGCGGGCGAGACGGTGCACGTTCGCGAGGTCGGAAGCCGCCTGGGTGAAGGAGACGACGTAGCGCCCGGCGGCGCGCAGGCCACGGTCGTTCTGGATGTCCGCGATCGCGCGGAACACCTCCAGCACCTCCTCGGCCTGCGCGCTGATGGCCTCGCCGGCATCGAGCTCGGCCAGGGCCTTCGCGTGCACCTGGGAGTGCTGGCGCACCTCGAGCTCCGTGAGGTGGAAGCCGTAGGTCTCGACCTGCCAGATCAGGTGCTGCACACCGCCGAACGCGTGCCGCTTCGCTCCGGCGTCCGCGAGCGAGGACTGCACCGCGCGCAGATCCGCGAGCAGTTCCTCAGGACGCGAGTACGCCTGAGTGCTGTCACCGTGACGGGTCGCGGCGACGCGACGCGCCAGCACCAGCAGCACGCGACGGTGCGGCTCGTCGGGCGAGCGGGTGGCGAGTTCGGCCGCCAGGTTCGGCTCCGCCGCGGCGAACCGCTCCCACAGCGCCGTGACCTCGGCGCTGGGCGGAGTGTCGTCGGAGGCGAGAGTGAGGGTGCGGCCGATGCGATCGAGCGCGCGCTCGAGACCGCGCAGCACATGGTCGGCCGCGATCTGCGAGGCCTCGCGGGTCACGGATGCCGTCACGAAGGGGTTCCCGTCGCGGTCGCCGCCCACCCAGGAGCCGATCCGCACGAAGGCGGGAACGACCGGGGCGGTGGCGCCGGAGTCCTCTCCGCGGAGCGCATCGTCGATGCGGCGGTACACGTGCGGCACCGTCGTGAAGAGCGTCTCGTCGAACACCCCCATCACGGTGCGGACCTCGTCGGTCGGGGAGGGCTTCTGCGACCGCAGCGGGGCCGTGCGCCAGAGGGTGTCGATCTCCTCCAGCATCCGGCGGCGGGCACGGTGCTCCTCCGAGCCGCCCTCGCTCGCGGCATCGTGCTGCGTGAGCAGCTCGGACAGGCGGCGGATGCTCGACGACACCGCGCGTCGGCGGGCCTCGGTGGGGTGCGCCGTGAAGACCGGGTGGAAGCGGAGCCCCTCCAGTCGGCGGCGGGCCTCGTCGTCGCCGACCTCGGTGCGCAGCCGCGCGTACGCGGTCGCGACGGTGTCGGCGGCGTCCTCCCGGCCCGGCTGTCCGGCGCGCTCGCGCAGCACGCGCACGCGCTGGTGCTCCTCGGCGAGGTTCACGAGGTGGAAGTAGCAGGTGAACGCGCGGGCGACCTCGTCGGCCCGAGCCACCGTGAACGACTCGGCGATCGCCGCCGCGCGCTCGAAGGCGTCGGAGGTCTCCTCGTCATAGGCCTGGATCGTCGCCAGACGCAGCCGTTCGACGTCTTCGAAGAGGTCGTCGCCGCCGGCTTCGCGCAGCACCTGCCCGAGCAGCTGCCCGAGCATCCTGACATCGGTGCGCATGGCATCGGGGATGCCGCGGCCGGCTTCGAATCGGCCGATCACGCGGATGGCCTCGGTGTTCGTGGGCTCGGAGAAGGAGTGTGCGGGGGTCACACTTCGAGAGTATCCCTCGTCAGAGGAGTGTCCTGCACGCATGACGATCTGCTTCGCGATCGGGCGACGATGAGAGGCGCCGAGGCCTGTCGGCGACCTACGATGGGGGGAATGCGCATCTCAGCGAACCCCCTCCGCGGGCAGCAGTTCCCTGCCGTCCTCCTCCTCATCGCGGCCGGCCTCGGACTCCTGCTCGCCAACCTGCCGACGCACGACGCGCTCGCTGCCTTCCTCGATCTCCACATCGCGATCCCCGGCACCGCCCTGGATCTGTCGATCGCGCACTGGGTGTCCGACGGCCTTCTCGCCGTCTTCTTCCTCGTCGTGGCCATCGAGCTGCGCCACGAGCTGACCCACGGCGAGCTCGACTCCCCGCGCAAGGCCGTGCAGCCCGCCATCGCGGCGACCGGCGGCGTGCTGGTCCCGATCGCGGTGTACCTGCTGATCGCCGGCGGCGACAGCACGACGGCTCCGGGCTGGCCCATCCCCACGGCGACCGATATCGCGTTCGCGCTCGGTGTGCTGGCGATGTTCGGCAAGGGTCTGCCCTCGCGCGTCCGCGTCTTCCTGCTCGCCCTCGCGATCCTCGACGACATCATCGGCATCATCTTCATCGCCGTGCTGTTCGCCGATGACGTGCAGTGGCTGCTGTTCGGGCTCGCGATCGTCGGCGTTGCCGTCTTCTGGGCGCTGAGCAGACTGCTGCACGCCAAGGGCCACCCGCTGATCGCCGTCGCCATGGCCCTGGTCGGCGTGATCACCTGGGGTCTGGTCGCCTCCTCCGGCATCCACGCCACGATCGCCGGCGTGCTGCTCGGTCTCGTGATGTCGCCCGTGCCCGCCGGGCGCACCAGGCACGCACTCGAGCCGACCGTGAACGGCGCCATCCTGCCGCTGTTCGCCTTCGTCGCGGCGTTCGTGGTGATCCCCGCCGTCTCGATCACCGAGCTGTCGCCGGCGTTCTGGGCGATCGTGGTCGCGTTGCCCGTGGGCAAGATCATCGGCATCTCGCTGTTCGGCTGGCTCGCGATGCGCATCCGTCCGAAGGGCGCCGATCCTGCGCTGCCGTTCGCCGACATCCTCGCCGCCGGTGCCCTCGGCGGCATCGGCTTCACCGTTTCGCTGCTGCTGGCGAACCTCGCTTTCGCTGACGACGGCGGCATCAGGGACCAGGCGATCCTCGGTGTGCTCGTGGGGTCGTTGATCGCTCTCGTGTTCTCCGGGATCATCGTCTCCCTGCGGGCGCGCTGGTACCGGCGGGTCGCGTCCGCATCGTCATGAGGAATCTTCCGGCCCTCGCCGCTTCCGGCCGGGTCGATGCAAGGAGGAAGCGTGAGCTCTGAGTCCCCGGCCGCCGCGGACGCTGCCGATCCGCTGCGTCAGGCAGCCGAAACCATGCACGCCGTCCGGGAGCGTTGCGTGTGGTCGCAGCGGATCACACACCGCGACCTCGTGCCGTACCTCATCGAGGAGTCGCACGAGGTGATCGACGCCGTCGAGAGCGGCAGCCGCGACGACCTCCGCGAGGAGCTGGGGGATCTGCTCTGGCAGGTGCTGTTCCATTCGGCGATCGCGGCACAGGACCCGGACGATCCCTTCGACATCGACGACGTGGCACGCACGCTCACCGAGAAGATGGTGCGTCGGC
The DNA here is from genome assembly GCF_001425645.1 of Microbacterium sp. Root322. NCBI lineage: Bacteria > Bacillati > Actinomycetota > Actinomycetes > Micrococcales > Microbacteriaceae > Microbacterium > Microbacterium sp. Root322. Next base: position 162,338 of record NZ_LMCS01000002.1, on the reverse strand, counting down.
ATCCGCATGTGTTCGCCGGCGAGGTGGCCGAGACGCCGGAGCAGGTGCTGGTGCACTGGAACGCCGCGAAGGCGGCGGAGAAGCGCACCCGCCGCAGCGTGCTCGATGGTGTGCCGCGGGGGATGCCGGCGCTCGCGCTCGCCCAGAAGCTCGCCGGTCGCGCGGCGGGAGTGGGGGTCGCGGTGGAGTCCGCCGCCGCCCCGTCATCGGAGGACGAGCTCGGCGAGGCGCTCCTGGCACTGGTGGCGACGGCGCGTGCGCAGGGCTGGGATGCCGAGCGGGCGCTGCGCGAGCGGTTGCGCGTGCTGGAAGACGACGTGCGGGTAGCCGAAGCCGCATCCTGATCCCGGCACGGGGGCGTCGGCAGACCTGGGAAGATGGAACCGTGGCTACCGTGAACCCGCCGCGCGGCATGCGCGACATCCTCCCCGCCGACAAGGCCCGCCGTGAGCGCGTGCTCTCCGTCATCCGCGAGCGCTACCGCGCGCATGGATTCGACGAGATCGAGACGCCCGTCGTCGAGGACTACGACCGCCTGCACGCCGGCATCGGCGGCGACAACGAGAAGCTGTCGTACAACATCCTGCGCCGCGGCCTCGATGCCGACGCGATCCGCGCTGCCGCCGACGATCCGGCCGCCCTCTCGGACCTCGGCCTGCGCTACGACCTGACCGTGCCGCTCGCGCGCTTCTACGCCAGCAACCGCGGCCAGCTGCCCACGGTGTTCCGCTCGATCCAGATCGGTCCGGTCTGGCGCGCCGAACGCCCGCAGAAGGGGCGCTACCGCCAGTTCGTGCAGTGCGACATCGACATCATGGGAGATGACTCGTCGCGCGCCGAGGCCGAGCTGATGGTCGCCTCGCTCGACGCGGTCGACGCGCTGGGTCTCGACGGCGCCACCGTGCGGATCAACGACCGTCGGGTGCTGGATTGGATGCTGGACAGTTTCGGGTTCACCGCCGAGGAGCGCCCCGGGGTGCTCATCACGATCGACAAGCTCGACAAGATCGGGCCCGAGGGTGTGGCGGCCGAGCTGCGTGAGCGCAGCGCCTCCACCGCAGCCGCCGACGCGTTCGATGCGTTCCTGCGTCGCCCGCAGACCATGGAGTACACCCCGTTCGGCGAGCGGCAGATCCGCAAGGCGCTCCCCGAAGGCGCCCCGACCGAGTTGGTCGAGCACCTCGTCGGAATCGGCGAGGCGGTCGCCGCGGGGCGGGGGCAGTCCGACATCCCCCTGGTCTTCGATCCGTTCCTCGTGCGCGGCATGGGGTACTACACCGGCACGATCTTCGAGCTCGCGCACCCCTCGGTCGGCTACTCGCTCGGCGGTGGCGGTCGCTACGACGGCATGATCGGCCGCTTCCTCGGACAGCAGGTTCCCGCCGTGGGCTTCTCGCTCGGCTTCGAACGCCTCGTCGACCTGATCGCCGACGAGGCCGATGCCACCGCACAGGCCGTCGTGCTCATCCACGATGCCGACGTTCCGGTGCACGAGCTCGTCCGGCACAAGGCGGCGCTGATCGCAGGGGGCGCGAGGGTGCGGCTCGAGCGACGCACCAAGAACGTCAAGGCGCTGCTCGAGCGTTCGGCGGCCGACGGCTACACCGCCTTCGCGACCGTCTCCGCCGGCACCGGCGACCTGGAGCTCAAGCCGCTGTCCTGACCGGTCCTGTCCTGACCGGTCCGGTCCGGTCCGGTCCGCCGCGCCGGGACACCTGTCGGGTGGATGCACGGATGTCGGGGGAATCGCCGTGGTTCTGCCCGACATCCGCACGAAGTCCCGACAGGTGCACCTGGAATGACGGGGCGTCCTTGCTCCCGTTCACGCCGCGTTCACGATGTCGGGGTGGAATCGGGGCGTGAGTCGCGTTCGGATACCGGTCGTCGTGCCGCCTGTCCTGGTCGGGGTGGCACTCGTCGCGCTCCTGGTCGGCCTCCGTCTCGTGCTCCGGCAGCAGGCGGCGCTCGCACGACGGCGGATAGGGAAGCCGCTGGGCGAGGAAGCGCTCGATGCGGATCGCCTCTGGCGTCGAGGTCTCGACGGAGAGCCCCTCGAACTGCTCGTACTCGGCGACTCGATCGCCGCAGGCCTCGGGGCCGAGCATCGCAAGGAGACCCTCGGCGGGCGGCTGGCGAAGGCGACGGGACGCCGGATGCATCGGCCGGTGCGGCTGCGCACGGTGGCCGTCGTCGGCTCGGAGTCGCCCGATCTCCCCGGCCAGCTCGATGCCCTGCCCACGGATTACCGTCCGCACGTGGCCGTGATCGTCGTCGGAGGGAACGACGTGACGCACCGGTTGCCCGTGGCGCTGTCTGCACAGCACCTGCACGACACGATCCGCCGGCTGCGTGAGAGAGGGGCAGAGGTCGTCGTGGGCACCTGCCCCGACCTCGGTGCGCTGCGCGCGGTGCCGCAACCTCTCCGCCGCCTCGCCTCCAGCCTGTCCCGCCGTCTCGCCGAGATCCAGGACGAGACGGCACGGCGGGCGGGCGCCGAACCGGTCGATCTGCGTCGAGCGGTGGGACCGATGTTCTTCGACGAGCCCGAGGCGATGTTCAGCCTCGACCGCTTCCACCCGAGCGCGCTGGGCTATCGCCGCACGGCCGAGGCGCTGCTTCCCGCGGTGTGCCGTGCGGCTGAGGCATCGCTCAGCTCGCGCCGTCTGCCGGTGCCGCGCTGAACGAGGCCGCCCATTCCGCCACCCGGCGGCTGCTCTCCTCGTCGGAGATGTCCTCCACGCGGGTCATGACCGACCAGCGCACCCCGAACGGGTCGCGGATGCTGGCGAATCGGTCGCCCGAGACGAAGGGTGCCGGGGCTTCGCGCACGGTCGCTCCCGCGGCGACGGCCTTCTCGACGACCGCATCGACGTCGGAGACGTACAGCCCCATCGAGTAGCAGTCGTCGTCGCCCTCGGGCGAGCGCACGAGGCGGTACTCGGCGTTCGGCTCTCCGAGCTGGAGCAGGCCGAGACCGAAGTCGAGGTCGGCGTGGGCGACGACTCCGCCGAACTCGGTCACGTCGATGACGCGTGCGCCGAAGACCTCGCGGTAGAACTCGATGGCCTGCTTCGCCTCCGGGATCGCCAGGAAGGGAGTGAGCGAGGTGGCGCTGTTCGGTCGGCCGTTCGTCGTGTACGTACCGCTCGCGCCGGTCGTGGGGGTGTCGTGTGTCGTGGTGTCGTCGTTGCTCATGCCGCCACGCTAGGCCGGGCGAGGTGCCGGCGGCTTGAAGATCCGCGACAGCCTTCGGGCGTCGGCGGTGGACCCTACGCTGGGCGCATGGTGAATCCGACCCGTGGTGTGCTGTATCCCGCTCGCCTGCCGCAGTTCCACCGGCTGCCGGCACCGTCGGCGGTGACGGATCTGGTCGCATGGTTCTGGATCCCGGAGTGGGACATCGCGCCAGGGCGCTCCTCGCAGCAGGAGATCGTCGCCTATCCGGCCCTCAACCTCGTCGTCGATGCGGAAGCCGTGACGCTGTCGGGCGCGACGACCCGCGCGTCGCACCGCAACCTGCGGGGGAGCGGATGGGCCGTCGGCGCACTTCTGCGTCCGGCGGCGGTCGCTGCGCTGATCGAGGATCCGTCATCCCTGGTCGACGGAGAGCGGGTGCTCGACCACGAGGCCGGCGATGTCACCGCGCTTCGTGATGCCGTCGTCTCGGCGATGGGCTCGGACGAAAGGCACAGAGAGCGTGCGGTCGAGGCTTTCTCCCGCTGGCTCGAGGAGCGCGCGTCACCCGTCGGCGATCCAGCACGCCAGGCCAACGCGGCGATGGATGTGCTGATGGGCGATGACCCGGCGTTCACCCCGGAGGAGGCGGCGACCAGGCTCGCCGTCTCGGTGCGCACCCTGCAGCGGATGACGCACCGCTACGTCGGCCTCTCACCCGCAGCGATGATCCGGCGTCGGCGGTTGCAGGAGGCGGCGCAGCGTGTGCGCGAGGAGCCGGGAGCCGATCTTGCCTCGATCGCCGCCGAGCTCGGCTACGCGGATCATGCGCACCTCACGCGCGACTTCCAGACCGTGCTCGGGATCGCCCCACGGGCGTACCGCTCCGAGGCGAGCGGCTGACCTCCGAGCGGCTGACCTCCGAGCGGTGAGCCGGTTCTCACACCCGAGTGAACCGCAGCCGCAGCACCCGGTATCCCACACCGAGGAGCACCACGGCGGTTCCGACCAGCGACGCGAACACGGGCAGGGTGTTCACCAGGACCAGGCATCCGAGGGCTCCGAGCCCCTGCAGGGCTCGCGGGTAGCGTCGTGCGCGTCCCGTCTGCCGGAAGGCGGCTGCATTCGCGATCAGGTAGTAGAGGAGCACGCCGAAGGACGAGAAACCGATGGCGCCGCGCAGATCGGCGACGAGCACGATGGCGATCACGATGAGGGCGATGGCGATCTCGGCGCGCTGCGGAACCTGATGGCGCCGGTCGATCTTCGCGAGGAATCGAGGAACATCGCCCTCGCGAGCCATAGCCAGAGTCGTGCGGCCGATTCCGGTCAGCAGCGCCAGGAGAGCGCCGAGCGAGGCGGCAGCCGCTGCCACGCGAAGAACCGGAGTCCACGCCGATGCGCCGGCGGCGGTGAGCAGGTCGACCAGCGGCGCCGTCGAACCGACAACATCGGCACCGAGAACGAGCACGACGACCGCACCGACCAGTGCATAAACGACGACCGCGCCCCCCAGGGCGAACACGATGGCGCGGGGGATCGTGCGCGCGGGATCGACGACCTCTTCGCCCATCGTCGCGATGCGGGCGTAGCCGGCGAACGCGAAGAACAGCAGCCCGGCGCCCTGGAGCACCCCGTAGACCGTGGCATCGGGCAGCGGGGTGGGAGAGGCGGTCGGGGTGGCCGCGAATCCGAAGCCGACCGCGACCGCGAGCCCGAGCAGCGAGCACACGACGAGGATGCGGGTGACCAGGGCCGTGCGTGTCACACCGAAGCAGTTCACGACGGCGAGGAGCACGACCGCCGCGACGGCGACGGGCACCTGCCATCCGACCGGGGCCGCATACGCGGCGAAGGTCATGGCCATGGCCGCGCAGCTGGCGATCTTGCCGATCACGAAGCTCCACCCCGCGATGAAGCCCCACCAGGGACCGATCTCCGCGCGGGCGTAGGCGTACGTGCCACCGGCGACGGGGTGCGCTGCGGCGAGCTGCGCCGACGAGGTGGCGTTGCAGTATGCGACGACGGCGGCGATCGCGAGGGCGATGAGGATGCCGCTCCCGGCGACGCCGATCGCGGGAGCCCACACCGCGAAGACGCCGGCGCCGATCATCGAGCCGAGGCCGATGGCGACCGCATCCGCGAGAGTCAGGCGACGGGCGAGGGGCATCCCGTCATCGTGGCACGCGACGGTGAACGGCGGGTGACGAGGCTCCCGCGTGAGCCGGGACCGTCACCTCGGCGGGCAGGGTGAGGGTGGCAGGATCGGTCCCTCCCACACGCACGGTCTGTTCGCTGGCGAGCAGGCGTGAGTGATCGCGCACCGGATCGTCCGTCCCGGGGTTGCGCAGATGCAGAGGGTGGGCACCGGACGACACCTGCACGCGCAGGCGCGACCCGGCGGCGAAGCGGTGGGCGAGGGGCGCGAGTTCGAGCCGCACGGTGCCCGCCTCGATCCCCGCATCGTCGGGGGAGAGCCGTCGGTACCCGTCGGTGACCGCCCGCGAGACGCCCCGGGTGTCGACCTCGCAGAGACGCACGAACAGGTCGGCTCGGGGATTCGACGATGAGAACGGCAGGGCGATCTCGGGCACTCCGATGACCAGCAGGTCTTCCGGAAGCGGATCGCCGGTGAACACGAGCACATCGTCCCGGCGTTCGCGGACGCGCTGTCTGCGTCGTCCTGCGGAGAACGGATTGAGCGTGCGTCCGCCGCCGTCCGGGGTCGGATCCGCAGGGTCGTAGCGGTACGTCAGGTCGGCGGCGGGGTGCTCGGCACCGCTCCGGTCGAGTTGCCCGTCGGGGGTGAGCGTCACGGTCATCGCCGTGTGCGGCGGTGGCCAGCTCAGAAGCTCCCGCCGCCCACCGCCTCCGGTCACGTCGAGGCGCACGCCGTTCGTGGCCGCGTCCGCAGTGAAGGAGCGTAGCGCCTCGCGGACCCCGATGACGGTGATCTCCGGAGCGCCATGCACCCAGTCGCCGATGATGAGGCGCACCGGGCGGTCCGCGTCGCGGAGGGCGGCGTAGTCCGCCAGCTGACCGACCAGGAACAGGTCCTGCCATCCGGCGACGAGCGTGACGGGCGGGACGGTCTCCACATCCTGCGCGAAGTGCATCGGCTCCCACCACGGGTCGCCGTGGTCGCTGTGCTCGACCCAGTCGCGGAAGAACTGCGGGTCCGCGTCACGCGCCACGCGCACCGCCTCCGAGGGGGGAATCGCGAGCGCCCCACGACGGAAAGCGCGGCGGGCGCGCAGCAGCGCCCAGGCCTTCGACGGCAGCGACCGCTCCTGGATGTCCAGCGCGTAGGCCCATGTGAGAGGGGTGTCGATCGAGAATCCGCCGCCCGGGTAGAGGATCGCGTCGTCGAAGCGTCGCGCGGAGATCGCGATGCCCAGGGCGTCGGGACGCTCGTCGCCGTCGCAGTAGGCCCACTGCGTCACGCCGAAGTAGCTTCCGCCCCAGGAGTGCACACGGCCGGTCGCCCACGTCTGCGCGCGCAACCAGCGCATGGTCGCCTGCCCGTCGGCGACCTCGTCGTGCAGCGGGTCGAACGCGCCGCCCGAACCGAACGTGCCGCGGCAGCTCTGCACCACGACATGGTGCCCGCGTTCGGCGAGGAAGAGCGCCACCCCGGCGATGCCGTCACGCCCATAGGGAGTGCGGATCAGCACGGTGTGCCCGCCGGCCCCCTCCGCATGCCAATGGTCGGTGAGGAGAGTGACGCCGTCGTCCGCCGGGACGGGGATGTCGGCTGACCGAACGACCTCGTGGTGCGTCCGCGGAAGCATGTCCGCGGCGCGGTTCAGGCGCCGGTACTCGCGACGGGCTGCGCCGCCGAGACGGGGAGCATCGGTCATCGCACGCCCTTCACTCGGGTGACCGCGAACGCGGCGATCACAGCCATCACGACCGCGCCGATGTAGAGGGCCGCGAAGTTCTCACCTGTCGGCGAGCCTATGCGGGTGGCGAAGAATCCGAAAACGGGTACGAGGATGCCCGGCAGCAGGTAGGCGAGCGCCACGATGCCGAGGTCCTTGCCCGCGTCCTCGACGGACGGGAGGCACTCCGTCATCAGGGCGACGTCTGCCGCGATGTACGCTCCCTGCCCGGCTCCGACGATCGCGATGCCGACGAGGAAGAACGCGATGTCGCCGAACGAGATCGCCAGCACCAGCCCGCCGGCGCTCGCGAGGGCGCCGATGATCACGCTCGGCTTGCGGCGCCCTGTCCGATCGGAGATCACGCCGAAGACGAACGCCATCACCAGGTTCATCAGGGTGAAGGCCGCGGTGGCCTGCGTCTGCACGGCGGCGATCTCGGTCGGGTCGTCGATCCCGAAGCGTCCGGAGATCGTCAGGTAGAGGTAGCTCGTGACCGACACGATCGATGCGGTCATGAAGAAGCGGCACACCCATGCCCAGGCGAAGTCGGGGTAGCGGCGCGGGCTCAGCCAGAAGGTGTCCAGGACGCCGCTCCAGTCCATCGGCTCCGCGGGTTCCAGACGACGGATGTCCTTCAGGGTGAAGAACAGCGTGATCGCCAGGACGACGGCGAGCCCACCCGGGATCAGGAACATGCCGACTTGACCGATCGGGGCGACGGCACCCGCGAGGGAGACGCCGCCCAGGATCCCGATCGCGGTGGCGGCACCGGTGACGGCCGACATGATGGCGCGGATGCTGCGGCGGATCTGGTCGGCGAAGAGGGTGTGCACGGTCATCGAGACCGCGCCCCACCCCACGAGCACCAGGATCGTGCCGACCGCGAGCACGAGGAGCGACGGGGCCGTGGCCTGCACCGCGTAGCCGGCCAGCGCGATCAGAGAGCCGGAGAGGATCCAGGGCCGACGGATGCCGAGCCTCGACATCGAGCGGTCGCTGAGGCGGCCGAAGATCGGCGTCGTGATGAGGATGGCGGCGCCGCCGATAGTGAGGATGATGCTGAGGTCGCCCGTCGCCCGATCGGGATCCCACTCCTTGAGGAGCTGGGGGATCGCGACGCTGGCGACGCCCTGGGCGATGCCGGATCCGAGCCAGGCGAGCACGAAGGAGATCCAGAACCAGCGCGTCTGGCGCTGGCCCGGGATCGCGTCGGCGGTGAGCGGCGGAGCGGGGTCCGCGGGGAAGACTGGATCGACTGCGTGGGTGGACATCATCGTCTCCGGATCGGGGTCGGGGTGTGGAGTGGTCACCGGTGCGTACCGGTGGTCAGCGCCGGATCGGCGATCGGGAGGGGGGTCGTGCCGTAGGCGTCGGCGAGCTCGGCGACCACCACGTCGCGCCACATCCGAGCGCCCTCCCAGCGGCCGGTGAGACCGGGGGAGGCATGATCATGGCCGGGTCCGATGCGCAGCCTGACGGGGACCCCTGCCTTCCGCAGCGCATCGGCATAGGCGGTGGCCCCGTCCCTCAGGGGATCGAACTCGGCGGCGAGGATCAGTGCGGGGGCGAGCCGCCGGTGATCCATGGCATCCAGCGGAGAGGCCTCTGCGAGGGGAGCTCCAGCGCGATAAGCCTCGGCGAGGTGTTCGACGCTTTCCCTGTCGGCCGGGCGCAGGTGGCGGTGCATCGAGTCCCCGACGATCCGCAGCGCCGCGGGGAGCACTTCGAGCGTCTGGTGGTGCAGGGGTGTTCCGGCGTCGCGCATGCGCAGGCCCGTCGTGGCCGCTATCGTCGCGCCGGCGGAGTTGCCGCCGACGCCGAGTCGGTGCGCGTCGACCGCCAGCTCGTCTGCGCGCTCCCGGATGTCGGCGAGTGCGGCGACGGCGTCGTCGACCGGAGCCGGGAAGGGATGCTCGGGCGCCAGCCGGTACTCCAGTGCGATGATCTGCACCGCGGAACGAAGGGAGCGATCAGCGCACAGGCGCTCGTTGAGAAGCTCGTCGATCGTGCCACCGCTCCAGCCGCCGCCGTGCAGCCACAACATCGTCGGCAGTGCACCGGTCGAGGACCCTGGTCGGAATCGACGCGCACGCAGCGGACCCGTCCCACCGGCGACCACGAGGTCGTCGATCAGCACGCCTGCGGGAACCGCCTCGGTGAACTCCACCGCCAGGAGGTCGCTCAACTCCCGCTGCGCCCGGCGTCGTGCTCCCGGCTCGGGGGACTCGAGGTCGGGAAGGGTCGCGGAGAGCTCGCGGATGCGCTGGATCCACTCCAGGATCTCGGCACTCAACGGCGGCCGGCGGTACTCGTGGTCGCTCATGCCGCCCCTCTCGCGTGCAGCGTGCGCAGCTCGGAGACGACGAGACGGTGCGCGACGTCTGCGGCGGGCACGTATCCGGTCGAGCCGAGCGAGCCGTGCGTCTGCCCGATGAAGCGCGTCGCGGTCACGGGAACACCTGCCGCGGAGAGCGCTCGGGCGTAGGCCTCTCCGTCACCGCGCAGGGGATCGAGCTCGGAGGTGAGGATGAGTGCTGGGGGGAGCCGCTCGTGCGACGTGGCCCGCAGCGGTGAGGCGTAGGGGAGGCGGGCGACTGCGGAGTCTTCTCCGAGGTACTGCCGCACCAGGGTGCGGCCGGCCGCGCGCACGATCACTCCCGGCATGCGCGCATCGATGCCGCGCATGTCGGCGTGCCCCATGGTCAGATCCAGCGCAGGGGTCTCCAGCAACTGCAGGACTATCGGATGCGCTGAGCGATCGCGGTTCATGAGCGTCACGGCCGCGGCGAGGTCGCCTCCCGACGATGCTCCGCCCACGGCCATCCGCTCCGGCGACGCCCCCAGCTCCTCTGCGTGGGCGCGGGTCCATTCGAAGGCCGACCAGCACTGCTCCGGTTGCGCGGGGAATCGCTGCTCTGGTGCGTGGGCGTAGTCGGCCGCGACGATGACGATCCCCGCATCCCGCGCTCTCACACGGAAGCGGGCGTCCCAGGAGACCCAGTCGATCCCGGCGATCGTGAATCCTCCGCCGTAGAAGTAGACCAGCACAGGAAGACCCGATCCCGCCGGCGCGCGCTCCTCGCCGGGCCAGTACACGCGGACGCGCACGTCGGGATGTCCGTCGACCGGAACCGTGCGCTCTTCCGAGGCCGTCGGGAGCGGCGTGATCCCGAGCGCGGCGCTCACGGTGTCGTCGTTGCGCGCAGCGACTCGGCGTCGTCCTGCGGGGTCTGCGGGTTCGTCTTCGAGCAGCGGGGCGACTCGCTCCTCCCACGCAGCGACCGCGCTGTCGAGCGTCGGACGCTGGAATCGGGACCGGGGTGTCGGCATCGGTCATCTCCTTCGACGAGTTCCGCACCGACGGGTTCCGATCGTGCGGGTTCCGACCTAGTCTGGGCAATCGAAGAACTTCGATGAAGAAGGAAGTCCGACCATGCGTGCACGACCGGGACGGGTCACCATCTACGACGTCGCGGAGCGCGCCGGAGTGAGCATCTCCACCGTGTCGCTGGCGGTGAGCGCCCCGCATCGGGTGCGACCCGCGACCCGCGAGCGCATCGTCGCCGCGGCCACAGCGCTCGGGTACCGGATGGCACAGGGTCGACGTGTCGGAGCCGCGCGCATCGCGGTCGCCGCACCGTTCACCACCTACCCCTCGTACCTGCGCCGCCTGTCCGGCATGCTCCGTCGGGCGAGGGACGCGGCGGTGGACATCATCCCGTACGACCTCGATTCCGCCGCGGCTGCCGACGAGCCGCTGCTCGACGTCCTGCCCACGCGCACGGATGCCAACGGGCTCGTGGTGATGGGGGTTCCGCTGGGCGGGGCCGCACGCCGGGCGAGCAGGGCGGCGCGCATCCCGGTCGTCTACGTCGACGTGGTGCCGACGCGGTCGGACGTGGACGGTCCGGTCGTCCTCGTCGACGATCGCGACGGTGGTGCGCAGATCGGGCGCCACCTCGCCGAGCTGGGGCATCGCCGCGTCCTCTTCGTGCACGAGCCGCAGCGCTCGCCGGCCTACGTGTCGGCGGGGATGCTCCGTATCGAGGGGCTGACCCAGCATCTGGCGATGACCGATCTCGCCGTCGCCGAGCCCTCCGCGGTCGATGGCCGGGTGATCGCTGCGGCCCGAGTCGCGGGTGCGACGGCGATCGTCGCGAACCACGACCAGTTCGCTGTCGAGGTGCTCGCGGCGCTACGAGCGGATCCCGGCACCGCCCCGCTCGCGGTCGTCGGCTACGACGACGGCGAGGTCGCCGAGGCGCTCGATCTCACGACCGTGCGACAGCCGTTCGAGGAGAGCGGGCACGCGGCTCTCGAACTCGTCCTCGGTCTGGTGTCGGGGGCATCGACCGCTCACCGCACCCTCCGGCTCGCCCCCACTCTGATCGCGAGGTCGTCGACGCTCGCGGTCAGCCCTGGGAAGCCGTGACCCGCTTCTTCTCCCGGATGTAGACCTCGCGGCGTACCTTCGCGACGACGTCGCCCTCCCTGTCGGTGATGACCGTCTCGAACCACTCGAGCACCTTGGCTCCGCCGCGTGCGCGCTCACGGATCTCCTCGGCCTTCTCCTTCGACACCTCGAACTCGGCAGTGAGCACGCCACGGCCGGGCTTGAGGAACTCGATCTCGCCGCGGGTGTCCCACACGACGTGATCGCGTCCGAGCTGGTGCATCACCAGCATGAAGAAGTACGGGTCGGTCATCGCCGACATCGACCCACCGAACGCGGTCTTGACGTAGTTGCGGGTGAAGACGTTCACGTGGAGTTCGACCGTGGCGTGGGTCCAATCCTCACTGAAGCGGCGGATGCGGATGCCGCTGAAGAGGTTGGGGATCCACAGGCTCATGCCGATCGCGAGACGGCGGGGAGTGATGCGCATCACGCCAGTGTGGAGGAACGAGCAGAGAGCGACCAAGACGTCTGGAGGGTTGTCACAGTTGTTATAGTTCGTATAGAATAAGTAGCGATTCCAGGAGAGGAGGATCGGATGCTCATCCGTGTCGATACCGACAGCCCCCGCGCGCTGTACGACCAGGTCGCGGCCTCCATCCGCTCCGACATCCTCACCGGGGTCCTCGCTCCGGGCGATCGCCTTCCCGCGGCACGCGATGTCGCCGAAGCGCTCGACATCAACCAGCACACCGTGCTGCACGCCTACCAGCGACTGCGTGACGAGGGCCTGGTCGATCTGCGTCGCGGCAGGGGAGCGGTGATCGCGGCCTCGGCCGCGCCGCTCGCAGAACTCGCCAACGACATCGACGATCTGGTGCGCCGTGCCGCGGCACTCGGCGTCTCCGCCGACACGCTCGCCGGCATCGTCCATGCGCACCGTGACGCCCGCACCGGCATGGACCCGATCGAGAACCACGAGGAGGATTCGCCATGACCCATCGTGACGCCACCCACGACCTCACCCGTACCCCGCCGCAACTGCTGCGACGCGCACGAGTGGCCTTCTTCCTCGTCGCGGTGATCGTGCCGACCGTGATCACCGCCGTCGCCGTCGTGATCCTCCTCACCTGGTTGCCCACGCTGCCGGCTCAGGTCGCGACCCATTGGGGCCCGAGCGGTGCCGACGGATTCGGGGCGCCGTACACGTACCTCTGGCTCCTCATCGCGCTCGGGCTCGGGCTGCCGGTGCTGATGGCGGTCGCGACGCTCGCTTCCGCCGGTGCGCACTGGGGCGGCACTGCCCGCCTGATGGGCGCGCTCGCCGCGGGCATGGCCGCGCTGGCGGCGATCCTGAGTCTCGGATCCCTCGCGCTCCAGCGCGACCTCACCGATGTCTCCGACGTGCCGGGCATCGGCGAGACCTTCGCGCTGGCCTTCGCCGGACTCGTGGCTGTCGGCGGCATCGCCTGGGCCGTGCAGCCCCGCGTCCGCCCCGAACGGGGGCGCACGCTGGAGCCACGGTATGCCGTGAACGTGGCGGAGGGAGAACGCGTCGTGTGGGTCGCCACGACGACCATGCCACGCGGCGCGCTCGCGTTCCTGTTCTTCGTGCTCCTCGGCCTGGTCGCGCTCGGTGCGTTCATGCTCGGCACCGGTGTCGAGGGTGGCTGGATCGTCGCCGTGGTGGTGCTCGTCGTGGGCCTCGCGCTGGCGGCGACAGCCTCCTTCCGCGTCAAGGTCACGCCGGAGGGCTTCTCGGCGCGGGCCCTGCTGAGGTGGCCGCGTATCCGCATCCCGCTCGACGAGATCGAGTCTGTGCGCGCCGTCGAGATCTCGCCGTTCGCCGAGTTCGGCGGCTGGGGGTGGCGCATCAGCGTCGACGGACGGTCCGGCATCGTCATGCGGCGCGGTTCGGCGATCGAGGTCTCCCGCCGTGACAGACGGCCGTTCATCGTGACGATCGACGGCGCGGAAGAAGCCGCGGCGCTGCTGCAGGCCTATGTCGACCGCTCACGAACACCCGGCACCTCCTCGACCGACTCCGGAAAGGCGACCTCATGAACCATCAGGCCCTGCACACGCGCCGCGTGCCGTGGACCGCGGTGATCGCCTTCGTGGCGGTCTCCTTCGCCCTCGCCTGGCTGGTGGCGTTGCCGTTGTGGCTGGGCGACGGTCTCGCTGAGCCGATCTCGGTCCTCCTGCTGCCGGTGATGATGTTCACACCCGCGGTGGCAGCCCTCGTCGTGACGTTCGTGATGCGCGTCCCCGCGCGCGGCCAGCGTGCACGGTTCCTCGGACTGTGGCCGATGCGGCCGGCGAAGCGGGTGATCTGGCTCATGGTCGCCGGCTGGCTCGTTCCGCCGCTGCTGGTGGGTCTGGGCATCCTGCTTTCCGCCGCGCTCGGCTTCGTGCAGCTCGATCTGACGTTCGCGGCTTTCGCCGCCGAACTCGAGAAGGCCGTCCCGGCCGGCACGCCGCTGCCTCCTGTCCAGGTCATCGTGTTCGCACAGCTCGCGACGATCCCCGTCGGCGGGCTGTTCAACAGCCTCTTCGCTTTCGGCGAGGAGCTCGGCTGGCGCGGCTGGCTGCTTCCGGCGCTGCGCCCGCTCGGCACCTGGCCGGCCCTGATCCTCAGCGGGGTGATCTGGGGTGCATGGCACAGCCCGGTCATCCTTCTCGGCTACAACTTCGGGCGCACCGACCTCACCGGCGTGCTGCTCATGATCGGCGGATGCGTGGCCTGGGGCATTCTGCTCGGTTGGCTGCGCCTGCGTTCGGCATCCGTGTGGCCGGCGGTCATCGCGCACGGCTCGCTGAACGCCGCGGCGGGGCTCGTCCTCATCGTCGCCGCGACGCAGCCCGACATGGCCCTGGCCGGACCACTCGGCGTGGCGACGTGGATCGTCCTCGCCCTCCTCACGGTCGTGCTGGTGCTGACCGGGCAGTTCCGCGCCCAGCCCGAGCTCGCCGATGCTCCGGGGCGCCTGCTCTCCGCACCGCGGTCTTGACGGACGGCAGCGGCGGGGGTTGGCTGAGGCCATGGATTCCACCCCCACCGCCTGGTCCGAAGCCGACGCCTTCCTCTCCGATCTGCTGGTCGGACCCGATGCGGATCTGGAGTCGGCGCTCAGCGCGCAGCGCGAGGCGGGCCTGCCCGAGATCGAGGTGGCTCCTGTCGCCGGCAAGCTGCTGAACCTCCTGGTCCGCATCAGCGGAGCGCGGCGGGTGCTGGAGGTCGGCACGCTCGGCGGCTATTCCACGATCTGGCTCGCGCGGGCCGTCGGCCCCGGAGGGCGCGTCGTGACGATCGAGGCGGAGTCGGACAACGCGGCGATCGCCCGCGCCAGCATCGATGCCGCGGGCGTCGGTGATCGTGTCGACATCCGCGTGGGTAGGGGAGTGGACGTGCTCCCCACCCTGGTCGGCGGGTTCGACCTGGTGTTCATCGACGCCGACAAGGAGTCGAACACGATCTACCTCGACTGGGCGGCGAAGCTCGGCCACCCCGGCACCGTGGTCGTGCTCGACAACATCGGGCGTGAGGGCGAGATCGTCCGCGATGACAGCACCGACCCCAAGGTCGTCGGCACCCGTGAGGGACTGCGGATGCTGGGGGAGGACCCGCGATTCGACGCCACGGCCCTGCAGACCGTCGGCGCGAAGGGCTGGGACGGCTTCGCCATCGCCGTGGTCGTCTGATGTCGGCGGCGGCGGGAGCGTGCGCGCGAACCCGTCGGTCGGGTCCCTGACCCTGTCGGAGGGCCGGGCTAGACTGAGCGCGGATCGACGACGCTCCACACAACGTTTTCCCCCTGAGCAAGGAGCACATCAGTGGCACTGATCGAGGCTGTAGGCGCACGCGAGATTCTCGACTCGCGCGGAAACCCGACCGTTGAGGTGGAGGTCCTCCTCGACGACGGCATCGTGCAGCGGGCGGCCGTGCCGTCCGGCGCATCCACGGGCGCGTTCGAGGCGTACGAGCTCCGCGACGGAGACAAGAGCCGTTACGGCGGCAAGGGCGTGCTCAAGGCCGTCGAGGCCATCATCGACGAGCTCGGACCGGCGATCGAAGGTGTCGAGGCGAGCGAGCAGCGCATCGTCGACGAGATCCTGATCGAGGTCGACGGCACCGAGAACAAGAAGCGCGTCGGAGCCAACGCCATCCTCGGCGTCAGCCTCGCCGTCGCGAAGGCAGCGGCCGACTCGGCCGACCTCCCGCTCTTCCGCTACCTGGGCGGCCCGAACGCGCACGTGCTGCCCGTTCCGCTGTTCAACGTCATCAACGGTGGCGAGCACGCCGACAACGGCATCGACATGCAGGAGTTCTTCCTCGCCCCGATCGGTGCGGAGACCTACTCCGAGGCGCTCCGCTGGGGAGTCGAGACCTACCACGTGCTGCGTGCAGAGCTGAAGGCCGCCGGCTACGCGACCGGCCTCGGCGACGAGGGCGGCTTCGCTCCCGACCTGCCCAGCAACCGCGAGGGACTGGACTTCCTGGTGAAGGCGATCGAGAAAGCCGGCTTCACGCCTGGCACCGACATCGCGCTCGGCCTCGACGTCGCCGCGACCGAGTTCTTCAAGGACGGCGTCTACCGTCTCGACAACAAGGACTGGGACGCCGCGGCGCTCACCGAGTACTACGTCGGACTCGTCAACGACTTCCCGATCGTCACGATCGAAGATGCTCTCGCCGAAGACGACTGGGACAACTGGAAGCACCTGACCGACGCACTCGGCAGCAAGGTGCAGCTGGTCGGCGACGACCTGTTCGTCACCAACCCGCAGCGTCTCGCCGACGGCATCAAGCGCGGCGTCGCGAACTCGCTGCTCGTCAAGGTCAACCAGATCGGCACGCTCACCGAGACGTTCGACGCGGTCAGCCTCGCTCAGCGCTCCGGTTACACGGCGATGCTCTCGCACCGTTCGGGTGAGACCGAAGACACCACGATCGCCGACCTGGTCGTCGCGACCAACGCCGGACAGATCAAGGCAGGTGCTCCTGCTCGCAGCGAGCGCGTCGCGAAGTACAACCAGCTGCTGCGCATCGAGGAAGAGCTCGGCGACGCCGCGGTCTTCGCCAGCCGTTCCGCGTTCCCGCGCTACCAGGCCTGAGCGCACCGATACACCGAAGAAGCCGCCGTCTCGGCGGTGAACACCGCCGCTGAAGCGGCACGACGAAGGAGGAGCCGTGGCACGACGACCGGCTCCTCCTTCGGCGTCTCCGGGACCGCAGACGCCGCGACCCGCCGGCACGATGAAGTCGAAGAAGACGGCCACGCCCGCCGCATCGTCGTCCGCACCGCGCTCATCGAGCAGGAGCCGGGGTGAGGCGCCTCGCGTCGACGTCCGCGAGTGGGCGTCCGGCATCCGCCTCTCGGCCTTCTCTGTCATCATGCTCTCGCTGGTGGTGCTGGGTGCCTGGGTGCTCGTGCCCACGCTTGGGACCTTCATCGATCAACGTCAGAAGATCGCGGCCCTCGAAGCGTCGGTGAAGGTGAGCGAAGACGAGATCGCCTCCCTCGTCGCCGAACGTGAGCGCTGGAACGACCCCGTGTACATCACGACGCAGGCCCGCGAGCGCCTCTACTACGTCAAGCCCGGAGAGGTCGTGTATCTGATCGACAACGACCTCGATCCCGCGGCCCTTCCGCGGGAGCAGGAGCCCGTGAGCGACACGATCGTCGAGAAGCCGACGGACTGGATGCCGCAGTTGCTGCGCACCATCGTCTCGACCGGCCTCAGCGATACGGCCGCCGTCGCTCCCTGACCGTCCCGTCGAGCAACTTCCCCGGCGGCTCCCCTACGCTGGTGAGGTGACCACGCCGCCGTTCCCTGCCCCCACGCCCGCCGAGCTCGCCGTCGTATCGGCCCAGCTCGGTCGTTCCGCCCGAGGTGTGGTGGGCATCGCGGCCCGTTGCGCGTGCGGCAACCCGACGGTGGTCGCCACCACACCGCGTCTGCCGGACGGTACGCCGTTCCCGACGTTCTACTACCTGACCCACCCCGCGGCGACGGCGGCGATGTCGACGCTCGAGGCGACCCAGGTGATGCCGGAGCTCGCGGCGCTTCTCGTCGACGACGAGGCAGTGGCGTCGGCGTATCTCGCAGCCCACGAGGCCTACCTCGCTGACCGGAGGCAGTTCGGCGAGGTCTCCGAGATCGACGGCATCTCCGCCGGGGGAATGCCCACGCGCGTCAAATGCCTGCATGCTCTGGCCGGGCATGCCCTGGCCGCAGGCCCGGGAGTCAACCCGATCGGCGACGCCGCACTCGCTCGATCCTCCTGGTCGCCTTCGGTCTGCCGTTGTGAAGACCCCGGCGCCGCCCTGCGCGATGAGGCGGCTTCCGCGGTATGACCGCACGCCGGACGCTGCGCAGCGCTGCCGCCATCGTGGTGGTGGCGGCGACGGTGCTGCTCCTCGGCGTCGCACCGACTCCGGCCCCGATCCCCGACGACCCTGCCGACCCGGTGCGGGCTTCGGAGTACTGGCTCGACGGGGCGCGGATCCGCGAGGCCTGGCAGACCACTCGTGGCAAAGGCGTCACCATCGCGGTGATCGACACCGGCATCGGCAAGGTGCCCTCGGTCTTCGGCGACGCTGTGGTGGGTGGCACCGATGTCTCGGGGTCAGGCACTCCGGACGGGCGTACGCCCCTGGGCGCCGTCGATGGCAATCACGGCTCCTGGGTGGCTTCGCTGGCTGCCGGTCGCGGTGCGCCCGACGGCACCGGCATGATCGGCGTGGCGCCGGAAGCCAACCTGCTCTCGATCTCGGTGGGGTTCAGCGCGGCCGCCGCCGTTCCGTTCACCGAGCAGGTGGCGAAGGGCATGCGCTGGGCCGTCGACAACGGTGCCGACATCATCAACCTCTCGTTCACGACGAACACGCTCGATTGGGACAAGAGCTGGGACGACGCGTTCCTGTATGCCTTCGAGCATGACGTGGTGGTCGTCGTCGCCGCCGGCAATAGGGGGAGTGGGACGAACATCATCGGCGCCCCGGCGACCATTCCCGGTGTGCTCACGGTCGGTGGCGTCGACCAGACCGGCATGGCGAGCATCGAGGCGTCGACCCAGGGCATCACGATCGGGATCTCCGCGCCCAGCGAGGGGCTCATCGGCGTCTCCGCAGACGGCACGGTCGTGCCGTGGCGCGGAACCAGTGGTGCGGCGCCCATCGTCGCGGGAGTCGCAGCGCTGATCCGCTCGGCGCACCCCGACATCAAGGCGATCGACGTCATCAACCGCATCATCAAGACCGCGATCCCCGTCCCTGATGCGGTCAAACCCCAGGATCCCCTTTACGGATACGGGCTGGTGGATGCCGCAGCGGCGATCTCCGCGAACCTCCCTGCGGTGAGCGAGAACCCCATGGGAGACCTCGCCGAGTGGATCCGCGTGTTCCGTCGCGCGGAGACGGAGCCGCAGCCGGTTCCGACGGTGACACCCGTCGCCGTCCCGCCTCTCCCCGCGCCCGATGCGCCCACCGAAGCCGGTTCACCGTTGCTTCCCAGCGCGGATTCATTGCGCTACGGTACCCTGCCGCTCATTGCGCTCACGGTCCCTGGTATCCTGGTAGCGCTTGGCGTCACCGCAGCTGCCCGGCGCATCCGATCGGCGCGCATTTCCGTACGCCACACCCCCGACTCCGAGGAGTAGTTCTTCTGTGCCTCAGAACAGCACTGTGCCCAAGATCCTGATCGTCGGCGGAGGGTACGCGGGTTTCTACACCGCGTGGAAGCTCGAGAAGCACCTGCGCAAGGGTGAGGCCGACGTCACCATGGTCGACCCGCTGCCGTACATGACGTACCAGCCGTTCCTCCCCGAGGTCGCCGCCGGCTCGATCGAAGCCAGGCACTCGGTGGTCGCGCACCGCCGTCACCTCAAGCGCACCAACGTCCTCACCGCCAAGGTGACGAACATCAACCACGCACAGAAGGTCGCGACGATTACGCCGCCCGTCGGCGAGCCGTACGAGTTCGCGTACGACCAGATCGTCGTCACGGCCGGTGCCGTCTCGCGCACCTTCCCGATCCCCGGGATCGCCGACAACGCGATCGGGCTGAAGACGATCGAAGAGGCCGTCGCGATCCGCGACAAGGTCATGTCGAACTTCGATAAGGCCGCCTCGCTTCCCGCCGGCCCCGAGCGCGACCGTCTGCTGACCGTCGTCGTCGTCGGTGGTGGCTTCGCGGGTATCGAGGTGTTCGCCGAGCTGCGTTCCCTGGCGTCCGCGCTGGTGGGCAAGTACCCGCAGATCAGCTTCGAAGACACCCACTTCCACCTCATCGAGGCGATGGGCCGCATCATGCCCGAGGTCTCGCTGCAGACCAGCGAGTGGGTGCTCAAGGACCTCGCCAAGCGCGGCGCCAACGTGCACCTCGACACGCAGCTGACGAGCGCGGTCGACGGCAACGTCGAGCTCTCCACCGGCGAGGTCATCCCGACCGACGTCATCGTGTGGACCGCCGGTGTCATGGCCAACCCGACCGTCGTACGCGGCGGCGACCTGCCCGTCGAGGAGCGCGGTCGCATCCAGACCCGCGCCGACCTGCGCGTCGGAACCCCCGAGGCCTTCGTCGAGGGCGCGTGGGCAGCCGGAGACGTGTCCGCTGTCCCCGACCTCTCGGGCGGTGGCGTCGGCGGCTTCTGCGTGCCGAACGCCCAGCACGCGGTTCGCCAGGCGAAGCTGCTCGCGAAGAACCTCGTCGCCGTGCTGCGTGGGGAGAACCCCAAGGAGTACCTCCACAAGAACCTGGGCGCTGTCGCAGGGCTCGGCTTGTACAACGGTGTCTTCCAGTCCGGCAAGATCGCTCTCAAGGGCTTCGTGGCCTGGGTCGCGCACCGCGGCTACCACGGTCTCGCGATGCCGACGTGGGAGCGCAAGTTCCGCGTCATCTGGGGCTGGTGGAACAACCTGTGGCTCGGCCGCGACCTGGTGAACCTCGAGACCGTGCAGAACCCGCGTTACGTCTTCGAGGAGTTCGCCGCGCGCCCGCGTCCGGCCGCTCCCGCCGCTCCCGTGGCGGACGCTGCTCCGGCGGCATCGGCCGAGGCATCGGAGAAGCCCGCTGCGAAGAAGCCGGCTGCGAAGAAGCCCGCGGTGAAGAAGCCTGCCGCGAAGAAGCCTGTCGCCGAGAAGGCTCCCGAGCCGGCCGAGGCTGCAGCCAAGTAACTGACTCTCGAGTACGACGATCGGCCCTGTGCGCTCTGCGCCGGGGCCGATCGTCGTTTCTGCGGAGCGTCTCCGAGGCGGTGCACAGGTACAGCCGGTATCGTCGCGCAGGCAAGGGGAGTACTCCCGAATGCGGCGACGTCGTCATTACGAGCACGAGATCGTGCTCCGGCCCGCCGGCCCGTGAGGGTGGAGGAGACCTTGGCACCCGCATCGCGGGCTGCCGAGAGACCCTGCCGTCGTCCTGACGTGGTGGATCCTGGGCGGTCCGCACCACGAAAGGGACCACCCATGGGAAAGCTCTCCCGACTGATCGGCATGGCATCCGAGGCGCTCGAGAAGAACGCCGGTTCGGCGCGCAACGGTCACACGGCTGACGGATCACGCGCGCAGGACGGGTCCCGGTCGACGGATTGGGGCGGCATGCTCCGTGGCGCCGTCGACGCCGTTCGAGGGCAGGGCGACCCGGAGCGACAGCCGAGCCAGAACCGTCCGGTGGCGGCCGACCCGTACACGCCGCCCGCCGCGTCACGCGAGCGGCCCCGCTCCACGAGCTCCGCACCGTCTGCCGCCGACCCCTACGCACCGCCGGTGCCCGGAGCCTCTCGGGCCTCGCAGGCCATGACCGATGCCGACCGTGCGGCCATCGCCCGCTACGACTACCTGCTGCAGACGGCGGATCCGCAGCGCGTCGAGCAGATCCACCGCGAGGCGTTCGCGCGCCTGACCCCTGAGCAGCGCTCGCTCGTCGAAGCCCGCATGCGACAGGAACTCGAGCCGGGCGAGCGTCCGCGGTCGTCGTCGCCGGATGACCTCGCTCGCGCCGCCGGACGTGCCGAGGCCATGAACCCGGGGCGGATGCGCGGTCTGCTGTCGCGCGTGCGCGGTGCGGGTGTCGGCGGTGCCGCGGTCGTCGCTGGTGGCGCGGCGGTCGGACTGCTCGGTGTGGTGGCCGGGGGTGCGGTGCTCAGCACGGTGGCGGGTCCTCTTCTGGAGCAGGCCGCGAACATCGGCGTCGACTTCGGCGCGTTGGCAGAGGGCATCGATGTCGAGTCCCTCGCCGCCGGTATCGACGTCGAGTCCCTCGCCGGGGGTGCGGGCGATCTGATGGGCTCCGCGGGCGAGACGATGTCGGGGCTGGGAGAGGCGGCGAGCGGCTGGGGCGAGCAGCTCGGCAACCTCGGCATCCCCGGTATCGGCGACATCTTCGGGCGCTGACCGCAGATGGCTCTCACTGCTGCTGCCGATCACGGCTTCACCGGGCTCACCGGATTCGCGGCCGATGTCCTCACTGCGCTGGGAGACATCGGCGTGGGCGTGCTGGTCTTCCTCGAGGTCCTGGTGCCGCCGATCCCGAGCGAGGTGATCCTTCCCTTCGCGGGGTACCTGAGCCAGAGCGGCTCTCTGAACCTGGGGTGGCTGATCTTCTGGAGCACGCTCGCGTCCTGGCTGGGTGCGTTGCTGCTGTACGGGCTCGGCGCGGCCATCGGGATGGATCGCGCGGTGCGGATGCTCGCGGCCACCAAGCTGGTGAGCCGCTCCGATCTCGAACGCGGATCGGAGTGGTTCGTGCGCAGCGGCGGCTGGACCGTGCTGGTGGGACGGATGGTACCCGGCGTGCGCAGCCTGATCTCGATTCCGGCCGGGGCCTCCCGCATGAACCTCGTGACGTTCAGCATCTACACCATCATCGGCAGCGGGCTCTGGAATGCTCTTCTCCTCGGAGTCGGAGCGGCGCTGGGCACGCAGCACGAGAAGCTGGAGCAGTACCTCGGGTACCTCGACTACGCCGTGTACTCGGCCATCGCGATCGCACTGGTCGTCCTGGTCGTGCGTCGCATTCGCGAGGCGGCAGGCGAGCGGAAGACGGTCGCGCCGGCGGAGGACTGAGCGAGGATGTGCCCCCGCTGGGACTCGAACCCAGACTGAAGCGATTTTAAGTCGCCTGCCTCTGCCATTGGGCTACGGGGGCCTCCTCGCCAGCCTATCTGCGTGACCGGATGCGACGCGGTGCCTTCGGGGGTGATCCGCAGTCCGGGGAGGCCTTAGTGTGGGGGAGTGCTCGACCTCATCGACGAACTGAGCCCCGCCCACGGCGCGCCTGCGGTCGCCCCCGAATGGGAGGACCCGGCCCGCTACTGGCCGCGCCTGTCCGCCGCGACGGGGCATCTTCCCGCGCCGGTGGCGGTGATCGACAGGGAGGCGCTCCGCTACAACGCGATGGACCTTCTGGTGCGGGCAGGCGGGCTGCCGATCCGGGTCGCCTCGAAATCGGTACGGGTACGGTCCGTGCTCGATGCCGTGCTGAAGCTCCCGGGGTTCCGCGGCATCCTCGCGTTCACGCTCGAGGAGGCGCTCTGGCTCGCCGAGACCCATGACGACATCATGCTCGGCTATCCCACGGTCGACCGTGCGGGTCTGGCACGGCTTTTCGCCGACGAGCAGGCCGCTCAGCGCATCACGCTGATGATCGACGACCTCGTGCACCTCGACCTGATCGACAGCGTCGCAGGGCCCGGTTCGCGGCCGGAGATCCGTGTCGCGATCGACGTCGATGCCTCCTGGCGCTCCTCACTCCTCGGCCACATCGGCGTGCGCCGTTCGGCGCTGTTCAACGCGGGAGAGGTCGCCGCCTTCGCTCGCAAGGTCGTCGCCCGCCCGGGATTCCGGCTCGTCGGACTGCAGATGTACGACGCGCAGATCGCGGGACAGGGGGACGATGCCGGCCCCGATGCCCCGCTGATCCGGATGGTGCAGTCGCGCTCACGGAACGAGCTGCGCGAGCGCCGGGCGGCCATCGTCGCCGCGGTCGGAGAGATCACGCCGCTGGAGATCCTCAACGGCGGAGGAACGGGGTCGCTCGAGTTCACCGGAAGCGATGAGTCGCTCAGTGAGGCGAGCGCAGGAAGCGGGCTCCTCGGCGGCCATCTGTTCGACGGGTATCGTTCGTTCCGCCCCGCTCCGGCGTCCGCATTCGCGTTCGACGTGGTGCGGCGCCCGGCCGTCGATATCGCCACGGTGCTCGGCGGAGGATGGATCGCCTCCGGCCCCGCGGTGGCCTCGCGTCAACCGCGTCCCGTCTGGCCACAAGGGCTCCACACCCTCTCCCGTGAAGCTGCCGGTGAGGTGCAGACGCCCCTGCAGGGCCCGGCGGCGACATCGCTGGGCGTGGGCGACCGAGTCTGGTTCCGGCATGCCAAGAGCGGCGAGCCGGCCGAGCGCATCGAGAGCTATCACCTGGTCTCGGGCGACGAGATCATCGATGAGCTGCCGACCTACCGCGGCGAGGGAAAGGCCTTCCTGTGACGAGAATCGGCGGCACCTGGCAGAACTGGGCTCGCTCGGCCTCGGTGCGACCCGTACGCGTGGAGCGTCCGCGCAGCCCCGAGGGTGTGCAGCGGGCGGTGGTCGCCGCGGTGAAGCAGGGTCTTCCGGTGAAGGCCGTCGGCGCCGGCCACAGCTTCACGGGCATCGCGGTCGCCCCGGGCGTCCTGCTTGAGCTCGACGACCTGCAGGGACTCGTCTCGGCGGACGCCGCGACGGGACGCGTGACCCTGCTCGCCGGCACCCGGCTGCACCGTATCCCCGGACTTCTCGCCCCGTATGGACTCGCGATGGAGAACCTGGGCGACATCGATCGTCAGTCGATCGCCGGCGCGATCTCGACCGGAACCCACGGCACCGGTGCCGAGTACGGTGGCCTCGCGACCCAGGTCGTCGGCGTCACCATGGTCACGGCCGCCGGCGAGTTCCTCCGCATCGACCAGGAGCACGAGAGCGAGCTGCTGCCCGCTGTGGCTCTCGGACTCGGCGCCCTCGGCCTCATCGTCGAGGTGACCCTGCAGTGCGTGCCGGCGTTCGTCATGCACGCGATCGACGAGCCGGTGCCCCTGGAGGAGGTGCTCGCCACCCTCGACGAGCGTGTCGCCGCATCCGACCACTTCGAGTTCTATTGGTTCCCCCACACGGATATCGCGCTGACCAAGCGCCAGACGCGGCTGCCGGAGGCGACGGTGCGCAAGCCGCTCCCGGTGGTCGGGCGGTGGATCGATGAGACCCTGCTCTCGAACGGGGTGTATCGCGTGGCGTGCGCTGCGGGTCAGGTCATTCCGGCGATCACTCCGTCCTTCAGCCGGCTCGCGGTCAGGCTCACCGGAGATCGCGAGTACACCGAACTCTCGCACCGGGTGCTCATCCAGAGCAGGACCGTGCGATTCCGGGAGATGGAGTACGCGATCCCCGTCGAGAACGTCGTGCCGGCCTTCGAAGCGGTGCAGGCGCTGATCGCGCGGCGCGGATGGACGATCGAGTTCCCGATCGAGGTGCGCTTCGCCGCGTCCGACGACCGCTGGCTGTCGACGGCTCACGGACGCGCGAGCGCGTACATCGCCGTGCACCGCTACTGGCGGGCCGACCCCACGGAGTACTTCGGCGCCGTGGAGGAGATCATGCACGAGTTCGGCGGGCGCCCGCACTGGGGCAAGCTCCACACGCTCACGGCGCAGACCCTCCGGGATCGATACCCGCGCTTCGACGACTTCGTCGCATTGCGCGATCGCCTCGACCCGGAGCGTCGTTTCGGCAACCGCTACCTCGAGCGGGTCCTCGGCAGCTGATAGGGACGCAGGGACGCCCGCGCGCGCCCAGTCCACGTGCAGACTGCGCGTCTAGGATGAGAGAAACACGAGGAAGGGTGGGGCTCTGATGGAATGGCTCGTGCCGGTACTGATCGTTGTCGGAGTGATCCTGCTCGTCGGCATCTATCTGTGGGCCACGTACAACTCGCTGGTGCAGCTGAACGTCCGCGTCGATGAGGCGTGGAGCGGCATCACGGTGCAGTTGAAGCGACGAGCCGACCTCATCCCGAACCTCATCGAGACGGTGAAGGGCTACGCCTCCCACGAGAAGGCCGTCTTCGAGAACGTCACGCGGGCGCGTGCTGAGACCCTGTCAGCCGGAGGGCCGGGCGAGGCGGGCATCGCCGAGGGGCACCTGCAGCAGGCGTTGCGGAGCCTCTTCGCGGTCGCCGAGGCCTACCCGCAGTTGCAGGCGAGCACGAACTTCCTCCAGGTGCAGCAGGCACTGGTCGACACCGAGGACAAGGTCCAGGCGGCGCGCCGCTTCTACAACGGCGGCGTGCGCGAGCTGAACACCAAGATCAAGGTCTTCCCCAACAACCTGTTCGCCAAGGGACTGGGTTTCTCCGAGCGGGAGTTCTTCGAGGTCGCCGACAGCAGCGCGATCTCCGAACCGCCGCGCGTGCAGTTCTGACGCCGGTCGTTCACCACACCGACAGGAGGAGTCCGTCGGCGGTGAACGCCAGGTCGCCGCGCACGCTCCAGGAGTCCGTCCGATAGGTGGTCGTGCGGGCCTCGCCGTTCTGGGCGGTCCCGGTGACGGTGGCCACGAGCACTCCACCCTCTGCGGTGAAACCGGCGGGAGTCAACGCGATGACCGGTGCCGTGTCGATCCGATAGCGGATGGCATCCACCTCGCGGAACTCGGTCCCCCAGGGGATCCGTATGCCGCATCCGTCGGGGACTTCTGTGCCCCCAGCGGTGCAAGTCTCGAGGAGCGTGTCGAGCTGGGCCTGCGCGACCGCCGTCGCCTCCGGCCGCAGCACGACGTCGAGCGTCGTCGTGGTCTTCACCCCTGGTAGCACCAGCGCCGCGCTCCCGCCCTCGAGCAGTGTCTCCGGTGCGGCGGCGAGGGCGTAGGTCGCGGGGAGCAGCAGTGCAGCCGTCTCCGCCGGAACGGTCGCATCGCCGATCGCGACATCCGACCCGATCGTCGTTTCCACGGTCAGTGTGCCGAGTCCCGTCGCATCGACGCTCCAGCGGCCGTCGACGATGCCGAGCGTCAGCTGCGCGGTGTGCGTCTTGCCGTCGAGCCGGAAGGAGATCGCGACGACGGCCGAAGTGTCGTCGTCTTCGCGTCGGACCGTTGTGACCTCGGAGTCCTCGATGAACGCGGTGGCGGCGGCGAAGGCGACCAGTGCGGTGTCCGACACGTCGATCCCGGTGGCCGCCACGGCGTCGGCGTCACCGGACTCGAGCGCCTGGACATAGGCTAGCGCCGCTTCTTCCGGCGTGGAGGAGCGGTTCGTCGACGACCAGAGCCAGAGCCCCGCGGCGACGAGGACGAGACCGGCGACGCCGCCGAGCAGCCACCACCGGGCCCTGCTCACACCGGAGTCTCTCGCGCGTGCACGTGACGACGCACGGAGGGACCGGTGCCTGCTCCGGCCACCAGCGCCCCATGCAGCGCGTCGGTGGCGTCACCCCACCTCGACACCGAGACATGCTCCAGTCCCTGCCACGCCGCTGCGAGTCGGAGCTCGGCAGCGATCTGCTCGGCATCGCCGGGGTGAGCCTGTGGTTCCCACCAGGCAGATTGCACCTGCAGCGTCGATGTCGCGCGGTCGGACTTGAGATCGACGCGCGCGACGATGCGGTCGCCCACGAGGACCGGCAAGGAGTAGTAGCCGAACCGCCGCTTCTCTGCCGGTACGTAGATCTCGATGCGGTAGTCGAGGTCGAACGCGCGGAGTGCGCGATCCCGAAACCACACCACCGGGTCGAACGGCGTCAGAATCGCCGCCGCGTCGACCTTGCGGGGCAGCACCGCATCCCGATGCCGCCAGGCGGCGAGTGGACGCCCGCCGCGTTCCCAGCCGCGCACCTGCACGGGCTCCAGCTCGCCGGCGTCGACGAGCTCTGCGATCGAGCGCGCGACGGCGGCCCGGTCGCGGATCCGGTAGTAGTCGGCCAGGTCGGACTGCGTCGCGACGCCGCTCGATCGGGCCGCGCGACGGGTCAGCTCACGGATGGCATCGGCGCGGGAGACCTCTTGCGAACGGATGGCGTCAGGGATGACGTGCTCGGCCAGCGCATAGGTGCGCTCGAACCCGCGGCGCCCGCTGATGGCGACATCGCCGGTTCGCCACAGGTGTTCGAGGGCGAGCTTGACGTCGTCCCAGTCCCACCAGGTGCCGCGTTCCCTGGGAGCATCGGCACGGAGATCGGCGGGACGCAAGGGCCCGCGCACACGCAGCTCGTCCTGGACCCACTGCAGCGTTCGCGCGTTGCTCGACATCCAGGACTCTTCGCCCGCCCAGCGTCGGCGGAAGTCGTCCATGCGAAAACGCCACAGCGGCCAGTCCTCGATCGGGATGAAGGTCGCCTCGTGAGCGAGGTATTCCACGTAATGGGTCGTGCGCGAGAGGAAGACACGGTCGAGCAGGGCCGGCTCGTAGGAGCCCAGCCGAGAGAACAACGGCAGGTAATGGGATCGTGCGAACACGTTCACGGAGTCGATCTGCAGCACACCGAGACGATCCATCACCCGGTGCACGTGGCGCCCCGCGACCGATGCGGGCCGCGCGCGGGTGAAGCCCTGCGCGGCCAGAGCGATGCGGCGTGCCTGGGTCGGAGTGAGGGTGTCGGTCACACGGTCAGGGTATCGCCGAGCGCCGACATGCACCCTCCAAGGAAAGATGCGTTCGAGGGCATACGGCGTGACCGTAGACTTGGGCGATGAGTGAGGACCAGCGACCCCGACTGAGAGATCTGTTCCGTCCGCGCCCGGTCTCCACCGAGCGCACCGTGTCGACCGAGGCCGACGAGGCGGTACCGCTGCCACTGCGCATCACGGCGGGCTATGCCTGGCGGCTGCTGCTGATCGCGGCGGCGATCGGCGTCTTCATCTGGCTCGTGATGCTGCTCAAGCTCCTGGTCATCCCCCTCATGGTGGGCATCCTCATCACCGCGCTGCTGTGGCCGGCCTTCTCGTGGATGCTGCGGCGTGGTCTCCCGCGCTGGCTGGCGATCGCCATCTCGCTCATCGGGACGGCCGCCATCGTCACCGGGCTGATGTGGCTCGTCGTCTGGCAGGTGCGTGCTCAGCTGCCCGACGTGCAGCAGCGTTCGACCGAGGCCTTCGATCAGTTCCAGGTCTGGTTGCACGAGGGTCCTCTGAGTCTCTCCGACACGCAGATCGCGAACTACCTGCAGCAGGGACTCGACTTCCTCAACGAGCAGGCGCAGGTGCTGTGGACCGGCGCCCTGGCGATCGGGACCACCGTCGGCCACGTCGCCACGGGCGCCGTGCTGTCGCTGTTCATCCTGATCTGTCTCCTCGCCGACGGCGCAGGCATCTGGCGGTGGACCCTCCGGATCTTCCCGCGCATGGCGCAGCCGGCCGTCGACGGAGCGGCCCGCAACGGCTGGACCACGATCGTGAACTACGCGCGCACGCAGTTGTTCGTCGCGACGATCGATGCGATCGGCATCGGACTCGGGGCGTTCCTGTTGCAGGTGCCGCTCGCGCTCCCGGTCGCCGTCCTGGTGTTCCTCGGCTCGTTCATCCCGATCGTGGGTGCGGTCGTGACCGGCGCCGTCGCCGTGTTCCTGGCGCTGGTGTACAACGGTCCCTGGATCGCGCTCTGGATGCTCCTGGTCGTGCTGGCCGTCCAGCAGATCGAAGGACATATCCTGCAGCCGATCATGATGGGCTCGGCGGTCAAGGTGCATCCGCTCGCCGTCGTCCTCGTCGTGGCGGGTGGAGCGATGATCGCCGGCATCCCTGGCGCACTGTTCGCGGTGCCGTTGGCGGCGTTCATCAACGTCGCAGCCGTGACCATCAGCTCGGGATCCTGGCGCACGGGCGTCGGGCCGAGCGGAGACCTTATCTGGAGCACAGTACCGCGCGAGCGGAGACGGAGGAATCGATGAGCGCAGTCCCCAGCCTGACCGAGTTCGAGCACGCTGCTCAGAGTCTGGCTGAGGTGATCTCGCACACGCCGACGCTGCCGTCGCGAGCGCTCTCCGACATCCTCGGCGCCCCGGTGCTGCTGAAGATGGAGAACCTCCAGCGCACGGGATCCTTCAAGATCCGCGGTGCGGCCTACCGGCTGTCGAAGCTGAGCGCCGAAGAGCGCTCGCGTGGCGTGGTCGCGGCCTCAGCCGGAAACCACGCGCAGGGAGTGGCGCTGGCGGCGCAGGCGCTCGGCATCCCGGCGACGATCTTCATGCCTCTGGGCGTTCCGGTGCCGAAGCTGCTCGCCACGCGCGGCTACGGAGCGGAAGTCGTGCTGGAGGGGGAGACGGTGGCGACCTCGCTGCGTCTCGCCGCGGAGTTCTCCGAGCGCACGGGTGCGGTGCTGATCCATCCGTTCGATCACCGCGACATCGTGATCGGGCAGGGAACTCTCGGACTCGAACTCCTCGAGGACGCGCCCGACGTCGACACCGTCGTGCTCGGCATCGGCGGGGGAGGTCTGATCGCCGGCGTCGCGGCAGCCGTGAAGGCACGCGCTGCCGAGCTCGGCCGCACGGTCCGCATCATCGGTGTGCAGGCCGAGAACGCCGCCGCCGTTCCGCCGTCGCTCGAGGCCGGC
The DNA here is from genome assembly GCF_001425645.1 of Microbacterium sp. Root322. Lineage (NCBI taxonomy): Bacteria > Bacillati > Actinomycetota > Actinomycetes > Micrococcales > Microbacteriaceae > Microbacterium > Microbacterium sp. Root322. Next base: position 132,311 of record NZ_LMCS01000002.1, on the reverse strand, counting down.
GAGCCCGTCGACATCGTCACCCGACCGACCATCGCCGACGGCATCCTGGTCGCTCGTCCCGGTGCCGTCCCGTTCGACATCATCAAGGACCTCGTCGACGAGGTCGTCACGGTCTCCGACGACGACCTGGCACGGGCCATCCTCATCCTGCTGGAGCAGGCGAAGGTCGTGGTCGAGCCCGCTGGTGCCGCCGGTGTGGCGGCGATCCTGGCAGGCAAGGTGACGGGCAGCGGAACCACCATGGCCGTGTTGTCTGGTGGGAACATCGATCCGCTCCTGCTGCAGCGCGTGGTGTCCCACGGACTCGCCGCTTCGGGTCGCTACCTCACGATCCGCATCCCTCTGCCCGACCGTCCCGGTCAGCTGGCCCGCGTCTCCGAGCTCATCGCCGAGGCCGGCGCGAACGTGATCGAGGCCATGCACACGCGCCACGGTCACGGTCTGCAGATCAGCGACGTCATCCTCGAGCTCAGCGTCGAGACGCGCGGTCCCGAGCACTCCGAGCACACGCTCGACACCCTGCGTCGCGCCGGCTTCGAACCCATCCTCGTCCCCGATTGAGCACGACTGCGCATTCACACAGAAGCGCCCCCGCGTCCTGAGGATGCGGGGGCGCTTGCGTGTGGTGTCTCAGCCCGTGTACGTCTCGACGTTCACGATCTCCACGCTGATCTCGCGGCCGTTCGGGGCCTCGTACGACGACTTCTCGCCGACCTTGAGGCCGAGGATGGCCTGGCCGAGCGGGCTGGCTTCGCTGTAGACATCGAGGTCGCTGCCTGCGGCGATCTCGCGGCTGCCGAGCAGGAACACCTCTTCGCCTCCGGCGACGAGGGCGGTGACCACGGTGCCGGGCTCGACGATTCCGCGGCTGGCCGGAGCTTCGCCCACCTTGGCGGTCTTCAGCAGAGCCTCCAGCGTGCGGATGCGCGCTTCCTGCTTGCCCTGCTCGTCCTTCGCGGCGTGGTATCCGCCGTTCTCCTTGAGGTCGCCCTCTTCGCGGGCCGCCTCGATGCGCTTGGCGATCTCGTCGCGGCCGAAGGTGGACAGGTGCTCCAGCTCGGCGACGAGCCGGTCATACGCTTCCTGCGTGAGGAAGGGAACCTGAGCATCGGTGGACATGACGAAGCTCCTTCTTTCGGGATCCCTCCGGCATGCTGCGGGGGATATGCCAAGACGCCCCGGCACGGTGCCGGGGCGTCGTCTTGTCTGGCACGAGTCTAGGCGACCCAGCAGGTGTTCACCAAACCTGTGGTGGCCTCCGACACCGTGGGGATCGTGACGGAGCGAGCCTGCGAGTGGCTGTCTCCGGCCTCGATCTCGACGATCTTCCAGCCGACGACACCGAACTCCTCGTCGAGGGCCTCGACGGCGCACACCACGTCTTTGCCCTGCACTCCGGTGACCTGGAAGGTGATGTTCACGGAGTGCTCGTCGACGAGCTCGAAGCCCAGATCGTCCGCGTCGACGGAGGCCATCGACTGGGCCACGGTCATCCAGCTGAAGGCGCCGACGATCAGCAGTGCGATCGCACCGCCGATGATCCACGGCGCGCGGCGTCGTCGGGTTCGGCCATAGCGTTCATCGAGCTCTTGTGCGGTCGTCACGGGTGGGTCTTCCGGTCGTTAGGCTGGTGTTACCAGGTTATGCGACCTGCGTACGAAAGGCCGATTCATGTTCTCTCTGTCCGAGACCCCGATGCCGACGCCGAGCATGACCGTCGACCCGGTGTCGGTCACCCCGGGGTTCGTCGGCTTCGCCGCGATCGTCGTGGTCGTGATCGCGGTGATCCTGCTGATCTGGGACATGAACCGCCGCATCCGCCGCGTCCGATACCGCGAAGAGGTGCGCGACGAGCTCGACGCCGAGGAAGCGGCGCGGGCCGAGGGCGATGCCGCCGCGGCTCCCGGAAAGGGTGCGCCGACCTCGGACGGCACCGCTGCCTCTGACACCGACGGCGATACGCCCGCTCGCTGACCTCGCGTCACGGCGCGCCCAGCGAGGGCGACAGCGGCGACAGGGCGATGAGCAGGCATGCGGTCCAGTGGCAGAGGAATGCGAGCACCGTGCACACGTGGAAGATCTCGTGGAACCCGAAGTGCCCGGGCCAGGGGTTCGGCTTCTTGAGCGCGTAGACGACCGCGCCCCCGGTGTACAGGAGCCCGCCGACGATCACCAGCACCATCATCGCGAAGTTCGCGTTCATGAGATCGACGAGGTACATCACGGCTGCCCAGCCGAGCAGCAGGTAGAGCGCGACGTAGAGCCAGCGCGGGGCGTGGATCCAGAACACGCGGAAGAGGATGCCGACCAGCGTGCCTCCCCACACCAGGCTGAGCAGCAGCACGCCCTTCTCCGGCGGCAGCGCCAGCACCGCCAGCGGTGTGTAGGTACCGGCGATGAGCAGCAGGATGTTGGCGTGGTCGATGCGCTTGAGCAGCACCTTCACCTTCGGCCGCCAGTCGATGCGGTGGTAGAGCGCCGAGTTGCCGAACAGCAGCAGTGACGTGAGCATGAACACGGCGGAGGCCCACTTGGCCGCGGCGCCCTGGGACACGATGATCAGCACGACACCGGCGACCAGCGCCACCGGGAACGTGCCGGCATGGATCCATCCTCGCCAGGTCGGCTTGGTCTCGACGGCGGCATCGACGGCCGCGGCTTCGAGCAGAGGCAGCTGAGGGACGTCGGGACCGGAGGGCTCGGGAGTACTCACACGCTCACTCTAAGCCGACCCGCATACCGTGCAGGGCACATATATCCCAGCTTCCGCACACGATGCCGCAGGCCCCGGCACGGTAGCGTAGGGAGGTGATGTCACGCGAGAGCCCGGGGCGAGGGCCGCTGTATCGGCTCTACACCAACAGGTTGCGACGCCACCTCGATCCGGCCACGGTGCCGCATCATGTCGCGATGATGATCGACGGCAATCGCCGGTGGGCGCGTCAGCTCGGATTGGACACGCCCGCGGAGGGACACCGCGCAGGCGCTGCAAAGATGCGCGAGTTCCTCGGCTGGTGCGACGAGCTCGGCGTGCGCGTGGTGTCGCTCTATCTGCTCTCCAGCGACAACCTGAGAAAGCGCGACTCCGCGGAGCTCGCCGACCTCATCGAGATCATCGCCGAGCTCGCCGAGGCCCTGTCGCAGGAGGGGAACTGGCGAGTGAAGCACGTCGGACGCTCCGACATCCTCCCCGCAGAACTCGCACGGGTGCTCTCTGATGCGGAGAACCGCACCAAGGATCACACCGGACTGCACGTGAATCTCGCCGTCGGCTACGGCGGGCGTAATGAGATCGTCGACGCGGTGCGGAGCATCATCGCGAAGCATGAGGCCTCCGGTGGCACACTGGAGGACCTCGCCGCCCACCTCACGCCCGAGATGATCGGCGAGCACCTCTACACGGGTGGGCAGCCCGATCCCGATCTCGTGATCCGCACGAGCGGGGAGCAGCGGCTCAGCGACTTCCTCCTGTGGCAGAGCGCACACAGCGAGTTCTACTTCGTCGAGGCGTTGGGCCCCGACCTGCGTCAGGTGGACTTCCTTCGCGCGATCCGCGACTACGCCGACCGCGACAGGCGCTTCGGTCGCTGACCCGGCGACGGGCCCGCGCAGACCCGTGCCACAATGACGAAGTGAGCACTTTCCAGGACTATGTCGACACCTTCGACAACGAGTCCGGCTACCTGAACTGGGCGGCGTTCGGCCCGCTGTCGCCTTCCGTGCGCGAAGAGGTGTTCGCCGACGCCGACCTGCTCGGAAGCGGACGACCATCCTCCCTCTCCCTGGTCGCCGAGCGCATCGGTCAGGCCCAGGAGCTCGTCGCCGAGCTGCTGGGCGGCGACGCCGACGACGTCACCCTGCAGCCGTCTTCGACCCACGGACTCATGCACGCGCTGTTCGGCCTGTCCGGCGGTGTGATCGCGAGCACCGCTGAGTTCCCCAGCGTGAGCCTGACCCTGGAGCGCGCATCGACGGCATCGGACCGTGCGATCATCCCGCGGTGGATCACCCCGGAGGACGGACGCGTGACCGCTGATGCCGTCAGGGAGGCACTGGATGACGAGGTGGTCGCCCTCGCCGTGAGTCACGTCGACTTCCGCACCGGGTATCGCACCGACCTGGCGGCGCTTCGCGAGGCGATCGGTCCCGACCGCCTGCTCATCCTCGACGCCGTCCAATCGTTCGGCGTGATCGACGTCGACTACTCCGCGGCCGATGTGGTGGTCGGACACGGCTACAAGTGGCTGCGCGCCGGCCGGGGCAGCGCCTTCGCGTGGTTCTCACCCCGCGCCAGAGAGCGCATCTCGCCCGTGCTCTCCGGTATCACCGGAACGACGGCCGCCGGTCTGTTCGTCGACGAACTCCCGGCGCCAGCGCCCTCGGCTCGGGCCTTCACCGTGAGTCAGCCGGACACGCTCGCCGCGGGACGACTCGCGATCGGTGTGCGCGATGTGCGCGATGCCGGTGTCGCCGCCATCGAGGAGCGCCTCGCGGAACACGTCGACACCGTGATCGAGATCGCCGACCGCCATGGGATCGAGGTGCGCTCCCCGCGTGATCGCGTCGAGCGTGCCGGCATCGTGGCACTCGCCCCGGAGGAGCCCGCACGCCTCGCCGCGGCACTCGCCAACGCCGGTCTCGTCGTGACCGCACGTGGATCCTCGGTGCGGATCGCGCCCCACGCAGGCACGGATGCGGCGACGTTCGCGCTTCTCGATGAGGCCCTGCACGCGTTCGGCAACGAGACGTTCACCAGCGCTTAACGAATCGCTGGCGTGTCGAGTCCGCGTTAATCGCCCACGCGGTCGTACGTTCTAGGCATCGGGCAAGGCGCCCGTTCGAGTCGGCCTCAGGTTGACGACTCGTGACCCCCTGGTCGACTCGTTCGAATAGCCGGGATTACCCGGGTCGGGAGTGGGTCGTGACCACACGTACAGCGCAGCAGGCCACAAGCACCGCGCAGCAGTCCACCCGTAAGACCACGAGGCGAGCATCGTCCGCCGATCCGGATCAGGATCTGCGCACCTATGTCCTCGACACCTCGGTCCTGCTGAGCGATCCGCAGGCGTTCTTCCGGTTCGCCGAGCACTCGGTCGTCCTCCCCGTCGTCGTGATCACCGAGCTCGAGGGAAAAAGGCACGATCCGGAGATCGGCTACTTCGCGCGGCAGGCCCTTCGACACCTGGATGACCTGCGCATCGAGCACGGACGCCTGGATTTCCCGGTCGAGGTCGGTGAGGGCGGCACTCTCCGGGTCGAACTCGCGAACACCGACTCCTCGGTGCTCCCGGCCGGTATCCGCCTCAGCGACAACGACACCCGCATCCTCTCGGTCGCGATGCATCTCGCGCAGGACGGTCAGGACGTCACGATCGTCTCGAAGGACCTGCCGATGCGTGTGAAGGCTGCATCCCTGGGCCTGCGCGCCGAGGAGTACCTCGCCGAGCAGGCGGTGGACTCCGGGTGGACCGGGATCTCGACGCTCGACCTCTCCGGCGACGACATCAGCGACCTCTACGAGAGCGAGGTCGGCATCAGCGAGCAGGCTCGCGGCCTTCCGGTGAACACCGGACTGATCATCCACTCCGAGCGCGGCTCTGCGCTCGGTCGGGTGACCGGAGACGGCGAGTACCGACTGGTGCGCGGAGACCGCGACATCTTCGGGATGCACGGCCGTTCGGCGGAGCAGCGCATCGCGATCGACCTGTTGCTCGATCAGGAGGTAGGCATCGTCTCCCTCGGCGGACGCGCCGGCACCGGCAAGTCGGCGCTCGCGCTCTGCGCAGGACTCGAGGCGGTTCTGGAGCGGCAGCAGCAGAAGAAGATCATCGTGTTCCGACCGTTGTTCGCGGTCGGCGGGCAGGAGCTCGGCTACCTCCCCGGTGACCAGGGCGAGAAGATGGGCCCGTGGGGGCAGGCGGTGTTCGACACGCTCGGCTCGGTCGTCTCGGGCAACGTGGTCGAGGAGGTGATCGAGCGTGGATTGCTCGAAGTGCTCCCGCTGACCCACATCCGTGGGCGCTCCCTGCACGACGCGTTCGTGATCGTCGACGAGGCCCAGTCTCTCGAGCGCAATGTGCTGCTGACGGTGCTGAGCCGCATGGGACAGAACTCGCGCGTGATCCTCACGCACGACGTCGGCCAACGCGACAACCTCCGCGTCGGCCGACACGACGGGATCGCCAGCGTGATCGAGACGCTGAAGGGACACGAGCTCTTCGGCCACGTGACCCTGACCCGCTCCGAACGGTCGGCGATCGCCGCGCTCGTCACCGAGCTCCTGGAGGGTGGAGAGCTCAGCTGACGGCGTGAAACAGCGGATGCCGCGAGGAACGAGTCCTCGCGGCATCCGCTGTCACCTGTGCGGGGTGACTGTGCACAGCGGCCGGGCACTCGGCCGGGGTCAGCCCGGATGCATGAGCCATGGCCGCTTGCAGGATGGTTCCTCCTCCCCGCCTCAGACATTCGTCGGTTCCTCATGCATCCGGACAGGGGGAGAAGGAGTATCGACCTGCACATCTGCGTGCTTCCAAGACCTGTCCACCAGTTGCGTGGGCGTGGCGGCGTCGCGGGGAGGTACGCAGCCAGGATCGAGGGATGATCGACGTCGAATTCATCCTCGGACACCTCGGCGGGGTCGCGCGCGGAACGCGACTTCAGGCATTCGGCTGTTCGCGCTCGCGACTGGGGGCCGAGTGCACGGCAGGACGGCTCGTGCGGGTACGGCCAGGCGTCTTCGCCTCGACGGGAGCGGCGTCGGAGGTGGTCGCCGCAGCGGCACACGGAGGCGCACTCACATGTGGGAGCGCGTTGAGGCTCCGTGGAGTTTGGACCCTCGAGGTCTCGAATGAGGTGCATGTCTGGATGGGGCTGGGTGGGCGACGGCATCACCCGAAGCCGTGCGCGTGCGTCGCTCACTTCACTCCCGGGCGTATGGACGTCGGGATCGCCCCGATTGAGGTCGCACTGGTGCATGCGTTCGGCTGCTACGGAGAGGAGTTCTTCTTCGCCGCGTTCGAGTCTGCGTGGAACAAGCGGATGCTGACGGCGGTGGCCCGCGCGAACGTCCGCGCGGCCCTTCCCTCGATAGCGCGCTGGCTCATCGATCTCGCGCGCCCTGATGCGGAGAGCGGCCTGGAATCGGTGGTGCGGCTGAGGCTCCACCTGATCGGGGTCGCTGTGCGCGCGCAGGTGATCATCGACGGTGTCGGACGCGTCGACTTCGTCATCGAGGGTCGAGTCATCCTGGAGGCAGACGGTCGGGAGAACCATGACGGACCGGCGAATCGCCACCGGGATCTCATGCGCGACGCCGTGGCCTCACGTCTCGGATTCGAGACGCTGCGTTTCGACTACGCGATGATCCTGCACTCCTGGGATGTGGTCGTGGCAGCGATCGCAGCGGCTCTCGGGCGGGCACGCGCCTGACCGTGACACCTGCATGAGTACTTGCCGGATGCATGACTGCTCACCGTCATGCGCTCCGGCATCCGTGGCCAGGTCATGCATGTGAGCGGTCCCCCAAGAACAGCGGATGCCGCGAGGAACGAGTCCTCGCGGCATCCGCTGTTTCGTGGGGGAATTCAGCCCGGGTGCGTCATCGACAGCAGGTCGAGCTTCTCGTCGAGCTGCTCGAGGGTGAGGTCGCCGCGCTCGACGTAGCCGAGGTCGATCACGGCGTCGCGCACCGTGATGCCCTTGGCGACCGAGTGCTTGGCGATCTTCGCCGCAGCCTCGTAGCCGATGAGCTTGTTCAGCGGAGTCACGATCGACGGGCTCATTCCCGCGAATGCGGCGGCCCGCTCGACGTTGGCCTGCAGACCGTCGATCGTCTTGTCAGCGAGCACGCGCGAGGCGTTCGAGAGCAGACGGATCGACTCGAGCACGGCCGTGCCCATGACCGGGATGGCGACGTTCAGCTCGAAGGAGCCGGATGCGCCGGCCCAGGCGACTGTCGCGTCGTTGCCGATCACGCGTGCGCACACCATCAGCACGGCCTCGGGAACGACCGGGTTGACCTTGCCCGGCATGATCGAGGAACCAGGCTGCAGGTCGGGGATGTGCAGCTCGCCGAGACCCGTGTTGGGGCCGGAGCCCATCCAGCGCAGGTCGTTGTTGATCTTGGTCAGCGAGACCGCGATCGTGCGCAGCGCGCCGGAGGCCTCGACCAGTCCGTCGCGGTTGGCCTGCGCCTCGAAGTGATCCTTGGCCTCGGTGATGGGCAGCTCGGTCTCTGCCGCGAGCAGCGCGATGACCTTCTGCGGGAAGCCGAGCGGGGTGTTGATGCCGGTGCCGACCGCGGTGCCGCCCAGCGGGACCTCGGCGACGCGGGGGAGGGCCGACTGCACGCGCTCGATGCCCAGGCGGATCTGACGGGCGTAGCCGCCGAACTCCTGGCCCAGGGTCACCGGGGTGGCATCCATCAGGTGGGTGCGGCCGGACTTGACGGCGTCCTTCCACAGCTCGGCCTTCGCCTCGAGGGCGACGGCGAGGTGGTCGAGCGCGGGGATGAGCGTGTCGATGAGGGCCTGGGTGACCGCGATGTGCACGGAGGTCGGGAACACATCGTTCGACGACTGCGAGGCGTTCACGTGGTCGTTGGGGTGGACGGTCGCGCCGAGGATGCGCGTCGCGAGCGTCGCCAGAACCTCGTTCATGTTCATGTTCGACGAGGTACCGGAGCCGGTCTGGTAGGTGTCGACCGGGAACTCGCCGTCGTGGTCTCCGGAGGCGACCTGGTCGGCGGCCTGGGCGATCGCATCGGCGATGGCACCGTCGAGAGTGCCGAGCTCCTTGTTGGCCAGCGCCGCGGCCTTCTTGATGCGGGCCAGGGCAGCGATCTGGGTCGATTCCAGTCCCTTGCCCGAGATCGGGAAGTTCTCCACGGCGCGCTGGGTCTGCGCTCCGTAGAGTGCGTTCACGGGCACCCGCACCTCACCCATGGTGTCGTGCTCGATGCGGTAGTCCTGCTCGGTCATTCCGAACCCTCCTTGGTTGCGGGGTCAGTTCCCTCGGTGGTGACGCCGTCGGCGTCGATTCCGACCGTGATCACGGGCACCGCGGTGCCCTCGGCCAGACGGTAGTTGGCGCCGACGATGCCCAGGCGACCCGCGGACACGGCGTCGCTGATGATCTCGGACGACTGCAGCAGATCACTCACGGTGTTGCGCAGATGCTCGATGCCGACCAGTTCCGAGTCGATCTCGGCGACGGTGGTCCCGCCGCTCTCGGCCAGCACCTTCCGCGCGGCGGGGACGATGGGGGCGATCAGCTTCCAGATGTGCGGGGGCAGGGGAGCGGCATCGATCGCGGTGCCGTCGATCGCCGCACGCACGGCGCCGCAGGAGTCATGGGCGAGCACGACGATCAGCGGCACCTCGAGCACCGCGACGGCATACTCCAGGCTCGCGACGATCGACTCGCCGATCACCTGTCCGGCGTTGCGCACCACGAACAGGTCGCCGAGGCCGAGGTCGAAGATGATCTCGGCGGCGAGGCGCGAGTCGGAGCAGCCGAACAGGGTGGCGACCGGATGCTGCGCTGCCGTCAGATCCTTGCGACGGGCGACGTCTTGATTCGGGTGCCGGGGCTCGTCCTGCACGAAACGGCGGTTGCCGTCCTGCATCTGCTTCCAGGCGGCTGTGGGGGTCAACGGGTGCGTCATGGGGCCTCCGAGATGATGCGGATCTGCGGAATGAGGGATTCGGCGAGTTCGGCGGTCGAATCGGCCGAGCGCGAGCCGTAGAGCAGGATGTAGTCGTCGCCGGCCTGCGTGCCGATGGCATACGTCACGTTCGCGTTCGATTCGGCGTTTCCGGGCTTGTAGACGTCCCAGTCGAGGCCGCCGATGCGCACGGTGTCAGTCGGGGCGATGCCGTTCAGACGCTGCGGAGCCCAGGAGGAATCGGCGTCGAAAGCCTGGGCCACCTTGATGAAGCCGCGCTCCGTGTCGGACTTCGGGGCCAGGGTGACCTCCCACACCACGGTGGCGCCACCCTGCATCTCGGCGCCGTTCGCGCGCCAGAAGTCGCCGAGCTCCGGGATCAGCACGGGGCGTTCCATCGACGACTCCACGCCCTCGGCGACGGCGGCGACATCCAGTGGCTTCTGCTCGACCGGCGTGCCGCGAGGGACGGCGAAGATGATGACCGCGACCACGGCGACCGTGACCAGGAGAGCGGCCACGAGGTTTCGCACCGTCTGGCTCGACCGGTAGGCCTTGCTGAACGCGGCCTTGCGGGCGGCGGTCTCTTCCGGAGTCTCGGGGCGGCCGAGCTCGGCAATGATCGGGGGCTGCTTGCTCACGAGTCTCCTGCCGGCGTCTCGACATCGGATGCCGCGCTACGAGCCGCGTCGAGGCGGCGCTTGGCGCCCAACAGCCACTCTTCGCAACGGGCGGCGAGAGCCTCACCACGTTCCCAGAGGGCGAGCGAGTTCTCGAGGGTCGGGGATCCCTGTTCGAGTTCGGCGACGACCTTGACGAGCTCGTCTCGAGCCGCCTCGAACGACAGCGTGTCCACAGGGGTGTCGTTCAGGGCGCTCACTCCTCCATCTTACGTCGTGTGCCGCGGGTGTCCGGCTCAGGCGTCTTCAGCGATCTCGCCCTCCGAGCGGGCGGTCAGCGAGCCCCGGTCGAGGGTGATCGTGAGCGTGCTTCCGGCCGGGGCATCGGCGGCGTCGCGCAGGATCACGCCCCCATCGAGGTGGGCGATCGCGTAGCCGCGAGCCAGGGTCGCGGCGGGCGAGAGCGCGCGGAGCGAAGCCCGAAGCTCTCCGGTGCGGCGTCCGGCGTCGTCGAGCTGTCGGTTCACGGTGTCCCGGCCGCGTCCGAGCAGCAGCCAGATCTCCTGGGCGCGGGCGTCGATGATCGGAGCGGGCGAACGCAGCACCGGGCGGGAGCGGAGCTGCTCCAGTTGAGCGATGTCGTGTGTGAGGCGCTGCGTGAGCCTCGTGGTCGCGCGGGACCGCAGCTGCGCGATGAGCGCTCGCTGCTCACCGACATCGGGGACGACGCGCTTGGCGGCGTCGGTCGGCGTCGAAGCCCGCAGATCCGCCACATCGTCGAGCAGCGGATGGTCGTTCTCGTGCCCGATCGCGCTCACGACGGGTGTGGCGGCCGCGGCGACGGCGCGCACGAGCCTCTCATCGCTGAAACCGAGGAGCGTCTGCGGGTCTCCACCGCCGCGGGCGATGATGATCACATCGACCTCGGGGTCGGCGTCGAGCCGGGCGAGGGCGGCGAGCGTGTCGGGAACGCAGCGGTCGCCCTGCACGGCGGCGTACTCGGTGCGGAAGCGCACCTGCGGCCAGCGCAGCTCGGCGTTGCGGTGCACATCCTTCTCGGCGTCCGAGCGCTCGCCCGTGATCAGGCCGATCACATGCGGCAGGAAGGGCAGGCGCTTCTTGCGCGAAGAGTCGAACAGGCCTTCCTGTCGCAGCTGCGCGCGCAGCTTCTCGAGGCGCTCGAGCTGGTCGCCCAGCCCGACGTGCTTCATCGCGGAGACCGCGAAGCTGAAGTCGCCGGCCTTGACGAAGTAGTCGGCCTTGACCGCGGCGACCACATGATCGCCGATGCCGATGTCGGAGGGGATGCGCCCGCGCACGCTCGACCACACTCGGATGGAGATCTGCGCGTCGGAGCGGGTGTCCTTCAGCCGCGCGAACACGTTGCCGGCGCGCACATTCCAGGAGGTGATCTCTCCCTCGACCCAGACGGTGTTCCACCGTGCGATGAAGTCGCGGATGGTGGCGTTCAGCCGGGTGACCGAGGTGGGGGCGTCGGCCGTCGAGTCGCGGGGTGCGACGGAATCGGCCGGTGGCGTCTCGCCCCGGCCAGTGGTCGCTTCGAAGACTGTCATCCGCTCCCGTTCCCGCTCCCGAGTCTCCCCGGCCTCGCACAGCTGCGCGGCGGTAGAATTCAAGGGTGACTTCGACTGCCGTTCATCTCCCCGTGCCCCGCCTTCCACGAGTTCGTGCGGCGGCCGGGCGGCTTCAGGATAACCCGGTGGCCGGACACAAGCGGGTTCTGCTCGCCGCACCGCGCGGATACTGCGCGGGTGTGGACCGTGCCGTGGTGGCCGTGGAGAAGGCCCTCGAGCGCTACGGCGCCCCGGTCTACGTGCGCAAGCAGATCGTGCACAACATCCACGTGGTGACCGAGCTCGAGGAGAAGGGCGCCATCTTCGTCGAAGAGGTCGATGAGGTCCCTGAGGGGGCCCACGTCGTCTTCAGCGCTCACGGTGTCTCGCCGGCAGTCGTGAACGCGGCATCCGATCGAGGACTCCACGCGATCGATGCGACCTGCCCGCTCGTCACCAAGGTGCACCGCGAGGCCGTGCGCTTCGCACGCGACGATTTCGAGATCCTGCTCATCGGCCACGAGGGCCACGAAGAGGTCGAGGGAACAGCAGGGGAGGCCCCGGAGCACGTCACCGTCGTGAACTCTCCGGAGGAAGCCGACACCGTCGTGGTGAAGGACCCGAACAAGGTCGTCTGGCTCTCGCAGACCACCCTCTCGGTCGACGAGACGATGGAGACGGTCAACCGTCTGCGCATGCGATTCCCCGAACTCCAGAATCCACCGTCCGATGACATCTGCTACGCGACGCAGAACCGTCAGGTCGCGATCAAGAAGGTGGCCGCCGGAGCAGACCTGGTGATCGTCGTCGGCTCATCGAACTCGTCCAACAGCGTGCGCCTCGTCGAGGTCGCCCTCGAGTACGGGGCGAAGGCCGCCTATCGCGTGGACTACGCAGAAGAGATCCAGCAGGAGTGGCTCGACGGGGTCGAGACCGTCGGCGTGACCAGCGGGGCATCCGTGCCCGAAGTACTGGTGCGCGAGGTGCTCGATGCGATCGGCGACGCCGGCTACCGCGACATCGAAGAGGTGAAGACGGCAGAGGAAGACCTCATGTTCTCCCTGCCCAAGGAACTGCGTCAAGATGCTGCGGGTCAGCGCGACGCGCGGGCCCTCGGAGGTCGCGCGTCCGGAGGAGGCGCTTAGCAGTGAGCGCCGCGGAGGCGGAGCCCACCCTCATCGGGTCGGTGCAACGCGCTCTGCGGCTGGTCGACATCGTCGCCAACTCACCTCGGCCGCTTCCTCCCAAGATGCTCGCGGCCATCACCGGTCTGACCCCCGGTACCACCTACAACCTGGTGCGCACGCTCGTGCATGAGGGATACCTCTCCTCGGAACCGGACGGTGTCGTGCTGGGCGCCCGGTTTCCGTCGTTCCAGCAGCAGATCGGCTCGCGGGGAGTGTTCCTCGCCCGCGTGCGCGCAGCGCTGCGCGAGGTGACCGAAGACGTGGGAGCCACGGCGTATCTCTCCCGCTTCGATGACGGGGAGATGCACATGGTCGACATCGTCGACGCCGTCCGCAATCCCCGGATCGAGCTGTGGGTGGGGCTGCAGTCCAGCGCTCACGCGACTGCGCTGGGCAAGCAGATCCTCGCGGAACTCCCGGAAGCCGATCGCCTGGACTACCTCTCGCGGCATCGTCTGCCCGAGCTCACACCGCACACCATCACCGATCGCAGGGCATTGCTGACGCAGCTGGAACGCTCTCCGGGGTGGACGATCGATCAGGAGGAGTACGCGATCGGCGCCACCTGCGTCGCTGTGCCGGTCATCGCCCCCGGGGTCATCGCCTCGCTGGCGATCTCGCTGCCGGCCGATGGCGCCGTGGTCGATCGCACCCTCGTCTCGGCGCTCCAGCGCACTGCACGCCATCTCTCTCTGCAGCTCGGGGCTGACGTGCTGGACGAGGGCTCCTCCGGAGCCGAGTTCACTATCTGAAGGAGGGCCCCTGGCGCGTCGGCACGCGTTTTCCTACTATGGGAACAGTGGCGGCATACGTGAACGTCACCGATCGCCTCTAGCGTCCCCAGCGCTGGCGGTCAATCTGGATGAGGAGCGTCCCCACGCTCCACGTCCGCGGCCCCGAGAAGTCCCCACTTCTCCGGGGCCGCTATCGTTTGTGCCCCACAGGGTGAGGTCGCCCGCTGTGAACCGGCCCGAGGTTGTGCCGTTAGCATGGCGGGATGAGCGACCAGAGGCCCCAGTACGGCGAACTCGCGACCCCCGAGGAACAGCGACGAGCCGCCGGCCTGCCCCCGCTCGACGAGGTCGTGATCGCACCGCCCTCGGCGCCACTGCCGCCCGCGGTTCAGGCTGGGAACCCGGTGAACGAGTCTTCGACGAAGCGGTCGCATCCTGTCGATCGCTTCGCGACGATCGTGATGCTCGCTTACGGACTGATCAACGTCGTCATCACCGGTCTGTCCTACCTGGATCTGCCGAGCGTCATGAACCAGACCATGAAGGTCGTCGGCATCGAGGGGGAGTTCACGAACTTCGCGCAGGCGAAGACCTGGGGGATGATCGCCGCGATCGTCCTCGTCGTCGGATGGTCGATCACCGCCGCGCTCTCGATCCGGCGCCTGCGTCGTGGCCGCCTCACCTGGTGGCTCCCGATCGTCGGAGCGATCGTCACCATGGGCGTGGTCTCCGTCTGCATCGCGGTGCCGATGATGAGTGACCCTGCCTTCGTCGCCCACCTCGAGCAGATGACGACCCCCTGACCTCAGCCGGTCGACGTCGACGTACGCCGGCCCATCGGGGACGCACAAGGGGCCCGGCAGGAATGCCGGGCCCCTTCTGCTGTCTCGTTCGCGGATCAGCTCTGGGACTGTCCGTACGAGCCGAGCTGACGGGTCGACTCGACCACGCGGGCGGCCATCGCCGACTCGGCGATCTTGCCCCAGGCGCGCGGGTCGTACTGCTTCTTGTTGCCGACCTCGCCATCCACCTTCAGCACGCCGTCGTAGTTCTTGAACATGTAGTCGGCGATCGCACGCGTGTAGGCGTACTGCGTGTCGGTGTCGATGTTCATCTTGATGACACCGTTGGCGACCGCGAGGGCGATCTCCTCATCGGTCGAGCCGGAGCCGCCGTGGAACACCAGGTCGAGAGGCTTGGCGCCGGTGTTGTACTTCGCTGCGACCTCGGCCTGGATCTCGCCGAGCAGCTCAGGGCGCAGCTTGACGCCACCGGGCTTGTACACACCGTGCACGTTGCCGAAGGTCAGGGCGGCGATGTAGCGGCCCTGCTCGCCGAGACCCAGCGCCTGAACCGCCTGGTCGACATCGGCGAAGGTCGTGTAGAGGGCCTCGTTCGAGCCCTCGTGCTGCACGCCGTCCTCTTCGCCGCCGACGACGCCGATCTCGACCTCGAGGATGGCGTTGATGTTCTTCATGCGGGGGAGCAGGTCCTTGGCGATCTCGATGTTCTCCGCGAGGGGAACGGCGGAGCCGTCCCACATGTGGGACTGGAAGATCGGGTTGCGGCCGGCCTTGACCTCTTCCTCGGAGGCGGCGATCAGCGGCTCGACGAAACCGGCCAGCGCGTCCTTCGGGCAGTGGTCGGTGTGCAGCGCGACGGTGATCGGGTAGTTCTTGGCGACCTCGGTGGCGAAGCGCGCGAACGCGAGCGCGCCCGCGGCACGAGCCTTCACCGTGTGACCGGCGAAGTAGTCGGCGCCACCCGTGGTGACCTGGATGATGCCGTCGGAGCCGGCCTCGGTCAGCCCCTGGAGGACGGAGTTGATCGTCTGCGAGCTGGAGACGTTGAATGCGGGGTACGCGAAGCCGCCGGCCTTCGCGCGGTCGAGCATTTCGGCGTACTGATCCGGTGTGGCGACGGGCATGAGAACTCCTGCGATAGGGGAAGCCGGGACAGCTGCCACTCTATCGGGGCGCGCACGCTGATACCGCAGCCCAGATCTCCGCCGAGCACGATGGCTTCTGCCTGGCTGTTAAGAATTCGGATTCCTTCGTCGGATCCGGCTCGAAAGCCAGCGGATTTGGACACGAGGGTGGCTAGGCTGACCGCATGGTGAGTCTGACAGCGGATCTGAGCCCTCTTCGTCCCGACCGTAACCTCGCGATGGAGCTGGTGCGTGCGACGGAGGCTGCGGCCATCCGTGCGGTCCCCTTCATCGGTCGCGGAGCCAAGGAGGCGGCGGACGGCGCCGCCGTCGACGCGATGCGCGCGTTCCTCGGCACGGTCGACTTCCAGGGACGAGTGGTTATCGGCGAGGGCGAGAAGGACAACGCCCCGATGCTCTTCAACGGCGAGGTCGTCGGCACGGGCCGTGGACCGCTCTGCGACATCGCGGTCGATCCCATCGACGGCACCTCGCTCACCGCGGCCGGACGTCAGAACGCGCTCTCGGTGATCGCCGTCTCCGACCGTGGCACCATGCTCGACGCCTCGACCGTCTTCTACATGGACAAGCTCGTCACCGGCCCGGCAGGCGTCGGAGTCGTCGACATCCGTCTTCCCATCGGCGAGAACATCCGCAAGCTCGCCGGCGCGCTCGACAAGCCTGTCGACGAGATCGTCGTCTCGGTGCTGAACCGTCCGCGTCACGAGCAGCTCATCCAGGAGATCCGCGATGCGGGTGCCGGCACGCGTCTCATGAGCGACGGTGACGTCGCCGGTGGCATCAACGCCGCCCGTCACGATGCTCGCACCGACATGTGCGTCGGCGTCGGCGGCAGCCCTGAGGGCATCGTCACCGCGTGCGCGATCAAGGCTCTCGGCGGACACATCCAGGGACGCCTCTGGCCGCGCGATGACGATGAGCGCCAGCGCGGCATCGATGCGGGTCTCGATATGGACAAGGTCTACGAGGCCGATGATCTGGTGCAGGGCAACAACACGATCTTCGTCGCCACCGGCGTCACCGACGGCCAGCTCGTCGCCGGTGTCCGTCGTGAACGCGGCTACGTCTACACCGAGAGCGTCGTGCTCCGAGGAGCCTCCGGAACGCTTCGTCGCATCGCTTCGGAGCACCTCGTCTCGAAGTGGCTCTGATCCTTCGCTCGTCCTCTGACACGTGATCATCGCCGGCGACATCGGCGGCATCGTTATCGAGCCGGTACCGCCTCACAGCCGCTCGATCCACGGTTCTCCGGGGTGCCGTGTCACAATTGTCACTGGGTTTGTCGCCGTCGACGGAGCCGCCAGGCACCGCAGGCACAGGAGGGCGAACAGATGACAACGCAGCACACGAGCGGTTCGAAGGCCGCCCCGACGAAGATCATCACGACCAACACGGGGCGCATCCTCCGGGTGAGCGCAGATGCGGAATCCGTTCCGACGCCCCCGGTCACGACGCCACCGGCCGCGATGGTCGATCCGGCTCGTCGCGCCGACGTCCTCTTCCGCGTCCGCCGCGATGAAGGGCACGAGATCAGCTCCTGGTGGATGATCGGAGCGTTCCTGGCCACCAGCGGACTCGTCATCCTGCTGCTCAGCGGCGTTCCCGGCATCGCCTGATCCGTCGTCGCTGAACGCCCGCGGAGCTACCGCACCACCGGCTGATGCTCTGCCGAAGGTGTCACCCTTCGTCGAGCCGAAGCCGCACGTCGCCCACGTCGGCGCGGACGGCCTCGGGCTGGACGGCCTCTGCGGGATCGAGTGGGTCGATATGAGCAGACTCGCCGTCTGAGAGAGCCTCCTGCGCCGCGGTCGAGTCTGCAGCGAGCAGTTCCGGTGCGGTGAATCGCCGGCCCGTGCTCGCCGTCGTCGGGGCGGCTGTCGCGAGCGCTGATGCGTCGACCCCGGGGAACTGACGAGCGGTGACGAGCACACGCGTCTCGAGTGATCCGGCGAACCGGTTGTAACTGTCGACAGTGCGTTCCAGCGCTCGACGCAGATCGTCGGCGTGCCCGGCGAGCGTTCCCAGCCGGTCGTAGAGCTGCGTGCCGAGCGCGAGCAGGGTGCGCGCCTCGGTCGAGACCTCCTGCTGCGTCCAGGTGAAGGCCACGGTCTTCAGCACAGCCCAGAGGTTGACGGGGGAGGCGAGCGCCACTCGGCGACTGAACGCATAGTCGAGGAGAGTGGGGTCTTCATCGATGGCTGCGGCCAGCAGCGATTCGCTCGGCAGGAAGCAGATCACGAACTCCGGGCTCGCATCGAGGCCCGCCCAGTAGGCCTTCTTCGCCAGCGCGTCGATGTGCGCGCGGACCGCCTTGACGTGCTTCTGCATGAGGGTGCGGCGCTGCGGCTCCTGCGCGTCGCCGCCGGGAAGAGCGGAGGCCTCAAGATAGGCGTCGAGAGGAACCTTGGCATCGACGGCGATCGAGCTGCCCCCGGCGAGGCGGATCACCATGTCGGGGCGCCCCTGACCATGGTCGGAGGAGATCGTCGCCTGCAGATCGAAGTCGATGTGCCGGGTGAGTCCCGCGGCTTCGACGACGCGGCGCAGCTGAGTCTCACCCCAGACGCCGCGCGTGGCAGTGGAACGCAGAGCCCCGGCGAGCGACTCGGTCGTCGCCCGCAGAGCTTCATCGGACTCCTGGGCCCGGCGCAGCTGCTCTTCGAGAGTGCCGAACTGCGCGTGCCGTTCCCGCTCGATGGCGGTGACCTTGGTCTGCATCTGCTGCAGACTCTCGCGAACCGGGGCGAGCGCTGTCAGCACGGCGTTCTGCTGCTGAACGCGCTGCGCCTCCGCCCGCTGCTCGTTGCGCGCATGCTCGACGGCATCGCGGTACAGATCGTACTGGCGGTCACGATCGTCTCGTGCGGCCGCCAGCTCGGCCTGAGCGCGCGCGAGATCGGCGGCGCCACGTCCGGCTCGCAGGAACCAGCCCATAGCGACACCCGCCGCGAGGGCGACGAGGAGAAGAACGACAGCCAGAGCATCCATGTGTTCATGATGCGGCCGGCATCCGACATTCCACGGTCGCCGCGCACGGATGCCGCGTGACGAGTCAGACGCGACGAGGCAGATCAGGCGACGGCGCGCTCCAGAGCGGGTGCGGCCGGAGCGACGGGCGCGGTGACACGCAGGCTCAGAGCATCGGCGAGGGCGAAGACATCGGCCGCACCTGCTCGTGCCGCCGCATCGATGACGATCTGCGCGCAGGCGCGGGCATCGGCGAGCGCATCATGGTGCGAGAACTCCTCGAACCCGGCTGCGGCCGCGGCGATCGGCAGGCGATACGAATCGAGCGTGTAGGTCTTGCGGGCGACCTGCAGGCTGCACAGCGAGCGGTAGGGCGGGCAGAGCTGACCCGTCGCTTCGGATGCGCGGCGCAGCACGTTGAGGTCGAACCCGGCGTTGTGCGCGACGAGCACGTCGGCTCCGGCGAAAGCGCACAGGCGGTCGAACTGGTCGACCCAGGTCGCGGCCGAGAGCACGTCCTCGGGCTGGATGCCGTGGATGCGCACGTTCCATTCCTGGAACTCGTCGTGTCCCGGCGGCGGCTGGATCAGCCATCCGGTGGTGGCGACGACTTCTCCGCCGCGCACACGGACGAGTCCGACCGAGCACGCGGAGGCCGGGCTGGAGTTCGCGGTCTCGAAGTCGATCGCAGTGAAGTCCAGTGGCACATCCCCACTTTCCCCCGGGTGCTCGAAGTGGGGTCGCAGACTCGCCGTATGCTGGCGACATGGCTGAGGACATGGCGACGTCGTTCGGAGCGCAGGCCGGGGATTACGAGCTCGGCAGGCCCGAATACCCCTTCGAGGCGGTGGCCTGGATGCTCGAACGGATGCCGGCTGATTCCCGCCGCGTCGCCGATGTCGGCGCGGGAACGGGCAAGCTCACCCGAGTGCTCGCCCAGGCGCCTGACGCAGAGGTCGTCGCGATCGACCCCGATTCCGAGATGCTCGCGACCCTCCGTGGCGCGGTGCCGGGTGTGCCGACCTTCGTCGGGTCGGCGGAGCGGCTGCCTCTTCCGGATGCGAGTGTCGATGCCGTCGTGCTGGGCCAGGCCTGGCACTGGGTCGATCCCGTCGCGGGCTCGACAGAGATCGGTCGTGCAGTGCGCAGCGGGGGAGTGCTCGGCCTCATCTGGAACATCCGCGACGATCGCGTCGAGTGGGTGCGCAGGCTCACCGAGGTCATGCACGGCAGCCACGCCGAGATCATGCTCGCCGAAGGCGATCCGGTCGTCACCGCGCCGTTCGGACCGCTCGACCAGGAGCGCTGGGAATGGGTCCGACCCGTCACCCGCGATGTGCTGCATCGGATGGCGGCATCGCGCAGCTACATCATCACCGCTCCCGACGACGAGAAGGCGCGCATCCGCCGGGAGCTCGACGCTCTCTTCGACGAGCTCGACCTGCACGGCGACGCGACCATCGACCTCCCATACGTGACCCGGGCGTATCGCGCCGTCCGCGACTGAAGCGCAGCCTTCCGCAGGATCGCGGGGCTCCGGCCAGGTAGACTCGTGCCCCGTGGCTCTCACTATCGGCATCGTCGGCCTGCCCAACGTCGGCAAGTCCACCCTCTTCAACGCACTCACCAAGAACGACGTGCTCGCGGCGAACTATCCGTTCGCGACGATCGAGCCCAACGTCGGCGTGGTGAACCTGCCCGACCCGCGCCTCGAGAAGCTCGCGGAGATCTTCGGCAGCGAGCGGATCCTCCCCGCGGCAGTGTCGTTCGTCGACATCGCCGGCATCGTGCGCGGTGCGAGCGAGGGTGAGGGACTCGGCAACAAGTTCCTCGCGAACATCCGTGAGGCCGACGCCATCGCACAGGTCGTGCGCGGTTTCGCCGACGACGACGTCGTGCACGTCGACGGCACGGTCAACCCGGCCTCCGACATGGAGACGATCAATGCCGAGCTCATGCTCGCCGACCTCGAGACCGTCGACAAGGCGATCACCCGCTACGAGAAGGAAGTGCGCGGCAAGAAGATCGAACCCGTCGTGCTCGAGACCGCGAATGCGGCGAAGGACGCGCTGGAGCGCGGCGTGCTGCTGTCGGTCGCGGGTATCGACCTGACGCCGATCCGGGAACTGGGTCTGCTCACCGCGAAGCCCGTCATCTTCGTCTTCAACGTCGACGAGGCCGTGCTGACCGACGATGCGCGCAAGGCGGAGCTCGCAGCCCTCGTCGCCCCGGCGAAGGCCATCTTCCTCGACGCGAAGATCGAATCCGAGCTCATCGACCTCGACCCGGAGGATGCGGCGGAACTGCTCGCCTCGACCGGCCAGGACGAGTCCGGCCTCGACCAGCTCGCCCGCATCGGCTTCGACACCCTGGGCCTGCAGACGTACCTCACGGCCGGCCCGAAGGAAGCTCGCGCCTGGACGATCCCCAAGGGCTCGAAGGCGCCGCAGGCCGCCGGTGTCATCCACACCGACTTCGAGAAGGGCTTCATCAAGGCCGAGATCGTCTCGTTCGAGGATCTGGTCGAGACAGGTTCCGTCGTCGAGGCCCGTGCCAAGGGCAAGGCCCGCCTCGAGGGCAAGGACTACGTCATGCAGGACGGCGACGTCGTGGAGTTCCGCTTCAACAACTGAGGTTCGCTGCGGCGATCGGTTGCGCTGGTGTGCGCAGCAGTTTTCGAGCGAACTAGAAGTTCGCGATTTCGACTTGGCGGCTCGCCGTCATTCGTTCGCCTTGTTCACGGCGTGCGGGGTCTGAAGGAAGCTGAGTTGTCGAGATGCTACGTATCGAGATGATCGACTTGCATCTCATGTGCCGTGTCGAGGACCTCTGACAGGGACTCAAACGTCAGCAAGGGAATCTCGACCGTCAACTCACGTTCGGACGCGTATATCTCGATTCCCTCAACAACGATCATGGATAAGTCGATTTCACGTTCGAGTACTTTTCTTGACCAATCTCGCTTCTTGCCTAGCCGGGTCCGCCAGTCGTGACCGTCGAGGCCTAGTTTCTCCGCGATGTTGCGAATTTTGCCCATCGAGAAGATCGATTTGCACTCAAGAACGAAAACGGCGTCGTCGCGGGTCGCAAGTACGTCGATCTGACCCGGGAGTCGTTCACCGCAATGAAGGCGCTCCTTTCCTGACTGCGTCGACCACGTCCCCTTGTCGTCGACTGACCCAGCCTTGAACCCATGGGCACGCATGAGTTGGACAACCTTGTCTTCGAAAGGCTGCGAGATAGCCTGCTCACGTAAATTTGTTAGCTGAATTGCAGAGAGGAGCCAGGGCGCTATCGAATCCGCGAGCAGATACGCGCTGCTCCAGCAAACGCCAGCAGACTCGACGACTGGATATGCCGCGATATCCTCGTCGAGGTTGAGAAGCATTGATCGGATTTCCGGATATCCCAGCGCTCTCGAACCGCCGAGCTCTGAGTAGAACTGCGTCGAGAATTGTTCGGAGATAGGTGCTAAGTCTGGTTCGAGCGGCGCCAGGTGAATGATCAGAGATATCCGGAGGTATAAACCCAACCAGATTGGTCCCGCTTCGCCGGCTGCAGGAAGTTGCGACAGATGGGGGAACTCTTCGGTGGTGAACAAGCTTTCAGGATCAGTCTTTCTCGAAATGATCTCCGCTATTGCGAGAAGACTGCTGTGTGGATTAGACATCAGCGACACCGCGTCGATCGCAGTGGGCAGGCTTGAGCCGCTGATGAGAATCGATACGGCTTGGTCGGAGTCTTTCGATTCCCAGATAGGGGCGAGTTCGATCGCGTTTGCTTCGTGGCTAAGCCAACATGTCGCGATGAGTTGGGCGACGTCGTTCAGGGCTCTGGAGCTACCGGTATCGGAAGTGCTTCTTAGTAACGCCAGCGCCCGCTTCACATGCGGACGGACCGGTTCCGTGGGCTCGCGGAGGGAGTTCCAATATGCGAGCAGAACGATCGAGGCCCAATCGGAGTCGATCCCGGCGGCAAGCTCGGACGGCTCTCCCCACGGGGAGTTCCCATCGAACTCTTCATCATCCCGCATCTTGTCAAGCGCGACGGCCAGCTCGCTCGCTGTGCGCCGGGCACGAGTGCCGACATGACGGACCTGGGCCTTCATCGGCTCTCCGATCTCAGAATTGCCTACCTCGGAAGTACGCGGCAAGCCTATTGGGTATGGGCGGCATCGCCCGACGCACATCAACGTCCTGAGAGTTCCGCCTCAACAGTCGGTGCGATTCATAGGTGTCTACCAGGGTGGCAACGGGCGTGTACCGTGAAATCCTCTCGTCCCAGCTCTGCACTGAAGACGGTTGTGCTGCGTGCGGGCGGCGCGTGTAGATTCGCAGTTGGTCCTGGTTGGGGACTGGGCCCCACTATGGAGCGGAATCCGGTTCGGCTTAGCCTCAGGAGCAACGGATGGGCGATGACTCGCTAAGTGTGACTCTGTCTTCGCAGCAGAGAACAGACACACTCCTCATCCGCATCTGCCTGATCATCGTCATCCTCGGCCTCGTCGTGAGCGGGGTCACCGCCTTCCCCCTGCGCGAAGAACTGATGCTCGGGCGCGACATCCTCAACAGCACCGGCCTCAGCGCGGTCTTCCCCGACCTCGCCTTCTGGGTGCAGAGGGTCGCCGAAGGACTCGAGGTGACAGGCACCGACTACCCGTTCCTCGCCTACGGCACGGACTGGCTGGCGTTCGCGCACTTGGCGATCGCGGTCGCCTTCGTCGGGCCGCTCATCGATCCGGTCCGCAACGTCTGGGTCACCATCTGGGGTCTCATCATGTGCGCGGGCATCGTTCCACTGGCATTGATCGCCGGTGCGATTCGCGGCCTCCCGCTCGGCTGGCAGCTCATCGACATATCCTTCGGCGTCGTCGCGGCCGTGCCTCTCACCATCGCGCTCGTGCTGACGCGCCGACTCGCGAGCGCGAAAGCCGCCACCCTCTGAGAGAGCGCGTGCGCGTGTCACCCCCACGGGTGACAGGATTGACGGATGACCGCAACACTCGTGGCCCAAGGGCTGGCCGGCGGGTACGGCCACCGCACCCTGTTCGACTCCCTCGATCTGACCGTCACCGCGGGTGATGTCGTCGGCCTCGTCGGCGCGAACGGGGCGGGGAAGTCGACCCTCCTGAAGCTGCTGGCCGGTGTCGACGAGCCCCAGGCCGGGACGATCCGACTCTCACCGGCCGATGCCTTCGTCGGCTGGCTTCCGCAGGAGCACGAGCGCATCGCCGGCGAGAGCGTCACCGATTACATCGGCCGCCGCACGGGTTGCACGGCCGCGACCCGCGACATGGATGCCGCCGCCGCAGCACTCGGTGACCCCAGCCTCGCCGCACCGGGCACAGATCCCGCCGACACGTACTCGGCCGCGCTGGATCGTTGGCTCGCGAGCGGTGCCGCCGACCTCGACGAGCGACTGCCGGTGGTGCTCGCCGACCTCGGACTCGACCTGGGCGACGACCCGGCCGCGGCGATGATGACCTCGCTGTCAGGCGGACAGGCCGCCCGCGTGGGGCTCGCCGCGCTGCTGCTCTCGCGCTTCGACATCGCGCTGCTGGATGAGCCGACCAATGACCTCGACCTCGACGGGATCGAGCGGCTGGAGGCCTTCGTACGCGGACTCCGAGGCGGTGTCGTTGTGGTGAGCCACGACCGTGAATTCCTCGCCCGCTGCGTCACCAGAGTGCTGGAACTCGACCTCGCGCAGGGCAGTAACCGGGTCTTCGGCGGCGGCTACGACGCGTACCTGGAGGAGCGGGCCACGGTCCGTCGTCATCAGCGTGAGAAGTACGACGAGTTCGCCGATAAGAAGGCCGACCTCGTCGCCCGTGCTCGCACCCAGCGCGAGTGGTCGAGCCAGGGCGTGCGCAACGCGATGAAGAAGGCGCCCGACAACGACAAGATCAAACGCAAGGCCTCTGCGGAGTCGAGCGAGAAGCAGGCGCAGAAGGTGCGTCAGATGGAGAGCAGGATCGCCCGGCTCGAAGAGGTCGAGGAGCCGCGCAAGGAGTGGCAGCTCGAGTTCACGATCGGTTCGGCGCCGCGCTCCAGCTCGGTCGTCTCGACGCTGAGCTCGGCCGTGTTCCGGCAGGGATCCTTCCAGCTCGGCCCGGTATCGCTCCAGGTGAACGCGGGGGAGCGGATCGGAATCACCGGTCCCAACGGCGCGGGGAAGTCGACGCTGCTGCGCGGGCTGCTCGGACGGCAGCTTCCCGATGAGGGAACCGCAAGCCTCGGTGCGAGCGTGCAGATCGGCGAGATCGACCAGGCCCGTGCGCAGCTCGTCGGCTCGCAGCCGCTCGCCGTCGCCTTCGAGGAGCTCGTGCCGGAGATGGCGTCGGGCGAGGTCCGCACGCTCCTCGCGAAGTTCGGACTCAAGGCCGACCACGTGATGCGCGCCGTCGACGAGCTCTCGCCGGGGGAGCGCACGCGCGCGGGGCTGGCGCTGCTGCAGGCACGCGGTATCAACTTGCTGGTGCTCGATGAGCCGACGAACCACCTCGACCTGCCGGCGATCGAGCAGCTCGAACAGGCGCTCGAGTCCTACGAGGGAACCCTGCTGCTCGTCACCCATGATCGGCGGATGCTCGCGACCGTGCAGACCGACCGGCAGTGGCGGGTGGAGGCGGGGCAGGTCGTCGAGATATGACGGCCGTCGACATCGACACGGTTCCCCATGATCGTCTGAGCGCGAATGACCTGACGCGGCTGCGGGAGCTTTTCGATGCCGAGTACTTCGCCGAGTTCGGAGCGTGGGATCCCGATCGGCCCTACGGCTACGCGCCCCATGACGTTCACGTCATCGCCCGGTTGGGCGCTGCCGTGGTGGGGCACGTCGGCTGGGCGCGGCGGACGATCGGCGTCGGTACGGCGGAGGTCGTGGTCGCGGGTGTCGGTGGCGTCCTGATCTCCCCGCACGCGCGAGGGCAGCGAGCCGGTACCCTGCTCCTCGCGCACGCAGCCCTATCGATGAAGGATGCCGGAGGTATCGAGTACGGCTATCTCGGGTGCCGTGAAGAGGTCGTCGCCTTCTACGAATCGTGCGGGTGGCGCCGCATTTCGGCAGTCGAGCACTCGATCGACCGCGCCGGCCAACCCGTCGTGCAGACCCCGGGGCCGCCCCTTCTGACGCTCGCGCTCGATCCGAAACCACGGAGTTGGCCCGCGGGCCCGATCGACCTTCGCGGGCGGGCCTGGTAGGCGGTCGGTGGTGTTGATCCGGATGTCAACGTCTCCCTGACCGCCCGCTCAAGATACGCTGGGACACGGCGGCTCCGGCCGCGGTCCGGTCGCTGGCGTCCGCCGTGGACGTTCCGCCTGAGTTCCTGACACCGACGGCACGAGGAGATTGACGCCGATGACCGACACCCAGATCTTCGAGCCCGACGGCCGCGCGATCCCCTTCGTCGACGAGGGCGACGGGCCGGTCAAGCTCGTCCTGATCCAGGAGCGCGATCTGGCTGCTGATGTTCTCGGCGTCGTCTCGCACTACCTCGCCGAGGAGGCGGGCTTCCACGTGCTGCGCATCGGTCATCGTGCCGAGGCCAAGCGCGAAGAGGTCTCGCTGGATGACCGTGTCGAGGATGCGCTCGCCGTGATCGAACACGTCGGGCTGGGCGACACGTGGGTCGGCGGCCATGGGTTCGGCGGCACTGTCGCGCGCGCCTTCGCTCTGGCGCACGCCGACCGCGTGAACGGTCTGGCTCTGCTCGCGGTCGAAGAGAGCGACATCCCGCTCGCGCCGGTGATGCCCGTCCTGATTATCCAGGGCACCAAGGACATCGATGCTCCGTTCGCCAACGGAGAGCAGCTGCAGTCGACGGCACCGGAGCGCGCGAGCGTGAAGAGCATCGACGGCGCCGATCACCTGTTCCCGATGACGCACCCGATCGAGACCGCGGTCGTCATCGAGGAGTACCTCGACTGGGACTGAGTCCTTCGCCGTCCCGCTAGCGGCCCTGCCGCTTCTTGTACGGCTTCGGCTGCCCCTTCACGGCGGGCGTGCGGCCCTTGCCCTTCGAGGCTTTGGCCTTTCCTCCGGCAGGGGCGGGGGCGTTGCGCACCGGCTCCGGAGCGGCAGCGACTGCCGTCTTCGCCTCCACCAGCAGGAGCTCGCCGACAGGTGTCAGCCGCGTCGGGCCCTCGCGATGGACGATCGGATGGCCGACCTCGGCCTCGAGCTTGTCGATCGACGTGTAGAGCGAGGCCAGCGGAATGCCGAGTTTCTCCGCCGCACGAGGGAAATGCAGTTCCTCCGCGAGGACGACGAAGCGGCGGAGCAGAGAGATCTTCACGGTGGCCTTTCGACTGTTCGCACGGGTTTGCGAGCTCGTTCCAGGTTACGCGGTGCAGACAGACGGATGCCGCGACCGAGTCGGCCGCGGCATCCGGAATCCTTCGGTCAGGCGACCTGAGGGGTGACGGCGAACGAGACGGAGCCTTCGTCGTCCACGCCGGCATCGAGGATCTTGTCGTCGAGAGCGGCAGCGGCCGACTCATCGAGGAACAGCCGGGTGCCGGCGACCTCCACGACCTGATCCTGCGGCTCCGGGTCCGCGGCGACGAGCACGGCGAGGCGTGCACCGCCCTCCGGGCCCTGGGCCTCGGTCGAGTGGATGCGGAGCCCGGCATCCGGGGCGTCGGTCTGACGGCTGACGAGGGTCGTCACGATGGCGGAGGCGTTGTCGGTGAGGGTGAGCACGAGACTCTCCTTCCGGTCGGGGCATGTCACGGTCGCGACATGTCCGGGCTACGATGCCCCACCTCGGAGATGGTCTCAACCCCCTTGCGCGGATTCGGAGGAGGCTCTTACCCTGCTCGCAGCTGCTTGCGCAGAAACACCTGCGCGGTGCCGTCGCCGTCGGGCACGCGCTCGTGCTCCTCGTACCCGCACGCCTCGTAGAGACGGATGTTCGCTTCGCTCAGGCTTCCGGTGAACAACTCGGCGACGTCAGCGCCCGACGCCTTCTCGGCGCTCTCGAGCAGCAGCCTTCCGATGCCCTCGCCCTGCATGTCGGGAGCGATCGCGATCCGGCCGATCAGGAGCACACCGTCCTTCTCGACGTACCGGATCGCGCCGACGAGTCGCCCGTCGATGCGTGCGGTCAGTCCGGACTCGGATCGGAGCTCCGCTTCCAGTTCGGGGAGCGTCTGCGTCAGGGGTGGCATGTCGACGCTTCCGTAGATCGCGGCTTCCGATACGAAAGCCGCGCGCTGCACGGTCAGCACCTCGCCGGCGTCGTCGTCGCTGATCGGGGAGATGACGATCTCCGGCTGCGTCGGGTCCTGGTCTTCGTTCACTGCGTCTGCATCACTCACCCGAGTCACATTCCGGGGTGCGTCCCCACGGTGTCAACCCCCTCGCCCCTGGCCACCGTCCGCACTAGCGTCACCCGCAGGAGGTCACACCATGGCTGAAAGCACAACGACCAAGAAGACCGGCTCGACGAAGGGCGCGGCGAGAACGACGAGGCAGCAGAACGCCGAAAAGGGATTCACCGCCTCGACGACGCTCGCGAACAACCTGCAGGCGGTGCTCGTCGACCTGCTCGATCTCGCGATCCAGGGGAAGCAGGCGCACTGGAACGTCGTGGGGCGCAACTTCCGCGACACGCACCGTCAGCTCGACGAGATCATCGACGACGCGCGCACGTTCAGCGACACGATCGCGGAGCGCATGCGCGCCCTGCACGCCCTCCCCGACGGACGCAGCGCGACCATCGCCAAGACGACGTCGCTTCCTGAGTTCCCTGCGGGCGAGGTGTCGACGACCGAGACGATCGACCTGGTCACCGAGCGCCTCGAAGCCGCGGTGGGCACGGTGCGCGAGGTGCACGACGCCGTCGACGAAGAGGACCCGACCTCGGCGGATCTTCTGCACGCCATCATCGAGCGGCTCGAGCAGTTCGCGTGGATGGTCAGCGCCGAGAACCGGAGCCCGGCAGGACGCTGAGCGCACGCGCGCTCGCGGAGCGCCGCGTCATTCCGATGCGTCTCCGCGGGCGCGGGCTCTGCCGCGCATGATGCGAGGCAGCGCCACCCAGAGCGCCGCCACGAGAACGAGGGCCGCGACGAGCGCGACGATCCCCGCCGTGCGGTTCACCGTGAAGTCGACGATCAGGGTCGTCACCCCGATGGTGAGCGCGCCGATCACGACCAGGTCGATGCGGACGATCCGGGCGGCGATGCGGACGAGGTCGGGCTTGCGGCGATACCCGAACAGCGCGCGATGCATCCCCACCGGCGCCAGGGCGAGGATGGTCGCCACGGCGGCGAGAGCGACGAGGATGACGTACACGTCGCGCTGGAGCTCGTCCATAGCGGTGAACCGGGGCTGGAACGCGACCGCCAGGAGGAAGCCGGTGAGGATCTGGGTGCCGGTCTGCATGACGCGCAGCTCCTGCAGCAACTCATCCCAGTTGCGATCAGCGCGTTCGTTCGCGGTCTCGTCCCGTCCGTCGGCACGATCGTCGAGCTCGTGCTCGCCACCCGAAGAGTCTGCTGTCATGGACTCAGTGTGGTTTCCCCGCGTGGGTGCTGTCCAGGTCTTCCCGCGGGAGGCGCAGCTTACGCGGCGTCGGGCTCAGTGGTGGCGGGGAGCTCTTCGCGCAACCGCGGCTCGGTGCGTCGTTCGGGACGCACGCCGGCCTTGTCGGCGTAGAACGCGCGGATCCGGTCCATGTCCGCCCCGACATCCCCGGTCAGGTCGATCGTCGGCCCGAGCCCCGACGTCATGGTCGTCCTGTCGACGAACCCGAGGGTCACCGGCATGCCGGTCTCTCGCGCGATCCGGTAGAAGCCCGATTTCCAGTACTCGTTGCCGCCGCGGGTGCCGTCCGGGGTGACGACGAGACCGAACACGGTCCCGGCGTGGACCTGTCCCACGACATCGTTCACCACGCGAGCCGGGTCGGAGCGATCGACGGGGATGCCGCCGAGGCGTCGCATGATCGGACCGCGCCAGCCGCGGAAGAGGCTCTTCTTGCCGAGCCAGTGCACGTCGATGTCGAGCCGCCACGCGATGGCGAGCATCAGGACGAAGTCCCAGTTCGACGTATGGGGTGCCCCCACGAGAACGGTCGGACGTGTCGGTGCGGCCTCGCTCACGAGCGTCCATCTGCTGAACGCCCAGAACGTGCGGGCGAGGAGTCGTTTGAGCATGGAACAACCGTAAGCGAGAATCGCCGTCCGTCCACTGTCGAGGCGTCTCGCCCGGTTCGGCGCCACCTGCGTCGGGCAGGCGTACGATCGAGGGATGAAGAACACCCAGCAGGACTCCGTGCAGCAGGAAGCACCCCTCGGGCTGCAGCCGCTCCCGGGCTCTCTGAACCTGCTCGAAGGCGACGCCGTCGGCTACTGCAGCGATGGCGTCTGCCACATCCCCGCCCCGAAGAGCGAGTAAGAGGCAGACGCCATCGCAGGCCGTCTACGGACGGTCAGTGCCCTCCGTGGAGTGCTTCGCCGGCATCGTCTGCAGGCTTGCGGACGAACGGGCTGAGGGCCACCGCCGCGAGCGAGATGATCGCCGCGATCAGGAACGCCATGCGCGCGCCGGGGGCACCGGCGACCGCGGTCGACAGTCCCTCCTGTTCGCCGGCGTGCAGGATCGACGAGTACGTCACCAGCAGCAGCGCCACGCCCGCCGCGCCGCCGACCTGCTGCAGCGTGTTCAGCACAGCCGAACCGTGCGAGTACAGGGAGCGCTGGAGCGAACCGAGCGAGGCGGAGAACAGCGGCGTGAACGACATCGCGAGTCCGACCGACATGGCGGCCTGCACGATGATGAGGACCCACCACACGGTGTGCTCGCCCACGGTCGAGTAGAAGAACAGCGCCGCGGAGACGAGGATCGTGCCGGGGATCAGCAGCGGACGCGTGCCGCGCGCATCGTAGACGCGCCCCATGATCGGTCCGAGCAGACCCATCAGCAGCGAGCCGGGGAGCAGGATCAGCCCCGACTGCAGCGGGTTCAGACCGGCGACGTTCTGCAGATACTGCGGAAGCAGCGTCAGGGTGCCGAACATCGACAGCGCCAGGATCGACATGATGATCACGGACAGGGTGAAGTTGCTGGAGCGGAACACCCGCAGGTCGAGCAGCGCGTCGTCGATGCGCTGCAGCACGAGCTGGCGCCAGACGAAGAGTCCGAGCGACAGAGCACCCACGACCAGCGAGACGATGCCGGTGGTCTCGCCCGATCCGCCCTCGCCGCCGAACTGGCTGAGTCCGAACACGATGCCGCCGAAGCCGAGCGCCGCGAGCGGGATCGAGAGCACGTCGAGCGGAACGGCTCGGGTCTCGCCGAGGTTCGTCATCCACTTCGCGCCCATGGCCAGGGCGATCAGGGCGATCGGGAGGATGATCCCGAAGAGGGCACGCCAGCTGGCGAATTCGAGGACGGCGCCCGCGAGCGTCGGGCCGATCGCGGGAGCGAGCGAGATCACCAGGCCGACACGGCCCATCATGCGGCCGCGGGACTGCGGCGGGACCACGTTCATGATCGTCGTCATCAGCAGCGGCATCATGATGCCGGTACCGGCGGCCTGGATCACGCGGCCGACGAGCAGCACCGTGAATCCGGGCGCGATGAGCGCGACGAGCGTGCCGAGCGAGAAGGCGATCATCGCGGCGATGAAGACCTGGCGCGTCGTGAACCGTTGCAGGATGAAGCCGGTGGTGGGGATCACCACAGCCATGGTCAGCATGAAGGCGCTGGTGAGCCATTGGCCGAGCTCGGGCGGGATGCCCAGGTCGGTGTTCAGATGGGGAATCGCGATCCCCATCGTGGTCTCGTTGAGGATGGCGACGAAGGCGGCGACCAGGAGGAGCCAGATCACCCGCATGTCCTTGCGGGAGATCTCGCCCCCCGCCGGTGCGGCGGTCGTGGAGAGGGAGCCGGTATCGACGGCAGACATGGGCGGCCTCCAGGGCGAAGAAGAATGGATATCGCGAGAGTTCGCAAGAGTCCTTCAGCGTAACGGCAGCCGCGGACATTTCATTCCGAACTCACAGATATCCGCGCTCGGCGCGGGCTCGGGTCTCGATGTCGTCGTGCGTGGGTACGCTGGCGCCATGAGCATGGGCGGCGGCATGGGTGGTGGACATCGCGGTGGTTTCCGCGGTGTCGATGAAGACGCGCAGCGGAGGCTGAACGCCGAGGCGCCTCGGATCAACGGCCTGGGCGCCCGGGTGGTCTCGCTGTTCCGGGCGTATCGCTGGCGCATCTTCTTCACGGGCATCCTGGTGGTGGTCGGGGCCGCGATCGCCGTCATTCCGCCCCTGATCGTGCAGCGCATCTTCGATGACGCGCTGTTCCCGGTGGCCGGGGGCGGGGCGCACCTCGAGCTGCTGGCCTGGCTCGTGGCCGCGATGATCGGATTGTTCCTGATCTCCGCGGTGCTGGGAGTCGCTCAGACGTGGCTGACCTCGACCGTCGGCAACAGTGTCACCGGAGACCTGCGGGTGAAGCTGTTCGAGCACCTGCAGGCGATGGAGCTCGGCTTCTTCACCCGCACCAAGACGGGCGTCATCCAGTCCCGGCTGCAGAACGACGTCGGCGGGGTCTCCGGTGTGCTGACCAACACCGTCACCAGCATCCTCGGCAACGTCGTGACCGTGATCGCCTCGCTCGTCGCGATGATCCTGATCGACTGTCGGCTGACGCTGATCGCGGTGATCATGATGCCGTTCCTGATCTTCGTGCAGCGCAAGGTGGGCCAGGTGCGGGCCCGCATCGCGGGGGAGACGCAGGAATCCCTGTCCGAGCTCACCTCGATCACCCAGGAGACGCTGAGCGTCTCGGGCATGCTGCTGTCGAAGGCGTTCAACCGGCAGCGCACCGAGTCGGAGCGCTACCAGGCCGAGAACCGCAACCAGGTCACGCTGCAGGTGCGTCGGGCGATGAGCGGTCAGGGTTTCTTCGCGGTCGTGCAGGTGCTCATGGCCAGTGTTCCTGCTGTCATCTATCTGGTCTCCGGCTACTTGATCGCCGGCGGCACCGGTGCCATCACCGCGGGAACCGTCGTCGCCTTCACCACCGTGCAGGCACGACTTCTCATGCCGTTGATGGGACTGATGCGGGTGTCGCTCGACCTGCAGACGTCATCGGCGCTGTTCGCCCGCATCTTCGAGTATCTCGACCTGGTGCCGGAGATCGAGGATGCCCCGGATGCGATCACGGTCGACGAGGCACCGGGGCCACGGGGGCGTCTGGAGTTCGCCGACGTCGTCTTCCGCTATCCGGACGCCTCCGCCGATGCCAGACCGACGCTCGACGGGGTGTCCTTCGTGGCGGAACCGGGGCAGCACGTCGCGTTCGTCGGACCGTCCGGCGCCGGCAAGACCACGATCCTGTACCTCGCGCCCCGACTGTACGAAGCGAAGGGAGGCGCGGTGATGTTCGCCGGCGCCGACGTGCGCGCGCTCACCCAGGAGTCGATCATCGACCATGTCGGGATCGTCTCCCAGGAGACCTACCTGTTCCACGCCACCATCCGCGAGAATCTGCGCTACGCCAAGCCGGATGCGACCGAGGACGAACTGATCGCCGCGTGCACGGCCGCGAACATCCACCACATCATCGCCGGGTTCGAGCAGGGGTACGACACGGTGGTGGGGGAGCGCGGGTACCGGCTTTCCGGCGGCGAGAAGCAGCGGATCGCGATCGCCCGTGTGCTCCTCAAGGATCCGCCGGTGCTGCTTCTGGATGAGGCCACCTCCGCGCTCGACACGGTGTCGGAGCGCGTGGTGCAGGAAGCGCTCGACGAGGCGGCGAAGGGGCGCACCACGCTCTCCATCGCCCACCGGCTCTCGACAGTGATGGGTGCCGACGTGATCCACGTGCTGGAGGCCGGACGCATCGTCGAGTCGGGAACCCATGCCGAGCTCCTCGCACTGGGCGGACTCTACGCCGAGCTCGCAGCCGAGCAGGTGGCGGCGTCGCGCGTGCTCGACACCGAGGCCGCGGTCGAAGAGGCGGTGACCGGCGGCGCCCCGGCACCCCTCGCCGAGCGCCGTGCGGACAAGGCGCCTGTCGACTCTGCGGGTGCCGATGCCGTCGCGGCCATCACCGCGGCGGTGCCGCTGCTGGCCGAGCCTCGTCCGGACGAGCGGATCTACCCGCCGGAGCCCTGAGCCGTCGGCGCCGGTCCCGGAGCACCGAGGCGCCTCAGTGCACCGACAGTCCGCCGTCGACGAACAGCGAGTGGCCGGTGACGTAGGCCGATCCCGCTCCGGCGAGGAACACCGCGGCCCCGGCGAAGTCGCTCGGCAGTCCGTTGCGTCCGATCATGGTGCGTGCCGCGAGCTCGGCGACTTTCTGCGGATCCTGCTGCAGGCGGGCGTTCAACGGGGTCAGCACGAAGCCGGGGACGAGCGTGTTGCTCGTGACGCCGGTTCCGCCCCAGGCCTCGGCCTCCGAGCGCATGAGCGATTCGACGGCACCCTTCGATGCGCCGTAGACCCCGCTTCCCACGAAGGCGCGGTGGGCCTGTTGGGAGCTGATGTGGAGGAGTCGGCCGTATCCGCGTGCGGCCATGCCCTTCGCGTAGCGCTGGCCGAGCAGGAAGGGCGCGAGCGCGTTGACGGTCATCGTCGCGTCCCAGTCGTCCTCCGTGATCTCCGCGAACGGCGGACGGATGTTGATGCCGGCCGAGTTCACGAGGATGTCCGGCTCGCCGAACGGCACCTCCGCGGCCTCTGCGACGACGCGGATCCCGTCCCGTGTGCCGAGGTCGCCGACGACCCCGGCTGCGCGGCAGCCGTGGGCACGCAGCTCGTCGACGGTCTCCCGGATGCGGTCCTCTCC
Organism: Microbacterium sp. Root322; assembly: GCF_001425645.1. NCBI lineage: Bacteria > Bacillati > Actinomycetota > Actinomycetes > Micrococcales > Microbacteriaceae > Microbacterium > Microbacterium sp. Root322. Next base: position 97,810 of record NZ_LMCS01000002.1, on the reverse strand, counting down.
GCGGGCGACGACGACCGTCGCCGCTCCGGCGCGTGCGAGCGCTGTGGCGATGCCGCGGCCGATGCCGGAGCTGCCACCGGTGACGATCGCGGTGCGTCCGTCGAGCGAGAAGAGGGAGGAGAGGTAGTCGTTCACGCGTTCACCGTTCCGTCGTCGGGAGGCTCGTTCTCACCACGCGAGCGCGGCGGCGATGGCAGGGTCTGGCACGGCATCGGCGAACTCGGGAAGGGCGCGGAGTTCGGCGACGAAGGCCTCGACGTCGACCGCGTAGGCCGGATCCGGGTGCGCGTCGGCGATCTCGAGAAGCGGCACGAGGTCCATCGCCAGGATCAGCTCCAGCCGCGCAGTCACGGAAGCGTGCGCCCCGGCCTCATGCAGCACCCGGATGCCGCCGCGCAGCGCCGCGAGATAGTCCCGCAGAACGGACAGCTGCGCCTTGCTCTGGGTGATCGAGGTGCCGTCGGCTCGCAGCCGCCAGCGCACGACGACATCGGGGATCACGTCGAAGGCGCGTGCCCGCGTGTACATCAGCTGGGCGACCACCTGGTCCTCGTAGGCCACGCCTTCGGGGAAGCGCAGATCGTGCCAGAAGTCGGTGCGACTCACCTTCGACCACGCGACGATATTCGACACCGCCCGCGGGTGGGACTCGAGAGTGGTCGCGAGCCGCTCCGGCGAGGTCGCCGCCGAGACCCAGGGCTGCACGCGACCGGCGAAGTAGCCGCCGCTGTGCGGACGCGAGCGCACGTAGGCACCGGCGACGAAGTCGCTTCCCGTCTGCGCGAGCGTTCCCGTCAGGCGGGCCAGGGCGTCCGGCAGCAGTTCGTCGTCCGCGTCGAGGAAACCGAGGTAGGGGGTGGAGACCTGATCGAGACCGACATTGCGCGCCGCACCGAGACCGCGGGAGGCCTCGTGTCGGATCGACGTGAACCGACGGTCATCGGCCGCGGCGGCGTCGAAGATCGCCCCCGTCTCGTCGGTCGAGCCGTCGTCGATGAGGATCGCTCGCCACCGCGACTCGGTCTGCGCGCGCAGAGAGTCCAGGGCGGCGGGGGCGAAGGCGGCGATGTCGCGTCCGGGGACGATCAGCGTCACGATCGGGGCGGAGGCAGTCACCTGCCGAGTCTATGGCCGCGTGTCAGCCCCGAGCCGCGCGCACCGACTCTGTGACGAGCGCGGCCAGTCGTACGGGAGCGTCTTCGGGCAGCGGAACGCGTCCGAAGGTGAAGCGCACGGCGGTCTGCGCCACCTCGGGCGCCACGGCGCAGGCGAGGAGCACATGGGAGGGCTCATCGCTACCCGCCGCACACGCCGATCCGCTCGACGAGATGACACCGCGGCGCTCCAGCTCGAGCAGCACTGATTCCCCGCTGGTGCCAGCGAAGGTGAAGCTCGCCGTCCCTGGCAGACGATGCAGGGCTTCACCGGTGAGCACGGCTTCGGGGATGCTGTCGAGGACCAAGGCGATGAAGTGCCTCGTCGCCGCGCCGACGCGCGCGGCGACCACCTCGCGTTCGTGCTCGGCGATCTCCAGAGCCGTCGCAAGTGCCACGGCCCCCGCGACGTTCTCGGTACCGGAGCGTCGTCCGCGCTCCTGCCCGCCGCCGTGCAGCAGCGGCTCGACGGGCACCCGCCCGCGCACGGCCAGGGCGCCGATGCCCTTGGGTGTGCCGAGCTTGTGGCCGGCGATCGACACCGCATCGGCGGCGAGATCCCGCAGCCCCAGCCAGCCGGCCGACTGCACGGCATCCAGATGCAGGGGCACACGGGCGGCCCGGGTGACGGAAGCCAGTGCCGTCGCGTCCTGGATCGTGCCGATCTCGTTGTTCGCGTGACCGATCGACACCAGCGCTGTGTCGTCGCGGATCGCCGCCGTCAGGTCGTCCGGTGCGATCCGTCCGCGCGCGTCGACCGGCAGCAGCGTCACCTCGACGGCATGGAAGCGTCGGAGGTATTCGGCGGATTCGAGGATCGACTCGTGCTCGATCGGTGAGATCACCAGATGACGTCGCCCTGCCTCGAGAGCCGCCAGCACGATGCCCTTCACCGCGAGATTGTTCGCCTCGGTGCCCCCTGCGGTGAACACGACATCGCCCGTGCGCATCCCGAGGATCCGGGCCACCCGTGCGCGGGCATCGTGCAGAGCACCCGCAGCGGCTTCGCCGGCAGTGTGATGGCTCGACGGGTTGCCGTACACCCCGGACAGATACGGACCCATCGCCTCGAGCACCTCCGGTCGTACCGGGGAGGTCGCGGCGTGATCGAGATACAACATGCCAGGGTGCGACATCGCGGTCAGTCGATCCGCAGATCCAGGCCCAGGTCGAGGGCTCGTGCGGAGTGCGTCAGAGCGCCGACCGAGATCACATCCACCCCGGTGCGGGCGATGTCGCCGACGGTGTCGAGGTTCACCCCACCGGAGGCTTCGACGGTGGCGCGGTCGCCGATCAGGGCAACCCCCTCGCGCAGGTCGTCGAGCGAGAAGTTGTCGAGCAGCACGGTGTGGGCACCGCCCTCGAGTACCGCCTCGATCTGGTCGAGACGATCCACCTCGACCACGACGTGGGTCGTGTGGGGAAGGCGGGACAAGGCCTCGCGCAGTGCGGTCGCGAGGTCACGGCCGGAGCGTTTCAGCACCGCGAGGTGGTTGTCCTTCGCCATCACGGCATCGGACAGCGAGTAGCGGTGGTTGCGGCCGCCACCGGACTCGACGGCATGACGCTCGAACGCGCGCAGCCCCGGCGTGGTCTTGCGGGTGTCGGCGATCCGGGCGCCCGTGCCGTCGATCGCTGCCACATAGGCGGCGGTGAGAGTGGCGATGCCGCTCATCCGCTGCGTGAAGTTCAGTGCGACGCGCTCCGCCGTGAGCACGCTGCGCGCTGAGCCAGAGACCGACGCGAGGACGTCGCCCGCGGCGAAGTCGTCACCGTCGCCGACGTGCAGGTCCACGTCGAGAGCCGTGTCGGTGAGCCGGAACGCGGCGGCGAACACCTCACCACCGCTGAAGACCCCGGCCTCGCGAGCGACGAGATCGGCGGTGGCGGTGGCATCTGCGGGCAGCAGCGACGTGCTGGTCAGGTCGCCCCAGGGGGCGTCCTCTTCGAGGGCCGCGCCGACGACGCGGTTCACAGTGGCAGTGGTCAGCATCAGACGGTCTCCAGGATCGATGAGGGGGCGTGCGAGCGCGCACCGGGTTCGGGAATGGGGGCGTCGACACGATGATGAGCGCCGACGGACACCGTTCGCGCCAGCGCCGCAGATGCCGTCGCCTCCGCCAGAAGCAGCAGGTTGGCGTCTTCGTGGGCGCTCGCCGTCGTCGGCGCTGAGCTCGATGAAGACCACGCCCGCAGCGTGCGGAGTGCGTGGGTGAGCCCCTCGCCCGTCCGCAGCAGTCCGACCTCGTCCCACATGAGCTGCTGCAGGGCGGCCCGGGTGAAGGCGGGCGCCCCCGTGTCGCGGCTCTCGTGCGCGCGCGGGTCGACCGGGCAGGACTCGTGATCGACCTCCGTCCACGGCTGCGTCAGGGCGGCAGCCGCGCGGGCCCCGAACACCGCGCCCTCGAGGAGCGAGTTCGACGCCAGCCGGTTGGCCCCGTGCACTCCCGTGCGGGCGACCTCTCCCACGGCGAACAGACCGCGGACCGTCGTGCGTCCATCGAGATCGGTCACCACGCCGCCCATCAGATAGTGCGCGGCCGGTGTCACGGGAATCGGCTCACGCGCCCAGTCGAAGCCGCGCTCTCTGGTCACCCGGTCGATGGTGGGGAAGCGTCGCGCGAGGACGGAGGCGCCGAGCATCGTGGCGTCGAGTCTGACCGGTGCGCCCTGAGCCGCGGCGCGGCGGGCGATCGCCCGTGACACGACGTCGCGCGGTGCGAGCTCGCCGTCGGGGTGGCTGTCGAACACGAACCGGCGGGCCTCGTCGTCGATCAGCGTCGCACCTTCGCCGCGCACGGCCTCAGAGATCAGGAATGCCGGGCCCGAGGCGAGGATCGTCGGGTGGAACTGGACGAACTCCAGGTCGGCGACCGCTGCTCCCGCGCGCAGCGCGGCGGCGATGCCGTCTCCCGTCGCTCCCGCCGGGTTCGTCGTGTGCGCATACAGGTGCCCTGCGCCCCCGGTGGCGAGGATCACCGCATCGGCCGACATGTCGGAGACCGCGCCGTCGCGAAGGATCCGCAGACCGCGCACCGCACCCCCGACGCGCACGAGATCGATCAGGAAGGCGCGCTCGATGACATCGATTCGCGTCCGGCGCACAGACGCGACCAGCGCTGCAGAGATCGCCGCTCCCGTGGCGTCGCCACCCGCATGCACGATGCGGGCGTGGCGGTGCGCGGCTTCACGTCCGAGCTGCAGCGAGCCGTCAGCCGCGCGATCGAAGGCGACGCCGCGGGCGATGAGCTCGGCGATCCGTGACGCGCCCTCCGCGACCAGCACACCGACGGCTTCCGGGTCGGACAGCCCTGCACCGGCGTCCATCGTGTCGTCGGCGTGCTGCGCGGCGGAGTCGCGAGGCCCGTAGATCCCGGCGACACCGCCCTGAGCGAGTCCGGTGCAGCCGTCGCCGAGGTCGCCCTTGGTGACGATCGTCACCTCGTGGCCGGACTCGTGCGCGTGGAGCGCCGCGGTGAGTCCCGCGATGCCCGAGCCGACGACCACGACGTTCATCGCGCGCCTGCGACCGCCGGAGGCTTCGCCGCGAGCATCCGCTCCAGTGCCACCCGTGCGGGATCGGCGACGTCTTCGGAGACGGTGATCCGGTTCGGCGTGCGGCCGGCGACCAGCTCTTCCAGCACCCAGGCCAGGTATCCGGGGTGGATGCGGTACATCGTCGAGCAGGGGCACACCACCGGGTCGAGGCAGAAGATCTCGTGCTGCGGGTACTGCGCCGCGAGTCGGCGGACCAGGTTGATCTCGGTGCCGATCGCGAACGTGGTGGGCTCCGTGGCCGCGTCGATCGCGCGGCGGATGTACTCGGTCGAGCCCGCCTCGTCTGCGGCGTCGACGACCTCCATCGGGCATTCGGGGTGCACGATCACACGCACGCCGGGGTGCTCGGCACGGGCCTGGTCGATCTGGCCGACCGTGAAGCGGCGGTGCACCGAGCAGAACCCGTGCCACAGGATCACGCGTGCGTCGACGATCTCTGTCGCGGACGATCCGCCGAGCGCTCGCCGCGGGTTCCACATCGGCATCTGCTCGAGCGGCACACCCATCGCCTTCGCTGTGTTGCGGCCGAGGTGCTGGTCGGGGAAGAACAGCACCCGGCGTCCGCGCTCGAACGCCCACTCGAGGACCGTCTGGGCGTTGGAGGAGGTGCAGACGATCCCGCCGTGCCGTCCGACGAAGCCCTTGATCGCTGCGGAGGAGTTCATGTAGGTCACGGGGATCACCGGCACACGCCCGTCGGCGTCCACGGCGTCGAGGTCGCCGAGCACCTCTTCGAGCTGCTCCCAGCACTCCTCGACCTGGTCGATGTCGGCCATGTCGGCCATCGAGCAGCCGGCGGCGAGGTTGGGAAGGATCACCGCCTGGTCGGGCTGTGAGAGCAGGTCGGCGGTCTCGGCCATGAAGTGCACTCCACAGAACACGATGGCCTCGGCGTCGGAGCGTCCCTTGGCTGCAGTCGCGAGCTGGAAGGAGTCACCGACGTAGTCCGCGTGCTGCACGACCTCCTCCCGCTGGTAGAAGTGGCCGAGGATCACGACCCTGTCGCCGAGGGTGGTCTTCGCCGCCCGGATCCGCCCGTCGAGTTCTTCCTCCGAGGCCTCGCGGTACTCGACGGGCAGTTCGCCCTGTCGAGGTGCGCCGGTCGGGATCACATCCCCCATCGACGAGCCCGGTCCGTAGCCCGGTCGTGCGTCGAAATCCCAGGGGCCGGCTGCGAGATCGGTGGCGCACGTGGCATCGGTCGACGCTCCGCTGACGATGGCCTGGATCGCATGGTCGACCGAGGCGTCCAGGGGCGGGACAGCAGGAGCGGGTACGAAGGTGATGCTCATCGGGTGCTCGTTTCTTCGGGACCGAGCGGGCCACGATCGGCCAGCTCGACATCGGTGTTGTCGCGATACAGACGCGCGGGGCGGTGGCTTCCGGTGCGGAACCGGTCGGTGGGGAGCAGGTTGCCCGCTGCCTCCACCTGGCGACGGAAGTTGGCGGGATCGAGGGTGCGGCCGAGGATCGCCTCATAGGCCTCCCGCAGCTCGGCGAGCGTGAACTCCGCGGGCAGGAATCCCTGCGCGACGCGGCTGTATCCGACCTTGTTGCGCAGTCGCCACAGTGCGTACTCGACGATCTCGGTGTGATCGAAGGCCAGCTGCGGCAGCTCGTCGACGTCGAACCACTTCACGTTCTCGGGGGCGGCGCCGGATGCGCGATGTGCTGCGCTCTGCGCCGTCACGTCGTCCTGTCGCAGCAGCGCCCAGTACACGATCGACACGACTCTGGTGGGGGAGCGGTCGACGGCGCCGAAGGCGTAGAGCTGCTCGAGGTAGCTGGGGGCGAGGCCGGTGGTCTCGGCGAGGGTGCGCGCCGAGGCGTCGACGGGCGACTCGGTCGGCGTGAGCCACCCGCCGGGAAGGGCCCATTGGTCGGCGAAGGGCTCGCGGGTGCGCAGCACGAGCGGCAGCGCGAGCACCGCGCGTCCGTCATCCGTGCGTCGCAACGTCAGGATGACCGTCGAGACGGCGACGCGGATGTCGCTGCTTTGAGTCATGGGCACCTTAACCTCCGGGATCGATCTTAGTGTCATTCGCACCCTTAGTGCGCGTATATGACCACGGTGCCGGTCGAGTCCGAAACGTTATCTGACGGGCTCGGGGAGTCTTGTTCACCGGGACGGGGTTTGTTAGGTTACTGTCCTAACAAACCCCTTCGAGAGCGGCCGACCGGCCGCCTCCGCGGGGCCCATGAACCCCGCATCCGGGGTTCTGCTCCATCCGGAGCGATCCCTCCTGCAGTGCAGCACCGAGAGGAAACAAGAGAAATGATCCGTAACGGAAGGCGCAAGATTGCGCTCACCGCGATTGCCGGAGCATCCGTCCTCGCCCTGGGCCTCACGGCCTGTGGCGGCGGTAGCGACAGCGGCAACGCCGATGGCGACCGGGCCCTGCGTGTCTGGGCCGGCAGCCAGACCCCGATCACTGCGAACTACAACCCGTTCGCACCGACCGTGCTCCACGGCGCGCTGGGCCCGATCTACGAGCCGCTGTTCTTCTACAACAAGACGGCCGACTCCGAGCCGGTCGGCCTGATCGGCGACTCGTTCGAGTACAACGAGGACGGCACGGTGATCACCATCACCATCAAGCCCGACCTCAAGTGGAGCGACGGCAAGCCGCTCACCGCGAAGGACGTCGCGTTCTCCTTCAACTACGAGGCCAACAACCCCGAGGGCAACGGCCTGGTCTCCGCCGAGGCCACCGACGACACCACCGTCGTGCTGACCTACTCCTCGGCGCAGTACACCACCGAGTTCCAGCGCCTCGGGTCGACCTACATCCTCCCCGAGCACGTCTGGGCAGACGTCACCGACTTCGCGAACTTCGCGAACGAGGAGCCGGTCGGCTCGGGCGCCTACGTCGTCGACAAGACCACGAGCGAGTCGTACACCCTCGTCGCGAACGAGAACTTCCGCGACGCCGACAAGCTGGGTGTCAAGAAGGTCCAGTACATCGCCGTCGACAACAACCAGACCGCGCAGGACCTGCTGGCCGCCGGCAAGCTCGACTGGACCGGCATGTTCATCCCGAACCCGGATGATGTGACCGCCAACGGCAAGATCGACTGGATCAACACGCCGCAGGACCCGACGGTGCTCTACACCTGCTCGAACGCCGAGCTCGGCTGCACCGGTCCGCAGACCGACGTCGCCGTGCGTCAGGCGCTCAACGCCGCGATCGACCGCTCCACGATCAAGGACAAGGCGTTCGTCGGCCTCACCGGCGACATCTCGCCGACGTTCGCTCTGCTGCCCCGCGACGAGAAGTGGGTCGCCGACCCCGCCAACGAGGTCAGCCCGCAGGAGGCGAACGCCGCCGAGGCGGGTTCGATCCTCGAAGCCGCCGGCTACACCAAGGGCTCCAGCGGCATCTACGAGAAGGACGGCGCTCCGCTCGAGCTCACGCTCACCTCGGTCGACGGCTGGACGGACTACAACGACGCCGCGAAGCTGATCGCCGAGCAGGCCGAGGCCGCCGGCATCAAGATCACGGCCTCCACGGTGCAGTGGCAGGAGTTCTCCGACTCCCGTCAGGGTGGCGAGTTCCAGCTGATCGTCGGTGGTGTGATCGGCACCTCCGTCGCCGACCCGTTCCAGATCTACCGTGACTGGTTCGGCGGTACCGCCGTCGAGTCGACCAGCCCCGTCGGCACCGAGATCCCGGCAGGCCGCTGGAACTTCAGCCGGTACAGCAACCCGGTCGTCGACACCGCCATCCAGGCGGCGATCAGCACGAACGACGAGGCCACGAAGAAGGAGCTGTACGGCACGATCCAGACCGAGATCGTCCGCGACCTGCCCTACATCCCGCTCGTCATCAACGCGACCCAGACCTTCTACAACACGAAGGACTACACGGGCTGGCCGACCGAGGAAGATCTCTACGCCTTCCCGCCGTCCTGGGGTGCCATCGCGGCAGGCTACGTCCTGACGCAGCTGCAGCCGGTCAAGTAGGAGAGGAGTCGGGGAAGAAGGCAGTCAGGAAACAAGTGACATGAAGTTCTATGCACGAAGAATCGGGTTCTACGCGTTCACGCTCTGGGCCGCGATCTCCATCAACTTCCTTCTTCCCCGGCTCATGCCGGGGAACCCGGCAGACATCATGATCGCCAAGATGCAGAGAGCCGGCGGTGAGGTCTCCGAGACCACCATCCGCAACATCAAGCTCCTGCTCGGCGGCGATGACTCCTCCCTGTGGGAGCAGTATCTGGCCTACTGGGGGCGCATGTTCCAGGGCGACCTCGGCGTCTCGGTCACCAAGTTCCCCACCCCGGTGACGGAACTCATCGCGGGTGCCCTGCCCTGGACGCTCATCCTGGTCGGCACCGCGACCGTCATCTCCTTCGTCCTCGGCGTCGTGCTCGGCGCCTGGGCCGGATGGAAGCGCGGCACCTGGGTCGATCACCTCATCCCCGCCACCACGGTGCTGCAGTCGATCCCGTACTTCTGGATGGCGCTGATCCTGGTGGCCGTGTTCGCGGTCGGTCTGGGATGGTTCCCCATCTTCGGCGGCTACGACGTCTTCGACTACCCTGACGGCCCCGAGCCGACCTGGGCGTTCTTCACCGACGCGGTGGCGCACGCGATCCTCCCGGCGCTCACGATCGTGATCAGCTCGGTCGGCGGCTGGATGTTCGGCATGCGCAACATGATGGTGTCCACGCTCGCCGAGGACTACGTGCTCACGGCCGAGGCGAAGGGGCTCCGGCCGCGCCGGGTCCTCACGACGTACGCCGCGCGCAACGCCGCCATCCCCTCGATCGCCGGCTTCTCGATCACCCTCGGGTTCGTCGTGGCCGGATCCATCGTGATGGAGCAGGTGTTCACCTATCCCGGCATTGGCAAGCTGATGTTCCAGGCCGTGACCAACAACGACTACGCGCTGATGCAGGGACTGTTCCTCGTCATCACCCTGACGGTGCTCGCCGCCAACTTCATCATGGACCTCGTCTATGGCTTCATCGACCCGAGGGCTCGCCAGAATGTCTGACACCAAGAACCCGCTCCTGACCCAGGAGCCGCCGATCACGGCACCGGCCAGCACGATCTCGCTCGCTACGCAGCAGGGACGCAAGCGTCGCCGCATCCTGCCCAGCACGTCGCCGAAGTTCATCGTCGGCGCGATCATCGTGGTCGCGATCGTGCTGTTCGCGATCATCGCGCCGATGTTCTCGCAGGACCCGCGCAGCACCGCCAACCCCGCGCTCCAGCCGCCTTCCGCGGAGCACTGGCTCGGCACGACCAAGCTCGGCAACGACATGTTCGCCCAGCTCGCGATCGGCGCGCAGGGCTCGCTGCTCATCGGCGTGACGGCCGGAGCCATCGCGATCGTGCTGTCCCTGCTGTTCGGTGTCCTCGCCGGATACCTGGGTGGCTGGCGCGAAGACGGTCTCGCGCTCCTCACCAACGTCATGATCGTGATCCCCGGACTCCCGCTCGTGATGGTGATCGCCTCCTTCGTGCCGCAGCGCAGCTGGCAGCTCGTCGCATTCGTGCTCGGCATCACCTCCTGGGCAGGGGCTGCCTATGTGCTCCGGCTCCAGACGCGCTCTCTCCGCACACGCGACTACGTGTACGCCGCGAAGGTCGCGGGGGAGCGGTCGTTCCGCGTGATCCTCGTCGAGATCATGCCGAACCTCCTGCCGTTGCTCGCGGCGCAGTTCCTGTTCGCGATCATCTTCGCGATCCTCGGTGAGGCAGGGCTCTCGTACCTGGGCCTCGGCCCCAACTCGTCGATCACCTGGGGCTCGATCCTCAACGACGCGCAGTCGGGGCAGGCTCTCGGACGCGGAGCCTGGTGGTGGTTCGTCCCGCCCGGACTCATGATCGCGCTCCTCGGTGCCGGCCTCTCGCTCATCAACTTCGCGATCGACGAGGTCATCAACCCGAAGCTGCGCAATGCGCCCGAAGCCGCGCGCCGCGTGCGCAAGGCTGCCAAGACCAAGGGAGTCACCGCATGAGCGAGCCCGTCCTGACGGCGCGGAACGTGTCGATCGAGTATGAGGTGGATCCGCCGGTGAAGGCCGTGCGTGACGTCTCCTTGACGCTGAACCGAGGCGAGATCCTGGGGCTGGCGGGGGAGTCGGGGTGCGGGAAGACGACCCTGGCGTACGGGATGAACCGTCTGCTGAAGGCGCCGGCCCTGATGACGGGTGGCGAGATCGTTTTCCATGACCGGGATGGTCATGACATCGACATCGTGGGCCTGGATGGGGAAGGCCTCAGGGCGTTCCGATGGGACAAGATCTCGATGGTGTTCCAGGGCGCGATGAACTCGCTGAACCCGGTCATCTCGGTCAAGGCGCAGATCTTCGACATCTTCGACACGCACCGCCCGGGGATGAGCAAGAAGGCGAAGACCGCTCGGGCGGAGGAGCTGCTCACCCTCGTCGGGGTCGACCCGAATCGCCTGTCGAGCTTCCCGCATGAGCTCTCGGGCGGGATGCGGCAGCGCATGATGATCGCGATGGCCCTGGCCCTCGACCCCCAGGTGATGATCATGGACGAGCCGACCACAGCGTTGGACGTGGTCGTGCAGCGCGGGATCATCCGGGAGATCATGCGGTTGCGGGAGAAGCTCGGTTTCGCGGTGATCTTCATCACGCATGATCTGCCGATGCTGATCGAGATCAGCGACAGGATCGCGATCATGCTGCAGGGACAGATCGTGGAGGAGGGGACGGCGGAGGAGATCTACCGGTCCCCCCAGCACGAATACACGAAGCGGTTGCTGTCGAGCTTCCCGTCGCTCAAGGGCGAGCGGGGCGACTTCGTGCGTACCGGTGTGAGCCAGGAGGGCGTCCGATGACCACCCACAGCAACCGCGCCGACACGGCGCCGCCGCAGACGGCACGTCTGGAGGCGCGGAATCTGGTGAAGGACTTCCATCTGCGTTCCGGATTCCGCACCAACGTGCTGCACGCGGTGAAGGACGTGTCCTTCACGATCGAGGCCGGCAAGACGGTCGCTCTGGTAGGGGAGTCGGGGTCGGGGAAGTCCACGATCGCCAGGATGCTGATGAAGTTGGAGACTCCCACCAGTGGGGAGATCCTTCTGGACGGGAAGCCCTCTGGCGCCCGAGGGCGGGCCTTGGAGCGCTACCGCGCGGATGTGCAGATGGTGTTCCAGGACCCGTTCGCATCTCTGAACCCCTTCCACACCATCATCCATCACCTCGAGCGTCCGATCCGCCTGCACCACCCCGACCTGTCCCGCTCGCAGGTGCGCGAACGTGCGGTCGAGCTGCTGGAGCGGGTGCGGTTGACGCCGGGGGAGAGCTTCGCAGAGCGCCGCCCGCACGAGCTGTCCGGCGGGCAGCGACAGCGGGTCGCGATCGCTCGTGCCCTTGCTCCGGGGGCGCGGTTCATCGTCGCGGATGAGCCTGTCTCGATGCTCGACGTGTCGATCCGACTGGGCGTTCTCAACCTGCTGGCTGACCTGCAGCGCGAGGAGAACCTCGGTGTGCTCTACATCACGCACGACCTGGCGACGGCTCGGCACTTCTCCGACGAGATCATGGTGCTCTACAAGGGCGACGTGGTCGAGCGCGGTCCTGCGGACGAGGTCATCCTGAATCCGCAGCACGAGTACACCAGGACTCTCCTCGGCGCGGCGCCAGAGCCCGACAACCTCGGCCGCCTCCGCGACGAGGTCCGTGCCGAACTCGGCATCGCGCACTGACGGGCACCGGCCACACCCTCGCTCCCGTCGCACTTTCGGTCGCTCGCACACGTTCGCAGCGGCCGAGGGCGCGACGGGAGCTTTGTTGTCGGGACGCAGGCCTCGGCGCGGGGGCCGCACCGGCTAGACTGAACCCACAACTGAAGACAGGCCGAATGACCCACGCGGGAGAGCCCCGGCGAACGCAGCCGGGCACCGAAGGAGCAAGCCTCCCCGCCAATCTCTCAGGTACGCGTACCGCGCGGTTCCGGCCACTCTGAAAAGCGATCCCGCGACCGTGCGGATCCGCCGACGGTGAAAGCCCCGCCTCCGTGCGCGGGTGAAACTCTCAGGCCTATGACAGAGGGGGAGTTCCGAGGAACAGCGATGCCGCCGTTCCGCCCGACACAGCCCGGGAGAACTCCATGTCCGACCCCCGCTACACCCCGCTCCGCGAACGCCATGAGGCGCTCGGCGCGTCGTTCACCGACTTCGGCGGCTGGCAGATGCCGGTGCGCTACACGTCCGACCTCGCCGAGCACCACGCCGTGCGCGAGAGCGCGGGCATCTTCGACATCTCGCACATGGCCGAGTTCCTGGTGACGGGCGAGGCCGCAGCGGAATTCCTCGACTACGCTCTGGCCGGCCGCATCTCGGCGATGCCGGTCGGGAAGGCGAAGTACTCGCTCCTGCTCGCGGAGGGCGGCGGCATCATCGATGATGTCATCGCCTACCGGCTGGCCGAGGACCGCTACCTCGTGATCGCGAACGCCGGCAATCGGGGCTTCGTCGACTCGGCATTCGCGAAACGCGTCCGTGATTTCCCGTCGCTCGTCGAGCGCGACCTCCCCGCTCGGGCACCGGGCGAGGAGCGCAGCTTCGCGGGGTTCCTCGGCGATCGCGGAGTCGACGTCGAAGACGTCTCCGACGACTACGCCCTCATTGCCGTACAGGGTCCGAACGCCGAGGCCATCCTCGCCGCGACCGCTGACATCACCGACGTGAGCATCCCCTGGTCCGAGCAGAAGTACTACGCCTGGGCGTCGGCGAACTACCGCGGCAAGCCGCTCCTCCTCGCGCGCACCGGCTACACGGGCGAGGACGGCTTCGAGCTTCTCGTCGCCGCTGACGACGCGGCGGCGCTGTGGGATGCCCTGCTCGCTGCCGGCACGCCGCAGGGCCTCGTTCCCGCCGGGCTCGCCGCGCGCGACACCCTTCGCCTCGAGGCGGGGATGCCGCTCTACGGGCACGAACTGAGCCTTGACACCCAGCCGTCTCAGGCGGGCCTCGGACGCGTCGTCGTGACCGCGAAGGAGCACTTCGTCGGCAAGGCGGCGCTCTCCGCCGCCGCGGAGTCGACCGAGGCAGCGCAAGCGCCGGTCCTGGTCGGACTCGTGGCCGAGGGCAAGCGCGCCGGCCGCGCCGGATACGCCGTCGTCGACGAAGACGGATCGGTGCTCGGCGAGATCACGAGCGGGGCGCTCAGCCCCACGCTCGGTCATCCGATCGCGATGGCCTACGTGAAACCTTCTTCCGCGGAAGAGGGAACCGCAGTATTCCTTGATGTGCGGGGCACCAGGATCCCCGCGACCGTGACCGCCCTGCCTTTCTACCGGAGGACCAAATGACCGATCTCGCCGCACTCCACTACACCGAAGAGCACGAGTGGATCGCCGCTGACGGCGACACCGTGACCATCGGCATCACCGACTACGCCGCCGAGAAGCTGGGTGACGTCGTGTTCGTCGAGCTCCCCGCCGTCGGCACCGAGGTCACCGCGGGAGCGGTCGTCGGAGAGATCGAGTCCACCAAGTCGGTCGGTGAGCTGTACGCACCGGTCTCCGGCACGGTCGTCGAGATCAATGACGCGGCCGTCGATGACCCGTCGCTGGTCAACGCGGCGCCGTTCGAGGGCGGATGGCTGCTCAAGGTCGCCGTCGCCGACGGCGCGCTGGATGGACTGCTCGACCGCGACGCCTATGTCGCACTCACGGAGGGCTGATTCGCCAGTGGTCACTTTCGCCGATCGTCACATCGGACCCACGGATGCCGCGCAGCGCACGATGCTCGCCGCCCTCGGTCTCGACAACGCCGGAGCGGACGATGCGCTGAGCCCGGTCGAGGCGCTCATGCGCCAGGCCGTGCCCGCGTCGATCTACACGGGCCCGTCATCCGAGGCAGCGGACGCGCCCTCGCGCATCCCGTCCGCCGCGAGCGAGACCGAGGCTCTCGCCGAGCTGCGCGCGCTCGCCTCGCGCAACACCGTGAACCGACCGATGATCGGCCTCGGCTACTACGGCACCATCACGCCGCAGGTGATCCAGCGCAACGTGCTGGAGAACCCGTCCTGGTACACCGCGTACACGCCGTACCAGCCGGAGATCTCGCAGGGGCGCCTGGAGGCGCTCATCAACTTCCAGACGATGGTCGCAGAACTCACCGGCCTCACCACGGCGAACGCCTCGATGCTCGACGAGTCGACGGCGGTCGTCGAGGCGATGCTGCTCTCCCGGCGCGCCTCGAAGTCGTCGTCGACGGTGTTCGCGGTCGACGCGGACGCGCTCCCGCAGACCAGGGCGATGCTCGCCACGCGCGCGGAGGCGCTCGGTATCGACATCGTCACCGTCGACTTCGCTGCGGGCGAGGAGCTGCCCTCCGAGCTGTTCGGCGTCTTCGTCCAGTACCCCGGCGCATCCGGACGGGTGTGGGATCCGTCGGCCGTCTTCGACGCGGCGCACCTCTCCGGTGCTCTCGCGGTCGCGGCCGCCGATCTGCTCGCTCTCACGCTGATCGCCTCGCCCGGTTCCCTCGGTGCGGACGTGTCGGTCGGCACGACGCAGCGCTTCGGCGTTCCGATGGGCTTCGGCGGCCCGCACGCGGGCTACATGGCGGTCCGCTCCGGTCTCGAGCGTCAGCTGCCCGGCCGTCTCGTCGGTGTCTCGGTGGATGCCGACGGCAAGCCCGCCTACCGGCTCTCGCTGCAGACGCGTGAGCAGCACATCCGCCGCGAGAAGGCGACGTCGAACATCTGCACCGCGCAGGTGCTGCTGGCCGTCATGGCGTCGATGTACGCGGTCTACCACGGTCCGGACGGGCTCCGGGCGATCGCCGTGGACGTGGCCCGCAAGGCGGACGCTCTGGCCACCTGGCTCATCGAGCTCGAACTCGACATCGAGCACAGGGAGTTCTTCGACACTCTCCGTGTCCGCGTGCCGGGCCGCGCCTCCGAGATCGTCGCCACCGCGCACGACGCGGGCTATCTCCTCCACGAGGTCGACGCCGACACCGTCGGCGTCTCGGTCGACGAGACCACGACGTTCACCGACCTCGACCGGGTCGCGGGCTGCTTCGCATCGGGTACAGGGCGCTCCTTCGGCTACATCGCCGCCTCCGAGCACGGCCGGCTTCCCGAGGCGCTGCTGCGTCAGGATGAGTACCTCACGCACCCCGTCTTCCACTCGCACCGCTCGGAGACCGCCATGATGCGGTATCTGAAGAGCCTCTCCGACCGCGACTACGCGCTCGATCGCGGCATGATCCCCCTGGGCTCGTGCACGATGAAGCTCAACGCGGCGACGGAGATGGCAGCCATCAGCTGGCCGGAGTTCGCCGGTATCCACCCGTTCGCTCCGGCCGCCGACGTGCAGGGCTACCTCGAGCTCATCGAGCAGCTCGAGGGCTGGCTGGCCGAGGTCACCGGGTATGACGCGGTCTCGCTGCAGCCGAACGCCGGTTCGCAGGGTGAGCTGGCCGGCCTCCTCGCCATCCGCGGCTATCACCACGCGAACGGCGACGCGCACCGCACGGTGTGCCTCATCCCGTCGTCGGCTCACGGCACGAACGCGGCCTCGGCCGTGCTCGCGGGGATGAAGGTCGTCGTCGTGGCGACGGACGAGCTCGGCAACGTCGACCTCGACGACCTGCGCGCGAAGATCACCCTGCACGCGGACGACCTCTCCGCTCTCATGATCACCTACCCCTCCACGCACGGCGTGTACGAGGAGCAGGTCGTCGAGATCACGGCCGCTGTGCACGACGCGGGCGGACAGGTGTACGTCGACGGCGCGAACCTCAACGCGCTGCTGGGCTATGCGCGCTTCGGCGACCTGGGCGGCGATGTCTCGCATCTCAACCTGCACAAGACCTTCGCCATCCCGCACGGCGGCGGCGGGCCCGGCATCGGACCGGTGGCGGCGAAGTCCCACCTCGCGCCGTTCCTCCCCTCGCACCCGCTCGCACAGAGCGCCGAGCACTTCGGCGGCTACACGTTCGGCGGCGGCGTGATCTCCGCGGCTCCGTACGGATCCGCGGGCATCCTGCCGATCTCCTGGGCGTACGTGCGCATGATGGGAGCCGATGGACTGCGTCGGGCCACCGCTGCGGCCGTGCTGTCGGCGAACTACATCGCGGAGCGCCTCAGCGCCCACTTCCCGGTGCTCTACACCGGCGAGAACGGCCGCGTGGCGCACGAGTGCATCCTCGACCTCCGCCCGCTCAAGGAAGCGACCGGCATCACGGTCGACGATGTCGCCAAGCGCCTCATCGACTACGGCTTCCACGCGCCGACCATGTCCTTCCCCGTCGCGGGAACCCTCATGGTCGAGCCGACCGAGTCGGAGGACCTCGACGAGATCGAGCGGTTCGTCGAGGCGATGGTCATGATCAAGGCCGAAGCGGACGCGGTCGCCGCCGGACGCTGGCCCGCGGACGACAACCCCCTCGTGCACGCGCCGCACACCGCGGTGTCGCTCATCGCGGGGGAGTGGAACCATGCGTACTCGCGAGAGGATGCCGCCTATCCCGTGCACGCCCTGGTCGCCGGCAAGTACTGGCCGCCGGTGCGTCGCATCGATCAGGCGTACGGCGACCGCAACCTGGTGTGCGCCTGCCCGCCGGTGGAGGCATTTGCCTGAACCACGTGCTCATCTGAGCAGACGGTGCCGCGCTTCTGTATGGGAGCGCGGCACCGTCTGCTGTTTCGCGGTGTTTCCCCGGTGTTACAGATGGTCACCACTCAGTAACAGTTCGTTAGCTGAAGAGGACGGTTCGCGAACCGGCGGGTTACGCTCAGGTATCCCTGCGTGCTCGACGATGCGCACGCAGAACCCCGAATGTCCACAGGAGGACACAAAGTGAAGCGCAACAAGATCGCCCTTGCGGGCACCGCGTTGTTCGTGATCGGCGCCCTGGCGCTCGCGGGCTGCGCCAGCGGCGGAAACGAGTCGAACGGCGACGCCGGCGGAAACGTCAACGCGGACGCCATCATCACGACCAACGGATCCGAGCCGGAGAACCCGCTCATCCCGACCAACACCAACGAGGTGGGTGGCGGAAAGATCCTCGACGAGATCTTCGCAGGGCTGATCTACTACGACGCCGAGGGCAAGCCGGTCAACGACGTGGCTGAGGAGATCACCACCGAGGACCCCCAGAACCTCACGATCAAGATCAAGGAAGGCCTGACCTTCACCGACGGTGAAGAGGTCACGGCCGACAACTTCATCAAGGCGTGGAACGAGGGCGCGAAGCTCTCGAACGGCCACCTCTCCAGCTACTTCTTCGAGGACATCGAGGGCTTCAGCTACGACGAGGACTCCGAGCTCACCGGCCTGAAGCAGGTCGACGACTACACCTTCACGATCGCGCTCAACAAGCCGGCCTCCGACTTCGCGCTGCGTCTCGGCTACTCGGCGTTCTACCCGCTGCCCGATGTCGCATTCGAAGACATGGATGCCTTCGGTCAGAACCCGATCGGCAACGGCCCGTACAAGATCGCCGACGAAGACGCGTGGCAGCACGACGTCCAGATCGAGCTCGTCCGCAACGACGACTACGACGGCGGACGCAAGGCGGCCAACGGCGGCCTCACCATCAAGTTCTACGCGACGCAGGAAGCGGCGTACGCCGACCTGCTGTCGAACGAGGTCGACGTCATCGACGCGATCCCGACGAACTCGCTGGCCGTCTTCACCGACGAGCTCGGCGACCGCGCCGTGAACCAGCCCTCCGCTGTGTTCCAGTCGTTCACCATCGGCCAGTTCCTGCCGCACTTCAGCGGCGAAGAGGGCAAGCTGCGTCGTCAGGCGCTGTCGATGGCGATCAACCGTGACGAGATCACCGAGACCATCTTCTCGGGCTCGCGCACCCCGGCGAAGGACTTCACGTCGCCGGTCATCGCCGGCTGGTCCGACTCGGTCCCCGGCAGCGAGGTCCTCGACTACGACCCCGAGAAGGCGAAGGAGCTGTGGGCCGAGGCCGACGCCATCGCCCCGTGGGAGGGCACGTTCAAGATCGCGTACAACGCCGACGGCGGACACGACGCATGGGTCGACGCTGTGAGCAACAGCATCAAGAACACCCTGGGCATCGACGCATCGGGCGACCCGTACCCGACCTTCCAGGACCTCCGGTCCAAGGTCAACGACCGCACCATCACCACCGCCGCACGTTCGGGATGGCAGGCCGACTACCCGGGTCTGTACAACTTCCTCGGACCGCTCTACGCGACCGGCGCCGGTTCCAACGACGGTGACTACTCGAACCCCGAGTTCGACGACCTGATCAAGGCTGGCATCAGCAACCCCGACGCCGACGCGCAGATCGAGGACTTCACGAAGGCGCAGGAGGTTCTGTTCCAGGACCTGCCCGCGATCCCGCTGTGGTACTCGAACGTGACCGGTGGCTTCAGCGAGAACGTCGACAACGTGACGTTCGGCTGGAACTCGGTTCCGCTGTACTACGAGATCACGAAGGCCGGCGAGTAAAGCCCGACGGCACTTCACCTGTGAGGCGGTGACGATTCTTCGTCACCGCCTCACAGGCTTGTGTTCGCCTCGCTTCTCTCACCCCTCTAAGAAGGGACAAGCGGATGCTCGGTTACATTCTGAGACGTCTTCTGCAGGTGATCCCGGTCTTCTTCGGAGCCACCCTGCTCATCTATTTCCTCGTGTTCGCCATGCCCGGCGATCCGATCCTCGCCCTGTTCGGGGACAAGACCCCGAACCCCGCTGTCCTCGAGCAGCTGCGCGAGCAGTACCACCTGAACGATCCGTTCATCGTCCAGTACTGGTACTACATCACCGGTGTCCTCCAGGGTGACCTGGGCACGACCTACTCCGGTCGCCCGGTTTCGGCGGTCCTCGCCGCCACCCTCCCCGTCACAGGGCGCCTCGCCGTCATGGCGATCGCGATCGAGTTCACGCTGGCGATCATCATCGGAACCATCTCGGCGCTGCGCAAGGGCAAGCTGTTCGACAACGTGTCGCTCGTCGTCGCCCTCGTCGCGATCGCGATCCCCATCTTCGTGGTCGCGTTCCTCGCGCAGTACTTCCTCGCGATCCAGCTCGGATGGTTCAAGCCCACCGTGGGCGCGGACAACGACTGGGGCGGGCTGTGGCTCCCGGCGATCGTCCTCGGGTTCAGCCTCTATGCCGTGAGTATGCGTCTGATGCGCAGCTCCGTCATCGAGACTCTGAACCAGGACTGGGTGCGCACCGCGTACAGCAAGGGTCTCTCCCGTAACCGGGTGCTTCCCGTGCACGTGCTGCGCAACTCGCTGATCCCCGTCATCACCAACTCCGCCACGAACTTCGGCGTGCTGCTCGTCGGCGCCACCGTCACCGAGGGAATCTTCAACGTCCCGGGTGTCGGTAACACGCTGTTCCAGGCGATCCAGCGCGGCGAAGGCCCCACTGTGGTCTCTTTCGTGACGGTATTCGTCATCCTGTACGTGCTGGTGAACCTTCTCATCGACCTGCTCTACGGTCTGCTCGACCCGAGGATCCGCTATGCCTGATTCCACACCTCAGCACTACGTCGCCCCGGTGGAGACCGAGTCGATCTCCGTCGACGCCGTCCGTATCTCGGACAAGCCCAGCAACCTGTGGAGGGACGCCTGGTTCGACCTGCGCCGTCGCCCCCTGTTCTGGTTCTCGATCGCGCTCGCGCTGTTCTTCCTCGTGATGGCATTGTGGCCGACGCTGTTCACCTCCACACCCCCCAACGAAGGCTGCCAGCTCTCCAACAGCAACGGCGGGCCGACCGAGGGGCACCCCCTCGGATTCACGTTCCAGGGGTGCGACATCTACGCCCGCATCGTGTGGGGATCGCAGACGTCGCTGGCTGTGGGCCTGATCGCCACCGTGATCTCGTCTGTGCTCGGCCTGATCATGGGAGCCCTCGCCGGTTTCTACGGCGGCTGGCTCGACGGACTGCTGTCGCGCATCGGTGACATCTTCTTCGCGATCCCGTACATCCTCGCGGCCGTCGTCGTGATGACCGTGTTCCGGGACGCCCGGTCGGTGTGGACTCTCGCGTTCGCCATCGGGGCGTTCGCCTGGGCCTCGACCGCGCGTGTCGTTCGGGCGGAGGTGCTCCGCGTCCGCCAAGCCGACTTCGTGATGGCATCGCAGGCGCTCGGGCAGTCGAAGTTCAAGATCCTGTTGAACCACGTCGTACCGAATGCGATCGCTCCACTGCTCGTCGTCTCGACGCTCGGCCTCGCTGCGGCCATCGTCGCTGAAGCCACGCTGTCGTTCCTCGGAGTGGGGCTCGGCAGCGACGTGATGTCGTGGGGCAACGACATCGCGAAGGCTCAGGCCTCGCTGCGCGTGGCGCCGATGGCACTCATCTATCCGTCGATCGCCCTCACCCTCGCGGTGCTGGCATTCGTCACCCTGGGCGAGCTCATCAGAGACGCCCTCGACCCGAAGGCGAGGGCACGCCGATGAGCGAGCGCGTCACCGAACAGGTCCCTCTGCTGAGCGTCCGCGACCTCACGGTCGCCTTCCGCACCCAGGAGGGGCTGCGCGAAGTGCTCCACGGAGTCAGCTTCGACATCATGCCGGGCGAGACCGTCGCCATCGTCGGCGAGTCGGGATCAGGCAAGTCCACGACGGCCACGGCCATCGTGAACCTGCTTCCCGGAACCGGAGAGGTCACCGCGGGGTCCATCACCCTCGACGGGCGAGAGCTCACGACACTGAACCGCCGTGAGATCGAGGCCGTGCGCGGTCGGGACATCGGCTTCGTGCCGCAGGACCCGATGTCGAACCTCAACCCCGTCTGGAGCATCGGATTCCAGGTCAAGGAGGCGATCCGTGCGAACGGCATCGCCCGGGATCGCGGGAGTGCCAAGGCGCGCACGATCGAGGTTCTGCAGCAGGCGGGCCTGGCCGATGCCGAGAAGCGACTGCATCAGTTCCCGCATCAGTTCTCAGGCGGCATGCGTCAGCGTGCGCTGATCGGTATCGGGCTCGCGGCAGACCCCAAGCTGCTCATCGCCGACGAGCCGACCTCGGCTCTGGACGTGACGGTGCAGCGTGTGATCCTCGACCACATGGCCTCGCTCACCCGCGACAAGGGCACCTCGATGCTCCTGATTACGCACGACCTGGGCCTCGCGGCCGAGCGTGCGAACAAGATCATCGTGATGAACGGCGGCAACATCGTCGAGGCAGGGCCGAGCCGCCAGATCCTCGAAAACCCTCAGCACCCCTACACGAAGCGCCTGGTCGCTGCGGCGCCCAGCGTCGCGTCGCAGCGCATCCAGGCAGTGGTGGAGGACCGAGGCATCGAGACGATCGAAGACCTCGCCGCCATCCCTCCGACGGTGCGTGTCGCGGGGCTCACGAAGGACTACCGGATCCGTCAGGGAGGGTTCCGCAGCGAGGCCTTCCGGGCGGTCGACGATGTGTCGTTCGAGATCCCCCGAGGCAAGACACTCGCTCTCGTGGGCGAATCGGGCTCCGGCAAGTCCACGGTGGCGAAGATGGTGCTGAAGCTCGAGGAGCCCACCAGCGGCACCATCGAGATCGACGGCCGGGACGTGTCGAAGCTGTCGAGCGCTCAGGCGTTCGGCCTGCGTCGTCGCATGCAGCCGGTCTTCCAGGACCCGTACGGCTCGCTCGATCCGCTACGCAACATCGGCAACACGATCGCCGAGCCGCTGCAGATCCACGGCGTGGGCGATCGTGCATCGCAGCGCGAACGCGTCGAGGAGCTGCTCGATCAGGTCTCGCTTCCGCGCGTGCTCGCCACTCGGTACCCGAACGAGCTGTCGGGCGGACAGCGCCAGCGCGTCGCGATCGCGCGTGCACTGGCACTGAAGCCCGACATCATCGTGCTCGACGAGGCCGTCTCGGCGCTCGATGTGCTCGTGCAGGACCAGGTGCTGCAGCTGCTCGCCGAACTCCAGTCCGAGCTCGGGCTCACGTATCTGTTCATCACGCACGACCTCGCCGTCGTCCGCGTGTCGAGCGACCTCGTGTGCGTCATGGAGAAGGGCAGGATCGTCGAGCAGGGCACTGTCGACGAGATCTTCGCCAACCCGCAGCAGGAGTACACCGACCGTCTGCTCAAGGCGATCCCCGGGGCGTCGATCCCTCTCGGCGGTCGCTGACGGTGACCGAACCACAGCATCCCGAGGGCGCGCGAACATATCGCGCGTCCTCGGGACTGGTCATCCTGATCCCGAGCACGCTGCTCGGGTTGTTCCTTCTCGGCGACACTGTCGTGCGAGGGAGCTGGGTGCAGATGCTGCTCATCGCCCCGTGGGTGCTGCTGGCTCTGTGGGTCGTCTACGAGCTCAGCTACGTCTCCTCGGTTCGGGTGGACCCCGAGGGCGTCGTCGTGCAGAACATGCTGCGCCGTACCAGCTTCGGCTGGAACAACGTGCGCGACATCGACCTTCGCTGGCAGCTCCAGTTCTCGCTCGACGATGGACGAGACCTCACCTGCTACGGCGGCCCCGCCCGTGCCAGGCCACCGCGCCCCGCACGGGGTGACGCCGCCGAACCCAAGGCTCCCGCCGGCCTCCGCGCCCTCACGGAAATCCGCGATCTCTGGGAGGCGGCGCCTCCCGTGCCCACGTCGATCCGTCGCACCTGGGACGCCCCCGCGCTCATCGCACTCGCCGTGATCGTGCTCTGGGCGATCGGGGCGATCATCGTCGCCGGCACCGCCTCACCCTGAACTGATCAGCCGGGCAACCCGAACAGCTCGGGCCAGGTGGCCGCCGCCCACGGGTACCCCACGAACGCGGCGGCGTCGATGACGAAGTGCGCCACGAGGAACGGCATCAGCCGGCCCGACCGCTGATACAGCCATCCGAAGAGCAGGCCCATCGCGAGGTTGCCGATGAACGCCGGATACCCTTGGTAGAGGTGGTAGCTGGCCCGCAGGACCGACGTGGAGACGATGATCGTCCACGGACTCCAGCCGAGCTGCCGGAGCCGCGTGAAGAGGTATCCGAGCAGGACGAACTCCTCCTGCAGCGATGCCCGCGCCGCGGCCAGCAGCAGCACCGGCACGGTCCACCAGTAGGCGTCGATCCCGGCGGGGTCGATCGCGACCGTGAGCCCGAGAGCCCGGCCGGCGAGGTACAGGCCGAGGCCGGGGATGCCGATCGCCAGGACGAGGAGGACGCCGCGACCTGCATCCTTCGCGACCCCCGTGCCGTCGAGCCCGAGTCGCGCCAGGTGCGGGCGTCGGGACTGCCACAGCAGGAAGCACACCAGCACCACGGGCACGAGCGAGAAGCCGATCGCGAGCACCTGGTAGATGAGGTCGAAGACCTCCCTGTCGCTTCGCGAGGGATTGAGCTTCGCCACCTGCTCGGCGAGCGGCACCTCGTCGGTGAGGCGGTAGGCGAGCTGCACGATCGCGTACACGGCAGACTGGCCGAGGCCGAGAGCCAGGACGATCGCGATCTCCACCCACAGCCGGGCACGGGACGGGGCGGGGGAGAGGTCGGGGAGGTCCCACGGAGCCTGCGGTCGGGTCACGATCTCGATGCTACGACCTGCTTTTCAGGAACAAGCCCTGAGCTTGCGTTATCCTGGAACGTCGGCTTCCCGGCGAAACCCCACATCTTTTAGGACACCTGTATGGCGCACGCCCTCCGTTCTGACCTCCGCAACGTCGCGATCGTGGCGCACGTCGACCACGGCAAGACCACTCTCGTCGACGCCATGCTGCGTCAGACGGGCTCCTTCGGCGAACACGCTCACGTCGACGAGCGCGCCATGGACTCGAACGATCTGGAACGTGAGAAGGGCATCACGATCCTCGCCAAGAACACGGCGATCACGTACAAGGGCAAGCACGCCCAGGGCAAGGAGATCACGATCAACGTGATCGACACCCCCGGTCACGCCGACTTCGGTGGCGAGGTCGAGCGCGGCCTGTCCATGGTCGACGGTGTCGTGCTGCTCGTCGACGCGAGTGAGGGCCCGCTGCCGCAGACCCGCTTCGTGCTGCGCAAGGCGCTCGAGGCCAAGCTTCCCGTCATCCTCCTGGTCAACAAGACCGACCGCCCCGACGCCCGCATCGCGGAGGTCGAGGAAGAGGCGCACGACCTGCTGCTGGGTCTCGCCTCCGACCTGGTCGACGATGTGCCCGACCTCGATGTCGACGCTCTCCTCGACGTGCCGGTCGTCTACGCCTCCGGTCGTGCCGGTGCCGCATCGCAGAACCGTCCCGCCGACGGATCGCTGCCGGACAACGACGATCTCGAGCCGCTGTTCGAGGCGATCCTCGAGCACGTTCCCGCGCCCGCGTACGACGACGAGCACCCGCTGCAGGCCTGGGTCACCAACCTCGACTCCAGCCCGTTCCTCGGCCGTCTCGCACTGCTGCGCGTCTTCAACGGCACGCTGAAGAAGGGCCAGACCGTGGCCTGGGTCCGCGCCGACGGCACCCACCAGAACGCGCGCATCACCGAGCTGCTGAAGACCCGTGCCCTCGAGCGCTACCCCGCCGATTCCGCCGGCCCCGGCGACATCGTCGCCATCGCCGGCTTCGAGAACATCACGATCGGCGAGACCATCGCCGACCCCGAAGACGTGCGTCCGCTGCCGGCCATCACGGTCGACGACCCCGCCATCTCGATGACCATCGGCACCAACACCTCGCCCCTCATGGGCAAGGTCAAGGGTCACAAGCTCACCGCTCGTATGGTCAAGGACCGTCTCGACAAGGAGCTCATCGGCAACGTGTCGCTCAAGGTCGTCGACATCGGGCGTCCGGATGCGTGGGAGGTGCAGGGCCGTGGAGAGCTCGCGCTCGCCATCCTCGTCGAGAACATGCGCCGCGAGGGCTTCGAGCTCACCGTCGGCAAGCCGCAGGTGGTCACGAAGAAGATCGACGGCAAGACCTACGAGCCGTTCGAGCACCTGACCATCGACACTCCGGAGGAGCACCTCGGAGCGATCACCCAGCTGCTCGCGAACCGCAAGGGTCGCATGGAGAACATGACCAACCACGGCACCGGCTGGGTGCGCATGGAGTTCATCGTTCCGTCGCGCGGCCTGATCGGCTTCCGCAGCGAGTTCCTGACCACCACCCGCGGCACCGGCATCGCGAACGCGATCTCGCACGGCTACGAGCCGTGGGCCGGTTCCATCACGACGCGTCAGAACGGCTCGATCGTCGCCGACCGTCAGGGTGTCGTCACTCCGTTCGCCATGATCGCCCTGCAGGAGCGCATGTCGTTCTTCGTGCAGCCCACGCAGGAGGTCTACGAGGGCATGGTCATCGGCGAGAACTCCCGCGCCGACGACATGGACGTGAACATCACCAAGGAGAAGAAGCTCACCAACATGCGTGCGGCGAGCTCCGACACCTTCGAGTCGATGACGCCTCCGCGCCAGCTCACGCTGGAGGAGAGCCTCGAGTTCGCCCGCGACGACGAGTGCGTCGAGGTGACCCCCGAGGTCGTCCGCATCCGCAAGGTGAACCTCGACGCGAACACTCGTGCGCGTGAGACCGCCCGCCTGAAGCGCCAGGACGCGAACGTCTGAAACCCGTCTCGGAGATGCTCCGAGTGAGAGGGCCTCGTGCCGCCGAAAGGCGCGCATGGGGCCCTCTTCTCATGTAAATTCCAGGTGAGGGATGGTTTTCGTTCAGGTTCATGGTTCAGAGTGGTTCACTTGCGCCTGGGACGAGCTCCCGATGAGTCTCCTGCAAGGGCGTACGACCACCCGAAAGTCGAACCCATGCTTCACAAGACCCGTGCGCTTCGGCGCGCCTCCGCGGCAGCCTCCGCCCGAAACGCCGCCCACCGCCCGATGACCATCCTCGGCGTCGCCTCGGCCGCCCTCGTCGGCATCACCTTGAGCGTCGGCCTCGCCTCCACCCCCGCCGTAGGTGCCATGAACGCCGCGTCCGCCGTCACCGCTCCCGCCCTCGCCGGCGCCGAGCCGCTCGCGCAGATCACGGAAGACGCCTCGACGACCCTGGCACAGGCGAAGGGCGCTGTGGCGGCGGCCGAGACGCTGGAGTCCGAGGTCGTCGCCTCCGGGCTCGACGTCGGCGTCGTGACGTCGGTCGACACCTCCGACCTCGTCAGCGACATCGACAAGCTGGATGACAGCGACGTGACTCCGGTGCTTCTGGTGGGCGTCCTCGCCGACAAGGCGGAAGAGGAGACGGCGGACGTCGTCGCCGATACCGCAGAGCTGCGCAGTGCACTCACCGCGGCGCAGCAGAAGCAGGCGGAGGAAGAAGCCGCGAGGATCGCGGCGGAGCAGGCGGCAGCTCAGGCCGCCGCGGAGCAGCAGGCGGCGGCCGCGCTGGCCGCAGCGAATACGCCGGAGGGCGCCAAGGCCTCCGCGCAGCAGATCATGTCGAGCACCTACGGATGGGGCGGCGATCAGTTCTCCTGCCTGGACTCCCTGTGGAACAAGGAGTCCGGCTGGAACTACCAGGCGTACAACCCGAGCGGTGCCACCGGCATCCCGCAGGCGCTTCCCGGCAGCAAGATGGCGTCAGCCGGATCCGACTGGCAGACGAACGCCGCCACTCAGGTCGCCTGGGGACTGGGATACATCTCGTCGGTGTACGGCACTCCGTGCAGCGCGTGGGCGCATTCGCAGGCCATGAACTGGTACTGATCCCCGCCCGTGCTCCCGAGGATTCTCTAGCCATCGGCGGGCGTCGAGCGCTACGGTGACTCTGACGACCTGGGGGCGTCACGGATCCGAGGAGGAGATGTGCTCGACCCGGCAGCGTGGCGCGATGTGCCGCAGGAGGTCTCCACCGGCTCCCTGCCGGGGTGGGATCGCGTCGAGGAGATCGTGCGCGACGCGCACTCCCGCTATCGCGGGGAACGCGGCGGCACCGTCGCCGACTACATCCCCGTGCTCGCGGAGGTCGATCCGGAGCTCTTCGGTCTGGCGGTGATCGAGGTCGGTGGCGGGCTGCACGATGCCGGCGACGCTCTGCATCCTTTCTCCATCCAGTCGATCTCGAAGATGTTCGTCTACGCCCTGGCGATCCAGGAGCACGGCCATGAGCGCGTGCGCGACATCGTCGGCGTGAACAACACCGGACTCGCCTTCAACTCCGTCGTGGCGGTCGAGCTCAACGACGGGCATCCGATGAATCCGATGGTCAACGCCGGTGCGATCGCCACGACCGCCCTCATGCCCGGCGCCACCGCGGTCGAGCAGTGGGAGCGCGTTCGTGAGGGGCTCTCCGCCTTCGCCGGGCGTCCGCTGAGTCTCGACGGGGTGGTCTACGCATCGGAAGCGCAGACGAACGACCGCAATCGCGCTCTCGGTCGTCTGCTGCGCAGCTATGGTCGGCTGTCGGGCGATCCCGACGAGGTGGTCGACGTCTACACGCGTCAGTGCGCCTTGAGCGTCACGGCTCACGATCTCGCTGTGATGGGGGCGACGCTCGCCGACGGGGGAGTGAATCCGGTCACCGGAGAGCGGGTGGTCTCGGAAGAGGTGTGCCGCGACACTCTCGCTGTCGTCGCGTCGACGGGGTTGTACGAACGATCCGGCGACTGGCTGTTCGAGATCGGGCTCCCGGCGAAGTCCGGTGTCGCCGGCGGCATCGTCGCTGTCGCACCCGGCAAGGGCGCGGTTGCCGGATTCTCGCCGCGACTGGACGAGGCCGGGAACTCCATCCGCTCGCAGATGGCCATCGGATACCTGTCACGTGTTCTGGGGCTGAACCTCTTCGCCTCGGCCCCGGCGCGTCGTGAAGCCTCCGCGACCGCACCCTCACCCGCACCGCAGGAGCAGTCATGACCCAGACGCAGCCGGAGCAGACCAAGACCTCGTGGTTCCCGATGGTCAGCCTGTTCCTCGCACAGGTGCTGATGTCGTTCAACGTCGCCGCGCTGCCGATCTCGCTCGGCGGCATGGTGAGCGAGTTCGGCGTCCCGCCCACGGTCGCGAGCACGACGATCGTCATGTACGGGCTCGCCGTGGCCGCGCTCGTGATGACAGGCGCGAAGCTCGGTCAGAGGATCGGCTGGGTGCTCATCTTCCGGATCGTGATCGCGCTGTTCGCGGCCTCCTCGGTGATGATGATCCTGGCGCCCACGGTGTGGTGGGCGATCGCCGGACAGGCCGTCGCCGGCGCGGCCGCAGCGATCATCGTGCCGTCGATCGTGGCACTCATCGCCGAGAACTACCGCGGCCAGCAGCAGGCGACCGCCATCGGCGCCATCGGTTCGGCGCGCGCGATCTCGGGTGTCAGCGCCTTCCTGATCGGCGGCACCCTGGGGACCCTGGTCGGCTGGCGGCCGATGTTCTTCATCGTGCTGGGGATCGCCGTCGTCGTCTTCGCACTGAGCTTCACCCTGCGCGGCGATCGCGGAGACGCGTCGATCCGCATCGACCTCGTCGCCTCACTCCTCATCGGCGCGGCGATCGTGCTGCTGACGCTCGGGTTCAACAACCTGAACTCCTGGGGTGCGGTGGCGGCGACGGCCGACGCCCCCTTCAACGTCATCGGGCTCTCGCCTGCCCCCGTCTTCATCGTGGTGGGGCTGGTACTCGGGCAGGCCTTCTTCCTGTGGACGCGGAGACGGATGTCGGAGGGGAGGGTTCCCCTGATCGATCTGAGCGTGCTCGGCTCGTCGCGTGAGCGGGCCGCCGTGTATGCCATGTTCATCGTGGTCGCCCTGGAGGCGTGCGTGAACTTCACGATCCCGCTCTACATCCAGATCGTGCAGGGCAGGACCCCGTTCGACACCTCGATGGCGATGATGCCGTTCAACCTCACCGTCTTCGTCACGGCCACGCTCGTGGTGCGGCTGTACCGGCGCTTCCCGCCGCGGACGATCGGCGTGGTCGGCTTCATCCTGACCACGGTCGCGCTGGTGTGGTTGTCGTTCGTCGTGAACAACAACTGGGAGACCATCCCGACGATCGCCGGGCTCATCGTCTTCGGCATCGGACAGGGCGCGCTGGTGACGCTGGTGTTCAACGTCCTCGTGACGGCGGCCCCCGCCGAACTCGCCGGAGACGTGGGTTCGCTGCGCGGCACCACGCAGAACCTCGCCTCGGCCGTCGGCACCGCGCTCGCAGGGGCGCTGCTGGTCTCTCTTCTCGGGCTCAGTATCGGTCGCGCTGTCGTCGAGCATCCCGAGCTTCCGCCGTCACTCGTCGCACAGGTCGACATGGACAACCTCAACTTCGTCAGCAACGACGATCTCCGCGCCGCGCTCGAGGCCACGGACGCGACGCCGGAACAGGTCGACGCAGCCGTCGCCGTGAACGAGGAGTCCCGGCTCGGCACTCTCAAGCTCGGCCTGCTCCTGCTCGCGGGTATCAGCGCGCTGGCGATCCTCCCGGCTTCGCGGCTCCCGCAGTATCGGCCGCACGAGATCCCCGACCCGTCGCCGGCGGCCGGGTCGGAGTGACGCTCAGCGCAGCTCGGAGATGAGCACCGCGCTGGTGCCGGGCGCCGTCGCCTCGAAGATGTGCGGAGCATCTCCGGCGTAGGTGAGGTAGTCGCCAGGGCCCAGCAGCACTGGTTCGTCGACCGGGCCGATCCTGGCCTGTCCCGCCATCAGGACCACGTGCTCGATCGTCCCGGGGTGATGAGGGTCGGAACGGCGGGCGTCGCCCGGCTCGGCCTGGATCAGGTAGATGTCCCGGCGGGCGCCGGGAGGGCTCGCCGACAGCAACGTCGCGCTGTACGCGGCTGCGGAGGACGGAACGCCCGCGAGGTCGTCTGCGCGGATGAGGGTCGGTGCGTTGGCCTGCTGATCGACCAGCACGGCGAAGGGTACGCCGAGCGCCACGCCGAGCGCCCACAGCGTCTCGACGCTGGGGTTGCCTGCTCCGCTCTCGAGCTGGGACACCGTCGCCTTGGAGATGCCGGCTCGTCGAGCGAGCTCGGACACCGACAGACTCGCCGCCTCTCGCTCCCGACGCAGGGTGCGGGCGATGCGTGTGCGAAGTTCCTCCATGTGTTCATCATGTCAAACGTTCGTTCGCTTGACTATCCTCGCGACGGTGTTCAGAATTATGATCATGTGTTCAGTGAAGCGAACAGTGGTTCGAGTGGTGTGTGATGACCGCCGAGCGTGAGGTCTGGCGCGAGGCGCTCGGCGTCGTTCTCGCGACCAGTGCCTACGGCATCTCTTTCGGCGCCCTCGCCGTGGCCTCGGGTCTCGACGTCTGGCAGACGTGTGTGCTGAGCCTGCTGATGTTCACCGGAGGATCCCAGTTCGCCTTCGTCGGCGTCTTCACTGCGGGCGGCGTCGCCGCGCTGCCCTCGGCGATCGCCTCGGCGGCGCTTCTCGGGGTGCGCAACGTCGCCTACGGCATGCGGATGTCGCCGATCGTCGGGGGAGGACCCGTGCGCAAGGCGGCTGCTGCGCACTTCACGATCGACGAGTCGACGGCGGTGGCGATCTCGCAGAGCGACCCGCGGCTGCGGCAGGTCGGATTCTGGGTGACGGGGATCGGCATCTTCGTCGGCTGGAACATCACCACCCTCGTCGGGGCACTCGTGGGCGACGTGCTCGGAGACCCCAAGGCCTGGGGGCTGGATGCGGCGGCGGCTGCGGCATTCCTCGCTCTGCTGTGGCCGAGACTCCGCCAGCGTCAGGCCGTCGTGGTCGGCATCGCCGCGGCTGTGGTCGCCGCGGCCTTCACCCCGATGCTGATGCCCGGACTTCCGGTGCTCGTCGCCGCGGTCGTCGCGATCGCCGTCGGCTGGTTCAACTGGATGGGGCGGCCTGCGACATCGGTCGAGACGACCGACGCGGGACCGGAGGCGACGTCATGACTCTCTGGAGCGCCATCCTCCTCGCGGCGGTGATATGCCTCGCCCTCAAGGCTGCCGGCTACCTGGTGCCGCCCCGGGTGCTCGAGGCGCCGCGCACGGCCCGCATCTCTGATCTTCTGACGGTGGCGCTCCTGGCGGCTCTCGTGGCTGTGCAGACCTTGGGGGACGGGCAGGCGATCACCGTGGATGCGCGCGTGCCCGCTCTGCTGGTCGCGGGCGGGCTGCTGTGGCTGCGGCAGTCCTTCCTCGTGGTCGTGGTGGCGGCTGCGGTGGTGGCCGCCCTCCTTCGTCTGTTCGGAGTCGCGGCCTGACCCTGCCAGGTTCTGATCGGGATCGTGCGGGCCTCCTCGGTAGGATCGACAGGTGCGCGTGAGCTGGATGTCGAGAGTGTTGTCGTGGATCGCTGCCGCCCTGGTGGGCGGTGTCTACGGCATCGCCGGCACGATCAGCCACAGCGTGATGTGGGGTCCGATCCCGGTTGGCATGATCGTCGCCGCGATCGCCTGCGCGGCCATCCTGATCGCCGTGCGCGCGCTCACGCACGACCGCGGTGCCGCCGTGGCAGCGGGGCTGGGGATGATCGGCATGCTGGTGCTGATCTCGGGCGAGGGTCCCGGAGGCTCCGTCGTCGTGCCCGCGTCGTTCGCGGGGCAGATCTGGACCTACCTGGTGGCCGGAATCGTGCTGCTCGTGATCGCCTGGCCCTCGGTGCGACGTCTTCCCGTGCGCACGGAGGCACCCGCCGCGCAAGAACCCGAGGCTCGCGAGTCGTAGACTGAGGGGGTGACGTATGTGATCGCCCTCCCGTGCGTCGATGTCAAGGACCGCGCCTGCATCGACGAGTGCCCCGTTGACTGCATCTACGAGGGTGAACGCTCGTTGTACATCCATCCCGACGAGTGCGTCGACTGTGGTGCCTGCGAGCCGGTGTGCCCCGTCGAGGCCATCTACTACGAAGACGATCTGCCCGACGAATGGCAGGACTACTACAAGGCCAACGTCGAGTTCTTCGACGAGATCGGGTCCCCGGGCGGCGCCGCCAAGGTCGGCGTCTACTCGTTCGACCACCCGATCATCGCCGCTCTGCCGCCGCAGGGCGAGTAGGCGCGCTTCGTGAGCGTCCGCGACCTCGCCGACTACCCGTGGGACGCCGTCGTCCCGTTCCGTGAGCGTGCCGAGAGGCACCAGGACGGGCTTATCGATCTGTCGGTCGGATCTCCCGTCGACCCGACCCCCGAGATCATCCGGCGTGCGCTGGCCGAGGCGACGGACGCCCATGCCTACCCGCAGACGGTCGGCACGCCGACGCTGCGCGAGGCCATCGTGGACTGGTACGCCCGACGCAGGGGAGTGCCCGACCTCCGCGTCGACAACGTGCTCCCGACGATCGGCTCGAAAGAGCTCGTCGCGCTGCTGCCCACTCTGCTCGGTCTGGGGGCCGGCGACATCGTCGTGCACCCGCGCGTGGCGTATCCGACCTACGAGGTCGGTGCGCGCGTCGTGGGGGCCACGCCCCTGCCCGCCGATGACCCGCAGGACTGGCCGGAGGGCACCAAGCTCATCTGGATCAACACCCCGGGCAACCCGGACGGCCGCACCTGGACCGTGGACGAGCTCGCCGCAGCCGTGAGCCGCGCCCGCGAGCTCGGAGCCGTCCTGGCGAGCGATGAGTGCTATGCCGAGCTGGGGTGGGACGGCGAGTGGGCGACCGAGCCGATCCCCTCGATCCTCGACCCGCGGGTGACCGGCGGAAGCCGTGCGAATCTGCTCAGCGTCTACTCCCTGAGCAAGCAGTCCAACCTCGCCGGATACCGTGCGGCGTTCGTGGCCGGCTGTGCGCGCATCGTGGGAGAGCTGCTCACGGCACGCAAGCACCTCGGGCTGATGCCGCCCGCACCGGTGCAGCACGCGATGGCGGTCGCTCTCGGAGACGATGAGCACGTCGCGGTGCAGAAGGAGCTCTACCGCACCCGTCGCGATGCCCTTCGTCCTGCGCTGGAGGCGGCGGGCTTCCGCATCGAGGGTTCCGAGGCGGGGCTGTACCTCTGGGCGACCGAGGGGCGCGACGCCTGGGAGTCGATGGCGCGACTCGCTGATCTCGGCATCCTCGCAGGCCCTGGGCCCTTCTACGGAGCCGACTCCGCACAGCATGTCCGGCTCGCACTCACCGCGCCGACCGCGCACGTCTGCGAGGCCGCGCGTCGACTCTCCACAACCGATATGGCAACCGATATGTAGGTTCCCTCCTCGGAGGGTCCTTCTGTTTGGCGGATGTCACAGTAGGCCTGTGTGACTACTAGGCTGTAAAGGCGATTCGGTCGTGACCCGACCTGGCGCTTGAGCGCCGTGAGATCGCCAGTTCAGGCTTGATCAAGATCTTGTTCGACATCACCGCGACGAGCGGGGGCGGACACAACGAGGAGGTCCGCGTGAGTGCAGCGGCAGACCAGACGGCGAAGCTGACGATCGGCGACACGACCGCCGAATTCCCGGTGCTGCGCGGCACGGCAGGGCACGACAGCATCGATTTCTCGACGCTGACCCGACAGACCGGATACACCGGCCTGGACTACGGTTTCGTGAACACGGCCTCCACGAAGTCCGAGATCACCTTCATCGACGGTGACAAGGGCATCCTGCGGTATCGCGGCTATCCGATCGAGCAGCTCGCGGGCTCCACCAGCTACCTCGAGGTCGCCTGGCTCCTGATCTACGGCGAGCTGCCGTCCGCCTCCGAGCTCGCGGAGTTCGACGAGAAGATCCGTCGTCACACGCTGCTGCACGAAGACCTCAAGCGCTTCTTCTCGGCTCTGCCGCACACGGCGCACCCCATGTCGGTGCTGTCCTCGGCCGTCGCCGCCCTCTCGACCTACTACGAGGGGCAGACAGACCCGCACAACCCGGAGCACGTCGAGCTGAACATGGTGCGCATGCTCGCCAAGCTCCCCGTGATCGCGGCCTACGCGCACAAGAAGAGCGTCGGCCAGGCGTTCCTCTACCCGGACAACTCGCTGAGCTTCGTCGACAACTTCCTGAAGCTGAACTTCGGTGTGCACAGCGAGGAGTACGAGGTCAACCCGGTGATGTCGAAGGCTCTCGAGCTGCTCCTCATCCTGCACGAGGACCACGAGCAGAACGCCTCCACGTCCACGGTCCGCCTGGTGGGCTCCACCGGCGCGAACCAGTTCGCGTCGGTCTCCGCCGGCATCCAGGCTCTCTCCGGCCCGCTCCACGGCGGTGCCAACGAGGCCGTGCTGACCATGCTCGGTCAGATCCGCGACTCCGGTCAGAGCGTCGCTCGCTTCGTCGAGCGCGTGAAGAACAAGGAAGAGGGCGTGAAGCTGATGGGCTTCGGCCACCGGGTCTACAAGAACTACGACCCTCGCGCCAAGCTCGTCAAGGAGGCCGCCGACGAGGTGCTCTCCTCCCTGGGCGTCACCGACCCTCTGCTCGACCTCGCGAAGGAGCTCGAGGAGCTCGCGCTGGCCGACGACTACTTCCGCGAGCGTCGCCTGTACCCGAACGTCGACTTCTACACCGGCGTCATCTACAAGGCCATGGGCTTCCCGACGCGCATGTTCACGGTGCTGTTCGCGATCGGCCGTCTGCCGGGCTGGCTCGCGCAGTGGCGTGAGCTGCAGCTCGACCCGCAGACCAAGATCGGTCGCCCGCAGCAGCTGTACACAGGAGCGCCCGAGCGTTCCTTCCCGACGCGCTGAGTCCAGACGAGAAAGCGCCCCTTCCGCACGACGGAGGGGGCGCTTTCGTCGTCTGGCAGCGACGCGGTGGATTCAGATTCCCGGCATTCGTCGCGGGGAAACGGCACGGCGCCCCCTCCGACGAGCGGAGAGGGCGCCGTGCTGAGCTGAAGTCAGCGGCTCGAGTGTTCAGCGACCCTGCGAGCTGCGGCCGCCCTGACGGGAGCGGCTCTGCGTGGAGTAGCCACCACCTGCGCCCGTGCCGGAAGCACCGGCGCGGGGACGACGACGGCGACGCGACGGCGGGTTGGCCGCTCCGCTCTTCTCGCCGCCTGCGGGGCGCTGCTTGGAGGACTGGCGCTGCTGCTGCGGAGCCTGCACGGGGGCCGGGCGCACATGCGCTGCGCGCTCGGGCACCAGCGCGGTGACGGCCGCTGTGGTGACGTCTTCGAGCGGAGCCGAGATGGCGGCCTTGCGCAGGAGATCCTTGACGTCGCGGCGCTGCTCGGGGAGCACGACGGTCACGACGGTGCCCGCGGCACCGGCACGCGCGGTGCGGCCGGAACGGTGCAGGTACGCCTTGTGCTCGACGGGCGGGTCGACGTGGACGACGAGGTCGACGTTGTCGACGTGCACGCCGCGCGCCGCGACGTCGGTCGCCACGAGCACGCGCACTCCGCCGTCTTCGGGAGCGGCGGAGAAGGCGCCGAGGTTGCGCTCGCGCGCATTCTGCGACAGGTTGCCGTGCAGGTCGACGGCGGGGATCCCCGCGGCGGTGAGCTGCTTCGCGAGCTTCTTCGCCTGGTGCTTGGTGCGGGTGAAGAGGATGCGGCGACCGGTGCCCGAGGCGAGCTCGCGCACGAGGGCGGTCTTGTTGTCGGTGGAGTCGACGACCAGCACACGGTGGGTCATCTCGCCGACGGGCACGCTCTCCTCGTCGACCTCGTGGCTGACCGCGTTCGAGAGGAAGCGGCGGGCGAGGGTGTCGATGCCGCGGTCCAGGGTCGCGCTGAACAGCAGACGCTGTCCACCGGCCGGGGTCGCGGTGAGGATGCGGGTGACGCCGGGCAGGAAGCCGAGGTCGGCCATGTGATCGGCCTCATCGAGCACGGTGACCTCGATCGCGCTCAGGCGAACCACCTGCTGCTTCATGAGGTCTTCGAGTCGACCGGGGCAGGCCACGACGATGTCGACGCCGCCGCGCAGCGCCTGCTCCTGCGGACGCTGGCTGACGCCGCCGAAGACGGTCGTGACGCGCAGGCCCGCGGCCTCGGCGAGAGGTGCGATGGTCGCGGCGATCTGCGTCGCGAGCTCACGCGTGGGGGCGAGGACGAGTCCGCGCGGGAGGCCGGCACGGCGCTGTCCGCCGGAAGCGGCGAGGCGCGCGACGAGCGGCAGGGCGAAGGCGATGGTCTTGCCGCTGCCCGTGCGTCCGCGACCCAGGAGGTCGCGTCCGGCGAGGGAGTCGGGAAGGGTGTCGCGCTGGATGGCGAACGCCTCGGTCTTGCCGGAATCGGCGAGAACGGCGGCGAGCTCGGCGGGAACGCCGAGTTCAAGGAAAGTAGACATGCAGAAACTCCGTCAGCGCCCGAATGAACGGCGCGAGATAAAGGGGTGAGGTGGGCGACGGCGCAGGAATTGCGCATCGGTTCGCCGTTCGAAAGGCCAGCTGATGCTGGTGGTGGGAGCGGTTCCGCTCGCTTCGGTCCTCGGAGACCCCGTGACGACGACGATGTTACGAGACCGGCGGTACACGCAACTCCGTCAGTCTACCAGTGCGTGCATGCCGTCGGCCGCATGTCGACTTCCGCGCGGGTCGTCAGCCGCCTGCAGGAGTGGGGCAGGCGTCCCCTGGGCGGCGTTCTCAGGCGTGCAGCGCCTCGTTCAGCGTCACTCCCACACCGGCGCGACGCACGGCCTCCACTGCACCGCTGAGCGAGTTCCGGCGGAAGAGCACCCCATCGTGACCGGAGAGCTCGGCCCCCTTCACGCTCTTGCGTGCGCCATCGGCGGTCACGGGCCCGTCGACGAGGACGATCTTGGTGCCGGCCGTGACATAGAGCCCGGCCTCGACGACGCAGTCGTCACCGAGCGAGATGCCGATGCCGGCGTTCGCGCCGAGCAGCGTGCGGGCTCCGATGGACACGCGATGCGTTCCGCCGCCGGAGAGGGTGCCCATGATCGACGAGCCTCCGCCGATGTCGCTGCCGTCGCCGACCACCACGCCCTGCGAGATGCGTCCTTCGACCATCGACGCGCCCAGCGTGCCGGCGTTGAAGTTGACGAATCCCTCGTGCATGACGGTCGTGCCGGGGGAGAGGTACGCGCCCAGACGCACACGGGAGGCGTCGGCGATGCGGACGCCGGAAGGCTGCACGTAGTCGGTCAGGCGGGGGAACTTGTCGAGCCCCTGCACCTGGATGCCGGCGCGCTGGAGGTGCGGGCGCAGGCGAGCGGCATCCGCGGGAAGGACGGGACCGGCGTTGGTCCAGGCCACGTTCGGAAGGTGCCCGAAGATGCCGTCCAGGTTCAGCTCGTTGGGACGCACCACCAGATGGGAGAGTGCGTGCAGACGCAGGTAGGCGTCCGCGGTCGACGCCGGGGCGGCGTCGAGGTCGATCTCCAGCTGCACGACCTCGAGCGTGACGTTCCGCCGTTCGTCGGGCCCGGCGAGGGGCTCGAGTGCGGCGACCGCGACCTCGTCGGAGGTGGAGGCGCCTGTCCGCACCTCGGGGTACCACGCATCGAGGACGGTGCCGTCCCCGGCGATCGTGGTGAGTCCGATACCCCATACAGTGCGTGCGTCGCTCATCCCTCCACGCTATCGCCCCCGAGGGATGGCGACGTCACTCGTGACGGGGTAAGTAGTCTTGACCCATGGTGCTCGATCTGACCGCGTCCTCCGTCGACCTCACCCGTGCGATCTGCGATATCCCGAGCGTCTCCGGTGAGGAGAAGAGCTTGGCCGATGCGATCGAGGCAGCGGTGACGCCGTTGGAGCACCTCGACGTCTTCCGTCACGGGAACACGATCGTCGCCCGCACCGACCGCGGCCGGGCACAGCGCGTCGCGATCGCCGGTCACATCGACACCGTGCCGATCAACGCGAACCTGCCGACCCGCGACATCGAGATCGACGGGGTGCCCTATCTCTGGGGGCGCGGCACCGTCGACATGAAGGCGGGCACCGCCGTGCAGCTGAAGCTCGCGGCCGAACTGACCGACCCCGCGATCGACATCACGTGGATGTGGTACGACAACGAGGAGATCGAGGCTTCGAAGAACGGCCTCGGATTGCTCGCCGCCGTGCGCCCCGATCTCTTCGAGGCCGACTTCGCGATCCTGGGGGAGCCGTCCAACGGCGAGGTCGAGGGCGGGTGCAACGGCACTCTCCGCGCGCTCGTGCGCACGAGCGGCGTGCGCGCCCACAGCGCACGCGCCTGGATCGGTGAGAACGCGATCCACCGCGCCGCGCCCATCCTCACCCGGCTGGCGGAGTACCGCGCCAAGGAGGTGCTGGTCGAGGGGCTGCTGTACCGCGAGAGCTTGAGCGCGGTGCGCATCGCGGGTGGAGTCGCGGGCAACGTGATCCCGGACGCGTGCGAGGTCGAGGTCAACTACCGGTTCGCGCCGAGCAAGTCGGCGGCCGACGCCGAGGCCCATCTGCGTGGAGTCCTCGCCGGCTTCGACATCGAGATCACGGATGCCGCCGAGGGTGCGCGTCCCGGCCTCGACGCCGAGATCGCGAAGCAGTTCGTGGCCGCCGTCGGCGCAGAGCCCCGGCCGAAATACGGCTGGACCGACGTCGCGCGCTTCTCCGCCCTCGGGATCCCCGCCGTGAACTACGGACCCGGCGACCCGCATCTCGCCCACCACGATGAGGAGCGCGTTCCCCTCGCGCAGATCGACGCCGTGGAGCGGGGCCTTCGCGCATGGCTCACGTCGCGCTGAGCATCGCACGCCGCTGGGCGATGTCGCCGGTCGCACTGCGTGTCGCCGTCATCTACCTCGGCGCACGGGCCGTCACGACGGCGTTCCTGCTCATCGCCGCTTCGCTGTCGACCCCGTCCTCGCGTTTCGGCGCGGGGGCCGGGCTCATCGACTTCGTTCTCGGCTGGGATGCGCAGTGGTACTGGCTGGTCGCCGAGAACGGATATCCGAGCGAGCTGCCGCTCTCGGACACGGGCGACGTGGTCGAGAACGCCTGGGCATTCATGCCGGTGTTCGCATATGCAGCCAAGGGGATCGGGTTCGTGCTCGGGTCCTGGGGCGCCGGGGCTCTCCTGCTGTCACTCGTGGCGGGGTACCTGGCCTGTCTCGCGCTTCATCGTCTGCTTCGCGAGCGTCTCGGGAACTCGGCGGCGATGTGGGCCGTGGTGTTCTTCGCCGCCGGGCCGATCGCGGCGATGTTCCAGGTCGGCTACGCCGAGACCCTGTTCCTTCTGCTACTGTTCCTGGCCCTCGATGCGACGATCCGGCGCAGGTACGCCTGGTTGTACATCCTCATCCCGGTGATGGCCTTCACCCGCCCGGGGATCCTCGCCTTCGCCCTCTATCTGGGCCTGCACGGTGTCCTGCGCTGGATCCGGCGCGCACAGGAGCCGCTCCCAGGACGCGAGATCGCGCACATCCTCGCTCTCGGCGCCCTCGCGACCGCGTCCGGCTTCGCCTGGCAGGCGATCGCGGGAATCGTCACGGGAGACCGCGGTGCGTATCTCGCGACCGAACTCGCGTGGCGTCAGCATTGGATCACCGGCGGTGTCGAGGGATTCATCCCGTTCGAGGGGTGGGTCCAGGCGTCGCAGTTCTGGTTCGCGCTCTGGGGGATGCCGCAGTGGTGGGGACCCCTCGT
Source organism: Microbacterium sp. Root322 (assembly GCF_001425645.1). Lineage (NCBI taxonomy): Bacteria > Bacillati > Actinomycetota > Actinomycetes > Micrococcales > Microbacteriaceae > Microbacterium > Microbacterium sp. Root322. The sequence goes on along the minus strand of NZ_LMCS01000002.1, from coordinate 57,844 downwards.
ACTCGCCGTGCTGGTCATCGGCGCGTCTGCAGCGCTCCTGTTCTCCCCGCAGGTTCGGGCTCTCGGCGCGGATCTTCGGCTGTGGAGTGCGAGTTACCTGCTGTATCTGCTCGCCGTCTTCTTCCCGCAGTCGAGCACTTTCCGTCTGCTCCTGCCCCTCAGCCCGCTCTGGGGTGCGGTCGCCGTGCCTCGATCACGCCTCTGGCGCATCGGGGTGCTGGCCGCATGTCTGGTCGGACAATGGTTCTGGATCTACCACGTATATGCGCTCGGGAGCACGTTCTGGCAGGTGCCGTGATCGTGAAGCTCGAGCCAATTGTTGCTCCGTGACCTCCAGGTCCCGGTGACACCCGATAAACTCATCCCATACCACCGGAGGAAAGGGAGCCACGATGGCAGCGATGAAGCCGAGGACCGGAGACGGGCCTATGGAAGCCGTGAAAGAAGGACGACTCATCATCGTGCGCGTTCCGCTCGAAGGCGGCGGCCGCCTGGTCGTCTCTGTGAACGACGCCGAGGCCAAGGAGCTTCACGACGTGCTTGCCGCCGTCGTGGCACCGGCCTGATCGACCTGGGTCCGCTCGAGCGGATCCGAAAAGGGCGGTGGATCCTCGGATCCACCGCCCTTTTCGTCTGCGAACGGTGCCTGTGCCCCGCGAGGTTCGTGCGTCAGTCGCGCTCTGCGAGGCTGATCAGCTGCAGTAGTCCTTCGCCGGCGGGGGAGAGCGTGGCCAGGACGGCCGAGGACTCCTGCGTCTCCTGCACGAGGGACCGGTAGGCGGAGGTGATCTCGTCGCGCTGCACGGGGTCGGCGACGCGGCCGCCTGCGAGCACCCGGGGCACGAGGACGAGCCCCCCGGTACGTGCGAGACGCAGACCGTGCTCGACGTATTCGATGACGTGCTCGGGGTCGGCGTCCACCAGCACGATGTCGTAGGAGTTCTCGTTCATGCGGGGGAGCACATCGATCGCTCGCCCAGTGATGAAACGGGCTCGTGTGGACGGGATCTTCGCATCGGCGAAGGCCTGCCGTGCCGCGGCGAGATGCTCCGGCTCGTTGTCGATCGAGGTGAGCACGGCCTGCGGGGCTCCACGCAGCAGCCAGAGTCCGGAGACGCCGGCTCCGGTGCCGATCTCGACGATGGAACGGGCGCCGGTCGCCGCGGCGAGCACGGCGATCTGCGAGCCGACGGCCGCGCTGATCGGCATCGCTCCCAGCTCGACCGCATGTGCGCGGGCGCGGGTGATGGCGTCGGGTTCCACGATGGACTCGCGCAGAAAACGCGCGTTCGCGTCATACTCGCTCATGGCCTGTTTCTCCCTGCCTGCCCGGTGAACCTCTCCAGCGTATTCGGTCGGCGAGTGCGGGGACCGCAGGCGCGGCGGTAGCCTGTAGAGATGACGTTCGGGCTCACTTTCGAGAAGCTGCTGCTGATCGGCCTCATCGCGGTCCTGATCATCGGCCCCGAACGTCTGCCGCGGGCGGCGGAGAGCTTCTCCCGCATGGTTCGCAAGGCCGGAGAGTACCTGCGCGCGACCAAGACGAGGGTGCGTGAGGAGATGGGGCCCGAGATCGATGACGTCGATTGGCGCAAGCTCGACCCTCGTCAGTACGACCCCCGCCGGATCATCCGCGACGCGCTGATGGAGGAACCTCAGCCCGCGACTCCCATGCAGGCGCGCGAGACGATCGCGGAGCCGATCGCCGGAACCGTCGCCCCCACGCGTGTGGCTCCGCAGGAGTTCAGCGCGACCAATCGCCCGCCTTTCGACCCTGAAGCCACGTGACCCGAGGGCGGCTCGCCGATCGCGACGCCGTGGCCTTCTGGCTCGCCGCGCTGTGCGCGTGCGTGTCGGTCCTGATCTGGACCCTCTGGGTGCTGCCGGTCGCGGCCTCCGTCGATGACGCGGCTCCGTCACCGCTCGGGCGCTCCGCGGAGGTGGGGCTCGATTCCGGTGAGCGGGGTGGCATCTGGGGCAACGGGATCTCGGCCGCGCTGGGCACGATGGAGTGCGCGGTGGTCGGCCCGGATGGCGTCGGACTGCCGCTGTCGGGCGCGCCGTCGCTCACCTGGGACGACACGCTGTGGTGGATGACGCCCCGGCCGGGCTTCGCGCAGAGCGCGCAGTTCACCTCGGTCGAGGCCGGCATCCACACCGTGACCTGCGTCGACGCGCTGGACACCTACGACGGTGAATTCCTGGTCGCCGGTGACACCTTCGGACGCGGGTCCGTCGGTCTCGGTCGCAACGGAGGCAGCGACTTCGCCGTCGGTTCGCTCCTGGCCTTCGGCGCGGTGGCTTGCCCGCTGATCGTCGTGCTCGTCCCCGGCGTCATCCTGATCCGTCGCCTGGTCGTCCGGCGTCGTCGCGCTGACGGCCCTGAGCCTCGGAGGTCGTCGCCTGAGGTCTGGGAGAGCTAGGAGATCTTGGAGCGGAGCGTCGCGATGTCGTCGTCCGTGAGCAGGGCGCGGGGGATCGCGGTGGCGACCGAGGCGTCACGCAGCTTCAGCAGCACGGCGTCCTTGCCCACGTGCATCTTCTGGAACGTGCGGTAGTCGATGTCGGATCGACGGCGACCGCTGCCCATCTGCAGCCTGTCGTCTTCGAGGGCCACCCACACCACCTGCTCCACCGGCATCGCGATCCGCACGGCCGTTCGGGCGCCCGAGATGGACATGAAGACGGCGAAGCCTGCGAGCCCGGCGATGATCACAGGCATCCAGCCCGCGGCGAACGGGGCTTCTTCCCCCGGTGACACGGGGGCGCTGAGATTGAGGATGCTGAGCACCAGCGCACCGGCGAGGGCGAACCACATCACGAGGGCGGACGGGCGGGTCAGCGAATAGATGGCGGCGTCGCGCGCCATCCGTCGCAGCAGGCTCTCGTCGACGGTCAGGGAGCGTGGGGACACTCGTTCATCCTCCCACGCGCTCAGCCGATCGACATCGGCAGCGATCGACCGGAGAGGCCCCTGCCCTGCCGGGCGAGGGTGGCCGCGAGGTCGCGGATCGTCGAGGCCGCGGCATCGGTCGTCCCGCCGCCGACGATCGGCTCTCCCGCGTCTCCGCCCTGACGCAGAGCGGGGCTGAGGGGGATCGAGGCGAGCAGCGGGACCGTCGCTCCCGGCTCGGAGAGCGCCTCGGCGACGGCCGCGCCCCCGCCGGAGCCGAACAGGTCGATCAGGGTGCCGTCGGGGAGCGTGTACGCCGCCATGTTCTCGATCACTCCGATCACGCGCTGACCGGTCTGACGCGCGACGAGGCCGCTGCGGATGGCGACCTCGGCCGCGGCGGTCTGCGGGGTGGTCACGACGAGCACCTCCGCATGGGGGAGGAGCTGGCCGATCGAGATCGCGATGTCGCCCGTTCCCGGCGGCATGTCGATCAGGAGCACATCGAGATCCCCGAAGAAGACGTCGGTGAGAAATTGCGACACCGTGCGGTGCAGCATCGGTCCGCGCCACGCCACCACGGACTCGCCGTCGCGGAGGAACATCCCGATCGAGATCGTCTTCACGCCATGCGCGACCGGGGGGAGCATCAGGTCGTCGATGCGGGTCGGCTGGGTACCCGCCGGGATGCCGAGGAGCCCGGGGATCGAGAACCCGTGCACATCCGCATCGACGAGGCCGACGGACAGTCCCTGATCGGCGAGGGCGACGGCGAGGTTGGCCGTGACCGTCGACTTGCCGACGCCGCCCTTGCCGCTGGAGACGAGGATCACACGGGTGAGCGAGTCGGGGCCGAACGGCATGTGTCGTGCGGGTCTGCCCGCGCGGAGCTTCTCGGTGAGCGCCTTGCGCTCGGCCGGCGTCATCACGCCGACCTCGACCTCGACCTCGGCGATGCCGGGAACGGATGCGGCCGCACCGCGCACGTCGGCTTCGATCCTGGCCGCCGCGGGGCACCCGACGATCGTCAGCACGATACCGACGCGGGCGCGTTCGCCGTCGACGGAGATCTCGCGGACCATGTCGAGTTCGCCGATGGGTCGGCGCAGCTCCGGATCCGTCACGGCGGCGACGGCCGATCGGACGCGCTCGGCCGCCGTCATGAGGCGGTGCCGGGTCGGGTCTTGTCCGGCGCGTCTTCGAGCTCGGCGAGAAGTGCCTTGAGCTCCTGCCTGAGCACGTCGCGGGTGACGGACTGCGAGTTGCGCTCTTCGAGCGACATCCGCAGCGCGACGATCTCTCGGGCGAGGTACTCGGTGTCGGCGAGGTTGCGCTCGGCACGCTGCCGGTCCTGCTCGATCTGCACCCGGTCGCGGTCGTCCTGGCGGTTCTGCGCGAGCAGGATGAGCGGTGCGGCGTACGAGGCCTGCAGGGAGAGCATGAGAGTCAACGCCGTGAATCCGAGGGCGGCGTCGTCGAAGCGCAGCTCGTCGGGCATCAACGTGTTCCAGAGGATCCAGACCACGCAGAAGAGGCTGAGGATCAGCAGGAAGGCCGGCGTACCCATCGCACGAGCGACCCACTCGGTGAAGCGCCCGAAGCGGTCGCGAGAGGTCGCCCTGGGGCGGGTGGTGGTGCGGCCCGGTGCGTCGAGGCGCGGGGACCGGGCCATCAGCGCATCTCCTTCGCGGGGGAGCTGTCGTCGCTGTCGTGCGAGCGCCAGTCGTCCGGGAGCAGGTAGTCCAGCACGTCGTCGATGCTGATCGCTCCGACGAGGCGGTGCGCCGCATCGATCACCGGGAGCGAGACGAGGTCGTAGCTCGCCAGCAGTCGCGCCACCTCGGCGGCGGATGCGGTGACGGGTACGGGCTCGAGGCTGTCGTCGAGGATCGCGCCGAGCCGCTCGTGCGGCGGGTAGCGCAGCATCCGCTGGAAGTGCACGAGCCCGAGCAGGCGCCCGGTGGGGGTCTCGAACGGCGGGAGCGTCACGAACACCGCGGCGGCCAGCGCGGGGTGCAGCTCATGGCGGCGGATCAGGGCCAGTGCTTCGGCGACGGTGGCATCGGCCGACAGGATGATCGGTTCGGGGGTCATCAGACCGCCGGCGGTGTCGGGTCCGTACCGCAGCAGCATCCTGACGTCCTCGGCCTCCTCCGGCTCCATGAGCTCGAGGAGCTGCTCGAGACGGTCCGGGGCCAGCTGGGCCAGAAGGTCGGCCGCATCGTCCGGTTCCATCTGGTCGAGGATGTCGGCCGCGCGCTCGTCGCCCAGCCGGTCGAGGATGTGCACCTGCTCGTCTTCCGGCATCTCCTCGAGGGCGTCGGCGAGGCGGTCGTCCGACAGCTCCTCGGCGACCTCGATCATGCGCTGCTGCGGAAGGTCGAGGAGCGTGTTGGCGAGGTCGGCGGCGTGCAGCTCGGAGTACGAGGCGACGAGCTGCTCGGCCGACTGCGACTCGCCGGGCGCACGCTGCTCGGTGACCTCGCTCCACCCCGCGAAAGTCGTCGGTCCCTTCGCGAACGGGGAGGCGCTGGTCTTCGGGCGGCGGAGGAACAGCTGGCTGATCGCCCATTCGCCGAGGCGGTTCGGCTCGATCGCGATGTCTTCGATCACCGCGGTGCCGCTGCCGTCGACGAAGCTCACGCGTCGCCCGAGCATCTCGGCGAGCACCCGCACCTCGCCGGCGCGCGGAGAGAACCGTCGCACGTTGATCAGACCCGTGCTGATGACCTGGCCGGCGCGGATCGAGGTGACGCGTCCGATGGAGAGGAACACCTGTCGGCGTCCCGGGATCTCCACGACCAGACCGATGACGCGGGGCGCCGCGGTACTTCGGTACACGACGACGACATCCCGGACCTTGCCGAGCCGGTCGCCGACGGGATCGAAGACGGCGCACCCGGCGAGGCGCGCGGCGAAAACCCGTTGTGTGCTCACTTCTCCAGAGTAGTCGGCGGCTCAGGTCTCCGGCGGGATGGTCGCGCCTCGGGCCGTCCGACGGTGCGCGTGGAAGAATAGCCGGATGAGCATGCTGAACCGGCCCGCGAGCGGCACAGACACCGGCGAGATCGTCGCGTCGATGCGCGACTACGAGAGCGCGCAGAAGACGGTCTCGAAGCTGATCGCCGGGGAGGTGCCCGCACGCGACATCGCCATCGTCGGACAGAGCGTGCGCACCGTGGAGCGTGTGACCGGCAAGCTCGGCTACGCGGCCGCCGCGCGCTCCGGAGCGATCAACGGCGTGCTGATCGGCCTGTTCCTCGCCGCCATCCTCGTGCTGGGCAACCCCGAGGTTCCGATCCAGCTCTTCCTGGGCTTCGTCCTCATCGGCGTCGCGGTCGGCATGCTCCTGAGCCTCGTCACGTACGCGATCGTCCGTCGTCGTCGTGACTTCGCGAGCGTCACGCAGTTCGCGGCCGACCACTACGAGGTCACGGTCCTGTCCACATCGCTGGGCAAGGCCCGCCAGGTGCTCGGCGCCAACAAGGTCGCCCCGGTGCGCCCCCCGGTCAACCTCGATGAGCCGCCGCGTTACGGTGAGCGGATCACGCCCGGTGCGACCGCTCCCTCTCCCTCTCCCGAAGAGCCCGTCATTCCGCCGCGTCCCGCCGACCCGGTGGCCGAGCCCGTCGCCGAACCGGAATCCGGTGCGACGCCGGAAGCCGGGACTGCCGCTGCGTCGACGGTGACGCCGGTCGAGCCCGATGCCGCCCCCGATGCGGACGGCATCCAGGGCGAGCGGGCATGACGGCGATCTGCGCACTCTCCGTCTGATGGTCCAGATCCCGGTCGAACTCTCGAACGGTCCCACTGTCGTCTCCGCAGACTGGACCCCCGGTGACAACGGGGCGACGGTGATCGTCGCGCACGGCGCGGGTACCGGCAAGGACCACCCGTTCCTCACGGGCTACGTCGACGCGCTCGGTGCGAGCGGCTTCTCGACCCTGCGTTTCAACTTCCCGTACGTGGAGCAGGGACGACGGATGCCGGGACCTGCCGCGCACGCGATCGCCACCTGGAACGCCGTCGCAGCCTTCGCCCGAGAGTCCGCCCCCTCAGCGAGCCTGTGGGCGACCGGGAAGTCGTATGGGGGACGCATGGCGTCGATGGCGGTCGCCGAGGGCATGCTCGTCGACGGGCTCGCCTACCTCGGCTATCCGCTGCATCCGCCGGGGCGGCCGGAGAAGCCGCGCATCGAGCATCTGCCGGGCATCACGGTGCCGCAGCTGTTCGTCGAGGGGACGAACGATCCGTTCATCCAGCCGATCGCCCAGTTCGAGGAGGCCGTCGCGAGCTGCCAGGATGCGCGCGTGGTCTGGGTCGAGGGTGCCGGCCACACCTTCGAGGTCAAGGGGCACAAGCGCCCCGCGGCAGAGATCGGGGCGTCGCTCGCGCCGATCGTCGCCGAGTTCATCGATCGCTGAGCACGTCACCGCGCCGACGTCACCGATCCAGCGTCGCCAGCTCCTGGTCGTCGAGCAGGCGCCGCAGCGTCGTGAGCCCCAGCGTGCTCATCGGGGGATTCGACTGCTCGTAGTACCAGCCGAGCCCGATCGCCTGCTGGAAGGCCCACGCCGCGCCTCGCAGCCACTCGGTGTCGCTCACCCCCACTCCGTCGCGCAGCACCGCGCGGGCGGGAGCGTCGAACAGATGCCAGGCGCTGACGAGGTCGAGCGCCCGATCGGCGGGCCCGAAGCCGCCGCCGTCGAGAACCCCCACCAGTCGGGTGACGCCGTCGGCTTCACGGACCAGAAGATTGAACGGCGTGAGGTCACGATGACTCATCACGTCCGGGCCGTCCGATGGCAGGGAACGCAGCGCCGTCCAGAGTCGGGTGGCGCGGTCGGTGTCGAGAAGATGCCCGCTCCTGTGCAGGCACTCGGCCACCCATCCGTCATGGTCGGTGAGAGTACCTCCGCGGCCACGGCCGTCGAAGACCCGATCCTCGACCTCGGTCGCCCGCAGCCCCCGGATCAGCGTCACCAGGTCCTCCGCCAGCGACGCGGATGCCGCTTGCGCGGTGGAGCCGGCGGTCTCGCCGGTGAGCCAGGTCTGCAGCGACCAGGCCGAGGGGAAGGCTGCGCTGCCGTCGGCCACGCCGCGAGGCAGCGGTGCCGGGAAGGGGCTGCTCACCGCGAGCGCGGTCATCGACGCGGCCTCCGCCTCCGCCTCCGCCCGTGCGACGGGGAGGAGAGGGAAGCGGGCGACCAGATCCTTCCCGACACGGACGATCGTGTTCACCGTCCCGATGGTGGCGACAGGGCGGAGCACCGCATCGCCGTGTTCGGGGAACGACGCGGCGATCAACTCGCGCGCGAGCGCGAGGTCGACCGTGTGCGCAGCCTCGTGCATCGTCAGAACGGCCGAGCCCGCCCCTGTTTGCGCATCGGCGTCAGCTCTGCAGTCGCGCGATCCAGGCCTCGACCTCGTCGGCGGTGCGGGGGATGCCGGCCGAGAGGTTCACGGGGCCGTCTTCGGTCATCATGATGTCGTCCTCGATGCGCACGCCGATGCCGCGGAGTTCGGCCGGCACCGTGAGGTCGTCGATCTGGAAGTACAGTCCGGGCTCGATCGTGAAGACCATGCCCGGTGCGAGGATGCCGTCGTAGTACATCTCGCGACGGGCCTGGGCGCAGTCGTGCACGTCGATGCCGAGGTGGTGCGAGGTGCCGTGCACCATGTACCGACGGTGCTGGCCGCCCTTGTCGGCGTCCAGGGCCTCTTCGGCGGTGACGGGCAGCAGGCCCCACTCGGCCGTGCGCTCGGCGATGACCTTCATGGCTGCGCCGTGCACGTCGCGGAAGCGCACTCCGACCCGGGCGGCGGCGAACGCGGCGTCTGCGGCCTCGCGCACGGTCTCGTAGACCCGTCGCTGCACCTCGGTGAACGTTCCGGAGACGGGCAGCGTGCGGGTGATGTCGGCGGTGTACAGGCTGTCGGCCTCGACGCCCGCATCCACCAGGATCAGATCGCCGGGGACCACGGTGCCGTCGTTGCGCGTCCAGTGCAGGTAGCAGGCGTGCGGGCCGGAGGCGGCGATCGTGTCGTACCCCTCGCCGTTGCCGTCTTCACGCGCACGGCGGTGGAAGACGCCCTCGACGACACGCTCGCCCCGTGCATGCGCCGTAGCCGCGGGAAGCTCGCGGATGATGTCGTCGAAGCCCTTCGCGGTGATCTCGACGGCACGGCGCATCTCGGCGATCTCGAACTCGTCCTTGACGAGGCGCAGCTCCGACACGAATCGTGTGAGGGTCTCGTCTTCGTCGAGCACGAGCTCGCCCTCGACGGCTTCGAACTGGTCCAGGTGCGCGGTCGCGATCTCGAGGTCGGCGGCGACACCGGCGAGGGACGGGCGCGGACCGATCCAGAACTCTCCGACCGTGGCGTCGGCGTAGAACTCCGTCGTCGTGCGGTCGGCGCGCTCACGGAAGAAGAGCGTTATGTCGTGACCACCCTCGGTGGGGGCGAAGACGAGCACCGAATCGGGCTCGGCATCCGATGCCCAACCGGTGAGGTGCGCGAAGGCCGAGTGCGCGCGGAAGACGTAGTCGGTGTCGTTGCTGCGCTGCTTGAGCGAGCCGGCGGGGATCACGAGACGCTTGCCGGGGAAGGCCGCGGAGACGGCTGCGCGCCGCACCGCCGCGTACGGCGCCTGTGCGCGCGGCGAGGGGAGCGTCTCGGGACGCTCGGCCCAACCGGTCGAGATGGTGTCGAGGAAGCCCTGGGGGAAGGGCTGCTTGCGGTTGGTGGTGCCGTTCTCGACAGACGCTTCGACGGTGGGCTCTGCGATCGTGTCGCGCTCTCCAGTGCTCATCCCTCCAGTCTGTCACCTGGCGGGCTGGCGCGGGAATCAGCCGGCGGGCTCCAGCTGCACGACCAGGGCGCGGTGGTCGCTCCCCCCGGCGTCATCGAGCACGACGGATCCCGTCGGAGACCAGTTCTGCGATGCCATCACATGATCGATCGGCGCGCCCGCCAGCGCGGGCAGAGAACTCGGCCAGGTGCCGGTGAGCCCGTTGCCGGTGCGGGAAGCGACATCGCGGCAGTAGCCGATGTCGCCGCCTTCCACGCCCAGCGGAGCCATGTGGTCGATCGTCGCGTTGAAGTCACCGGCCAGGATGAAGTCGCCCTGGGGGCACTGGTCGGCGATCCACTGGAGGTCGCTGCGCCACTGCTGCATCTCCTCCATGCGCGGGGCCACCGCGTGCACGGCGACGATGGTGGGGCCGGAGCCGTCGATCGGCATCAGCACGACGCTGGGCACCGAGCCGGTGTTGCTCGTGCCGTCCTTCGCCGACTCGATCACGGAGTACTCCCCGAGGTCGGGGGCGACCAACACGGTGGTCTGCCACGACTGCGGACCGTCCTGCACATCGGGGCGGAACTGCACGTGGTGCACCCACATCGGATGCCCCTGCTCCCGCAGCATGATCGCGATGCGCTCGCCGACGGCCTCGGTGGTCTCCGGGAGGGCGACGATATCGGCACCCTGATCGAGGATCCGCTGCGCGATCACCTCGGCGGGTACGGCTTCACCCGCTGTGTTCCAGGTGAGCACCCTGATGCTGCCCTCGGTCTTCTCCGGGAGGTCGGAGCCGCCGAAGCCGCGGGTGGCGCCGATGGCCGCCGTCGCGCCGGCACCGAGCAGGGCGACGATCAGCACGGAGGCGGCGAATCCACGCAGCGGGCGGGCGAACAGCAGCAGGAGCGCGAGGACCGCGACCACGAGGAATCCGCCGAGCACGAGGCCGCGCGCCGACACGAGCTGTGCGAACGGGTAGGTCTGCTCGAGACGGAAGAACTGCGGCCACACGACGATCGCCGTCGCGATCGCGAGCAGCACGGTGAACAGGATCCCCAGGAGACGAAACATCCCCTCCAGCCTAGGAGCGCCGCCTGTGAAGTCCCTGCCTCGACATCCGCCTCCGTGCGCCTCGGCGCCTGCACCGGGCGACGCTCGGTACGCTCGGAGGATGGCCACTTCGTCCCACGGGTTCGCCGGTCCCGCCGACCTGCACCTGCACTCCAACCATTCCGATGGCACGGAGTCGCCCGCCGAGGTGGTCGCGCAGGCGCACGCGCACGGGGTGCGCACGCTCGCGCTCACCGATCATGACCGTTCCACCGGATGGGCCGAGGCGGGAGATGCCGCCGTCGCGCTCGGGATGACGTTCATCCCGGGGATGGAACTCTCCGCGAAGCACGAATGGCGCAGCGTGCACGTGCTCGGCTATCTCTTCGATCCGCAGGACGAGGCGCTGCGCGCCGAGACGGATCGCATCAGGGGGGACCGGATCGGTCGTGCCGAGCGCATCGTGCGCAACATCGGGCGCGACTACGACCTGCACTGGGACGATGTGGTCGCGCAGACGACGCTCGACGCGACGGTCGGGCGCCCTCACATCGCCGACGCTCTCGTCGCGCGGGGGATCGTGCGGGATCGGACGGAGGCGTTCGACGGCATCCTGCACCCGCGGGAGGGGTACTACGAGCCGCACTATGCGCCCGATCCGATCACCGCGGTGCGCTTGATCACCGAGGCCGGGGGAGTGGCGATCATCGCCCACCCCGTGACGGCGGGCCGCGACCGCATGATGCCGGTGCCGTTCATCGAGCGGCTCGTCGACGCCGGCCTCGGCGGGTTCGAGATCGAGCATCGCGAGAACACGGAGTCGGGCAAGAGGATGCTGCGCGAGATCGCCGCGAAGCACGACCTCATCGTCACCGGCTCCAGTGACTATCACGGCACCGGCAAGCCGAACCGCCCCGGCGAGAACACCACAGCCGATGAGATGGTCGCCAGGCTCCTGGCGCGCGGCACCGGCATCGCCCCGCGCGTTCCCTGAACCTCGCGCCGCGCCGCGCGCGCACGGGAAAGGGCGCATACGCCGGTGTGAACCGGACGCATGCGCCCTTTCGGTCGAAGCTCAGGCTCCGGTGACGGGAGCTGCGCCTGCGCCGGAACCGCCGCGGCGACGGCGGCGACGACGTGCCGGGGCCGGCTTGCCGTCGTGGTGCTCCTTGCCGGCGCCGTCATGCGTTCCTGCGCCCTCGGCACCGCGGTCGGCTGACGGCGCGGAATGTCCCTCGCCCGATGCGGGCTCCGCTGCACCCTCGGTGAACGTCGATCCGACCGGGGTCGTGCTGTTGCGACGGCGGCGGCGACGGCGCGTGCCGCTCTCGTCGGTGCCCTCGGCAGCAGCATCGGCCGCGCGCTCCGGGCGACGGGTGCGCTCGGTCTTGACGGACTCGGTCTTGGGTGCCGACACCAGTCGGCCCTTGGTGCCCTGGGGGATGTTGAGGTCCTCGTACAGGTGCGGGCTCGACGAGTAGGTCTCGATGGGCTCCGGCTGGCCGAACTCGAGCGCCCGGTTGATCAGGGCCCACTTGTGCAGGTCCTCCCAGTCGACGAAGGTGACGGCGATGCCGGTCTTGCCCGCGCGGCCCGTGCGGCCGGCGCGGTGCAGGTAGGTCTTGTCCTCGTCGGGGATCGTGTGGTTGATGACGTGCGTCACATCGTCGACGTCGATGCCTCGGGCAGCCACATCGGTGGCCACGAGGACATCGCGCTTGCCCGCCTTGAAAGCGGCCATCGAACGCTCACGCTGGTCCTGGCCCATGTCGCCGTGCACACCGCCGACGTTGAAGCCGCGGTCGCCCAGCTCGTCGACGAGGCGCTGCGCCGCGCGCTTGGTGCGCGTGAAGATGACGGTCTTGCCGCGACCCTCGGCCTGCAGGATGCGGGCGATGACCTCGTCCTTGTCCATCGAGTGCGCGCGGTACACGAGGTGCTTGATGTTGGCCTGCGTGAGACCCTCGTCGGGGTCGCTCGCGCGGATGTGGATCGGGTTCGTCATGAAGCGACGTGCGAGGGCCACGATCGGGCCGGGCATGGTCGCAGAGAACAGCTGCGTGTGGCGGACGGCCGGAACCTTCTGGAAGATCTTCTCGATGTCGGCGAGGAAGCCGAGGTCGAGCATCTTGTCGGCCTCGTCCAGCACGACCTCGGTCGCGTTCGAGAGGTCGAGCAGGCGCTGGCCCGCGAGGTCGATCAGTCGCCCCGGCGTGCCGACGACGATCTGCGCGCCCGCCTTGAGCTGGTCGATCTGCCCCTCGTAGGCCTTGCCGCCGTAGATCGCCACGACGCTGGTCGAGCGGTTGCTGGTGAGCAGGTCGATGTCTTCGTACACCTGCACTGCGAGCTCGCGCGTGGGGACGACGATGAGCGCCTTGACCCCGTGCTCCGGGTCCTTGCCGAGGCGCTGGACGACGGGGATGCCGAAGCCGAAGGTCTTGCCGGTTCCCGTCTTGGCCTGACCGATGATGTCCTGGCCGGGAAGGCCGAGGGGGATGGTCTGCTCCTGGATGGGGAACGCGTCGACGATGCCCTTGGCGGCGAGTGCGTCGACGATGTCCTGGTCGATGCCGAGATCGGCGAAAGTTGTCACTTTATTCAGATTGCCTGTCCGGCGACCCTGTGGGATCGCCACGTTAACGGATCCACGCCGTCTCTTGTGCCACAGGCGCGGGGCCCCGCTCCGACGGCGGGGACACGCCCAGCCTACCCGAGGGGTGGTATCGGCCAGGAAGGTGGGTCCGGCACGAGTATTGTGAACGACGTGGTGGACTCGGGAGGACGACCTCGTGGTTAAGTGGTTCTGGCAGCGCGACGACGCGCCGCGACGCACTCTGGCCCTGCGCAGCAGAGGCGATCAGGGGGATACGACGCGCATCGACTTCGCCGAACTCGCCCCCGAGCTCAACCGCTTCCTCGGTCAGGCCGCCTATCTGCAGCTGGGCTACTTCGAGACGCTGACGCGCCTCATCCGGGCCACGCCCGAGCTCTCCGAGAAGGAGTCGCTCTCGCGCGCCGCCGGAGCCGCTCTGACCAAGCACCGAGGAATCGTCGACCTCATCGCCGAGCGCGGGGACGACCCGACGCAGCTGATGCTCCCGTTCCGGGAGAACCTCGACGCCTTCCGCCGCAAGACCATCGGCGCGCGGCCCAGGGAGACGCTGCTGGCGGTGTACATCACCGCCGGGATGCTCGACGACTTCTACCTCGCGCTGGCCTCCAGCTACGGGGACACCGGGCGCCGCGTGGCGGAGATCCTCCGTGAGGACGACGCTCGGCACGAGATCGTCGCCATCGTCCAGGAGACCATCGAGAGCGACGAGGAGTGGCGATCGCTCCTGTCGATGTGGGCCCGCCGTCTGGTCGGCGACACGATCCTCGTGTGCCGCTCCGCGCTGCGACCGGAGCGCCTCGACGTCGACGAGGAGCGCATCGAGCCCGTGTACACCGAGCTCATGGGCGCGCACGCCCGGCGCATGGACGCGATGGGACTCGCGTCCTAGCGGACGATTCGCTCGAACCGTCCCGTCCGTTCGCAGGCGGAGCCCGGCGGGTCAGATGCCGAGCGCTGCCCGGTTCTGAGCGTCGGAGCGCTTGCGGAGCCTGGTGAGCGCCACGGTCGCCAGCGCCGCGACGATGGGCGCTCCCAGCACGCTCGCGAGCCACAGCCAGATGCTGTCCTCGCCGACGCCCGCCCACTGCAGGGCCGTGTACGTGATCGCCGAGACGGCGGTCGCGATCGACGGAGTCAGTGCGACTCCGCGCAGCTCACGGTCACCGATCAGGAAGTGCGCGGCGATTCCCAGAGCGCACGCGCCGATGAGTGCGAGGAGGATGTACATCGTCGGGTCAGGCGACGAAGCCGACGCGGCGCGATTCCTCGGTGCCCAGTTCGATGTAGGCGAGGTTCGCGGTCGGGACGATGTAGGAGTTGCCCTTCACATCGGCGAAGCTCACGTGCGATGCGCTCTGCTCGAGCGCCGCGGCGACCTGGGTGCGGACTTCTTCCGCGCTTGCGCCGGTGTCGAAGCTCAGTTCACGGCCGGTGTTGATGATGCCGATGCGGATTTCCACGCGTGCTCCTTGAAGTTCGGGGACTGCGCCAACTCTACCCCGCGAGCACGGGGCGGGATCGGCGGTGGCGCCCGGTTTCGCCGTGAGCGCACAGGCGGACGGGCCGCGGTCACGCGAGTGAGCGTGGCGGGTGCGGACGGCGATGTCCGCGCGTCCGGATAGCGTGGAGGCATGACACCGGATACTGCTCAGCGCGCTGTGATCGCCGCGGAGCCGACGGCATCCGGAGTCATCATCGGCGCCCCGGGAACTGGTAAGACGCGCACCCTGATCGACCGGATCGTGCACCTGCTCGATGCCGAGGCGCTCCGCCCGGAGCAGGTGCTCGCGCTCACGCCGAACCGTCAGGCGGCGACCGCTCTGCGCGACCGGATCGGCGTGCGCATCGGCCAGGCGACGCCCGGGCCACTGGCTCGGTCGCTCGGCTCCTTCGCCTTCCAGCTGGTGCGTGGAGCGATGGTGAGAGAGGGAGCGGA
Source organism: Microbacterium sp. Root322 (assembly GCF_001425645.1). Lineage (NCBI taxonomy): Bacteria > Bacillati > Actinomycetota > Actinomycetes > Micrococcales > Microbacteriaceae > Microbacterium > Microbacterium sp. Root322. The sequence goes on along the minus strand of NZ_LMCS01000002.1, from coordinate 42,546 downwards.
GCCGCCGGCGCTGCTGACGGGTGCCGACCAGGACCGGATCATCGCCGAGCTGCTCAGCGGCGATGCGGAAGACGGACGCATCCCGTGGCCGGATGCGCTGAGCCCTTCGGTGCGGGCATCGAAGGGGTTCCGCTCGGAGCTGCGCGCATTCCTCGCCGAGTGCACGGAGATCGGTGTCGACGCCGCGGAGCTGCGAGCATCGGGCAACGAGGTGTGGGCGGCGACGGCGGAGTTCCTCGTGGAGTACCGCGCGGTGCTCGACGCGCTCCGGTCGGCCCACCGTGACGCCGCCGACCTGCTGAGCGAGGCGAGCACCATCCTGCACACGGCCGAGACGGCCGCCCTCGGCCCGCTCGCGCCTCTGCGCGTGGTGCTCATCGACGACGCGCAGGAGCTCACGCGTGGGGGGATCGCCGTCGTGAAGGCCCTGCGCAGCCGGGGGATCGCCGTGCTGGCCTTCGGTGATCCCGACATCTCCTCCGGCTCGTTCCGCGGAGCAAGCCCCGAGCTGTTCGCACAGCTCGCCGGGGTTCTGGGAGAGGTGCACGTGCTCGACGGGCCGCACCGCCAGCGTCCGGCGCTCACCGCCCTCACCCGCACGGTGACCCAGGCGATCGGTGTGTCGGGCCGGGTCGAGCATCGGCGCGCCCCCGTGCCCGTGACGGCCGAAGAGGTCGAGGCCGGGGTGTCGACGTTCGTGGCCCCGTCTCCCTACGAAGAACTCGATCGCATAGCCGGAGTGATGCGCGAGTGGCACCTCTCCGACGGCATCCGGTGGGATCGCATGGCGGTCATCGCCCACGACACGCGGCAGGTGACGACGCTGGAGACCGAACTCGCCGCCAGGGAGATCCCGACGCGTGCGGCCGGTGTGCAACGCCCGCTCGGCAGCGAGGGCATCGTGCGCGACATCGTGGGTATCGTGCGCCTGGCGCTCACCCCGGTCCAGGAGCGCACGTCGGAAGCCCTCGAGGAGGCGCTGCGCACCCCGTTCGGAGGGATGGACGCGATCGGCCTGCGGCGGCTGCGTGCCCGACTCCGCCACGTCGAACTCGAACAGGGGGGATCGACGCCGGCGCGCGAGCTGCTGCGGCGGGCCATGGCGAATCCGGCGGACCTCACGCTCATCGACGCCCCGGAGTCGCGCACGGCCGAGCGTTTCGCGCTGGTGATCGAAGCGCTGGCCCGTGGCGCGGCGGCGGGAGAGACGATCCATGACCTGCTCTGGCGGGTGTGGGATCAGGCCAGGGCCGTCGACGGCAGGCGTCTGCAGATCGCCTGGCGTGAGATCTCGTTGCTGCCGACGGGGGCGGAGACGGCCCGTTCTCTCGATGCGCTGGTCTCCCTGTTCGACGCGGCGAAGCGTTTCGTCGAGCGCACACCGAACGAGAAGCCCGAGGTCTTCGTGCGGGACATCCTCGACAGCGAGGTCCCCGAGGATTCGCTGTCTACACCCGACCGGCCGGGGAAGGTCACGCTGCTGACCCCCGCCACCGCTCTGGGTACGGAGTTCGACGCGGTCGTGGTCGCCGGTGTGCAGGACGGCATCTGGCCGAACGTGCGTCTGCGCGGCGGTCTGCTGCAGACCTGGCGCCTGCCCGACGCGATCCAGGCTGCGCGCACGGGGACCCTCATCGAGCCTCCGGGAGCCCTGGATCGTCGACGTGCGGCGCTGCACGACGAGCTCCGGCTGTTCGTCCGCGCCGTGTCGCGTGCGCGCGACCGTCTCCTGATCACGGCGGTGGACGACGACGACCTGACGCCCAGTCCGTTCTTCGGCTTCCTGCCCGCCCCTGAACCTCCGGAGCGGCACGCGTCGGCGGAGCACCCGCTCACATTGCGCGGACTCGTCGCCCGCCACCGGCGCACCCTCACCACGGTGTCAGCCGAGCCGGTGCGGCGGGCCGCCGCGGCGCAGCTCGCCGTTCTCGCGCGTGAGGGCGTGCCGGGGGCGGATCCGGCGGACTGGTACGGGATGACCCCTCCCTCGACCGCGGCGCCGCTGCGCGATCTCGCCGTCACGGGGGCGCGGGTCTCACCCTCGAAGATGGAGTCGTATGAGGAATGCGGTCTCAACTGGGTGGTCTCGGCTCTCGGCGGTGACACGGTGATGCCGCCCACAGCCGGCATAGGGACGATCGTGCACGAGGCGATGGAGCGGGTTCCCGAGGGAGATCTCGAGAAGATGCGCGCGATCGTGGCCGAGCACTGGCCGGAGCTCGATTTCGAGACCGAGTGGATCGGACGCAAGGAGCGCCGTCGCGCCGACCTGCTCGTGGATCGGCTGCACACCTACCTGGGTGATGTGCGCCGCGAGGGTGGGCGGGTGATCGGCAGCGAGGTCGAGTTCCGCTTCGCCGTCGACGTGGCGGAGTCGGCCGACGACGCCGTTCCCACCGTCCACGAGGTGGGGGAGGACCGGGCGAATCAGGCGATCATCCACGGCTACATCGACCGGGTGGAGGCCTACCCGCCCGGAGCGGGCGAGCACCCCGCGGCGCGAGGTCGCGGCTGGGAGCGGATGTCGGGAGGTCCGGACGGGCCCACGGTCGTGGTGGATCTGAAGACGGGCAAGAACGATCCCGAATCCGACTCGGGCGTGCTCGCGCATGCGCAGTTGGCCGCCTATCAGGTCGCCGTGCAGCAGGGGCTGGTCGAGGGGGCGCCGCCGTCGTCACTGGCGGGAGCACGGCTCGTGATCGTCTCCAAGACCCTTGCCAAGAGCGACTACCGCATCGCCCATCAGCACACGTTGGACGACGAGTCGCGCTCGGCCTTCCTGCTGCGCGTCGCGGATGCGGCCCGCGGCATGTCGGCGTCGAGCTTCACCGCTCAGGTCGAGTCGCACTGCGCCGACACGCAGCGTCGGGTGCATCCGTGCCGTATCCACACGGTGCCGGCGGTGAGCTCGTGACGGGGTGGAACCGGGCGGAGCAGGGTGGCGAGGGGATCTCGGCCACCGACATCGCCGCCGCACTGGGGCAGCCATCGCCGACGCCGGCCCAGCAACGCGTGATCGAGGCGCCGCCTGAGCCTGCTCTCGTGGTCGCGGGTGCGGGCAGCGGCAAGACCGAGACGATGTCAGGACGTGTGGTGTGGCTCGTCGCCAACGGGCACGTGCGCCGCGACGAGATCCTCGGTCTCACCTTCACCCGCAAGGCCGCTGGCGAGCTCGCGGAGCGGATCGGCCATCGTCTCGCGGTCATCGACGAGTACGGTCGCCGCGGCCTGCTCCCGTATCTCGCGGAGATCGTGGCCGACGGATCATTGCGCAGGGTCGAGGAGGCTGCGCCCGGCCGTCAGCGCGAGCTGGTGCGCGCACACGTGCTCGATGAGATCGCCGCGCACCGGGGAACCGGGTGGGATCCGGCGACCCCGCGTGCCGCGGAAGAGCTGATGATCCGGCCCCGTGTCTCGACATACAACGCCTTCGCCGACGGCATCGTGCGCGAACATGCGGCACGCATCGGGCGGGATCCCGACGTGGCGATGCTCAGTCAGGCCGCCTCCTGGATGCTGGCACGGGAAGTCGTGCTGCGCAGCGACCTCCCCGAGCTGGAGAACATCGAGTTCGCGCTCGGCACGGTCATCGATGCCGTGCAGAGGCTCGCCGGTGACGCCCTCGACCACCGTGTCGACCTCGATCTCGCTGAGCGCATCGCGCGGGATCAGGCCCTCGCTTTCGAGCTGTATCGCGGCAACGGCGATGTCGAGAAGGCGGCGGTGAACCTCCTCAGTCTGCCGACGCTGTCGCGCCTCGTGCGCGACTACATCGCCGAGAAGCAGCGCCGCGGCGTGCTCGACTTCGCCGACCAGGTGGGCGGTGCCTACGACATCGTCGAGTCCGCTCCCGACGTCCGCGACGAGCTCCGCGAGCAGCACCGGGTGGTGCTGCTCGACGAGTATCAGGACACATCGGTCATCCAGACCCGGTTCCTCGCGGAACTCTTCCGCGACACCGCGGTGATGGCCGTCGGCGACCCGCACCAGTCGATCTACGGGTGGCGGGGAGCCAGTGCCGACAACCTCTACGCCTTCTCCGGCACGTTCTCCCGCACCGGTGCGGCGCAGACCTACAGCCTCATGACGAGCTGGCGCAACGACCGCGGCATCCTCGGGATCGCCAACCGCGTGCTCGAACCGCTCCAGCGCCCGGGGCTCGACGTGCCGCCGCTGGAACCGCGTCCGGGCGCGGGAGAGGGCACCGTGACGGTGGAGTTCCCGTTCACGGTCGATGAGGAGGCGTCGGTCGTCGCGGAGTGGTTCGCCGAGCGCCGGGCCGCACACGAAGCCCGCAACGCCGGCGAGGCACAGGGCGGTAAGGCGCACACCGGAGCGATCCTGTTCCGGTCGAAGCGGCACATGCAGACCTTCGCCGCGGCGCTCGCGGCGCGGGGCATCCCGCACCGCATCCTCGGTCTCGGCGGACTGTTGGCGACGCCGGAGGTGGTCGATGTCGTCTCCACACTCCGGGTCGTGCACGACCCCACCGCGGGGTCGGCGCTCATCCGCCTTCTCTCCGGACCGCGTTTCGGAGTCGGAGTGGCCGACATGGCCGCGCTCTACGACCTCGGCCGCACGCTGTCGGAGCGCGATCCCGCGATGGCGCCGCTGCCCGAGGAGGTGCGCGTGCGGCTGCGCTCCTCGCGCGGTGCCGATGAGGCGGTGTCGATCATCGACGCGGTCGACGTGGTGCGGGCGGTGCGCGACGACTACCGGCTCCTCGAGGCGATCACCCCCGACGGCAGGGCTCGGGTGCGCGCGGCGGGAGAGATGCTGGAGCGCCTCCGCCGCGCATCCTCGCAGCCGATCCCCGAGCTGATCCGCCTGATCGAACTCGAGCTGCGCCTCGACATCGAGCTGGCCGCCAACGAGACCAGAGGGCCCGCCCGCATCGCCGCGACGCAACTGCGTGCCTTCGCAGACGAGGTCCGCGCCTTCTTGGCCGCGGACGATCGGGGAAGCATCGGCAGCCTGCTGGCGTGGCTCGACAAGGCCGAGAGCACCGACGAGCTGATGCCGCGGCCGGAGCCGCCCGAGGCCGGTGTCGTGCAGCTGCTGACGATTCACGGGTCGAAGGGGCTGGAGTGGGATGCCGTCGCCGTGGTGCGGCTGGTGGTCGACGAACTCCCCAGTCGGGTCTCCGACACCTCCGGCTGGTTCGGATTCGGGGTTGTCCCGTTCGCTCTCCGCGGCGACAGAGACGCGCTTCCCCGATTCGAGTGGGATCCGGTCGAGGCGATGGGCGACGAGAAAGACCCCGTCAAGAGGCAGAGACTCGCGCAGGCATCGCTGTCCGGCGGTGCGACGAAGGCGAACCCGCAGGGCGGCGCGATCAAACGCTTCAAGGATGCCTACAGGGCCTATCAGCAGCAGGAGGAGCGGCGTCTCGCCTACGTCGCGGTCACGCGTGCGCGCACCGATCTGCTCCTCAGCGGTGCGCACTGGGCAGGGCAGAAGTCACCGCGCACGCCGAGTCCCTATCTCGTCGAGGCCATCGATGTGCAGGGTCTCGATCCCATCGAAGCGGTCGACCCCGACGACAACCCCTATGACGGCCCCGGTGCCACCCTGCGCTGGCCGCTCGACCCGCTGGGGGCTCGACGAGGAGTCGTCTCCGCCGCAGCCGTGGCCGTTGAGGATGCTGCCCGAGCCGGAACGGCGGAACCGTCCGTGGAGCTGGCCCGCCTGTTGGCCGAGCGTGCGGCCCGGCAGCGCGGCACCGATGCCGAAGCGCCCACGCGCGTGCCGGCATCGCGGTTCAAGGACTACGTCACCGACTTCTCCGGCACGCTGTCCTCCATCGTCAGGCCCATGCCGGAGCGGCCGTACCGGCAGACCCGTCTCGGCACGCTCTTCCACGCCTGGGTGGAGCAGCGGTCCGAGCTCGTGGGCGTCGGCAGCCGTGTGGACGAGGCGCTCTGGGAGCTCGACGAGGACGAGGCCCCGCCACTGCCCGCGTACGGTGACCCCGGGGCGGCCGAAGGGCCGAGTGCACCTGCCGACGCCGCCGATCTCGCGGTTCTGCAGGCGACGTTCGAGCGCAGCGAGTGGGGCGGGCTGCAGCCGATCGCCGTCGAGATCGAGATCGACTTCGCCCTCGGCGCCGGTCTCTCCGGGCCGGATGCGGGGGAGTCCCACATCGTCATCTGCAAGCTCGACGCCGTCTACCGGCGAGCAGACCGCGGCGATCGCATCGAGATCGTGGACTGGAAGACCGGCAAGGCTCCGCGGACGGCGGCCGAGCGCGAGGAGCGGATGCTGCAGCTCGCGCTCTACCGTCTCGCATACCACCGACGCTTCGACGTGCCCCTGGACGAGATCAATGTCGCGCTGTACTACGTCGCGGACGACCTGATCATCCGCGGCGACCGGGTCTACTCGGAGGAGGAGCTCTTCCAGCGCTGGAGCGCCGCACGCGCCGCGCGCTGAGCCTCGTCCGAGTCGTCTTCGTCGTACGCGGCCGCCGCGTTCGTCGCGGCGGGACGTGTCGCCTCGCCGACATCGGCGCTGTGGGTTCCTGCGAAGATGCTCCGCGCCTCGGAGAGGTCTTCCGTCTCGACGTTCAGCATCTCGGTGCGGTGGGCGCTGTCATCGTGATCCAGATCCGTGCCGACCGTGCGCACCGGCTCCACCGATTCCGTGTCGGTCTGCGCCGAGTCGGACTCCTCCGGAACCTCGATCCACAGCTCTTCGGGATTGTAGGCATCCGTGTGCATGGAGGTGTCCACCTCGGTGACAGCGCCCCTCGGCACACGGTCGAGCGCATCCAGCGCGGAGTCGACGCCGGCGGTGCGGGCGTCGATGATGCTGAGATCGTCTGTGCGCAGGCCTTCGGCGAGAGCGTCGAGCAGCGCGGCGGCGTCGTCGACGATGTCCGGTCGGTGCATGGAGTCGCCGTGCACCAGCCAGCGGGCGAACTCGAGCTCGGCGAGCAGGCGAGCGCGCACCTCGAGGCCGGCGTCGGGTGCACGGTCGATCGCACCGGCATAGGCGGCGTGCACGTCGGCGGCGGCGTCGGGTGCTGCCGAGAGCCAGGAGAGGTCGAGCGCGGGGTCTCCGACCGAGAGCCCGTGCCAGCCGAGGAGGCCGACGACCTCGGGGCCGAGCTCCGGGTCGTCCTCGAACAGGAACGAGGTCGACTGCACACCCCCGAGAACCACGGTGGATTCGAAGCGCCACAGGGAGTCGTCGGCGACGGCGTCGCGCCAGCGCACGGTGAGACGTGCAGGAACCCGGCCGGTGGCGGCGGCGGTGTCGACCAGACGCTCCAGTTCGGCGCGGCTCTCCTCCGCGGTGCGCGTGGCGAGTCCCGCCCCGCGGACGACCGAGGTGGGCAGGCCGTGCACGGCGGCGATCGATGCGCCCATCGACTGCGCGGCTCCGCGTCCCGGCGGTACCAGGGGGGCCTCGATCTGAAAGCCGGGCAGAAGCTCGGTCACGAGTGCGCGTCCGTCGCCGATGCGCGTCTCGCCGATGTAGGCGGGCACGCGGAACGGCAGCATGGCACGGGCCCCGTCGGTGAGCGCACGGAGCGCGATCGCCTCGGCGGCGAGTTCACGCGCCGTCTCGTCGTCGTCCGCGACGCGTATCGCGAGCTCGCGACCGTCGGCCAGCGAGGCGACGGCGGAGTCGAATCGCCCCTCGCCATCCGCGCTCAGACTGCGCGCACCCGTGACCTCCGCCCCGGGCAGTGCGGCGGTCACTGCCGCGGCTAGAGTGAAAGGAGAGCGTCCCATGCCCCCAGGGTAGGTCGGCTCAGGGGCGGTCCCGCCTCCGCCACGCCCGTGAGAGAGGGAGTCGATGACCATTCCGCGCCCATCCCTCGATCGTGCAGCCGAACTCCGCGAGGAGCCGGACGTGCTCGATCGTCTGCGAAACGACCCGGCGACCCGTGTGATCGTCGTGCGCGAGGGCCGGGTCAGGGTCGTGGATTCCGCGCTGCTGCGCGTCACCCCTGACGAGGTCGTCGAGGCGAGCTGGGCTCTTCTCGGACGCGATGCCGACGGCACCGTGCTGCTCCTCGCCGCCGCACCGCCGGAGAGTGACGCGCTCGACACCGCCCCGGACGAGATCTGGCTCGGCCTGCGTGATCTCGGCGGTCGCCTCGACGGGCAGGAGTCCGAGCTCCTGATCGGCGCCATCGCCCTCGCCGGATGGCTTCGCGACGCGCCGTTCTGTCCAACCTGCGGTGGGGCGACCCAGCTGCAGCAGGGCGGATGGTCGCGGCGCTGCCTCGTGTGCGCACGCCAGCACTTCCCGCGCACGGATCCAGCCGTGATCGTCGCCGTCGAGAGCAGAGACGGCGAGCGGCTCCTGCTCGGCGCCAATGCCAACTGGGGCGGGCGCATGTTCTCCTGCTTCGCGGGTTTCACCGAGGCGGGGGAATCGCTCGAGTCGACCGCGTATCGCGAGATCGAGGAGGAATCGGGGGTGCGTCTTTCCGCCCTGCGGTACGTCTCCTCGCAGGCCTGGCCGTTCCCGCGATCGCTCATGGTCGGCTTCCGTGCCGTTGTCGACGACGAGTCCGCGGCGCGCGCCGACGGCGAGGAGATCATCGAGGTGCGCTGGTTCACGCGTGCCGAGATCGGTACCGCGCTCGCCGGAGACGGCCCGGTGGGGCTTCCGGGTCCGGCGTCGATCGCCCGTGCGCTGATCGTCGACTGGTACGAGGATCGCGCGTGAGCGCACTCGATGCCCTCGACGAGCGGCAGCGGGCAGCGGCATCCGTGTTGCGTGGTCCCGTCGTCGTGCTCGCCGGAGCCGGAACCGGAAAGACCCGGGTGATCACGCATCGCATCGCACACGGCGTCGACACCGGCGCATACTCGCCCTCGCGCGTCATGGCGGTCACCTTCACCGCGAAAGCGGCGGGAGAGCTCCGCGGTCGCCTGCGGGCGCTCGGTGTCGAAGGCGTCGCCGCCCGCACGTTCCATGCGACCGCGCTCGCGCAGCTGAACTTCTTCTGGCCCACGCTGGCAGGGTCGCCCGCGCCATCCATCATTGACAACAAGGTGCGGATGCTGGGGCAGGCGGCCGACGCGATCCGCCTCCGTCCCAGCACCGCGACGCTCCGTGACATCGCTTCCGAGATCGAGTGGCGCAAGGTGTCGATGCTGTCGATCGACCAGTACGCAGCGCTCGGCCGTCCGATCAGCGGGGTCGACGCGGGGCAGCTGATCGAGCTGATGCGCGGGTACGAGGCGTTGAAGGACGATCGTCGCCAGCTCGACTTCGAAGACGTGCTCCTCGCCTGTGCCGGCATGCTGGAGGCGGAGCCGCGCGTCGCCGCATCCGTCCACGAGCAGTACCGGCACTTCACGGTCGACGAGTTCCAAGACGTCTCCCCGTTGCAGAACCGCCTGCTGGAGCTGTGGCTCGGAGACCGGCACGACATCTGCGTGGTCGGCGACGCCAGCCAGACCATCTACTCGTTCGCCGGCGCGGAGCAGCGTTTCCTGCTCGAGTTCGAGCGCCGTCACCCGGACGCCACCGTCGTGCGTCTGGAGACGAACTACCGCTCGCAGCCGCCGATCCTCACCGCAGCCAACGCTCTGATGCACGGCCGGCCCGGAGCGCTGGAGCTCGTACCGGCACGGGAGCAGTTCACCGCGGATGCGCCGACCGTCACCGCATACGAGACGGAGGGGGAGGAAGCCGCGGGGATCGCCGCGTCGATCTCCGCGCGCATCGAGGCGGGGGCCTCGCCGTCGGAGATCGCCGTGCTCTATCGCGCTCACGCGCAGTCCGCTGTGCTGCAGCAGGCGCTCGCCGCCGAGGGCATCGCGACATCCGTTCTGGGCGGGACACGATTCTTCGCCATGCCGGAGGTCCGTCAGGCGATCCTCGCCCTGCGGGCCGCCGCTGTCGCCCCCAGCGAGCAGGGATTCCTGCCCGGGGTGCAGCGCGTGCTGCGCGAGCTCGGACTCACCGACGAGCCGCCGGCCGCAGGGGGAGCGCAGCGCAGCGGATGGGAGGCGCGTCGCGCCATCCTGAGGCTCGCTGAGGAGGCAGGAGCGGATGCGAACCTGCGCAGCTTCAGCGACGCGCTGATGGCGCGGGCCAAGGACCAGCACGAACCGACGATGCGCACCGTCACGCTCTCTACCCTGCACGCGGCCAAGGGCCTGGAGTGGCCGCACGTTTATTTGGCCGGATGGGCGGAGGGATCGCTGCCCATCTCGTATGCGACGACGTTCGAGGCGGTCGACGAAGAGCGACGGCTGGCCTACGTGGGGGTCACGCGCGCCGCGCGAACGCTGGCGCTGTCGTGGTCGAGATCAGCGGGGCGGGGTGAGCGCTCCCCGTCTCGGTTCCTCGCTGAGATGGGGACCACGGGGCGCGGCACCGGCATTCTTCGTGAAACGACACCGAACGCCACTCGAGCGAGCCGTCCGCGCTGACGCGCACCAGGCGCCCGTCGGCGGTCTCGTCGTCTGCGAGGAGCAGGGCAGTCAACCGCCCGGCCTCGGCGACCTGCGCCGCGCGGATCGGGCCGGGGTCGCGGCCGATCATCTGCGCGTGCAGCAGGGGCCAGGCCGGGTCGAGGTCTCGCGCGTGGGCGTCGCGACAGGCGAGGCAGGCCGACGCGCCGGGTACCACCAGCGGCCCGACGGTCACGCGGCCGGGTTCGAAAGATACTGGCAGGTGCGGGATGTCCTCGCGCAGGAACCGGGCGAACTGCAGCGCGGCGGCAGCGCCGTTGACGAGCACGACGCCCACGCCGGGCCGACGGCCGACCTCGACGAGGGTGATGCCTTCGTCGGCGAGCGCCTCGCGCATGCGGTACTCGCTGCGCCCGTCGGCGATCCCGATGCTCTCGACCCAGGCGGATCGTGGCGGGGCGGCGTCGTCGAGCAACAGCGGATCGAGGCGGGCGAGGAGCGTGCGCGCCGCCTCCCGCGGCGCGCCAGCCGCGTGTGCGATCACGTCGAACGCCCCGCGCCGGAAACCGGAGCGCAGTCTGCTGAGCAGCGGCTCGACCCATGCATCGTCAGCAGCGATGCGCAGTCCGGCTTCGTCGCCGAGCTGGAGCGTGTGCGCGTCGCGCCAGAGCAGAGGCGAGCTCGGGTGCAGACGCGTGAGGAGCGGAGGAGTCAGCGGCATCTCTCCGATTGTGGTGAGGATGCGGTCGGTGCGGGGCCGGAACCGGGCATCCGTGGACAACTTCTCCGTGCTCGTCGAACGGGGCAGGAGCGGTGCGGGCGTCCGCGGAATCCGCGGCCCGCCCGCACCTTCGCGCTCAGACCGGCCTGTCGCCCTCTGGGGCGGCGTCGCCGTCTTCGTCCGCATCGTTCGTCGAGTCCTCGGCGGGAGCGTCCTCCGAGAAGTCGTCACCGTCGAGCAGGCGGGCGAGGGCCTCGTCGAACTCGTCGGCGGCCGGCTGCTCGCCGCGCTCGGCAGCCTGCAGGCGAGCGACGAGCGCACTCGGGTCGTCGATGTCCTCGGCGGTCGGCATGAGGTCCGGGTAGTCCCACAGGGAGTCTCGCCCGCTGATGCCGACGGCATCCGTCACCGTCTGCCACATGGCCGAGGCCTCGCGCATGCGCCGTGGACGGAGCTTGAGGCCCACGAGGGCACCGAGAGCGTCCTCGGCGGGTCCGCCGACCGCGCGCCGGCGCCGGGCGGCTTCCGCGATGCGCGCGCCGTCGGGAAGACGAGAGGTCGCCTGGGCGGTCACGACGTCGACCCAGCCGTCGATCGTGGCGATGAGGTTCTCGAGGCGGGTGAGCGCCTCGCGCTGGGCGTCGCTCTGCACGGGCAGGAGCGCACCACCCTCGATCGCCGCGCGCAGTTCTTCGGGGTTCGAGGGATCGAGGCGGCTGGCGACGTCTTCGAGCGCGTCCACGTCGACCGTGACTCCGCGAGCGAAGTCGGTGATCTGCGCCATCACGTGCAGGTGCAGCCACTTCGCGTGCCGGTACAGACGCGCGTAGGCGAGCTCGCGGGTAGCGAGGTAGAGCGCGATCTGGTCTTCGGGGATCTCGAGGCCTTCGCCGAAGGCCGTGAGGTTCTGCGGGATGATCGCCGCGGTGCCTGCGGGCAGCACCGGGATGCCGACGTCACCGCCGGAGACGACTTCGAGAGAGAGGTTGCCGAGCACCTGTCCGAACTGCGCGGCGAACACCGAGCCGCCCAGGCCCCGCATCAGCCGGCCTGCGCCCTGGACCACGCCGCGCATCTCTTCGGGCACCTGCGTGTCCAACGCCGAGGTCAGCGCGTCAGCGATGCTCGTCGACACGGGATCGGCGATCTCCTTCCACACCGGAAGGGTCTTCTCCACCCACTCACCCCTGGTCATCGCGGTCGGGGTCTCGGAGAGCTCCGAGATGGTCGTCGCCTCGCCGAGCCACAGGTTCGCGAGCGCGAAGGAATCGGCGAGCGAGGTGCGCGATCCGTCGGTCACGCCCTGTCCGTCGCGGTTGGCGATGAAAAGAGCCTGACGCAGCGCGTTCTCCCAGGGGTCGCCGCCGAAGGCGCCCTGCAGCTGCGACATGATCGTCTGCATCATCGCGGGGTCGAGTGTGAAGCCGTCCATCCCTTCGAAGGCGCCCCGCAGCGCCTCGGGATCGATGTCGCCGCCGCTCTGGTTCGAGAGCATCTTCCGCAGGAACTCCTGGAAGTCCTCGGGTGTCGGGTCGTTGTCTGCCATGTCGCTCGCCCTCTCAGCACTTCTGTTGCCGTGGCATCTACGCTAGTCACAGGTTTCTGCGCGCGAACCCGATGCGGGCAGATCGGTGTACGCCGCTCGCGAACGACGGAGGAATGCAGTGGATCGAACGCGGTCTGGGAAGCTCGGACTCGGAGTCTGGGCGCTGATCGTCGCACTCCTCGCGCTGGTCGTGCTGACGTTCCTTCCGTCGCCCTACGTGATCCAGCGACCGGGGCCGGTGTACGACACCCTCGGCACCGCGAAGGGTGCTGACGGCGAGCAGGTGCCGCTGATCAGCGTCGAGGGCGCCGAGACGTTCGAGACCGCGGGGACTCTGGACCTCACGACGGTGCAGGTCGTGGGCAACCGCGAGCGCACACCCAGCTGGTTCGAGCTCGCCCTGGCGTGGATGGATTCGTCCAAGGCGGTCGTCCCCCTCGACTCGGTGTTCCCCCAGGGGGTGACGAGCGAGCAGCGCGACGAGCGCAACGCCACGCTGATGGTCGACTCCCAGCACGAGGCGACAGCGGCCGCGTTGAACGAGCTCGGATACGACACCGGCGCCGAGGTCGTCGTGGTCGAGGCCGTGGCGGATTCCCCGGCCGACGGCATCCTCGAAGCCGATGACGTCATCACCGCGATCGACGGAACTCCGGTCTCCTCGGCCACGCAGCTGCGGGAGGCGATCCAGGCCGCGGCGGGAGCGCCGGTGCAGCTCACCGTGCTGCGCGACGGCGCCGAGCAGACCGTGGAGGTCACCCCGGAGAAGCGCACCGAGGGCGACGCGACCGCATGGCTCATCGGCATCACGCTGCGCACCGACTACGACTTCGAGATCGACGTCACGATCCAGCTCGACAACGTCGGCGGACCCAGCGCCGGGATGATGTTCGCGCTCGGGATCATCGACACGCTGACCGAAGGGGAGCTCAACGGCGGGAAGGACATCGCCGGCACCGGAACCATCGACGCGGCGGGCACGGTCGGTCCGATCGGCGGCATCCGTCAGAAGCTCTACGGCGCGCGAGACGCAGGAGCCGACTACTTCCTGGCTCCCGCGGCGAACTGCGACGAGGTCGTCGGACACGTGCCGGACGGACTGCAGGTCATCCGCACGGCGACGCTCGAGGAGTCGCTCGCCGCCCTCGAGGTCATCGCGGACGACGGCGACGTCTCAGCGCTCCCGACCTGCGACCTCGCAGGCAGCTGAGCGCAGACGTCACCGTGACCGCGCTGTGATCGGGATGACAGCCTGCGCACAGTGAGCGATGCCTAGGATGGTGGGGTGACCTCCTCGCCTTCAGCTCCGAATCCGGCCACGCCTCGAACCTCACGACGCATTCTCGGCATCTCCCTGGTGATCATCGCCGCCTTGATCGCGGTGTTCTTCGTGTTCGCCTCCCTCTACACCGAATTCCTCTGGTTCGACCAGGTGGGCTTCACCGGCGTCCTCACGACGCAGTGGATCGCCACGGCGGTGATGTTCGTGGTGGGCTTCCTCGGGATGGCCGTTCCGCTGTTCGTCGTCATCCAGCTCGCCTACCGGCTGCGTCCGGTCTACGTGCGGCTCAGCTCGCAGCTGGACCGGTACCAGGAGGTCATCGAGCCGCTGCGTCGCCTGGCGATGTGGGGCATGCCCATCTTCTTCGGACTGTTCGCCGGCTTCGCGGCCGCGGGGCAGTGGAAGACGGTCTGGCTCTGGATCAACGGTGTGGCCACCTCGGACGTCGACCCGCAGTTCGGCATCGACACCGGCTTCTACATGTTCGCGATGCCGTTCTACACGATCCTGCTCGCGTTCGTCTCCGCCGTGCTCCTGCTCTCGCTCCTGGTCACCGCCCTCGTGTCGTACCTGTACGGCTCGGTGCGCATCGGTCAGGGTGAGCTGCGCATCTCGAAGCCCGCGCGCATCCAGCTCGCGGTCATCGCCGGTCTCTACCTGCTCGTGCAGGCGGCGAGCCTCTGGCTCGACCAGTACAAGACGCTCGTCGAGCCCGACGATCGCATCACGGGTGCGGCGTACACGGGCGTGAACGCGACGATCCCCGGTCTCGCCATCCTCGCGATCATCGCCGCTGTCGTGGCGATCCTCTTCTTCGTCACGGCCGTCATCGGCCGCTGGCGCTTCCCGCTGGCCGCGACCGCGCTGCTCATCGTGGCCTCGCTCGTCGTCGGCGTCGGATACCCGTGGGTGGTCACCACCTTCCAGGTGAAGCCGAACCAGAACGCCTACCAGGCCGAGTACTACCAGCGGAACATCGACGGCACGAAGGAGGCGTACGGGGTCGCAGACCTCGAGACCACGCCCTTCGCCGCCAAGACCGACGCCGAGGCGGGTCAGCTGCGCGCGGATGCGGAGACCACCGCCTCCACCCGCATCATGGACCCGAAGGTCATCCCGCCGACGGTGCGTCAGCTCGAGCAGTACCGCGGGTACTACCAGTTCCAGAAGACGATGGACGTCGACCGGTACGAGATCGACGGGAAGATGCAGGACACCGTGGTGTCGGTGCGCGACCTCGACATGTCAGGCCTGGGCGACGGTGACAACTGGAACAACCGCGTCGCGGTGTACACCCACGGCTACGGCCTCGTCGCCGCCGCGGGCAACCAGCGCACCACCGACGGCGAGCCGGTGTTCCTCGAGCGCGGTATCCCCACTTCGGGATTCCTGTCCGATCGGGAGAACTTCGAGCCGCGCGTCTACTTCGGTGAGAACTCGCCCGAGTACTCGATCGTCGGCGCTCCCGAGGGCTCGGAGCCCGCGGAGATCGACTACCCGCGCGGCAAGGACGGCTCGAGCGAGACGAAGACCACGTTCGACGGCGACGGCGGCCCGAAGGTCGGCGACACGTTCACCAAGCTGCTCTACGCACTGAAGTTCCAGTCGGAGCAGATCCTGTTCTCGAACCTCGTGAACGAGGACTCGCAGATCCTGTACGACCGCGACCCCAAGACGCGCGTGCAGAAGGTGGCACCGTATCTCGAGCTCGACAGCGACCCCTACCCGAGCGTGGTGGACGGACGCATCGTGTGGATCGTCGACGGCTACACGACGAGCCAGACCTACCCGTACTCGACGAGCGTGAGCCTGTCCGACGCCATCGCCGACTCCAACATCCCCTCGCCGACCCTCGCGATCGACGACATCAACTACATCCGCAACTCCGTCAAGGCGACGGTCGATGCCTATGACGGTTCGGTGAAGCTGTACGCGTGGGACGACGAGGACCCGGTGCTCAAGAGCTGGCAGAAGGTCTACCCGTCGACGGTGAAGCCGATCAGCGAGATGTCGGGGGAGCTCATGAGCCATGTGCGCTACCCGACCGACCTGTTCAAGGTGCAGCGCGACATCCTCGGCGTGTATCACGTCGACAAGGCCGGATCCTTCGCGCAGCAGGACAACCGCTGGCAGACGCCCAACGACCCCCGCAGCGAATCGATGCTGCAGCCGCCGTACTACCTGACCATGCAGATGCCGGGTCAGGACTCTCCCCGGTTCTCGATGTTCTCGACGTTCATCCCGAACTCGCAGGGAGCGGGCGGCAGCCGCGATGTGCTGATGGGCTACCTCGCGGTGGATTCGGATGCCGGCTCGGAGAAGGGCGTGAAGGCGGAGGGCTACGGCCAGCTGCGCATGCTCGAGATCGACACCGACACCACGGTCCCCGGTCCCGGTCAGGTGCAGAACACCTACAACTCGGACACTTCGGTCGTGCCTCAGCTCAACCTGCTCCAGCAGGGGGAGTCCGAGGTCATCTACGGCAACCTGCTGACGCTGCCCGTCGGTGGTGGTCTGCTCTACGTGCAGCCCGTCTACGTGCAGTCGTCTGAGGGAACGCAGCTGCCGCGTCTGCAGAAGGTGCTGGTCGCCTTCGGTGATCGCGTCGCCTTCGAGAACACCCTGACCGAGGCGCTCGACACCCTCTTCGGCGGTGACTCCGGTGCCACCGGCGGTGACGACACGGTCGAACCGGATCCGAACGCCGAGGTGCCCGACACCGGCGAGGTGCCGACGACCGAGCCCACGCAGCCGACGGGAGCCGAGGCCGAGGCCCTGGCTGCCGCTCAGACCGCGCTGCTCGACCGTGAGGCCGCGCTGAAGGCCGGAGACCTCGCGAAGTTCGCCGAGGCCGACGAGCGCCTTACCGCGGCGGTTCAGAAGCTGATCGAGCTGGACTCCGCAGCGGGCAACTGATCCGCAGCACCGTATGGAATGGGCGCCCCCGAGGGGGCGCCCATTCTCGTATCGGGGTGGCGCCCGGCATCGTCCGGGCAAAGCGAAAGGCCCTCTGGCTTGGATTTCTCCGAGTCAGATAGTTCGATATGCGATTACGTTCGGCTCGCGATTCCAAGTAAGAACTCGTTTCCGCTCGACCGGTGGCGATCAGCTGTCGGCCGCTCGTGCCGGTACGATCACGAAGGTGCCCGCAGGTTGCGCACGCCCCGCGGTGGGCCCATCTGGGGCCTGAAGGCCGAAGGAAGGACCTGAGCTTGTCTGAGAAGTCCACCTCGCTCCTCATGGATGCTGTCGCGACTTTGACTGACTGGCGTCTGGTTCGGACCTTCTCTTGTGAAGTCATCGTGCAAGATCCGGGCGAAGAGCCCCAGAGCCTCGAGCTTCACGCCGAACCGATGCACTCGTCGTATGTCCTCGTCGACCCTCGGACCGGTAGGCAACAGTCTTATGACGACACGACGCGCTCGTTTGGCACTGACGGGCAGATAGTGCAGCGCCAGGCCAGTGCATTGCTCACAGAGCCCCTTCCAGTGCGCCTAGCCTTCCCGATGTCCCTACCGATCTGGGGGCGCCGTCACGACCTCTACCGCATGGTTGACGCCGATCGCGTGGGCAGCCTACTCACGGTCAGTTTGACGGGCCGTGCAGACGCGAGCCTATCGGGCACGCTCACCATTGATCTCAATCGAGGCCTCGCTGTGCGCATCTATGCCCCGACACTTCAGGTGGAGTATCGGGGCATAGTGCCGGCGCGTAGCCGGTTCGGCGTCTCTTCTCTTTAGAGGCCCCCTTCTTCCCCGTTCGGGTAGAAGCAACGATTGGCGTTCGTGTCGCAGTGGAATCGCGGGGTGAAGAGAGTCGGATCTGCCACCTCAGCACTGAACTGATAGTTGAAGTCTGTTATCGACAGGTCATCGAGGCGAACCGCGTGAGAGCCCCAGGTTGTCGTTCCGGTGAGATATGCCGCGTCAACCGGCCGGTTCCCTGAGCGGATGTCGAAGACAGAGCTGCTCAGGTCGCTGGGGATACCGATTCCGTTTTGGAGGAGCCTGCTGATCTCGCCGAGGAGCACTTCGCAGCCGTTCGCCCCAATCGGCCAACTGTCGACTGAATCTGTCGAATAGGACTCGGCCCAAAAAGGACAAGGCCCCGAGATCGTGATGATCTCGGGGCCTTTCTTGTTGCGGGGACAGGATTTGAACCTGCGACCTCCGGGTTATGAGCCCGGCGAGCTACCGAACTGCTCCACCCCGCGGCACAAGAAGTAACTTATCACGGATTCCGAAGGCGGGCGAATCCTGGGGGCCTCCGGGCGACGTCCCGGGCGTGTCGATGCGAGAGGATGGAGACATGTCCGAGACCGCAGCCGTCCCCGTCGCCGTGTGCCAGTTCGCGCCGACCGCCTCCCGAGCCGAGAACCGGGAGCGGATCGCCGCGCTGACGGCCGACGCCGCCGGGCGGGGGGCGAAGCTGATCGTGTTCCCTGAGTACTCGAGTTACTTCGTCGACCCCATGGACGAGAGCCTGGCTGCCAATGCGGAGGACCTCGACGGGGAGTTCGTCGAGACCCTGAGGGCACTGGCCGCCGAGTACGCCGTCGTGATCGTCGCGGGTCTGGCCGAACGGGCGACCGACGGGCATCGAGTGCGCAACACCGTGGTGGCCGTGCGGGGTGACCGCGTCCTCGCCGTGTACCGCAAGCAGCACCTGTACGACGCGTTCGGCCAGACCGAGTCCGACTGGGTGGAGCCGGGTGAGGTGGGGGAGGCCGCGACTTTCGAGCTGGGGGGCCTGCGTTTCGGGCTCATGACCTGTTACGACCTCCGCTTCCCTGAAGTGGCCCGTTCCCTGGTCGATGCGCAGGCCGATGCCCTGGTCGTGCCGGCCGAGTGGGTCAGGGGGCCGCTCAAGGAACACCACTGGACGACGCTGCTCGCCGCTCGTGCGATCGAGAACACCGTCTACGTGGTCGCGGCAGACCATCCGACCCCGATCGGGGTGGGACACTCGCAGATCGTCGATCCCCAGGGCGTCGTACTCGCCGGAGTGGGAACCGCTCCCGGGATCGCCGTCGCGGTGGTCGAGAGGGAGACGATCGAGCGCGTGCGGATCACGAACCCGTCGCTGCGCGTGCGGCGGTACTCCGTCATTCCTCGCGAGGTCGTGGCCCCGGAAGCCTAGGCGCGGACCCGGCCCGGGTCAGGCCTGGCCAGGCGTGGTCACGCAGAGAAGCGGGCGAGGCGCGTCGCCGCCTCTTCGAGGACCTCGACGCGCTTGCAGGCGGCGAAGCGCACCAGGCCCGCGTATTCGCTCCTGTGCTCCTCGGAGACGAAGGCCGTGAGCGGGATCGCCACGACGCCCACGCGCTCCGGCAGGGCCCGGCAGAAGGCCGCGGCGTCCTCTCCGCCCAACGCCGTCGCATCCGCGACGGTGAAGTAGCCGCCCTGAGGGGCGTGCACGGTGAATCCGGCCGCCCTCAGCCCGTCGCCGAGGATCCCGTGCTTGTGGGCGAGCACGGCGGCCGCGTCCGTGAAGTACGCGTCGTCCATCCGCAGCCCCACGGCGACAGCCGGCTGAAATGGCGAGCCGTTGACGTAGGTGAGGTACTGCTTCACGGTGAGCACGGCCGTGATGAGCGCGGCCGGTCCATGCACCCACCCGATCTTCCACCCCGTCGTGGAGAAGGTCTTCCCGGCCGAGGAGATCGTCAGCGTGCGCGCGGATGCTCCGGGGAGCGTGGCGATCGGGGTGTGCGCGGCATGGAACGCCAGATGCTCGTACACCTCGTCGGTGACGATGATCGCATCGTGCTTCTCCGCCAGGCGCACCACCTCTTCGAGCACCTCACGCCCGAAGATCGCTCCCGTGGGATTGTGCGGGTCGTTGACCAGGATGATCCTGGTGCGATCGGTCACCGTCGCGGCGAGCCGCTCGAGGTCGGGCTGGAAGTCCGGAGCGCGCAGCGGAACCGTGCGCAGCCGCGCCCCCGCGAGCGCCACAGCAGCGGCATAGGAGTCGTAGTAGGGCTCGAACACGACCACCTCGTCTTCGGGGCCGTCGATCAGCGCCAGCAGGGTCGCGGTCAGAGCCTCCGTCGCTCCGGCCGTCACGATCACCTCGCTGGAAGGATCGACACGGAGCCCGTAGAAGCGCCGCTGATGCTCGCTGATGGCATCGAGGAGATCCGGTGTGCCGCGACCGGGCGGGTACTGATTGGCTCCGCTCGCGATGGCGGCTCGCGCCGCCTCCAGCACCTCTGCGGGACCGTCCTCGTCGGGGAAGCCCTGGCCGAGATTGACCGCCCCGGTTCGAGCCGCCGCTGCCGACATCTCTGCGAAGATGGTGGGCGCGACGGTTCCGTCGGCAGCGAGCAGACCTGCCCCCGCTGCGGTACGACGCCATGCGCCGGGAATGACACTCATGAAGAACAGGCTAAGGCCATAGCTGAAACTCATCTTCGGCATAAGGAACGCACAGATACAGGCGTCATTCTGAAATGGTCGTCGAAGGAGCACACACCATGAACGAAGACAACCCCCAGGACCAGTCGGCATCCGCGTCGAACGACGCCACGCCGTCCACCGAGGCCGCACAGATCGCCGCTCAGCCGGTGACGGATGCCGCCGCTGACACGACCGCGCCGGCCGCTGCCGCCCCGGCGCCCAACGCGCCGGCCGCTGCCGCCCCCATGCAGGGGCATCAGATGCCGTCGACGTTCACCTCGCAGGCCCCGGCCGCGCCCGTGATCGCTCCGGTCCCTCACGGCTACGCAGCACCTGCCGCCGGCGCGCCGGGCGCAGCCACCGCGCAGGGAGCCGCCTTCGGCATCCCCACCGCGGCGTCCTACACCCAGCCCACGCAGCCGCTCGACGGCGGCGCCGCGTACGGCACGCAGGGCGATGGCGCGAAGACCAAGGAGCAGAAGCCTCGTGGGGGCGCGAAGTTCGCCGCCTTCATCGTCGCGGCCGCTCTGGTCGGCGGCGTCGCCGGGTTCGGCGGCGGTGCGCTGCTGAACGGCCTCCAGGACCGCCCGTCCTCCGGCACGGCCTCCGGTCCGCAGACGGTGACGGTGAACAACCCGGGATCGGTCAACGAGACCACAGCGGTCGCGACGGCCGCACTCCCGTCCGTCGTCACCATCGAGGTGGCGGGCGCCGATCAGGGAGGCAGCGGATCCGGTGTCATCATCAGCGATGACGGTTACGTGCTCACCAACACGCACGTCGTGACCCTCGGCGGCGCGGTCGCCGATCCGACGATCCGCGTGACCACATCGGACGGGCGCATCTTCGAGGCGACCGTGGTCGGGACAGACCCGATCTACGACCTCGCCGTGATCAAGCTGAAGGACGCCAAGGGGCTGACCCCGATGGACTTCGCCGATTCCTCGAAGCTCAACGTCGGCGACACCGCTGTGGCGCTCGGCGCTCCTCTCGGGCTCGCGAACTCCGTCACCACCGGCATCGTGAGTGCGTTGAACCGCAGCATCCAGATCGCCTCGTCCGCCCTGCCCGACTCCTCCTCCGAGGACGCCCCGGACCAGCAGCAGACGCCGGATCAGGGTCAGGGTCAGGGGCCGTTCCAGTTCGACATCCCCGGAAGCGGCACGCCGCAGACCTCGGACTCCATCTCGATCGCCGTGATCCAGACGGACGCCGCGATCAACCACGGCAACTCCGGCGGCGCGCTCGTGAACAGCAAGGGCGAGCTGATCGGCATCAACGTGGCCATCGCGAGTTCGGGAAGCTCCGAAGAGTCGGGGTCGATCGGTATCGGGTTCGCCATCCCGTCGAACATCGCCAAGCGGGTGTCGGACGAGATCATCGCCGACGGTGCGGCGACGCACGGCCTGCTCGGCGCGTCCGTCCAGGATGCCTCGAGCGTGCAGGGCGCTACCGTCTCCGGGGCGTACATCGCCAAGGCGACCGACGGCGGCGCCGCCGCAGCTGCGGGTATCCAGGAGGGCGACATCGTCACCAGGTTCAACGGCGTCCCGATCACCAGCGCGAGCGATCTCACCGCGCAGGTGCGCGCGGCGGCGGCCGGCAGCGATGCCAAGGTCACCTACGTGCGCGGCGGCAAGGAGTACGACATCGAGGTGACGCTCGGCGAACTCGCCGGCTGACCCCACCACGCACAGGGAAGGACGCCACCGCCGCGATAGGCTCGCGGAGTGGCGTCCTTCTCTTTCGGCACCGGCAATGCGGCCAAGCTCCTCCGGATCCCGTTGTATGCCGTCGGACGCATCGGCACCCTCCTCCTTCCGCGCGGCCGGCGCTGGGTCTTCGGCTGCGGTGCCGGAGTGGGCGACGGCGCTCTCGCACTCCAGCGCTACGCGTCCGAGGCGGGCCACGACACCGTCTGGCTCACGGCGTCGGAGCGCGAGGATCGGGACGCTGCCGCCCTCGGTATCCGCACCGTGCGCAAGAGCGGACTGCGCGGATGGTGGACGACCGCTCGGGCGGGGGTGCTCGTGGTCACCCACGGACTCGGCGACGTGAACCGCTACGCGAACGGCGGCGCTTTCGTGGTCCAGCTCTGGCACGGGATCCCGCTGAAGCGGATCGGGCTGGATTCTCCGGCGACGACCCAGGTTCCGAATGTTCCCGCGGCGGCGCTGTTGCGTCGCGCGGTCGGTATCCTCTACCGCGCCGCAGCCCAGCGCATCCGCGTGCTCCCGGCCGCTTCGCACCGCGCACGGGGGCGCTTGGAGTCCGCGTTCGGCCTGGGTGATGACCGTGTGGTGGTCACAGGGGAACCTCGCGTCGACGTGCTCTCGGCAGGATCGGCGGAACACGTGAGGTCCGCGGCATCCGCTCTGCTTCGCAGCGTCGTGGGGGAAGTTCCCGATACCGCGCGCACCATCCTCTACGCGCCGACCTGGCGTGATGGGGCTCCCGACCCCGCCGTTCCCACCGCTGAGGAGTGGATCCGCATCGTCCGGGTCCTCGAAGAGCACGACGCCGTCCTGTTCGTGCGCTCTCATCCCCTGGGAGAGGGCGGATATGCGCCCCCGCTTCCGAGCCGCAGGGTGCACGCGCTCGGCGCTGCGATGCTTCCCGACGTGACGCCGGCGCTCGCCGCGTTCGACGTGCTCGTCACCGACTACTCCTCGCTCGCATACGACGTCGGTCTGCTGCGCACGCCCGTGCTGTTCCTGGCTCCGGATGCTGAGGAGTACGCCCGCACTCGTGGCTTCTACGGCCGGTACGACGACGTCGCAGGCCCCGACGCGGCCACCGACTGGGCGGAGCTCCTGGCACAGCTCGAAGCGCTCCTCGAAGACACAGCCGCCCACGACGCGGCGTCCGAGCGTTCCGCTACGCTCAGCGCGGAGATGCACGCATATCGGGACGGGCGCAACACCGAGCGCGTGTACCAGGTCATCCGCGCGCGGGGGATTCCCGCGCCGAAGGGAGCAGCATGACAACGGCCCGCATCGATGACGCGGCGGAGGCCCTGATCATCGAAGGGACCGGTCAGCGACCGGAAACGGCCGACCTGGTCGGACCGCGAGCGCACGTCGAGGCTCGTGTCACCGGGGGCGGCAAGACCTGGAAGGCGACGTTCCCGTTGCAGGCCTCCCGTTGGGGCGGCCCTTCGCTTCCCCTGCCGACGGGGACGTACGAGCTGCGGATCGCCGACGTCGATCTCGATGATGTGCGACTCGCTCCTGCCGTGCTCACCGGGGTTCGGATCGCGTTGAATGCCGGTGCCGTCCGCATCGCCGCGCCGGTGGATCCGGTGTACGAGACCGCTGAGGGGCGCTCGACCCTCGAGGAACGGTACGTCGCGCAGGCGGGCGGCACAGAGAACGCCGTGTTCTTCGAGAGCTTCTACGGACGAAGCGTCGGATGCAACCCGCGGGCCATCGATCGCGAGCTCGCGGCGCGCGCACCCGAGGTGCGACGCTACTGGAGCGTCGTCGACCTCTCGGTCGAGGTGCCGGAGGGGGCGATCGCCGTCGTCGAGGGCAGCCCCCAGTGGTGGCACGCCCGCGGAGCCGCACGGCTGCTGGTGGTCAACGACTGGCTGCGTCGACGGTTCGCCCGCAAGCCGGGGCAGAAGGTGCTCCAGACCTGGCACGGCACACCGCTCAAGCGGCTCGCCCTGCACCGTCCCGGCTTCGATCCGCGACGGATGGCCGCGGTCGTGAAGGAATCCCGGCGCTGGGACGTCCTGTTGGCCCAGAACACCTATTCCGAGCGCATCCTGCGCAAGGCGTACGCCTTCCTCGGGCGGCCGATCTGGGTGGAGGGATACCCCCGCAACGATGCGCTCACCAACGGCGACCCTGCCGAGGTCCGCGCGGCGTTGGGGATCGGGCCCGAGGAGCGCGTGCTCCTGTACGCACCGACCTGGCGCGATGACCGTGCCGAGATGGTCGACTTCGTCGATGCCGAGCTTCTGGCGCACCAGGCGAACGCCGTGGTCCTCGTGCGCGGTCACTCCCGCACTCTGGAACAGGGACGCGATCGCGCGGGTGCACGGGTCATCGATGTGACCGGGTACCCCGAGACGGCTCGGCTGCTTCTGGCGGCAGACGCCCTGATCACCGACTACTCCTCGGTGATGTTCGACTTCAGCGTCACTGGAAAGCCGATGTACTTCCTGGTGCCCGACATCGATCACTATCGCGGACAGCTGCGCGGGTTCTACTTCGACCTCGCGGAGCGCGCACCCGGTCCGCTCGTGCGCACTCAGGAGGAGCTCGCGGCCGCTCTGGACGACGCGGGCCACGTGGCCGCGTACGCGGATCGCTATGCGGCCTGGCGGAAGCAGTTCAACTCCCGCGACGATGGTCATGCCGCGCAGCGTGTGGTCGACCGCATCCTCGATCTGGGGTTCGTCACGCCCTGAGTCCGCGCGGCCGCGTCAGGGGAGAGGTGTGTTCCGGGTGCCGAGGCGCGAGGCGTCGACGGTGTCGCGGGCACCGCGCAGCACACCACCCAGGAAGCCGAGGCCCCAGGAGATGTGCATCGTCGGCAGCACCAGGAGCGTCCACGCCCGCTGGCGCACGCCCCCTCCGCCGGGCGCGAGCGCCACGCCGATCACGAGCAGCAGATACAGCGCGAGCGGCACGTAGACGAGGATCGATGCGATCAGAGACGCCACTCCGCTGAGCACGCCCGTCAGCTGCAGGACGCCGATGACGACGGCGAGGGCCACGACCACCACGAGCGCGGGCGGGGCGAAGTAGCGGATCCCGTTGCGGCGACCGAACCGACGCACGAGCTCACCGCGCCAGGCGCCCGTCGCGCGGAACTGCCGAGCCAGTCGCAGCCAGCTCTCCCGCGGCCAGTAGGTGACCGACAGATCGGGGTCGAACCACACCTTGTGGCCGGCCTGTCGGATCCGTAGGTTGAGCTCCCAGTCCTCGCCACGTCGGATCGACTCGTCGAACAGGCCGACCTCATCGAGGACGTCGCGCCGCATCACGCCGAGGTACGCCGACTCCGCCTCGCCCTCCTGCGAACTCCCGTGATAGGCGCCTCCGCCGAGCCCGACAGGGGAGTTGTACAGACGAGCGACCGCCTTCTGGAAGGGCGTGCGCCCCTCGGCGTGCATCACGCCGCCGACGTTCGCCGATCCGGTGCGCTCCAGAGTCTGCAACGCCAGGGCGGCGTAACCGGGGGAGAGCTCGGAGTGCGCGTCGACGCGCACGATCGTGCCGTAGCGGCTTGCCCGGATCGCGGCGTTCAGCCCCACCGGGATGTGCGCCGCAGGGTTGTCCACTAGCCGGATGCGGTCGTCCGTCGCCGCGAGTCGTCGGGCGAGCTCGGTCGTGCCATCCGTCGACGGGCCCAGCGCGAGCACGAGCTCGGTGGGGGCATCGACATCCTGAGCGAGCACCGAGGCGATCGCGTGTTCGAGGTACGCGCGTTCGTTGAGCACCGGCATCACGAAGGACACCCCGGGCAGGGGAGCGGAGAATTCGTCGGCGCGCACATGATGATCATGGCACGGTGTCCACGCACGTTCCCTGATCGAGGGCGCGGCAGGGCGTCCGCAGTCCGCGGGACGGGCTGCGGCGGGAGGATCGGACGCGGACGAACTATTCTGGAGGGATGGGTGCACTGTCTGACGCGAAGAAGGCATACCGTCTGCTGAAGCGGGCGCTCGCGTCTCGCACCGCGGTGCAGCGCGTGCGACGCCGGCTCGCCGAGCGCGAGCCGTTCCCGACCGACTACTTCAAGGTCGCGGTCTACTTCGCCGACGGTGCCGTGAACATGTACCAGATGCGTCAGTGGTACCGCCCGCTCGCCGAGCTCGCGAAGCGCTGGCCCGTCGTCGTGCTCTCCCGGCAGGCCACCGGGACCGAGAAGCTCCTCGAAGAAGACGCCCCTCCGGTGGTGTTCGTCCCGAAGGTGCGCGATCTGGAGCGGTTCATCGCCACCCAGGACATCCGCATCGTGCTGTACGTCAACCAGAACACCAGGAACTTCCAGATGTTCCGGTACGGGCGGCGCTGGCATGTGTTCATCAATCACGGCGAGTCCGACAAGATGTACATGACGACGAACCAGTACAAGGCCTACGACTACGCCTTCGTCGCCGGACAGGCCGCTCGGGATCGTCTCTCGCGCACGCTGTGGGATTACGACGTGAACCACCGCACGATCGAGATCGGGCGCCCGCAGGCCGATCACTACTCCGGAACGCTTCCGTACACGCCCGATGAGCGGACCGTCGTGCTCTATGCGCCGACCTGGGAAGGCGACCGTCCCAGCGCCCACTACGGTTCGATCGCTTCGCACGGCGAGGAGCTCGTGAGCCGGCTGCTGGCGACCGGTGCCCACCGTGTGATCTACCGCCCCCATCCCCGCAGTGGCGTGGTCGATGAGGCGTACGGCGCCGCGCATCGACGGATCGTGGCCGCGATCGAAGCGGCGAATGCCGCGGACGCGACCGCTCACCATGTCTACGACGCGGCTCCGGAGTTGGGCTGGCAGCTCACCGCGGCCGACGTCGCCATCGTCGACATCTCCGCCATGGTCTACGACCGGCTCGCCGCCGGAAAGCCGCTGATGATCACGCGTCCGACGGACGAGCAGGCATCGATCGACACGCAGGGCTACCTGTCGGATTGCGAATGGCTGACCGCGGAGGCTGCGGTCGACATCGTCGCCGAGGTCGATCGGGTCCGAGCCGATGAGGCTGCGATCGCCCGGCTGCGGATGTGGGTCCAGCACTACTTCGGCGACACCACGCAGGGGGTGGCGACCGCGAAGTTCCATGCCGCGGTCGAGCGCCTCATGCAGGAGTGGGAGCGTTGGCAGGCGCATGAGGTCGGAACCGTCCGCGAAGACGAGGACGACGACGACGAAGAAACAGACGACGAGGACGCCTGAGGATGGACTTCCCGCTCGCGAGCGCGATCGTGCCTCGCCTCGAGCTGGTGGCGGACACCGGTTCGACGAATGCCGACCTGCGGGCGAAAGCGGCTGACGCCGGGGACTGGCCGCACCTGGCGACCCTGGTCACGCGCAACCAGACGGCCGGACGTGGTCGCCTCGATCGCACGTGGGTCGCGCCGGCGGATTCCGCTCTCGCGATCTCGGTGCTGCTGCGCATGATTCCGGCCGATCCGGCCGCGCGGGGATGGATCCCGCTCGCCGCTGGTGCGGCAATGACGGAGGCGATCGCCGAGCAGCTCGTCGGACATGACGTCGCCGTGAAGTGGCCGAATGACGTTCTCGTCGACGGGCGGAAGATCTGCGGCATCCTCGCGGAGGCGACGACGGCGGCGGTGATCGTCGGGGCGGGCGTCAACACGGCCATGACGATCGAGCAGCTCCCTGTGCCGACGGCGACGTCGTTCGCATCCCTCGGCGTCGTCGTGGACGAGGACCGGTTGCTGTCCGCCTACCTCGAGAAGCTCGACGGGCACCTGTCGGCGCTGACCGCCTCTGGAGACGCCGTCGTGAGCGGCCTGCACGGTGTCGTGTCCGCCCGCTGCGCGACGCTCGGGCTGAGGGTAAGCGTGTCTCTGCCGGCCGGCCGCTCCCTCGACGGGGTGGCCACGGCGATCGATGCGGAGGGCCGTCTTCTGGTCGAATCGGATGGTCGCGAGTACCCGATCTCCGCCGGCGACGTCGTGCACGTGCGACCGGCCGGAACCTGACACGCCGCCGCACAGACGGCTTTGTCGCAGATCACGGGCACAATGGTGGGGTGACCCAGCCTGTGACGCTCGGCGGGAGGCCCCTGATGCCGCCGCCCGGTACGCCTTCGGAGGAGCTGCTGATCGCGCGCTTCCGGAGCCACGCACGTCGCCTGTTCGGGTCGGCACTCGTGCTCATCGCGACTTTCGGGGCGACGGGGTACTTCTTCGGCAATCTGCCAGAGGGTATCGAGGACTGGATGCTCCTCACCGCCGCCGGGGCTCTGGTGCTGCTGGCCGTCGTGCTGCCGTTCGTCATCTGGTACTCGCGGAGCACCACCGTCACGACCAGGAGGGTCATCGCCCGCCAGGGGATCGGTTCCCGTCGGCGTCACGAGATGTCCCATGCCCGGGGCTACACCATCGCCGTTCGCCGCGGTCCGCTGCAGCGGATGTGGGGCTCGGGCACGATCACGCTGTCGAACGGCGTCGACACGCCGCTGCGGTTGGCGAACGTCCCGAACGTGACCCTCGTGCATGAGACCCTCGCCGACCAGATCGAGGTCGGGCAGATTCTCGCGCACCGCGACGCGCAGGCCGTCGGCGACTGAATTCGGCGGCATTCGCACGGCCGAGCGCGGTGATCCGTGCCGCCGATCCGCAATCTGTCGTGCACGCCCGCATCGGTGCGGGAGAATGGGGGCAGACGAATGGAGGCGGCACATGGCGCTGCGTGTTGGCGTGATCGGCGGAGGACAGCTGGCCCGGATGATGATCGCTCCGGCGGTCGAACTCGGGCTCGAACTGCGAGTGCTCGCCGAGGGTGAAGGGATGTCCGCCGGACTCGCGGCCACCGCGGTCGGCGACTACCGGGATCTGGAGACCGTGCGCGCCTTCGCGGCCGACGTCGATGTCGTGACCTTCGACCACGAGCACGTGCCGCAGGACGTTCTCCGTCAGCTCGTCGCAGACGGCGTCGTCGTGCACCCGGGGCCGGACGCCCTCCAGTACGCGCAGGACAAGCTCGTGATGCGTGCGCGTCTTGCGGAACTCGGAGTGCCCCAGCCCGACTGGGCGGCTGTGCGCACCACGACCGAGTTGCAGGCGTTCCTCGACGAGCACGCAGGAGCAGGAGTGGTGAAGACTCCGCGCGGAGGCTACGACGGCAAGGGCGTGCGCGTGGTCCGTGCAGCACGGGACGCGCAGGACTGGCTGGAAGCGCTCGCCGAGGGGGAGGCGCTTCTCGTCGAGGAGCTCGTGCCGTTCGTGCGCGAGCTCGCGCAGCAGGTCGCCCGTCGAGCGGGCGGTGAGATTGTCGCTTATCCCGTGGTGGAGACCGTTCAGCGTGACGGCGTGTGCGCCGAGGTCATCGCTCCGGCCCCCGCCGCCGCCGAGCGCCTGACCGAGGTCGCGGAGGCGATCGGCCGCACCATCGCCGAAGGGCTCGGCGTGACCGGGATGCTCGCGGTCGAGCTGTTCGAGACCGACGACGAGCGCATCCTCGTGAACGAGCTCGCCATGCGGCCGCACAACAGCGGGCACTGGAGCCAGGACGGCGCCGTCACCGGCCAGTTCGAACAGCACCTGCGTGCCGTCGCCGATCTTCCTCTCGGGAGCACCGCGCCGCGAGCCGCGTGGTCCGTGATGGTCAACATCCTCGGCGGACCCGTCGAGGGGACGCTCGACGAGCGTTTCGGCGCGGCGATGGCCGAGCACCCGCAGGCGAAGATCCACACCTACGGGAAGGCGCCGAGACCGGGCCGCAAGGTCGGACATGTGAATGTCGCCGACGACGACCTCGACGACGCGGTCTACGTCGCCAGGGCCGTCGCCGCACACTTCGACTGATCCGCAGCCCGCATCGCCTCTTCGCCGACACATGCGGGGCAAGAGGCGTGCCGTTCGGGGAATCTCACAGCGGCAGACCGTACCCTGATCTGGTGACCGAGCCACTGCACTCTTCCGCCGAGCCTCTGGTCGGCGTCGTGATGGGATCCGACTCCGACTGGCGTGTGATGAGCGACGCGTCCCAGGCGCTCACGGACTTCGGCATCCCGCACGAGGTCGAGGTGGTATCCGCACACCGCACCCCGGACAAGCTCATGTCGTATGCGCGAGAAGCGCGCACGCGCGGCATCCGCGTCATCATCGCCGGCGCCGGGGGAGCAGCCCACCTTCCGGGAATGCTCGCCTCGATGACTCCGCTCCCCGTGGTGGGTGTCCCTGTGCCTCTCGCGTATCTCGACGGCATGGACTCCCTGCTGTCCATCGTGCAGATGCCCGCCGGCATCCCGGTTGCGACGGTCTCCATCGGCGGCGCTCGCAATGCGGGTCTGCTCGCCGCACGGATCCTCGGAACGGCCGACACCGCTCTCGCTGACCGCGTCGAGGAGCACGCGCGCGATCTCGAGGCGCAGGTCGAGGAGAAGAACGAACGGCTGAAGGCCTCCCTGTGACTCTTGCGCCTCCGCGCGCAACACGGCGCCCGCTGATCGAGACCCGGCCGCTGCGGCACCCGGACTCCGCCGATTCGGGGATGATGACCAAACGCGGGTGGTGGCTGGTCGCCGTGAACCTTCTGGTGCCGGGCTCCGCCCAGGTCCTCGCCGGCAACCGCCGCCTCGGCCGTTTCGGGCTCGGCGCCACACTGGTCTCCTGGATCCTCGCGATCGTCGCTCTCGGACTCGCGCTCTTCGCACGCCCTGTCCTGCTGTGGCTCACGATCGGTGGCGGTTTCTTCTCGGCCGCCGTACTGACGATCGTTCAGGTGCTGCTGGTGGGATACGTCGTGCTCTGGGTGGTGCTCACATTCGACACCCTGCGTCTGGTGCGCCTTGTGAAGGTGCCAGGAGTCTCCCGACTCGCCATCCCGGTCGTGGCGCTGGTACTGCTGGGACTCGTCAGTGGCGGGGCGGGATACGCAGCCACCGCCGTCGGATCGGTGCGCAACACCATCGGCTCGATCTTCGGACAGAGCGGACCCAGTGTGCAGCCCAGCGACGGCTACTACAACATCCTCCTCCTCGGAGCCGACAGCGGCGACGGCCGCGACTCCATGAGGTTCGACAGCATCTCGGTGGTCTCGGTGAACGCCGACACCGGTGCCGTGACGATCACCGGCATCCCCCGGGAGCTCCCCAACGCGCCGTTCAGCGACGGCAGCCCGATGCAGGAGCTGTATCCGGAGGGGTTCGAGGGCCACGGCTCCTCTACCTGCGGCTGGAACGGATGGATGAACCACGTGCGCAACGCCGCCGAGGTCTGCCGGGAAGACGCCGGCGCCGGTCTCTACCCCGACGCCGTGGCCAACGGGTCGGAACCGGGTATCGAGGCGACGAAGGATGCGGCCGAAGGCGTACTCGGGATCGAGATCCCGTACTACGTGTTCGTCGACATGCACGGCTTCGCTGAGCTCGTCGATGCACTGGGTGGTGTCGAGATCGACGTCACGGAGCGGCTGCCCAAGGGCGGTCCGCCCGAGGGGTGGACGGGCACCGACGTGAACGAGTGGGCTATCGGCTGGATCGAACCGGGAACGCAGCGCATGGACGGCGACACGGCGCAGTGGTACGCCCGTTCGCGCTACACGACCAGTGACTGGGACCGGATGAAGCGTCAGCGGGAGCTGCAGGCTGCCATCCTCGCCCAGTTCACGCCGCAGACCGTCCTCACCCGATTCAACGAGGTGGCAGCGGCCGGGACGGCCCTGATCAGCACGGATCTCCCGTCGGACAAACTGCCGGAGTTCTTCGACCTGATGCTCAAGGCGAAGGAGCAGCCGGTCACGTCGATCGAGCTCACCCCCGACGCCGGCGTGGACGAGCACCAGCCCGACTACGCCTTCATCCACGACTTGATCCAGCAGAAGCTGCATCCGCCGACGGAGACGCCGACGCCCGAGCCGTGATCACGGCCGCCTGAGGGTCGAGCTCCCCGCTCGGCACCCCATGCGCGCCCCTCTGTGCCGACGCCATGAACGACAAAGCCCACGGCCGTCTCCCGAAGGAGAACGACCGTGGGCTTCCGGTGGATTCCACCGGATGCACCAGACGACGGTGATCGGAGGGGGAGGGATCACCGTCGTCCAGTCGACCACCGCACGAGGCGGCAGCCGGACCTAGGCGCGCTTGCGGCGCGATGCTCCCACCGCGACGAGGGCTCCACCGGCGACCAGAGCTGCTGCTCCGCCGCCGAGGACCCAGGGCGACACGCTTCCGCCGGTGAGAGCCAGCTCGATACCGCCACCGGTGAGCGGCAGCTCCGATCCCGCGGTCGCAACCCCGGGATCGTGGTCGCAGCTGGTGGCCGCATCGTGGCCGTGCGAAACCGTGATCGTGGCGGTGTACGAACGCGAGCCGTTGAAGGCGACGGCGTAGGATCCCTCACCGTCGGACGGCGGACGGAACGTGAGGGTCAGGCTTCCGTCGGCGCCGGCGATGTTGCCGGAGACGGCGGCCTTGCCGGCGTTGTAGCCGGACACCGACACGTTCACGTTCTCGGACGCCAGGAAATACCCCGGACCGAACACGATCGTCGAGACTTCGCAGATGTCGATGATCGGGTCGCCGACCTTGGCGCCGGGAGGCGTCGGATACGAGTCGGACGACGCGGCCGGCACAGTCGGCGCAGCGGTGGCCACAGTGGGCGCGACGAGTACGAGCGCGCCAGCGGCAAGGCTGATGACAGCCAGTTTCTTCAGCATGATTTCTCCCCAGAAATTTCACGCGGAATCGCTTTTGGACACACCCCTGCATCCAACTGCGTGGCGTCTTCCTGCCCCCACGGCAGGATGGCAGACGCCAGATATTCCCCAGTGAGTCGACAGTACCCTATCGAGCCGGGAATGTCACGAGGCGCATCGGAGGGGCTCCCGTGTCGTGTCGGGGGTGTGGATCAGCGGGGTGTGCCGCACATCCGTGAGTCGCTCTCCCGCACCGGTGCCCTGGAACTCGACCGTGATCGTCGTCGATTCGCCCGGCGCGAGGGAGACCTCGTGCTGCACAGCCGAGCGGTCGCCGATCATCGCCGTCTGCACGCCCTCTTCTGCGCCGTCCCGGTCGATGCGCGACGGCGTCGCCCCCTCGGGGCCGTACACGGCGATCAGCGTGCGCACCGTGCCTGCGGGCACGCCGTAGAAGCCGTCCGCCGTGACGTAGGGCGGCAACGAGGTGGCGGCGTCGGCGGGGGCCGTGTTGGTCCATGTCACCCGCACCTGCGTGGTCGGGGTCCCCTGGCAGCTCCCGACCGATGTCGAGATGGATGCGCGGGTGTAGAAGTCCATCTTGCCGCCGGTGGTGTCGTTCATCAGCACCCCCACGTAGGTCGCATCGACGCTGTCGGTGGGAATCGTGCCCCCCAGTGCAGAGCCGGCGAGCACGGCCTCTTCGTCGTCATGGGCGCTCCAGATCCGGATGCGGCCCTCCTCCGCCGACGTCGCCAGTGCTCCGATCAGTGCGCGCGGGTCTCCTCCGGACAGCGCGGCGCCGAAGAGCGCTCCTGCGGCCTGCGCGAAGATCTCGTCCTGCACGGCGGGATCGGGAACCGCGGCGTAGATCTCTGAGAGCAGGATGTCGGTGACGTTCTCGGGCGTCGCCGTGAACGGGCCGAACGTGAGGTCTCCGGTCGCCGCGATCAGATGCTTCGCGACGACGGCGTCCACGGCGATGACGCCGTCGACGGTCCCACCGAATCGACCCTCCCAGCGGGCGGCGATGGCAGCTCCTGCCTCGCTGAAGTCGGGGATGCTCGTGATGTTCTGCAGATAGCGGCCGGGACGGTCCTCGAAGAGCGCGATCGTCGAGTCGCTGAGGGGCAGCGCGGTGTCGAGCGGAGGGAAGTCCCGCGTCGACGCCTGGCTCTGGAGGGTGATCCTGCCCCCCTCGGCGTGCAACAGGGCGATGGATCCGATGATGCCGCCCGACGAGCGCAGCTCAGCGTTGTTCTGCATCGCGAGTACGTAGTTGCGCGGTCCCTCGCCGCCGAGCATGGTGGGCAGCAGCACGGCTGCGCCATGGAGCGAACCCACGACCGTCGCGGCCTCGGTGACGGATGAGCGCATGGTGCGGATGGCGTCGGCGAGCGGCGGGAGCGTGGCATCGGCGTCGATGCGTCGTGCGTGCAGCTGCGCGGTGCTGAGCGCGGTGTCGGCCGTGCCGAGCGGGCCGGCGATCTCTGCGAACGGCGCCAGATCGATCGCCCCGCCGGCGAAGCCCAGGCTCGCCAGATCGAAGTCCGCCGCCACGTCGAGGAGGGGCGTGAGCGCGTCGGCCGACACGTCGTCGGCGATCTCGGCGATCTCGCTCACCGCGCTGAAGTTCGGTCCGATCCATGGCAGGGCGCCGAACGCGTGCCACACGGGGTCGGACGTCAGGCTGCGAGCGGACTCCGCGTTGTGCGCGATGCTCTTCGCGAGCGGCTTGGCGCCCTCGAGGTCTCCGGCCGCGATCGAAGACTTCAGCTGAGAGGCGCCTTTCGCCACCTGCTGGAGGTCGTTCACCGCGCCGATCCCACGGATGCAGACCCAGCCGATGGCGATCAGGAGAAGGGAGAGCAGAACGCCGACGGTCCACCCGATCCATCGGCGCCGGACGGGAAGTCGACCATCGCTCACCCGAGCATTCAAGCACGAACCGCTGCAGTGGTGGTGGGGGAAAACTGTGCGAACGCTGACATTCGGGCGGCGCGGTCGGCGCGTTCCGTGGGGGAGCGGCACGGCGAAGATAGCCTGTGGGCATGGGTGCTCGGCTGCGTGTTGTTCTGGATCAGCTCGTGAGCGTCGTCGATGCCGATCATGCGGACGCCGCGGTGGGACTCGCGGCAGGACTGGTCGCGACGGCGCCCTCCGGGTGCGCGGTCGATGCCATCGTCCCGTCGGGCGCGACCGTGCCCGTGGCGGGAATCGGGGACGTCCGCACCCTCGGCATGGGGCGCCGAGAAATCGCTGCCGCCTGGCAGCTCGGGATCGTCCCCGGTGTCGGCGGGGGACTGATCCATTCGCCGACGCTCATGGCCCCGCTCGTGCGCCACGATCGCGTGCACGACAACGACCAGACCACGGTCACGGTGTGGGATCTGCGCGCATGGGAAGCGCCGGAGACGCTCTCCAAAGGCAGCGTCGCCTGGCAGCGCGGCATGCTCCGACGCGCCGTCAGGCATGCCGACGCGGTCGTGGTGCCCTCGCACGCCGTCGCGGAGCGTCTGTCCGAGCTCGCGAAGATCGGCGACCGTCTCCGTGTGATCGCCGGTGCACCGCCTCAGGGATTCCGTGCTCCCGGTGACGCGTCCGAGCGTCGCCGCGCTCTCTCGCTGCCCGACGAGTACGTGGTTCTCACCGGGTCCGTCTCGAGTCTGTCCGACGGCTTCCGGGGTGCGGTGGCCGCCGGCCTCGACGCGGTGGTCATCGACGCGCCCGAAGGGGCGGAGCCTCGTCACGCCGACGCCGCTGCGGCGGCAGGACTGCCGGAGAGGCGCACGCATGTGCGGGGGGCACTGAGCGTCGAGGATCGTGCAGCGGTACTAGACGGCGCATCCGCCTATGTCGCGACGGACGCGGTGGCAGGCTGGCCGTGGCGCGCGGTGGAGGCCATGGTGCTCGGCGTGCCCGTCGTGGCGGTCTCCAGCGGGTCGCATCGGGACGTCATCGCCGACGGGGGCATGCTGGTCCCCGCCGAGGCGATCGCCGACGCGGTCGCCGAGGCGACCGGTGGAGCGGCGGACAGACTCCGCGTGCTCGCCTGCGACCGGTCGCGAGCCTTCTCCTGGGCGAGCTCTGCGGAACGCCTCTGGGGCCTGCACGCAGACCTGTGATTCGCTGAGAGCAACCTGCGCATACGGGCGACACGCCGAAAAGTTGTGGCGCAAAGCGTGTAACAGTGGCATCATCACGCAACTTCCGTCACACTGGTCACATGTCTCGACGTGCCCCACGCTCGCGAAACAACATGAGGTTCCCCCGACTCCTCACCTGTTTCCTCGCTGTCTCCGCCCTTGTCATCGGAACGGTGGTCCCCGCCACTGCCGCCACCGCGTCCGTCTCCGCGAGCGGCTCGAGCAGCGCGAGCATCGCGAAAGCAGCCGTCGACCCGGTCTCGGCCGGGATGGTGAAGTCCACGCTTGCAGGTTTCGAGGCGGGCAATATCATCAGCGATGCGGTCTTCACGAACGCGGGCACGATGTCCGAGGCGCAGATCCAGGCCTTCTTCAACAGCAAGGTGTCGAGCTGTCAGAGCGGTTACGTCTGCATCAAGGACTTCCGCATCACGTCGGTGACCCGCCCCGCCGACGCCTACTGCGACGGCTACACCGGCGCGGCCAACGAGTCCGCGGCGCGGATCATCTACCGTGTCGCGCAGTCCTGCAACATCAATCCTCAGGTGCTGATCGTGATGCTCCAGAAGGAGCAGGGGCTGATCACCCACACCTGGCCGAGCGCGTGGCGATACAACATCGCGCTGGGGCAGGGGTGCCCTGACACCGCGCCTTGCGACCCGAACTACATCGGCTTCTTCCATCAGATCTACGGCGCCGCGCGCCAGATGCAGATCTACATGGAAGGCAAGTGGTTCCAGTGGTACGCACCGGGTCGGACCTGGAACATCCTCTACAACCCGAACGCGAACTGCGGCAGCTCGCCCGTCTACATCGCCAACAAGGCGACGTCGGCCCTCTACTACTACACGCCGTACCAGCCCAATGCAGCGGCGATGCGCGCGGGCTACGGCGAGGGTGACGGCTGCTCCGCGTACGGCAACCGCAACTTCTACAACTACTTCACCGACTGGTTCGGCTCCACACAGGGCGGCGCGAACAACCCCTTCGGCAATATCGAGATGATCGAAGCCCGTCCGGGTGAGTTCGCCGTGTCGGGGTGGGCGATCGACCCCAACACGAGCGCATCGCTCTCGGTCCATGTCTACGTGGGCGACGTCGGACGTGCCTTCACCGCGGACGAGGATCGTCCCGATGTGGGCGCCGTCTACCCGGGGGCCGGGAACAAACACGGGTTCTCCGCCCGCGTCCCGGCAGCAGGTTCCGGCGACTCGACGGTGTGCGTGTACGCCATGAACGCGGGACCCGGCGCCAACGTGCTCCTGGGCTGCAAGCGCTTGGCGAGCTTGAGCGGCCCTCCCGCGGGCGCGGTCGAGAGCATCAAGCCCGTGAAGGACGGTTTCGAGGTGACGGGGTGGGCGGTCGATCCCGATACGGCGTCGCCCATCGAGGTCCATCTCTACATCGGCGGGGTCGGACGCTCCTTCACCGCGAATGTGGAGCGCACGGATCTGCCGGCCGCGTACCGTCCCCACGGAACGAAGCACGGCTTCAAGGCGACGATCCCCGCCGGTGCGGGAGTGCACACCATCTGCGCCTACGCCATCAACGTCGGCCCCGGAGCGAACTCCGAGTTGGGCTGCTCGCAGAACACGCACCCCGGCACCGTGATCGAGGATCGCGGGCGGGCGCCGATCGGTGCGTTCGAGTCGCTCACATCCACCGCGCCAGGCACCGTCACCGCGACCGGCTGGGTCCTGGATCCTGACACGGCGGCACCCGCACGCGTCCACCTCTACGAAGCGGGAGTCGGGCGGGAGTTCCTCGCGAACAAGTCGCGCCCTGACGTGGGCGCGGCGAACCCGGGCTATGGGGACGGACACGGCTTCGAAGAGACGCTCAAGGTCTCGGGTGAGTCGGCGACCGTGTGTGCGTACGGCATCAACAACGGAGCGGGCGGGAACACGGAGCTCGGCTGCAAGAAGGTCACCGTGAACACGCAGATCCCCGAGCAGGGGAGGATGCCGGTCGGCGCACTCGACTCCGTCGTCGTCTCGGGCACGACGGCCGTGGCCAAGGGGTGGACGGTCGATCCCGACACCCGTTCGCCGATCAAGGTGCACCTGTACGTCGGATCGATCGGACGAGAGTTCACCGCCGACAAGAACCGCGCCGACGTCGGCACGCTCTACCCCGGCTACGGCACGAACCACGGTTTCGAGGAGTCGGTGCCGCTTCCCGCAGGCAAGTCGACCGTCTGCGCCTATGGGATCAACACTGGTCCGGGAGCGCACACGCTGCTCGGCTGCAAGGAGGTCAACGTGACCTCGGGAATTCAGGAGCGAGGGCGGATGCCCATCGGCTCGTTCGAAGCCCTTCAGGTCAGCGGCAACACCGTCACGGCCAGCGGATGGGCGATCGATCCTGACACCGCGTCGTCGATCAAGGTGCATCTGTACGTCGCGGGAGTCGGACGCGAGTACTCGGCCGACAAGGCCCGCGCCGACGTCGGCGGAGCCAACCCGGGATACGGCGACGCGCACGGATTCTCGGAGTCGTTCACCGTCCCCAACGGCACCACCGGCGTCTGTGCCTACGCCATCAACACCGGGCCGGGCGGCCACACCCTTCTCGGTTGCAAGAGCGTCACGATCACGGCGCCCGTGCAGGATCGCGGACGGGCTCCGTTCGGAAACTACGAGGCACTGCAGGCGACGGCCGGCGGCGCGATCGTCGCCGGATGGGCCATCGATCCGGACACGACGGATCCGATCGCCGTGCACATCTACGTGGACGGAGTGGGTTCCGCGTACACCGCAGCCCTCGATCGCCCGGATGTCCTGGCCGCATACCCCGGTACGGGCCTCAAGCACGGTTTCTACCAGACGGTGCCGATGTCGCCGGGCAACCACGGGGTCTGCGTCTACGCGATCAACAACGGCGCAGGTGGGCACACGCTCCTGGGCTGCAAGAACGTCGTCGTGCCCTGACCTTCGAGGGGACAGAAGACGAGGGCCTGGGATATCTCCCAGGCCCTCTTCTGTTGTCCGTCAGCGACGAAGGTAGTCGCGCAGGTGCGCGGCGCCGTCGAGCGGCGTGAAACCCGTTGCGATGATCTTCGACAGATCGAGCACGCTGTTGCGCGGCCGGGGTGCGACCGGGGCATCGGCGGAACCGAAGTACTCCTCGGTCGTGACGCCGGTGAC
Organism: Microbacterium sp. Root322; assembly: GCF_001425645.1. Taxonomy (NCBI): domain Bacteria; kingdom Bacillati; phylum Actinomycetota; class Actinomycetes; order Micrococcales; family Microbacteriaceae; genus Microbacterium; species Microbacterium sp. Root322. The sequence goes on along the minus strand of NZ_LMCS01000002.1, from coordinate 3,577 downwards.
GCGCGAGCGGTCATGTCCGACCGCCGAGAACACCTCGCGGGCGATGTCGGCCCAGGACTGCGGCTCTCCCGTGCTGCTGAGGTTGTAGATGCCGGGCTCGGCATCGCCGTCGATCAGGTGCGCGATCGCGGCGGCGAGATCGGTGGTGAACGTCAGTCGTCCCACCTGATCGTCCACGACGCGAGGGTCGATGCCGCGCTCGGCGAGCGAGGCCATGGTCCGCACGAAGTTGTTCCCTTCGCCGATCACCCAGGATGTGCGGATGATGTAGTGGCGCGGGACAGTGGAGACGAGAGCGTCGCCTGCAGCTTTGGTCTGGCCGTACACGCCGAGAGGGCGGACGGAGTCGGTCTCGGTGTACTCGCCGACCTTGGTGCCGTCGAACACGTAGTCGCTCGAGACGTGCACGAGCGTGATGCCGTTGTCGACGGCGATCTTCGCCAGAGCCGCGACGCCGGTGACGTTCGCGGCCCAGGCGTCTGCTCTTCCCTCGGTGGTCTCCGCCTTGTCGACCGCGGTGTAGGCGGCGGCGTTGATGATGGTCGCGTAGTCGCGCCAACGGCGGGCCGAGGGGAAGGACCCGTCCGAGAGGTCGAGCTCGTCCCGTCCCACGTACTCGTATTCGGCGGCTTCGCCGAAGTGCGCGCGCAGCGCGTGGCCCAGCTGACCGCCGGCGCCGACGATGAGCGTCTTCTTGGCGGGGATCGGCGTGACATCCGCGAGACGCGGGTGTGCGTGGTCCTTGGCGGAGATCTCGACCTCGGACAACGGGATCGGCCACTGGATGGCAGCTGTCTCGTCGGCGAGGTTCAGGAACGAGTACTCCGCATCGGCCGACCAGTGATCGTTCACCAGGTAGACGTAGGCGGTGTCGGGCTCGAGCGTCTGGTACGCATTGCCGACGCCGCGGGGTACGAAGATCGCCTGTGAGGGGTCGATCTCCGCCGTGAACACCGTTCCGAACGAAGGGCCCTCGCGAAGGTCGACCCATGCGCCGAAGATGCGGCCGGTCGCCACGGAGACCCACTTGTCCCAGGGCTCGGCATGGATGCCGCGCGTCGTACCGATCGCGTCGTTGAAGGAGATGTTGTTCTGCACCGGTCCGAAGTCGGGCAGACCCGCCGCGACCATCTTCTCGCGCTGCCAGTTCTCCTTGAACCAGCCGCGGGAGTCGCCGTGCACCGGCAGATCCGCGAGGAGCAGTCCGGGTATCGCGGTCTCGGTGACCGCGAGTGCCTTGCCGAACTCCGTCATCACTGTCCCTTGGAGGCGTAGAACGACTCGGTGGCATCCTTGGACGAGGCCCACCAGGCCTCGTTGTCGCGATACCAAGCGATGGTGGAGGCGAGTCCGGACTCGAAGTCGCCGAAGGCCGGGGTCCAGCCCAGCTCGGTGCGCAGCTTCGTGGAATCGATCGCGTACCGCAGATCGTGACCGGCGCGATCCGTGACGTGATCGTAGGCGTCCGCCGGCTGACCCATCTCAGTGAGGATCAGTTCGACGACGGACTTGTTGTCCTTCTCGCCGTCGGCACCGATCAGGTAGGTCTCGCCGATCTCCCCCTTGTCGAGGATGGTGAGCACCGCAGACGAGTGGTCGTCCGCGTGGATCCAGTCGCGGACGTTCAGCCCTGCACCGTACAGCTTGGGCCGGATGCCGCGGATGACGTTCGTGATCTGGCGCGGGATGAACTTCTCCACGTGCTGATACGGACCGTAGTTGTTCGAGCAGTTCGAGATCGTCGCCCGCACGCCGAACGAACGCACCCAGGCGCGCACCAGCAGATCGCTGCCGGCCTTGGTGGAGGAATAAGGAGACGAGGGGTTGTAGGGCGTCTGCTCGGTGAACCGCTCGGGGTCGTCGAGCTCGAGGTCTCCGTAGACCTCGTCGGTCGAGATGTGGTGGAAGCGACGATCGTGACGGCGGGCTGCCTCGAGCAGCGTGTAGGTGCCGATGATGTTGGTGTCGAGGAAGGGGCGGGGATCGTGCAGGGAGTTGTCGTTGTGCGATTCGGCGGCGTAGTGCACGACCGAGTCGACGTCGGCGAACAGGCCGTCGACGAGTTCGGCGTCGGCGATGTCGCCTTCGACGAAGCGCAGGCGGTCGCTGGGGAGGCCCTCGAGAGAGGCCTTGTTGCCCGCGTAGGTGAGCTTGTCGAGCACGGTGACATGGGCATCGGTGTTCTCGATGACGTGGTGCACGAAATTTGAACCGATGAAGCCGGCGCCGCCGGTGACGAGCAGTCTCTGCATGCCCCCCAGCGTAGCGGGAGCCCTCCTGTGAGACTCGGGGCGTTTGTTCAGGTGGGGCCGATCAGGGAGACTGTTCACCATGCGTGGCATTATTCTCGCCGGAGGAACAGGCTCCCGGCTGCACCCGATCACTCTCGGCGTCTCGAAGCAGTTGGTCCCGGTCTACGACAAGCCGATGATCTACTACCCGCTGTCGACACTGATCCTCGCGGGAATCCGCGACATCCTGATGATCACGACGCCACACGACGCGGAGTCCTTCCAGCGTCTGCTGGGCGACGGCTCGAAGTTCGGGGTGTCCATCACCTACAAGACCCAGCCCTCGCCCGACGGACTCGCGCAGGCCTTCGTCCTGGGAGAAGAGCACATCGGCTCGGATTCCGCGGCCCTGGTTCTCGGCGACAACATCTTCTACGGGCAGGGGATGGGCACGCAGCTGCGGCAGTACACCGAGCTCGACGGCGGCGTCGTCTTCGGATACTGGGTCGACGACGCCACGGCGTACGGTGTGGTGGAGTTCGACGACGCGGGCCGAGTGGTCTCGCTCGAGGAGAAGCCCGCGCAGCCCAAGAGCAACTACGCGGTGCCTGGCCTCTACTTCTACGACAACGATGTGATCGAGATCGCCAAGGCGCTGAAGCCCTCGCCCCGTGGCGAGCTGGAGATCACCGACGTCAATCGCGAGTACCTGGACCGCGGCAAGCTCAAGGTGCAGGTGCTCACGCGCGGTACGGCCTGGCTCGACACCGGGACCTTCGACTCGCTCGCGGAGGCGACGGACTTCATCCGCACGGTGGAGAAGCGCCAGGGCCTGTCGATCGGGTGCCCTGAGGAGGTCGCCTGGCGAATGGGCTTCCTGACCGACGACGAACTGCGCGAGCGTGCCGAGCCGCTCGTGAAGAGCGGGTACGGGGCTTATCTGCTCAAGGCACTCGCCCAGGGTCGCGTCTGACCCCGGGCTAGGATGGTCGACGGCCCGCGACGCGTCGACGGGACGGGCCTGTCGATGATCATCACCGGATCCGGGGGCCCACAGGAGCATGACAGTCGTGAGTCGGGTGCCGGGTGTTTTTCCGGTGGGTGGTCGTCGGCTCGTCGTGTATGTGGTGTTCGACCGGCGTGGTGGTGTGGACGATTATGTTCCGTACGCGTTGGCGGGTTTGCGTGAGCATGCGGCTCATGTGCTGGTGGTCGTGAACGGTTCTCTGTCGGAGGAGGGTCGCGGCAAGCTGGAGGCGGTGTCGGACGAGATCCTGGTTCGGGAGAACGTCGGGTTCGATATCTGGGCGCATAAGGATGCTCTGGATCATGTGGGGTCGCGGCTG